>NZ_PIPT01000004.1 GCF_003987395.1 Pseudidiomarina aquimaris
CCGTCCGCCGCTCGTCAGCAAAGAAGCAAGCTTCTCTCTGTTACCGCTCGACTTGCATGTGTTAGGCCTGCCGCCAGCGTTCAATCTGAGCCATGATCAAACTCTTCAGTTTAAAAGTTTAATCGACTCATTGAATTTCATGACTTAAGCTTTATTTTGTTAAGCACTTCGTTCAATCAGTCAGGTGTATCCCATTCGTTAAACGAAAGGAGATACTTGTTGCATCCGAAGATGCTTCTCTGCCTGAATCCGGTAAGTGCCCACACAGTTTGCTTGGCTTGATATATTGTTAAAGAACGTTTCGCTTCGTTGAGCGAGGCCGCGTATTCTACATGGCCTTAGTTTTCTGTCAAGCCTTTCGGCATAATTTTTTCTGACTGAAAACTTATGCTTTTGGCGGCTTCGTTGCCTGCCTCAAGCGTGGAGCGCATTTTAGAGATTTAACTTAGAAGGTCAAGCGCCTTTTTGCAGTTTTTGCGTGTTTTTTTGCTGACTGCTGAAATACTGCACAAAGCGCATAAAAAAAGCTCGCGCGAGGCGAGCTTTTTAACAAAACAACCTATATTTCGGTGATTATTTCTTCGGGCCGCCTTTGCCGCCACCTTTACCACCGCCATTACCACCGGTGTCACCACCTGTATCGCCACCAGTATCACCACCGGCGCCAGCACAACCATTTGCAGTTATGTAATCAACTGCCGCTTTGGTTTGCACTAAACCGTGGCCATACGCATTATCGCGACCAGCTGCACCTAAGTCTTTAGCTGTTGCTTGCAATGCCGCTCGGATCTGGTCATTCGTACAACTGGTATGTTGCGACCATACTAACGCAGCCACACCGGCAACATGAGGTGTCGCCATTGAGGTACCATCGAAGAATGCCCAGTCACTATCGATCACGCTTACTGTAGCTGAGCTACCTAGTTGCGACATCAATGCTGCTCCATCAGTATCGGAAACACCTACTGCAGGGATTGATGCGGAATATTCTCCTAAAGTGCCCAATAAAGGACCTGGCTCATTGTTATATACAATCGCAGCAGCACCCCCGCCGGCTTCGCACGCCTGTACTTTTTCAGCAAATGAAATAGCACCGCGCTCGATTAAGCATACTGCACCACTTGCGCCAGCACATGCCGAGTCGCCAATACCACAATCGACAAGTCCCCCGGTGGCCTCAGCGCGAGCCGAGCCATCCATACCGTTAGCATCGTATCCGTTGCTACCAACAGTGACCGCTACCTTTTCACCTGTACCGCGCGGCACAGACGAAAGAACTGCAACACCTGGACCCGCGAGCTCTACTTGATCTGTTTGCTGAGAAAACGCGGCAATGGTCTCGGTGCTATCTACAGCAGCAACAGAAACAACAGAGTCATAAGAAGCTGGGTAAGAGTGGCGCGTATTACCGTCGTTACCTGCAGCAGCGATGCTCAAAACACCTGCACTATTCAGTTGTGCGAAGCCACGTTCTTCTGTGCGGTTTGCACGGCTACCGCCCAAGCTCATGTTGATCACTTGTGCGCCTTCAGCTGCACATTCATCAGCAGCTGCGATTAATGAAGAAGAGTACGACCAGCCACTTGCGCTGAATACTTTAACGATATGTAGGTTCACATTGCCGTTCGGCAATACGCCGACCACACCATCACCATTTGCTAATGCTGCGATGGTTCCCGCTACGTGAGTTCCGTGGCCGTTCTCGTCGGTATACCAATTACCAGAGCCGCTATTAAAGCGTCCGGTGACGCCGTTCGTCGGCAAATCTGGGTGACCTAAATCATAACCAGAATCAATAATACAAACTTTTACTGCACCGGCGCCAGCATCGCTGACGAGGTCGGCTTGCACTTGCGTAATACCATAAGGCGTGCCCGGTTCGTACTGTGAACTCAGGAGATAACGCTTGCTATCTTCTTCCACCAACACAATATTCGGGTTATTACGTAGACCATTAAGCGCTGCGCTTGGCACTGAAACGGCCATCGCGTCGAGCTTGCTTAACTCTACATGTTTATTACCACCGGCGCGCTGCACAGCTTTTTCCACGTGTGCTTGGCTACCTGGTTTAAACTGGATGATAACGCGTTCCTTATCGTTACCGGCATGAACTACCGCACTGCTTACGGCGAGCGCTAAAGCTGCAACGGCAAAGCCGCCACGCTTGGCAAAGTGCTTAGACATGTGTGTCACCTTATTATTGTTGTTTAACTACTTTGTTGTTCATCGCTCTTTATTGTTTTTTCATCGAGCGAAGAAACAATATGAAACACTTTAGGTGGTTAATCAATGTTCATATGCAAGGATTTTGTAAAGATGACGAATAAGCAACGCGCTGGACATTTACCGGCGAGTAATTACAATTCGCAGCTCATTTAAGAATCTCGAGGTCTTCATGACACATTTAGCAGTACAACCTGAACTCTACCAACAACAGCTCGATGAAAAAGCCGCCCGTTTAGGCGCAATGCTTGAGCCGTTTTGCCAAGAGCCGCTCAGTGTGTATGCCTCACCAGCCAAGTTTTATCGGATGCGTGCCGAATTTCGTGTCTGGCATGAGGGCGATGACCTCTACTACATCATGTTTGATCCCGAGACACGTGAAAAACTGCGTATGGATGATTTCCCAGCTGGCAGTCAATTGATCAACCAATTGATGCCAGCCCTACTGGACTCCATTCGGTCTCGCCCCACTCTGCGGCAAAAGCTATTTCAAGTTGAGTTCCTGACTACCACGAGTGGTCAAGCGCTGATCAGCTTAATCTACCATCGGCAGCTTGACGAAGCCTGGCAACAAGCGGCTGAGCAATTACGCGAAACGCTTAGCCAATTTGCTGAGATTCAACTCATCGGCCGCGCGCGAAAACAAAAACTTGTGCTCGAGCAAGATTGGGTGGTTGAACAACTCTCAATTGCTGGACGCGATTATCAGTTTCAGCAAATCGAAAATAGTTTTACGCAGCCAAACGCAGCGGTGAATATTCACATGGTGGAATGGGCATTAGCGGCGACGGCTGAAACCGATCATGATTTGCTCGAACTCTATTGCGGTAACGGCAACTTCAGCTTGCCACTTGCTCGTAACTTTAACCGTGTATTGGCGACAGAAATCAGCAAAACCAGTGTCGCTTCAGCACGTTTCAACAGTGAACTAAACGGTATTGATAATGTGACCGTCGTGCGCATGTCGGCTGAAGATTTCAGCGCAGTGATGCAAGGGGAAAAGGAATCACGTCGTGCGGCGGAAGCACAATTGGAGCGGTTCAACTGTCAGACGGTCTTAGTCGATCCGCCACGTGCAGGTCTTGATGATGACACTTTGGAATTAGTGCGGCAGTATCCACGAATTATTTATATTTCGTGCAACCCAGAAACCTTGGTGCAGAACCTTGAAAAACTGAAGACCACGCATCGGGTTGTGAAGCGGGCACTCTTTGATCAATTCCCTTACACCCATCATATGGAAGCGGGTGTGGTCTTAGAACGACGGACGGATTAAGAGGTCGCTTTCGCTACCAGCACATCAGCAGCACGGGTGAGCCGCAAGTTCACCCAGTGAGCCGCAACAATCAAGCTGGCACCCAATAGAATAATGGCTGGCTCGCCCATCTCACCAAGACTATCTTTGTGCCAGTAAATCACGCCACCAGCAAACAACAGCAATAATGGATAGAAGCGTAAATGTTTACGCATGCCAATCATCAAGGCAACAAAGCCAACGATAAGACTGATACTCAAAATAGTACGTTCTAAAAGCTCTTCACCGATAAATGACAAGCCAATCAGCGACAACATAGGCAAGATCACAGGCAACAACAAGCAGTGCAACGCACACAAAGTGGTTACCCAAATTCCTGTCTTGTCCAGAGAACGCTGTGTCATATGCCCAACTGCCTATCTTGAAAACTACAATCTCGAAGTTGTTATATTATAACATCACGATTGCGATCAGCAAGTGCTACGCTCGATCAATAGCAAAAGGAAGGACTTCGGAGATATGTTGCTTCTGCAGGGCAATCATTAAGAGGCGATCGAAACCTAATGCGATTCCCGAACAATTTGGCATGCCGTACTCGAGCGCCTCAAGTAAACGTTGATCGCCCGTACGAGGCGGCTTGCCGAGCGCACTTCTGCGCTCGTTATCAGCATGAAAACGTTGCGCTTGTTGTTGCGCATCGGTGAGCTCTTGATAACCGTTAGCTAGTTCGAGTCCCCCGTAGAAAACCTCAAATCTCAGAGCCACGCGTTCATCATTGCTATCAAGTTGGGCTAGTGCGGCTTGCGATGCTGGATAGTGGGTTATCGCCCAAGGTGTCTTTGGATCGAGTTGCGGCTCGATGACAAATGCCATCGCGCCATCGAGCAGAATATCTAGCTCACTTTCGGCTAACGCCCAATCACGCAATTCACTGTGCTCCGCAAGAGCTGACTGAAGCGACTCGAATGCATCACTTGCAAGGGGATCAACACCTAACAGTTTTCCGAATAGTTGCTGGTAGGTTACCTGCTGTAGCGGCGGAGCTTGCACTGTTTTCTGTAAAAGCGCGCCAACCTCAGCAATCAAGTCCTGCATCGCAAACCCAACACGGTACCATTCAAGCATGGTGAACTCAGGGTTGTGCCGCGCACTTTGCTCGTCAGCTCGGAATACCTTGCCCAGCTGGTAAATACAGCCACTGCCTGCTGCCAACAGACGCTTCATGGCATACTCAGGTGAGGTTTGTAGATAGTAAGTGGTGCCGAATAATTCTGTTGTTAGATTGTCGAGGTGGGGATCGGTGACACCGCATTGCCCAAGCAATGGGGTGTCGACCTCTAAGACATTTCGTGCAGCAAAAAACGCACGAATTTCAGCTAACAAAGCAGCACGCGTCTTGAGCGTATCGAGGCGGGCCGATGGCTGCCAATTCAAAAAGTGCTGCATTGTCTAGATTTGCTTACTTCTGTACCCGTGAAACGTATTCGCCGGTACGCGTATCAACTTTGATAACCTCGCCGATCTGTACGAACAACGGCACGCGCACCACTGCACCAGTGATCAGCGTAGCCGGTTTACCACCGGTGCCAGCTGTATCACCTTTCAGGCCAGGATCGGTTTCTGTGATCTCCAATTCAACGAAGTTAGGCGGTGTTACCGCAATCGGGTTGCCATTCCAAAGAGTCAAAGTACACACGTCCTGCTCAACTAACCATTTCGTCGCGTCACCAACAGCTTTTTCATCTGCTGCAATTTGCTCAAAAGTATCGTTGTTCATGAAGTGCCAAAATTCACCGTCGTTGTACAAGTAAGCTAAATCGACATCGATCACGTCAGCCCCTTCAACACTGTCACCGGACTTAAAGGTCTTCTCAACCACTTTGCCACTGATCAGTTTACGGATTTTAACGCGGTTAAAAGCCTGACCTTTACCCGGTTTAACCATCTCATTCTCAACAATGGCGCAAGGCTCGCCATCTTGCATAATTTTCAAACCAGCCTTGAATTCATTTGTACTGTAGTTCGCCATAGAGTCCTCATCATCAAACAGGTTTAGCGATTTCGGCGGCAATAATAAACGAAATACGGGAAATTTTCAGGTAAAAATGATTTTCAGGTAAACTAATGCGTTCTAAGTGAACCCTCAGCAACCGTTAGCGAGCAAGTGTGTCGAAAGCAGAAGTGATTTCCGTCCGCCCAGCGTGGCAACAAGAACTGGCCCAAGCGATTCGCAGCCCTATTGAACTTGGCGAGCGCCTTGGCCTACCCGAAAGTTGGGTGAATGCGCACAGCCGTGCGCGTGAGCTTTTCCCACTGATGGTTACACGTCACTTTGTCGGTCTCATGGAAAAAGGAAATATTGCTGACCCGCTGCTACGCCAAGTGATGCCCTCCAACGAGGAGTACCTTGAGCAGGAAGACTTTGTTACTGACCCTCTTGTTGAACAAGACAATACGACTCCCGGCCTACTGCATAAGTATCACTCGCGGGTGCTCGTTATCTTGCGCGGTGGCTGCGCTATTAACTGTCGCTACTGCTTTCGCCGACATTTCCCTTATTCCGAACACCACTTTGGGCGACAGCAGCGCAGCGAACTACTGGCTTATATTCAAGCAGACACGAATATTAATGAAGTGATCCTGAGTGGTGGTGATCCGTTACTGGCGACTGATACCCAGTTAAGTCAGCTATTAACTGAACTCGAATCGTTGCCGCAACTAAAACGTATACGGATCCACTCGCGGCTTCCGGTCGTACTGCCCGAACGCTTAACCCCAGCGCTTGCGAAGCGTCTCGGCGACAGCCGCTTACAAGCGATTTTGGTGTTGCACGCAAACCATCCGCGTGAAATCGCAGCAGAATTACAGCAAGCACTGGTTGCATGGGCGCAAGCGGGGGTGACGCTGTTCAACCAAAGCGTATTACTGCGTGGAGTCAACGATAACGCCCAAGTATTGGCCGCGTTAAGTGAAGAACTATTTGCCGCAAAGGTCTTGCCTTACTATCTACATCAGCTCGACAAAGTAAAAGGCGCCAGCCACTTTGCTGTGACTGACGCCGAGGCATTAACTATTGGTGAGCAGCTTCGAGCTCTATTGCCGGGCTTCTTAGTGCCGCGGCTGGTGCGCGAGGTAGCTGGTGAACCCAGCAAAACTCCGCTCGAGCTTACGCTGAAATAGGCTGTTAGTTCGATGACGCCTTAAATTGTTCATCAAACCAACGGTCCATCAGGCGCTTTTCATAAAAGAGTGTGTCTCGACCGCTGCGCAATGCAGTGCGCATAGTACCTGAACGTGAGCCGAGATCTTTCAGGCGCACGTCCGCATCTTCAGCGAGCACCCTGCCGCTTGCATCAGTGTATGTGAAAGCGAAACTCATCGCCGGATACGAAATTTCATCCAGCACTCGCATGTGGCTCGCAGCCGATGCTCCATAGGTTGGCTCGACACGGCCGGCGATATCTAAGTCGGTCATGGTCACTGTCAATTTATGATCTTCTGGCAGCTTCGCACCGAGCTCTTTCCAATGTGCAGTTAAACCATCCATGATTTGTTTCTCGAAACTGCTTTGAACAGCATTCACAGCTTCGATATCACGGTAACTTTCGACATCTTTCCATTCGACTTTAACTTCTGCAGCCAATGCGTTTGCGGAAAAAAGTGTTGCGGCGATTGCTGCGGTTAAAATAGTGATGTTTTTCATAGTCCACCTCCTTTGGTAGCTTTGTCTATAGGACGGTCTCACGCCAAAGAATGTGACATAGAAAAACGGCCACTTGCGAAAGTGGCCGTTCGTACTTCGACATTCAGTCGTGGGGGCTTACATCATGCCGCCCATACCACCCATGCCGCCCATGTCAGGGGCTGGTGCTTCTTCCTTTGGAAGTTCAGCAACCATAGCTTCAGTGGTAATCATGAGTGCTGCAACTGACGCGGCGAATTGCAATGCTGAACGCGTAACTTTGGTTGGATCCAAGATACCCATTTCAAGCATGTCACCGTAGGTATCGTTACCAGCGTTGTAGCCGTAGTTGCCTTCGCCGTTTTTCACGTTGTTAGCGACTACTGAGCCTTCAGCGCCAGCGTTGGTTGCGATTTGACGCAATGGAGCTTCCATTGCACGCAACGCAAGTTTGATACCGACGTTTTGTTCTTCGTTGTCGCCACGTAGTTCGCCAAGTTTGCTCGCTGCGCGAACCAAGGCAACGCCGCCACCAGGTACCACGCCTTCTTCAACGGCAGCACGAGTTGCGTGCAACGCATCTTCAACGCGCGCTTTCTTCTCTTTCATTTCAACTTCGGTTGCTGCGCCAACTTTGATGACCGCAACACCGCCGGCTAATTTAGCCAAACGTTCTTGCAGTTTTTCTTTGTCGTAATCAGAAGAAGTTTCTTCGATTTGCTGGCGAATTTGCGTTACGCGGCCTTCGATGGCGGCTTGGTCACCGTTACCATCCACAACAGTAGTGTTGTCTTTGTTGATCACAACGCGTTTCGCAGTACCTAAATCTTCCAGCTGAGCTTTTTCTAGCTCCATACCGATTTCTTCAGAAATCACGGTACCGCCGGTCAATACTGCGATATCTTGCAACATCGCTTTGCGACGGTCACCAAAGCCAGGAGCTTTGACCGCAGCCACTTTCACGATGCCGCGCATGTTGTTCACAACCAATGTTGCGAGGGCTTCGCCTTCAACGTCTTCTGCGATGATCAACAATGGCTTACCAGACTTCGCTACGCCTTCAAGAGTTGGCAACAGTTCGCGAATGTTTGAGATTTTCTTATCAACCAACAAGATGTATGGGCTGTCGAGTTCAACAGTACCGTTCTCTTGGTTGTTGATGAAGTAAGGAGACAGGTAACCACGGTCGAACTGCATACCTTCAACAACGTCGAGTTCGTCGTGCAAGGCTTGGCCTTCTTCCACAGTGATAACGCCTTCGTTCCCTACTTTTTCCATTGCCTTGGCGATGATTTCACCAATGGTGCTATCAGAGTTCGCAGAAATTGTACCTACTTGGGCGATAGCTTTGTTGTTATCGCACGGCTGAGAAATTTTCTTCAGCTCTTCAACAGCAGCGATAACAGCTTTGTCGATACCGCGCTTCAGGTCCATTGGGTTCATACCAGCGGCAACAGCTTTCAAGCCTTCGTTAACGATTGATTGCGCTAATACGGTCGCAGTCGTGGTGCCGTCACCAGCTTCGTCATTGGCTTTTGACGCAACTTCTTTCACCATTTGTGCGCCCATGTTCTCGAACTTATCTTCAAGTTCGATTTCTTTCGCTACTGAAACACCATCTTTGGTGATCACAGGTGCGCCAAATGATTTTTCCAAAACAACGTTACGGCCTTTCGGACCCAAGGTTACTTTTACTGCATCAGCCAGTACGTTCACGCCTTTGAGCATGCGCTGACGAGCATTGTTACCAAACTTTACTTCTTTAGCTGCCATGTTCGTATTCCTCTTTCGAATCTGTTTCTAGCTGAAATTAACCTTCAACGATCGCGAGAATGTCTGACTCGCTCATGATCAAGTATTCTTCACCATCGATTTTCTCGGTCTTAACGCCGTAGCCTTCGCTGAACAAGACCTTGTCGCCAACTTTGACGTCGAGTGCTTTGACTTCACCGTTGTCTAAGATACGGCCGTTACCGACTGCAACGACTTCGCCACGGGTCGACTTTTCTGCTGCCGATCCAGTTAGCACGATGCCGCCCGCAGATTTGGTTTCTGCTTCAGAACGCTTAATGATCACACGATCATGTAAAGGACGAAGTTTCATCTTTGATAACTCCTAAACCTAGTTGTGGTTGATAACTTACCCTTGTGATTCCGCACGAGGGCTGTTAAAAAATGTTGTGCCACAGTTATGGGGTGCAAAATCCTGAACTCAAGGCTTTTCGAAAAAAAAATTTAAGGACTCACCATGAGCGCTAGCTATCATTTAGTGTTTTGCAGCTGTCCCGATAAAAATACCGCAAAGGCCATTGCCGAAAAGGTTCTGCGTGCGCGCCTCGCTGCATGTGTTAACATTGGCGCACCTTCTACGTCGATGTATTGGTGGGACGATCACTTGCACAGCGACGAGGAAGTGATCCTGAATATTAAAACGACTACGCCACAACTCGAAGCGTTGTTTGAAATGGTGAAGGCAGCGCACCCTTATGATGTGGCTGAACTCATTGCTATGCCGATAGAGGCTGGTAGCGAAGCTTATTTGCAGTGGTTAACAGAGGTAACGTCTTAATGCAGTACCGCCAATGGCTTGTAGCGGCTTTTTTGACGCTTTTTTTAGTTGTTTTTCCAAACGCCTCAGTAGCGCAAGACTTTGACGTCAGTACTGACGACCCTTTCGCACAAAATCAATTTTTACCTGTTGAGCAAGCTTTTCAATTCGATTTTCGACAAACGGGCAAACAACTCGAGCTGACATTTTCGATCGCCGATGGTTATTACCTCTACCAACACCGCTTTCAGTTCGACCCCGCAATTCCGCTTGCCGAGCAACCACAGCTTCCGCCAGGTGAAGCACATTACGATGAGTTTTTTGGCGAGTCGATTATCTATCGCGATGAAGTAACGCTAAACCTCACCTTAGCTAATATCGCCGAGAGTAACTTTACTCTAGGCTATCAAGGCTGCGCCGATGCTGGCTTGTGTTATCCACCGAGTACAAAGCAAGTACCGCTAAGTGCGGTAACAGACTCCACTGCAACTGGCGTAAGTAGCGTTAATCCACAACCTAGCGTAGCGGTCGACTTTGAACAGGTGGCAGCCAATAGCCAGCAATTTACCGCCAACAGTCTTTTTAGTGACTTAACCGAGCAACCGCTGGTTTGGGTGCTGCTGATCTTCTTTGTTGCCGGTATTGGCTTAGCTTTTACGCCGTGCGTGTTGCCAATGTACCCGATCCTTTCGACGGTGATTATGGGGCCTAACAAGGCACTCAAAACAGCCCGTGCATTCACTTTATCCTTTGCCTACGTGCAGGGAATGGCGATTACCTACTCCGCGCTCGGCATTGTGGTTGCACTTGCTGGCTTGCGATATCAGGCCATGCTGCAACATCCGGTCGTGCTTATTGTACTTGCCGCTTTATTTGTTTTACTGGCTCTTAGCATGTTGGGCTTTTATAACCTGCAATTGCCCAGCAAATGGCAGAATTATTTAAATGAAGTCAGTCAACAACAACGCGGCGGCGCACATCGCAGTGTCTTTGTCATGGGGGTTTTGTCAGGGCTTATCGCTTCGCCGTGCACGACTGCCCCGCTCTCGGGTGTATTACTATTCATTGCCCAATCAGGCGATGTAGCGGTCGGCGCCAGTGTGCTTTATGCGCTGAGTTTGGGGATGGGGTTACCGCTTATTTTATTCGGCACGACCGGCGGCAAGTTACTGCCAAAAGCTGGCGCTTGGATGAATGTAGTGAAGCGCATCTTCGGAGTGGTATTGCTGGCTGTGGCGGTGCTCTTTGTTGAGCGTCTGCTGCCCGTGGCGATCGCAGACTGGCTCTGGGTTGTCTTTATTTCTCTAAGTGCGCTGTATCTGATTGTCACCTCATTACGCGATATTGATAGCGGTATGGCGATCGTCCTGAGTGGCGCATGGTTGGCGCTCGCCACTTGGCTCCTCTTCCTTTGGTGGCCGCAAGGCAGTCATGCGGAACTGCCATTCCAGCAGGTCAATTCGGTTGCCGAAATCGAAGCAGAGCTTGCGCAAGCAGAGTCTAACCAGCTAGTCATGCTCGATCTTTACGCTGACTGGTGCGTTGCGTGCAAAGAGTTTGAACGTTACACCTTCACCGACCCAGCCGTTCAGCAAGCACTAGCTGACGCGGTGGTATTACAAGCTGATGTCACGCAAAACAACGCGACAAACAATGCCATTTTGCAACACTATCAAGTGGTCGGTTTACCAACGATCTTGTTTTTCTATGATGGTGAGCTGGTAGCAAATGCCCGAGTTGCGGGTTTTCTTGATGCTGAAGGGTTTGTACAGCACCTAGAGGAACTTGAGGCAACACAAAATTTGCAGTGATCTTCGGTGATAAGACCAGTATTTTGCTGCGTTTCGGTCATTTTTAACTATAATGCCAAGTTACCAGTGTAATTTGCGATGCGATTGATAGAATTTCATACATATTGCAACTTACTCATAACTTCGCAACAAATAGCAGCAAAATGACCGAAAATAATCATCATAACTACAGAATCTTGTTGTTGAATGGTCCCAACCTCAACATGTTGGGGCAACGCGAACCTGAGATGTACGGTTCAGCGACACTCGCCCATATTGAAAGCGAGCTCCGTCACAAGGCGGAAGGTCTTGGCGTGACGCTCGACTGTCGTCAGTCAAATGCTGAGTATGAACTCATCGACTGGGTGCAAGAGGCGGCTTCAAGTAAAGTCGACTTCATCATCATTAACCCTGCCGCCTATACCCACACCAGTATTGCGCTGCGGGATGCGTTTGCTGCGGTTGCGATTCCTTTTATTGAAGTGCATTTGTCCAATATTCACGCGCGCGAAGCTTTTCGCCGCCATTCCTATTTAGCCGAATTAGCCGTTGGGGTGATTTGTGGTTGTGGTGCCAAAGGGTATGAACTTGCCCTGCAGGCCGCAGTCTCAAATTTACAGCAACGCGATAACACCTAACTATTATCTACGGGGTCATATCAGATCATGGATATTCGTAAAATTAAAAAATTGATCGAACTGGTCGAAGAATCAGGCATCGCTGAACTTGAAATCACCGAAGGTGAAGAGTCGGTTCGCATTCATCGGGGTGGTAGCCAGCAAATGGCGGCACCGATGCACTATCAACCAGCGCCAATGCATGCTCCTGCAGCGCCTGCGCCTGCACCAGCAGCCGCTGTACCAACGGAAGCAGCAGAGCCTGAAATCACTGGCCATGTTGTACGCTCACCTATGGTAGGTACCTTCTACGCGGCACCAGCACCTGGCGCGAGCGATTTTGTTACCGTTGGTCAGCAAGTCAAAGCTGGCGAGACGCTATGTATTGTCGAAGCGATGAAGATGATGAACCAAATCGAAGCCGACAAAGGTGGCGTGGTCAAACAGATCCTTGTTGAAAACGGTGAGCCTGTCGAATTCGACCAGCCGTTATTCGTGATCGAGTAAACACCACAATTCAGGACATCATCATGTTAGATAAGGTTGTCATTGCAAACCGAGGCGAAATTGCGTTGCGCGTGCTACGCGCATGCAAAGAACTCGGTATCAAGACGGTTGCGGTGCACTCTACGGTTGACCGTAACCTCAAACACGTTTTGTTGGCAGATGAGTCGATTTGTATCGGTAATGCGCCTGCCAACGAGAGCTACTTAAATATTCCTCGCATCATCAGCGCTGCGGAAATCACTGACGCTGCAGCAATTCACCCAGGCTACGGCTTCTTAGCCGAAAACGCTGACTTCGCTGAGCAAGTGGAAAATTCAGGCTTTATTTTCGTTGGCCCAACTGCCGACGTCATCCGCTTAATGGGCGATAAAGTATCGGCTATCGAAGCAATGAAAAAAGCCGGTGTTCCGTGTGTGCCAGGCTCAGGTGGTCCACTCGGTGACGACGAAGAGAAAAACTTAAAGATTGCGAAACGTATTGGCTATCCAGTGATCGTCAAAGCCGCAGGCGGCGGTGGCGGTCGTGGTATGCGCGTGGTGCGTAAAGAAGAAGAACTCATCCGTGCCATTAGCACCACCCAAGCAGAAGCCGGTGCAGCATTTGGTAACTCCATGGTTTACATGGAAAAGTTTCTTGAAAACCCGCGTCATATTGAGATCCAAGTTTTGGCTGACGGACAAGGTAACGCTGTCTACTTAGGCGAACGTGATTGCTCAATGCAGCGTCGTCACCAGAAGGTTGTGGAAGAAGCACCAGCGCCAGGTATTACTGCTGAAATGCGTAAATATATCGGTGAGCGCTGCGCCAAAGCCTGCTTGGAAATTGGTTACCGCGGTGCCGGTACTTTCGAATTCCTTTATGAAAACGGCGAGTTCTATTTCATCGAAATGAATACCCGTATTCAGGTGGAGCACCCAGTCACTGAAATGGTGACAGGAATCGATCTTATCAAAGAACAATTGCGCATTGCTGCCGGTCGTCCACTGTCGTTCTCTCAAGAAGATGTGGTGATTCGTGGGCACGCAGTTGAGTGCCGTATCAACGCCGAAGACCCGAATACGTTCGTGCCTTCGCCGGGCCTTATCAGCCGTTTCCATCCACCGGGTGGCTTAGGCGTGCGTTGGGACTCGCATGTTTACGCGGACTATAAAGTACCGCCAAACTACGACTCAATGATTGGTAAGCTGATTACCTACGGTGAAAACCGTGATGTTGCCATTGCGCGCATGCGTAACGCGCTCAGCGAGCTGATTATCGAAGGTATTAAAACCAACGTACCGCTGCAAAAAGACATTATGGCTGACGAGAACTTCCAACATGGTGGCACCAACATCCACTATCTTGAGAAGAAACTTGGCATGGGTGGTCACTAACACCTATGCCATGGATTCAGCTTACGGTATCTGCGCCTGAGCAACATGCGCCGCTAGTTGGCGACATGTTGCAAGGCAACGGTGCAATGGCGGTGACCTACCGCGACGCACAAGACAACCCCATCTTTGAGCCGCCCTTAGGCGAAGTTCTCTATTGGCAGGAAACTCTAGTCACGGGGCTTTTCCCAGCAGAAACCGATCTCAAACCGGTACTTGCCAACCTCAAGAAGTCTAAGTATTTCAAAGACGGTTTAAATTATAAAACCGACCCGTTGGAAGACAAAGACTGGGAACGCGAGTGGATGGATAACTTCCATCCTATTCAGTTTGGTAAGCGTCTTTGGGTATGTCCAAGCTGGCGTGATATTCCGGACCCTGCTGCAGTGAATATCCTGCTCGACCCAGGCATGGCTTTTGGTACGGGTACCCATCCAACCACCGCACTCTGTCTGCAATGGCTGGATAGCCAGGACCTCACCGGCAAAACCGTTGTCGACTTTGGTTGTGGCTCGGGGATTCTTGCGATTGCGGCACTGCTATTGGGTGCTGAGCGCGCCATCGGTATCGACATCGATCGGCAGGCGCTAATTGCCAGCCGCGAAAATGCCGAACGCAATGGTGTTGCCGAGCGATTGGAAGTCTACTTACCTAGTGAACAACCGACCATGGCGGCCGATATCGTTTTAGCAAATGTATTAGCGGGCCCATTACAAGAATTGGGGGGTGTCATTAAAGGATATGTTGGGCCGCACGGCGATCTCGTCATGTCGGGTATCCTCGAGCGTCAAATTGAAGCCGTCGAAAGCGCCTATAACACCGAGTTCACGTTTGACCCTGCAACTATCCAGGACGACTGGGTGATGCTCCACGCGACGCGTAAACAGTAGCTTGTCATCAAATTGTCAAGAGTAAAAAGTGCAAAAAAGGCTGCTTTTGTACAAAATACAGCCTTTTCTTTCTCCGCTAAATTCCCTAAAATTTCCGACCCTTGAGTTGAACAGTTTTTAACCGATGCGGATCGGACCTTATCTCCTCGACAATCCAGTGATCTTAGCGCCCATGGCGGGTGTCACTGATCTGCCCTTTCGCCAGCTCTGCAATGAGCTTGGTGCCGGCATGACTGTCTCTGAGATGTTGTCGAGTAATCCGCGCGTGTGGCAAACCCAGAAGTCGCAAATGCGGATGGGCCATGCCGACGAGCCCGGTATCAAAGCTGTACAAATTGCTGGATGTGAACCTGAGTTAATGGCGCAAGCGGCGCAGCACAATGTGGCTAACGGCGCACAAATCATTGACATCAATATGGGTTGCCCAGCAAAGAAGGTGAATAAAAAGATGGCGGGCTCAGCCTTGCTGCAATATCCCGATTTAGTGCAAGACATCTTGCATGCAGTCGTGACGGCAGTTGATGTACCTGTCACCTTGAAAATACGTACAGGCTGGGATCCCGAAAACCGCAATGGCGTAGCGATTGCTAAGCTTGCCGAGCAGGCTGGCATTCAATCCTTAGCGGTTCACGGGCGAACGCGTGCCTGTATGTACAAAGGAGAAGCGGAATACGACACGATTCGTGCGATAAAGCAGGCGGTGTCCATTCCAGTTGTCGCTAACGGTGACATCAGAACTCCAGCTAAGGCCCAAGAAGTCTTAGCCTATACTGGCGCCGATGCCATAATGATTGGCCGCGGCGCTCAAGGGAATCCTTGGCTGTTTCGCGAAATTGCGCATTATTTGGCAACCGGCGAGCAGTTGGCAAAACCGAACATGAATGAAGTAACAGATGTGGTGATGCGGCATGTCCATCGGCTGCATGAACACTACGGAGACTTCACCGGTGTCCGGATTGCCCGAAAACATGTGGGTTGGTACTTGCAAGAGCAACAACCTGCGGCAGAATTTCGCCGCCACTTTGTGACTATTGAGGATGCTGCAGAGCAACTTGATGCACTGGCGACGTTTTTTAACTCAGTAAACTAAGAAGAGATAGAGCGCACCTATGTTTGATCAAAACGCAAATCGTGACCAAGTTTCACCATTCACGACGATTGGTAATAACGCCCAGCCAAAACCGCTGCGCGATTCAGTGAAGCAAGCATTAAACTCATTCCTTAAGCAACTTGATGGCCAAGATCCAGAAGAGTTGTACGAATTAGTGCTCGCTGAAGTCGAAGCGCCGCTATTGGAAGAGGTCATGACTTATACGCGCGGTAATCAAACCCGTGCAGCGACCATGCTCGGCATCAACCGCGGCACGTTGCGCAAAAAATTGAAAAAGTACGGCATGAACTAATTGCCCCCTGAAAAAGAGCGCCTTGTGTGCTCTTTTTTGTTTTAAGAACAATAGTTTATTGAATTTTTTACGGTGACCATCATGGATTTTCGACCTATTCAACGTGCGCTGCTAAGTGTATCGGACAAGACTGGCATTATTGAGTTTGCACAGGCCCTGCAACAACGTGGTGTGCAACTACTCTCAACTGGCGGCACAGCCAAGCTGCTACGTGACAACAATATCGCAGTGACGGATGTGTCCGAGCACACAGGCCAAGCAGAAATCATGAATGGCCGCGTGAAAACCTTACACCCGAAAATTCACGGTGGCATTCTGGCACGTCGTGGTACCGACGATGCGGTTATGGCCGAACAAGACATCGCACCGATTGATATGGTGGTGGTAAACCTCTACCCATTTGCGAAAACCGTTGCCGATCCAAACTGTTCACATGCTGACGCGGTGGAGAACATCGATATTGGTGGACCAACCATGGTGCGTGCGGCTGCCAAGAATCATCAAGACGTTGCCATCGTTGTGAACGCGCTCGATTACGATCGAGTGATCGCTGAAATGGATGCGAATAACAACAGTCTTACTTTCGATACGCGTTTCGACCTCGCCATTCGTGCGTTTGAACATACCGCTCAATATGACGGCATGATTGCGAATTACTTTGGTGCACGTCTGCCACAGCAAGAAAGTAAATTCCCGCGCACGTTCAATACACAGTTCGAGAAAAAGCAAGATTTACGCTATGGCGAAAACAGTCATCAGCAAGCAGCTTTTTACGTTGAAGCTGAGCCGCACGAGGCTTCAGTGGCAACTGCCCAGCAGTTGCAGGGTAAAGCACTGTCTTTTAATAATATCGCCGATACTGACGCTGCTCTCGAGTGCGTTAAATCCTTCGCCGAGCCTGCCTGTGTTATCGTCAAGCACGCCAACCCTTGTGGCGTAGCTGTGGGTGAATCTATTTTAAGCGCCTATGACCGCGCATTTAAAACCGACCCGACCTCGGCGTTTGGTGGCATCATCGCTTTCAACCGTGAACTCGACGAAGCCACGGCAAAAGCCATTATCGACCGCCAATTTGTGGAAGTTATTATTGCGCCGAGTGTGAGCGCAGAAGCACAACAGGTGGTCGCAGCTAAAGCTAACGTGCGCTTGTTGTCATGTGGTCAGTGGCCGGAGCAACGCGCTGCAAGCTATGACTACAAACGTGTTAACGGCGGTCTGCTAGTGCAAGACGCTGACCTAGGTGAAATCACTGAGCAAGACCTTAAAGTGGTAAGTAAGGCGCAGCCAACCGCTGAGCAACTGAAGGACCTTCTGTTCTGCTGGAAGGTAGCCAAGTTCGTCAAGTCGAATGCAATCGTTTATGCCAAAGATGGCATGACCATTGGTGTGGGTGCTGGCCAAATGAGCCGCGTTTACAGCGCCAAAATCGCCGGTATCAAAGCAGCCGACGAGAACCTTGAAGTCGCTGGCAGCGTGATGGCGTCAGATGCCTTCTTCCCGTTCCGCGACGGTATTGACGCAGCGGCAGCTGCAGGTATCAAAGCAATCATTCAGCCGGGTGGTTCGATTCGCGACGACGAAATCATTGCCGCAGCAGATGAACATGGAATTGCCATGGTCTTCACCGGCATGCGCCATTTCCGTCATTAATAACATTGCCGTTCTGCCTTTCGGCGGCTAGGATTAAACAACCCCTATCCGTCGATAGCAGCAACTAAAGGAAGTAACCATGAAAAACTTCTTAGCAATGATTACCTTAGCAGCTAGTGTGAGTATGCTAGTCGGCTGTTCTGAGAGTCCGGAAGCCACGAGTTCAAGTAGCATGAGCCTTGAGCAAGCGGTGAATAATAATCCAGCGCGCTCAGCTGACAACCTGAGCCGCGACCGCCACCGTCATCCTATCGAAACACTGACCTTTTTCGAGGTTGAACCGGATATGACAGTGGTTGAGATCTGGCCAGGTGGCGGTTGGTATACCGAGATTCTTGCACCTTACTTAAAAGAAAATGGCAAGCTCTACGCTGCGCACTTCCCACAATCTGAAACGCGCGAGTATTACGTTAATTCACGCAAAGCGTTTATTGAGCGAGTGGCAAAAGATCCTGCTTTCAGCGCCATCGAAGTAACCGAATTTGCGCCCACCGAAGACAGTGCTATTGCACCAGCGGGAACAGCGGATCGCGTACTAACCTTCCGTAACTTGCATAACTGGTACATGAACGCGGGCGAAGCAGGTGTCGAAGCAGCCTTTGCCACCTTTTATAAAGCCTTGAAGCCAGGCGGTATTTTAGGGGTGGTTGATCACCGTTTACCAGAGAACCGCCCTAACACGCATATGGATAGCTCAGGTTACATGAAACAAAGCTTAGCGGTTAAGGCTGCTGAGGCCGCCGGTTTTGAATTAGTCAAGGCCAGCGACATTAATGCGAACCCTGATGATACCGCTGACCATCCGCGTGGCGTATGGACATTACCACCAACGCTCGGTCTCGGCGAACAAGACCGTGAACGCTATCAAGGCATTGGTGAGAGTGACCGTTTTACCTTGAAATTTAGAAAACCAGAATCTTCCTCATAAGCGAAACAAGAGAGTCGATACGACATGAATGTACTTGTGATTGGCGGCGGTGGCCGTGAACATGCGTTGGCATGGAAAGCGGCACAATCGCCGCAGGTCGAAACCGTCTTTGTTGCACCGGGTAATGCCGGCACTGCGACTGAATTAAAGCTCGAAAATGTGGCTATCGCCGCAGATGATATTCAAGGCCTGCTGAAGTTTGCGCAGGACAATGCGGTCGGGCTGACCATAGTTGGGCCTGAAGCGCCATTGGTTGCCGGTGTTGTTGATGCCTTCAATGCCGCGGGGCTCAATATTTTTGGTCCCACTCAAGGCGCCGCGCAACTTGAGGGCTCGAAAGCATTTAGCAAAGATTTTCTCGCGCGCCACAACATTCCAACCGCTGCCTACGGTATTTTTACCGAGGTTGATGCGGCGAAAGACTATGTACGCGAACAAGGCACACCGATTGTCATTAAAGCTGACGGCCTTGCGGCTGGAAAAGGCGTGATCATCGCCGAGACGGAAGCACAAGCGTTCGCCGCCATTGACGATATGCTCGCCGGAAATCGGTTCGGTGACGCCGGTAGCCGCGTCGTGATCGAGGAGTTTTTAGTTGGCGAAGAAGCAAGCTTTATCGTTATGGTTGACGGCAAAACAGCCTTAGCCTTTGCCAGCAGCCAAGATCACAAAGCGCGTGATAACGGCGATAAAGGTCCTAACACTGGTGGGATGGGAGCGTATTCACCTGCTCCCGTAGTTACGCCTGACGTCCACAACTGGGTGATGGAGCATGTCATTGAACCCACGGTCGAAGGTATGGCAAGTGAAGGTCACCCCTACACTGGGTTCCTGTACGCAGGTTTGATGATTGCGCCCGACGGCACCGCAAAAGTGCTCGAGTACAACTGTCGTTTTGGTGACCCAGAAACTCAACCGATCATGATGCGCTTGCAATCGGACTTGGTTGAACTCTGTTTAGCTGCTTGCGCCGGTAATTTGGCCGAACAAGTCATCGACTTCGATCCACGTGCGACTGTGGGTGTGGTGATGGCCGCGGGTGGTTACCCAGAAAGCTACGCTAAGGGTAAAGTTATTAGCGGTTTACAGGATGCAGACACCAGTGACACCAAAGTTTTCCATGCCGGTACGCAACGCCTCGAAAATGGCGATATTGTGACCGCGGGCGGCCGGGTATTGTGTGTCACGGCAATCGCCGACTCGGTCAGCTTAGCTCAGCAGAAAGCTTATGCAGGGGTAAGTAAAATTAGCTGGGAAGATGTGTACTATCGTACCGATATCGCACATCGAGCGATCGCTCGCGAGCAAAATTAAACGAGCAAAAGAAAGCTAAGCCGCGCTACGACCTTGGGTTGAGCGCGGCTTTTTTTGATTAGTCTTCAACTACCAAGTCGTCGTCATCGCCGCCGGAAATTTCAAACGCCTCATCAGTGTAGCGACTACGGCCGTACATGCTGCCAACTTTCGGACGGTTGATACGCGCTTGATACTTCGACCAAGCTTTTTCTACGGTCGTCTCAGCAGCTTTCTCACCGCGAGCAACAGCAAGAAGCGACTGCTCTTCAGCCGACATAGGTTCAACCTCAACGTTCATCAGCGCCGCAATCAAACTCCCGTGCTGGCTCAACAGCTCAGCTTCGCGAATAGAAAAATCGCCTGAACGGGCAAACCCGTAAGGATAATTTTTGAAGTCGTTAAACGGCTTCTTGGTGATGAAATCACGGTTGATCGTTGCCATTGTATGCCTTCCTCCAGACCAACAACTACAGGGAAAATCGTTCGCCTCTTGCGACACTGACGATATAGAGGCGAACAGCACACTTGTCAATATTTTTTTTCAGTTTTTACTAAAAACGTACGTCCAATGTGAGCCGAAGATGACGCCCTGATTGCGACAGCAGTGGCACGACCGGATCAGAGGCGAGATAGCCATTGACTTGAGCTGGCTGCCAGTAGGTTTTATCCGTCAGGTTAAAGAGACCGGCTCCTAGTTGTAGATCTGGGCTAAGATACCATTGTATTAACCAATCGAATGTCGCGTAACCTGGTGCGGCAAAAAGCGCCTCTTCATCGGCATTAAAAAGTTGCTTTTGCCCTCGCTGCGCACGCATTACCCAACGGCTTTCCCAGTTCATGCTTGGCGGCGCATAGCTCACTGCGGCAAGCATCGATGGCGGGCTCACAGAAGCCACAGGTTCGCCGCTATTTTTATCTTCACTACGCAGGTACTGAAGCCACAATTCACTTGACCAACGCGCTGTCCAGTCGCGCTCCCAGCTTGCCTCGAGTCCCTCTACCACTACTTTGTCGCGATTAATCGACTGAAAAATTAGCAACCCGCGTTGCGGATCAAACCCCAATGCAGCGCGACTTTCGATGAAGTCACTATAACGGTTATGAAATGCAGTTAGACTTGCCCGAGCCTGGTGTGAGCGCCAGCGTAGTCCCGTTTCAAAGGTGTAACCACGCTCCGGCTTTAAATCAGGGTTCGCAATCGCCAACACACGGAACTGCGGGTAATACAAACCTACATTGACATCGGCAAATGGCGGTGCCCGATAGCCGCGTGCGTATTGCGCAAACCATTCGGCGTTGTCAGTTAACGGCCATAGCAGGCCTAACTTCGGTAGCCAAGCGTCATGGGTTAAGTCGGTCACATCGCTATTCGGATAGCGTTCAGCAAACAAACTATCTTGTTGTGTTCGCAATGCATAACGTTCATAGCGTAGGCCTGGACTTAGGCTTGGGCCATCACGCCAGAGCCGCATTTCGTCATGTAAATAGAGACCAACCTCGTCAATCTGACTCCGCGGAAAGTCTCGCAGGGGAAACGTCTCACCGAGTAGGACATTGGTTGCGGTTTGTTGGATCTGATTCCATTGCCATGCATCGCGCTCATCCCATACCTCTGCACGACTGAATTCAAAACCGTAACCTAAGCGATGCCGCATATCGCCCACTGCAAATTCGGTTTCAAGGTCGGCGGCTAGGCCATAACTGTCATAATCATAGCGAAAACCACGGAAGATACTGAGCGGTTCGGCGAGTACGCCGCGTTCTTCAAAAGAGTTTTGCTGGGTTTGTGCTTCTTGCACATACAAACGCCACTCACCGCGCTCAGAAAGCCAATTAGGTTCACTGCGGAAACGCAAAATGGCACGCCATTCATAGCGCTCATCGTCACCGGATAGCGCCGTAGTGCTGGCCTGTCGACCACTACCTAAGCTGTGCAACACTTCGGTTTCACGACGTTCACGCAGGGCATCAAAGCTTAACTGCCAGGTCCCCTTATCAGTGTAGGTCTGCCACTTTAACAAGGCCCCAGTTTGGCGTATGCGCTGTGGATCATGGGTCGTCGCCGCGGCAGCATCGAGTTCCTCACGGTATTGGGCGGCACCGGCAATCAGCACACTGTGATCACCGCCACTCCAAGCTGTAGCAACGCGGCCATAGCCACGTTGCGCATCCGTCGACGCACCAAGGCGCACCCGTGTACCTCGGTTTGCGCCATACAGAACATCATCGGCGCTCAGCGTTTCGATGGCGACAACGCCGCCAAGCGCATCACTACCGTATAGAGTTGAAGCGGGACCACGCAGTATTTCCACGCGATTGGCTAAACCGAGGTCAAGTAAACCACGCCCAGTGTCAGAAAAACTACCTACGGCAAAACGGTCTGCGAGCGCTACTTGGTCGACGACAATGGCGGTGCGGTTACCGCCAATACCACGAATACGAAAACCGCTGTGACCAAAGCGAGAACTAGTGTCATCAAGCTCTACTCCCATTTCGTAACGAAAGAGATCGTTCGCATTTAAGACTAAGTCACGCGCCAGTTCATCAGCGCTAATGACGCTAACCGTGCCAGCCACTTCGCTTAGTTCGCGCGGCTGACGGTGGGCAACAATGGTAATTACTTCGTCAGCAACTACCTTTTCCTGGGTGTCGTCCTGTTGTGCGGTGGCAGAACCTGCCACCGCAAACAGTGCTGCACCACAGGCAATCCCTAGCCTGAACTGCAGTCCTACCATTAATACACCTCGTTGCGAGTGTTATAGTTATTGAACTTGCCAGTCGGCGTAACGATTTTCTCGCCTTTAATGACATGTTTCAGTTTGCGTGTTTTGTCATCGACAATCACAATCGCAGACTCTTCTTCCATACCACTCCAGACTGAGAACCAAACTTCGTCACCCGCCATGTTGTATTCAGGCTGCACGATACGTTTTGGACCTGGACCTAAGTCTGCCCACTCAGCGATAGGTAATATTTCATAACCTTTACTGAAATCGCGCGTATCGAACACTGCTACTGACTGCGCAATATCACTTGATGGGTTCAACGGGGTATCTACCCACAGATTATTTGACTTCGGATGGGTCTTGATGAATAACGAGCCACCGCCTTGTCCCTCGAGGATACGTACAACTTTAAAGGCCTGATCAGGGTAATTTTCTGGGTCTGTGCCGATCAAAGTAATGTTGGCATTACCCAGAGCACTGGTCGCCCAGACCGGACCAAATTCAGGATCAACAAAGTTGGCACCGCGCCCCGGATGCGGAATACGCTCGACCGGTACGAGTGCTTCGAGTTCACGTTCCAACGCATCAACCACAGCAATGGTGTCATTCTCATTCGCAGCAGTCATGAAATAGCGTCCAGAACGGTCCCAACCGCCATCATGCAAGAATGGCGCAGCATCGATGGTTGTCACCTGCAAGTTATCGATATCGGCATAATTGACCAATTTGATTTGACCGGTTTCTTTAACGTTGACGATAAATTCAGGATGCTTGTGTGAACCCACAATCGCAGCAACCCGTGGTTCTGGGTGATACTCTTGTGTGTCCACTGTCATGCCACGCGTTGAAACGATCTTGTGGGGTTCCAAGGTTTGACCGTCCATCAACACGTAGTGAGGTGGCCAGTACGCGCCAGCGATAGCAATCTTATCTTCGTAACCTTTATAACGCGAGTTCTCCACAGACCGTGCTTCTAGACCAATTTTGATTTCTGCAACCACTTGCGGTGGGAACATGAAAAGGTCTATCAAATCAATTTTGCCGTCTCGCCCAATCGTGGTGAAGTAGCGACCTGAGCTCGAAGCACGGGAAATGTGCACAGCGTAGCCAGTTTCCACATAGTTGAGCACCTTCTTGCTAGCGCCATCGATGATTGCAACTTGACCTGCATCACGCAGTGTGACTGCGAACATATTATCGACATCGTAGTCATGTTGCGGCTCGGTAGGGCGATCTTCCGGTGCCACATGCACGACCCAGCTGTCTTTCATTTCTGGCATGCCCCACTCTGGTGGTGTTGGCGGCTCATGTTGAATAAAGTGAGCCATCAGCTCAATTTCTTCTTCAGTGAGTTCGCCCGAGGTTCCCCAGTTTGGCATTCCGCCTGGTGAGCCGTAATTAATCAGCGCTTTCAGATAATCCGTGCCTTTCTCTTGCGTGATGTCCGGTGTCAACGGCAGACCTGTAGCACCTTTACGTAAAACACCATGACAGCCAGCACAGCGTTGGAAGTAAATTTCCTGCGCTAGCGCGAACTCCTCCTCAGTCATACTCGGCGCTCCAGGTGTCACCACCTGTTTGCCGCCTTTCACCGCCGAAGGTGCACCTTTATACTTCACTTCAGCAACGGTCGCATCGGCATGAGGCTTGCCCGCGGCGCGGTCTTTTAGACCTAGTTCGACGCGCACGTCTTCGACGTCATCATCATCG
Source organism: Pseudidiomarina aquimaris (assembly GCF_003987395.1). GTDB lineage: Bacteria > Pseudomonadota > Gammaproteobacteria > Enterobacterales > Alteromonadaceae > Pseudidiomarina > Pseudidiomarina aquimaris. The sequence goes on from NZ_PIPT01000004.1 coordinate 24,596, forward strand.
ACCTTGGCGCCAGAGTTACCCCAACTGGAAAGCACATAATTGGTGATCGCCGCAATGGTGTCATCGTCTAGATGTTGCATTGGCGGCATCATCGCGTTGTATTTCTGGCCATTCACCTCTAGCGGTCCAGACTTACCTTGCAAGATAGTCTGCACTACATAATTAGGTTGGCCGTCTACATTCGGGTTCTCCGCAAGTGGAGGGAATGCACCCGGCAGACCTTTGCCGTTTGGCTGGTGGCAGGCTTGGCAATTCTTCGCATAGGCCGCCTGACCATCTTCATCAGCAAAGGCTGGTGCTATGGAAAATGCGAGCGCTGTGATACCGCTTAGCAACGCTAACGAAGCAACGTTGAGTTGCGTATTTACGAGCTTCTTTTTAAGCATGGGAGTCCTCCTTGATGGACCATTGATTCAGATACTTCTGAATGTGATTGTAAGCCTAGTACAAAGAGGAGAATTGATCGATATCAACGAATGGAGGCTGTACCTCTGCTCGTCAGAGGTACAGCGGGACTACTCCTATGTGAGTAGTTACAGACAGTTAGATGTGTACTTGCAATCCCCAGTCGTTGCGTGCTTCGCGCGCCAGTTGCTCGCGGAATTGCGGCGCAGCGATAAGAATCAGCGCCGTTGCACGCTCAGTAAGGCTCTTTGCACGCAGGTTCGCGACGCCATATTCCGTCACCACATAGTGCACATGCGCACGTGTCGTCACCACCCCTGCGCCAGGCGCTAACAGCGACGTGATCCGAGAAACTTTGCCGCCACAAGCTGTCGCCGGTAATGCAATCACAGAGCGGCCACCTTCAGACAAACTTGCGCCGCGCACAAAGTCCATTTGTCCGCCGACGCCGGAATAGACTTTGGTGCCAATCGAGTCGGCACACACTTGGCCCGTCACATCGACCTGCAAAGCGCTATTAATCGCCATCACTTGCTTATTCTGGCGGATCACCGAAGTATCGTTGGTGTACTCCACGTCCAAGAAGGCACACTGTGGATTATCATCGACGAAGTCATAGAGCTGCTGACTGCCCATGGCAAAGGTCGTCACGATACGCCCGCGATGCTTGCGCTTGCGGGAATTATTAATGACGCCACTCGCGACCAGCGGTAACACGCCATCCGAAAACATCTCGGTATGAATACCAAGATCTTTGTGGTGACCAAGACATGCAAGCGTGGCGTCTGGAATAGCGCCGATTCCCATCTGTAAACAATCACCGTCATCAATGAGCTCAGCCACACGTTCGCCGATACGCGTGGTGATCTTACTTTGCGCTGGGCGCTCATGAATCGGCATCGGCGCCGCTTCTTCAAAATAGCGGTCGATCTGGCTGACATGAATAAACGAATCACCATGCGTGCGCGGCATCATCGGATTGACCCACGCGATCACCTTTTTGGCAACCTGCAGCGCTGCCCGCGTTGCTTCGACACTGATCCCTAAACTACAGTTACCATGCCCATCGGGCGCAGACACCTGTATCAATACAGCATCAAGTGGCTGTTCGCCGGAACGAAATAGTTTGGGAATTTCCGACAAGAAAATAGGAACATAATCGGCAAGCCCTTCGTTGACGGCACTACGAGTCGACTTACCAACAAAAAACGCACGCTGGCGTAAATGTCCCTGCAGCGCTGGATCAGACAACACTTCGCTATGTTCGGTATGCAATTGCAGTAAAGTCATATTGCGGCGTTGCAACGCCACTTCAGCGAGTCGTTGCAATAGTTTATAGGGCGTTGCTGCCATCGACTGACACCAAATGACGTCATCATCGGATAAAATTTCTAGCGCTTGTTCAGCGTTTGCAACACGCATTTCGACTCCTTTTGCGATAAAGTAGGTGGCATTCAATTAATAAAGCTTAGGCATACAATGAAACTATTCGCAATGTTAGGTGCAATCAATATGGCACTTGGGGTAATTCTCGGTGCATTTGGGGCACACGCATTAAAAGCGCGGCTCTCACCTGAAATGCTAACTGTATTTCAGACCGGCGTGCAGTATCACATCTATCACGCACTTGGCTTGTTTATGGTCGCCGCACTCCTGATCCCCTACCCTAATGCCGGCGGCTTACGCACCGGTGGCTGGATTTTATTCGCAGGTATTCTACTCTTTTCCGGCAGCTTGTATTTGATGGCATTAACCGGTATTCGCTGGTTCGGTCCGATCACCCCCATCGGTGGCGCCTGCTTCATTATCGGTTGGATTTGGATATTTTGGGCGGTGTTACGCGAACTCTAGTCTGCACAGAGGAACCAAACAGTGTTTGCTTCACTTTTTTTAGTCTTTGCCCTCGCCGATACAGAGGCCGCTCTACCTGAATGCGCGTCATCTTTATCAGTGGCGACGCAAACCTGTTACCACCCAACACCGACACCCTGGAATAGCGCCAAACGGTTTATCTTTGAACTCAACCGCGCTACGACCGCCGAGATTAAGTGGCATTTACCCAGTATCGAGCGGTTAGCCCAGCTACCGCTACCCTGCGAAACGAATGCGCAAGATACTCAGCAATGGTGGATGAGCTCGAGTTTTTTGCAACATGGTGACGAAATCCTCGTTGGCGCTTATCATTGTGGTAGCGGTGCGACAGAATTTGTGCCCGTCAACCAAGCATTGAAGTTGTTGCTTATACGCTAACCTAAAAAGGAACTTTGTATGAACTTCTCTATCGTGAAATGTATCGCTGTGTGCGCTCTAGGACTGACTTTAATGGGCTGCTCAACTAGCGCCCCTATTAACGATGTGCAAGCCGCAACCATCAATCACCAACTCAGCCATGAACAAGTTCGCATGGCGATCATTGAGGCAGGTGCGCAACGTGGATGGGCGATGAGTGACTATAGCGACGATGAGTTACATGCGGAACTGTATGTGCGTCAACATTACGCTAAAGTTCGCATTCCTTATTCGACCGAAGGCTTTTCTATCTATTACGTTGCCTCTGACAACCTCGACTTGAGCCGTGACGGCAAGCGCATTCACCGCAATTACAACCGCTGGGTAAATAATCTTCGGCATGATATTCAAATGAACATTCAAGTGAAGGCGTTGCAGCCCTAAATGCACCACGTCGCGCGCGGGATCTGTGTCCTAGCCTGTGGATTCGGGTATCTGTTTAGCGGTGATGCCCAAGCGCAGCAACATAGTGATTGGCAACAAGCCGTTGCCAATCCGCATTATCAAATCGATTACCGCGAACGCGCCAACGGTATCCTTGAGCTCCGTGCCAACACGGTCGTGGACGCGAGGCTCGGAAGCTTTCTGCATTTACTCGAAGATGTTGATCGCATCTCAACGTGGTTAGCGCGAGCAGAAAAAGCCACCGTCATTGCCCAACCTGATGCCCATACGCATGTCGTGCATACGGTGTTTTCCGGGTTTTTCTTGGTCGCGCGGCGTGACATGGTCACCCGTAGCGTCTGGCAGCAAGACCCCATAAGTCACATCGTAACTATCAAGGTAGAGAATGCTAACGACGACTATAAGGTACCCCCACATGGCGTTCGTATGACGGCTCTTGCTGCTGAGTGGCAACTCCAGCCTAATGAGGACGGCAGCATCACCATCCTTTATCAAGGCTATGCTGACCCTGCTGGCGCTCTGCTAAAGGCTGTGGCGCGCAGCGCAGCCTTGGAAGCATTGAAAAAAACGCTTGCTCGCTTGCCCGCCGCGTTAGAAAATTATCAACGCCCTTATCCAGGCATTGCCGAACCCTAAGAGCAAGTGTTAGTTTTTTGAAAACAACTGCGGCTTTGTGTATTATCCCGCTTCTTTTTTTGCGCACTCAATCAGTCGAAATCTGCCCATGCAACTATTCACCAAGGCCAGTGCCTTAGCGTTACAAGACGATGTCGTTGAGAACGATCCGCTACGAGCATTGCCGGCAGGAACGCGGCGGCGTTTGAGCCCCTATGCGAAGTTGCTCGTTCGTGTGGTTTACCAACTGCTCGATGCGCATCCACAGATTCAAACAGCACCTATCGTATTGGCCACGCAACACGGCGACTTACACCGTACCGTTCGACTCTTACATGACCTTGCGACTGAACAACCGCTGTCACCCACGCAGTTCAGCTTATCGGTGAACAATGCCGCTTTAGGCCAACTCAGCATCTTGCTTGAGAACACCGCGGCGATGACAACTGTTGCTGCTGGCGCCGATTCTTTTGCCATGGGGTGGTTAGAGGCTGGCCTGCAGTTGCAGCAGGCATCTGAAGTTTTGTTTATCTACGTTGATGAGCCGCCGCCCGAGCCCTATACCGAACATGCCGAATTACCTGAACAGGCTGTTGCTATGGCGGTATTGCTGAGTGCAAATCAGGGCCACACTGTTACCTTTGAGCGGGCCCCATCGTCTTCACCAACGGGACTGCTAGAGCCCCTTTTGCAACTGCATGAACTCATTGCTGAGCGCCGCAGCGGCAAGGTTCAAGTCCAAGGTGAACAAGCGCTCTGGAGTTGGCATGTTGGCTAAGGTACTACAATTTTGCAATCACACATGGCGGCGCTTCGCCACAGGGCTGTGTTTTGCGGTGTTTGGTTTAGGTGGTCTGGTAATGTCACTCACCGCTCTCCCATTATTAAAACTGCGGGCCTACGGCGAACCGGAAAAACAACAGCAAATGGCAAAGGCCATGGTGCAACGCACTTTTCGCTTTTTCATTGGCTTTATGCGCTTTACTGGGGTATTCAACTTTGCTTTTCCAGCTCGTGAACAATTGCAACACTGTCGCGGACAAGTGATCATTGCGAACCATCCATGCTTGATTGACATTGTCGCGTTAATTTCATTTGTGCCGAATGCCGACTGTGTGGTGAAAGCCCATCTTTGGCGTAATCCTTTTATGCGAGGTGTGATAAAATCGTCGGGTTATATTAGTAATGGTGACCCCGAGGGCTTGATCATCGATTGTGAACGCTCCCTCGCCCAAGGCAATAATTTAATTATTTTCCCGGAGGGAACGCGGACGGAGCCGGGTAAGCCTTTTCGCTTTCAGCGCGGCCCAGCGAATTTAGCACTGCGGACGCAAAATGACATGATGGCTCTACGTATCTGCTGCGACCCTGTCACCCTAATAAAGAATGAGCCTTGGTACTGTGCACCGCCAAAGAAACCAACATTGACCATTGAGTTTCTGCGCGCTGTACCGACCACCAGCTATCAAACAGAACAACCGAGCATCGCCGCGCGCCAACTTACACGGGATCTCGAAGCTTATTACAACAAGGTACTCGAAAGTAATGGAAAATATAAAACTTGAGCTGAAGACGTTAATTATCGAAGCACTCGATTTGGAAGATGTTCGCGTGACCGATATTGACGATAGTGCACCGCTGTTTAGCGATGAAGACAATGGCCTCGATCTTGACTCCATCGATGCACTGGAACTTGGGCTCGCCATCAAAAAGAAGTTCGATGTCAAACTTGATGCCAACTCCGCAGACACCAAGAAGCATTTTTATAGTGTAAATACGTTGGCTGAGTTTATTGCCAGTCAAAAGGGATAAGAACGACCATGCAAACCAGAGAAGACGTTTATCAAACGCTTGAACAGATCCTCATGGAGGACTTTGAGATCGATGCTGAAGAGATTAAGTTAGACGCCAATCTATACCAAGATCTCGATCTCGACAGCATCGATGCAGTAGACCTCGTGGTGAAGTTACGTGAGATCACCGGAAAGAAGATCAGTCCAGATGCATTTAAAGCGGTTCGCACCGTCGAAGATGTTGTAGATGAGGTTCTGAAACTCATTCAAGAACCAGCCTAATGATGCGTGTTTTGCGTGTCCTGTCATTACTCTGCCTAGCGACCTATCCCTTATGGGTCGCAGGCTTGGTGCATGCAGGTCAAAGCCAACATTTATGGTGGGTACTGTGTTTGTTTGTGCTACCGCAATTGTGGCTTGCTGACTGGCGACAACCGCGCAGTTATGTGGTCGTTTTTGCCACCTTGGCGGTGCTGATTGTGGCTTGGATTGCCAGTCCGCAAGAAGCCGCACTGTTTTATCCAGTTTGGATGAACCTTGGCTTTTTTGTCCTCTTTGCTAGCTCACTTTGGCAAAAGCCTGCAATCATCACGCGAATCGCGCAGGCAATGGAGGGCGAGCTCCCACCGAGCGGTGTGCGTTATACCGAAAATGTCACCAAAATATGGACGGTATTTTTTCTGATTAATGGCAGCATCGCATGGTGGACCGCTACCCAAGCAAGCTTGAGCATTTGGACTTGGTACAACGGCGTCATTGCTTATGTACTGATGGCTTCTCTCTTCACTATCGAGCTAGGTATTCGCTATGTGGTTAAAAAGCGACACCACTAATTGGTTTTTAGTGCTGCCCCAAAGCGCACCTTGGCAAGAGTTCCAGGCTGATGTTGATGCTGCGCGACACTGGCTACAGTCGCAAGCGGCACAGCGCTGGCTGTTGTTTGAACCTGATAGTTATCGTTGCGCCGTTTGGTTGTTTGCTTTACTTGCAGAAGACCGTCAAGCCGTGATGCCACAGAACCAGCAACAAGAGACGTTACGCTTGGTCGCTGAGGAGATTGAAGCGGCGTTACCGGCGCAAATTCCTGAACGCTCGAGTGAACAAGACGTTCGCCCACTGAGAGGTCCGCTGACGACCCCTCTCACGCTTTTTACATCTGGCTCGAGTGGCACACCACAAGCTATTCAAAAATCTGCACGCCAACTCTTTAACGAAGTGCAAACACTTGAGGCGACCTTCGGCGAACGCGTCGGCGATGCTGCGGTGGTCACCACCATTTCTCACCAGCACATCTATGGGCTGTTGTTCACCCTGCTCTGGCCCATATGTTCAGGTCGTTGTTTAGTTCCTCAGCGAATCGAGTACCTGGAGCAATGGCAGCTTTATCACCAGCAAGCAGATAATTATTTATTGGTAAGTAGCCCTGCGCACCTCGACCGCTTTACTGAGCTGGAACACCTGCGCGAAGGTAGCGGTGATTTGCGCGCTGTTTTCTCCTCAGGAGGCCCACTCGCCGCCGCTGTACCTCAGCGTTTTCGAAATGCAGGTTTTCTCGCACCCATCGAGGTATACGGGAGCACCGAAACCGGCGGTATTGGCTGGCGTCAACGTAACCAAGGTGAACAAGCATTTCAACGCTTTGCAGGTATTAAGCTGACGGTCGATAGCGATAACCTATTACAAGTGCAATCGCCGCACTTACCCGGTGAACAGGTTTACACTACCGCCGACAAAGTCGAGTTACTCGATGCGAATGAGTTTAAGGTTTTAGGCCGCGCCGATCGCATTGTGAAGATTGCCGAAAACCGGGTTTCACTCGCGGAATTAGAACATTTTTGTGAAACGCTGCCCTGGGTACGCCAAGCAAAATGTGTGCTGCTCCATCAGCCACGCAGCGCGCTCGGTTTGGTCGTGGTGTTAACGACATACGGCCAACAGCTCCTTGCCAGCGAAGGTCGCCTGTCGCTCCGTCGGCGTCTAAGAGAACACCTGCAACAACGCTTCGATAAAGTCGTGTTACCGCGCAAATTCCGTTATGTTGAAGCAATACCTTGCAATAGCAGCGGCAAAACAACCTATGCCATGTTGCAAGCACTGTTTAACACTACCGATGCAGAAGGCGATGTATGACAGTTCATTACCCTGAGTTTACGCAACTCTCCGAGAGCATTGATGAAAGCGGTCGTCGCCATTTACGTGCGCAGTTTGCAGTCACGCCTGACTGCCTGTATCTGCAGGGGCACTTCCCTGAGGCACCGCTGCTCCCCGGCGTAACCCAGCTCGACTGGGCCATTCAATTGGCCGCTGACCACTGGCAAACGCCACGCACGGTTCGCACCATCGAAGTTTTAAAGTTTAATGACATGATTTTACCCAAAGCTGAGGTCACGCTTACTTTAGAGTGGAAACGCGATGATTGCGTCGTGTTTCGTTATCAACATAACGACAAAGCGTACTCCTCTGGGCGCTTAATTTTTAATTCCGCGGCCTAATTATGCGTGCTTGTTTTATTATTCCAATCTACAACCATCATGAAACTATTGCCGCGACAGTCGCGGCGCTCATGCCCTATCAGCTACCGATTTTTATCGTTGATGATGGCTCTGATAGCGCAACGAAACAAGTTCTCGCCGAATTAGTTGCGCGCACGCCTTTTTTGCAACTGCACACATTAGCTGAAAATACCGGTAAAGGTGGTGCGGTGATGGCCGGGCTGGCGCAGGCCCATGCCGCCGGAATGACCCACGGCTTGCAGATTGACGCTGATGGCCAACACGACACGCGGGACATACCTGAATTCTGGCAGCAAGCAGAACGGTATCCAGAGGCACTTATTAGCGGCGCCCCGCAATACGATGCATCAATGCCAATGTCGCGCAAAATCGGGCGCAAGATCACCCATTTCTGGGTACACATTGAAACACTTTCTCTGCGTGTCAAAGATACCATGTGCGGCTTTCGCGTCTATCCGCTTGAGACGACTTTGGCAACGATAGCCGAGCACCGTCCGGGGACTCGAATGGATTTTGATATTGAGATCATGGTGCGCATGTATTGGCGCGGAACCCCAATTCGCTTTATCCCCACACAAGTTATTTACCCCGAGGGCGGTCGTTCACACTTTCAGGCGTTTGCTGATAATTGGCTTATTTCCAAAATGCATACACGCTTATTCTTTGGTATGTTGCGGCGCGCACCTCTACTTATCTGGCGTCGCCTGCGTGGGAGTTCAGTATGAAGCATTGGGCGGCAACTGAAGAACGCGGCAGTTACCTCGGTATTCTGATTGTCCTGCGTGCCTATAAGTATGGCGGGCATGTACTGATGCGCTTAGTGCTCGCACCGGTCATTTTCTACTTTTTCCTAACCGGCGGGAATGCTCGACGTGCATCATTGGACTATTTACGCCGACTCCACAACTTTAGTGGCGACGCTTCGCCGTTTGCTAGCGTACCGACTTGGCGTGACAGTTTGCGCCATTTTTGGCAATTCGGCTTAGCTTCATTAGAAAAAACCGATGCTTGGATTGGCCGCATTCGTAAACAGCATGTGCAAAACTGCGGCAATACTCATTTCCGTGATCTGGAGCAGCGGCCCGAGGGCGGGGTGTTGATTGGCAGTCACCTAGGTAATTTAGAAGTTGCCCGCGCAATTGCCAGCAGTAGCTATAGTAAACGCATGAATGTGCTGGTCTTTACCGAGCATGCGCAAGCCTTTAACCGCGCGCTACGCGAGTTAAATCCCAATGTCACGGTGGATGTAATTCAGGTAACCAATATCGATATGGGACTGGCCATTATGTTGCGCGAGCGCGTCGACCAAGGGGAATTTGTTGTCATTGTCGGCGACCGCACCTCGGTCACCGACCCGAGCCAAAGCGTTCACCATCATTTCCTCGGTAAACCTGCGCAATTTGCCATTGGCCCTTGGGTTTTGGCGAGTATTCTGGAGTGTCCGGTGTACTTTTTGTTCTGTCTACGCAATAGCACTGGCGCAGGCTATGATTTGCACTTAGATTTCGTCACTGCGCAACTGCAGTTACCGCGGCGCAGCCGCCAGCAACATATTGATGCTATTTTATCTCAGTACATCGCCAAGCTAGAGACGTTGTGTCGACACTACCCGTATCAGTGGTTTAATTTTTTCGACTTTTGGCAACAGCAGGAAACCGCAGCAACAACAGAAGGATCAGTAGGTAATGCCGATTGAAAATGTTCAGTTTGGTGGTAAACGCACGACCATCAACGATATTGTCCGCTTAAGTAAAGGTGAGGCACAAGCCCAGCTCAGCGAAGATCCAAGCTTGCGCGAGCGCATCGCAGCTGGCACTCGTTTTCTCGATACCCTACTGCGTGAAGATGGCGTTATTTATGGCGTGACAACCGGTTACGGCGATAGCTGCACGGTGACGGTTCCAACCGAACTGGCGCACGAGCTGCCTATTCATTTAACGCGATTTCATGGCTGTGGCTTAGGTCGGCATTTCGACGCCAGCAGTGTACGCGCAATCTTAGCGACGCGACTTTGCTCTCTCGCCCAAGGCTACTCAGGGGTAAGCTGGGAACTCCTAGAGCGGTTGGTGGTGATGCTTAACGAAGGCGTGCTCCCACTCATCCCCGAAGAAGGAAGTGTCGGCGCGAGTGGCGATCTCACTCCGTTATCCTATGTCGCTGGAGCGCTTATTGGCGAACGCGATGTGCACTTTAACGGCACCACAATGAATAGCAAAGAAGCCTTCGCTAAACTTGACCTACTGCCGCTGCAGTTACGCCCCAAAGAAGGCTTGGCCATCATGAATGGTACTGCGGTGATGACCGCGCTTGCATGCCAAGCATGGCATCGTGCCGACTACTTAAGCCGTTTGTCCGCCCGGGTGACGGCACTTGCAAGTATTGCGCTTGATGGCAACAGTAACCATTTTGACGAACTGCTGTTTGCGGTAAAACCGCATCGCGGTCAGCAAGATGTCGCACGCTGGATCCAGCAAGATATTAATCATGTTGAACATCCGCGTAACTCGGATCGACTGCAGGACCGCTATTCTATTCGCTGCGCTCCGCACATTATCGGCGTTTTACGTGATGCGCTACCTTGGTTTGCTGAAACCATCGAAAATGAACTCAACAGCGCCAATGACAACCCCATAATTGATGGTATTGGCGAACACGTACTCCATGGCGGGCATTTCTACGGTGGGCACATCGCGATGGTAATGGACAGCATGAAAACCGCCGTTGCCAATCTGGCTGATTTACATGATCGCCAAATGGCGCTGCTCATGGACACTAAAATGAATAATGGCCTGCCGGCGAATTTGTCGGCGGCAAGCGGTCCGCGCGCCAGTATTAACCACGGTTTCAAAGCTGTGCAAATCGGCTGCTCGGCATGGACCGCCGAAGCCCTTAAGCTGACTATGCCAGCAAGTGTCTTTTCCCGCTCTACCGAGTGCCATAATCAAGACAAAGTAAGCATGGGCACTATTGCCGCACGCGATTGTCTACGTGTCTTAGAGCTGACTGAGCAAGTACTCGTTGCGACACTCCTAGCAGCCTATCAAGGGGTGCAGTTGCGCCGCCAAGCGACGCCTGAGCTTCGTCAACCAGCTGCCGTGGTAGAAGCTATGTTAGCCGATATAGCTAATGACTTCGCCTTGGTCGACGAAGATCGCCCGTTGGAAGCTGAGTTACGTTACTGGCTGGAGCAAACAAGACAGCAACGCTGGGAACTCTACAAGGATTAAGCATGTTTGAAGCGCGTTTAAAGATTAACGTCCCGTTTTTTGATGTCGACGCCATGCACGTGGTTTGGCATGGCCATTATGTGAAGTACATGGAAATGGCCCGCAGCGAATTGCTGCGCCAATTTGATTATGACTACCCCACCATGAAAGCCAACGGCCATATTTGGCCCATCGTCGATTTGCGCGTCAAATATGTGGCGTCTGCGCGTTACGGCCAAGATATAGAAGTCCTCGCAAAACTTACCGAGTGGGAACACCGCTTACGCATTGATTACGTGATTCGTTGTTGCGACACACAAAAAGTGCTGACGAAAGCGACCAGTATCCAAGTAGCAGTGGCGATCGACACAGAAGAGATGTTGTTTGAGTCACCGGATATCTTGTTCGAGAAATTGGGAGTAACGCGCTCATGATGGCGTCACAGGCGCTAAGGATGTTGCTTTCTCTCTTACTGAGCGCTGTTTTGCTCGGCTCTGAAGCACGCACGGAAGAACCCCAATTAGCGCCCGAGGTAGTTGAATTTCTCCAACAGCAACAACAGCCTCTACCGTTCGTTGTAGAGTTCGAGCAAAAGCGTACCATTCAAGGTTTACCACGACCGTTGCTGAGCTCTGGTCAATTGACCATTGCCGCCGACGAAGTGATTTGGCATACCCAACAACCCCTTGATCAGAAGCTCGTCATCAACGCAACGGGGATCCACAGCGATGAACAACCGAAGCTGCGTGGTAGCGAAGTTATCGCCGAATTGTTACTCGCTGTGCTGCAAGGCGACGCTAATGCTATTGCGCGCAACTTCGCCACGGAGCTACAAGAGGAATGCTTGGTTTTGACCCCAAAACTACAGCAGCTTCAGCAATTTGTCGCCAGCATTGAAAGTTGTGGCGTGGCGGCCATCGAAACCATTCGCTTAGTCGAGCAACAAGGGAATCAAAGCGTGATTAGCTTCCAACCAAAGGCTGCAGTCGGTGTTGAGGCTCAATAGGCTTACCGCGTGGTTGCTTATCGGCCTTCTTAGTTTGGTCGCAGCAGCTTTATTATGGTTACGTCTGCCATCCGTCATGTGGCAAAGCAGCTTGGTCGATACTTTACCGCAAGAAGCAGACCCAGCTCACCAAGTTTATGTTGCGCAGCAGCAGCCTAATGAGCAACGCTTTATGCTAATGTTCACTGTTGGCAAGGAAGATGCTGAATTATTTTCAACGGCATTGCGCCAGCAGCTCGCGCAACTTAGTCAAGGTGAACCAGAGATTCTTCCACTTGGGCAAACTGGTGGTGAGGACTTCCTGCAAACGTATACCGCCACTGCGGGACAGTGGGCCACGTCAGGGGACTTGCAGCTCTTACAGAATCAGCCACAGCAATTGATTGCGCAAGCCCAGCAGCGTCTGCAGCAGCCAATCCCGCTATGGATGGACATTCGCCAAGATCCCCTGTTATTGAGTCAACGCTTCGTTGAGGCGCTACCCGACCCACTGCCAGGTTTCGAACATCAAGCACCACTTTATGTTCGCAGCTCAGCGACGCAAACAACGTTTTTAGTCGCCTTGACCAGTTCAGCCGACACTCTTAGTCAAGCTAATGCACGCGCTATCGTTGCACGGGTTGACGCTATGCTTGCTTCGCTTGACGAAACAGAGCTACCGCATCAGGTGACCCGCAGCGGCCTAGTCTTTCATACCGACGCGGCCGCGAGTCAAGCTAAGCTCGAAATCACTTGGTTTGGTGGCCTATCGTTAATGTTCGTACTCATCTTACTTGCCCTCGTATTTCGTTCATTTCAGCACTTGGTCTATAGCATGTTGGTGTTGGGCGTCTCCACTCTCGTTGGCGTAACCGCTGTAGTTTGGTTTTTCAGCGCGCCGCATGTGTTGACCATGGTCTTCGCTACAACCCTGATTGGGCTTTGTATTGATTATGTTTTTCATGCCAGCATCGGTGCCAGTCATGGCAGCAACAACTGGCGACACGTCGTGCCAGCCTTGCTGCTCGGTGCCGGGACAACCATTGTTGGCTTCTTGCTCCTAACGCTTCTGTCACTGCCATTACTACAACAACTTGGTATATTTATGGCAGCCGCTTTGGTGACAGTTGCTGGACTCGTTTTGCTTATTCCACAGTTGGGAATAAACAAAGCGCCAACGGCTTCTTGGCAACGCCTACACTTTGCAGCCGCAGAATTCTTCCAGCGCTTTTCACCACGATTCCGAGCAAGCTTTCTATTGCTTCTAGCTGTTGCTAGCGCTGTTGCTGTATGGCAGAACTACCGCAGTGATGACTCGGTGCGCTTACTGGCAACATCAACCCCTGAGTTGCTGGCACAGGAACAACACATGCGTGCGCAGACACAAGCGTTTTACGACGCTGACGTGATTTTGCTGCAAGCGCCGACAGCAAGTGAACTTCAGCAGCGCTATGCAGCGGTACACGAACACCTCGCGCAATGGCAGCAACAAGGTTGGCTGAGTGGCTGGCAAAGCTGGTACGACTACGTCCCCACTCCACAGCAACGCCAGCAAACAATGGCTACATTGCAGAAGCTATGGCTAACAAAGGCAGGGGAAACCTACCTTGCCTGGCTCGGTATCGATGCCCCCGAAGCCCTTCAACGCGAGACTTCAGCCCTGCCTCGGCATCCACTGCAGCAAGACTTTATTTATCTCGCAGCGACTGCAGACTCACCTGCTGTTGGCGTGATTCGACTGCGAGGTATTACACAGCATGAAAAACTTACCGAAGCGCTAGCAACTTTCAGCGGGGCTGAACTATACAATCCGTTGACCCAAGCCAGCGACGCTTTGGGCCATTACCGAAATCAACTTATGTGGTGGATGGCCGGATTACTATTATTACTATTTGCGATTTTGTCTTGGCGCTTGCCGCAAGCAAACTGGCAGCGACGTTGCCTTATGAGCCTTCAAGTCAACGCGGTGATTGTAACAGCACTTAGTAGTGCCTTAGCGATTGCCGCATTGTGGCAACCGCTAAATGCTTTTCACCTGGTCGGTGCCATGTTAGTGATCGTGCTCGGTATTGATTATGGCATCTTCTGTGCGAGCCGAATTCAACGGGGGCACGCCTTGCAAGCCATTAGTATTTCGGCGTTAACGACCATGTTTGCGTTTGGTGCACTTAGCTTTAGTCAAACTGCTGCCATCGCAGCATTCGGTACCACCGTTTTGATTGGCGTAGCGGTTACGGCTGTACTCGTACCATTGCTGCCGACTGCAAATTCAACTCACTCTGTGTAAAGGGAATTCGTCGCGTGTCTCAAGTTCAACCCCATTACGACGTGATCATAATTGGCGCTGGCCCCTCAGGTGCCGCGGCTGCGTCGCTTCTCGCGCAAGCAAATAAAAATGTCTTAGTACTCGAAAGACAACATTTTCCACGCTTTTCGATCGGCGAAAGCCTGTTACCTCAGTGCATGATGTACTTAGAAGAAGCAGGTTTGCGCGAAGTAGTTGAGGCGAATGCTCAAGAGCTCGGTTTTCAGTTTAAAGACGGTGCCGCATTTTATCGGGACGGTGAACATACTTTGTTTGATTTTACCGCTAAGTCATCAAATGGCCCAGGCACGACCTACCAAGTGAAGCGCGAAAAATTTGATCAATTACTGATTGAACAAGCCCGTAACTACGGTGCAGAGGTGCGCCATGGCATGCAAGTGGAGCAAGTGACGCTCGCCAACGACGGCGGCCCGACGAGTCTTAGCGTTCGCAACCTCGAAGATGACAGCGAACAGCAGTTGAGTTGCGATTTCTTGCTTGATGCGAGCGGATTTGGCCGCGTGCTACCGCGACTTCTCGATCTTGAGTACCCATCGGATTTTCCGGTTCGCCAGGCAGCCTTTTGTCATGTCAAAACCGACCTTGCGCACCCCAAGTTTGATCGCAATAAAATTCTTATCACGGTGCATCCCACCAACCCTGAAATATGGTTTTGGTTGATCCCCTTTGCCGATGGCACGGCCAGCTTGGGCGTGGTCGGCAGCGAGCGCTTCTTCACTGACGATAATGGTGCTGCGGCGGCGCTGTGGAACAAAGTCAATGATGAGCCCTACTTGCTTGCGGTGTTGGGCGACTATCAAGTGATTCGCGATGAGCAATTGATCACTGGCTATTCGGCGAACGTCAAACAACTTCACGGTGATGGCTTTGCCCTCCTTGGCAACGCTGGTGAGTTTCTCGACCCAGTCTTTTCCTCCGGTGTCACGATTGCACTGAAGTCTGCAGTGATGGCGGTACCGCTCGTTTTGCGTGAGTTACAGGGCGAGACAGTCGATTGGCAAAATGAATACAGTGTCCCCTTACGTAAGGGCATCGATACCTTCCGAACCTACGTTAAAGGCTGGTACGATTGCTCATTCCAAGACGTGATTTTTTACCCCCACCAACAAGAGACGATTAAGCAAATGATTTGCTCAATTTTAGCAGGCTATGCGTGGGACTTAACCAACCCGTTTGTGCGAGAAAGTGAACGGCGTTTGCGAGTAGTGACAGAATTATGCCAAGAATCTTAATAGCGCTTGCCACACTTATGTTCCTCGTCGGCTGCCAAGCAACGCCGTCGCGTGATCCCCTGTGGACGCCCGTCAGCGACGCTGCCGGCTTCACTCTCGCGACCAGCTGGCCAGGCCCCGCACAGCAAGAGCTGGTATGGATCGAATGGTCGCACCCAGAGCAAGGCCAGCACAGCTTGCAAGTAAGCAGTGCGCGCAGTGCGAAAGGCCTCACCATGGTCGGCTTAAGCCCATTAGGCCAAGAACTATGGCGCGCGGCACTCGATGCTTCGGGACGCTTCAGTTCTACAGGTGTTGCCCCCTTCGATGAGCCACGCTTGGTCAAGCAAATGCTGGCAACCATGCAGTTAGTGAATTGGCCCATTGCGGATCTGCAGCCGCGACTCCATGGCGCAAAACTGCTAGCGACCGAACAAGGGCGAATGATACACAGCGCCAGCCAAGAGCTTTTGTGGGAGTTAACACAGCAGGGGAATACCCTAGTGGTTGAACACCACGCCTTCAACTACCGCATTGAGCTACGTCAACTGCAATTGGAAATGCTAGAATTCCCCACGCAGCAAGGGGGGCAATAATTCATGTATTTAAACCAACTCGGCGTTGTTTGCGCACTCGGCACGACCACCACAGAAGTTTGGCAAAACGCCGTAGCTGGAAGTCAGCAGGGTATGCAGACCAGCGACCTGCGTTTAGTTGACGCAAGTCCCCTTATCGTTGGGCAAGTGGCTGATGAGGCTTTGCCGACGTTAGCTGAGCAGGCTGCGCTTTTTCAAACCCGTAACAATCGCCTTGCGGCCGCCGCACTAGCCAACATACGCAGTGATATTGAGCGCTGTAAAGCCCGTTTTGGCGCCGATCGTATTGGTGTCATTGTCGGTACCAGCACTTCGGGCATTGCGGAGGGTGAGCAAGCATTAAAGCATTACACGCAGCACCATGCTCTACCGGCTAGCTTCAATTATCGGATGCAAGAAATGACAGCGCCCGCGGATTTCATCGCCGCATATTGCGACGTCAGCGGGCCTCGTTACAGTATTTCCATTGCCTGCTCGTCGAGCGCCCGAGCTCTGATGAGCGCCCGCGAATTACTCCAAAGTAACCTTGTTGATGCAGTAATTGTCGGCGGTGTCGACTCTCTTTGCCGTCTGACTCTTAATGGCTTCCGCGCACTCGAATCGACTTCATCAGGTTTATGCCAACCCTTTAGCAAGCAACGCGATGGGATCAATATTGGCGAAGGCGCAGCATTCTTCGTAGCAACTCGTGAAGCGCTTGAACCACAGCAACCGCAAGTTTATTTGAGCGGTGCCGGGCATGCGTCTGATGCGCATCACATGACAGCTCCAGAACCGCATGGCCGCGGCGCACAGTTAGCTATCTCGGCGGCGCTTAAAGAAGCCAAGCTCAGCCCTGAGGCGATTGACTATATCAATTTACATGGCACCGGGACGCCACTGAACGATGCAATGGAAGCCTATGCCTTAACCGAGCTTGGCCTGCAGCATAGTCTCGCTAGTTCAACCAAACCTATGACTGGGCACACGCTTGGCGCAGCCGGCGCCCTCGAAGCGGCGCTCTGTTGGCTCACCTTACAAGCAGCAGATGGACAACTCCCGCGTCATTGCTATGCGGGCGACTACGATGCCGACATTGCCCCACTTTCACTGGTGACTGCAGAGCGGGGTCTCAGCCACCGCGCCAAGCATTGTTTGAGCAACTCGTTTGCCTTTGGCGGTAACAACGTGGCGCTCGTTTTAAGTCGTAACGAGGCAGGAGCAAATCAGTCATGACATTATTGACAGACCTAATAAAACATCGCCCGCCTATGCTCTTAATTGACCGCTATATTAGCGGTGATAGTGGCACGGCTTCAGCACACTGCGAAGTAACGGTCACCAACGATAACCTTTATTACCGTGAGGAGCTTGGCGGACTTCCTGCTCATGTGGGTATCGAACTCATGGCACAAACGATTGCCGCCGCTGCAGGGTATCGCAATCGTGGTGCTGGCGAAGACATCAAGATTGGTTTCTTGTTAGGATCACGCAAGTATCGATGCTCAGTTGACTGCTTCGCGCTCGGAGAAACCTACGCTATTCATGTTGCCGAAATCCATGCCGAAAGCTCAGGTTTGAGCGTTTTCGAATGTGAAATAAGGCACCTAGATACGCCGATTGCGAGCGCCAAAATCAATGTTTTCCAGCCGCCTGATGAGGCCGCTTTTATAGAGGATACCTATGCGTAAACGTGTACTTGTAACCGGTTCTAGCAAAGGAATAGGTAAAGCTATCGCGCTAAAATTAGCGCAGCAAGGGTTCGATCTTGCGATCCATTGCCGCAGCGATCGCAGCGCTGCCGAGCAGGTCTGCAAAGAAATCCAAGCACTCGGCCAAGAGGCCAGTTTAGTACAATTTGATGTGGCGGATCGCGAGGCTTGCCGGAACGCGATTGAAGCAGACATTGAGACGCATGGTGCGTACTACGGTGCGGTCTGCAATGCTGGTATTACCCGCGATGGTGCGTTTCCGGCACTCACAGACGACGACTGGGATAGTGTTATTCATACCAACCTCGATGGCTTTTATAACGTGCTACTGCCCCTAACGATGCCAATGATTCGTCTGCGCCAAGGCGGCCGCATTGTTACCATTGCTTCAGTATCAGGGATTGCTGGTAATCGCGGACAAGTGAACTATAGTGCCTCAAAAGCAGGTCTGATTGGTGCCACCAAAGCGCTCGCTTTAGAGCTTGCGAAACGCAAGATAACCGTCAACTGTGTGGCCCCCGGACTCATTGAAACCGAGATGACCGACCACTTAGAGCATCAAGAGCATATTCTCTCGATGATTCCGATGCAGCGGGCGGGTAAACCGGAAGAAGTGGCAGGTCTAGTTGGGTACTTGTTTGAGGATTCGGCGGCGTACATTACGCGCCAAGTTTTTTCAGTTAATGGTGGACTAGTCTAATGAAACGGGTCGTTGTGACAGGGATGGGGTGTATTACCGCTTTTGGTGATAACTGGCAAGATTTCCGTAAGCGCTTATTAAACGGCGAAAATGCCGTCGTTCGTATGCCCGAGTGGGACGCCTTCGATGGCTTGAACACTCGACTTGCAGCGCCAATTCAACCGCCATTCCAAAGGCCGAAGCATTACTCACGCAAAGATGTCCGTTCGATGAGCACCGTTAGTATCATGGCCACCCGCGCTAGCGAGCTGGCACTCGAAAACGCCGGTCTGCTCGACGAGCCAAGTATCAAAGACGGTCGCTGCGGTGTTGCCTACGGTTCATCAACCGGCTCAACAGACGAAATGATCGTGTTTGGTAATATGTTAGCCAACAAGGATATGTCTGGCGTTAACGCCACTACCTACATCAAGAGTATGGGGCACACCACGGCAGTAAACGTCGGCGTATTTTTCGGCTTAAAAGGCCGTATGTACACCACCAGCTCAGCCTGCACCTCTGCTTCTCAAGCCATCGGTTATGCTTATGAAGCGATTAAATATGGCCAGCAGCAGATGATGGTGGCCGGTGGTGCCGAAGCACTCTGTCCGTCAGAAGCCGTGGTATTCGATACGCTTTACGCAACCAGCACTCGCAATGACGACCCGAAGCTCACGCCCCGCCCATTTGACCGCGACCGCGACGGCTTGGTCATTGGCGAGGGCGCCGGTACCTTTATACTTGAAGAACTCGAGCATGCAAAAGCCCGTGGCGCAACCATCTACGCAGAGCTTGTGGGGTTCGGTACCAATACCGATGGCGCCCATGTTACGCAACCCACGGCAGCAACCATGGAAGTCGCTATCCGGCATGCCCTCAAGGATGCCCAGCTTGAGCCAAAGACCATCGGTTATGTCAACGCGCACGGCACTGCCACTGACCGCGGTGATATCGCCGAGTCGCAAGCGACCTCTGCCGTGTTTGGTGCAACTATGCCAATTAGTTCATTGAAGAGTTACCTTGGTCATACGCTAGGCGCTTGCGGCGCAATCGAAGCATGGGCAAGTATCGAAATGATGCGTGAGGGATGGTTTGCGCCAACCGTAAACCTGAACAACATCGACGCAGAGTGTGGTGAGCTTGACTATATTGTCGGCACGACTAAAAAATTGGATACTGACTATATTATGAGCAATAATTTTGCCTTTGGCGGTATCAACACCTCGCTTGTTTTTAAGCGTTGGGATTAATTCAAGACAGCATGTCTTTTTGGAACTAAAAAAATTAAAAGGAATTCATATGAAGCTCAAGCTCGTTTTTGCACTGCTTATAACTATTGTATTTATCCAACCGGCGCAGGCTCGCGAAGATATTCTAACTTTGCCGTTGGATGAATTACTTGCTTCTGAAGACGCTAAAAAAGCGCTATTGGACGTGCCAATTTTCTTCGCTGGGCAGCCTCACCCGGCAGTAAAATCA
This sequence comes from Pseudidiomarina aquimaris, assembly GCF_003987395.1. GTDB lineage: Bacteria > Pseudomonadota > Gammaproteobacteria > Enterobacterales > Alteromonadaceae > Pseudidiomarina > Pseudidiomarina aquimaris. Next base: position 44,789 of record NZ_PIPT01000004.1, read on the forward strand.
AGTAAAGAGGTTACCACCAGCCGCAAAACTAACGCCTTCAATAAGAGCGACGAAGAAGCGTGTCGTTGGGTGATGTTATCAGCGCTGAAAGTATTGCAAGATGCCGCACAAAAAGGTGGTTATGACGCTGTAGCGAACATCAAATCTAATTACGACCACAATGAATTCGCCAGTAGCACCGAGTATCAATGCGGTGCAGGTACGTTTATTGCAGGCGCCGCACTCAAAGCTGACTTAGTTCGTTTCGAGGACTAGCTCTGACGCTAATGTTTGTGTTGCAGTGGTGGTCACTCGCCACCACTGTGCTGCCGTTGGCGATACGCTGTAACAACACAACATGTGTTGCTGTTCAGTATGAAACAAACCACTTTCTGCATAGCTTCCAAAAGCTTCGCGTAGCGTCGCTAATAGCTTTCCCTGTTGTGCCTTTGTCACTGCTTCAGCCAACGTCCAACGCTGATAAAACGTCTTTAAATCTTCAACCTTAACATGCTGCATAAAGCCGTCACTGAACTCGTTGACGAGCTCCGCTTGGCGTTTGCGGGGCTGCATCAGTTCAATATCAACCCCCAAAGCTTCAACATCACCGAACGCAACCATGACCGCATCGGTTTTGTGACTAATCGAGCAGGCAACCTCTACGTTCGCAATAGTTAGACACGGAGCCCCATTACTCTGGCGACTGATTACCACCGCATCCGGCGCTACATCATTCACTCGGCAAACTAACCACCGCAAGAGCCCACGGCCGACTTGGTACTGCACTTGCCGAGCTTGACTGGTATAGCTTTGCGCCTGTGTGCGCTCAGCGGCCGTTAACCACTGCGTCAACGTCTTGGCAAGCTGTTCTATGACAAATCCATGGGCGATATAAAGCAAAGTTATCCTCGTCGGTTTAGTACTTGTCGCAATGGCAATGGAGTGCAAGAATAGAGCTTATCTAAGGTCATCGTCTGCACTGTAGTGTTTACCCATTAAGGTTACCGATGCGTTTACGTCACATCGAAGTTTTCCATGCCATTTATACCACGGGCTCGGTCACTCAAGCAGCCCAAATCTTGCATATTTCGCAGCCAGCGGTATCGAAAAGCCTCGCCCACGCGGAGCAGCAACTCGGCTTTGCACTCTTTACCCGCGATAAAAATAAACTCATTCCTACGGCCGAGGCGCAGGCGTTGTTCCCAGAAATTGAGCACCTGTATCGGCAACTGCACAGCGTTAAAACCTTAGCCGACAACCTACAACGCCATGACGAAGGGATGATCGATGTTGCGATTACTCCAGCACTTGGTTTTGATGTAATTCCGCAAGCGATCGCGCGTTTCAATGACCGTTACCCCAACGTTGGTTTTCGCGTGCAAACGATTCACAACGATGAGGCGATGCAGGCCTTGGTTGAGCGCCAATGCGAATTCGCGCTGTTATTCGCAGCGCCAAATTATCCTGGCGTGGTCGCGCATGATATTGCAGAAACCTCAATCGTGTTGGTCTACCCACGCGCCCTGCTCGCGCACCAACCCGGTACCGTGGCACTTGCTGAAATTGCGCAGCATCCGTTGATTGGGATCGGTGATAGTGGGCCCGTGGGTCAGTTACTTTGGCAACAACTACAGGGTCTTGGCATTCACCCGCAAAGTCAGGTACAAGTAGACACCTACTACGTCGCTGCGCGACTCGTGGCGAAAGGGCTTGGTGTATGCCCACTCGATGACCTAACCGCGCAGGGCAATCCAGATCCGGCGCTCGGCGTGGCACGAATAGAGCCAACGTTAGAGGTGCCTGTGCGTGCCCTACATCTTACCAGCCGACCGCTCAGCAAGCTTTCCCAACAATTCTTGCAGGTCGTGCGCGCGTGCATCGCTGAAAAGGCATAACTAAAGGTTATACCTATACGACAAGCTTTCATTCGTCAAACTAGGCTATTTCATTAATCTAGTCAGCAAGCTATTTGACTGGAGCGCAGCATGTTAGAACTCAAAACCCCTTACTTACTTTTCATCGGTCACGCCACTGATCCGCTCAGCATTAAGATGGCCAAAAGTGCGGCGGATTGGAGTCCAGAAAAGTGCCTTGGCGAGGTTCGTTCACCAGGTTGCACCGTGAGCACCGGTCTACCTGCCATGACCATTGCCGAAGGGATTGCTGCGGGGGCAAAGAGTTTAGTTCTTGGTTTTGCTAATAGTGGCGGTCATCTCGACGACCAATGGCTACCGATGATTCACGAAGCCATCGAGGCAGGCCTTGATATTATCAGTGGCTTACATGACCGCTTGAATGCTTATGAAGAGCTGGTCGCCGCAGCGCAGCGTAAAAACGTGCGCCTGCTTGATATTCGCCACCCAACGAAGCGCCTGAAAACTGGCAAAGGCTACCGCCGTGACGGTAAGCGTCTACTGACCGTCGGTACTGACTGCTCAGTCGGTAAGATGTATACCAGCCTGAGCCTTACCCGTGAGATGCAGCAACGCGGCATGTCTGTCACTTTCCGGGCAACTGGACAAAGCGGTATTCTGGTTGCCGGCGAAGGCATCGCAGTGGATTGTGTCGTGGCTGATTTCATTGCTGGTGCCATTGAAGAACTTGCGCCTGCCAATGCAGCAGAGCACTGGGATATTATCGAAGGTCAGGGGTCACTCTTTCATCCCGCCTTTGCCGGTGTCAGTCTAGGCTTACTGCACGGTGCGCAAGCTGATGCATTGGTGGTCTGCCACGCTTTAGGCCGCACTAGCATGCGCGCCATTGATAATCGTCCGTTGCCGTCTTTAGCCGAAACCATTGCCTTAAACGAACAAATGGCACGCGTAACCAACCCTAATGCCAAGGTCGTTGGTATTGCGGTAAATACGTCAGCAGTGAGTGACGAAGAAGCGAAAACCTACTGTCGAAAAGTTGAAAGTGAATTCGGTCTACCCTGCGTAGATCCAATCCGCCACGGCGTAGCGAGCATTGTTGATAAGCTTGAGGGATTCTAAAATTTGGAGCGGGAAACGAGATTCGAACTCGCGACCCCAACCTTGGCAAGGTTGTGCTCTACCAGCTGAGCTATTCCCGCATATAGGATGGTGCTTGAAGTGAAGTTTGGAGCGGGAAACGAGATTCGAACTCGCGACCCCAACCTTGGCAAGGTTGTGCTCTACCAGCTGAGCTATTCCCGCGTCACTTCAGGTTAGTCGCAATAGCTATGCAATTGCGATAACGGAGGCGAATTTTACTGAATTCAGCAGGCTTTGCAACCGCTTTTTCAGCTTATTGCGACTGAATGTCGAAAAAGTGTGCACGATAGTGCTCTAATTCGTCGATTGACTCACGAATATCGGCAAGGGCTGTATGACTTCCTTGCTTTTTAACACCTGCTGCGACTTCAGGGGCCCAGTATTTGGCGAGTTGTTTGACGGTACTTACATCAAGGTTACGGTAGTGAAAGAACGCCTCGAGTTTTGGCATGTAACGGGCCAAAAAACGCCGGTCTTGGCAAATGCTGTTACCACACATCGGTGAACTACCTGGTGTACACCATTGCTGCAGGAAGTCTAAGGTGATTTGCTCGGCCGCAGCACTGTCATAGCGGCTTTGTTGGACCCGCTCGACCAAGCCAGACGCGGTGTGGGTGCGGGTATTCCAGTCGTCCATTTTGGCCAGCGTGTCATTACTCTGATGCACGGCGATCACTGGGCCTTCCGCAAGCACGCGCAGTTGCTGATCGGTAACAATGGTAGCGATTTCGATGATGACATCTTCTTCAGGAACGAGTCCTGTCATTTCGAGGTCAATCCAAATTAAACGGTCTGCTGTTGCGGCCATGAACTTTCCTAATAACGAAGAAATACGGCACCTATTGTGCGAAAGAATACGATTTTACACAACAGTTCAGGCGTTATCGGCAAGAATATTGTATGATCACGACATGTTATAAGTCGCAAGCAAGACAGGAGCCTTGTGGGAAAACACCGGAAATTAAATAAAGGCCAACTGCGACGCATGCGCGCCAATCAGCAAAAGCGTCTGCAACAAGTTGAGCTCACCCAGGAGCTCGATGATGCCAGCTTAGGCACTGCCGAGCCAGGCGTCATTGTCAGCCGTTTTGGTCAACACGCCATTGTTGCCGCTGAAGGCAATGCTGAGCAATTCCGTTGCCATATTCGCCGTAGTATTGAGAGTTTAGTCTGTGGTGATGAAGTCGTATGGCGGCGCTTTAGCGCTCAAGCTGGTAGCCAGGCCGAGACAGGTGAGCAGGGTGTCATCGAAGCGGTGCAAGAGCGCAAGTCATTGCTAAGTCGCCCCGATTATTACGATGGTCTTAAGCCCGTTGCGGCCAATATTGACCAGATTTTTATTATTTCGAGTGTACTGCCAGCATTCTCGTCACAGATCATCGACCGCTATTTAGTCGCCTGCGAAGACATCGATATCACCCCAATCATTGTTCTCAATAAAGCTGATTTGTTGCCAGAACAAACCACAGAACTGCAAGCTGAGATCGAGCAAGCATTGCAAATGTATGAAGCGATTGGTTATCAAGTAGTCCGCGTTAGCGCCAAAACTCAAGGTGGCCTCGATACCATTCAGACACTTTTGCAAGATCGAGTGTCAATCGTGGTAGGCCAATCGGGCGTTGGCAAATCGTCCTTAGTGAATGCATTATTGCCTGAAATCGACGCCGATGTAGGAGCTATCTCCACTAACTCGGGGTTGGGTCAGCACACCACGACTGTGGCGACGCGCTATGCCTTGCCCCAAGGGGGATTTCTGATTGACTCCCCCGGTATTCGCGAGTTCGCTTTGTGGCACCTTGACGAGAGTCGCGTTGCTTGGTGTTTTATCGACTTCCGTCCGTTTTTAGGGCGCTGCAAATTTCGCGATTGTAAACACCAGCCGCAAGATCCCGGTTGTGCATTGCAAGAAGCAGCGGAAACAGGTGAATTACACCCGCTTCGGTTGTACAATTTCCACAAGATTATCGAATCGATGGCAAGTACCAAGCCATCACGAGCAATACCACGAGGTAGTAAAAAGTGAGTTGGGACGACGTAAAAATTAAAGCGCAATACATGACGCCAAAGCATGCGTTATCGCGCTTAGTAGGTAAGCTAGCTGCCGCGCGTGCTGGTTGGTTTACACAACTCTTTATCCGCTGGTTTATTCGCACCTATAAAATTGATATGAGCGAAGCCGTGCATGAGAGTCCAAAAGCCTACAAGACCTTTAATGACTTTTTTACTCGTCATCTAAAGCCCGAGCTGCGCCCATTGAAAGCGACAGCGGAGCAGTTTGCTCAGCCCGTTGATGGTGCTGTAAGCCAACTCGGTGCGATTGAAGATGGCCGCATTTTTCAGGCGAAAGGGCACGACTATAGCCTGACTGAATTGCTCGGTGGCGACCCTCGTGACGCCCATGCTTTTAAAAACGGTAAATTCGCCACCATTTATTTAGCGCCAAAGGATTATCACCGTATTCACATGCCTTGTGACGGCGTGTTGCGCAAAATGGTCTATGTGCCAGGTGACTTGTTCTCAGTCAACCCACTAACTGCGGCAAATGTGCCGAATCTGTTCGCTCGTAACGAACGAGTGGTCGCTATTTTTGACGGCGAGTTCGGTAAGTTCGCAATGGTTTTAGTGGGCGCGACCATTGTTGCTAGCATCGGCACGGTGTGGGCCGGTACGGTCACTCCGCCAACCGGAAAGCATGTACACAGTTGGGAATACCCTGCCAGTGGCGACCAAGCGATTCGGTTAAGCAAAGGCGAAGAAATGGGTCACTTCAAGCTCGGTTCGACCGTGGTATTAACTTTCCCTGAAGATGTCATTGACTTCGCTGATGACCTCGAGGCAGGCAGTGTCACGCGCATGGGCGACATCCTTGGCGAGCGCGACGACTAAGCTATGTTAGTCCTCGCGCACCGCGGAGCTAGCTTTGAGGCGCCAGAGAATACCCTGACCGCCTTTGGCCGCGCTCTTGATGCCGGTGCTGACGGTATCGAGTTAGACGTTTATCCGTTACAAGACGAATGGATTGTCTTTCATGACCGTTATTTGGCACGTCTCACAGCGCACCCAGGTCGTTTACAAGACTTAACCCTTGAGCAAGTGCGCAAACTGAAGGTCTTCGGCCAACAGCCCGTTCCTACCCTGACCGAGGCACTCGAATTTATCGCTGGACGTTGTCTGGTGAATATCGAACTTAAGGGCGCCGATATTAAGCGAGGCTTAACTCGGCACTTACGCCATGCGGTGCAATACAGCAACTTCCAAGCAGAGCAACTGGTCGTTTCAAGCTTCAATCACCACTGGCTTCGCCAACTCAAAGAAGATCATCCAGAGCAACGTATTGGCGCACTCACCACATCTTGCCCACTGGATTACGCTGCCTTTGCCTCACAATTGCACGCGTGGTCGGTGCATATTGACGTCGACTTTGTCACCGCAGAGTTTGTCGCAGACGCCCACGACCGTGGCTTGCAGGTGTTTGTCTTCACCGTAGATGAGCCCGAAGATATGCGCGATCTACATGCACTCGGCGTTGACGGCATCTTTACCAATCATCCACTCGCAGCGCGTAATGTTATCGCAGGCTTGCCCATGCAAGCCGGCGAAACATGGCATATTGATTAAAGCACTAGCCGTTTATCTCACCTTTATGGTGTGGATAGCGCTGCTCAAGCTCGGTTAATTCGTGGGTTAACGCCATTGGCGAAGTCGTCTTGCGCGCCAACACCGAATACAGCGCAGGAATGACAAAGATGGTCAAGAAAGCCGATAAAGCGACACCACAGAAGATCACCGTACCAATGACCATACGGCTCTCGGCTCCTGGACCACTGCCTAGAATAAGCGGCACGGCACTCATCAACGTGGTAAACGCAGTCATAACAATCGGCCGCAGGCGTTGTTGCGATGCACGTACTACGGCTTCATCGAAACCATAACCCGCATCACGCAGCTGGTTGGCGAATTCGACAATCAAGATACCGTTCTTCGCCGCCAAGCCGATGAGCATAACAATACCAATCTGGCTATAGATATTAAGCGTCAGATCGGTGAAGTAAAGGCCCACGGCAGCGCCAAGAATCGCTACTGGCACCATCAGCATAATCACCAAGGGGTGAATAAAGCTTTCAAACTGTGCAGCTAATACAAGGTAAGCAACGACCAAGGCAAGAACAAATACAAAAATGACCGAGCTGCCGCTTTCTTGATAAAGTTGCGATTCACCTTTGTAGTCAATCGATACATCGTCAGGTAATTTCTCCTGCACAATGTTTTCAAGATACGCCAGCGCATCCCCTAGGGAATAACCCTCAGCTAAGTTGGCTTCAATGGTAATACTGCGCATACGGTTGTAGCGATTCAGTTCGCCAGAGGTGGCCCGCTCTTCTACCGTCACTAAGTTTGATAGCGGGATCAGCTGCCCTGTCGCATCCGAACGAACGTATATTTGATCGATCGCTGACGGATCACGGTAGTCTGAGCGCTCGCCTTCGAGAATTACGTCATACTCTTCGCCACGGTCGAGATAAGTGGTCACCCGTCGCTCGCCTAGCATGGTCTCCAATGTGCGCCCAATGTCACCCACTGAGACCCCTAGGTCAGCCGCTCTGGTTTGATCAATTTTAATCAGCAACTGCGGTAGTGTTTGTTTAAAATCACTGTCCAGTTCGAGTAAGTTTGGATTTTTCGCCGCCTCTTCAATCACGATGTCACGGTAAGCAGCCAGTTGCTCGTAGGTATTGCCCTGCAAAACGAACTGCACTGGGCGACCATTGCCGCCAGAGATGCCGCTACGCATAAAGGCAAAACCGCGAACACCTGCGACCTGATTGAGCTTTTGGCTGACGTCATCCATCAACTCGAAAGTGCTCCAGTCACGCTCTTCAAATGGGACCGCACCAACAATCGCAATACCGGCCGAATTGCCCCAACCCGGTGAGCGGACCAACAAGCGGTCGATTTTTCCTTCGTCCAAGTAGGGTAATAATAGCGCTTCAATCTCACGCATATGTTCGGCGTTGGACTCAAAGCTAGCACCCTCCGCACTGCGCACCATCACGAAGAAGGTACCGCGGTCTTCCGGTGGAACAAACTCTTGCGGAACGAGCTTCAACATGTTGTAGGAAACGACACTCGCAAACACCACCAGCACAATCGCTAACCACGGATAAGCCAAAGTGCGATTAAGCACGCGCGCATAACCGCTCTCAACCCAATTGAAGAAGCCATCTACGGCCTTACCGAAGCGACTCGTGCGCTCGCGGCGACGCAGGATTTTTGAGCTCAACATTGGCGATAAGGTCAGTGCTGCAATACTTGAACAAAGCACCGCTGCCGCGATAGCTAAGGCGAATTCGGTAAACAGCTGGCCGATGTTTCCTTCTAAGAATGCAAGCGGTACGAACACTGAAATCAAAACTAAGGTGGTCGCTACAACGGCAAAGCCGACTTCTCGCGCACCTCGATAGGCAGCGAGCAATGGTGGCTCACCGGACTCTACGCGCCGATAGATGTTCTCCAACACAACAATAGAGTCGTCCACCACCAAACCAATCGCTAACACCAGCGCAAGTAGTGTTAACAGGTTCACCGAGAAGCCCATGGCAAAGAGCGCAATATACGAGGCGATAATAGCTACTGGAACCGTCAGCGCTGGTATCAGCGTGGCACGAACATTACCTAAGAACAGGTAAATCACCACCACCACTAGGCCCATCGCAATACCAAGGGTGTTATAAACCTCGTCGATGGAGCCTTTAATGAAAATCGAGGAATCGTAGCTGGGGACCATCACCATCGACTCCGGTAGGGTCTTGGCAATGTTATCGATTTCACGACGGACGTTTTCGACAACTTCGAGTGTATTGGCTTTGGATTGTTTAATCACGCCAATACCGATCATGTTGATGCCATTGCCGCGGAACTCGGTTTTATCATCCTCCGAGCCCATCTCAATCCGCGCAACCTCACCAAGTCGCACTAATTGGCCACTATCACCGCGCGTGATCGTCAGTAGGTTAAACTGTTCTGGCGTCAAATAGGTTCGTGCGACACGCACACTAAACTCGCGGTCAACCGACTCGACCTCGCCGGCCGGCAGCTCGACGTTCTCCGCGCGCAAACGACTTTCAATGTCGCTGACGGTAATGCCTCGCGCTGCCATCGCCTCGCGGTCTAACCAAATACGCATTGCATAACGACGTTCACCACCTAAGTTCACGCGCGCAACACCGTCCACCACTGACAAGCGTTCAACGATATAGCGGTCGGCATAGTCGGTAAGCTCAAGAATACTTAGGTTTTCACTGCGAAGGTTGTACCAAACAACCGTTGATTCGTCAGAATTGGCTTTGGATACTTCTGGCGGGTCGACTTGTTCTGGAAGGTTATCCACCACTCGCGACACACGGTCGCGGACATCGTTCGCCGCCGCATCTACGTCGCGATTCAGGGTAAATTCGATGGTGATCCGCGAGCGTCCATTGCGACTGCTCGAACTGATATTTTTAATCCCTTCGATGCCGCTGATACGGTCTTCGATCAGCTGCGTAATTTGCGTTTCAACGATTTCTGCTGACGCGCCCGGGTAACTCGTATCAATAGAGACCACCGGCGGATCGATGTCTGGATACTCACGCAACGGCAGCATGGTAAAACAGACGATACCAAACACAATAAGGAGGATATTAACGACCGTGGCAAAAACCGGGCGCTTGACTGAAACATCAGAGAGTAACATCGTTAGTCCTCCTTGATGGTGACAGCGATTCCATCGCGCATGCGAACTAAGCCGTCAGAGACAACGCGTTCACCCGGTTCAATTCCGGAAATCACCTCAACGATGCCAGGCTTACGGCGGCCAATCGTGATTTGGCGTTCCTTGGCAATATTATCGTCGCCAACGACATAAACAAAATGCCGAGTATCGAGCGGAACAACGGCGCGTTCAGGCAATTGCAGCACCGAATCAACACTGCGCAAGAGTTGCACGCGCAACAACATACCAGGGCGCAGAAGGCCTTCGTTGTTGGGAACCTCGGCGCGCACCATGATGGAGCGGGTAAGCGGATCCACACGTGAATCGATACTGCGAATCGTACCAGTGAAGTCGCGGTCTGGATAAGCGCCGCTGCGCGCGGTTACTTGCTGACCTACCGCAAGACTTGCAAAAAATAGCTCTGGGACACTGAAATCAAGTTTAATCGGCGTAATATCGTCAAGCGTAGTAATTTGTTGGCCTGGGCTAACCAACGAGCCGACACTTATTTGGCGAATACCTAGACGGCCATCAAAAGGCGCAGAGATTTGCTTCTGTGCCAGTTGTGCTTCCGCCACCTCGAGCTGCGCCACGATTTCTTTTACGATCACGTCTTGAGTTTCAACTTGCTGTGCTGATGCCGCGTTTTGCTTCCGCAGATCCTGTAAGCGTTGGTACTGACGATTGGCTTCCGCTAAGCGAAACTTCAGTTCTTGCACGCGCGCCAACTCTTCACGCGCATCTAGCTCGACTAATAGGTCTCCCGCTTGCACGGTTTGACCATCATTAAAATGCACGGCAATCACTTTATCTTGGGTTTGTGCAGTAATAACCACAGACTCATTGGCCTGCGCGGTGCCTAACGCTTCGATAATATCGCGAAAGGGTTGCACCGCGGCTTCGGTCACCTTGACCGGAACGGCCTGTTGCTGTCGCTGTTCTTCAACCTTAGGTTCGTGAATAAAGCTGAAATAAGCCGCAGCTGCGACCAATAAAAGAACCACCAATGAAATGGGATTAAAAAGTTTTGCCACCGCCAACAACTCCTCGAGGTGCGAATGCTTCAGGAAAAAGCGCTCTTTGCTGCTAGCTGTTTGCTGTTGGTTTAAAACAAATAGCGAACAGCAAATAGCAAACAACGCTCTTTGTAGAGTATGGCGTTATTGTAACGTGCAGATCATCGGCGGCAGCTCCGCTTACCGCCGAATACCAGAGGTCTATCGCAAATCAGCGATGATAGGCAGGGCTAAGCTTATGTACTGCTTCAATAAATGCAGCGGCATGGTCTGGATCGACTTCCGGATGGATACCGTGACCGAGGTTGAACACATGGCCGTGTCCTTGCCCATAACTGGCCAAAATGGTTGCTACCTCTTCTTCGATGCGTGCAGGAGATGCATACAACATACTTGGGTCCATATTGCCCTGCAGTGCAACTTTATCCTGCACCAATGCACGCGCTGTACCCAAGTCGGTCGTCCAATCGACACCGAGAGCATCGGCACCCGTTGCCGCCATCTCAGGTAACCAAGCACCGCCGTTTTTGGTAAACAGGGTGACTGGCACGCGGCGACCGTCCGCCTCTCGCGTTAAGCCTTGAACAATTTGCTGCATGTAACGCAACGAGAATTCGCGATAGTCTCGAGGACTCAGCACGCCACCCCAGGTATCAAAAATCATCACCGCTTGTGCACCTGCCGCGATTTGCGCGTTCAGGTAACTGGTGACCGACTGGGCCAACTTATCGAGTAACATATGCATGGCTTGTGGTTCAGCGAACATCAACTTTTTGACTTGGCTGAAGTTCTTAGTACTGCCACCTTCCACCATGTAGGTTGCTAAGGTCCACGGGCTCCCAGAAAAGCCAATAAGCGGTACTTTTCCATTAAGTTCACGACGAATCGTGCGCACCGCATTCATCACATAACCAAGCTCTTGCTCAGGATCTGGCACGCCGAGTTTACTAATCGCCGCTAAGTCACGCACAGGGCGTTCAAACTTAGGGCCCTCGCCAGCTTCAAAGTACAAACCTAAGCCCATGGCATCGGGGATGGTTAAGATATCTGAAAACAGAATCGCAGCGTCCAACGGAAAACGACGGAGCGGCTGGAGGGTTACCTCGCAGGCCAGTTCCGCATTCTTACAAAGTGCCATGAAGTCGCCCGCTTGCTTCCGTACTTCACGATACTCTGGTAAATAGCGACCTGCTTGACGCATCATCCAAATAGGCGTGCGTTCAGTTGGCTCACGTAACAGGGCGCGTAAATACAGATCGTTTTGCAAAGTGCTCATAGCGTTAGGTTACCTATCTTGCGGTGCGACTCATAAAATAAAGGCCGTATTCTACCAGCCTCACGCAGAGGATTCTCGATCTATTTGCGCTTTTACGGCTTGGATCAACTTATTTGCGATAGTGCCGGGTAATGGAATATCTGGCAGCTCTGCAAAGCTATACCAAGCGCCGTCTTCGAGCTCGAACGGGTCGAAGTGCAAGTCGCCAGCAGCCCACTCTGCAGTGAAACCCATCATCAGCGAATTGGGGAATGGCCAGGGTTGACTACAAACATACTGTAGATTTTTCACTTCAATCCCAGCTTCTTCCATCACTTCGCGCGCGAGTGTTTGCTCTAAGCTTTCTCCGGCTTCCACAAAGCCCGCCAGCACCGAGTAGAGGCCTGGACGATGCCGCTCGCCGCGCGCCAGTAATATCTTGTCACCTTTACGAATAGCTACAATAATGCACGGCGAAATCCGCGGGTAGCAACGATGCTGACAAGCGTTGCATTGCATCGCTAGTTCCCAGTCAACTGCCTGCATGCGGGTACCACAACGGCCACAGTAACGATGTGTAGTTAGAAACTCGGTCACTTGTTTAGCTCGCGACGCCATCATGAACATTTCTTCATCGTTGGCAGCGACCAACGGGCGCAGAGACTTGAATTCACCTAACGCACTAAAAGCATCATCATTCAGATCGGCAACGACGAGGTAACAACTGCGTTCACGCAACTCGCCGAGCCATACCACTTGATAGTCATCGAGCTCGGGCATAGGCAGGTCTTGCAGACGCCCATGCGGAGGTAAGTCTTTGTCATCTAATGTGAGTTCGCCTGCTGAACAAATAAACCACCAAGCCGGTTCATCTGCTGAGGGGCGTTGATAAGGTTTTGTCATAACAGCCATTTATCGGTAAAGTAAAAACTATTGACGTAAGCTTAACATCATCGGTAGATTGACGGTAAGCATAAAAACTGGGAGTAAACCATGCTAAAGCGACAACAGGAAGCCAAACAACGCTGGGGTGGTGCCCATAAAGCAGTCGATACTTGGTTACATGAACGCCAAGCCCTATTGATTGAGTATTTTAAACTCGCTGGGTTGCCGCCTTATGAGCGCGATAACCATGCCCTCCCGGCACTACCAGATATTCGCAGTTTTTGTGGCTTACTCATGGATTATGTGTCAGCCGGCCACTTTGAGATCTACGAACAAATCATTTCGAACTGCCAAGATGCGCCGCAGGCAACCCAAGAACTTGCCGAGGAAGTCTTCCCCCTGATCAGCGATACCACTGAAATCGCCTTAGACTTTAACGATAGTTACGGCGATTTGGATGACGATAATCACCTCAATGGCTTTGACCAGGATCTTTCTTCTCTGGGCGAGGCCTTAGAATTGCGGATGGGTTTCGAAGACCGTTTGCTGCATGCGCTGGAGCAACACCGTTTACTCTAAACTGAATACTTTAAAACAAAAAACGCCGCTCAAATGAGCGGCGTTTTGCTATGCTAATTCAGGTCGACTTACGCGCCGCCCTCACCTTCAGCTTCAACTTCAACGTCTGCTTTTGGTGCTTCTGGTTTATCTTTTACGTCAATCAACTCAACTTCAAAGATAAGCGTCGATTTCGGCGGAATCGTACCACCACCTACTTCACGATCACCGTAAGCCAATTCAGGCGGAATCACAAAGCGGTACTTGTCACCAACACTCATTAATTGAACGCCTTCAGTCCAACCTGGAATCACACGATTCAGCGGGAATACTGCTGGTTCACCACGCTCAATTGAGCTGTCGAATACCGTACCGTCAACCAAGGTACCTTCGTAATGAACTTCAACAATATCGTCGGCTGCAGGCTGTTTACCGCCGTCTTCACCTTCAGTCAGGATCTCATATTGCAAGCCAGACTCAGTGACCATGACGCCTTCTTTCTTCTCGTTTTCAGCGCGATAAGCGTCGCCTTCAGCTTGAGATTCAGCACCCAAAGTTGCAGTTTTGGTTTCGGTATACTGCTGCTGCATTGCTGTCAGCAGTTGCTCCGTTTCTTCTTCAGTCAGCTTTGACTTGTCTTTCAGCGAGTCAACAAAACCAGCAATGACCAAGTTACGGTCAAGCACCATTTCCATTTTGTCTTGCTCGTCGAGATTATTACCGACAAAAGTCCCAACTGATGCACCTAATGCGTAAGCCATTTTCGCTTGCTCTTCGGTCGGAGCTTGCTCACTTACCGGATACGCTTCTTGCTTCTCTTGTGTACACCCAGTAATTGCGAGAGCGACAAGGCTGACCGCAAAGGTTTTCTTTAAATAACTCATTCCTTTCTACTCCAAGATTGAATTCTTGCTATTAACAAGGTCTAATGCGTTGCATTCCTATACTACACATAAACAGGGGCCTTTGCCTATGCCTGAGCAACACTCTGACACAATACTCACACAACTTGCTGACCTTGAGAGTCGCTTGGCATTTCAAGATGATACTATCGAGACACTCAATCAGCTGGTGATCCAACAATCTGACCAACTGCAGCGCTTGGAACAAAAGATGAAACTCTTGGGCCAACGACTCCAGCAATTACAAGAACGTAACGATGACCAGCAAGGGAACGACCCAGCCGACGAAGTCCCGCCGCATTATTAATTGCTTCGCCATAGTGTGCATATATAGGCTAACTTGACCCCAGTCGCCTGACCCCGTATAACAATCATTCTACTTTTACGGAGTCACTATGTCGGTCAAACATCCAATCATTGCGGTTACAGGCTCTTCCGGTGCGGGTACTACCACCACCAGTCAGGCCTTACGCCATATTTTCCGCTCTCAGCATATCAATGCAGCGTGCGTTGAAGGCGACAGCTTTCATCGTTATTCACGCCCGGAAATGGATGTCGCTATTCGTAAAGCACAAGAGCAGGGCCGACACATCAGTTATTTCGGGCCTGAGGCCAATGATTTTGATCGCCTCGAAGCACTCTTCCGAGAATATGGGGACTGCGGCAATGGTGAGGTCCGCCGTTACCTGCATAGCTTCGACGATGCCGTGCCTTACCATCAGATGCCTGGCACTTTTACTCCTTGGGAAGCGCTGCAGGACGATACCGATCTGTTGTTCTACGAGGGGTTGCATGGTGGCGTGAAAACCACCGAGTACGATGTAGCGAAGTATGTCGATTTGCTTATCGGCATGGTACCCATCGTTAACTTGGAGTGGATTCAAAAGCTTCTGCGCGATACGGCCGAGCGTGGACACAGCCGCGAAGCCGTGACACAGAGTATTGTGCGCAGTATGGAAGATTACATCCACCATATCGTGCCACAGTTTTCGCGAACGCATATTAACTTTCAGCGCGTCCCAACGGTAGATACGTCCAACCCTTTTAGCGCCAAAGATATTCCATCACTGGACGAGAGCTTTGTGGTCATTCGCTTTCGCGGTATGCGCAACGTCAACTTCCCATATTACCTGCAGATGATCGACGGTTCGTTTATGTCGCGCATGAACACCTTGGTTGTGCCGGGCGGCAAAATGGTTTTTGCGATGGAGTTGATTCTAGCGCCGCTCATTGAAGAAATGATGTTTGCCAAGCAGCACGGCGGCAAACCTGGCTGGCTGAAAAGCTAACCCTCGAGCAGCCAACTGCCCTGCCATTCGGCCCCTTGGTCCTGAGCTAACAATGGCGTAATAAAGTCCATAATGGTCGCCATTTGCTGCACCACCCCATAAGGTGGATTCACAAACAACATCCCGCAGCCATTCATTTTGCTTGGGTCTTGCGCAGTGCGCACGAGCATATCGGTGCAATACACTTTACTCACCGTAGTCAGGTCGGCAACTCGCTGCTGAAACTCACTCACCGCTACTGGGTCTTTTATCGGGTACCACACCACATAGCTGCCATTCGCCCAACGCTTCGTTCCTTCGTGCAGCGCTTGCACTACTTGAGCAAATTCGTCGCGTTGCTCAAATGGCGGGTCAATCAACACCATGCCGCGCTTTATCGGGGGTGGTGTTAATGCTTTTAGCGCTGCATAACCATTACGGCCAGCTTCAACGTGTATCGTCCCATTGTGCGGAAAGTCATTGGCGACATTCTCGCTGAGTTCTTGTGCATCTGCAGGGTGCAATTCACATAACGTCAGCGCATCTTGCGCGCGCAACTGCAATGCCGCGAGATAGGGTGAGCCTAGGTACCAACGCAACGCTTGGTCTGGATTGAGCTGTCTTACTGCTGCAAGATATCCCGCGAGCTCGTCCGGTGGGTTAGGGGCTGCTAACACCTTAGCTATACCCGCTTGCCACTCACCGGTTTTGCTGGCTTGCTCGCCCAGCAAGTCATACATGCCGATACCTGCATGGGTATCAAGCAACCAAAAAGGTTTGTCTTTCTGCTGTAAATACGACAAACACGCCCATTGCAGGGCGTGTTTCATAACGTCGGCGAAGTTACCGGCATGATAGCTGTGGCGATAATTCATCGTGCAGTTTAATCAGCTTGTTCGATACTAAAGCTATGCGTCAAGGTAACCGAAGCCTCGAGCATCTTCGCGACTGAGCAATATTTCTCAGCAGACAACTGTACCGCACGCTCAACATGCTTCTCGGCAACGTCACGGCCAGTTACTACAAAGTGCAGATGAATCTTGGTAAACACGGCTGGTACCGCATCGGCGCGTTCACCGTGAACTTCACAACGACAGGCCGTGACTTCTTGACGAGCTTTTTCCAAAATACTAACTACATCGACCGAAGAACAGCCACCCGCAGCTGCAAGCACCAGCTCCATCGGTGATGCTGCCTCAGTCTTGTTGCCATCCATGTGGACGGTTTGTCCTGAGCCAGTCGTAGCAGTAAAAACCAAGTCCTTCTGCCACTGAACATTTGCTTGCATTGCTGCGGCCATCAGTTAGCCCTCACTCTTATTAAAGTGTAAGCCCGGTGCGGTTTTCTCTGGCATCGTGACCTGCTCTGCTTCTACTGAAGCAACAGGATATGCGCAGTAGTCTGCTGCATAGTAAGCGCTCGCACGATGGTTACCGCTAGCACCGATGCCACCAAATGGAGCAGCACTACTTGCGCCCGTGATTGGCTTATTCCAGTTCACGATGCCGGCACGGATACGCTTGAAGAAGTAGCGATAGGTACTTTCTTCGTCACAAAGAATACCTGCCGAAAGGCCGAAACTAGTATTGTTAGCTTCTTTGATAGCAGCATCGAAATCAGTGTAACGATACACTTTCAAAAGCGGCCCGAAGTGCTCGATGTCAGGCATTTTTTCGACATTGGTGACGTCCAAAATACCAGGTGTAACAAAGCCTAAGTTGTGGTCTTTCTGCTGCATACGCAGCAATACGTTAGCACCGGCTTCAGCCAAGTCATTTTGCGCCTTGACCATATCGTTTGCAGCCTTCGCAGAAATCATTGCGCCCATGAACGGCTGAGGATCTGCTTCGTAGTCACCCACTTCGATTTGCTTGGTAACTTCGAGTAAGCGCTCAAGAATCGCATCGCCATTTTCGCTGCGCTCGATGAACAAGCGGCGCGCACAGGTGCAGCGCTGACCTGAGGTAATAAACGCCGACTGCACGATGTCATGCACAGCACCATCGATATCTTTCACATCTTTGACGATCAATGGATTGTTACCACCCATTTCCAGTGCCAAGATTTTGTCTGGGCGACCGGCGAATTGTTTGTGCAATAAATGTCCAGTGGTCGAAGAACCAGTGAAGAACAAGCCATCAATTTGTGGATGTGCAGAAAGTGCTTTGCCGGTTTCTACTAAACCTTGTACAAGGTTAATAGCGCCCTTCGGCAAGCCTGCTTTTTCCCACAGTTTCACGGTGAATTCAGCTACTTTTGGCGTCATTTCACTTGGTTTGAACACAACTGTGTTACCCGCCAATAACGAAGGCACAATGTGACCGTTTGGTAGGTGTCCAGGGAAGTTGTAAGGGCCGTAAACAGCGACCACACCATGCGGCTTATGACGAATAAACGCTTTACCAGCAGGCATTGGGTTTTCAACGGTACCCGTGCGTTCGTGGTAAGCGCGCTCAGATATCGCCACTTTCCCGATCATGGCACCCACTTCGGTTAAGGTTTCCCACACCGGCTTACCGGTTTCTTCGGCAATGATCTTGGCGAATTCTTGTTTGTTTTCTTCCAGCAACTCCGCGAACTTTTTACAAATTGCCAAGCGCTCTTCAAATTCACGATCGGCCCAATCAACAAAGGCTTCTCGCGCAGCCATGATGGCTGCTTCGACTTGTGCTTCCGTCGCACAGCGACCTTTCCAGACCTCTTCGTTACGGGCAGGATCAATCGACTTAAATTCGTCACCTTCACCAGCGACCCATTGGCCACCAATATAGAGATTCTGTTCTGACATCTTATGCTCCTTGTATGACTAGAGTGCAACGCAACGCGCTGCATCGCCCTCGCTCAAGCGCAAGGCTTGGGCAGTCTCAGGGCTCATAATAATGGTATCGTCGACGAGTTCGACGCGTGCTTGAGCGGCGCGGAAATCACTCACCCGTGTATTACAGACAATGTAACGTGTCGCCTTTGCACTATCTACCGTATCAATGCGCACCTTCATGCGGCGGCTCTCACGCACACTCTTGATGTTGGCAACTTCAACTTCAACGGTAGGACCGGCATCAAAAATATCGACGTAACCACGGAAGCGAAAACCTTCATTTTCAAGCATCCGCAGGGCTGGACGCGTATTTTCATGGACCTTACCAATCACTGCCTGCGCTTCTGGCTCTAACATCTTCACATAGAGTGGAAAGGTTGGCATCAGTTCAGCAACAAAGGCCTTTTCACCAATCCCCGTAAGATAGTCAGCTTGGTTAAAGTCCATGTTGAAAAAGTGCTTTTCAAGCCAACTCCAAAACGGTGACTCGCCATTTTCGTTCGACACGCCGCGCATTTCTGCAATCGCAAATTGACTGAAACGTTCGCGGAACTCAGCCATAAACAACATACGAAAACGCGAGAGCACGCGGCCATTTTGGTTCTTTCGAAATGGCTCACGCAAAAACAAGGTGCACAACTCACTCACACCGGTGTAATCGTTACACAGCGTTAATGTTTCGAGTGCGTTGTAGACATCGAGACTTTTCGAGTGATGAACAACCTTTCCCAAGTGATAGTGATAGAAAGCTTCAGTTAACCCGACCGCAGCTTCAATACCGCTGCAGCCAACCACTTCGCCCGTCTCCGTATCTTCCATGACGAACAAATAGCCTTCTTCACCCGGTTCACTTACGTGCTCGCGAGCAAAGGCTTCTTGTGCACGCGCAATACGGCGTTTCAACAAGCCTTCATCGACTGGCAATGAAGTAAAGCCGTAGCCTGACTCCACTGCGCAGGTGTAGAGCGCCGCATAGTCCTGCGGCGTTATCGGACGTACCACTAACATAAAGGCTCCGCGGACTTAACCGACGATCTTCGCGATCGCTTTTTCAAAACGCGCTAAACCTTCTAACACGTCCGCTTCAGGAATAATCAATGATGGCGTGAAACGCACCACGTTTGGCCCCGCAACCAAGACCATCACGCCTTCATCGGCGCCAGCATTGAGGAAGTCACGAGCCTTACCGGCATATTCTTCTGTCAATTCAGCGCCTAACAACAAGCCTTTACCACGGATATCTTGGAAAATACCGTAACGCTCGTTGATTTCATTTAATTTGCTTTTGAAAAGCTCTTCCCGTGCTTTCACGCCTGCCAACACTTCGTCAGTGTGCACCACATCAAAAACCGCTTCGGCGACTGCACAAGCCAACGGGTTACCACCATAGGTACTACCATGCGTGCCAGGTTTAAGATGTTCAGCAATGGCCGCAGTCGTTAGCATGGCGCCGATTGGGAAGCCACCGCCTAGCGACTTCGCTGAAGCTAAGATATCAGGAGTCACGCCTAACTGTTGATAAGCATATAGGCTGCCAGTACGGCCGAAGCCTGTTTGTACTTCATCAAAAATCAACAGTGCGTTGTACTTATCGCAAAGCTCGCGCACGCCTTTTACAAATTCTGCATCAGGACTAATTACGCCGCCTTCACCTTGCAGAGGTTCCATCATTACCGCACAGGTTTTTTCTGACATCTGTGCTTCTAACGCTGCCAAGTCGTTGTAATCAACGTGCTCAATGGCACCAGGTTTAGGTCCGAAACCATCTGAGTAAGCTGGCTGTCCGCCAACGGTCACGGTGAAGAAAGTACGGCCGTGGAAGCCTTTGGTAAAGGCAATAATTTGGTTCTTTTCGGCACCATGCTTATCCAATGCCCAGCGACGCGCCAGCTTCAGCGCAGCTTCGTTGGCTTCGGCGCCTGAGTTGGCGAAATAAACGCGATCTGCAAAGGTGGCATCGGTAAGCTTTTTCGCTAGACGGATAGCAGGCTCGTTGGTGAACACATTACTCAAGTGCCACAGTTTGTTGCCTTGCTCGGTCAAAGCGTTCACCATCGCTGGATGGCAATGACCCAGACAGTTAACGGCGATACCACCAGCAAAGTCGATGTACTCTTTGCCTTCTTGGTCCCAAACACGAGAACCTTCACCTTTCACAGGGATCATTTTCGCTGGGTTGTAGTTGGGTACCATTACGTCATCGAAGGTAGCACGGGTAACTTTCATGTGTTCTGCCATAAATTCCTCTCATTCGGATTCATATACGGGGATTTGAGTGGCCGTATTATGGCAGAAATTAACTCGTTTGTCGTGGCTACAGAGCAGAAAAAACAGGCGTTTCAGCTTGTTGCGTTAAGCTTGCGGGGATGCTGCATAACTATGCATAGGGTACGAGGATCAATGAATAGTTAACGCTGGAAATCGCCGCAAAATTGCACAAAGTTTTGCAAAACCTGATGACCATATTCTGTTTCGATGGCTTCAGGATGATATTGCACCCCCCAAATCGGCAGGTCACGGTGGTGAATTGCCATGATCTCCTCGGGCTGCTCGGACGTCCACGCATCAACAATCAAGGCGTCAGGTAAACTTTCGGGCGCTAGAACTAAGGAGTGATAGCGCGCTACTTTGAAGCTTTCCGGCAGGCCCTGCATCAAGCCACTGTTGTTATGTCGTATAGTTGACGTTTTGCCGTGCATGATTTGTTGAGCGCGCACGACCTGAGCTCCGAATGCCTGACCGATCGCTTGGTGCCCCAAACATACACCTAACAAGGGCACCAAACCCGCAAATTCGCGAATAGCCGCCAAGGTTATGCCGGCGTCATTGGGTGTGCATGGGCCGGGCGACAAAATGATGCCGGATAATTGCAGTTCATGTATTTCTGCCAGAGTGATTTCATCGTTTCGCGCAACTTTAACCGTACACCCGAGCTCGCGCATGTAACGCACAACATTGTGGGTGAATGAGTCATAGTTATCGATCATTAAAAACATAGCACGGCTCACGAACCTAAAGAGGCGTGCTATTCAGGACGAGGGACGAAGCCAATGACGTCATAAACTTTACGTAACGTTTCCGCTGCATGCGCGCTAGCTTGATTAGCGCCCTTCGCCATGACTTCATTGAGGAAGTCCATGTTGTTGCGATAGTCATGATAACGCTGTTGAATCGGTTCAAGCATGGCTACCACTGCTTCGGCAGTATCGGTTTTCAAATGACCATACATTTTGTCTTCATAGGCCGGCACTAAATCGGCAATCGGCGTGCCGGTCGCAGCAGATAAAATCGACAAGAGATTAGAGACACCAGGCTTTTCTTCTACATCAAAATAGATGCGTGCTTGCTCGTCGGAGTCCGTCACCGCACGCTTTAGTTTCTTGGTGATTTTCTTCGGCTCTTCAAGCAGGCCAATAAAGTTGTTTGGATTGTCATCCGACTTCGACATTTTTTTCAATGGATCTTGAAGGCTCATTACCCGTGCGCCGACCTCAGGAATAAACGGGTCAGGGATGGTAAAGACATCACCATAAATATTATTAAAACGCGTAGCCACATCCCTTGCCAGCTCAAGGTGTTGCTTCTGATCGTTACCGACAGGAACTTGGTTCGCTTGATACAGCAAGATATCGGCGGCCATGAGAGCTGGATAGGTAAATAGCCCAGCATTGATGTTGTGCGCATGACGGTCTGACTTGTCCTTAAACTGCGTCATACGGTTTAACTCGCCCATTTGCGTGTAGCAGTTCAAAATCCAGGCCAGCTGCGCATGCTCAGGTACATGTGACTGTACGAAGATAGTGCTTTTCTCTGGATCAAGGCCGCATGCCATGTACAGCGCTAAGCCATCTAGCGTTGCTTCGCGTAATTTTTCTGGTTCTTGGCGCACGGTAATGGCGTGGAGATCAACCAACATAAAACGGCAATCATGGGTATCTTGCATGCGCACCCACTGACGCAGAGCGCCAATATAGTTACCAATAGAGAGTTGTCCAGATGGCTGGCAGCCGCTTAATACAATGGGTTGACTCATGATTATTTCCGTTACTTCACTTAAGTTAATTAATTGACCGAGGCCAATTCGGCACGCATGTCGTTAATGACTTGGGCATAATCGGCTTGATTGAAAATGGCAGACCCCGCAACAAACATATCAGCACCTGCGGCGGCAATTTCGGCGATGTTTTCCGTCTTCACACCACCGTCGATTTCGAGGCGGATATCGAAACCACTGGCATCGATGCGCTGACGCGCTTTGCGCAGCTTATCAAGTGTCGCGGGAATAAACTTTTGCCCGCCGAAGCCCGGGTTAACTGACATCAATAAGACTACATCGACTTTGTCCATGACATAATCGAGATAGTGTAAAGGTGTTGCCGGATTAAAGACGAGCCCCGCTTTGCAGCCATGATCGCGAATTTGCTGCAAGCAGCGGTCGACATGGGTCGCAGCTTCGGGATGGAAAGTGATAATCGAGGCGCCAGCATTGGCAAACTCGTCGATCATTCGCTCCACTGGCTCTACCATCAGGTGCACATCGATAGGAGCCTCAATGCCGTAATCTCGTAACGCCTTACACACCATTGGGCCAATGGTTAGATTGGGGACAAAATGATTGTCCATCACATCGAAGTGGACCACGTCGGCACCCGCCTTCAATACAGCATCGACTTCTTCGCCTAAGCGCGCAAAATCTGCGGACAAGATTGACGGGGCGATAAGATAATCAGCCATAACAAACTCCGATGTAATGAAAGTGACCCAAATCACGCGTAAGCTGCGTAGAAAGTGCACTAGTGTACCAGACCTATGAGCGCTTGCCAGTCAAAAAAATACGCTATAATGCTTGGCAAATACCTCTAGTTACTGTTAAATTGTACGTAATTCACACAATTGGTGTAGGAGTGTCGAACGTGGCAAAACACGTCGCAAAAGCTACCATACAAAAAGCCAAGCAGCACAAGAAAGCCTTTTCCGGGTTTGTTGTGGCGGGGCTCTTTGTGTCTATGGCGATGTTTGGCACCGACAGCACTGGTACTATTACGGCTTCTGAAGAAGCGTGTAAGAAACTTCTGAATAACTCCGAGCAACCAGCAGCAGTACAACAATGCATTGAAAGCAATACAACCAGTACTTTAAGCTGGTCAAGCTGGTTCCGTGGCGGCAGTCGATCTACCCAATTCCACTTCCTTGATTTGTTCGAGTTGCTGTTTGGTGATAGTGAACAACAAGCGCATAAGTACGGCAGCAACAAGAAAGTCAGCCTCTGATCATGAGCGCTAACCAACCTAATTTCTTCAGTGTTATTGTTAGCGTACTTGCTGCACTCTTTGGGGTGCAAACTGAACAGAATCGCCAGCGCGATTTCACCAAAGGTCACCCAGGCATTTTCATCGCGGTAGGCGTATTCTTTATCGTTCTCTTCGTTGCGACCTTACTCTTAGTGGTCAACCTAGTCCTGCCCTAGGCGCATCATCTAGGGCAGCTAAAGTGCCGCCCCAGCCTGTTCTAATGACTCAATGCCTGAATGGCGTAACAGTGCTTCGACATCTGGCTCGCGACCACGAAACTCTTTGAATAGCGCCATCGCGTCACGCGTACCACCGCGCTCCAGAATGGCATGCAAGAAATCTTGACCTACCTCGCGACTAAAAATACCTTCTTCTTCAAAACGGCTGAACGCATCAGCAGAAAGAACTTCAGCCCACTTGTAGCTGTAGTAACCCGCCGCATAGCCGCCAGCGAAAATGTGCCCGAAACTATGCTGAAAACGGTTGTATTCAGGTGGTTTTCGCACCGCGACTTGCGCTCGAACTTGATCGAGAATGCTTTGGATTTGATCGCCTTGTTGCGGGTCATAATCGCGGTGAATACGCAAATCAAAAAGACTAAATTCTAGCTGCCGCACCATTTGCATCGCTGACTGGAAGTTTCGCGCCGCAAGCATACGATCTAACATTTCCTGTGGTAGCGACTCACCGGTTTCGTAATGACCGGAAATAATGGCCAAAGCATCCGGCTCCCAGCACCAGTTTTCAAGAAACTGTGAGGGCAACTCTACGGCGTCCCAAGCGACCCCGTTAATGCCTGATACGCCGGCAACATCAACTTGCGTTAGCATATGATGTAAGCCATGTCCAAACTCGTGGAACAAGGTTAATACCTCGTCGTGGGTGAACAATGCCGGCTTGTCACCTTGCGGCTTATTGAAGTTACAGGTCAGATAAGCCACTGGCCGTTGCAGCTGTTGCTGCTGGGTCACGCGTCGTACAGCACATTCAGCCATCCACGCGCCACCACGCTTACCGCTGCGGGCATAGAGATCTAAAAAGAAGCTGCCACGCGGCTCGCCATTGCTATCGGTGATTTCGAAATAGCGCACATGTTCATGATATTGAGAAGGCGCTGAGGTCTCACTAATTTGCATTCCAAACAGGCTTTCTACGACGCTGAACAAGCCTTTCAGAACTTGCCCTTCTGGAAAGTACGGGCGGAGTTCTTCATCGGAAATCGAATATTTTTGTTGTTTCAACTTCTCGCTGAAGTAGGCAACATCCCAAGCTTCCAGTTGAGCTACGCCAAAGGTTTCACGCGCGAAATCAACAACCTCTTGATAGTCTTGTTTGGCCTGAGGGAGTGAGCGGCTGGCGAGATCCTGCAGAAAACCCTCGACCTGCTCGGGTGACTCAGCCATTTTGGTTGCTAAGCTCAACTCAGCGTAATCTTTAAAACCCAGCAATTGTGCTAACTCATGACGCAAGGCCAAGGTTTCCGCCATGATCTCAGTGTTATCATAGTTGCCAGCTTCTGGGCCCTGATCGGAAGCTCGCGTAGTAAAAGCTTGGTACATGACTTTGCGCAATTCGCTGTCGTCGGCATACATCATGACCGGCAAGTAGCTCGGAATCGATAAACCAAAGCGCCAGCCTTGCTGTTCATTTTCCTCTGCGGCACTTGCGGCGGCTGCAATGGCACTCTCAGGCAGGCCAGCCAAACGCTTCTCGTCCGTCACCAGATAGTGCCAACCATCGGTGGCATCCAACAAGTTGTTGCTGAACTTCGATGCTAAATCAGAGAGGCGCGTCTGAATTTCCGCGTAGCGCTTTTTCTCATCTGCCGGCAAGGCAACACCGGAGAGTTTGAAGTCACGTAATGTATCGCTGACCACTCTGCGTTGCGCTTCGCTTAATTCAGCGAATTCGTCGCTATCCGCCAGAGCTTTGAAGGCTTTGTACAAACCTTCATGTTGACCAACAAAGGTGCCGTAATCGCTTAACATAGGTAAACATGCGTCATGCGCCTCACGCAATTCTGGCGAGCTCACGACCGCGTTCATATGCGACACTGGCGACCAACTGCGTTCCAGCAAGTCGTCGACCTCTTCCAGAGGCGCCACAAGGCCTTGCCATGAGAAGTCGCCAGCCGCGATCACTTGCTCTATGGTCGCTTTGCAAGCTGCAATACGTTGCTCAATTGCAGGCACGATATGCTCTGGTTGAATAGCAGCAAATGGCGGCAAATGGTAATCACCTAATAAAGGGTTTTGACTCATGCGGCTTCCTCTTGAATAATGCGCTGTGTAAGTACTCTACAGCAGATGTTTGGCCGAAGTTCAATTTTTCAAGGCGGCAACTGCCCAAACAGGACAACAATAATCATGAAACTTACCCAAGTTACCCGTCGGCACGCCCGAAATACGTTGGGTGCAGGCCTTGCACTCATTGTCTTAGTCGGTTGTAGCAGTATGTCTACAGCGCCAGCGACTTCCACTTCTGTCGCCAATGGCACCACAGGTGAACAGTTAACACTCGAGCGACTCTATACTGACGCAACTTTACATGCTGGCGGGGTACCGCCCACCCGTTGGCTCGCCGATGGCAGTGGCTATACTACGCTCGAAGCTGCGTCTCAAGGCGAAGGCAATGACCTCGTTCGTTACCACCCCGAAACGCAGGCACGTGAAGTTCTCATTAGTGCCGCTGAGCTTACGCCGAGCGGACGCAACGAACCGCTTGCGCTAGCCGACTACCACTGGTCAAACGATGGCAGTAAGCTACTGATCTTTACCAACACCAAACGTTCATGGCGCACCCACACCTTGGGTGACTATTGGGTCTTCGATCTCGACACGCGCAAATTGCAGCAGCTTGGGCAATTTGCCGATGCGTCGACTCTGCAATTCGCCAAATTCGACCCGGCAGCTCAGCGCGTGGCTTATGTCGTCAAGAACAACATCTATGTTGAAGCTCTGGCCACCGGCGAAGTGACGCAACTTACCCATGACGGCAACGATACCATCGTCAATGGCACCTTCGACTGGGTAAACGAAGAAGAGTTTTTCTTACGAGACGGCTTCCGCTGGAGCCCGGACGGCGAACATATTGCGTATTGGCAATTAGACACCGAAGGTACGCCGATCTTCACTATGATCAACAATACCGATTCGCTGTATCCGACCTTAAAAACCTTTCCCTACCCTAAGGTAGGTGAAACCAATGCAGCCATGCGCATTGGTGTGATGGATGCCGATGATGGCGACACCACTTGGATGCAGGTACCAGGCGATCCGCGTCAGCATTACTTAGTCCGGATGCAATGGGCAGGTAACTCTGAAGAACTATTGATTCAGCAGCTGACACGGTCACAAGCGATCAACAAGACTTTCATTGCTGATGCGGGTAACGGCGAAGTCAGCGAACTGTTACGGGAAACGACAGAAAGCTGGGCCGAGTATGTCGACGAAGTTAAGTTCTTCGATAACGGCGACTTTACTTGGTTAAGCGAGCGCAGCGGCTACCGCCATATTTATCGCGTTGATCGTGACAGCGGTCGTCTCAATGCCATCACGCGCGGTAATTGGGATGTCGTCGAGGTGCTGCAAATCAACCAGCAACAGGGCTGGGTTTATTTTATCGCCTCACCGGAAACACCGCTCGAGCGCTATCTGTTCCGTGCCAGCCTTGATGGCTCGGGCAAGCTTGAGCGACTCACACCAGCAGCACCGGGTACCCACAGCTACCAATTGTCGGCCAATGCCGACTACGCTGTGCATACCTACTCACATGCTATGCAAGTACCACAAGTTGATATGGTGAGCCTACCAGACCACCAGCAGATCCGAATGATTAAAGACAACGCCAGTGCTCAGCAAGCCTTTAACGACCTTGCGAAAGGCTCTTTCGAGTTTTTCCAAGTGCCGGCTCGTGACGGTCTTCTGCTCGACGGTTTTTTAATGAAGCCAGTCGATTTTGACCCTAGCAAAGAGTACCCAATTGTCTTTTACGTATACGGCGAACCTTGGGGCCAAACCGTGAGCAATAGCTGGGGCGGTGAACGCTTTCTTTGGCACACTTACTTAACTCAGCAGGGCTATATTGTTGCCTCCATCGATAACCGCGGCACGCGCTCACCGCGTGGTTTTGAATGGCGACGTTCGATCTATAAGAACCTCGGCGTAGTGACTGTGCGTGACCAGTACGATGCACTACAAGCGATGACCGAACGTTGGGACTTTATCGACGAAGAACGTGTCGGTATTTGGGGTCACAGTGGTGGTGGTTCGCAAACCTTGAACGCCTTGTTCCGTTACCCTGAAAGCTACCATGTTGGGCTAGCTTTAGCTCCAGTACCTGATTTGACGCTCTATGACACTATCTACCAAGAGCGCTACTCTGGTTTGTTACCTGAATCGGCTGAACGTTATGCTGAAACCTCAGCTATCACTCTCGCTGAGAACTTGCAAGGTGATTTGCTGTTAGTACATGGAACCGGCGATGACAACGTGCATTTTCAAGGATCAGAGCGCTTAGTCAACGAACTGATCAAACATGGTAAGCAATTTGAATATTTTGCCTACCCGAATCGCACGCATGGCATTCGCGAGGGCGAAGGCACAACACTGCATTTGCGCACCATGATGACTGACTTCCTTCGGGAAAACTTACCAACCGGCGCCCGTTAAGGCGCATCGTTGTAGTCTAAATAGGCTTCGTTCAGTACGGTCATACCGTGCTGGCGGAGCCATTTTTCTGCTTGCTGATAGTCTTCTGAATACCCCGCTACGAGTTGCCAAAAGCGTGCACTGTGGTTGAATTCTCGTAAGTGGCATAGCTCATGAATGACGACATTGCGTATCACCCACTCCGGCGCTAACCACAACTTCCAACTGAATTTAAGCTCGCCACGGCGATTGCAATGCCCCCATTTACTTGAGAAATTTCCCACATCCCAACTTTGCGGCTGCAATTCATGCGTGCTCGGCCAAACTCGAAAGAAATCATCGAGCCACTGCTGTGCTTGTTGCTGGTACCATTTTCGCACCAGTTCGCGGGGTTCTTTGGCTGGATTACTCCTTGGCGTAACAGTGGCAACCAGGTTCTGGCCGATGCGCTCGCAGGATTTTCGCGAGGCTTGCTTAACCACTAAATGCAATGGCTCGCCCAGCCAGCGTAATCGTTCACCAGACTGCCACGCCCTCTTATTCAACTGATGTAGCACCGCGCGCTGCTCGCGTAAGTGACGCTCGATCCACGCTTGCTTAGCTTGCACGAACGCATACACTTGCCGCTCCGGCATTCGCTGCGGGGCCTGCACGAGGACTTCACCGTCCCGAACTTTTATGGCAATCGAGCGACGGCGACGACTGCGTTGAATTGGATAGATTGCGCTCATCGATTTTTTCAGCTTAAGGATTGACCTAGTTACGTTGCACAGACACCCATTTTAGGTGATCATACTGCCTTTCGTTTTTCCAAGACTAGCATGTTACAGGAGTACAACGCATGACTCGACATTACGATTATTTAGCCATCGGCGCTGGCAGCGGCGGTATTGCCTCTGCAAACCGTGCCGCCATTCGTGGCGCGAAAGCTGCGGTTATTGAAGCCAAAGCCGTTGGCGGAACTTGTGTCAATGTCGGTTGTGTTCCGAAAAAAGTCATGTGGTATGGCGCACACATTGCTGAAGCCATCAAATACAGTGAAGCCTATGGCTTTGACCTGAAACAAAATGGCTTCGATTGGGGTACCTTGGTGCGTAACCGCGAAGCCTACATCGAGCGGATTCACGGTGGCTATAAGCGTGGCTTTGAAAGTAATGGCGTGGAGTATATCGAGGGCTTCGCACGCTTCGTCGACAAAAATACCGTGGAAGTGAATGGTGAGAAAATCACTGCCGACCATATTACTATCGCGGTAGGCGGTCGAGCTATTATTCCAAGCTGTGAAGGTGCCGAATACGGTATCGACTCTGATGGCTTCTTCGCTTTAGAAGAGCGGCCGAATAAGGCTGTGGTCGTTGGTGCCGGCTATATCGCCGTCGAAATCGCTGGCGTGCTGCATGCCTTAGGTGCCGACAGCCATCTCCTAGTGCGTCGTGACCGCCCCTTGCGCTACTTCGACGAAGATATTACCGATGCTTTACTCGAACGCTTAGCGCAGGATGGCCCGACCCTCCACACCAATACCGTGGTACAAAAAGTCGAGAAAGGTGATGATGGCCTGCTGACGATTCACACCGAAACTGGCGATGCTATTGAAGGCGTGGACTGCCTCGTGTGGGCGATTGGTCGCGAGCCGGCAACAGACAAAATTAATCTTGAAGCCGCAGGCGTAGAAGTCGATCCGGTTGGCTTCATCCGCACCGATAAATATCAAAACACCAATGTCGAAGGTATCTATGCCGTTGGTGATATTACCGGTGAAGCACAACTGACCCCGGTGGCGATTAAGGCAGGGCGATTACTGTCAGAACGTTTATTCAACCCTGAGTTACCCGACGCACACATGGATTACACACAGATCCCAACCATTGTGTTCAGTCATCCACCTATCGGCACGGTCGGCTTAACCGAGGTTGAAGCGATCGCTAAATATGGCGAGGGCAATGTGAAAGTTTATCGCTCTAAATTCGCAGCGATGTACAACGCCGTTACTCCTCACCGTGCGCTAAGCACGTTCAAGCTTGTTTGTACGGGCCCAGAGGAAAAAGTGGTTGGTATTCATGGTATTGGCGAAGGTATGGATGAAATTCTACAAGGCTTCGCGGTGGCAATGAAGATGGGCGCCACCAAAGCAGATTTTGACGCTACCGTCGCCTTGCACCCTACCAGTGCAGAAGAGTTCGTGACCTTACGCTAATAGCGTTAGTAAGACTCTTACCTGACCTGGCTTTGCACCTTCAAAAGCAGCTCTTGGAGCTGCTTTTGTTCGTTAGGGCTCAAGCCCGCCATAATTTGCTCAGCTAGTTGAAAACGTGTCGTGGTTATCTCGTCAATCAACGCTTTGCCCTGTGCCGTTAGCGCTAATACCCGCGAACGTTTGTCATCCTGAGCATGTGTTCGCGTCAACAGACCGCGTTGAATCAAGCGGTCACAACAAAGCGTCAATGCCCCCGACGTGATGCGCACCTCTTCCAGTAATAAACTCGGCGTTCCTTGAAAAGGCTCACCTTGGCGTCGCAAGCAGGCTAAAACATCGTGTTCACGTTGACTTAAGCCTGCCTCTTTTAACGCGACACCACCTAGATCTTCAAGGTTCGCGGCCACCCCAAGTATACATCCAATAAGGCCAGCTTCTGCTACTGGCAGATCAGGACGTTGCGCTTGCCACTGCTCAGTGACACGCGCAAGTAAATCAGGAAAGCGATTGAGGTTATTAATTGCCAAAGCATGAACTCAGTTATGACTTTGCACAAAGATTATTCCCTTCGTGCAAAGTCTGCAAGACTCTTTAGTCGGAAGCCAGTTGAAAAGCCAGAGCGACTTGGTGTCCTTCACCAGCAAAACGTGGATCGTACCGCCATTTACTGAGTGCTGTTTTTGCTGCCTCGTTAAAGATATCGGCTGGTTTAGCATTAAGTATCTCAATATTGGCTACTTTACCATCTGTGGTAACGCTGAAGCGCATGACCACCTGGCCTTCGATACCTTGCTGCGCAGCCGCGACTGGATAGCTCGGATTCACACGTACTATGGGTCGTGCGTCCTCTTTTGCCTGTCCAGCGGCCATAACCGGTGACTGCCACGCAATAATGAATGTCATCGTCAAAAGACTCAGTACCAACAAGGGCCAGTAACGTAAGGGTCTTGCTGATTGCAGTTGTAAAATACGTTCTTTCATAGTTGTGTTTGCTCCGTAGCGGTAATGATGAGGGCTCAACGTCCCCTCGGTAATTGCAGTAGCCGCTACCTGCACTAACGTCTGACCATATTGCGCCCGCTCAGTAACCGAGGCACGTGCGAGCACTTGAGCATCACAAGCAAGCTCCTGATCATAACGAAAGCGGCGGTAACACAACCAAGCTACTGGATGAAACCAGAAAATTGCGCAGATCCCATAGGCGAGAGCGTTCGCCAATAAGTCTCCGCGCTGCCAATGTTGTTTTTCATGCGCCAACATTAACTGGCGTTGCTGCCTATTAAAGCGCTGGGCAAAATCGCGCGGCAGATACAATATTGGCCGCAGTAGACCCGCGATGGCTGGCCCTGCGCCAGCATTTGTGCGGACCACGCGTAACCTACCGATCCGCCAGTAACGCCGTTCACGCGGCCACTGCAGCAGTAACACTGTCAATGCTACCGCCACCCCCAACAACCAAATCCAGTAAAACGTCATACTATACGATGCTGCAACAACTGTTGTTATTTGCTGCTGAGCTTGGACCAAGACCAACCAAGCCGCGCTGCTTTCGTGCCACTGTGGCCACCATTGTTGTGGCAACGCGCTGACAATCAACGCTAAGGGTAAGAGAGCCCAAAGACTATAAAGGGTTCTGGCGCCGAAGTTTCTTAACAACCAGCGGTGGCAGCCGAGTCTGACTGCGCCGAAGCAGATAAGAATTAAACTACTACTGAGTACCCAATCAATCATTCGAGCCTTCCTGCTCGAGCTTGTCGAGTAAGGCTTTAAGTTCACGAATATCGTCGTCACTCAGGTTGTCGGTCGCCGCAAAACTGGCTACCAAAGGTGCAACTTTTCCAGAGAACAAGCGCTTTACGAAGTTCTTGCCGGCATGGCGCTGATAGTCTTGCTCGGTGATGGTCGGGTGATAAAGGTAGGCGCGCCCTTGTTGTTGATAGTCAAGCGCGCCCTTTTGTACCAATCGATTGAGCATGGTTTTGATAGTCTTCGCTTGCCAATCAGAGGTATTTTGTAAACGCTCGACAATTGCGATGGCGGGAAGTGGTGCTTCTTGCCAGAGTACCTTCATGACTTCCAGTTCGGCATTGCTGATCTCGATCATCGGAAAACCCTTACGATTACACTTGTAAGCAAAAGGATTACAGACGTAATCTAAACTGTCAAACTTTTTTTCTTGTCGGTTCTGCCGCAGTTGCGTCAACGGTCATTGAGAGAATCCGTGACAAGTGACTAAACGGTAGCCCCGTCTCTTCATGCCAGCCATTAAAAACGCTTTGGATTTGCTTTAGGCCGCGCTGGCTGGTTTCGCTACCTTCAAGCAATTTATGATTCCGCAAGGCAGTGAGGACGTCTGGAGAGAGTACGTAGCCATCCCAGCCGACGCGCCGTAAGAAGTGCTGTGCGGTAGCACCGCCTAAGCGTGAACCATGCTTTTTAAAATAAGTGAGCAATTGCGCTTGTTGTTCGGATGGGTACTGCGCCAAAAATTCGCCGAAACTTCCGTATTCTTCGCTAATTTCGACGATCATGCGGGCATTTACGGGGACAGTTTCAATTTTCTGCCAATTGCGGATGATCCGTGTGTCGTCGGCAAGTTGCTCGAGACGCTCAGGCGGCACCTGCTGCCAATAAAGCGGCACAAAGCCACTAAAAGCCTCTTCAAAACCGGGCCACTTGGCGTCGATAATGCGCCACACAAATCCAGCACGAAAAATGCCGCGGGTCATTTCAGCCAAGTAAAAAGCGTCTGACTGTTCACGTAGCTGCGCTGCGGAGGCAAGTTTGGGCAACCGTGCATTAAGTTCTTTCTCGCCTTTGCGGGCAAGTGCTCGTTCATAAAAATACGCAAACTTCACCTTAGACTCCTTCGTTTTAACTTCGCTCTTTATCGTATTTCTAGCGCATACGGCAGAACTTATGGTAGCTTCAGCATAACCGAATCAAGAAACTGGATACGAATGTTTTTACTAATTGTTTTTGCTTTTATCGCCATTGGTGTTTCCTTTTTATGCTCGGTGCTTGAGGCCGCTTTACTCTCGATAACACCAAGCTATATCGCACAACAAAAAGCGACGAAACCTAAACTGCACAAAAACTTACAACGTTTAAAAGCGAATATTGACCGCCCGCTCGCAGCAATTTTGACTCTGAACACTATCGCCCATACTGTCGGTGCAGCAGGCGTTGGTGCGCAAGTAGGTGTGGTGTTTGGTGATGGCTATTTGGCGATTGCTTCGGCGGTGATGACGCTGCTGATTTTGGTTCTCTCAGAGATCATTCCAAAGACGATTGGTGCGAAATTTTGGCGTGGGCTCGCCCCGATGTTGCCGCCGACACTGAATTTCATGATTCTCAGCCTGAAGCCTTTCATTTGGCTATCGGACCAAGTTACCAAGCGCATTGGCGGTGAATCGCATGACATCGATGTGCGCAACGAAATTAAAGCACTGGCAATTGTCGGCAACGAGCAAAACGTTATCGATAGTGACGAGAAACGTGTGATCAGTAATATTCTTGACCTTCATGCCATCAAAGTAAGTAAGGCCATGACCCCGCGTACGGTAAGCGAGTCCGTGCGCCCCGACTGTACGGTTGCTGAGTTCCTCGAGCAGGTCAAAGCGATGCCTTACTCACGCTTTCCGGTGATTGACACAGACGAAGTGCCGCACGGTTTGATTTTGCGTAACGAAGCACTCGAATCGCATCGCGACGAGAAAATAAGCACCTTGGTTCGCGACATCGAGGTGTTATCACCTTCAGTGGATTTGGAAAGTGCGTTAACGCGTTTTCTCGAAACACGGCAACATATGGCGGTGGTTTACGACGAGCATGGAACATGGCTCGGTGTGATCACGCTGGAGGACATCATTGAAACAATTCTAGGCCAGCCGATTATGGATGAAACTGATACCGTGCCAAGCTTGCGTCGCTATGCGAAACAACGTTGGGGGCAGCGTATCAAGGCCGATTCTGACGCCAACGAAAAGGAATAGTCTTTTGCTGACGGCAACGACGCATCAGTCAATACGGCATCAAGCTCAGTTACTCAAAGCGGTACTGAAAATTGTGGTGCTGTTTTCACTTTTGATCGGAAGTTTGAACGTTTTCGTTTTTGCCGCCTTTATGGTCGCGACCTTCAACTTTTTAACCGCTTTTTTTGCCAGCGCCATTCTATTTTTTTACAACCGCAGCGCGAATCTAAGGTTGGCCTCATGGCTGACCTGTTTAGCGGTCATCTTTAATGTCGCGGTATTTATTCATCTAGCGGACGGACGCAATTACTCGATTTTATGGGTAATGATCATCCCCCCGATCGTATTTTTCCTTCTTGGCAAGCAGATAGGCGCTTGGCTGACCGCTGGCGTATTTGCCTACAGCATTGCCCTCATGGCTTACCAACTGCAACAACCACGGCAAGAAACGCAAGGCTTAGGCGCACTGCTGAATATCATTGAAGTATGCACAGCTTTATGGTTCTTATTTCGCTTTTACGAAGGCTCTCGGCAGGCAGCCTACCGCGAGCTTGAGAGCCTCTCCGCAACTGATAAACTCACTGGACTCGCCAATCGCAGCAAGCTAGATAACTTATTACTCGACGTTCATCAAAAAAGACGCGACGCTGAAATTAGCTCGGCAACCGTGGTGATTTGTGACATCGATCACTTCAAACGCATCAATGATGAATTCGGGCATCTAGAAGGGGACCGGGTACTTCAAGCCCTCGCGCGCCAACTCAAGGCTGAAGTCGGTGATCAAGGCGTGGTCGGCCGTTGGGGCGGCGAAGAGTTCATGTTCATATTCTCTGAGCGTGACGTCGCGTCTACCGTGCAATTTTGTGAACACCTTCGCACAACGATTCAGAATCATAGCCCATCGAGCAAACGTGCGTTGACCCTCAGTTTTGGGATTGCCCAATTGCACCCTCAACACTCAATTGAGCACGCGCTCTTGTGCGCCGACCGTGCGCTCTATCGCGCCAAGCAAGACGGAAGAAATTGTGTACGATGTGCTGAGCGCGACGTTTAGTTTTTCAAATTTTGTTACAAAGCTCTTTGCTCGTTTACTTTCAAACGCTCTACAACTCGCAATTTAGCCCCTAAACTCAGACCTGACTTATTTCTTCATTCATCCGTTTTTAAGAGCAACCGACCATGAAACGATTATTTTTGAGTAGTGCCATAAGCTTGGCGCTGTTAAGCGGCTGTAGCACACAGACCGTTATGCCAGAACCGACGACGCAGGTTGAGCAGGCACAAGCCAAAGTCGTGAAATCACCGAACGACGACCGTGAGTACCGCGTCATCACCTTACCAAACCAGATCGAAATCATGCTGGTTTCTGACCCAAGTACTGAAAAGTCAGCTGCATCGTTGAGTGTTGGCGTGGGATTATTACAAGATCCAATGACTCAACAAGGCATGGCCCACTACCTTGAGCACATGCTCTTCCTTGGTACTGAAGATTATCCGGATACCAAGGGCTATTCGGAATTTATGACCGCCAACGGTGGTTCGCAGAATGCCTACACGTGGCTCGACATTACCAACTACATGTTTA
This sequence comes from Pseudidiomarina aquimaris, assembly GCF_003987395.1. Lineage (GTDB taxonomy): Bacteria > Pseudomonadota > Gammaproteobacteria > Enterobacterales > Alteromonadaceae > Pseudidiomarina > Pseudidiomarina aquimaris. The sequence continues at coordinate 80,931 of NZ_PIPT01000004.1, forward strand.
GTGTGAACAACGACGCAGTCGACGAGGCTTTGGATCGTTTCTCAGACTTTTTTAAAGCCCCTATGCTTTACCCGGAATACACCGATAAAGAGAAAAATGCCGTCAATGCAGAATGGTCAATGCGCCGTGAAATGGACTTTTTTGGCCAATTTAAACTGGCACGAAACTTATTGGGCGATCACCCAGCGAATCGCTTTTTGATCGGTAACCTTGAGTCGTTAGGTGACAAAGAAGGTAGTCAATTACATGCCGAAACCGTCGCCTTTTATGAGCGCTACTATTCAGCGAATATTATGAAAGTCGCGCTGTTAGGAAATCAGTCGCTGGATGAACTCGAAGCTTTGGCACGTGAACACTTTAGCGAAATTGAAAACCAAGCGATTGCCGAGCCTGAAGTGACGGCGAGCATCGACTTTACAGAAGTTGGCGGTAAGCGTATTCACTATGTTCCAAACCAAGACGTTAAGCAGTTACGGTTGGAATTTATTATCGACGACAACAGCGATGACTTTGCCGTTAAACCTAATCAATTCATCTCTTATTTGATCGGCTCTGAAATGCCTGGAACACCGGCATTTTTGCTTAAGAATAGTGGCATGATTTCAAGCCTCAACGCTTCTGCCAGCCCGACTTACTACGGTAATTACGGCACGCTCTCTATTGACGTCAACCTTACCGATGCAGGCATGCAAAATCGCGAAATGATAACTGCCATGCTATTGCAATATATCGAGCTGATTAAAGCCGAAGGCGTTGATGCGAAATACTACGACGAGATCAAAACGAGTCTTGATAACCAATTCCGCTTCTTAGAAAAGTCGGATGAGTTTGGCTATGTTTCGAATCTTGCTGAAGCTATGCAGAATGTACCAGCAAGTATGGCGATTGCAGCGCCTTACCATTACGAGCGCTTCGACGCCGCTGCTATCCGTAGCGTACTCGACCAACTCACACCAGAACGTTTGCGCGTTTGGTACGTGAGTAAGCAAGAGCCGCACGACAGTGAATTGCACTACTATGACGGTAAATACCAAGTGGTGGATATCAGTGCGGAAGAGCAAGCTAGCTGGCAACAAGCACTGAACATTCCGATGCAACTCCCGGCAGTGAATAATATGCTGCCAGAGAACTTTGAGCTAGTTGCGGATAGCCAACGCGATAAGCCAGAAGTTGTTGTCGAGCAAGACGGTATTCGCGCATGGCATTATCCGAGTCAGGATTTTGCTGACCAACCACGCGGCTGGCTCGATATTCATATGAATTACCCTGCTGCGTTGTCATCTGCGAAAGCCGATGTGCTGTTGTCGCTTTGGCGCGATCTCTATACCTTGCAGCAAAGTGCGCTCGCTACTGAAGCGGGCATCGCCGGCATGAATATGAGCCTTTCAGCAGGTACCGGTTTGACCATGCGCGTCGGCGGCTTTACCGATAAGCAGTCCATGTTATTGGAAAAAGCACTCGCGGGGCTGGTCGTCAATGTCGACGAGCAAGGTTTCGCCCAAGCGGTTGATCGTTATGTTCGTGCGCTGCAAAACCAAGGGAAGCAGTTCCCGTTTTACCAAGCGTTTGGCGCCTATAACAAACTGATTCGCGAAGGTAGTTTTAACACTGAACAGCTTATCAAAACGGCACAGGAATTAACGCCGGCTGATCTGACTAGTTTCATGAGCGAGTTTTTACAAGCGAACCACACACGCATTTTCGCCTTTGGTAACTACAATCAAGCAGCACTGGAAAACGTCGTCAGTACCGTTGCCGATGCGTTACCAGAGGAGCGTGATAACTTTGCCTATCGCCGCGCAGCATTCTGGCGTCCCCAAGTAGGTGAAACACTGGTGTGGCAGCAAGATATTGATGTTGCCGATGTTGGCCTTATCGACGTTAAGGTGAATCCAACCCCAGGTTACGCAACCTTTGCGGCGGCAACTGTTCTCAAAGATCACTTCAGTAATGTGGCCTTTGACCGCCTGCGTACGGAAGAGCAACTTGCTTATGCCGTTGGCGGCACTGCGACGCGACTGGATGATTACACTGGTTTCGCCATGTACATTCAAACCCCAGTTAAAGACGCAGCAGCCATGCAAGCCCGTTTCGATAAGTTCCGCGACGAGTATGCTGCCGTTCTTGCTGAATTAACGGAAGAAGAGTTCGCGCAACTGAAGGCAAGTACACTGGTAACCCTGAAAGAGCCACCGAAGAATATGTCAGAAGAAGCGCAGCCGCTAATCAGCGATTGGTATCGTGAAGAGTTCGACTTTGACAGCAAACAGCAACTGATTGACGCTGTGGAACAGGTCACTCTGGCTGACGTTCAAGCTTTCTATCAGGAAACGATGATGAACTCTGAGGCTGCACGGATTAACGTGCAAATGCGTGGTACGAAGTTTGTCGAACAGCCATTTGCCAATTTCGAGCAGCAAACTCAGGTTGAGAACTTAGCTGACTTCCACAAGGACATGGAAAAGCAGTAACTAAGTTTTAGAACGACTGCGGGAGCAGCGTTGGGAGCAGTATTTCACCTGCTCCCAATCGCGCTCCCATTTTTTTCGCCAAGTAAAAGGACGTTGGCATACCGGGCAAACTTTACTCGGCAAGTGCGCCTTCTTAATCAATTTCCCTTACATCTCCTCGTTGTGGACTTGGCCGCTTAACCGCAGGCTTAGGCCTTTCAACACGCTCAGGCTTGCGCACCACCGGCTTAGGTTGTTGCGGCTTCGACTCGAAGCGCGGTTGCTGACGAATAACCCGCTGCTCTGGACGCGGTTCGACGCGCGGCTGCTGACGGATAACACGCTGCTCCGGACGCGGCTCTATACGCGGTGGCTGACGCACCACAGGCCGATCTGGCTGCGGTTCAACTCGTGGCTGCCGTACAATCGGCTGTTCCGGCTTCGCAGGTTTCGCCGGTTGCGGACCAAACCGCGGTTCACGGCGTAGTTCAGGCTGCTCAGCACGCGCTTCTAACCGCGGCTGTGCGGGTCGACGCATACGTGGCTCTGCCTCAGCTTCGAATAACCGACGACGCAACTCTACTTGTGGTGGACGTTGTTCACGCACAGGCTTACGCACAATACGACCCGGCTCGTCCGCGCGATCAAATTTTGGCGGATTTTGTACTAGGTCACGATGACGGTAGTCGACGTTACGACGATGACGCGGATCATGGCGCCAGCGGTCACCATCACCAGGGCGCGGTCGATAATAATCACGGCGGTCACGACGATCACGACGGTCGCGATCGTGATAATGATGGTGATGAATCACGACATAACGGTTGCGCCAATAAAAGTCGCTAAAGAAATACCAACTTGGCACGTTGTACGAGAGTGTCCAGTGCACGCCTCGGCCAAAACTTACCGAAACGCCAAAACCATCCCAATACACCGGAGGCCGACGATGCCACCATGAACCATACACATAACGGCTATCGTAAACCGGTACATAGACATATTCACGACGCACCGTTTCAATACGGATCACCTCTGGCTCACGCTGCACTACTACGCGCTCGTCAGTACGCAAATTACCGGCCGCATAAGCACGGTCACGCAGCACTTGAATGCTCGCTAAGACATCTTCTTGTTGTGCTAAAAATGCTTCGCCGACGGCTTGGGTCCACTCCAGATCTTCACTCATACGTTTCAGCACGTCAGGCGTTGCGACCAGAGCTTTGACGCTTGGGTCCCAATCTTGCGCATCAGCTTCATCTAAACGGCGCTCGGCCGACCAATGCTGGTGGCGTTCGACCCAGCGCTCAGCTTGGATAACCTCCAGCGGATAGGTCGCCGCAATCAGGATATGTGACAACAAACTATCAGGATAAAGCGCGATCGGAGCGAGCATGCGGTCCAGATCTGCACGTTCATAGAAACCATCCACAGCGTAGGCCGTGTAGTTCTCCGTCGAGTTTGCGTAGGCTTGGGGTACCGTAGTACAACCCACGGAAGCTGCCAAAGCCAAGGACACGACACTTAACTTCAACAACGGTAGTTTGGCTAATTTTGCTTGTCTCATCTGAGAGCCTCCGTTTGTTGGATGGTTCTACCATCAGTAACAGTATAGACGCTCATCAGCTCATGACCGTGACCTAATACGAGTAAAGGGAATGTAAATAAGTGTTTCTGAGACCATAAAAAAAGCCGCTCTGCTGAGCGGCTTTTCCCGAGCTTTTATTTAATTCCAAGCTCTTTCAGAAGGTTATCTGCTGCGTCTACATGTTGCATTTGCCACAACATAAAACGGCTATCGACTTGGATCGAACGGGTATTATCAATATTGAAGTCCCAATCCGAAATAATCGAGTCCAAGGTGCCGTCAAACGCTAAGCCAACAAGTTCTGCTTTGCCGTTTAGCACGGCTGAGCCCGAGTTACCGCCAGTAATATCAAGCGTAGCCAAGAAGTTCACCGGCACCGAGTTAAGGCTTTCTACGTAATAATCGCCATATTCTTTGGCAGCAATCGCGTCGAGCTGCTCTTGTGGCGCATTGAACTCACCTTCACCGGTCGCTTTTTGCTGAATACCACGCAGCGTTGTGAAAGCTGTCCATGCAGTCCCGTCATAGGTACCGTGGTCACGGCCAGTCACCGTGCCGTAAGTGACACGAAGGGTACTATTGGCATCAGGATAAACCGCTTCGCCTTGCTCATTCATGAAGGCAATTTTCGCTTTCATATAATTTGCATACGCTTCTTGGATCTTGCCCGATAGCTCCTCGCTTTTATCTTGTTCTGCTTCCTGCTGAGGGTACAAAGCCACCGCAGCTTTAACAAAAACGTCTTGGCTGTCGCCAAACTGGCTTGGCTTCGCGGCTAACAGTTCATTGCGCGTATCGAGTTCGGTCAGGTCCGTTGCGGCATACCACGAAGCAATCAATTCGCGAAGTTCGGCATCGCTCATATCATCGGCGAGGCCGAGCACCTCATCAAAAGTACTGTCGCGTTGCGCCGCTGGCACTTGCAGGTAGTTCTTCAAATTATAAAAGTCGAGTGCTTGCTCAACGCTACTATCAAAACTACGGTCGAGACCCGCCATGTAGGCTTTATAGCGCGGCAGATCGCGCTCCTGGTAGCCGACTTCACGCTCGGCATCTGGCTTGGTCTGCTCTTGGCTGAGTTTATACAAAGCTTGTGCTACACCGAGTAAACGTGGTGTGGCCAACGAACGATAATAATCATTACGATCTCCTTCGTGGCGCTCTGCTAATAGGGCTTCAATTGCCTGCAAGTCTTCCGCATAAGCCGCACGGTTCTCAGCAGATTTATTCACCCATTCCGTCAAGGCAGCATGCTCCGCCTTTTTCCGCTCGAGCAAGTCTGAGTTGGCAAAGCTATCAAGCATCCCCTGACGATTTTTCAAGTAGTTGTTCAAACCGGCAACTCGGCTAGCATACTTCAACTCGGCATCTTTGTTGTCAGCGGTTTGCGCAGCAATAATATCGAGGTTTTCACGGAAACGCTGGACGGTATTCGGATAGCTCCACTCAAAAGTGTTCTCAACCTCACTTGGCAAGCGGTGGCGGTTGGTGCGACCCGGATAGCCCAAGGCCATCACAAAATCACCTTCATTAAGTGCGTCTTGGCTGATTTTTAGGTGAAAATCAGGCTGGTACGGAACATTTTCTTCTGAAAATTCAGCGGACTCGCCTTCAGGACTTACATAAGCACGATAGAACGAGTAGTCGCCAGTATGTCGTGGCCACATCCAGTTGTCGGTATCGCCACCAAATTTACCCACACCTTCAGCAGGCGCATGAACTAAACGTACATCTTTAATTTCAAGTTGCTTGATCAGATAGTACTCAAGACCACCATAGAAAGAGGAGACACTACAGCGGTGTCCAGCATCTTCTTCGCAGGCTGCCACAATTTGCTTGTAGTTGTTTTCGATAGCGTCAACGCGCTCCTTGCCAGTGAGGGCTGCGGTTTCACTGTCAATAACTTGGGCCGTGACATTTTCAACTGCTTTGGTCACGTAGATGCGCGAACCCGGCGCTGCGGCGACTTCGTCGGCCATTGTTTCGGCAAGAAAGCCATTGGCAAGCAGGTCGTTTTCTGGCGTTGAGTTGTAAGCAATGCTGTTATAAACACAGTGATGGTTAGTTACCACTAATCCCTGCGGCGAAACAAATGAGGCCGAACATCCACCTAAGCTCACCACGGCTCCCATCGGAAACTCAGTGAGCTTGGTCAAGCTAGCGGGATCAAGCTCTAACCCAGCGGCTTGCAGTTTGTCGGCAATTTCAGGGAGCTGTTGAGGCATCCACATGCCTTCGTCAGCCAGTGCTGTGGTACTCAAAAGCGCCAGCGCAATCAATGACTTTTTCATAGTTATTCTCGTGTTGATGAACCAATGACGTTAATAAAAAGTTGGCCACCATGATTGTCGCAGATGCGCTGAATGTCAACGGCTGTCAGCACCACTCAGAAGGCCTAGTTCAATTGCTTTGAGCACTGCGCGGGTGCGGTCGTTGACACCAAGTTTGGCCAAAATCGCTGAAACTTGGTTTTTAACGGTACCGGTCGACTTGTAAAGACATTCTGCAATTTCTTGATTACTGAGCCCCGCTGCGAGTAAACGTAAAACCGCCAGCTCTTTATTGGTAAGGGCTTCAGTCGGGTTCATCGCTTGCTGTTGGGGTTGGCTTTGCAGGCCTTCAACGATTCGAGTCGTGAGGGTTGGTTCCAACCAAGTGCCACCTTTGTGCAGGCACTCGATCGCTTGCACCAAGGTCTCGAGTGCAACATCTTTTAACAAATAACCTTTCGCACCTGCTTTTATCGCGGCCAAAATACTCTCATGGTCATCAAATGTGGTGAGCATCAACACCGGCGGTGGCGTAGCAAATTCTTGCAAGCGCTGCACGGCAGTGATGCCATCGCACTCTGGCATGCGAATATCCATCAACACCACATCGGGTGTTAATGCCGCAATCTGAGTAAGTGCTTGCTCACCATTTGTTGCCTGTCCAACAACCTCTACTGAATCATCCAGCGCCAGTAGACTTTGCAAGCCTTGGCGTACTAAGTTCTGATCATCGACCAGCACTACCTTTATTGGCATTGCTCCTCCATCGGCAAATGCACCGCAATTCGCAAACCTGATTCCGTCGTCAGCATGAATGTTCCGCCGAGTTGTGCCACACGTTCTTGCATGCCACGCAAACCATTGCTTGGGGTAATGGCCACATTGACGTGACCATTGTCCTGCAGCTCTATTACAAGCTCATCGGCGACCTGTTGCACACAAACTTTAAGCGTATCGCCATTGGAGTGCCGCATAAAATTGGTGATGCCCTCTTGGATAATTCTCAGCACGGCATCAGCAACTTCCATTTGGCGCACATGGAATCCATCAGGAATAGAAAATGCGACACGCTTCCCTGGTACCTCGTAGACTAATTCCTGCAAGACCTTCTGCAGCGGCAACACACTCGCCGAGCGTATTTCAGTGACTGCTTCGCGCACATCTGCTAACAACAATTTGGCAATGCTCTGACTCTGCTGCAGAAGCCCTTTCACTTCACCTTCACTTTTTCGTTCCGCTACCTGCAACTGAATGGTCAACGCAGTTAAATGATGACCGAGTAAATCATGAATGTTACGCGCAATACGCGTGCGCTCTTGTTGTTTATTTGCCTCACTTAATAGCGCCTGCGTTGCCCGTAATTCGCGATTGGTTGCTTCTTCACGTTGGCGGGCCCGACTCTCACGCAGTTGGCTCGCCATCATCAGAATCGCAAACAAATGAAAAGCCCAAAACAGTAGCGCTGTCAGCCACGCTCCCGAATGGCCCCAATGGAATTGGAAGATCAGTGCCTGCGGTAGACATACGACGAGAGCGATAATGATCGAGGTGCGCACCGTTACGAAGTAGGGTAGCTGCGCACACCACATGGTAATTAGCACTGCAATAAAGTTGAACGGTAGCAGCCAAAACAAGCCATACACGCAGCCCAGTTGTAGCGCCAACAAAAGAAGACGGGAACGCGGTTCACCCGGAAGACGTTCATCGCTGGTGGCGAAAGAGAAAGCCACGATAAAGAGCACAAATAGCGCGGCAGTTACCAGCCAAAGCGGTGAGAACCAGGCAAATCCATCCCGCTCAGTGGTGAGCGCTAACGACATGGCCGCAAGCATGAACCAGGTAAGCAGTCCTGCCCAACGCTCAAAGCCATAATCTCGGAGCGTGTGTGTGATTTGCATGTGCAAGTACACCTTATGCCTAAACTAGATAAGCACAGCTTATGTTACTTTTGCACTCGGCGCATATGCCAAAAGTCACATCTTAAACAACACCCTGCTCAATCATGGCATCAGCAACGCGCCGAAAACCGGCGATATTCGCACCCAAAACGAGACTATTAGGTTGATCGAACTCTTCTGCTGTTTGCTTCGCATCATTGTAAATACGTCGCATAATACACTGCAGTTGTTCATCTACTTCGTCTTGCGTCCAGCGCGTCATACTAGCATTTTGCGCCATCTCTAATTGACTCGTGGCAACGCCACCGGCATTGGCTGCTTTACCGGGGCCAAACAAGGTACGCTGTTCAACGAACAGGTCGATGGCTTTTTGCGTACATGGCATATTTGCGCCCTCGACCACCGCTTTCACACCGTTTTCGAGCAAGCATTGTGCATCATGTTCATTGAGCTCATTCTGCGTCGCACATGGAAACGCAACATCGGCTTTATAACGCCAAATTTGCTCACCATCCTCAGGATAGTCTTCGCGCGCGGTAAATTCGGCATCTTCATGGGTGTCACAGTATTCGCTGAGACGCGCGTGACGAACCTCTTTAATTTCTTTCACCAAATCAAGATCGATACCTTGTTCGTGATAAATCGTACCGTTCGAGTCTGAGCAGGCAACGGGTTTAGCACCCAGCTCGTACAGCTTTTCCATCGTATAAATAGCGACATTACCCGAACCCGACACCAAACAGCGTTTGTTCTCTAGACCACTGTCTTCATCTTCCAACATATTTTGGGCGAAATAGACGCAGCCGAAGCCGGTCGCCTCTTTCCGCAGGGCCGAGCCGCCCCACAACGTACTCTTGCCGGTAAGCACGCCGTCGAACCGGTTGACCAGTCGTTTGTATTGTCCAAATAGATAGCCAATTTCACGCGTACCCACACCAATATCGCCCGCTGGAACGTCGGTATTCGGGCCAATATGCCGATGCAGCTCGGTCATAAAGGACTGACAAAAGCGCATGATCTCGGCATCGGATTTACCTTTTGGATCGAAGTTTGCGCCGCCTTTACCGCCGCCAATCGGCAGTCCGGTCAGGGCGTTCTTGAAAATTTGCTCGAACCCTAAGAACTTCACGATTGAAGCATTAACACTGGGGTGAAAACGCAGTCCGCCTTTGTAGGGGCCTAACGCCGAGTTAAACTCGATGCGATAGCCTTTATTCACCTGTATCTTGCCGTCATCATCAACCCACGGCACACGAAACATGATTTGCCGCTCAGGTTCTAATAGACGCTCAATAATCGAGTGCTGACGATATTTGGGGTTTTTCTCTAACAGCGGCGCCAAAGATTCAAGGATCTCCTCCACCGCTTGATAGAATTCGGTCTGTGCAGGGCTGGTTTTCTTCAGTTGTTCAATACTATCGTGAATGTAGGTCATTCATCCTCCTTGTTTAAACTACTTTCGATACGCGGCGCCGGCATATTTTGACCACCTTGAATTAAATTCAATTGCGTCGCTACCCCTTGCTCTGGTAATTCGAATTCCATCACGATACCAAACTGTTCATTAAATAAAACATCTGTCGCCGATGCCTCGACCAGAAATGCAGACTGCCCTGTCGCCTGCGCCGTAATGCCTGCATCGGTGGCGCGAATGCTAATGACAAAATTCGGTTGCAGCTGGTAATCACCAACCAATCGGGCAATTTGCTCGTCGGTTAATTCGACTTTTTCACGCAAAGTCACTTCGCTACTGACTTTGGCGCTAAATTCGGGCTCGGCGTCTTCCAGTTGGTAATAGTTGAGCCCTGTAACGCTGCCATCGGCGTCACGCACGACCTCAAAGTAAACCAAGGTGTCCGCAAAAACGAACTGTCCATCACCTACATATCGTGCCGCATAAGGGCGCCCTTCACCACGCTTGCTGTGTAATACCCCGTCCTTAAGAAACACAACACGCTCGGTCGACTCATCAATTTGATAGGTACCCACGAGCTCCTGCAGCTCAGCTTCAGCTATTGATACCGTGTCCTTCTCGATAGGAAATGGCTGATTTATAAGATGTGCGGCAATACGAAAAGCCGTACCGGACGCCCCCATTGGCCGCCCCATGCTATTCGTCAGTGCCACCACCGACAACTCATACTCAGGCAACCATAGCGCAAAAGCGTTGAACCCATGAATACCGCCGCCATGACTGATCATTTTCGTGCCACGCAGACTGATAATATCAAGTGCATAGGCGTAGTTGTTTAGACCTTGGCTGGCATCAATCATCTGCGCATAACTTGAGTCCGTAAGAACTTGCCCTGTGTGTAACGCATACTGCCACTGGGCAAGCTCTTTAGCAGTTGAGTACATAGCGCCAGCTGCATGCGGTTGCGTCATACTGATATAAGGCGCATTGGTATAGCCGTTGTCATCATACATGTAGCCAGGTACGCGCCCCTGCACCAGTTCAGCCTCATTGAAGTAGCCAGTTTTAGCGAGTTGCAATGGCTGCGTTAGTTCCTGCGCAATATACTCATGCCAGCTCATGCCACTGAGCTCTTCAATAATCGCGCCGAGTACCACATAGCCTGAATTGCTGTAGCGCCAGTCTTCACCTGGCACAAAGAGCAAAGGCTGATCGGACGTTAAAGCAATAATCTCAGCAGCATCGACATCTGCGCGAATTTCTTCGCCCATCATGTAACCACCAATGTCGGTATAGCTTGGCAATCCCGAGGTATGATTCAGTAGCTGATGAACCGTGAGATCAGGTTCGTGAAAATTGGGTAGCAGCTCACCTACTTTGCTCTGCATCGTAAGTTTACCTTGCTCGGCTAGACGCAAGATTGCGGCAGCCGTAAATTGCTTGGTAATCGAGCCGATTTTTAATACATGCTCTGGCTGCATCGCCACGTCCAGCTCAAGATCAGCCATACCGTAAGCGGCTTGGTAAACAACCTCGCCGCTACGTGACGCTACCACGGTAACCCCCGGCTCATCGGTTGCATAACTACGCGCAAGTATGGCATCAAGCTGTTGCGTGGGACTGGCTTGCTGCTGTGCTGAGATGGACTGCTCTGCAGCCTGCGGTTCGACACTTGGATTGCAGCCCATTAAACTGAGGCTGAAGAACGAAATTAGAACAAGGTGAGTACGCATACTCGTCTCCTTTTATTATTTTTTTACTAATAATAGACGAGGTTTGGCGCTTCGTTATTCCAGAACAGGAGAATTTCAATGTGCGGTCGGATGAATGTAATAGCAGCCCCCATCACACAGTACTTGCGGGAACAGCTCCATCTCGACTTTTCCACCGTCGACAATCATGACTTACGCCCGACACAGCGCGTCGATACGCTTATGGCTACCGCCAAAGGTTTGCGGCAAATCACCACCCATTGGGGAATTCAACCTCGATGGTCAAAGCGCCTGCTCATCAATGCCAAGATCGAAACCGCCGCCGAAAAACCAACCTTTAAGAAAGCCTTCGCGCAAGCGCGCTGCGTGATCCCTGTCACGGGATGGTACGAATGGCGTACCGAAGGCACGAAAAAACAGAAGTACCTTTTTGCCGATGCTAAATCAGAGCCAATGTTTATGGGAGGCATCGTCTTCAAAAGTGAAGACGGCCCCCGTTTGGTTACCTTCACTACGGCACCTACCGCTCAATGCGCTGAGTATCATGACCGTATGCCGCTCATTCTCCCTCCTGACACTCTCGATTTTTGGTTGCACTCTTCTGTTGAAGAGCTAGCGCCGTTGTTCCAAACTCATCCCACAAACGCCCTAAGCATTTCAGAGGCGCCATAAAAAACGCTGACCGAAGTCAGCGTTTTTGATCATTTAGCGTTCAAGCCGCAGTTTAAACTCGGCGACGACGCACCAATGCTAAGAACAACGCACCTAAGCCCAACCCAAACGGGAATGAACCACTGGTTGTTGCATGGTCGATATTTGGCGCTTCACCACCACCTGGAGGAGCTGAGCCACCATCGTCAACATCTGGGTCACCGCCATCGTTGTCGCCGGTATCACCTTCAACCGTGGCAATGGCAACGATCACAGGGTCGTGGTCTGAGCTGCGGTACGGGTCAGCGTTATAGAACGCCGCCTGATTGGCTTCACTCTTGTACTCAACGTTGTAGTCGAGTGCCACTGGCTCATCGGCGTTGATATGCCAGTTCGCGACGGCAACGACTTTATCGGTCAGGCTTGCCGAAGCCAATGCGTGATCTATTGAACCTGAGAGGCCTTGATACAAGTAGGTGTGATTTTCTGCACCTAACTCAGCCATTTGCAGGTCGGTCATGCCGCCATCGATAAGTGCTTGGATTGGATCTTCCATACCATAGGCATTCAAGTCACCAATGACCAATACGTCTTCGACATCACGACCGGTTGGGTCGCCAGCAACCCATTCAAGCAGAGTTTCAGCTGCTTGCACGCGAGTTGCATTCCAACAGCCTTGGCCATCATCATTGTCTTGATCACCCGCTGCGGCGCTATCGCTACAACCGCCTTTCGAACGGAAGTGGTTCACAACTACCGTCACTTCATCTTCATTCAACAAATCATGGAAGGTTTGTGCGATCGGTGGACGGTTACCGAAATCAAACGGCGCATCGGTAGTGAACACCGCAGTGCCCGTTTCTGCTACACGGTCGGTGCGATACATCATTGCATTGGTGATTGAGTCGCTACCGACAAAGTCAGAGCCTTCAAATACCACATACGCCCAATCAACACCGCTTTGCGCACTTACTTCAGCAGTAAGTTGTGCGATTGCACTATTCTCACCGAAACCGTCATTTTCGATTTCGTTAAGACCGACGATGTCGGCATTCATGTTCACGATTGCCGCAACGATCTTCGCCAATTGACGCTGATACTCAGCTTCCGTATCGGCACCGCGGTCGGTTGGGAAGCCACCGCCTTGGCCGTCACCGTTGTAGAGGTTGTCAACGTTGAAAGAAGCAATACGTAGATCGCCCTCGTCGGCAAGCTCAGGGCTATCGGTGCGTGGGTTGGTTTCGATGTACTGCAGTTCAGCTGTTGGAACCAAACGGTACTCGCTGAACGAGTAATTGATAACACCCGTTGGGTTGGTAATTTCCGTACCAACACGCAATGAGTTCATCGCACTTAGACCACCTGCTGGGAAAGGCACTACCTCTGGGTTGCTACCACCCATTGCATCATCAATGAGCATAGAACTCAGGCCAATATTTGGCTCGTCCATTTCACCCGCTGCTGCGACTTGAGTAGGCGTGTAAAGACGTTCGCTGGTGATCCAGAACTCGCCATAACGGCTGAGCGTATCAACGTTGTTTACGACAACAGCGTGATCAAATGTCACCAACATACCTTCGATAGCTTCAAACTCAGCCATATCGCTTACTGGTAATGCAAAGCTTGCTGCAGTTACTGAATTACCTGAACTACAAACGGTGATGCCAGTTAAGTTACTGATTTGCGTAGAGTCATAATACTCACTTACCGGACCGGCCAAACGTACACGGTCGCCGACGCTCACGTCAGTATCTTGATGGTAAACAAAAATACCTTCTGAGGTGCTTGGATCGCCATCTTGATCGGCGTCTTCTTCTTGCAAGAAGAAACCACCTAACGAACCACTGCCACCTTGGTGGTCAGCAGTGACGATCGCTTCAACAACAACTTCTTGGTCAACCATCGGGCTGCTGTAGCCTGAGCCTTGTACTTCAGAAATCAGCGTTGCCGCGTCACCACAGGCACCAAATTCAGGTGCTGGCTCTGGTTCAGGTTCTGGCTGAGCTTCGCCAAAGCCGAGGTGGAAGCCAAGGTTACTAATGTCATCACGCTCGTAACTGTCGAATTCTACATGCGGCTCATAAACATCGCTTGGGTCTGTGTCACCAGCGGTGATGCTATCTTTACGACGCAACGTTTGCTCCGCCATCGCCACGCCTTCGCTAGCCCAGTCCTCATCGACGCCAACCTGGCCCATCGAATCAACGGTCGTCTCGCCATTTTTCAAAACTAAGGCATCGTTACCGTTGTAATAAAGGTTGCCGGTTTTATCGGCAATAGCCTGAATCGCATCGCTCGCTTGCGGATGCGCTACAACAAATAATCCGTTTGGCGGCAAAGTGCCTTCTAAAGGCACGGTGTTACCAGCTTCGGTGTCGCCGTTTGAATAGATTTCAAGCACGTACGTGCTTAAGTCAACTTCTGTGCTGCCAGCATTAAAAAACTCAACAGCCTTGTTGTTCGAACTACCTTCGATATACTCGGAGATAATGATGTCCGCATTAGCGGCGCCACTCGCAAGGAGCGCTGATAATGCGATTGCAATATTATGACGTTTCATAATCCATTCTCTTATTGTTTTAGTCCACATTTGATATGCGCTAAGCACTATAACGCAAATTTTGTAACAACTTAATGACTTTTTATTACGAGCGGATGACAATATGACGAAGACGTATGACATTAGAATGAAGCGCATTTATACCGATGCTTCGCAAGCCGATGGCACACGGGCACTTGCTGATAGATTGTGGCCGCGAGGTATTAAAAAGGCAGAGGCCAAAATTGATTTGTGGTGTAAAAAAGTAACCCCTTCAAATGAACTACGCAAAAGCTATCACAGCAAAGAAATTAAGTTTGAAGCGTTCGCCGAGCGCTATTTAAATGAGCTCAATACCCACGCCGATGAACTCTTACCCTTAATGCGAGCAGCACGGCAAGGCACTTTAACGTTGCTCAGCGCGGTTAAAGAGCTCGAACACTCACATGTCCCTGTGCTACGTTATGCCATCGAAAGCGCATTACGCCATGAAGACGAGCAAGCCGACGGCAGCGAGCCCAGTTCCCCCGTCTGCTTCGCCACCTCCTTCACGAATAACGAGTAACGAACAACGCCATGACGCAAGATTTCATTGAAGTTTACGACAACGCGCTAAGTACTGATTTTTGTAATTCTTTCATGCAAACCTTTGATAACAGTCCGCATCTACAGGCGGGCCGCACGGGTGGCGGCGTGGACGTGAGCAAGAAACTCAGCAGCGATCTTTATTTAAATCAGCATACCGAGTACCAAGAGCAACTTAAGCTCATCCAGGAAACAACTTTCCGCTATGCGCTGCAGTACTTCAAAAAGTATCACTTTGCGCTGATCGCACCGTTAGCACTCCAAGTACGCCATCCGAAAACAGGCGAAGCAGTAGCGTTGACGCATGAAAATTTTGACGAAGTAGCAGCCGGTAATGAAGCTGCTTATATGCAGTTACTGTATCGTTTAGGCCCGATTCAGGCGCAAAAATATGAACAAGGGAAAGGCAACTACAATTACTGGCATTGCGAGGTTTTTCCGGAAAAGAATAGTGTCGAAGCACTTCACCGTACCTTGCTGTTCATGTTCTATTTAAACGATGTTGAGGAAGGCGGAAGTACTGATTTTTATTATCAACAACGCAGCATCAAGCCGAAGCAAGGGCGTATGGTGATCGCTCCAGGCTACTTCACCCACACCCATCGGGGCAGCACGCCAGTTTCTAACGATAAATATATTCTTACCAGTTGGATCTTGATGAACCCTGGCGCGCGTATTTTTGGCTGAGGGTATTATTCTTCCTCAGGCAGCGCTAAGCCCGTTCCATCTTGGTCACGCACGCGCACATTGACGTCAATGCCGCTGCGAACGCTCTGCGTGACCACACAAAAGTCCTCAAATTGCGCTAGCACGCGGTCGAGCTTTTCAATGTTCATGGCGCTATTTCCGAGCCGCAAATCAACATCCATACTGGTGACCCGCCAGCGCCCATCCACACGTTCAAGGTGGCCCTCGACCGTCGCCGTGACTTTACCGGGGTCGCCCTTGTATTTGCGAATGGCAAACATCAAACTAGCCGCTAGGCAGTTCGCTGTAGCTGCTGCTAATAAACGGCTTGGATTTGGCCCTTCGCCGTCACCAAGAGGTTCTGGTTCGTCCGTCACTATTTCACCGAATTCCCCAAAGTCGATCGCAAATTTATAGTTGTCGAGTAACTCAAGTTTTACCTCAAACGTCGGATTTTCCATGTGATCCTCTCTTATTTCTGCCATAATAACTGACTCAATTTTTACCATTAAATTTGCCAAAATCGTATGCGCCAGGAGAATGCCTCTATGTCGAAGAGTCCGCTGTACATTCCCTATGCTGGGCCAAACCTACTGGAAACACCATTGCTCAATAAAGGTAGTGCGTTTACCCGTGAAGAGCGAGCGATGTTTAATCTCACCGGTTTGTTACCACCGCGCTACGAAACCATCGAAGAGCAGGTGAAGCGCTGCTATATGCAGTATTCAAGTTTCGATACAGCACTTAATAAGCACATTTATTTGCGCGCGATCCAGGACAACAATGAAACGCTTTTCTACAGATTACTACAAGATAATCTCGAAGAAATGATGCCGATCATTTACACGCCGACTGTTGGCGATGCCTGTGAGCAATTTTCTGATATTTATCGCAGTTCACGCGGACTCTTTATTTCCTACGAAGAACGCGATCAACTCGATGATATTCTGCGCAACGCTACCAAGCGCAAAGTTAAAGTCATCGTGGTGACCGACGGCGAGCGCATTCTTGGACTTGGCGACCAAGGCATTGGTGGCATGGGTATTCCCATTGGTAAGCTAAGTCTCTATACCGCCTGTGGCGGTATCAGTCCTGCCTATACCTTACCCGTGTGTCTCGACGTCGGCACCAATAACGAAAAGCTCTTGAACGACCCGATGTACATGGGGGCGCGTCATAAGCGCATCGACCAAGAGAGCTACGATGAGTTTATCGAAAAGTTCATGCATGCGGTTCGCCGTCGCTGGCCGGAAGCCATGATTCAATTCGAGGATTTTGCCCAACCGAACGCCATGCCGATTTTACAGCGCTACCGTGACGACTTCTGCTGTTTCAACGACGATATTCAAGGTACCGCAGCGGTCACCGTGGGAACTCTGCTCGCCGCTTGTAAAGTCAAAGGTGTAGCGCTAAAAGATCAACGCGTAGCTTTTGTGGGCGCAGGCTCAGCGGGCTGTGGAATTGCCGAGCAAGTCATCGCACAAATGGTCGCCGAGGGACTCAGTGACGAAGAGGCGCGGGCGCAGATTTATATGGTCGATCGGTTTGGCTTGCTGACCGAGGGTATGGAAGGTTTACGCGACTTCCAGCAAGCATTAGTTCAGCCGCAAAAGCATCTCGAAGACTGGCAGCATAGTGGCGATTACCCGTCTCTACTCGATGTCATGCATTGTGGTAAGCCTACCATTTTGATTGGTGTCTCTGGGCAACCCGGATTGTTTACCGAGCAAGTTATCCGGGCGATGCACCAGTACACACAGCAGCCTATTATTTTTCCACTTTCGAATCCGTCACGACAAATCGAGGCACACCCAGCTCACGTTATCGAATGGACCAACGGCGAAGCTATTGTTGCTACCGGTAGCCCTTATGATCCTATCAAGTTTAATGGTGGCATTTATCCTATTGCCCAATGCAATAATAGTTATATTTTCCCAGGCATTGGACTCGGTGTGTTGGCGGTAAAAGCTCAGGTTATTAGCGATGAAATGCTAATGGCGGCAAGTAATACACTCGCTGATGCCTCGCCGCGAGCTAATGGCGAAGGCGAAACTTTGCTACCGCCGCTTACTGAGATCGCTGAGTTAAGTAAACGCATCGCCTTTGCGGTCGCGAAAGTAGCACAAGCTCAGGGTCATGCACTTGAAATTAGTGACGAAAAACTTATGGAGCGTATTGAGGGGCACTTCTGGTCTCCCGAATACCGCCACTATAAGCGCGTCAGTATTTAATCGTTCTTGACTGGCAACATCGCTCGTTTCCTTGTATGTTCAATAACATAGCAATGAGGAAATCGAGCGATGCGGCAATCCACAGCCTTTTTGCAACTCAGTTGGTTGGTGCTCTCACTGAGCGTTGCGATGCCGTGCGCTTTGGCACTAGAACAACAAGGGCCTCCCACCGACGAACCACCTGCTAAAACCAGCGAAAAAGAACTGATCGATGACGTTCGCAGTGGCTTGCATAGCTCTGTCAGCACCACAGCGGCGTGGCTCGACTCTTTCTTCACTGACGCTATCGATCGCAGTGCATATGACGATGTTTATGGTAGCCTGACTTTGGCTCCACAATGGGACGAATATGATGGTTTTGAGGTGGACTCAAGCTTTCGCGCACGGGTGGTGCTGCCGCACGCGGAGCGCAAATTCTCAGCTGTCATTGGTCGCGGCGATTTTGATGACTTTATTAATGATCAGCAGACCACTCGCCCCACTGTCATTCGCCGCGAAGAAGCTGACGACGAATGGATGGTCGGTTTAGGCTTCGACCCCGTTGTGGAAGATGACCATAGTATTTCTTTTGGTGCAGGATTCCGCGGTGGTATTGATCTTGACCCCTATGTGCGAGCCCGCTACCGCTTCGAGCAAATACTCAATGAACGCAGTGAGCTGCACATGCAAAGCGTTGGGTTTTGGCGCGATAGCGATGGTTTTGGTATTGCCCAAACCATCGAGCACGACTATGCCCTGAGCGAACATTGGTTCAATAAATTTTGGCTGCGCGCCACGTTTGCTGAGCGCACTGAAGGTGTGCGCTGGCATGCTTCGGAAAAAGTCTATTACATCTACCAACCGGAGCGCGCATTAGGCGCCGAAGTTTGGTGGTATGGTGAAACCGAACGTGCCGTGCCATTGCAAGATTACGGCTTAAAAGCCCTGCACCGCTCGCGTTTTCTCCGTGATTGGCTCTACTTAGAAAGCTGGGTCGGCGTCCATTGGCCCCGTGA
This sequence comes from Pseudidiomarina aquimaris, assembly GCF_003987395.1. Lineage (GTDB taxonomy): Bacteria > Pseudomonadota > Gammaproteobacteria > Enterobacterales > Alteromonadaceae > Pseudidiomarina > Pseudidiomarina aquimaris. The sequence goes on from NZ_PIPT01000004.1 coordinate 99,948, forward strand.
GCAGCTCGACGAGTCTCGTAAACCGCGCTGGCTTGTAGGTATTGAGCTTGAGCTTCACTTCGGCAAATAAGGCTGCACTACCAAAGCTGTAATGCAGCGCCAATGCTGCGCACACCAAGCCCCACCGCCACCAACACGACAAGCATTGCTAACAAGTTTTGCCGCCAGCTATTGCGATAGCGCCCCATCATGCTGTGATTGCATGCCCACACGAGAAACAGCGCCATAATTGGCAACAGTAAGCCATTAGCTACTTGTGCGAACCAAATCACCGTCACTGGCTTAATTTGCAGTGAGGCTATGATCACACCGATGGCAATGATACCCATCCAAGTGAGACGAAATGGTAACCCTTTTAAGTCGCCACCACGGCCAAGGATGCCACTGAGCGCATAAGCCGACGCAAGTGGTGCGGTAATCGACGACGAGAGTCCTGCGGCGAACAAACCCAAGGCCATTAACCAGGTCGCCCAGTCGCCAGCAAGCGGCCGTAATGACTCACTTAAATCAGCCGCACCCTCAATCGTTAACGCCTTACCAAAAAATGCCGCAGCGGCGGTCGAAACAATCGCCACTGAAATAAGGCCACCTAACGGAATCGAAACCCATAAATCGCTCCGTGCTTCACTCAACTGTTCTGGCTGCTGCCACTTCTTGGCAGAGCTCGCCGCATGCAAAAACAGGTTATAGGGCACTACCGTGGTACCGATCAAGGCAATGACCGTGAGCACTGAACCCGTGGGTAAAGATGGTATTAGTAAGCCCTCAAAAAATGCCCCCCAGTCCGGCTGCACCAGCAAAAAGGTCGCGACAAAGGTCATGCTCATCAGTAACACCAAAGCTATCAGCACGCGTTCTAACAAGACATAGCTACCCCGCCACAACAAAGCAGCGGCCAAAATTCCCAAGACCAACGGCAACCATGCAGCCTGCTCCCCCAATACGCCAGCGATGCCCATGCTGGCTCCTGTAAGGTTACCGCCTTGATAAACACTGTTACCAATAATGACCGCACCGATGATGAGTGCAACAGCGCCCCAGCGCAGGAGAGGGTTTTGCACTTGTCGCCGTATCGCTTCGCCTAGCCCTTGTTGCGTAACAACCCCTAAACGCGCCGCCATTTCTTGCAAGATAATGGTCGCAAGCACCGAAAACACCAGAGCCCAAAGTAGCGCATAGCCGAAATTTGCCCCAGCAAGACTGGCTGTTACGACCGTCCCTGGACCTATGAATGCCGCAGCTACAAGGGTCGCGGGCCCTAAACTTATACCTTTGCCTTTACGCATGACAAGCGATGCCTCTTGCTTGTCCCCTAACTTGGGGTATCCTAAATCAATGTAATGTTTCTAAGTTACGTAATCATGATGAGAACCGCAATGTATCAAGCTCAGCTTTCTTCGCCTCTTGGCCCAATATCTGTCCGCAGTGACGGCGCATGTGTAACTGCAGTGGAGTTTTGCGACGAGAGTTCTAAGGAAGGATCCAAATGCGAAGTATTGTCTGCGGCTATCGCTCAACTCGAAGACTATTTTGCTGGCCGCTTGCAAACTTTCGATTTACCCCTCAGCCCGGAAGGTACCGCTTTTCAGCAACGCGTCTGGCAGGCGCTAACAAAAGTGCCGTATGGCACAACAAGTAGCTATGCGAAAATCGCACAAGCCATTGAAAACCCAAAAGGAGTTCGTGCGGTAGGAATGGCGAACAGTAAAAACCCAATTGCAATTGTCATACCTTGTCACCGAATTATCGGCGCCAACGGCACGCTAACAGGCTACGCAGGTGGTCTTGATAAAAAAGCTTGGCTGCTGCAGCACGAAGGCTGTCACTGGTCAAAGTAATAACGGTACATGGCTTCAGCATGTTCCGCGACTTCAGTTCTGAGGCTTGTCGGCGCAACCACCTCAATCTGCGCACCATAGCTCAGAATCCATACCAGTAACTCAGTAGATAACTCTGCTTCGGCCTTGAGGCTAAACTTGTCGCCGAGCATTTCAAGCTTTTGGGAATTGTTGAGAGGGCACGCCTCAAGTTGCGGTTGCAATGCTTTATCGCAGTTCAACTCAATCTGCACTCGCTCACCGGTTAAGCGACTCGCATGTGACGCACCGTTTCCGTTATGCCGACGGGTTACCCCACCATCGGCAACCAATGACAACAAAGGCGCATCGGCCAGCAAACTCCAACCGAAGGGTTTATTGCGCTCGTCGGTGGTGAGCGGAAACACTTCTGATAACTCTACAAGGTTGCGTTGAATCGTGCGAACACTTACGTCAACGCCCTGTTCAGCGAGGCGCTCACGCAAGGTATTTACGTCAATCTTTTGCGGCTGTTTGGGTATATGCCGTAACATCAATAAATAACGCAGTACCGTTTGCATGACTGAACTCCCTTTCTGATTCAGTTTCGGTTTAGTTCAAGGTTATACCCCTCCTGCGACATGTTACGTCGCAGCATTTAAATTTTGTAAAACTATCGCAAACTTTTAGGTTACATGCTTCATTTTTAGGCAAGCAACCGCGAATTGCGTTAGACTGTCTACACCATAAACGGAGGTACATTCTATGAACCGCTTACTGATGTTACTGGTGGTTGGTATTGGTCTTTTCACCGTGCAAACCACAACTGCACTGGCGCAAAATGCGTCAGAACAGCAAGAAAAAGCTGAAGATGCGAAAAAGTCAGCCGAAGAACGTAAGGCTGAGTTGCGCGAGAAGATGAAAGCTGAGCACGAAGCCATGAAGGCTGAGCGCGAAGCGCAACGTAAAGCTTTGCAAGAAGAAAGTAAGAAAAAGAAAGATAACGGCAAGAAAAAAGACAACGGCGATAATCGTTAATCGTTTTTCGTGATTCGTAAAAACAAAAGTCGACCTTGAGGTCGGCTTTTTTTGTGCTCAACGAATAACTTAGGCTACACTGTGGTTACTAAAATTATAATAAATCCACCACTATGACCGAATTAAGCCAAGCAGCTCTTGAGCACGAGCCGAATCAATCGACTCCCTACAAGGATGACCCATCGCAGCGTTGCAAAAACTGCGACAGCGAGCTTTTAGGTGAATTTTGTCATACCTGCGGCCAACAAGATCGTCACTACATTCGCAGTGTTTTCGCCGTAGTGGGTGATTTGATGGGCGAGATTAGCCATTGGGACTCTCGGTTTTATCGCACCTTAATAAATTTATTTGTCCGCCCTGCGTTTTTAACGCAGGAGTTCGTGAAAGGTCGACATGCCTCTTACGTGCCGCCTTTACGACTCTATTTTTTCATCTCGCTTATTTCATTTTTAGTGCTGACGACGTTGATTGATTTCGACAATGTCGCAGCAGTTCAATCCGACTTAACTCCTGAGCAACAGGCCGAAGTCGAAAAGACCATTGCGGAAACACGGCAAGAGCTCGAGGCTCAGGGACAAGAAGTCCCGCCCATACCAGAAGGCACGAACTACGAAAACGCCTTTGACAATTTACAGGTCTCACTACCTTTTGCGACAGAGGAAGAAGAACAACAGATCGCTGAACGCATTCGCGAGTTAGCCGAAGACCCCAAAATTCTGATTAAACGCTTAGTTTCATTAGCTCCGCAGATGATGCTTATTATGCTCCCGTTTTGGGCATTGTTTTTAAAACTGATTTATATCTTTTCAGGTCGCTATTACCTTGAGCATCTGAGTGCGGCACTCCATACCCACGCCTTCTTGTTGCTGTCACTGATGATACTAACCGTGTTATCTAAAGGTTCAGCTTGGGCCGCAGACGCGACCGGTTATGCGGTCATTGAAGATACAATTGATTACGCAGAGAATATTTTATTGGTGTGGATGGTGAGTTACATGCTGTTTACGCAAAAGCTGTTTTATGCGCAAAGTTGGCCCATGACTTTGTTTAAGTTTGCGTTATCAGGCTTGGCTTACATTGTTTTACTCAGCTTTGCCTTTGTAATTATGCTTTTCATAGGCATACTAACCGCATAATAATAAAAATTAACGAGAGGCTACTTTGCCCACAACACAACCGATCATTGTTATTCCTGCCTATAATCCCGATGAGCGCTTGCTCACGTTAGTCAGATCATTGCTGCAAGAAGCGGAAAACGATCAATTCATCTTGATTATCGATGACGGTAGTGAAAACAGTTCGTTGTTTGCGCAGTTGCCAGTAGGACCAAATATAAAGGTCCTTCGTCACGAAATGAATCAGGGGAAAGGTGGAGCACTTAAAACGGCCTTTCGCTGGGTTTTAGAGAATTGCCCAGATACCATTGGTGTCGTCACCGCTGACGCCGACGGTCAACACCTTCCCGAAGATATTTTCGCAGTTATGCGCGCTTTTTCTCAGCAACCCAATGCACTTTGGTTAGGTAGCCGTAATTTCTCTGAAAAAGGAATCCCTTTTCGTTCATGGCTGGGCAATAATTTTGCCCGCATTACCTTTCGATTTGGTTTACGTATTAACATTCCAGACACCCAAACCGGCTTGCGAGGGATACCGCGCTCGCTACTAAAAGACCTCATTGAAGTATCAAGTAACCGTTTTGAGTTTGAATTAGATATGCTCATGATTGCGAAACGAGAGGAACTCGAGTTTGAAAGTGTTCGCATTCAGACAGTTTATGAGCATGGGAATAAAACGAGTAACTTCAAACCATTAAAAGACTCGGCTCTCATTTATAAGAAATTCTTGAAATTTTCTGGGGTGGGAATTGCCTCGGCGGCGATTGATTATGGCCTCTTTGCGCTTATTTACGGCTTTACCGGAGAGATCCTTCTAGCTATCGCTTTAGCACGCCTATGTTCAGGTATCTTTAATTTTAGCCTCAACCGCCAGTGGGTCTTCGGTCGTGGCGGTTCGCTCTGGCGTGACGCATCACAATATACGCTCCTTGCAGCGCTGTTAGTGGCTACCAACTACGTATTGACCAAGTCATTGCTCTGGCTGGGGATTTCACCCTTTATCGGCAAACCCGCAGCCGAAATCATTATCTTTATGGCTAGCTACCGATTGCAAAAAAAGCTGGTATTTAGGTCAGCTTAATTGCGAATTCCCTGCAATTAACCTGCATTTTTATTCTGAATAAATTATTTCAATAAATCATTGCACAACTTTTTATCATCATGCTACCTTGCTCATTAGCATGGTAAGCGGTGTGTGCTATAGCGAAATTTAGCCCCTTCTAAAGTTGACTATACAAGACTCTCAAACGCTGCGAAAAAGGCTATTCCTTATACAACTTTACGTGCGCGACAACTTTACAGAGCTCCAAATTCAGCTATCGTTGAGTTGTATACACAAGTATTCACTCTTGTGTTAATGCAAGAACGACATAAGTTCATAAAAAATATAATTATTCAGGGTGACAACATGAAAAAACATCTGATCTCTCCACTCGCGGTCGCCATATCCCTCGCGTTGGTGCCAAGTGCGCAGGTAGCCGCACAAGAAGCATCAAGCGAGACGAATGCTAGCGCCGACGAGCGTATTACCGTTACTGGCTCGCGCTTACAACGTGTTGAAGCCGAAAGCGCAGCGCCGGTACAAGTTTTCACTGCCGAAGATATCGAAGTTTCTGGTGTCACCTCGGTAGAACTTATTCTTCAAAAAATGTCAGCTTCAGCCGGCTTTGCCGGTAACCAGAGCAACGCCTACTGGACGGGTAATGGGTACGGGACCGCACAAGTTAACTTACGCGGCTTAGGTATTAACCGTACTTTGGTGCTTTTGAATGGTCGTCGCATTGTTAATGGCGGTACCGGTGCGAACAGCTCTGTCGATTTGAACATGATTCCAGTCGAAGTGATTCAGCGCATAGAAGTATTGAAAGATGGCGCATCGGCCATCTATGGTGCTGACGCTGTTGCTGGCGTAGTTAACATCATCACCAAGAAGGGCTATGAAGGCTTCAGCATCGAAGCTCGCGTCGGTAGCACCGACGAAGGTGATGGCCAAGACCGTAACGTGAATATGATTATCGGTGCCAGCAGCGACAAAGGTCGTGTGATGGCAACCGTCGGCTACCGCTCATCAGACGAAATCAATATGGCTGATGCCGCAGGTTGTGCGTTAGGCGAATTAACTCCGGGTCAACTCGATTGCTTCGGTAGCTCAAGCACCATCGGTGGTCGTGCGACGATTTTGACCGGTCCAAATGCTGGCGACCGCATCAACTTTAACCAAGATCCGAATGGCGACGGTGATTTCTATGAACCGTACAGCTCGGCCAAACACAATTTTGCATTCTTCCCTTACTTGAATGCGGTCAACCCAATCACGAACTGGAACTTCTCAACGTTTGCTGATTATCAGTTGACGCCGAGCACAACTGTTTTTGCTGAGGTGCTTTACAACAACCGTAAGTCCGATCAGCTGGCCACCCCTGGCACACTCCGTGGCATCGAGTTTGCTGCTGACCATCCAACGAACCCAGTAGGTGAGGCGATTCGCCTAGACGGTCGTCGTCTGCTTGAAGGCGGCCCACGTATCTTCTTCCAAGACGTCAACACCTTCCGCACCGTCGTCGGCTTAAACGGTTACCTCGATAACGGTTGGCAATGGGATGTTGCCTATAACTATGGCCGCAACACTGCGATTGATGGTATGACCAACATCGTCAATATGGAGCGTTTAGCGCAAGGTCTTGATGCCGAAAACTGTGGCTCAAACGGTGCACCATGTATCGACTTACTCGGTTATGGTGGCATCAGCGATGAAGCACTCGACCACATCATGTTCCGCACCACTGATAACGGCGGTAATGAGCAGCGTTCATTAACTGCGAATATCTCTGGTGACTTATTTGACCTCCCTGCGGGATGGGTACCGTTTGCCGTCGGTGTTGAACACCGTAAAGAAAAAGGCTGGCGCCATCCCGACTCTTCTATTGCTGCCGGTATCATGAATACCAACCAGGCAGAGCCAATTGAAGGTAGCTACACCGTAAACGAGGTTTACGCAGAGACCGCGCTACCTTTACTTCGCGATAAAGCTTTTGCACAGGACTTGAGTCTTGAGTTGGCATACCGTTACAGCGACTACGATTCATTCGGTAGCGACGGCAACTACAAGGTTGGCTTGCAATGGCGCATTAATGACGCATTCAAAGTGCGCGCAACGCAATCAACAGCCTTCCGTATTCCAAACATCCCTGAATTGTTTGGTGGTGTAGCTGAAGGTAACCTGACCACCACCGATCCATGTGACGGTTGGGATCAAGCAGGTGCCGATCCAACAGTTGCCGCGAACTGTCAAGCTGATGGCGTTCCTGCTGGTTATGAACAGTTCGGCGCGACTGTACTGACCACAGTAGGTGGTAACCCGAACCTGAAGCCAGAAGATGCTGAAACCTTCACTGCTGGATTCGTATGGGATGTACAGTTCGTTGAAAACCTACAAGTAACCTTGGACTACTACAACATCGATATCGAAGATGCGATTCAAACGATTCCTGGTTCAACGAAGCTAGCTGCATGTTACAACTCAGAAAACCTGTCACATCCGTTCTGTAGCCCTGAGCACTTCACTCGCGACAGTTTGACTGGCGACATCAACTTCTTGTCTGCTCAGCCAACTAACGCAGCCACAGAGAAAGTGTCAGGCCTTGACCTTGCGGTCTTCTACAAAACGGATATTGCGGGTTGGGCAAGTGACTTCTCATGGAATACGAGTTATCTCGATGAGTACACCTTTGCACCATTCGCGGGGGCACCTGAAATCGAATACGCAGGCTACATTACTGGTGGCCGCGGTAGTTACACGCACTTGCGTTCAAACGCTACCGCAACCTTCGTGAAGGACGCATGGCGTTTCCATTACGGTGTTCAGTACATCGGCGGTGCAGATGACATCAACGCTTCACCAGGCGATATCGGCGACCACGCGCCAAGTGTGTTCTATCACAATGCACAAGGTACGTACTTCGTGAACGAGAAGCTTAGCATCACTGCCGGTGCCAACAACTTGTTCGACAAGCAACCGCCGTACATCCAAAGCTGGACCGATGCCAACACAGATACAATGACTTACGACTTGCTCGGCCGTCAGTTGTACCTGAAAGTTCGGTATAGCTTCTAATCCCTGTAGCACTTGGGTTGCCACTTACTATAAAGTGGGTGGCAACTCCTTCTTCGTAAGTTTCCGAGGTACTCATGACGCAGGTTACGCGTTCAAGCCGGTGGCGCGTTTGGCACCGTTGGCTGTCTTTGATATTTGGCGTACAGATGGTCTTATGGGCCATCAGTGGCGCTTACATGGTCTTTTTTGACCTCGACTACATTCACGGTGATCACCTGGTACAAGAGATCACGCAGCCCGTCGCGCAAGAGGTTGATGTTCGACCTATCGACGATGTCTTGGCAGCCTATCCACATACCCAGAATATCACCTTTAAAACACTTTGGTATCAAGGCCAACAGCAAGCGGTTTACAAACTTAGCGGGCACAACGGCGAGCAATTGCTCAACGCGAGCACGTTAATGCCGATTGCACTTTCGGCTGAGGATATTGAAGCGCTTGCCATACGTTATTACGCCTTAGACGACCCTAAGGTCGAGTCAGTCGTGTATATGACAGAGAATCCGCCGACTGAATTAAACCCTGCGCTTTTGCCCATCTGGCAGGTTAACTTTGACGATTTTGGCAGCACCAGCCTTTACCTTTCTGAAAATACTGGCGAAATGCTGGTCAAACGTCATACCTTTTGGCGCGGATTCGATATCTTTTGGATGATTCATATCATGGATTATGAAGATCGCGTGGATATTGAGTCATGGTGGTTGCAAGCGTTTATTATCGGCACCTTTATTCTGATGATCACCGGCGCCGTTCTGCTCGTGTACACCATCAGCTTCAAGCGCAAATCATCTGGAGGTGCGGCATGATGCGGTTTATGCAATGGCTGCACCGTTGGGTCAGCCTGATTCTTATCATTCAGGTTCTATTATGGATTGTCAGTGCCGCGGCATTCAGCTTGATGGGGCATCATGCGATGTCGGGTCATCAGTATATGCGTCACGTCCATCCTGAGATGCTCAGTGAACAAGCGCCACAATGGTCACTGGACGAGGTACGTCGTCGCTTCCCTGCCGCCGACAGTATTGTACTGAGTAACGTGCTGGGGTATCCACAGTATCAAGTCAAAGAGGGTACCGAGTGGAGCTATGTGGACGGTCATACTGGCGCTGCGTGGCAAACCGATGCGCAATTGGCGCAAGCAGTTGCTGCGGCAAGCTATGAAGGGCCAGGTGTAATTGTTGACGTAGAGGCCATTGAGCGCTCAGACGAAGTTATTAAATGGCAGGGGCCAGGTTATCGCATTGATTTTGCCGATGATCTTAATACCCGAGTTTATGTTGATGCTGCTTCAGGTCAGGTGGTCGATCATCGCAACACCCAATGGGTGATCGCAGACTGGGCCTTTAAGTTGCACTTTATGGACTACAGTGGCGAACGTAGCTTTAATCATTTGTTGATTTGGAGTGCAGGGCTGTTTGCGCTTTGGTTCTCTTTGTCGGGTCTTATTTTGCTAGTGCGCAACGTCGCTCAAGGTGACTTCAACCCACGGCGTAAGCCTACTTGGCTTGAGCAGTTGCAGCGTGACGAAAAACCCATCGCCAGTAGTTGTGGTGGTGGTGGTACTTGCGGATTATGCAAAGTGACCTTCGACAATGCACAACAACCGGCACCAACGGCTGCAGAACGCGTGATGCTCAGTGAGGCTGAACTCGCTTCAGGCCTACGCTTAGCTTGCCAACACAAAGTACAGGCAAGCGATAAGGTTGAACTAGCGAACGGAGATGTCGCTAGCCATACCTTGAATCTGCAGCGTAAACGCGATTTAACACCGAGTATCGCTGAGCTGACCTTTTCCAGCTCCCAGCCACTCACGTATCGCGCCGGGCAGTTCTTGCAATTTAAGATACCGCACGAAAATGCTGTACTTGAGCGCCATTATTCATTCGCCACAGCGCCAACTGATGACGGCTTGCTGACCTTTACCGTGCGCCATATGCCAGCGCCACGAAGCGGCGTACCGGCAGGTATTGGTTCAGGCTTCCTGTGTCGCTTAAAAGCGGGCGATCAGGTTGAAGCCATTGGCCCATTTGGCGATTTCGTTCTAACCGAGGCACAAGAACGACAGCAAGTATTCATTGGCGGCGGTGCGGGTATTGCGCCGTTGCGCGCCTTGCTGCAAGCTGAAAAGCAAGCTGAGTCACCGCGTCCATGTAAATTCTTTTACGGTGCACGAAACGGTTCAGAACTCTGCTATGTAGACGAGTTCGCTGCTGATGAGCAGGTTGATTATGTACCAGTTCTATCTGAGTCAGTTTCAGAGGACTGGAACGGTCGCACCGGATTTGTGCATGCGGTCGCTGCAGAGTGGCTACGTAGCCAAGATTTATCGAACCTAGATGTGTATGTTTGTGGGCCGCCTGCGATGCTGAAGGCGACCATGGATATGTTGGCAGAACTAGGTGTACCTCGAAACCAAATCAAGTTCGATGATTTTGGTATCTAAGCAAGTACGGGCTCGAGCGCTTGAATTATTTCAAGCGCTTGAGGCCCATCATTCTTAAGCCAACCTTCTCATAGACGGGTTCGCTAGTACCGCGGCGGACTTTATACATAAAGTACTTTTCAAACGCCACCTTCGCCCAATGAACCCAACGTCCTGAACCTGTCCAATTGCGGTTGCGCGGTGGATTTTGCGGCACAGCCAAAAACGCTGCACCGGTATTACCCATATCAGCCAAGCAAAGAGCGCTCAGCGTCGGCTCAACCCAAGCTTCACTGCCTTCAAGGCTCGCATGAATATTCTTCACAATGGCCGAGGTCATCGACTCTATCATCAAGCCGGTTTTGGGGGCGCCCACTGGCACTGGGGTTTCTTCAATTGGCGCAATAGCAACACAGACACCAGCCGCATAAATTTCCGGATAGGCTTGTGCCCGTTGAAAGGTATTGGTTTTAACAAAGCCCTTGGGATTGCAAAGATCCGCAACCTCCGCCACCGCGGGTGAGCCTTTAAATGCTGGTAAAAACATCGCTAATTTAAAGGGTGCTTGCTCTTGTGCCTTCTCAACGCCATCGTCGTTGTACACGGTGAAATGAGCTTGCTCTTGGGTGAACTCCGTTACCTTGGCGTTGCATACCCATTTGATACCATGTTCACGAAACTTGTGTTCCATGAGGCTTTTGGAGTCGCCGACGCCACCCAAGCCCATATGGCCAAGGTAAGGCTCAGGTGTGACAAAAGTAATCGGGACTTTGTCGCGGATTTTGCGCTTGCGAAGTTCGTATTCAAGCGACAGAACATACTCATAGGCTGGACCAAAGCAGCTCGCACCTGGTAAAGCGCCGACTAACACCGGACCAGGGTTTTCCAACAATTGATTAAAAGCGGAGTGTGCATGCACCGCGTGATCAACCGTACAAATCGACTCGGTAAAGCCGGTTTCAGGACCCGCACCAGGAATGTTTTCAAAGGCCAGTTTAGGCCCTGTACAGAGCACTAAGAAGTCATAGCTTTGCTCTGAGGCATCACCCAACTTGAGCTTGCGCTGCTCCGCATCGACATGCGCAACCCCAGAGCCATTAAACTCAATTGCGTGTTTCTCAAATATAGAGGCAATCGGCATCACTACTTGTTCGCGCGTTCGGGAGCCAAGCGCAACCCAGGGATTCGATGGAACAAAGTTAAACTCGTCGCCCTCGCCAACCACCATTATTTCGTGCTGTTTCGATAAAACTTCACGCAATTCAAAAGCAACAGATACACCGCCTAAACCAGCGCCCACTACAATAACCTTAGCCATGCTGCCTCCTTTATTTTAGTAATTGCTAAAATATGGTTTAGCGAGCTTTATTCGTCAAGTTTATTTTTTCACCGCGGCAAAATTGCGCTGGGTTGGCACCTGTAGTTGTTCGCTCTCAAAATTAGCAAGTGCACGCCGCAGTTCTTCTTGAAATTTATCGCGGAACTCACTCGGCGCCAAAATTTTCAGGTAAGCCGCACGCGCCAGCAACCATTGCACTAAATTCAGGGTGTAAGGCACTGTGACACGTAGGAGGCGACAGTTCGGTTGGCCTTCGAGAGGCAGCAACTCTTGATTATCGCCTAAGGGTGCGTCTTCTATTTCACGTCTGATGGAATTGAAAATAATGGCCTCGAGGCGGAATGGTTCGCCAAATTTATAAGCTAGGGCTCCACTTGCAGCGTAACTGTCTAGCTCGAAGTCGCCGACCCGTGGATCATCAGTGACAATTTCGCGCACCTCACTGATGCGTGAAAACGGCAGTTGTCGCACGCGGTCATTGGCATGATCACGGATCACCAAATACGCCACTGCGCCCCGATAAAAAACCGCCAGAGCGGTGGCCCGCAAGGTTTGCCCCGGATCGCCTTGGTGCGGGTGATAACACAGACGCACAGCCACTTGCTTCAAGGCCACTTCAAGTAAACGCTGACTTTTCTCGCTATCAAGTTCAGGCCCGGTCAACCGATGAGAGGCGCCGGTGACTTTAACCCGTTGGTACCAAAGTGATGCTAAGCTCTTGCGCACAGCAAGCTGTTCACGCGCCCGTTGAAAGAGCCCTTCAACCGGCTTGAATACGCTCATCGGCCCAAGTTCGGCAAGTTGTTGCTGAGCGATGACCAACGCTAACGCTACGGGGTCCTCAAGCTCCAACAGTCGTTCGAATTCTTGCTGCTGGAGTTGCCAAATATCCGGCTCACTCGCGGCTGTCTTGGGTTTCCGCGAGAGTCCAAAATGGCCCTCGAGATCTTCTAAATTACGTTGAATGGTACGTTTTGAAACGCTGGCCAATTCTTTTTCCGCAAGATACTCGAGCAACTCTGCGGTGGTGCGATCTTTCTCATACAAGGCCAACAACATATAGATGCAACGAATTGTGAGGCTTGCATTTGCAGTGGTATGTCCTTCCATCGTGCGATTCCATGTATACTAGTTGTAAGTCTGATGCTACTTAGCTATACCGGCAAAAGTCAAAATTATGTTATAGTTGCAGCAGTTGATTAAAGGAATTCTCATGCAGGAAGTATCGTCACCTATGGAACAAGCAGCACAGCTACCAAAATTACCGGGCATGTTTTTCCGCTCGCTTTTCACCGTAGCCCGCAATGATCAGGCGGAGGCGGCGGCGACGACCTTGCAGGACACCTTTACTGCGCCGGCGCTCACTGCGTCACAGGTTGCGCGTTATAAAGAAGCATTCCCGGGCTTTGTCAGTGAGGTTCCGCTTACTCTGATGTACTGCTTAGCGCAGCGCGTTCATCTCGCACAGATGCTCGGTGACGAATTCCCATGGCCGGCTCCCGGCTTAGTTCATGTTAGCAACGAGCTTGAGCAGCATGCCGATATCGAGCTGAATAAAGCATTTCATATCCAAGCGCACATTAAATTGCCGGCGCGCGGCCCAAAAGTTTCACCACGTCGATTGCGTCCGCTCTTTACCGTCATTTTCTTACAAGACGATAAGCCTATCGTTACCTGTAAAAGCGAATATCAGGTGATGCCAAAGGCAAGCAATAAGCCGGCCAAGCCACGTGAGCAAAAGCAAGGGCAGCGTCCAAGTGATGACTGGCACGCCGTAAACGAGTGGCAATTGGATGCAACGAGTGGCCGCAACTACGCTCGCCTCTCGGGTGACTTCAACCCTATTCATCTGCACCCGCTACTGTCGCGGTGGTTTGGTTTTGAGAAGCCGATCATTCACGGCATGTACATGGCAGGACGCGCACAAGCGGAAATTGAGAAGAAGCATGGCAAAGCTGTGCAGCGTATTGATGTTACGTTTAAGCGCCCGGTGCCGCTACCCGCAACGATTACCCTATGGCAAACCGCTGACGCAGATACCGAGGGTAAATATCAGGTGTGTGGCGCTGAAGACTTGCTTCAGCGCCTTGAAGGAAGTTATACCCTCGTCTCCAGTGAAGAGTGAGCTTAACGCACACTCTCCCCAGTTAACGTTACCTGCTCCTCAGCCACTGCAGCGACATCATCATTACTAAAGTGTAATGGACGCAACTGTGGTTCTGAAGAGTACAGCAGGGTCTGATCAAGGTAATGATCAGAACTGCTATCGGATGCTTGTGAATAGCTCAATAAACCGTTCGCAACCGGTCCTTCTGGCGTGAATTCCATAGCGAACATCCAGCTTGAACCATAGGTAATATGGTAACCACCCGCAGCTTCACTCAACACCGAGCCCGGCAAGAGTGGATACGTATGGCGTGGTAGCACGGTACCATCGTTACCCATGTTGCTATTGAACACGTTGAAGCCACCTTCAATATTGTTGGCACCGCCCCATGGGAGCTTCTGTCCTGATGGCTGGCCATTTGGCAAGCTACGCTCAACAAACTGCACTTCACCTAAGGTTGCATCAACTGCTAAGCCAGCATTTTGAATACGTTCTTGCGCAGTGGCTAGCTGGCTTAACACAACGTCATTGGCTAACAAGGTGTTCGGTGTGGTCACCGGTTGCGATGGATCATAAGCGACCTGCCACTGCGGGTTACGACGGAATTCAGTAGCAAACTCACGGAACAACATGGCACCAATACTATTCAGGTTCATGCGGCCGTCGAACTGCGCCAATGCAGCACAACTCGCAGAGATATCGACACTTGCTCCACTCGCTGTCATGACCGGCGTAGAGCCTTGAGCCTCACAATGAGTAACAAGGTCAGCTAAGACTTCCTCAACCAGCCACGCGCGATTACCAATCAGACGATCAACTAAGTCTTCACGAGTGAACTTACCGTCCACTGAACCACCTTGAGCTAACATTTTCTGACCCATACGCGAGCGGAATGACTGCTGATTGCCGACCGGCCCCCACAAGGGTGAAACACCAGTGATAGGCGCAGCAGGGTTGGTTAACCAATAGCTGTCGTTAGAGTTCTGCACAAAGTCTGAGCGTTCAAGCTGCGGTGCTTGCGCAAATGGAACGGTTCCTTGCGGTAAGTAAAGACTTTCATCGCCGGGGAAAATAAATAGTCCTGCTTGTTGTGACAAGCCTTGGTACAGCTGATTCTGTGACCATGCAGCTAAAGCTTCAGGGACAATATTGGGCACCGAAGAGCCATCAGTAAAGAACGCGTTACCGTCTTTATCAACCGCCATCGCATTGTTGAAAACAGTACCTGTGTAATCGACAAAGGTCTGTTTATAGCTTTCGATGCTGTCAGCCAAGTTCATGCCCAGCCAATGATCGAATAGTTCATAGTTGGGTAAGTTAGCATCGTGCAGGGCATACGCGACTTGTTGCCCAGTGACCGGATCGGTACCCCACGGCAAACCATTCGGGATCACAATGATAGGACCAAACTCGCTGTGGTAGCTCGAGCGTTGCAAGGTCATAAACGTACCTGGCCCTGTCGCAACTTCGATCGAGTGTTGCTGTTTCGTCATTGCCACCGGCTCGCCATCGAGCATGTAGGTGGTGCCGGTCGCGTCATTACTATCAAGCGTCAAACGATGAATGGTAAAACGCGAGGCGGTCGAGAAGGTATGGGTCCAAGCGACATTTTCGTTAAAGCCAATATTCACGATACCAGGCATACCCGATAATGAACCGCCAACAACTTTCATTTCGCCCGGAATTTCAATACCGAACTGCCAAAAACGCTGATTACCCGTGTGTGGAAAATGCGGGTTAGCGATAAGCATCCCCTGCCCAGAGGCACTTAGGTCTGAGCCAATCGCCCAGCCGTTCGAGCCTGACTCAGTAGGGTTGGTATCAGGAACTTCCGCGTAAAGCTCGGCCAATGGTGCTAGGTCCAATGCCTCGCCAGTCTCTTTGTTGGTCGCTCCCGCGCTCTGACTCGGCGGTACGGCTAAGAACAGCGGCCCAGTGAAGTTAGCTGCACCAGGCAAGAGTGCAACACCTTGGGCATAAGTCATCATGTCGATCGGGGTAATGGGTTGTACCCACGGCTGACCGGCACACTCAGGTGCAATATTATCCACGCCCGTGTCAGCTAGGTATTTGTTATAGCCGGCAGCGTAGCCTGTAATGAGTGCTTGAGCGCGTTCGCTAATTTGTTCAAACCCTTGCTCGGCATTGTCGCGGATCCCCAGGGCCAAGTAACCAAAGTCATTGAGAATATTGCCGGAATCACCGCTTCCCGGCACTTGGTCAGGGCCAAAGTACATGGCGCGCTGCGAATTAAATTTAATGATTTGGTCGGCCAAAATACAAATATTGTCGCGGGCAAACGCATAGCCGACACCAAAACCGAGACTCTCGAGGTTCTCAGCCTTAACGTAAGGCACGCCGTAGTCCGTCCACGTAACATCAGCACTCAGCTCACCGTCGGGAGCGAAGGTGATAAGACCGGTTGGCGCAGGGTTGGTGACCACTACCTCATCGACTGGATCTGGGTCATAGCCATCGCCGCAGGCACTCAAAGTTAGGACACCTGCCCCAACCAACAGTGCGGCTGCACTGCGTTTAAAGTATTGTTCTGCCATAGTAAATACCTGTTTTAGGTTGTTATTGTTGGTTTAATTATTTGTTGTCAGACCAGTATGGTTGACCAAACAGCGCGCCGCAAGTCGCTTTAGACCAATGGCTTTTGTCGCAGAGATTTGACGTCGCCGCGCTTTTTCTTTTTTTCAATGCGACGCTTTTGACTGGCTTTGCTGGGTTTGGTGGGAATACGCTTCTTCTGCACGCGGTTGACGCTCGCTACCAGCTCAATAAACTGCGCCAACGCTAGCTCACGATTTTGTGCTTGGCTTCGGGTGGTCTGTGATTTGATGATTATTTTGCCGCTTGGAGTAATCCGATGATCGCTCTTCGCCAACAAACGCTGCTTATAAAAGTCCGGCAGCGATGACGCCTGAATATCAAAGATCAGCTGTGCCGCAGTCGCCACTTTATTCACATTTTGCCCGCCGGCACCGCTTGAGCGAATAAACTGCCACTCGATCTCATGCTCGGGAATGCTCACGCGCTGCGAGATTTCGATGTCGCTCATGTTAATCCTCCACTACGGCGAATACGCCGCTCGGTTGCTCGCAACACCAGTTCGCGCTGCTTAAATACTAGGGTGCAATGCTCACTGGCACGGGTGATACCTGTATAGAGTAGCTCTTTCGTGAGAATAGGCGAATCATGGTCAGGCATCACTACCACGGTATGATTGAACTCTGAGCCTTGCGACTTGTGAATAGTCATTGCGAAGGCAGTTTCAATATGCGCCAGCCGCGACGGCAGCAACCACCGCAACTCACCGTTCGCACCGCGGAACAGCACACGAATGGGTTCAGCTGGGCCAATACGCACTGCTAAGCCAATATCGCCATTTCGCAAATCGACGCTGTAGTCATTCTGCGTAACCATCACCGGACGCCCCACAAACCATTTGTCTGCGCTCACTTGCTCGCCAAAGAGCCACTGCGTGATAAGTTTGTTGAGGTGTTCCACGCCCCAATCACCGCTGCGCACCGCAGCCAGTAGTTGGAAGCGTTCGAGCTGCGCCAAGAGCTGTTCGCCCCATTGCTCAACAGCGCCTTCAGGCCCACGTTGCAGCACCTCCAGCAACGGTTGGTAGCCCTCTTGCACCAGCACGCGTAGCGGCTTCTGGCTCGCATGGGTCAGTTCTAGCGTGTGGATATTCGCAAAATCAGGATTTTCTGCGGCGATACGCTTGGCATCGCTCAACCAATCTACAAGCCACTCGGTTTGCTGGGTGTTCACCTCGTGCGCCAATTTGCCGATACCCTGCTCGGCGTTAAAGCGCCGACTTTCATGCAGCATTACCGTATGTTGCAAATAAGGCCAGCGTGCCGCGCCGTTTGAGTCACAATACTGCTCAGGTAGCTGCGGGAGTGCATGGCTGTCGGCTAACCAGTCGGCGAGCTCAGGTGCATAATGTCCTTGCTCGGCTTGCTCACAAAGCTGGCCTAACACAGCGCCCGCCTCGACTGAAGCCAACTGATCTTTGTCACCAAGCAGAATTAACTGCGTATGCGGAGCCAACGCCCCAGTCAAGGCGGCCATCATTTCAATATCGACCATCGAAGCTTCGTCAACGATAACCACATCAGCCAATAACGGGTTACGGCGGTTATGCTTAAATTCACGGCTATGGCTTTGACTGCCAAGCAGGCGGTGTAACGTAACAGCCTGCCGATTCGGCATGGTCTGCTGCAAGGTTACCTGAAACTGCTCGGGCAAATTACCCAATTCACCTTCAATCGAACTGGTCATGCGCGCTGCGGCCTTACCCGTTGGCGCTGCGAGTCTTATACGCAGCGGTTTTGAGCCGCTACGATGATGCTGTAAGGTCGCCAATAAGCGCACTACCGTGTAGGTTTTCCCTGTGCCAGGTCCACCGGTGATAATAGTGAAGCCGCTGCGCACCGCCATGGCACAAGCAAGGCGTTGCCAACTCAATTGCTCAGCATTACCAAACAGTGCATCGAGGGTTTTACGTAACTGGCTCACTTCGAGCTCCGGTTGCGTAGCACAGCGCTGGTTTAAATCCTGTTTAATTGCTTGCTCATAATGATAGTAACGGCGCAAGTACAAACGCTTCTCGTCACTCAAAACCAAAGGCGAGTTGGGCTGATTGACGGCAATTGAAGTGGGCAACACCTGCGACCAATCGCTCGGTAATTGCGCCAGCGCCTGCGTAGCTGTGAGACATTGATGACGACTCTCAAATGAGGCGTTTTCAGGTGGCAATTGCAACAAAGCATCAGCTTCGCTAGCCAAGCTGGCGAGATCCAAACACGGGTGTCCATGGCCAAGTTGGTGGCTGGTGAGTGCGGCTAAGAAGGCGATAGCTTCAGCGTCAGCGCCCAACTTATCTAGCAAGTATTCAGCAAGGCTGAGGTCCACTGCGCGTAGCCAGCCATGCTGGTGCCAGGTGCGTAGAATATGCAGATGCGTCATACCACCTCCTTGCCGGCAAAACACTGTTCCAACGCTTCAATCAAAGCTCTTGCGGGCCGATGAAAATAGGCTCCGGCGGTCTCAGCTTTAGCGCCGCGTAAAAATAAATAAAGACTACCGCCGACATGAGCATCATAGTCATAGGCGTCACCCAAACGCGCTTTCAGTAGCTTATGCAACGCCAGCGTGTAAATCACAAACTGCAGATCGTAACGACTTTCCAGAATTTTATGCTCCATCGCCGCATGGGTGTAGGCGCCGGCATCAGGACCAAGGTAATTCGATTTATAATCGGCCACGTAATATTTACCCTGCCACTCAAACACTAAATCGATAAAGCCTTTGAGCATGCCGTTTAACGTCCGCTCTAGCAATTTCGGCCGCGAACGTTCGGGCAGCACGTACTGACAGACAAGTTGATCAATTGCGGTGGCCTGAACCTGATGAGTTGGAAACCAAAACTCCGGCTCGGCTTGGTAGTGGTTTAGCTCGGCAAGCTTGACTGGTGGTGTGCCATCATCTAACTCAAAAGCTGACTGCAAATAGCTTGGTAGCCATTGCTGTAGCGTTTGTTGCTCACTTTCATCAGTCACATGACGAACTTGCTCAGTCAGCCACGCTTGGCAGGCGCCAGCATCATTTGCCAAGTAGGCAAAACCTTCGTCAGCCGCCGCTTCAAGTAGGTTGTGCAGGAACGTACCCGCCTCAGCACCGCGTTTGAAACTATGAATCGTGCCTAACTTGGGCTGGGCCGGCGCATCGGGCGGCACATCATGCAAGGCTTCTTGTAAGTTTTCCGCTGCCGCATCATCCGTCGCCAACCACTCACCGTAACGCAATGCACTGTAGCTGGCCATCCACCACGAAGTAAACGCGAAGCCATCCGGTAAGTGGCGTACCTCGAGTTCTTGTTGTTCCTGCGGCGGCCCTTGGTAGCACGTTGGCTCAGCGGGCAGTTCAGGAGTGAAGGCGACGCTGTAACCGTCCAAACAGTAACCCTCTGTACTCGCAGCTTCTTCTTGTGCATTAAACAAATAATGCCAGGCAGTTTTGGCTAAGGTTTTGTAACCCGCGACACCGACATAGGTCGCAAATTGAGCGCGGGTGACGGCGACATACAATTTACGAATTTCTTCGGCAAAGGACTCTTCAAGCACCTGCGCTTTCGCCGCGTCATCTTTATCAAAACACAGCGCTAAATTGCCATTAGCATCATGATAGCGCTGCGGGAATTTCATGCGGCTTTCATCGCGCCCCTTACTAACGAAAGGTAAGAATACTAACGGATACTGCAAACCTTTCGACTTATGAATGGTGACCACTTGAATCAGCTCCGCATCACTTTCGAGGCGAACTTGCTGCTCTGCCGCATCAACACTACTGCCGTTTTCTTGTGCTTTGTTGATGTGCTCAGCGAGAAAGCGCAAGAGGCCATGGCAGCCTTCTACCTGCTGCGCATGTTGCTGCAATAATTCCGCCAAATGCAGCAGGTCAGTTAACTCACGTTCCCCTTGCGGCAAGGTCAGCAAACGTGCCGGTATCGAGAAGTGATGCAATACATGTTGGATCATCGGCAGTACGCCTTGCTGCAGCCAAATGTCGTGAAATTCGACAAACTGTCCAGCAAAGTCGTCCCAACGCAATTCGTCAGTGTTAATCGCATCGATTTCAGTAAGTTCCATGCCCAACAGCTCACAGCCTAGGACACTGCGTAAGCGCCGTGGATCACGCGGCACCGCACAAGCATACAGCAAGGTATAGAGCTCTTGCGCCACACGGCCGGCAAACACGGAGTCACGCTCTGACAAGTACACACTGCGTAACTGTCGGCGCCGCAAGGCCGTGCGCATGATCTGAGCCTGCGGACCGTTAGCAACGAGGATGGCAATATCACGCGGTGCCACGCGCGTCAGCTCCCCACTCGCATTATCACGAAAACCCGTCTCGGGGTCATTCAGCAGTGTGACAATCGTCTCGGCAAACGCTTCGGCTAGCAGCTCATCAAGGCTACCGTTGTTGCCTTTCTCTGCGCTGTAATCCACCACAGCCAACGCCTTCTGCGTCGTACCGCCCACCACGAACTCTCGTTTCAAGCCGTTTGCTTGCACTGATTGGAACGGCATCGCATTGTCGTCATCGGCGGTTTTGAAACGAAAAGCCCCCTGCGGGCTTGCTTCGGCTTGCGCAAATAGCGCATTGACGCTATCGACCATCGCCTGCGTCGAACGGAAGTTGGTCCCTAAGGTATGGTGCCGCCCCGCGGTCGCACGCCGCGCTTGCAAATAGGTAAAAATATCTGCGTTTCGAAACGAATAAATCGCTTGTTTAGGATCGCCGATAAGAAACAAGCCATTTTCTTCAGGCGTTTGCGCAACCTGATAAACTCGGTCAAAAATCTCGTATTGAATCGGGTCGGTATCTTGAAATTCATCGATCATGGCGATTGGAAACTGTTGTCGCAATTGACTCGCCAATAACTCGCCGTTCTCCGCGCGCAAAGCATCGCGCAAGCGGGTCAACATGTCATTAAAGCCAATTTCGGCGCGTTGTTGTTGCAACTGGCTAAAGCGCTGTTGCAACCAGTTGCCAGCGTGACGCAGTAACGCAACTTTCGGACTTGGTAAAGCCGCCACATCAGCGGCCAGTCCAGCCAAACGTCGCGGCAATGCGAGCTGACGATCATCAAGCTCGGAACTACACGCCTCCGCTAGGCCTTCGGGCGTTAAGCGGCGACTGGCAGCCTCGGTAAGTGGCGGCGCCAGTGGTGCATCCGTATCCGCTGCGGCGATCGCATCACACCAGTCCTGCACCTGCGCTAACCAGTTTTTCAAGTGGGTAAACTTACGCCCATCAGCCTTAACCTTACCCTTCAACTGTGCGGCAAAATGCTCTTGGAAATCATCCAGTGCAGCTTGCCAAACGTCAGCTTCGTGCCATGTGGCGCGCAGCTCTGCTTCAGCGGCCAAGTAGTCATCGAGCGCCGAGAGGCCCTGAGCGGTATCGCTCGGCTGCACATGCTGGAGTTCGCGCGTTTTTTCTAATAATTTGTCCGGCGAGCGGAACAGTTCGACAAGATAAGCGTACTTTTCGACCTCATCACTTTTGAGGCTAGCAACGAAGTGTCGCCAATAATCCTGCGCTGCTTGCTGCCATTGCGCGCTGTTGTCGGTATTCAAGTTCTGGTTAAACAGACTACCGCTGGCAAAGGCATGCTCACTCAACATGCGATTGCACCAGCCATGTATGGTCGAGACCGCCGCCTCATCCATTTGCTGCGCAGCCAGATCTAAAATGCGCGCTTGCGTTGGCCACTGCGCACTCGGGTAGTCTTTGCGCAAGCCAGCTAAAATGGGATCATCACTCTCGAATTCGTCGCGAAAGAAACTGGCAGCCTCAGTTAGACGCGCGCGAATCCGATCCCGTAACTCTTGGGTGGCCGCATCGGTAAAGGTCACAACCAAAATCTCGGGTGGCGTTTTCATCCTCTCACCGGCCTTCATTTGGCCCTCGTCAGCGGGGTCGTGACCAAGTACGAGGCGCAGATAAAGCGCTGCGATGGTATAGGTTTTCCCGGTACCTGCACTGGCTTCTATCAAATGGCTACTGCGCAGCGGAAAGGTTAATGGATTCAGTGAGGTCGCGCTCATTTCTGCTCCTCCTGCGCCAGCGCCTCAAGCAGCGGCAGGTAAAGCGCTCGCGCTATGCTAAGGCTGCGTTCGTCCGCTGGTAGATCGGCAAAACTTGGGTAAAAGCGACTCATATACCGCGCTCGCAGGCGCAAAGCCGTGTGGAAGCCCATATCATTTGACTCATCATAATAACGCTGAGCATCGTCATTGTGAAAACTCAGATCATCCGCCGCAATAAAAGCTGCGATGCCTTTTTTCATTGCCTTACTCCAACCTGCCAGCACCAACTCAAAATGTATCGGCAAGGGTTCGCATAATGCCTGAGTGGCCCGGTCGAGTAGCTGCTTAAGGACATGGCATGCGTGCGCAGTTTCCATACTGGATAAGCACAGACGATGTTCGGCGCTAACGATATAAGTGGTGCAAGGCGCATCAGAGTTTAGCAGCAGGTGCGCCAGCCAACTTTCGAGCAGCTTATCAAGCCTTATTACACCTTTGTCAGTGACGATTTCCGAGGCCGACAACTTAAGGTGAATTTGTTCACCCGCGCCATTGGTCCGCACGCCACTGAGCACATCCTCAACCTGTACTTGGTCAGCGTCTCCAAAGCCCAGCGGATAAGCTTCGACTTCTTCTGGGTACGCAGCCACCAAGTCTTGTATTTGTTCCCACAGGCTTAGCCCACTCTCAATAACGAATTGTTGCTGAGTGGCGCCCGCAGCACCGATGGCTAAGCGGCCCTCGCCTTCTAAGCGCAGCGAGATATGCTGTAATTGTTCCAACCACTCCTCTTCGTTTTGCGCTTCTCGTATGGCCTCAAGCAAGGGTTCTTCTAGGCCATGCAGTAGCTGCCAGCGGGTCAGACCATCGAGGGTGAAAAGCTCTTCATCTTGGTTTTCAACGCGAGCCTCGGGCAAATAGCACTGGAAGCGCTGCTGCAAAAACCAACGCGCGGGCTCTTCGAGGAAGCCCTTCAACTGCCTTAGCGATACCGCACCCGCAGGCAGCCATTTGGGTAAGACTTGTGGCGTCGACCCATCAGCGCTTGGCACAACGCTATGCAAGGCTTGCCATTCTTTTGCGTAGGTAAAATAGTGTTCAGCCGCAGTGGCTTGAAAGTAAGCTGGATTAAAGGGCTGTAAAAAGTGCTCCTCGAGTTCAGCTGCATGACCTAACTGCTGCAGGTGATCCCGCAGTTGGCTCACCAACACCGAAGGCGGCTGCTCGGCGTTATCTTTACTACTGCGCCCGCACCAACTGAGATAAAACCATTGCCGCGCTGACAACAAGGCTTCTAAGAACAGGTAGCGGTCATCCTCACGGCGCGAGCGGTCGCCCGGTCGACGGTCGTGCGCCATGAGGTCGAAATCAAAAGGTTTGCGTTGGCGAGGGTAATCGCCGTCATTCATGCCCAACAAAAAGACGCCCTTAAATGGAATAGCGCGCATTGGCATGAGCGTAGCAAAATTTACACTGCCGGCTAAAAAGCGCTGGGTCAATTGATGTTCGTCGACTTTTGACAGCCAGCTCTCTAACACGACGGCTAAGGCCACCGGCTGGTCGTACTCAGCAGCAGTGACGCTGTCCTGCCAGTTGTTTAACTGCGTCTGTAATTGCGCCAAAACCCACGCATCCTGATCGGTTTCGGCAGCAAAAAGACACTCCATCAAATCAGTCAGCTGTGCGCACCACTCTACCGGACGCAATTGTTGCAAGGTGAGTTCGAAAGCGCCATCGAGCACCCGCACGAGTTGCTGCAGCGCGCCTACGGCATTGGCCGCCAAACCGCCGACCTCAGGATACGGCTCATCATCTAACCATGCGGTAGTTAAGCTGTCGGTGCGGCCCACCGCATAACCGAGCAACATCCGCCGCAAGCCGAACCACCAACTGTGTCGTCCCTCCGCTGCAGGCAAACCTAGCTGTTCACGATGCTTGCCATGTAAGCCCCAACGTACGCCGGCCTCATGCAGCCATTGCTGCAGCTGCTCGACATCATTGCCGTTCAGGCCAAAGCGCTTTTGTACCGCGGCGACCTGCAAAATATCGAGCATCTCGCTCGCCGTCGCGCGTTCGACATTGAGCTTCAGTACATACTCTAAGGCTAATAAAATCGGGTGTCGTTGCCGCATGCCCTGATCGGCGATAGTGAAAGGAATGCGGCGTGAATCGTCATAGCCATAGCGACCAAACACCGCTTGAATATGCGGCGCATAGAGATCTACATCAGGCACCATGACGATGATGTCGCTCGGCTTTAATTCATCATGTTCAGCAAATAGTTGGAGCAAGCGGTCGTGCAGAACCTCAACTTCGCGTTGCGGACTGTGACAGCTCACAAAACGCAATGAATCATCTTCGGGCAAGGCGGACCAATGCTCCCGCGTTTCGCCAATACTGCGCAGATGCAGCATATCGGATTGTAATTGGGCCAACTGTGACTGTGGTGCCTGCGCCTCTTCAAATAGGTCAAAGTTGAGCTTGGGAAAACGCTTCTGCTGCTCTTGGGTGCCATCAAAAGCATCCAACATACGAATGTAATCGCCGCCTTGTTTACCCCACGACGCTAACAGTGGATGTGTTTCAGTATGCAGATTATTGATATCCAACTCCGCCTGTCCAGGCTTGCGCTGCAAGCGTTTGCGTTTGATTTCACGCAATACATCGCGGCCTTCGATACTGTCCATCCAAAAGTGCTGACTCGGATTGTGTACACAAAGCACCACCTGACAGCAATGTGCCAACGCATTTAGCACTTCTATCATTTGCTGCGGCAAACTCGATATACCAAAAACCACGACGCGTGGTGGTAGACCTGACGGACGCTGCGCCGGCGTTAAACTTTGCGCTTTGGCGACAAAACGCTGATGTAACTGCGCACGGTCACTCAAGCCATGCGCGCCAATGTCCGCGCGAATCAAGCGCCACAATACAGGCTGCCAGGCATTGGCCTCATCGACCGCAATGGCACCGCCTTCCGCCCAGTCTGCCAACCAATCAGCACGATACATTTGATATTGGTCATAAAGGTCCGCCAAACGCTCCGCTAATTGGTAGAGCTTGCGCTGCTCGGTATCGTTGCGCATGTAGTTGGCCAATGCGGCGAATTCAGGGGCGTCGAGATGCTCGGGCAACAAGCGCAATAAACGCCAGGTAAGGCGGTCCTTATCAAAGGGCGAGTGCCGCGGTAAGTCGTTACCGAGGACCGCACGATAGGCCTGCCACTGAAACCGCGCGGGCAAGGTTACATCGACCATGGCGGCAATACCCAATGCTTCAGCCCAGTGTCGCTTGAGCCACTGGGCGATACCGTTGGACTGCACCAGCACACATTCCGATTCGAGGGGGGCGAGAGGAGCAATCCTTGTCATCTCCACAACCAAGTTTGTCAGTTCCTCTAACTTATGGCTGTGGGCTACGATTAATCCTGCGCTTTGTTCACTCATTTGCTATCCTCTCCATACATGTGGATCATCCTACCCAAACATGTAGCGGTAGGCTAGCAAGATGGCGCGACATTTAACGTCGCACAGACGACATTCAATAGGGATGAGCAAATGAAATTATCGAGCGCAATTTTCACGATTTCTATAGCCTTTGCAGTCACCGGTTGTGCTACGGCGCCAGCGCCAGAGAGCAGCGCGTCCGCGCCAGTGGCAGTCTCGGCGACCGCGAGCGAAATCTATAATTTCTCACAACCGGCCCCGCAGCACCTTGCCGGCGGCCAACCGAAAAAGCATGAAATTGCCGCTTTGGCAACGAGTGGTGTTGACGCAGTCATTAACCTCCGCAGCCATGCTGAGATGCGCGATATTCACGAAGCAGAGTGGACCACCGCGAATCAAATGGCGTACTACCACATTCCGATTGCCGGCGCTGACGGCTTGACCAAAGAAAATGTGCAGATTTTTCATGAAACCTTGCAGAACACCAGTGACGACACTGTCTTCATGCACTGCGCTAGTAGCAACCGGGTGGGCGCCATGATGGCCCTTCGCGCAGCGTGGTATCAAGGCGCAAGCACCGAAGAAGCTCTGGCGCTGGGTGAGCAGTACGGCATGACCAGTCTGCGTAAAAGAGTAGAAGAGCTGCTCAGCGAGTAATTTTGTGCTAGACTGCGCGCGCAATTTTTGACCTCGGATTTGCGATCCGAATCGCCAAAAGAAGGAAGTAACAGATGTATATTTGCGCCGCACTCTACAAGTTTGTGGAATTTAACGATTTTGAAGCCTTTCGCGAGCCACTCTACGACTGCATGGTCGAGAATGAAGTGAAAGGCACATTGCTACTCGCCCGCGAAGGTATCAACGGTACCATTTGTGGCACCCGCGAAGGTATCGATAACGTCCTTGCGTTTATTCGTTCGCAAGAAGCCTTTGCCGACATCGAGCACAAAGAATCGCCTAGTGATACCCAAGCGTTTTACCGCACCAAAGTAAAACTGAAAAAAGAAATCGTCACCATGGGCATCGACTGGGTTGACCCGAAAAATGTGGTCGGTACTTATGTTGACCCGCAAGAGTGGAACGATCTCATTCGTGATCCTGAAGTGCTGCTGATTGATACCCGTAACGACTACGAATATGCCGTGGGTACATTCGAAGGCGCGATTAATCCGCACACCGAAACCTTCCGTGAATTTCCGCAGTACGTGAAAGATCATCTTGACCCTGAAAAACATAAAAAGGTCGCGATGTTTTGTACCGGTGGTATTCGCTGCGAAAAATCGACTGCCTACTTAAAATCACTAGGTTTTAACGACGTCTACCATTTGAAAGGCGGCATTTTAAAGTACCTTGAAGAAGTGCCTGAAGATGATTCGACCTGGCAAGGCGATTGTTTTGTCTTTGATCAGCGCGTGACGGTGCGTCATGGTCTTGAGCAAGGTGAGTACGACCAATGCTACGCCTGCCGTATGCCGATTAAGGAAGCAGAGAAGCAATCTGAACACTACCAAAAAGGTGTTAGCTGCCCACACTGCTATGACAAAACCACAGCTGAGCAAAAACAGCGCTTTGCTGAACGCGAAAAGCAAATTCAGCTCGCCAAGCAACGTGGCGAACAGCATATTCGCGATGGAAAGGTCGAAGAAAAATCGATTTAAGCAATCGCTAAACTAAACTTCTCGTTGGCGCTTGAAAAGGTCTATACTGACCTTATGTAATTAATAATAAGATCAAGTTTTTAGACTTATTTTCAAGCGTTCCAACAAGGAGTCTGCAATGCAACAGTTAAATGTTATTGGTTTAGACCATCATCATGCCGAGCAGCTTGGCGAAAAGCTGAATAACCTACTCGCCAACTATCAAATCTTCTACATGAACGTGCGTGGCTTTCATTGGAACATTAAAGGCCAAGAGTTTTTTGAGCTGCACGCTAAATTTGAAGAAACCTACAACGACTTGCTAATGAAGGTCGATGAAATCGCTGAACGTATCCTGACCTTGGGTCAGCGCCCATTGCATGCTTATTCGACCTATATCAAGAGCAGCGAGATCCAAGAAGCCAAGGATATTCACGACGGCAAGGCTTGCGTACGAGAAATTCTGGATAGCTACCGCGTGACCATTCGCTTGCAACGCGAGCTACTCGACCTAGCGGGTGATGCCGGCGATGAAGGTACTTCAGCGCTTATGAGCGACTACATCAAAGAGCAAGAGAAAACAGCTTGGATGCTGACTTCATACCTAGGTTCTTAATAAATAGGTGCTTAATTTTAGTAAAGAAAACCCAGTGTAATTGTATTGCACTGGGTTTTTGCTATGCTGAATTCAGCAGTACCTAAACACAAAAATAACTAAAGGAAGGTTTCATGAACAAAGTCATCGGAATTATCTTACTTGTGGTTGGTATTATCTTGTTGTACTTCGGCTACGAAGCTTACAACTCGCCAGCATCAGAGATTTCTAATGCGGTCACGGGCGAACCAACAGATAACGCAATGTGGTATCTAATCGGTGGCGCTATTGCCGTGATTGTTGGACTTTACGGTGTCGTTCGCGGTAAATAAGCACTTTACGAAAAGAGCAATTAAAGAGCCAACGCCATACCAGCGTTGGCTCTTTTCGTTCTAGTCTTGCTGCACATTTGGCAGGGTCAACGCGCGTAATCCTGCGACACTCCCCAGCACTATAAGCAACAGCATCACCGCCTCAACGCCGGCATAAGCGTCCACCGCACCGAGTACAATACCCAGCAATAACACGAGACCAATAACGGTATTTGATACTGCCGTGAATTCGGCACGATTATCTTGCGTTGCCATATCAACTAAATAGGTCTTACGACCCACACGTGCACCGTGATGCGCCACCGCCGCGACAAAGATTAACAGACCGCCCAGCCATTGTTGCGCCAACCAGTCGCTCGCCAGCGTGTAAAATGCCAGCGCGACTGCCATGACCGCCACGGCAATAAAGGCCGCTGCCGCCATGACATGGTGACTTGCTGAGTCGGACCAACGCCCCCAAAAACGCCCCGCCAGCATACCAGCGATACCACTTGCCAACATAAGTCCACCCAAGCTGGTAAGACTGCCCTCACCACTGCGTTGTATCATCACCACAATGTAAGGAATGGCAAACGCTGATGAGACCAACAGCGCGCGCGTTAGAACAAAGCTGCCAAACTGCTTGTCTTGCCATAACAAGCGAATCGATTTCAGTGCTTCGATAAGCGCATTGCCACCGCCTTCGGTGGCGCCCGGCACTTCAGGAACTTGCGCATAGGTGAGCGCTGCGGCAAACCACAGTACTGCGGCAACACCTAGCAGCCCAACAAAAACAAGGGTATTCCCTTCGCTCACAGTGGTACCGAACAAACTCGGCGCAAACAGCACAACAAGCGCCGTACCGACCGATAAAAAGCCTGCAATGGAGGCTGCCAAGCCCGACAATCGCCCGCGCCGCGTTTTCGAAATGGTTTTGCCCTGGACATCTTTAATCGACACCGAACATACACCACGTGCGATGCTAAACACGGTGAGCAAGGCTACCACGGCCCAGCCCAACGCGCTGCCGTGCAACGCAAGTACGCTGAACAACATGCCCACCAATGCTACGGCTTGACCGATGCTGCCGGCCACCCAAAACCATTTACGTATCGGCGTTTCGCGCAGTTGTTGCGCAATAATCAGTTGTGGCAGTAAAGCCAATGATTCGCGCAGCGGTACCAGCGCACTAATAAACGCCGAAGGCGCACCGAGTGACGTTAAGATCCAAGGTAATACCAACCGCGCGCTCACCAACGAGTCACCCAGTTTCGTCATGCTCAGCGCAATAAGATGGGCAATAAAAGCTTGAGGTTGGTCGTTACAGGCAGAATCTGGAATATCCTTACAAACGCGCGCATCTTCGTCCTCAGCAAGATAACCGTAGAGTTTCTCTGTTAGTTCTTGCGACCGCTGCGTAGTCATTCGCTGTCCTTATTCGTTAATGCGTTGCAGGTGATGATGTAATTCGTACCAAAGCTGATTCACGACCGCAACCAACTCGCGCCAATTCTCCAAAGTATCGCGATGCACCTGAAAACCCGCACTGGCCTCATAAGCATTAATAAAGGCCGTGCGTTGCGGAAGTTCTAATTCATTGGCAGCCATCGCATTGGCCAAGTCAAAATAGCGCTCGCCTATACCGGAATACTCCCAGTCAATAACGCGCGGTGTTGGAGCAAGGAAAACGTGATGTAAGGCAAGATCGTTGTGGCAAAACACCGGGTGTGAAGCAAAGCTATCGATCAGTTTGCGAAAGCCACGCAGGCGACTCTCAAATTGTTTGGCGTGGTCACGATCAAACTCAGCAAGCTGTTGGCAGTAACGCGCAAGGCGTTCGCGCAACGACCACACCGGCGCGTTTACCGTCACCCGATGAATATGCGCTGCCAGCTCTGCAAGCTCGCGTAACTTATCCGCCATGGGTATATCAGCATGGGCAAGGTCTGGCTCTTCTAAATAGCTTTGCAGCACCAAGCCTTGCGCCGCGTCGTAATGCAAAACTTCGGGTGCCAACTGCTGCTCGGCGAGTTGCCGTTGCACCGACACTTCTTGATCGCGGTCGAGGCCGTAGGGGTGATCAAAGCGAAATTGCTTCAAGATATAAGTAGTTTTGGTGGTCGTAATTTTATAAACGTTATTGGCGACGCCTCGCAATAGCGGCTCGGCTTTGATAACGCCGTGTATTGGAAGACTATCTAACCATTGCTGCTGCATTGTTGCTGTTCCGTCCTTGCTGTTTGCCATTGCCACATCGCATAAACTACCAGTATAAGATATACGAAATAAAGTGCCCCTGTGATCACAAAGCCTTTGCTGGCATACAGATACACATAAACACCATCAATGACGAGCCAATACCACCAATTGGCGAATTGCTTTCGGGTCAACAGCCAGGTTGCGAACAAAGAGAATACCGTGGTGTAGCTGTCGAGCCAAACTGCATCGGCTGAGGTATAGCGTTCGAGTAACAGCGCAATGGCGCCGGCTGCGAGTGCGAGTGCAACCAGCCATTGCAAATGCCAGCGAACCGACAACTCAGCGACATTACTTGCCGCTTTTCGCCCGGCACCATAACGCCATTGCCACCATCCATAGCCGGCTAGCAGCACATAAATCAGCTGCAATACCGTCTCCATGTAGAGCTGCGCATGCCACATGAGAAAAGTGTAAATGCTGCAACTGACCGCGGCAGCATACCAACACCACAATGACTGATGCGCAGCCAACACCAAATAGACCACCGCCAACACAACAGCTGTCCACTCCAACCAAGAAGTGGCCGCGATCTGCTCGACGATTGTGTGCAAGAGTTCTGTCATTGCGGTGGTCCTTAGTTGTGCTTAAAAATGGTAGTTAAAAGTAACACCAAGACGGCGTGGCTCACCAAATTGTTCGTAGGTTTCGTTCACGTACTCTTTGCGCGGGTCATTCCCAAAGTAGAAACCACGAATGCCATAGTCTTCATCGGTCAGGTTACGTCCCCATACACGCACTTGCCATGGGCCTTGGCGCCAGCGCAAGAAGGCATTGACTACTGCCATACTGTCGGCCTCACTCATGTGCGAGTCCGAGTAGTAAAAACCGTCTTTCGCATCCACTGAAAGTCCCATTTGCCACGCTTTCGATAACTGATAATTGAAGCCCGCGTTGACTTGATAATTCGGCGCATGCGCTTGGTCGCGTCCGCTCATATCGACGCCATCTTCGGTGACAAAACCCTCGATTTCGGTATCCAGTAAGCCGATGTTGGTAAATAGCTCCAACTGTTCAAACGGACGGTAGCGAACTTCAAACTCCGCTCCATAAGCTTCACCTTCGGCAGCATTTTGCAAATAACCGACAAAGCTTTGATCACGATTCACCCAGCCTTTCAGTTGCACGTCATCACGCTGATGGGCAAAAACAGCGAACTGCATGCTAAGGCGACCATCGGCACTCACACGTTTGTGACCCACTTCAATGCTGGTTAATAGTTCTGGCTTAAAGGTGGCGCGCGCCAGCAAGTAGTCACGTAATTCCGTTAACTCGGTATCTTGCACTTTGCCTAACGCATCACCGTTAACGCCGCCCGCTTTATAGCCGCGCGCTATGGTGGTATACCACAAGACATCCGCAGTTGGCAGATAGCTTAGGCTTACACGTCCGCCCCACATGGTATCTTCCGGTGTTTCATTCACGCCATTAGTGTCGTTGTAGGGGTTATCGTAGCGCTCCACTCGCGCACCCGTGGTGATACGCCACGCTGCAGACAAATGCTGCGTGAGCTCACCGTAAACGGCATTATGGCGGCTGTCATAGCTGCTGGTGAAAAGGTCCTGCTGACCAATGTCCCAATTGGAAAAGTCGCGGGTTAGCACTTCGTCGCGGCGGTAATGGTAGACGCCGAGTACCCAATCACTGTCATTGCCGAACACACTAATAGGCTGAGTACTTACCCAGCGGGCTTCAAGGGTGTGATCATCGCGCTCGCGCTCGTAGGCATCAAACGAGCTGTATTCCCAGCCCGGAGCAATACCAACATAGCTCCAATCTTCGTCATAGCTGTAGACACTGTCGGCACCCAAAAACGCATACGCCAGCTCAAGTTCAGCACCTTGCCAGCCGGAATAGGTGAGTGCCAGTCGGGCCGCGCGAGTACGCAGGTCATCTTCACCCGGTTCATCCGACAGGGTGGTGCGGTTGTTATCTAGGGAAAAAGCATCGTAACCATTGTCTTGGCTAAGCGCATGCAAGGTCGTACGTAATTGCCAATCTTGTCCGAGCTCGCTGAACAGGTTCGCGCGTACATTACGCTCTGAGCGTTTGTTAGTGTCGTCGCGACCTAAGTAAGTATTTTCAATAAAGCCATCGTCGCGCTGCTGGAACACACTCAAACGGCCGCGGCCAAGCGCACCGAGGTCACCGCCCACAGCGAAACCGCCACTTAAGGCGTCGTAATTTGCCGCGCCGAGCTGCCACACGCCCCTGGCTTCAGTACTTGGCATGGTGCTTTCTAACACCATCATGCCGGCCATACCATCGGCGCCGAAGCGGCCGCTTTGCGGACCGCGGTAGACTTCAATTTGGCTGATATCGAACAACTGTGCTGCTTGTGCAAGCCCACTGTAGTTGATGCCATCCACCAGCAAACCGACAGAAGGCTGAATCGGATCAACAAATTGACTGCGCTCACCAACACCACGGATTTGGATGAAGCGGGCGCGCGATGAGCCGCCAGAGAAATTCACATTGGCAAACGCATTCAGCGTCGACTCAAGATGCAAGGCGCCACGCTCAGCAACATCTTCAGCGACGAGCGCCGTGACACTGGTCGGCGCTTCTTGCACAGTCATTTGACGAAACTCACCTTGAATGGTGATACGTTCAATGTCTTTCTTTTCGGTGCTATCGTTCTCTTGAGCGAACGCCGTCGGCGCTACCGCAAAGCTTGATAGAGCTAAATAGACCGCAGCGGCCAGGGTAGATTTTTGCATGGATCATTTCCTCAACGTCTGGTTCAGAAATAATCCGGTCGGGCAGGATTCAAATGGACTAAGGTTGTTAGCTACCATCCCTACGCCAGTATTAACCGGATCAGGTGCAAAGGGTTCGCATCAATGTGCATCTCAGCCGCTGTACGTAGATTCCTTAGAACCTAAACGTACAAGGGCACCCCTTGGTAATTGCGCCGCGAAGTATAGCAGCGCAGTTAAATGAAGGCTAGTGCGTCACCATAAAGCTGCGCCAATGGCAAACCACGCGCATGAAAGTCATCACGAATCACACGCACCATTTCAAATCGGCCCGCCACGTAAACGTCCGCATCACTCAAATCAGATTGCTCCGCCAGTACCGCATGCGGAACCAAGCCAATGGTACCGTGCCACCCTGCGCCAGCCTCTTCTACAACCGGACGATAATGGAAATTAGCATGATCATCGCTGAGCTGTTTGAGCTTCTCATCGTAATACAAATCAGCGGCTTTGCGCCCACCCCAATACAAGGTCACAGGTCGCTTCGAGCCACTGCGCAAGTGGGCCTGCAAAATCGACCAGGTGTACGAGAAGCCAGTTCCGCCAGCGATCAAAATAAGTGAGCGATCACTGTCTTCACGATAACCTGCATCACCTAATGGTGCTTCGATGGTGAGCTCACCGTTCGCGCGGATGGCTTCGATGACTTCCATGGCGTAAGGGTTATCTGGCGTCGCACCAATGTGCAGCTCCAGTTCACGCGTTTTAGAAGGGCACGAGGCGATTGAAAAAGGCCGCTTATCACGCTCACCCATCACCACCTGTAAATACTGCCCAGCGACGAACTCAATCGCTTCGGGCAGCTCAAGTAGCACGCGGTAAACATTCGGTGAAAGCGTTTCGAGCGCCGTTACCTTACAAGAAAACTGTTTCATTTAACTGACTTATCCTGTTGCAAAATTCCGAGGTCATCCCAAATGTCATCAACGCGCTGTTTCACCGCTTCGTCCATAACAATCGGCACGCCCCACTCACGATCCGTTTCGCCCGGCCACTTATTGGTCGCATCCATCCCCATTTTGGAGCCCAAACCCGAGACCGGTGACGCAAAATCGAGATAATCAATCGGTGTATTCTCCACCAGCACCGTGTCACGCGCAGGGTCCATGCGGGTGGTCATCGCCCAAATCACGTCTTTCCAATCACGGGCATTCACATCATCGTCGCAAACAATCACAAACTTGGTGTACATGAACTGGCGCAAGAACGACCACACGCCCATCATGACGCGCTTGGCGTGCCCAGCGTATTGCTTCTTCATGGTGACCACCGCCACCCGATAGGAACAACCCTCGGGTGGCAGATAAAAATCGACAATTTCCGGGAACTGTTTCTGCAGCAAAGGCACAAAAACCTCATTCAGCGCCACACCCAACACTGCAGGCTCATCCGGCGGGCGGCCCGTGTAGGTCGAGTGATAAATAGGCTTACGACGCTGGGTAACATGAGTAACGGTGAACACGGGGAAGTCATCTACTTCGTTGTAGTAGCCCGTGTGATCCCCGTACGGCCCTTCTGGCGCCATTTCGCCCGGCTCAATATAGCCTTCGAGAATAATTTCAGCGTGCGCTGGCACTTGTAAGTCGTTACTCACACACTTGGTTACTTCGGTCTTGCCATCGCGGAGCAAACCTGCGAAAGCATATTCAGACAATGTATCGGGCACCGGTGTTACCGCACCAAGAATCGTTGCCGGATCGGCACCGAGGGCTACCGCCACCGGGAAACGCTCGCCCGGATGCTGCTTTTGCCACTCTTGAAAGTCCAAAGCGCCACCACGGTGCGACAGCCAGCGCATAATCACTTTATTTTTACCGAGCAATTGCTGGCGATAAATACCTAGGTTTTGCCGCTCTTTGTGCGGTCCTTTGGTTACCGTCAGCCCCCAAGTAATCAACGGGGCAACGTCACCGGGCCAGCAATGCTGAATCGGCAACTTGGTTAAATCAACCTCATCACCACTCACCACCACCTCTTGGCAGGGTGCTTTTTTCAGTTGTTTGGGCGACATGCTCAGCACTTTTTTGTACATCGGCAACAAATTCAGCGCATCGCGAAAGCCCTTCGGCGGCTCCGGCTCTTTCAAAAACGCCAGCAGCTTACCGACATCACGCAAAGCCTCAACTGACTCTTGCCCCATACCAAGCGCTACGCGTTCGGGCGTACCGAACAGGTTCGCCAGTACCGGCACCGAGTGCCCTTTCACATTTTCAAACAGTAACGCCGGACCACCGGCTTTGAGCGTACGATCGGAGATTTCGGTGATCTCCAAATACGGATCCACCTCCATTTGAATACGTTTTAGCTCGCCGCGCTGCTCTAGCAACGCGATAAAATCACGCAAATCTTGATACTTCACTGCGTCCGCCCTTATCGCGACTCAATTGCCGCCAGTATACTGGTTTTTCTGACTGTTTTCAGCGCCTCGAAAGTACGCTAGGCTTAAACGCATTATTCGCCACGGACGATCACCTGCGCATGCCAGAATTCAATGTCGCTTTTCTGACCCTAAGTTTGTTTACCCTGCTGCTCGTTGTGGTCAGTTTGCTGCCACTCTCCCAGCGCACCCATTGGCTCATTCGCTTGTGGGACTTCCCACGCCTGCAATTGACAACCTTTGCGTTGGCTCTGCTCGTTGCCAGTGCCGCATTTTTGCCGGTCGATCGCAGCACGACTTGGTTCTTGGTCGCACTGCAGCTGGTGTGTTGCGCATGGCAGTTATGGTGGATCTTCCCCTACACGCCACTCGCCGAGCGCAGCGTGACCCGCTATCAGCGCAAGCGTGACGAAAAAAAGGTCGAAGAGCACCTACGTATTCTTGCCGTCAACGTGCTCGAGCCGAATCGCAATGCCGTTGAACTGGTGCGGATGATTAACCGTGAGCGGCCCGACATTATTGTTGCGGTTGAGACCGACGATTGGTGGGAAAAACAATTCACCGATATCGAAGACGACCTACCCCACGTGGTGCGAGTGCCGCAAAATAACTTGTACGGCATGATGCTCTATTCCGTGTGGCCACTCGAAAACGTGAAAGTTGAAAACTTGGTGCAGGAGAATGTGCCATCCATCAGCGCCGATGTGCAGATGCCCGATGGCCGTGTGGTGAAACTACACTGTGTGCACCCCGCGCCACCGAGCCCGACGGAAAATGAAAAATCCAAACCACGTGACCGCGAGCTCTTACAAATCGCCAAGCGTGCCGCGAAAGAAACAGGACCAGTCATCGTTACCGGCGACCTCAACGATGTCGCTTGGTCACCAACCACGCGCGAATTCATACGTGTCAGCAAGCTCCTCGACCCCCGTATGGGTCGTGGCTTCTTCAACACCTTCCACGCGCAATTGCCATTCTTGCGCTGGCCCCTCGACCACCTGTTTCACAGCGAACATTTCATGCTCGTCAAAATGCGCCGCCTACCCAAATTCGGCTCCGACCACTTCCCACTACTGATCGAGCTCGCCCTCAAACGCCAAGACTAAGCTTCGGGCTTTGGGGTCGGCTTCGGCTTTGGGCTTTTGGCGAGTTTGGGGTCCCTCAGCAATCGATCACGTGGAAGCGCCGAAGCCAAGGGGCCGTGCAAGCCAACGCTTACGATTTCTGGCGCTTCATGGCCTCGAAGAATTCGTCGTTGGTTTTGGTCATTTGCAGTTTGTCGATGAGGAATTCCATGGCTTCGGTTTCGCCCATTGGGTGAACGATTTTGCGTAGGATCCACATTTTCTGGAGCTCTTCTTGCGAAGTGAGCAGCTCTTCGCGACGGGTGCCTGAACGGTTGAAGTCGATAGCTGGGAAGACGCGCTTCTCGGCGATCTTGCGGTTCAGGTGCAATTCCATGTTACCGGTACCTTTAAACTCTTCGTAGATGACTTCATCCATCTTCGAGCCAGTATCGATAAGCGCAGTCGCGATGATGGTCAAGCTACCACCTTCTTCGACGTTACGCGCCGCACCGAAGAAACGCTTCGGTTTGTGCAGTGCGTTGGCGTCGACACCACCCGTCAAGACTTTACCTGAGCTTGGAATAACGGTGTTGTACGCACGAGCTAAACGAGTAATTGAATCGAGTAGAATCACCACATCTTTCTTGTGCTCGACCAAGCGCTTGGCTTTTTCGATGACCATTTCAGCTACTTGTACGTGACGGTTCGCTGGCTCATCGAAGGTTGAGGCTACCACCTCGCCTTTTACTAGGCGATGCATCTCGGTCACTTCTTCTGGACGCTCGTCAATCAGCAACACCATCAACACACACTCTGGGTGGTTGGCGGCAATTGACTGGGCAATGTTCTGCAGCAACAAGGTTTTACCGGCTTTCGGTGGCGCGACGATCAAACCGCGTTGACCTTTACCAATCGGTGAAGCTAAGTCGAGTACACGTGCCGTAATATCTTCTGTCGAACCATTACCACGCTCCATGCGCAGACGCTCGTCGGCATGTAAAGGAGTAAGGTTTTCAAAAAGGATTTTGTTGCGGGAGTTTTCAGGTTTGTCGAAGTTGACTTCACGAATCTTCAGGAGGGCAAAATAACGCTCGCCTTCTTTTGGCGGTCGAATCTTTCCGGCGACGGTGTCACCCGTGCGCAAGTTGAAGCGACGTATCTGGCTTGGAGAGACATAAATGTCGTCAGGGCCAGCAAGGTAAGAAGAATCCGCTGAGCGCAAAAAGCCGAAGCCGTCTTGCAAGATTTCCAACACCCCGTCGCCATAAATGTCTTCACCGCTTTTCGCGTGAGCCTTCAGGATGGCAAAAATGATGTCTTGTTTGCGGGTACGTGCCATGGCCTCGAGGCCCATGGACTCTGCGAGCTGCACGAGCTCGTTTACGGGTTTATTTTTTAATTCTGTAAGATTCATAAGAAGGGTATGACTTTAGTGTCCAAAGAAAACAAAGGGTTCGTTTAATCGTGTAAAACTATAGCTTTCGGGGTTTGCTATCTGGCTGCCGTAAGGCTGGCAACCTGAAGAAATATGGGAGAAAAGTAACACCTAAATCGCAATTCGTCCAGTTTTTTGCTGTTTATTTAGGCTAAAGTTCGCGAAAACGTCACCAAACCTTGCGGATTGGCAACGTTTTCCGCAACTTTGACGCACACCTAAGCTTACAGGTTTGAGTCAATGAACTCTGCTAGTTGCGCTTTCGACAACGCACCTACTTTCGTTCCCGCAACTTCGCCGTTTTTGAACAACAACAGCGTTGGAATGCCGCGGATGCCATACTTCGGCGGAGTTTGACTGTTATGGTCGACGTTCAGTTTACCGATAGTGATGCGATCGCCATACTCGTTTGCAATATCGTCAAGGATAGGTGCAATCATTTTGCATGGACCACACCACTCGGCCCAGAAGTCAACGAGAACTGGCTTATCTGAATTGAGGACATCGGCCTCAAAAGTATCATCACTTAGCTGAACAATTTTATCACTCATGGTAATCTCCGCTGCTGAATTCGCGTGAAATAATAAAACCCTATTATTTCTGTTTTTGAATGTTAGCGCAAACTGGTATGCTTACGCTATGAGTAAAACACACCTTACAGAGACACGCTTTGCCGATCTCGACCTGCATCCGCAGGTATTAACTGCTTTAAACAAGGCGGGCTTTGAATATTGCACGCCTATTCAAGCTTTGAGCTTACCTGTTGCCCTTAAGGGTCAAGATGTTGCTGGTCAAGCACAAACCGGGACGGGTAAGACCCTGGCGTTCCTTGTGGCGACCTTCACCACCTTGCTCAACAAGCCGCGAGAGGGCGAAAAACGTTATCCGCGCGCTATTATTATGGCTCCTACGCGTGAACTCGCCATTCAGATCGCAAACGATGCTGAACTATTGGCCGATCACTGCGACATGCGCCTTGGTATCATCTATGGGGGCGAGGGTTACGAAAGTCAACGGCAGAAGCTCGAGGATGGGGTCGATATTTTAATCGGCACCACCGGTCGTTTGATTGACTATTACAAGCAAGGGATTTATCAGCTCGACAAAATTGACGTGGTCGTGCTGGACGAAGCCGATCGTATGTTCGATTTAGGCTTCATCAAAGATATTCGTTATATGTTCAACAAAATGCCGAGTGCGAAAGAGCGTCAAAGCATGCTGTTCTCAGCGACGTTGTCACAGCGTGTGCAGGAACTTGCGTACGACCATATGAACTCGCCGACGAAAGTTGAAGTTGAGCCGGCCCAAAAAACGGGTACGCGCATTACCGAAGAACTTTTTTACCCGTCGAAGCAAGACAAAATCAAGTTATTGCTGACCCTCATCGAGGAAGACTGGCCCGAGAAAGCCATCATTTTTGCTAACACTAAGCATGTTTGTGAAAAGCTCTATCAATGGCTCGACGCCGATGGCCACCGCGTGGGTTTACTCACCGGCGATGTGCCACAGCGGAAACGCCTGAAGATCCTGGAACAGTTCACTGACGGTTCGCTGGATTTCTTAGTTGCCACAGACGTAGCGGCTCGTGGCTTACATATTCCAGAAGTCAGTCATGTCTACAACTACGATTTACCTGACGACTTTGAAGACTATGTACATCGCATCGGTCGTACCGGTCGTGCTGGAGCAAGCGGTAAAGCGATTAACCTTGCCTGCGAAGAGTATGTGTATAACCTTCCGGCCATCGAAGAGTATATCGGCCACGCGATTCCGGTGACCAAATACGATCCTGATGCCCTACTGACTGATATTCGCAGTCCACGCCCGTCAGGCCGTCGTCGCGCTCGCGGTGGTCGCAGAGGTGGAAGTCAGCAGCGTCGCGGCGGCAATAACCGTGGTGGCAAGCCTTCAGGTAAACGAAGTAACAGCTAATGCAAGTGAACGCGCGCCTTGCGGCAATCGACTTAGGCTCTAACAGCTTTCACATGTTGATTGCCAAGGTGACGTCGCGTGGCTACCGCATTCTTA
Organism: Pseudidiomarina aquimaris; assembly: GCF_003987395.1. Taxonomy (GTDB): domain Bacteria; phylum Pseudomonadota; class Gammaproteobacteria; order Enterobacterales; family Alteromonadaceae; genus Pseudidiomarina; species Pseudidiomarina aquimaris. The sequence goes on from NZ_PIPT01000004.1 coordinate 140,405, forward strand.
CACGGCAGCGCCAAAAAGTACGCTTAGCCGATGGCTTACAATCTGACCTGACTGTTGACAACGCCGCAATTGAACGCGGCGTTGCTTGTTTAAAGAGCTTTGCTGAGCTCATCGAACGTTACCAACCCCTGCAAGTTCGTTGCGTTGCCACCGCTACTCTGCGACTGGCTAAAAACCGTAAACAACTACTGAAGCAATTTGAAAAAGCACTCGGCTTTCCCATTGATGTTATCGCTGGAACCACCGAAGCTGGCCTTATCTATCGCGGCGCAACCGCCGAACTCGCCCAGGCCGACCAGCCCATGTTGGTCTTAGATATTGGCGGTGCCAGTACCGAAGTCATCGCCGGTGTAGGCACGGAACCACACGTTTTAAAAAGTCTTGATATGGGCTGCGTGGTGTGGCAAAACCGTTTCTTCGCCAATGGCATCAAGCAAGAGAACTTTACTGCGGCCATAGCAGCCGCAGAAGAGCTTATTCGTCCATTGGCACGTACTTATCAAGCACATGGCTGGGACACCGTATGCGGCGCCTCAGGTACGTTCCGCGCCTTGCAAGATCGTCTCCGCCATTTGCAGTCAGAGCATATGGACCAAGCGTTTATCTTGGCCACCATGGAGGCAGCAATCAGTACGGGCGATACACAACGCTTGGTTGAGCTTGGTATACGGGAAGATAGAATTGCGGTGTTCTGTGGGGGCTTGGCTATTCTTATCGCGCTGGTGAAAGCACTCGATATTAAACAAATTGACCTAGCCCAAGGCGCTTTGCGCGAAGGGCTAGTACATACCATGCTGGCTGAGCGCAGCGCCGCACGCTAACCGCGGCGCTCAAGTTAACTAGTCCTTTTGCGCCATTTTTTCCGCAGCGAACTTGGCGAAATACGTCAAAATGCCGTCGGCCCCAGCGCGCTTGAAGCCCAATAAGGCTTCAAAAATCGCTTCTTCGGTCAGCCAACCATTGCCGACCGCCGCCTGCAACATAGCGTACTCACCACTCACCTGATAGGCGAATGTTGGCACTTTGAAGGTGTCTTTGACACGACGCACGATATCTAAATACGGCATACCAGGTTTGACCATGACCATGTCAGCGCCTTCTTCAAGGTCGAGCGCGACTTCGTGCAGGGCCTCATCGCTGTTCGCAGGATCCATTTGATAGGTTTTCTTGTTGCCACCCTTTAAGTTGCCGGCAGAGCCGACCGCGTCACGAAAGGGTCCGTAAAATGCTGAAGCGTACTTGGCTGAATACGCCATGATTTGCACGTTCACGTAGCCGCTTTCTTCCAGCGCTTCACGAATTGCGCCAATACGACCGTCCATCATATCGGACGGTGCTACCACATCGGCACCGGCCGCTGCATGCGACAGAGCTTGGCGCACAAGCGCTTCAGTGGTGATATCGTTCTGCACGTAGCCGTCATCGTCGATAATGCCGTCTTGGCCATGCATCGTGAACGGGTCTAAGGCGACATCGGTGATCACGCCTAACTCAGGTACTGCTTTCTTGATGGCGCGCACGGCACGTTGCGCTAATCCTTCAGGGTCCCATGCAGCTTCGGCAGTCAATGATTTGTCTTCTGCAGGCGTTACCGGGAACAGCGCAACAGCTGGAATGCCAAGGTCAAAAATGGTCTGACATTCAGCAACAAGCAAATCGATGGATAGGCGTTCGACACCTGGCATCGAGGCAACTTTTTCACGTTGGCCTTCACCTGGGATAACAAACATTGGGTAAATAAAGTCGGCTGGGGTTAAATTATTTTCAGCCACCATACGCCGACTAAAATCATGACGCCGCAAGCGACGCATGCGGCGGAACGGGAAAACACCTACATCAGACATCTATGGCTTTTCACTCACATCATTCAATGAACGGGCAATGCGGATTTGATCACGCCCTGCATTCTTGGCTTGGTACAACGCGTTGTCCGCGGCTTCGAGCAACTGTTTACTTGACGCGTGCCCTGGCATGCTATTCAAAAGCGCCATACCGACACTAACGGTGATTTTAACCTCTCCGCGCTCAGTTTTAAACGAGTGGGCTCGAATTACGTCAGTTACGGTCAACACTTTGTCGTGGCAACCAAGCTCTTGTGCGCCTGGCATCAGAATCACAAACTCTTCGCCGCCGTAACGATAGATACGGTCACCCGCGCGACGGAAGTTAACACGTAACAAGCGCGCAAGCTCAACTAGCACCTCATCACCGGCTTGGTGACCAAGGTTATCATTCACTTTCTTAAAGTGGTCGATATCAATCATCACCACAGCAATATCGTAACCCGTTCGACGGGCACGGCGCACTTCGAGCGGCAGGTCCTCGTCGAGAACGCCACGATTATAAAGCTTGGTAAGACGATCTTCGTTGCTTTTCACTTCAAGGCGCTGATTCATTTCTTTCAGCTTCCGCATCACGGCTTCAAGTTCGGCAGTACGCTGCTTAACTTTAACTTCTAAGCGCGAATTCAAACGCTGTTCCGCGGCTAAACGCTCGCGGCGATCTTCGTTGAAGCGAATCGCTAGCACCAAGCTCAGCAGCATAATCTCAATCGCTGAGCCGATCATGATCATGTAGCGCTGAATAAAGAACGACTCGAAGAAGCCAAGGTAGCCAATGGCGTTAATAATAATCGCCAACAACAGCACGCTAAGTGCGAGGGTGTAAATCCGCGCATAGGCAAGCCCTTGTTGCCACAGTGTGAAACCGGTAAAAATTAGGAAGCTACTTGCCAGTATTGCTACCACCAATACGGCGCTAATCATCAGCTCATAAGGCAGTATGAGTGACGCTAAAAATAGCAGTCCGGCGACAATCATGATGCCTTGCAGGCCTTTATGTAACTTCGGCGCGCGCGTTTCAGTTTGTAGGATTTGGCTCGCTACCAGGCTCGCGAATACAAATACAATACTGCCAAATAGTGCGATCGACTTGTATTGAATCCACTCCGACCAAGGCCACAAATATTGATAGCCGGTACCGTCCAGCCCAGCCAATAGCAGGCCAATGGCGACGATATAAGCACTATAGATAGCAAAGCGCTTGTCACGCGTGACCGTGTAACTGAACAGATTGTAGATAATCATGCACAGCAACAAGCCAAAATACATAGCCGTAGCTGTGTTTAAGGCTTGTTCAGAGCCAATCAAATCACTCGGCTGCCAAACGCTCAGTGGCATCCGCATAGAGCTTGTCGTCTCAACACGCAGATACACTTTGACTTCATCATGTGTATCTATCGGAAAGATAAAATTACGGCTGTTGACGCGGCGTTGATCAAACTCGAAGCTGTCTCCAGCTTTTACGCGATCGATGATGGTTTCACCGCTAACAAAGTAAGCATCAATGCGGTCAAGTAGCGGATAGTCAATACGGATCATGCGGTCATAATCAGCCGCAGGGAGTTTAAAATAGAACCAATAGACATCGGACGTATACCCGAACGAGGCACCATCACTTGGGAGCACATTCCAATAGCTAGGCTCTTTATCGAGCAATTGCTCTACTGACTGATTACCTGTCTTATCGACGTGATAATAAACAGGGGGCATTGTTTCTTGCGCATACGCAGCTGCCGATACCCATGTGAGCACCAACATACATGCAGCGAACCAACGCTTTAGTTGTTTTGCCATCCTTCGCGTCCAAAAAATAAAAAACTATTGTTTCGAGTATACGCTGAGACATCTGCAAGAGTCTCGTCTCGCAGTTCTGCCACAACGCGTGCTATTTCTGGGAGCCAACATGGCTCATTCATGCTTGGGCGGGGTTTGAGCGTTCTCGGTAACAAAAATGGTGCATCTGTTTCCAAAATTAAGCGCTCGCGAGGAATCAATGGTACCGCTTCGCGTAAAGCGCCCCCACGCCGCTCATCGCAGACCCATCCGGTGATTCCAATGTAACAGCCTAACTTTAGATACTCTTTGAGCTCATCGCAACCACTTGTGAAGCAATGTGCTAATTTTCTTGGTATTTTTTTGGAAAATTTTTGTAACAAACCATGCTGTTCGCGAAACGCATCGCGTTCATGCAAGTAAACAGGAAGTTGTAATTCAGCCGCCACTTCAAGTTGTTGCTCGAAAATCTCAAGCTGCACGTCGCGCGGTGAGTAATTGCGATTAAAATCGAGTCCGCATTCGCCAATCGCTACCACCGCAGGGTGTTGCGCCAGTTCACGCAGCTGATGTTTTAGGTCCGCAGGGGCGTCTTTCGCATCGTGGGGATGAATCCCCGCAGTGACAACTAATTCAGGGTGGGATTCCGCAAGCGCACAAGCTTGTCGCGCTTCTTCAAGATTACAGGAGATAACTAGTAAATGCTCAACACCCGCTTCACGAGCGCGTTGCAGAACATCGTTAAGACGTGACTGCAAACGCGCATTCGTTAAATTAACGCCAGCATCAAACCAATGAAGTTTTTCACTCACTCTTAATTACTTAATACGGCGCACTTTGATGCGCTTGTTCAGGCCATCTCGACCCAGAAAGTAACTATTTAATAAGCCACGCTCGATTTCATAGTCGCCATCTAACGGCAGCGGGAAGTATTGCGAATCGGTTTGCTGCCATACTTGGCCGTTGGTGAAGTGAATCACCCACTTGCCGTATGGGTCTTTCTCTGCCTTGCTTATGGCTACATAAATGGTGTCGTTGCCGTCATCTGTCTCTTTCGCTGGCAAGCCAAACGTATCCGTTGGCGACGCTTGAGCATTACTATTGCGCTGCGGTGCAGCAGCACCTTGTGGCTGAGCAACAGCAACATCAACACCTTCACCGGCGGCAACTTTGTCGTAGCAGACCAAGCGTTTTAACGGGTTCTCGATTCCCGCACAGGCACGCAGTTGTTGCAACGTTGGCTCTTGAGCACTAGCGTTTGGAGTCCACAGAAGTGCCACTGACAAACAACTGACAACACTCCCCAAAGCTAACTTTTTAAGCATCTTTTTTGCTTCCTACTTCTTGATTATTCATTCACGCTCAGGCTCTGCTGAGCGCGGTGTTTGTTGGTATAGACTAGCAATCAGCAAGCCAAGTTCAAACAGTAACCACATGGGAATCGCTAAAAGCGTCTGCGATATCACGTCAGGTGGTGTCAAAATCATGCCAACAACGAAAGCAACGACAATGACATACGCCCGCTTTGCACGCAAGGATTTGACGTTGGTAACGCCAGTCCAGCAAAGCAAAATAATTGCTACAGGCGTCTCGAAGGCGATGCCAAAGGCCATAAAAATAGCCAAAACAAAATCCAAATAGCGGGCAATATCCGTCGCAACTGTTACACCTTCAGGCGCCGCATTTGCCAAAAAGTTCAATGCGAGAGGCAAAACCACCCAGTAAGCAAAAGCAATGCCCGCATAAAAGAGCAATGTGCTCGAAACCATCAATGGCATGACCAAACGCTTTTCACGTTTATAAAGACCTGGGGCGACAAAGGCCCATAGTTGCCAAAGCAATATAGGGATGGCCAAGGCAATAGAAACGACCAATGCGAGCTTAAAGGGAGTGAAGAACGGCGTCGCAACGTCTGTGGCTATCAAGGTACTTCCTTGCGGCAAACTGGCTAACATAGGTGCCGCGAGGAAGCTATAGAGTTCGTCAGCGAACACCGCCAACACAGCAAATATCGCCAATACCACAATGACGCTGCGTAAGACGCGGCGGCGCAGTTCTAATAAATGATCTAATAGGGGCGACTGACTCATGAAGAGGACTTATCTTGCTGAACTGACGATGGCTTGGAATCTTTCTCGCTCGGCTCTTGCTTGGCGTCCTCTTGCTTAGCGTTCTCTTGCTTAGCATAAGGACGCTGCACTGCGGCCGCTGCGTTGCGCAATTCGGCCATCGAACGTTGTAACTCAGGCGACAGTTTATCTGCGTCGAGCTGCTCGGCTTTACGCAAGTGCTCGTGGAGCTCTTTGATGCGCAACTCATGATTCAATTCAGCCTGCACCGAGGTACCAAAGCTTTTGGCTTTTTGAATACCGCGCTGTAGCGCTCGTAAAGCCGTCGGCAGGCGCTCAGGGCCGAGCACTAGCAAACCAATGAGTGCGACCAGTAAGAGCTCCCAAAAGCCGATATCAAACATGACGATTACGCGTCCTTGTCAGTGTCGTTTTTGCTATCTACTTTTTTTTGATCTTGTGATTTTTCAGCGTCGTCGTCACTGACTGACTTCTTAAATCCTTTGACTGCTGAGCCTAAGTCACTGCCCATAGAGCGCAAACGTTTGGTCCCAAATAACAACACGATAATGACCAAAACGATCAGCAGTTGCCAAATACTAATTCCCATAATGTCCTCTGTTTTACTTTGCTGGCTTGCGCCAGCTCATCGTTATACTGACTAGCGTTGCTAAGCCACTGATAGCGGTCAGCCAATGATTCTGTTCAGTGACCCACAACAAAGTGGTGTTCACCAGCGTGGCTGAGCTCGCTAACCCCCACCACAAGCGCCAAGCCATTTTCTTTTGACTCGCTAACAATGCCTGTGTGGCAAGCTGTTGCTGGTCTACTTGGCTCTTTTGCGTGCGCAAATAATCATAGAGCAAGGTCGGCATTTCTGGCATTTTTTCTGCCCAATAAGGCGCGTGCTCTTTCACTGAACGCAATACCGCACGCCAGCCGAGTTGCTCTTGCATCCAGCGCTCTAAAAATGGCTTGGCGGTCTGCCAAAGATCCAGCTGCGGATACAAGGTGCGGCCTAAACCTTCAACGTAAAGCAAAGTCTTCTGCAGTAGCACCAGTTGCGGCTGCACTTCCATTTCAAAACGTCGGGCCGTATTGAACAAGTTTACCAGTACATGGCCGAAAGAAATATCGGCAAGTGGCTTATTAAAAATAGGCTCGCACACGGTGCGAATTGCTGACTCGAATTCTTCGACATTGATATGTGACGGCACCCACCCCGAATCCACATGTAATTCAGCAACTTTGCGGTAGTCGCGATTGAAAAACGCCAAGAAGTTTTCTGCCAGATAACGCTTGTCTTCACGGTTGAGCGTACCGACGATACCAAAGTCGATTCCTAAATACTGTGGGTCTTCCGGATTTTCTCGCGAAACGAAAATATTGCCTGGGTGCATGTCAGCATGAAAGAAACTGTCGCGAAATACCTGCGTGAAAAAGACCTCCACACCGCGCTCGGCAAGCTTTTTCATATCAACGCCAAGCGCCATCAAGGTATCAACATCGCTCACTGGAATGCCGTCGATACGCTCCATTACCATCACGTTGTGACGGCTAAAGTCACTGTAAACCAACGGGATATAGAGCAACGGAGAGTCTTCAAAATTGCGTCGCAACTGAATGGCATTCGCTGCTTCACGCGCAAGATCCAGTTCGTCGAGCAAGGTTTTGCGATACTCTTTAACCACTTCACGCGGTTTCAGGCGACGGCCATCAGGTAGGTGCTTGGCCAGCACTGAGGCGAGCGTTTCCATGAGACTCAAATCGGCATCAATGGCATCGCGAATATCTGGCCGAATGACCTTAATCACTACTTCAGCCCCGGCGTCATCGCCATGCTTGAGCGTAGCTGTATGGACTTGCGCAATTGACGCTGAGGCCAACGGTGTCACCGCAAAATCATCGAATAGCTCATCGATACTCTTAAGGCCAAGTGCTTTCTCGATAAGTTTTTGCGCGCGTTCACCACTGAAGGGTTTTACTTTGTCTTGCAACTTAGCTAATTCGAGCGCGATATCAGGAGGTAACAAATCACGCCGCGTCGAGAGCATTTGGCCAAACTTCACCCACACCGGCCCCAGCGACTCCAGAGCAAGGCGTAACCGCACTCCAGCAGGTTTATCCTTGTGTCGGTTGGGTAACCAAAACAAGCCAATGCGCGCAATGCGCACCGACCAAGGCATCCACTTGGCTGGGATCAGCTCATTCAGACCGTAGTGCAGAAAGGTTCGTGTGATTTGGTAAAGTCGCTTCGCTCGCATACTCACGTTCGGCTCTTCCGTAGTTCCCGCTCAAGTTTATCAATGCGCGCACGCAAGGCCTGCACGTCCGCTTGAAATTGCAAAAATTGTTCGCGCGCAGGCAGCACCTGTTTTTCTTCAACAAGCGCATCTTTTAGCCACTGCTGACTATCGGTCTGCATACTTTGCATGCGGCTGCGTCCGCGTCGAAATGCACTTACCAATAACTGTGCTGGCACATCGCCAATACGCTGCGAAAGCTGCTCGGGCCAATCGATGTCCAGCTCAGTAAAGAGCTTACTCAATTGTTGCGCCAGCATTGGGTCGCCATCGATATCGAGCTTATCGGCTTTGATCAAACGCGTGATATTGGCGCTGTCACGCAGTTCCGGCAGCACTGCGAATTCCGTCATGATATGACAATCCACCGCATCGGATTCGATCCAACTCATATAGACACTGGCTTCCGTCACCGTCACAGTTAACGGCTTACCAATTTCTTTCAAGGTGACCCGCAGGCGTTTACCAGCGAGTTTCGCTAAGCGCTCTTCACTCGCTGGGTCGAGCGTCAGCAACTGCTGTGCTGCCAACTCTAACAATTGGTTCGGTAGCACGGTCCACAGCATCAGAATTTAAACCCTCGATGCAGGGCTACAATGCCGCCAGTAAGGTTGTGATAGGTGACCTGCTCATAGCCTGCGGTTTCCATCATGCCTTTGAGTGTCTCTTGATCTGGGTGCATACGAATCGATTCGGCAAGATACTGATAGCTCTCGGCATCACCAGCAACCAATTGACCCATTTTGGGCAAGACATTAAACGAGTAAAAATCATACGCTTGCGACAGGAGCGGTGGTTCCGGCTTCGAAAACTCAAGCACCAAGAGGCGACCGCCAGGCTTCAATACACGGAACATCGACTCTAATGCTTTCTGCTTATCAGTGACGTTACGCAGACCGAAGGCAATGGTGATGATGTCGAAGCGATCGCTTTCAAAGGGCAATTCTTCGGCATTTGCTTGCACGTAATCGACATTATCTACGATGCCCATATTACGTAACTTATCGCGACCCACGTCCAACATGGCTTGGTTGATATCAGCCAACACTACTTCGCCGGTCGGCCCGACACGGCGCGAGAATTGTGCGGTTAAATCACCAGTACCACCGGCGATATCGAGCACCTTCATGCCCTTGCGAACGCCACTACAATCAATGGTGTAGCGCTTCCACAAGCGATGGATACCGAACGACATAACGTCATTCATAATGTCGTATTTTTTTGCCACTGAATTAAAAACGTTGGCTACGAGTCCCTGCTTCTCGTCGCGGGCGACTTGTTTGTAGCCAAAATCAATGGTTTCTGACTTGGAATCTTTCATCATACTGCCTTTTTACAAGTGTGCGCCTAGTGTACTACGAAATCATGCTTGGGCGTAGTGGTCTCGACGGGGTAACCAGCGCTGAATCAATGCTTCCGAGGTTTCACGGTAATCACTCCATAAGTGCTGCGCAAGCGACTGCGCCTCATCCAGCAATTCACTGTGTTTCATTACGTCGGCAACCTTCATTTCGGTCACTCCCGTTTGCCGCTGACCTAGGAGTTCGCCAGGACCACGCAGCTCGAGGTCGCGTTGGGCAATGACAAAGCCATCGTTACTATCACGCAACACGCCCAAGCGCTGTGTGGCGGTTTTTGACAAGGGCGCGTGATAGAGCAGCACACAGTGACTCGCGACCGCGCCACGCCCCACGCGACCACGGAGCTGATGTAACTGCGCCAAGCCCAAGCGCTCGGGATTTTCAATAATCATCAAACTAGCATTTGGTACGTCAACGCCCACTTCAATCACCGTGGTAGCCACCAATAAATCCAGTTCATGCGCTTTGAAGGCCTGCATCACCGCTTCTTTTTCTGCGCTTTTCAAGCGCCCGTGTACCAAGCCAATACGTAAATCTGGTAATGCCGCTGCAAGCTGGTTCGCGGTGTCTTCCGCCGCTTGGCATTGCAAAGCTTCTGACTCTTCAATCAAGGTACAGACCCAGTAAGCTTGCCGCTTTTCTTCGGTACAAACTTTATGCACACGCTCCACCACTTGCTCGCGCCGGGTATCTGGCACCGCGACTGTGGTCACGGGTGTGCGTCCAGGCGGTAGCTCATCGATGACTGACGTCGCCAAGTCAGCATAGGCCGTCATTGCTAACGTACGCGGAATCGGCGTCGCGGTCATGATCAGCTGATGCGGTTGGAAGCCTTGCTGTACGCCCTTTTCACGTAGCTCAAGACGTTGATGCACACCAAAGCGATGTTGTTCGTCGATAATCACCAGTGACAAATTGTGATAATCCACATCGGCTTGAAACAGTGCGTGGGTACCGACAACCAGTTGCGTCTGCCCAGTCTTCAGCGTCGCTAACACCTCGTTGCGCTGCTTACTGGTTTGTTTTCCGGCCAACCAGCCGACTTCAATACCTAAAGGCGCAAACCATTGGCGGAAGGTTAAAGCATGTTGCTCAGCAAGAATTTCAGTCGGTGCCATCAACGCCACTTGATAGCCTTGCCCAATGGCTGTTAAAGCTGCAAGCGCCGCCACTAACGTCTTACCCGAACCTACGTCACCTTGCACTAAGCGCATCATCGGAATCGGCTGCGCTAAATCTTGTTGGATTTCCTGCACCACTCGTTGCTGTGCCTTGGTTGGCTGAAAAGGCAGTTGCTGCAAAAAGGCCGACTCTAAGTCACTATTCGGCTGCAGTGGCCGCGCGTGGTGTTGCTGCTTCAAGCTGCGCAGTTTTAGTAGGCTCAATTGGTGGGCCACCAACTCTTCCATCGCCAGCCGCAGCTGCGCTGGATGCGTACCTTCTTGCAACTGGCTCAAATGCACATCAAGAGGCGGGCGGTGCAACAATCTAATAGCGGCACTCAACTCCATCCCGTTGGGCCTAAGCTGCTCTGGCAAAAGCTCCGGTAGTGCTTGTGGCGTAAGGTAAGTAAGCGCTTGCTCGGTGAGTTTGCGTAAAGTCGCTTGCTGCACGCCCTCAGTGGTTGGGTAAACCGGCGTTAGGGATGTTTCCGCCAATTGCGGAGCCTCGCCCTGCACAATTTTATACTCCGGATGGATCATATCCGGTCCCTGCATGCCCCGGCGTACTTCACCGAAAAGTTGCAACTGCGTACCTTGGGCAAATTGCTTCAACTGCGCGGCACTAAACTGAAAAAACACCAGATTCAGACCACCGCTGGCATCACGCACATTCACCTTGAGCATGCGGCGGCGGCCATAGACCACATCCGCTTTTACCACATGCGCAATCACCGTGGCGGTGGTACCCGGCTGCAATGCCGCAATCGGGTAAATCCGCGAGCGGTCTTCATAGCGCAATGGAAGGTGCAGCAGCACGTCTTGGATCGTCGCCAGCCCCAACTTAGTGAGGCGTTCTTGCAGCTTCGGCCCTACCCCTTTGAGCACTGAAACTGGTATACGATGCAGGCCCGCTGCTGCCATATTAATTCGTCCTTACCGCTTGCCACCAAGCATCATCGGCTACAATTTGCCCCTGCGCATCAAGTTCAGGATAAGGGAGCTTTTTACGCCGACAAATCTTGGCAAAAATCGGGTGCCCGCCCTCAAACAGCACGCGATGGCGTTCGGCGGCCGACAGTTGCGGTCGTTCGTACATTCCCGCATTTTCACGTTGCCGCTGCGCCTCGTATAAAATCGCCGCAGCCGCCACCGAAACATTCAGTGATTGGGCCATGCCTACCATCGGAATCACAACATGGTGGTCGGCAAGTTCGAGCGCTTGTTCCGACACACCATGCTTTTCTTGCCCGAAAATAATTGCCGTCGGCTGAGTGTAATCCACCTGCCGAAAATCTACCGCAGTGGCCGACAAATGGGTGACGAGCACCTGCTTCCCTTCTTGCTTGAGCTGCGCTATGGCATCAGTGGTACTGTCATGATGATTGACTTTGACCCATTGCTGCGAGCCCATGGCTGTGCCACCTTTGATTTTTCCCTTGCGGTCAAACCAGATGGCATGTACTTCGTGCAGGCCCACGGCATCTGCGGTACGGATAAGTGCCGATAAGTTATGGTTTTTGTGGACACTCTCGAGACAGAGCGTAAGATCGGGTTGGCGCCGATCGAGTAATGCATTAATGCGAGCAAAGCGTTCCGGTGACATAGTAAACCCAAAAGCGTTGTTTGATGTTCGCTGTTCGCACGCTCGCCTGCGCTCGCTCTTTGTTTAAACCAACAACAAACAGCGAATAGCGAACAACGGTTTTTAGTGAGTATAACGGTATGCGCGAGTTAACCCTAGTATTTCAACATGCTGATTTTTATGCCCTAAACAAACCGGCAGGCGCCCCCATGCATGCCAACGAGCATGAAATTAGCGTGGTGCACCAACTCGCCCAGCAACTTGACGAACAACTTTGGCCCGCACACCGCCTTGATACCCCTACTTCAGGGTTGCTGTTGGTCGCGCGCAATGCCGCGGCGGCAGCAGCTTTGAGTCAGCTATTTGCCGAGCGGCAAATCAACAAAACCTACCTTGCCATTGCGGCCGGTAAGCCGAAAAAGAAGCAAGGCTGGGTCATCGGTGATATGGAAAAAGCGCGCCGCGGCAACTGGCGGTTGTGTCACAGTAAGCTAAATCCGGCCCGTACCCAATTTACCAGTACAGCTATTGCGACGGGGTACCGCTTATATGAATTACACCCGCAAACGGGGCGAACCCATCAATTGCGCGTTGCCATGAAGAGTCTTGGCGTCCCCATTGTTGGTGACAGCCGTTACGGCGGTGAGGCACATGAATACCTGCACCTGCATGCCTGGCGCCTCGCCTTTAGCTATGCTGGGGAGAATTTTTCGCTGACTGCGCCGGTTCCAGACTACGGTTTGTTCGCGGATGTTGCGACCAAAGCCGTATTGGCAAAATAATCGACAAAGAGGCATACTCAAATCACTCTAAATATAACTTGGATAGGTGATGGGTCATGTCTAAAATTTCTGCGTTTGCAAAACTTACCGTAGCCTGCTGTGCGACATTAGCTGTCGCACCAATGCCTCTGCTCGCCGCAGATGAGCCGGTACGTATCTCCGCCGAACTCGAGCAACAGGTCATTGAGTGGCGTCGTGATCTGCACCAACATCCTGAGCTCAGTAATCGCGAGTTCCGTACAGCCAAGGTGGTCGCCGAGCACTTACGTGAACTGGGCCTTGAAGTACAAACCGAAGTGGCGCACACCGGCGTAGTGGGTATTTTGAAAGGTGCCAAGCCAGGCCCCGTAGTCGCGTTGCGTGCCGATATGGATGCGCTGCCGGTTACCGAAAAAACCGATGTACCGTTTAAGTCTACTGCAACCGCCGAATACCGTGGTGAAGAAGTAGGCGTGATGCACGCTTGCGGGCACGACATGCACGTCGCCATGCTCATGGGCGCAGCTGAACAACTCGCGGCGATGCAAAGTGAGCTAGCGGGTACCGTTATGTTCATCTTCCAACCGGCCGAAGAAGGCGCACCCAAAGGTGAAGAAGGCGGTGCTGAGCTGATGTTAGAGCAAGGCTTGTTTACCGATCTTAAGCCTGACGCGGTGTTTGGCATTCATGTTTGGTCGGCAGGCACCACTGGGCATATCGGCTACCGTTCGGGTCCACTCATGGCTTCGTCTGACCGCTTTGAGATCAATGTAAAAGGTCGCCAAACGCACGGTTCACGGCCTTGGGGTGGTGTCGACCCTATCGTTGCTGCCGCGCAAATCATCAACAACACCCAGACTATTATCAGCCGCCAGGTTGATATCACCAAGGCACCCGCTGTGGTCAGCTTTGGTATTGTCGAAGGTGGCGTGCGTAACAACATTATTCCGGACGAAGTTTATCTTGAAGGCACGATTCGCAATTTCGACATGGACAATCGCGCACAAATTTTTGAGAACTTGAAGACCACCGCAGAACACACGGCGGCAAGCTCGGGTGCCGAAGCCCATGTGCACATTGACGAGGGCTACCCAGTCACCATTAACAATCCAGAGCTCACGGCGCAAATGTTGCCAACGATTGAGCAAGTGGCGGGTGCTGACAAAGTGAAGGTCAATCCACTAGTCACGGGTGCTGAGGACTTTTCATTTTATGCCCTTGAAGTCCCTGGTCTGTTTGTTTTCTTAGGCATCACTCCTGAGGACCAAGATCCGGCCACTGCACCTAGCAACCACTCGCCGTACTTTTATGCCGATGAAGATGCGTTGAAAGTCGGTACCGAGTTATACGTGAACTGGGTGTTCGATTACGCCGGAGAATAAGTTCAAGGAGGCCAGTCATGACCAGCGCACAGGGTAGCTTATCGGTAGCAGGACAACTCACCCATTGGCATCAGCTGTTAAAGTCGGGGAGTCGAATTTTCATTGGCTCTCATGCGGCGGTACCCCACGCGCTCATCAATGACCTCATTGACCACAGCCAGCACTTGCACGACATCGAAATCGTGCAAGTGTATGCGCTTGGCGACAACAAATGGGCCGAACCAGAGCATACCCAGCAGTTCAAGGTAAACAGCCTGTTTATTGGCGGGCCGCAAGTTCGTAAGGCTGTCGCTGAAGGTCGGGCCGATTACACGCCCTGCTTTATGTCGGATATCCCCTATTTGTTTTCCGAAGGCATACTGCCACTCGACGCTGCTCTGATCATGGTCAGCCCAGCGGACAAATACGGTTATCACTCCCTCGGCGTATCCGTCGACATTGTCTCGTCAGCTCTTAAATCAGCCAAGAAGGTGATTGCCCAAGTGAACCCGAAAATGCCCGTCACCTTTGGCCAGGCGTTTATCCACAAAGGGCAAATTGATGCTTTCTTCGAGGCCGAAGAAGATCTACCGGAAATCGAAGCGACCGAACTCGATGCGGTCACCGAACGCATCGGCCAGTATGTTTCGTTATTGATTGACGATGGCGCTACGATTCAGATTGGCTTTGGTAATATTTGCGACGCGGTGCTGCGTTACCTTGGTAACCACAAAGATCTTGGCGTACACAGCGAAATGATCACCGATGGCATCATGGAGCTCATGCAAAAAGGCGTGATAAATAATCGTAAAAAGACCTATCACCAGCACAAGGCGGTGACCAGCTTCTGTATCGGCAGCAAAGCATTATACGACTTCGTTGATGGCAACCCACATATCGGCTTTTATCCGAGCGAATACGTGAACTCGCCTGCGAATATTGCGCGCAACGACAACATGATTTCGATTAACAGTGCTATCGAGGTGGATTTAACGGGGCAAGTGGTATCAGACTCCATCGGTCATCAGTTCTACAGTGGCATTGGCGGTCATGTCGATTTTAGCCGCGGTGCTTCGATGAGCAAAGGTGGTAAACCTGTCATCGCGCTACCCTCAACCGCCAAAAATGGCACCATCTCGCGAATCGTGCCGCACCTAACCGAAGGCGTTGGCGTTGCCACTTCACGCGCGCATGTCTATTACGTGGTAACTGAGTTTGGCGTGGCCTCCTTACGCGGTAAAAGTATTCGTGAACGGGCGCTTGAACTGATTCGCGTGGCCCACCCTAAATTCCGCCAGCAGCTGCTCGAAGAAGTCCGCAAACACTATTACGTACCGAATTATCAAACCATCAAATCGGTCGAAGTGCCAGAGCTTGGGAGTGTCGGTTTTAAAGAGCTCAACATTGACGGTCAATGCTACGACCTGCGCCCGCTCAACCCAAGCGATGAACGGCGGCTGCAAGAGTTTTTCTATTCGCACACCAAAGAAACCTTGCAGATGCGTTACAACACTGTGCCGACGCAAATGAGTCGCGAAAAATCCTGTACCTTGGTAAGCGTGGATCAAACCACCGATCTGGCGTTATGTATCGTGCGGCAAAAAGGCTCAGCGGCGGAGATTCAAGCTGTGGGGCGCTATTACTTTGTGCCGCAAAACAATAGCTGTGAAGTCGCCTTTGTCACCCGCGAAATTCACCAAGGCAAAGGCATGGCGAGTCGGCTGTTGGACGAAATGATCCGTATCGCCAAACTCAGATCTATTGATCATATGGTCGCCTATGTGCGCGCCGAGAATCATAAAATGCTAGCGGTGTTCGAGCGCGCTGGCTTTAAACGATTACCCAGCGAAGAGCCTGGTGAAGTTCATCTGAAGCTACCGCTCACTTCTAATAACGAGTCGTAATATGTCGGTTACCGTATTCAGCCATCCGCAATGTATGCAGCACCAAGTTACGGAAGTGCACCCTGAAGAACCTGCGCGATTGAGCGCTATTAATGACCAAATCATCCGCTCTGGACTAGAGTTGGCCATTCAGCAACGTGATGGTGTGAAAGCCAGCCAAGAACAACTCTTTCATGCCCACAGTGTGGATTACGTAAAGGATGTTTTTGCGCGTGCCCCCAGTGAAGATCATATCTGGCTCGACCCTGATACTCTGATGACCCCAGGCTCACTCGATGCTGCACTGTACGCAGCAGGATGCGGTATCAGTGCGGTCGATGAAGTGATGCACGGTGAAAACCCGCGCGCCTTCTGCGTGGTGCGACCGCCGGGCCATCATGCCTGTTATGACAAGGCGATGGGCTTTTGTATTTTCAACAATATCGCAGTAGCCGCGACCCATGCCCTGAGTGTTCATAACTTAGAGCGCGTGGCTATCATCGATTTTGATGTACACCATGGCAACGGAACCGAAGATATTTTCTTTAACGACGAACGGGTGTTGCTGTGCTCCTCGTTTCAGCATCCGTTTTATCCTGACACCGGCGCCGACACCATCAGTCCGCATATTATCAACTCACCGATGCCCGCTGGTACCACCGGTGAAACGTGGCGTGAAGAAGTTTGCGCACGCTGGTGGCCCGCGCTCGAGCGCTTTGAACCGCAACTCATTCTGGTCTCTGCTGGCTTTGATGGACATGCCGAAGACGACATGGGCAACTTCAAGTTACGTGAAGAAGATTATTTCTGGATAGCGAAAGAATTGAAAACCTACGCTGAGCGCTATTGCTCGGGGCGCGTGGTCGGCATGCTCGAGGGTGGCTACGACCACAGCTCGCTGGGGCGAAGTGTGGTCGCATTTATCAAAGGCTTAATTTAAGGGCTAGCTTTCTTGCAGTTGACTGCGGATCAGCTTCTTATCGACCTTGCCGACACTGGTGCGCGGGATCTCATCGACAACCTTAATGCTATCGGGAATCGCCCACTTCTCGATGTGTCCTTCATCGACAAACTGCTGCATGAATTCGGCCACCGCTTGCTGGTCCACTTGCGCGCCTTCGCGCACCGTGACCACCGCATGTGGACGCTCACCCCACTCATCATCTGGTAGACCGACCACCGCCGAGAGTTCCACATCAGGGTGTTGGCTGATTAGGTTTTCAATGTCGAGTGACGACACCCATTCCCCGCCGGTTTTAATGACATCCTTGATGCGGTCGCGGATCTGTAAGGTATAGCCGCTATCGATACTGCCGACATCGCCGGTGTGCATCCAGCCATTAGCCCACAGCTCGTCGCTCTTTTCTGGCTCGTGCAAATAACCTTGGGTCAACCACGGCGTGCGTACCACGACCTCACCCATCGCCTGACCGTCATGAGGTAAGAAGCGGCCGTTGTCGTCGATAATACGCATATTCACCAATGGCACTGGCTTACCGGTACGCACTCGCGTACGTACCTGCTCTTCCAGACTCATGTCATCCGCATCAAGCGGCATCCATGTGGTACTCAACAACGGACACGTCTCAGACATGCCGTAACCGGTATAAACTTTGATGCCCCGCTCCAGAGCAGCTTTCGCTAAACCTTCGGTCAGCGCACTGCCGCCGATTAACACCTGCCAGCCACTGAAATCAATTGCCTTCGCCTTCTCACTACTCAAGATCATCTGCAAAATCGTTGGCACGCAGTGCGAGAAGGTTACTTTCTCGGTCATGTAGAGCTTCAGCAAGGTTGCCGGTTCATAGCGACCTGGGTACACCTGCTTAAGACCCATCATGGTCGCCACATAAGGCACACCCCAAGCATGCACATGGAACATTGGGGTGATTGGCATGTACACGCTCGATGCCTGCATCAGCTGCATGTTGTCGTTCATACTCGTCGTCGCAGACAACGCAAGGGTATGCAAAACTAACTGCCGATGACTGAAGTACACACCTTTCGGATTACCCGTCGTGCCGGTGGTATAGAAGGTTGTCGCAATGGCATTTTCGTCAAAGTCAGGAAAATCGAATTCGGTCAAAGCGCCCGCCAGCAGACTCTCATAATCACCGATAACTTCCAGCGGCGACTGCGGCGCCTGTGCTTCATCGGTCAACTGAATATAACCTTTCACCGTGGTCAATTGATCTTGTACCTTGGCAATCAGCGGCAAAAAGTCGTCGTGCACCAACACCAGATCGTCTTGCGCATGGTTCATGGTGTACACCACCTGCTCCGGCGCTAAGCGCACGTTCACCGTGTGCAGCACCGCGCCAATCATCGGCACCGCAAAAAAGCACTCAAGATAACGTGGCGTATCCCAATCAAGTACGGCGACGGTATCACCTTCTTTCACCCCAGCTTCAGTGAGCACGTTGGCTAAGCGATGCACGCGTTCAATGAACTCAGCGTAGCTAAAGCGCTGGCCATTGTTGCCGCCCACGATTTCGTTATCGCCGGCATAACGCTCGGCAGAAAGCAGAAGCTGTTTGATCAGAAGCGGATAGTTATAGGCCTCATCCGCTGGAGAAATCAGTTTTACCGCCATAAAAACCTCGCTGTTTGCTGTTCGATGTTTGATGTTCGATAAACACAGATCGTTGTTAGCTGTTTGATGTTTGTTTTAAACGAAGAGCGAACATCAAATAGCGAACAACGGTTTTTATTACCATTTCCTGGTGACTTCGTAGATGTCGGTGCGTCTATCTTTTAGATTTGTCACCGAACCTTCGTGATGTAAATACCGCAATTCATCCAAGTTTAGATCAGAGAAAATCAGCTGCTCCGTATTTGGTGTTGTCTCTGCCAAAATGGCATCGTACGGAAAAGCAAAGTCAGATGGCGAGAATACCGCCGACTGAGCGTACTGCACATCTAGGCTCTCGACTTGCGGCAAGTTACCGACGCTGCCGCAGGTAACCACGTAACATTCGTTTTCGACGGCACGGGCTTGGGCACAATGACGTACGCGCAGATACGCGTTACGGGTATCGGTCCAGAACGGTACGAAGAGAATCTCTAAGCCTTCGGCCGCCATCAAGCGACCAAGCTCAGGGAACTCGACGTCATAACAAATCAAGATGCCAATTTTACCGGCGTCGGTATCGAACACCTGCACATGATTGCCACCTTCAATGACCCAGTCACGCTTTTCATGTGGCGTTACATGAATCTTACGTTGCTCTTCAATAGTGCCATCGCGCCGGCAAAGATAGGAAACGTTGTAGATCACATCGTCTTCATCGAGCGGCATCGAACCTGTGATGATATTGATGTTGTAACTCACGGCCATCTGCGACATTTCGCGCTTGAAGCGATCGGTGTAGCCCGCTAAAAAGCGGATCGCATCTTTTTGGCGACTTTGATCGGTCAAGCCCATCAGTGGCGCGTTAAAAAATTCTGGGAATACTGCGAAATCACTTTGGTAGCTGGACATGGCATCGACGAAGTACTCAACTTGCTTAAGCATCTCTTCGACCGAATCGATTTCACGCATTTGCCACTGCACCGCGCCAATCCTCACATTGCGAATGCGACTGCCAAGAATATTATCCGAAGGCTCGTACAAGAAGTTGTTCCATTCCAGCAAAGTGGCAAAGCCGACCGAGCGTTTGTCCTCGGGCAGATACTTACCGAGCAAGCGCTTGACGGTGAAATCGTTGGCTAACTGGAACGTTAAAATGGGGTCGTAAATTTCGCGACGGTGCACGCCTTCGATGTATTGACCTGGGGTCAGCTCATCAGCATATTTGTGAAAATTAACAATACGTCCACCCGCCAGAATCGCTTTCAGATTCATCTGCCGACAGAGCTCTTTGCGCGCGTCATACAAACGGCGGCCTAAGCGAAAGCCGCGATAATCTGGGTGAATGAGGACGTCGAGACCATACAAAGCATCGCCTTTGCGGTCATTGAGTATATTTTCGCGTGCATCCATGAGGTCGTCATACGTATGCGGGTTACTAAAACGCGCATACTTAACGCGCACGGTCAGGGCGACACCGA
The DNA here is from genome assembly GCF_003987395.1 of Pseudidiomarina aquimaris. GTDB lineage: Bacteria > Pseudomonadota > Gammaproteobacteria > Enterobacterales > Alteromonadaceae > Pseudidiomarina > Pseudidiomarina aquimaris. The sequence goes on from NZ_PIPT01000004.1 coordinate 160,552, forward strand.
CCATTTGGCCGTTATCTTCCAGACAAATTTGTCCTTCCGGGAATTCCTTTACTAGCTTGAGAATGGTGTGCTCTCCCCAAGCCCCGCCAATATCTGGGTAAACCTTGTCCATCAAGGCTTTTAATTGTGGGTAGTCTTCTTTGCGAATATTACGTAACTGCAAGTGCAGATCATCAGGGCTCATTCGACTTCCTTTGTATTCCTTAGTACAACATGTAACTTAGTATGACGAAGTCGCGGTAATTGGCAACAGCTAATCGGCTTTGGCTATTGCACCCGAAGTTAAGGATGTATACACTTCTGGACGTCCAAATAAAAATGATAAAGGTTCGCTAACTTATGACTGAAGCTGCTAGCGCGCGTGCGCTGCTCCCACTGGGGCTCTTTCTCGCACTCTTCGTTGGTGCCGGTATTTACTTTCAACTCACCGGCGTGGATATGGCGTTTTACCAACTGGCGAGTCCAGTTGCGATTTTACCGGCAATTATTTTGGCGGTACTACTGAGCAAACAGGCTTTCGAAGAGCGTATTAATACCTTCGTCGCTGGGGTCGGTGACCGCAATATTGTCACCATGTGCATGATCTACTTGTTGGCAGGTGCCTTCTCGACAGTAGCCGCAGCAACGGGTGGTGTCGATGCTATGGTTGCTTTGGGTCTACACGTGATTCCGGCGAGCTTCTTGTTGCCAGGTCTATTTATTATTGCCGCGGTGGTATCTACGGCAATGGGCACCTCGATGGGAACTTTAGGTGCCTTGGCGCCGGTGGCACTGGGTCTTGGCCAAGCCTCAGGCATCGACTTGCCATTACTTGCCGGGGTACTGGTCAGTGGTGCGATGTTCGGTGACAACTTGTCGATTATTTCCGACACCACCATTGCCGCAACGCGTACGCAAGGCTGTAACATGAGCGACAAGTTCAAAGCGAACTTAAAGATCTCGATTCCAGCGGCCATCATCACAATTCTTTGGCTGGTTAGCTACGATACCGGCGCAACACCGCCGAAAATCCCTGATGCCAACTTGTGGTTAAGTCTTCCCTACTTCTTCATTATCGTGTTGGCGGTCATGGGACTGAATGTGTTCGCAGTGCTGACACTCGGAATTATTTTGGCCGCAGCGTTTGGCATGGTCACTGTCGATTATCAATGGGTTGCCTTCAGCCAAGATATCTACAAAGGCTTCGCCAGCATGCAAGAGATCTTCTTACTTAGCTTGTTGATTGGTGGCCTGTCAGCGCTGATTCGTCAACAAGGAGGCTTGAAGTTCCTTGCGAGCTCGGTGGGCAATGTCACCAAGCGTTTGTTCAAACATCCTCAGCAACGTGCAGCCTTTGGTGTCGCTGGCCTCACTGGGCTTACCAATTTCGCCGTTGCAAACAACACAGTCACAATTTTGCTATCCGGTGAGGTAAGTAAGCGCTTGGCGGAGGAAGGCAATCTTGCGCCGCGGCAGAGCGCCAGTTTGCTGGATATCTTTGCCTGTGTAGTTCAGGGCGCATTGCCCTATGGTGCGCAAGCACTGTTTATGGGCGCAAGCTTTGGCCTGACGCCGATTCAGGTCAGCGTCAATACCGGCTATTGCTTCATTTTGGGCGCAGTTGCATTGGCAATGATCATTTGGCGCAAGCCGCTTGAAGGCCGTGAAAAACTAGAGCCGAGCACCTCTTAATTGGTGCTCGGTAACTCCATGACACCATCAATTTCGATTTGCGCGCCCTTCGGCAAAGCTTTCACACCGATAGCGGCGCGCGCTGGGTAAGGCGTACGGAAGAACTCGGCCATCACTTCGTTAACGATGGCGAACTGACCTAAGTCGGTTAAATAAATTTGGACTTTGACCATATCTTGCAGCTCACCGCCGGCCGCTTCACAAACGGCAGATAGGTTTTTAAATACCTGCACGGCTTGGGCGCGAAAATCTTCGCTGACAAATTCCATGGTCTCCGGAACCAACGGGATTTGCCCCGACAAATAAACAGTCGTGCCGATTTTAACGGCCTGTGAGTAGGTACCAATCGCCGCTGGTGCCTTGTCGGTACTGATAATGACTTTTGACATGTTATTTCCTTAAACGCGCGACGCGTTGTACATCTGGCATCTTGCGAATATGACGGATGACATCCGCAAGTTGTTTTCTATCATGAACGGTGAGCGCCACATCAATATAGTAAATGTTGGCGTCGACTTCTTCGGTTTTCAGGCCATGAATATTACAGCCAGTCGCCGAAATAGCAGAAGTAAGTTTCGCTAACGCGCCCTGATGGTTGACCACCTCGACCCGCACTTCGGTAACAAACTCAGCATCGGGCTTGTTGTCCCATTGCACAGGGAAGTAGCGTCCTGGTTCGTCTTCGTGACCGCGAACGTTTTTACATTCGCGACGGTGAATCACCAAGCCTTTACCTGGGCTTACATGCGCAATAATATCGTCACCTGGAATCGGTCGGCAGCACTTGGCAAAACTCACCAATAAGCCCTCGGCACCTTTGATCGCCAAACCGCGCCCATTACTTGGTTGCTCGTCTTTAAGTTGCTGCACTTCACCTAACAAGCGCTTGGCAATCGCGACCGACATCATATTGCCGAGCCCGATTTCGCGTAATAACTGTGACTTGTCTTCTATTTTGACCTCTTCACAAACCCGCGCAAATTCTTCCGCCGAGATGTCATTGTAATTCACTGGACCCAATGCGGCGCGCAACAAACGTTCGCCTAATTGCTCGGCTTCGCGGGTTTCTTGCCCTTTGAGGTACTGACGAATCTTAGCCCGCGCTTTACCTGTGACGGCAAAGTTCAGCCATGCAATGTTAGGGCGTGAACCCGGTGCGGTCTTAATTTCGACGGTCTGCCCAGTTTCCAATGGCTTACTCAGTGAATACACCTTGTGGTTAACGCGTGCACCAATACAGGTGTTACCGATATCGGTGTGGACCGCGTAAGCAAAGTCGACCGGTGTCGCACCCTGCGGCAACTCAATAATGCGGCCTTCTGGCGTGAACACGTAAATTTCTTCTGGGAATAGCTCGGACTTCACGTTCTCGATAAACTCAAACGCATTACCCGTGCTTTGTTGTAGCTCCAATAGGCTTTGCATCCAGCGGCGGGCGCGTACCTGCGCGGTGGTACCTGAACTTTCGTCAGTTTTATACAGCCAGTGCGCAGCAACCCCGCGGTCAGCCATTAGATTCATTTCTTCGGTACGGATCTGAATTTCTACCGGAATGCCGTGCGGGCCTTTCAATGAAGTATGCAGCGACTGATAGCCATTCGATTTCGGGATCGCAATATAATCTTTAAACCGCGTTTCTATCGGCTTGTAGAGGTTATGCAGGGCACCGAGCACGCGGTAGCAAGTATCAACTTCATCTACAATCACGCGAAACGCGTAAATGTCCATCACCTGCTCAAAGTGCAACTCCTTGCTCAGCATTTTCTTATAAATGCTGTACAAGTGCTTTTCACGTCCTATCACGCGAGCATTGATACCATGTTCATGCAGCCGCGCTTCGATCTCTTTTTGCACCCGCTCAACCAGCTCTCGGCGATTGCCACGCGCTTGCTTCACTTGCGACTCAAGTAGTTTTGCCCGCCACGGATACAAGGCAAAAAAGCCTAAGTGCTCGAGCTCGTTCTTGATGTCGTGAATACCCAAGCGGTGGGCCAGCGGTGCATAAATCTCGAGGGTCTCGCGCGCAATGCGGCGGCGCTTATCTGGGCGCAAATGGCCGATGGTGCGCATGTTGTGCGTACGGTCGGCAAGCTTAATCAAAATCACCCGAATGTCATGCACCATCGCCATGATCATCTTGCGATAGTTTTCGGTTTGTAACTCTTCTTTGGAGTCAAACGTAAGCTTGTCGAGCTTCGAGACACCTTCAACAAGCTCAGCAACGGTCGAGCCGAACTGCTCAGCTAAGTCTTCTTGGGTGAATTCGGTATCTTCGATAACGTCATGCAACAGCGCCGACATGATGGTTTCATGGTCGAGACGCATGTCTGCAAGAATGCCAGCTACGGCAACAGGATGGGTAATATAAGGTTCGCCACTACGGCGTTTTTGCGTTTTGTGTGCTTCTGCGGCCAATTTAAAGGCCGCAGCCGCACGCTGCACCTGATCAGGTGGGAGATACTCGGCTAGTTGCTGCCGGAGACCTTCAAATAAATACACCCGCGTTACTCAAGACCACGAATCGCATCTACAGCAGCAAGTTCATCAGCGTCTTGCTGAGCCATTTCAGTGCGCTCTTCAACATCCAAGCGCTCGGCGTCGATCAAGCCTTCTTCGATTTCACGCAAGGCGACCACAGTCGCTTTCTCGTTTTTCCACGGAACCAAAGCGTCTTTGCCTTGGGTGGCCAACTGACGGGCACGGCGTGAGGCGACTAATACCAAGTCAAATCGATTGCCAATACGATCAACAGCTTCTTCTACAGTTACGCGCGCCATAGTTACTCCAACTTAATAAAATAGATTGCAATTGCAAAATGGGTCACGAATTATACGGATTTAACCAGCATTCGCCAAGAGATCTTTGAGTTTAGCCGCATGTCGTGATTGCTGCAACGCCATTCTCTGGCGTCGTGCCAACACTATGTGCTCAAAATTGGCCAAACTTTCATTGAAATCATCATTCACTAGCAAATAGTCAAACTCGTGGTAATGGGACATTTCCGCTTGCGCCTTGGCCATCCGCCCAGCAATGACTTCGTCGCTATCTTGGCCGCGGCTGCGCAGGCGTTGTTCAAGAGTTTCCAGGCTTGGCGGCACGATGAAAATGGACTGAGCTTGCGGATAAGCTTCGCGTACTTGTCGTGCACCCTGCCAATCAATGTCTAAAAAAACATCAATGCCTTGTTGCAAGGTCTCTTCAATCACTAGGCGTGACGTGCCATAGTAGTTATCGAAGACTTTGGCCCATTCGTAAAAGGCATTTTCTTCGATCTTGCGCTGGAACGTTTCAACATCTAAAAAGTGATAGTGCACACCATCGACCTCACCAGGGCGCGGCGCTCGCGTGGTGCACGAAACCGAGACTTGCATGCTGCCATCATTGTGGCGCTCGAGCAAAGCACGGATTAAACTGGATTTACCTGCACCACTTGGTGCAGCAACAATAAATAAATTTCCGTCAGCGGTGGATGTCGTCATGGCTTCTAAAAATCGCTTGCGAATGACGGCAAAGCATAGCATGTTGCTGATAAGCGTGCGACATCTTAACAACAAGGAAAACCGACATGAGTACAGGTTGGATTATTATCATCATCGCCGTCGTCTTGTTTGTGTATTTGATCAGCATTTACAACAAACTTGTACGTCTAAAAAACCAATTCGAAAATGCGTTTGCGCAAATCGAAGTGCAACTTAAACGTCGTTATGACCTGATTCCTAATTTGGTTGAAACCGCAAAAGCCTATTTGAAACACGAAAGTGAAACCCTTGAAGCGGTAACCCAAGCGCGTAATCAGGCTGCAGCCGCGTTGCCCAAAGCCGCACAAGATCCACGTAATGCCAACGCCATGCATGAATTAGGCGGAGCCGAAAGTGCATTAGGTAGCGCTTTAGGTCGTTTGAATGTGGTGATGGAAGCGTACCCAGAGCTGAAAGCTAACGAAAACATGATGCAAGTGTCGGAAGAATTGACCAGCACTGAGAACCGTGTGGCGTTTGCCCGCCAAGCGTTTAACGATGCGGTGATGAGCTACAACACTTATCGTCAGTCATTCCCGCCGGTCGCTTTTGCGAGCTTCTTTGGTCACGGTAAAGACGCCAGCTTGCTAGAGTTCGCGGATAGTGCCGAGATTCAAGCCGCACCTAAAGTTAACTTTTAAGTCGTATTAGAATGGTTAATTTCTTTGAACATCAACAGCAGGCCCGACGTAATACGGGTCTGCTCGTCCTGCTATTTTTTCTTGCCTTCGGCCTGATTATTGCTGCCGTAACGTTAGTCGTGGCTTTTATTGCTGGGGCAGTACAAACCGATGGCAACGGTGGCTATCAACTGAGTATCGAACCGTTTTTGTGGGTGAGCTTGGCAGTGGGTGGCGGTATTCTGCTGGTCATGCTGTTTAAGTGGCTGCAATTAAAAGCTGGCGGTAAGGTCATTGCCGAATATCTCGGCGGAGAGCTGGTCTCGCCTGATACCCAAGACGCCGTTGAGCGCCGTGTACTGAATGTCGTCGAAGAAATGGCAATTGCCGCCAATATGCCCGTTCCTGCGGTGTATATCTTGCCCCACGAGAGCAACATTAATGCCTTTGCAGCTGGGTATGACACCCGTGATGCCGTTATCGGCCTCACCCGCGGCTCCGTCGAAGCTTTCTCACGCGAGCAGTTACAAGGCGTTGTCGCCCACGAGTTCAGCCACATTCTAAACGGTGACATGCGCTTGAATATTCGCTTAATTGCGGCACTCGCAGGGATTCTTGCAGTGGCTCACTTAGGCCGTATTTTGTTGTACTCCGGTGGCCGCAGTCGTGGTCGAAACAACAAGAATGCGCTACCTCTGGTTGGCATTGGCCTAATGATTGTTGGTGGAATCGGTGTGCTGTTTGGCAACTTGATAAAAGCAGCCGTGAGTCGCCAGCGCGAGTTCCTGGCCGATGCTGCAGCAGTGCAATTCACGCGTAACCCAGAAGCGCTTTCGGGTGCGTTGAAGCAAATCGGTGCACGCCAGTACGGTAGCCGTCTGGTCAGCAAAAACGCTGATGAAGCGGCGCATTTATTTTTTGGTGAAGCGCTCAAACACTGGTTTGGCATGATGGCGACCCACCCGCCGCTCGAAAAGCGCATCAAACGCATCGAGCCGCACTGGAACGGGCGCTATCCAGAGCCACGTAAAGCCCGCAGTCGCTCTGAAAAAGAACATGTTGAGGCTCAGCCTAAGCCTTCGGCACTGAATAAGTTGGCGATGCTAGCACTCCCTGCAGTGCTGCTTGAACAGGCACATAGCCCCCAACAGGCACCAAAACTGGTGCACGACTTGGTGCTGAGCGAACTGCTTGGTGAGCCTAACGAGGTTCTGAAAGGGTTAAATCCGGCCCAGCAATTGGCATTGGTTGAGCTGGCAGTACCTGCCTTAAGGCAAGCCTCTGAATCACAACGCTTAAACCTGCTGAAAGACTTGCAAGCAATGGCGCAGAGCCAAGATCTCTTCCATTGGGGTCTGTACCAGCTGCTCGCCCGGCAACTCCTACCGAAAGGTAAATTCAAAGACACCCTCGATAATCAAAAAGCTTTGGATGTAACGATCACAGCTTTGGAACGCACTGATGCAGGGCAAGATGTTGACCGTGAAACACTCAGCAAAGCCCTAAATACGTGCCGTGGTTGGGCGCCCAAAGCCAAGGAAACGCTCATTGAGAAATGGCTGATGACCGTACGTAAAGATAATGTCGTGTCACCAGCGGAGCGTCAGCTATTGGCAATTTTGTGTGCCTGTATCGAGGTGCCCATCCCCGATGAGATGCTGCAATAGCCGTTATTGCGCGGTGAGCCAAGCGCTAATGTGCTGGTGCAGCTCATTATCCACAATGCCCACGGTGATGTGATGGCGCCCCGGCGCCATTACCAACGTACGCTCTGCTGACTCTAATGGCAGGTAGCGTTCATAGGGCGCAACGGTATCCATGTCGCTGGCGATTATTAATGTCGGCAAAGCAAGCTGCGGCAGAAGCTGTTTTAAGTCGGTATCGGCAAGCTCGATATCCTGGCGCTGCATTGCACCAATCACGCCTTCGCGCACCGATGCAACCGGCATAAGTTTACTTAATTGCGGGTACCAAGCTTCGAGCATCGCATTGGTTGCCTCATCCATAGGCGCCATCGGCGCAAACAGAATTAAGCCGTCGACGTCGTCTCGTTGCTTAGCCACATGCGCCGCAGCGACAGTGCCCATCGACAAACCAGCGAGGTATAAGGGCTTCGGCATCTCGCGTTGCGGTAAGCTGTCCAATAAAGCCGTGATCAGCTCAGCGTCACGCACGCCAAAACCCATTTGGTCCACGGTTGACTGTCCATGCCCCAACAAATCCGGCACCACCACGTGATAACCAAGAAACATGAAATAGGCTGCGTTAATCGCCATGGTCGATTTATTGCCACCGTAGCCATGCAGCAGCACCACGGTACCGCGCTGCGGATTAACCTCTTCACGTTTTAAATTCAGTTGGTACTCTTCAATGCCATCGCCAACGTCAAAGGCGAAATCAAAGTCAAACTTCGCAACATCATCTTGCGCATCTTGGCCCAACAAATGATAGGGCTTACCGTACAGATACCCGGTGCAACCACCGAGAAAGGGCAGGCAAAACTCGCGGGTCGTCAGTTTTAAATTGCGCAGCGAAGCTTCCGTGTCGCCTTCATTTGAAAACCCTGACGGGCGCATCGACAAACTTTCTTCGACCACCGCCGCACAACTGATAAGTAAGGTGCTCACCAAGGCAAGCACCACCCATTGTAAACCTCTTTGCATGTTTCTATCTCAGGCTAACGTCAAAGAGGCTCACTATACCTAATCTAGTTGGTTGCAGCTACTTTCTGAGCCGTCTTTACTAAAGCCTGCTCGAGGTCGCCAATAATGTCATCAGGATGCTCAATGCCCACACACAAACGTATAGCTTCGGGCTTCACACCGACCTTGAGTTGCTCCTCTGGGGTTAACTGCCGGTGCGTGGTCGAGGCTGGGTGACAAGCCAGAGATTTAGCATCTCCAATATTTACTAGACGCTTAAAGAGTTTTAGTTTGTCGTAGAACTGTACACCTGCCTCGTAACCGCCTTTTAAGCCGAAGGTAAGCAGCGACGCGGGAAGACCGCCACGAATGTACTTCTGTGCCAGTTCATAGTTTGGATGATTCTCGAGGCCGGCATAATTGACCCACGCAACTTCGGGGTGATGCTGTAAGAAGTGCAGCACCCGCTCAGTGTTTTGACAATGGCGTTCAATGCGTAGCTCCAAGGTTTCCAATCCCTGCAAAATTAAGAAGGCATTAAACGGCGACAACGCCGCACCAGTGTTACGCAGCGCCACGGTGCGCACTCGGGCAATAAAGGCTGCCGCTGCAAAGGCTTCGTTGTACACTACGCCGTGATACGCAGGTTCAGGTTCATTAAACTGCGGAAATTTGGCTTTGTGCTTGACCCAATCGAAGCGTCCACCGTCCACAATCAAACCGCCAATCGTGGTGCCGTGACCACCGATGTACTTGGTCAGCGAATGCACGACAATGTGCGCGCCCCAGTCCAGCGGCTTACACAACGACGGGCTAGCGACAGTGTTATCGACCACTAACGGTATGCCATGCTGTTCAGCCAGTTTACCGTAGCCTTCAAGGTCGGCAATGTTGCCCGCTGGATTACCAATGGTTTCGCAGTACAGCGCCTTCGTGCGTTCGTCGACACAAGCGGCTAAATCTTCGGCGCTGTCTGATTTAGCAAAGCGCACTTCGATGCCAAACGACGGCAGCATGTGCGCAAATAAAGTGTAGGTACCGCCATAGAGTTGCGGGGTGGTAACAATATTGTCGCCTTGGCTGGCAAGCGTGATCAAAGTGTACTGAATCGCCGCCATCCCCGATGCTACCGCTAAGCCAGCAACACCGCCCTCGAGGGCAGCCACGCGTTGCTCCAAGACGTCATTGGTCGGATTCATGATGCGCGAGTAAATATTGCCCGGCACCGCTAAATCAAATAGATCGGCACCGTGCTGTGCATCGTCAAAGGCAAACGCCGCGGTTTGATAAATTGGGGTTGCCACGGCTTTGGTGGTCGGATCGGTTTCATAGCCATGGTGGATAGCTAATGTTGCAGCTCGGTAATGTTCAGACATAAAGCACTCACTTGTAATAAATACGTCGATACGGATGTTTATACGTTTAGACGTCCATATTAATTAAGTCAGTGCAATGTGCAAGCTTTTTTCGGCTACTTTTTCAACTCTCTACTTTTTCAGCAGAGTAATGAGCTGTAATACATCGCTATGAACGCCCGCCGCCGTGACTTCAGGTCCAGCGCCGGGCCCCTGAATCACCAGTGGGTTGGCATCATATTGCTGGCTGCGCACGGTAAAGTTGGCATTGCCAGGTGGTAAGCGCGCATAGACCGAGTCGCCATTAATGGATACCAGCTCGGTGCCCGCACTTAGCTCGCCGGTAGCGCTTCGCGCGATGTATCCTAGGTAAACCCACTGCTTCGCCTGAGCATCAGCGCCTTGGCGCCAGTTATCAAAAGCACTATCAAATTCGTTCAGGCGCTGTAAAAACTCCTCCGTTGTGCCATCACGTAAGGTTTCGGGTACGAGGTTGTGAATCCTGACATCAGCCAACTGCAAGGGCAGCCCCGCTTCACGTGCCAGAATCACTAACTTACGGGCGACGTCCATGCCGCCGAGATCGGTGCGCGGGTCAGGCTCGGTCAGTCCCTGTTCGCGCGCCTTTAATAGCCACTCAGACAAGGCATCACCACTGCGATAGTTTTGGAAAATCCACGATAAAGAGCCGGATAAATTCCCTTCAATACGCAGAATCTCGTCGCCGCAGCGACAGCGCTCGGCAATTGCAGTCAAAATAGGCAAGCCCGCTCCAACCGTCGTGTTATAGAGCCAGTTACGTTGATATTGCTGCAATGTCCGCTGTAACTCGCGATAGTAAGCCAAGCCACTCGAACCGGCATATTTGTTCGCCGAGATAATATGCGCGCCAGCCTTCACCCACGCCACGTAGTCACGACTGATGGATTTTGCTGCGGTGAGGTCCAATAACACGGTTTGCTGTCCACGTTGTTGGCTGGCCCTGATCCACTTCAGAATCGTGTCCGCATCGCTTTGCTCTGCTGCGGCAGCAAAGTCTTGGCGCCAGCGCTCACTAGCTATGCCACGCGGTTTTATCAATGCTCGCTTACTGCGAAAAATGGCTGTGACACGACTTTGTGACGCAAGCGACAATTGGGTGGCGAAATGATCTAACCAATAACCACCAATAGTACCTGCTCCTACTACGCCCAGCGCAATTTCAGCTTGGCTCATGCTTCCTCCAAAAACTGTTTAAGTTGCGGCCCAAAGCTTGCCGTATTGAGAATAAAACCGTCGTGCCCATGCACCGTCGCAACTTCAAGGTGCTCACGACAATCAGGCAGTAAGACTGCGAATTCGCTCATCAGGTGAGATGGCGCCAAATAGTCATCGGCAAAACTAACTAACAAGGTGGGGTTACGAATGGCTTGAGGTGGCACACGGAAATGGTCCAACGCCGGCCCGAAGCAGGCAAAGAGCTGCTCGGCTTGCTGCGGATTCGAATCCACCAATTGCGCCGCGCGCTCGTGTACATAGGCGACGGCACCCGCTGGATCAGGGAACCGAGTATCAAGTCCTTGTGCACCGCGATAACTCAACATGGCCAGTGCCCGCGCTAACTCTACACCACGTCGGTCTTGCCCAGCGGCCTGCCCAAGCGCGACAAAATCCCGCTGCAAGCTGCGTACAATAACGGCTTGCGCGGTGGGTCGGTGGGCAGCACCTAAGACGACCAGACGTGCATCACTAAACTCCTCATGCTGGGCCAAACATAGCGCCACACAGCCACCAAATGAGCCGCCAATGAGCCCATGTAACCGCATCACTCCCAGTTCTCGCAGCGCATATGCCAGCAGCTCAGCATGGGCTTCCACTGTGGCCGGAACTTCGTCACAATGACTCGCGCCCATGCCACCAAAATAGTCGACGGCAAGTAAGCGGTAGCATTGCAATTCAGCGTCTTCCACCAAGCCTTGCCACCAGCCCCGTCCCGCATGCTGCGGCTCCGCCTGATAAATGTTGCGGCCGCCGGAAATGCCACCCAAGATCAGCACCACAGGAGCATCGTCGCGGCCATAACTCCGCAACGCCAACTCGCCCTGCGGGAGTCTGACAGAGATATCTTGATAAGAAAAAGGCATGTCGACGGACGAACTCAGATTAATGGGCTGTGACAGCGAATGTACTGAGCCAAACAACACTTGTCAATATAGACGGCTATACTTCCAAATAACATTAGGGGCTTGGGACGAAATCAGTTACTGGCAACACACATTTTCTTGTGATAACAACATTTATTAATGATAATAAAACATACGTTTACGAAAAGAAGCCAAAAGGCGGTCCTAATGCCAACATTTGATATAGTTTCAGAGATCGATCGTGTCGAACTAAAAAACGCCGTAGATAATGCCAATCGTGAACTTGATTCGCGCTTTGATTTTCGCGGCGTCGAAGCCCGTATTGAACTCAATGAGTTCACGGTAACTCTGGCGTCCGAGTCAGACTTCCAAGTGCAGCAGCTGTACGATATTTTCGCTAACCACTGTGCCAAACGAAACCTCAGTATGGCGGGTACAGAAACACCGCAAGAGCTCAATCACAGCGGCAAAACCTACAGTACAACTGTCACCTTTAAGCAAGGCATTGACCAGCCTTTAGCGAAGCAAATCGTTAAACTTGTCAAAGATAGTAAGCTGAAAGTTCAGGCCTCAATTCAAGGTGAGAAAGTCCGTGTATCGGGTAAGAAAAGAGATGATCTGCAGCAAACCATGGCGTTGTTGCGTGCGTCGGATATCGAATTACCCTTGCAATTTGAGAACTTTCGCGACTAATACTTAGTTAGTATTCAGCTATTACTCGAAGCGTAGGCGAAAAATGGACTGGCAACGTTTTCTCGATAAGATGCCCGGCCTCACGTACCAAATCATACGTGAGCCGAGCGGTCATTTTCGCTTCACTCACATAAGTGCAAATGTCGAGGAGATGCTTGGGTTCTCGCCGCAACTATTGACCGAAGACGCCCGCCCACTCCTCGACGCTATTCACCCAGAAGATGTCGAAGAAGTCATCGAAGCGAGTATTCTCTCAGCTCAACAACACAGAGAATGGCATCATCCGTTTCGCTTTATCCGCCCTGATGGCAAACAGTTATGGCTTGATGCACACGATAGCGGCGAAGAGCTCGATGATGGAACCTTGGTCTGGACCGGTTATATCGTTGAAGCAACCCATCGCAAACAACTCGAACTTGACCTTATTGCAAGTGAACAACGCTTCCAAACTTTGGTCAAGAATGCCTCGGATATTATTTTCACGTTAGATGCCAATGGCACGATTGGCTATCTTTCGCCTAATTGGCGACGGATTGTTGGCGATGAACAAAGCGATCCACTTTATCAGTCCTATACGACAGTTGTGCATCAAGACGATTTGGCCAACTGTAATGCGTTTATTCAATCGCTACTCAACGATGGTCCTCTGGTTGAAGACCTCGAATTCAGGGTACGTCACAATGATGGCGAATGGCACTGGTATACCTGTCGCGCAGCGAAGGTAGACGGGCGTGAGAATGATAGCGACTATCTGCTCGGTATTGCTCGCGAAATTACTGAACAGCGGGAACAGCGAGAAAAGATGGCGCGCCTTGCCCGACAAGATATGCTCACCAATTTGCCGAACCGAGCCTCCTTTGATGAAGCATTCGAACTAGCGCTGCGTCATTGTGAGCAACGCCAACGTGCGCTCGCTGTTTTATTTATCGACCTCGACAACTTTAAGCCCGTCAATGACCAATACGGCCATAGTGTTGGCGACCAGTTGCTGATTCACGTTGCGCGGCGTATCAAAGCGTGTTTGCGTGATAGTGATTTGGCGTGTCGCATCGGCGGCGATGAATTTTTGGTGTTAACCGAAGCTCACCCTCAGGTGGACAGCGCCAAGTCCACCGCGCTAGCGATTGCCGAGCGGCTGCGCGATGAACTGGCCAAACCCTTTGCCGTCGAGCATCTGCAGTTAGAAATTTCAGCGAGTATTGGCGTCGCCATTTATCCTACCCATGCCACCGGCACAGGAGAGCTCGTGCGTTGCGCCGATCGCGCCATGTATGAAGCCAAACTACAGGGGCGTAACTGCGTTGTCTTCAGCCAATGCTGAGTAAGCCGCCAATCACCAACCACGCTGCCGCAAGTGCGGACAAGATTTGCATGATGCGCGTACCGAGCGACGCTCCCCCATGGTTATGATCATGGCTATGATCATGGCCCGCATGGTCATGTTGCTGAGCGCGCCAGCGTTGATACAGAAGCGCTCCTGTCACCAGCAGGCCGAGCAGATTTAAGTAAAAACCGTAGTTGATTTTAAAGTGATCACGCTCCGTGATATTTTCGATTTGGCTGGCATCAGGTAATAAGTCAAAGGCAGCAAGACCGTAATGCATAAGCAGTGAGGCCACCACCAAGCAGGTAAATAACATCGCAGAAATATACAGCGCCATTTTCCAACCATAGTACTGCGCATTAATCCGTAATACCGGCAACACAACCAAATCAGAAAAGATAAAGGCCATGACGCCGGCAAAAGCAACCCCTTCACCAAATAGCACTGCAGCAAGTGGAATATTGCCCATCGAGCCAATAAAGGTAAAAAAGGCGGCAATAGGACCGATCACCGTTTGCTGTAACACTTGCCCAAAGCTGAGTTCGCTGGCATTAGCGCCTGCACCTTGGAATAGCCAGGTGAAAAACTCCGAGGGTACAAACGCCGAAATAAGGCCCGCCACCGTGAAACCGATGAGGATGTCTTTCCAGACCATTTGCCATTCCATGACATAGCGATTAGCAACCATCTGCCAAAGCTCTGGGTCGGTTAGGTCGCCCCAGTGGCGCACGTCATAACCGTTTTCTTCGCCGTCGTCCTGTTCTTCGTCACGCGCCTCTTTGATTAACTTTTTCGGGCGTGTCAGTTTGACAAATAACCAGGCGAATAAAATGAGTAGGAAGCCGCCTAGATATTCGCCGACGACAAATTGCCAACTCAAGAAAACAGCGATAACAAAGCCTAGCTCAATGACCAAGTTCGTCGAGGCAAGCATAAATGCCATTGCAGCCGAGAACGCCGCACCTTTGTTGAAAAGTGCTCGCGTGGTGGCCAGCGCAGCAAAACTACAGGAACTAGAAATAAAGCCAAAAAAAGTACCCAGCGCAATAGATTTAGCTCCATCGTCACCCATCACTGCGCGCATTTGTCGTCGCGTTACCAAAACCTGAATGACGCTACTGATAAAGTAGCCAAGAATAAACGCCCACAACGCCATCCAAAAAAAACCTAGACTGGTCATTGCGGCACTCTGCCATTGCGCTAAAAAATCATTCATTCCATGGGTCCTTTGAATTTGTCAGCTATCTTATTGTTCCTATTCATTATTGGTATCTCACTGTAAACATAGCATACTATGAACAGACACATGTGCAAGAACCTGCAGCAGACTAGGAGTAGCTATGAACGAGTATTGGCAAGCCCGACGATCAGGCCCTTCCGCGCAACGCCCCGGCGATCGACGCACCCCATGGCAACGTGATCGCGCTCGCGTACTGCATTCTGCTGCCTTTCGGCGTTTGCAATCAAAAACTCAAATCATGAATGTCGGGGAAAATGATTTTTACCGTACACGCCTGACGCATTCACTTGAAGCCGCGCAAATCGGCACATCGCTGATCAATCAGTTGCACCATGTCGGCAGTAGCGAAGAGCGCCAACTGTTACCCGATCTAAACTTGATGGAAACGCTGTGTCTCGCTCATGACATTGGTCACCCACCCTTTGGCCACGGCGGTGAAACCGCCTTGAACTATAAGATGCTCGCGTCCGGAGGCTTCGAGGGCAACGGCCAAACTTTCCGTATTGTTGGCAAACTTGAAGCGTATCATGCCGAGCATGGCATGGATCTGACGCGGCGCTCATTGTTAGGTTTATTAAAATACCCTGTTCTGATGCCAGATTGGCCGGTCCCTGACACGCTCGCGAACCCCGGAAGCCTAGCTGAGTGGCGACCGGCAAAAGCGTTGTTTGCCTGTGACGCAGACTTACTCGACTGGGTGCTTGAGCCGCTCAGCGCAGCCGATCGGCAACGCTTTCAAGAAGTTGAGAAACTTGAACGCTCGCCCTGGCAACGCTCACTCCACAAGAGTTTCGATGCCTCACTCATGGAGCTGGCCGACGACATTGCTTACGGCGTGCATGATCTCGAAGATGCAGTGGTCACAGGCACCTTGTCAGAAAACCAGTGGCATACCCATATCGACCATGTGGTGAGTAGTCTTGATGGTGACTTAAGCACGTTAATGCGCCAGCTTGGGACGCAGCTTTTCTCGCGCGAACACAGCGTACGCAAAGACGCCATAGGTGCCTTAGTGAATATTTTCGTCACCGCCGTGCGTATCAAAGAGGTGTTACCCGACGTCAGCGAAGAACTAATACGTTTCAATGCTGTGCTGCCTGATCCGCAACGCTTTTTGCTTGATAGCCTTAAAGCAGTGGTATTTGAACATGTCATCAATCAACCCTCTATTCAGCAATTACGCTATCGCAGCCAAACCATGCTGCTCAATCTGTTTAGTGCTTTTCACAACGAGCCATTACGGCTTTTACCGCACAACACCCGAGCGCGTTGGCAAGCAGCCTATGAACAAGAGGGTCAAGCCGGCGCCGACCGTATCCTCTGTGATTATATTGCCGGCATGACCGACGATTACGCCGAACGCATGTATAAGAATCTTTTTGTGATCTGAGCCATTGCAAATGCGAATAGTTTGCATTTATAATCTCCCCCGATTTTTCGCGACACGAATTTTGGGGGAAACATGCGTTATTCACTTCTGGCCGGTGCAATCACATTAGCACTCACCAGCACAACAACTTCTGCAGAAGAAGTTGCCACGACGACAGCTGACGCTACTGAAGTCATCCAGATCATTGGTGACAAACAAGCTGCGCGCACCGTGGCAGGCTCAAGTGCCGTGGTGGCACCAGAGCAACTTGAGGTTGAAGTTAATACCGACATCAACCAAGTGCTGAAAACCGTTCCAGGCGTCTACATTCGTGAAGAAGACGGCCAGGGCCTGCGCCCCAACATTGGTATTCGTGCGGCAGCAGGTGGCCGTTCAAGTAAAGTTACCTTGCTCGAAGACGGCGTGATGATTGCGCCAGCACCTTACTCAAACCCAGCGGCTTATTACTTTCCTGAAGCTTACCGTATGCACACCATCGAAGTGCTTAAAGGCGCGCCGTTGCTGCGCTACGGACCACAAACCACCGGTGGTGTCATTAATCTCGTGACCACGCCGATTCCACAACAACGCCAAGGGCAAGTTACCTTGCGTATGGGGGAAAACAACAGCCGCGATATTCATGCTTATTATGGCGGTACAGAGGGTGCTTGGGGCTGGTTGATTGATACCGTGCAACGCGACAGTGATGGCTTTAAAGAAATTGATCGCAGCAACCGCGACGCTGGTCACGATATCGAAGACTACTTGGTCAAGCTGCGTTGGTCCGGCGTTAATCAGAGCTTAACTGCAAAAGCGCAGTACTCTGAGCAAGTTTCGAACGAAACCTACGCAGGGTTAACTGACGTAGACTTTGCACGCAACCCAAACCGCCGTTATGGCTTAACCGCTATCGACCAAATGGATAACCAACACACCGGTCTGAGCCTTACTTACGAAGCCGATTTAGCTGACAACCTGAACCTGTCTGTGGTGGGCTACCGCAATGAATACAAGCGCGATTGGTTCAAAGGCAGTCCAAGCAGCCTCATTAATGCTGCCAACGCTGGCGATACCGAGGCACAAGCCATTCTTGACGGCACTCGCGATGTACAGGACCTTGAGTACACGCACAACAACCGCGCATACGAGTCTTATGGTATTGAAGCGCGTATACAAAGCTCTTGGGGCGACCACCAAGTTGAAGTCGGCGTGCGTGACCATAGCGACCGCATGGATCGCTTCCAACCGGTAGAGGTTTACGATCAGGTCAATGGCAGCTTGGTTTATCAAGAAACTATTCAGCCAACGGGTGGTGATAATCGTCTTGAAGGCGCTGATGCCATGGCATTTTGGCTCGCTGACGCTTGGCAAGCAACAGCCAACTTGAAGGTACAAGCGACCTTGCGCTACGAAGATGTCGATACTTTCCGTGAGCAATTTGCCAGTGTTGATCGCAGTGACGCGCCTAGCGCACGCAGCAGCACAGCGCAAGAATGGTTGCCAGGTCTTTCATTCACGTACGACTTAAATGATTCAGTACAGTTGCTAGCTGGTGTGCATCGTGGCTTTGCCCCTCTCGGTGGCGGCGCAACCGAAACCGATGAACCAGAAACCAGCACCAACTACGAGTTTGGCGCACGTTACCAGGCACAAAGCCTATTTGCTGAAGCCATTTTCTTCCGTAGTGACTTCAATAATCAGGCGGAGAGCTGCTCAGTGGCAAGCCCATGTAGCAATGGTGCTACGTCAGGGAGCTACGTGACAGGTGAAGCACTAGTGCAAGGTATCGAACTGCAATTAGGTAATGAGTGGCAGCTTGAAGGCGCACGCCTCCCAGTCAGTTTCAACTATACCTACACCAGTGCTGAGATTAGCGAGGATAATGCACTGACAGGCGTGCAGGACGGCGATACCTTGGCAGACATTCCAGAGCAAATCTTCAGTGCACAAATCGGTTTGTTGCTGGACAACGGTTGGGACAATCACGCAGTTGTAAAATACATGGACGAGACTTGTGTGAGCGTGGGTTGCCAGCGTGACGATAGTGCCTTTGCCACCACTGAATCGCTGTTTACCGTCGACTGGATCAGCCGCTATCCGTTAAGCGCACAAACCACCGTGTTCTTAAAAGTTGAGAACATCTTTGACGAGCAAGTGATTATTTCACGCTTACCTTACGGCGCACGGCCGAACAAACCACAAACGGTTTCTATTGGTTTGGACTACCGTTTCTAAGCTAGAAAGCCATTGCCGCGCAAGTGAGTTATCGCTTACTCTGCGCGGCTATCCAAGCTAACACCTCATCAAGTGGCTGTGGGCGACAGAATAAATAGCCCTGTAACAGGTCGCTACCATGCGCAATAACAAATTCACGTTCGCCTTCTGTCTCTACGCCTTCGGCAATTGTTTTCACGCCAAGCTCTTTGGCTATCATCAATACCCCTCGGGTTATGGCGGAATTCCGTTGCGCATTGTCGACACCGGAAATAAACGTACGGTCAATTTTGATGACATCCACAGGGAGTTGATTTAAGTAACTTAAGCTAGCAAAGCCGGTACCGAAATCATCGATAGATATTTTCAGGCCGAGCTCACGCAATTTGTGCAAGAGCGCAATCATGTGCGCACTATCGCGTACGAAGACGTTTTCGGTGATCTCGATGACCAACTGTCCCGGTTCAATGGCATAGTCATGCACCGTTGCAGCAACGTTTTCAATAAAATCGTCACGGTAAAACTGCAGCGGTGAAAAGTTGACACTTACACTCTCAAGCCCTGCGCCAATCAGTGCTTTGGTATCACGGCAGGCACGCGCAAAAACCCAATCGGCAATAGCAATAATCTGCCCCGTTGCTTCCGCCAATGGAATAAAATCGTTAGGTGGAATATAACCGCGCTCAGGATGCTTCCAACGCACCAATGCTTCGACCGCTCGTGGTGTTCCATTACGGTCAACAATCGGTTGGTAAAACAGTTCGAACTGCTCTTTTTGAATCGCTTCTTGCAAGTGTGTGCGTAATTCAACTTGCTGCTGCATACCGGCATCAAGATCCGAACTGTACCAGTGCCACGAGCTGCCACCACGACGTTTCGCTTCATACATGGCAACATCGGCACGCTGAATCAGCTCAACCGGGTAATTAAATTCGCCACTGTTATCGGCAATACCTATTGTTGCTGATAACGATACTTCTAAGTCATCAAAGCGATAGGGATTGTTAAACTGCGCCAATAACCGCCCCACTAATAAGGTCACCTGCTCGCGCTCCCGCGCACTCGTAACCACCGCGACAAACTCATCACCACCAAAGCGCGCCAACAGGTCGTTTGGCCCGATTTGCTGCTGCAAGCGTTCAGCTGTTTCAGTGAGAATACGGTCACCTACTGCATGCCCAAGACTGTCATTGATCGGCTTGAAGCCGTCTAGGTCGATAAATAAGACGAAAACCTGCGCTGGATTCTCGCCAGTTTGGGCCAATGCACGGGCAAGGTGGTTTTCCAGCGCATTTCGATTTGGCAGGTGAGTCAGCACATCATGCTGCGCCATAAACGCGAGTGCCTCTTCGCGTTCAACCCGCTCGGTAATATCGCTTTGCAGACCAATAAAGTGGGTTACTTTTTCGCCGTCGCGCACTGGGGAAATCAGCAAATCGTTCCAAAACGGCGTGCCATCTTTACGGTAATTGCGAATGGTGACGCGAACCTCGCTGCGGGTGTGCAGCGCATGGCGGATTTTCTCAACTGCCTCAGGATCGGTTTCTGCGCCCTGCAGAAAGCTACAACTACGGCCCAAAAGTTCGTTGTCTTCGTGATACCCGGTAATTTCTTTGAAAGCTGGGTTCACATAAATAATTGGAAACGCTTTCTGGTTTGCGTCACTAATGATCACGCCATTATTGCTGGACTCCACGCTTCGCTCGAAAATTTTCAGTCGCGACTCATTGCGACGTTGCACGGTCATATCTTTGGCAATACCGTGTATCCCGGTAATTTCACCGTTGATGATAATTGGCATATTGGTTACATCGAGATCACGCAGCTCACCTTTGCGGTTAAAGATTTTGATCTCGTAACGTTGCGGCTTGCCCGTTTTTGTTGCCTCAAAGTGCGCAAGGGTGCGCTCGCGGTCAGGCTCTGCCACCACCATTTCATAGTTTTGTCCGAGCACTTCAAGCTCGTCATAACCAATCAAATCGGCCCCGGCGCGGTTGAGGCTCATAAAATTACCCTCAAGGTCGAGGGTGAACACCGCTTCAGGGTTATAGCTAAACAGTGAGCGATTATGCTGCTCACTACGTTCCCGCTGCACGCGATCATTGTGTTGATCAATCACCAGCGCAACGAGGTCGCGGCTACGCTGCAATAAATCAAGTTCTCGCAAGGTCGGTTCGCGACGCTTACGAAAATAAACAGCAAATGTGCCGATTACATTTTTATGGGCGGGTGACAGCACTGGGTAAGACCAACAGGCACGTAATTTAAATTCAGCGATGATTTCGCGAAAGGCATCAAAGCGTGCATCGTGGGTCATATCAGAGACAATAATTGGCACTCGGCGGTAGGCAGCCGTGCCGCATGCGCCGACGCCGTCCGCGATGGGCAAGCCTTGAAGCTTAGCGACAAATTCAGACGGCAGACTCAGAGCACTGGCAGCATTGAGCTCACGCTTGCGATCATCAACCAACATAACTGAGCACAGGGCGTCATCAATTTGGTCTTCGATCAATGCACAGATATCGGTTAACTTTTCTTCCAGAGACTTATTCTGGGCAAGCGATGCTAAGGTCCGAAATTTTGCTGCAACTAAGCGCGCCAAACGCACGCGTTCGCGATGCCCTATCCACCAACCAAGCGCAAGCGACGCTAAAGCCAAAAGAAGGCCATAGACTAGTAACTGATGTTCCCACGCAAGCTGTTGAAACGCCAAGTGAATTCCTTAATTACGTAAGGCTCGATAACGGTAACGATGCCAAGCTAAACCGAGTATCAAGAGCACCAACCCAATAAACACAGTGCCAACATGCAACATAACTGCCAGACTGACACAGCCGACAAGACCAAGCAAGGGCCATGTTTTTGCGATAAACCGTTGCTCACGCTGCACTTTTAGTGCGGCTAAATTAGTAATTGAATAGTAGATAAGTACGGTAAATGCGCTAAACGTCCAAGCTAAGCGAATTCCACCCAAAGCTGCAATCGCGATCATTACCGCTGCCGTTACCCAGGTCGCCGTGGGCGCTGAAGTCCGCGTGCTATTGAGTGTCGCCCAAGCATGGGGTAAATCGCCCCGCCGTGCCATGGCCAAAACCACCCGCGAAACGCCCAGTATCAAATTCAAGGTGACACCCAACATCGCCAGGATGGCTCCAATAAAAACAAAATCGCGCGCCAGTCCAGGTGCCATTAACTGAGTCAAAATAAAGTCTTCGCCAATGAACAGTGGATTGCGCTGCATCAACGCCCATGCCACCGCACCATAGAGTACAGTCACTACCACCATTGTGGCGATAATTGCGCGCGGGATTACGCGCCGAGGCTCTTGCACCTCTTCCCCCATGGTGGCGATACGTCCATATCCAGTATAGGCAACAAACAACAATCCTGCGGCCGCCAAAAAGTCGCGCAGCGAGAATTCTGCCGAATCACGTACGAAGGCGGCTGGTCGTGGCGCTTGTGCTGACCAAACCACAAAAACAATGAGGCTGGCGATGGCCAGACCCACCAACAAAGCATTCACTTGGTTGGAGCGGCGCAAACCGGCCAGTACCAACGCGGTAAGAAACACAATAAAGCCGATCGCGATACTTGTGACCGCCCATTCTGGCCAACCGAGGTACTGGTTCATCAGCCATGCGCTGGCAAGCGCTGCTGCGGCCGCCGAGGCACTTTTTGCGGCGATAAAAAACCAGCCGGCTACGAACCCTAGGTCATGATTTAAAAATTTATAGCCGTACTCATAAGTGCCGCCGCTCACTGGGTGCACAGCAGCTAATTGAGCACTCGATAGGCCATTACAAAGAGCCACAAAAGCAGCCAGCAAGATGGCGTAGAGCAGCCATTCACCGGCCAAAGCATAACCGAAGCCAATACTCACAAAGGCGCCCGTTCCAACAATTGAGCCTAAACCTAGAATGACCGCGCCAAACAATGCTGTTGAACGCACCAATTGCTGTGTCATGCGACCCCCGGGAAGCGATGTGCTGATAAATGACAGTGCCTTAATAAATAGAGTATCGAGCTGCCGGCAACGCAGCCGACCGATCTAGATAAGCATTTGTTACGTTATAGTAGTCACTTTACAGCAATGATGACAGTCTAAGATGTATCGAATCGGTCTCGTTTGGTTACAAGATGATCTGCGGCTTGATGACAATCCGCTCATCCACCGTGCGGCAGACGAATGTGAGCAGTTGCTTTTCGTCTACTGCGTGAACCCGAAGTGGTTCCAGCATAATCGCTATGGCCTGGTCACCGTTGGCGCTCATCGCTGGCGATTTTTACTCGAGTCGCTCACCGAGCTACGCAAACAACTGCAAGCGTTAGGCCAGGATCTGATTGTGAGCTACCAGAGTCCATTGCATACTCTGGCTGAGCTCTTTGGCCAATTTCCAATCGATGCGCTCTACAGTAGCGAGCATGCGGGGCAGTACGAACGCACTTATCAGCGCTTACTGCAGCAACGCTATCCACTCATCAAGCACCAGCAAGTGAACAACAATACGCTGTTTAACAGCAACCAGTTACCTTTTTCACTTGCCGAGTTACCCGATAGTTTCTCGAAGTTTCGCCGCAAACTCGAGCAGCAAGATCTGCGTCAAGCTATCGCTACGCCGCTGGCGATGCCGCGACAGTTACCACCACCGCCAAACTTCGTTGGGGCGCTGTTAGAACACCATGCGGCGGGTCTGCCAGCGATAACGACCCCGCATCATGCTGAGTTTAACGGCGGAGAGTTGGCGGCTCAGCAACATCTCAACAGCTACTTTGCGAGCACTGCCGCCAGTACCTATAAAGCAACGCGCAATGCACTCGATGAATGGTCGGCGTCGACCAAGTTTTCCGCTTGGCTCGCCAACGGCAGTCTCAGCGCGCGACGCATTCACGCGCAATTGTGCGCCTATGAAGCGCAACAGGGTGCCAACGAAAGCAGTTATTGGATTTTCTTCGAACTACTCTGGCGCGAGTATTTTCATTGGTATGCGCGCCACCACCAGCAACGCCTATTCAAGTTTACGGGGATCCAGGATAAACGCCCACAAACGAGTTTTTATTCATCGCGCTGGCAGCAATGGTGCAGTGGCACCACCGCATACCCCATCGTCAATGCTTGTATGAACCAGCTCAACGCCACTGGTTACATGTCCAATCGAGGCCGCCAGTTAGTCGCGAGTTGCTTTGTGCATGAACTCGAACTCGACTGGCGTTATGGCGCAGCATTTTTTGAGCAACAACTGATCGACTATGACGTCGCTTCAAACTGGGGCAACTGGCAATATCTCGCTGGGGTGGGTGCTGACCCGCGTGGCCATCGGCGTTTTGACCTCGCCAAGCAAACCCAACAGTACGATCCAAAGGGCGAATTTATCGAACGTTGGCAAGGTGATGTAGCTGCGCAACCGGAGTGGATTGATGCCGCCGACTGGCCGATACAGAACTAACGAATGAAGGGCTAATAAATGCAAAATCAGCAGCCGCTCGCCGTCGTTTGGCTCAAGCGCGACTTGAGGCTGCGCGATCACGAGCCTTTGCAACGTGCCATTGCCAGCGGCCACCCAGTGCTGCTGCTCTACTGCTTTGAACCCAGCATTGTTGTTGACGAACATTATTCTGAGCGGCATTGGCGCTTTGTGTGGCAGAGCCTCGAAGCGCTGCAGCAGGGCTTAGAAAAGCGCGTGCCTTTGCCGCTCTTGGTGCGCTACGACGAAGTGCTGGCAAGTCTGCAAGCCATTCAGCAGCAACAACCGATAGCAGCACTCTATAGCCACGAGGAAGTTGGCTTGGAGCTGACCTATAAGCGTGACCAAGAGGTTCAGCAATGGTGTCGCAGCCATACAATTGCTTGGCATGAGAGCCCGACTGGCGCAGTACAACGTGGTAAAACCCAACGCCACGACTGGGACAAACAATGGCAAAATGTGATGCGTGCCCCGCTCGCTCGACCAAACTGGGAGCAGGCGATGGCTTGGCAACCCCATTGGCTCAGTGAACTCGAACAAAGCGCACAAATACCCACCGCTTGGCGCACTGCCGACGAGCACTTTCAGCAGGGCGGGCTATTCGCAGCGCACGCCACGATGGCCAGCTTCTTCTCGACCCGCGGTAAAGATTACCGTTTTGCTATTTCGAAACCAGAGGCCAGTCGCACGGCCTGTTCGCGCCTCTCCGCATATCTCGCTTGGGGTAACCTTAGTTTGCGGGAAGTCTACCAACAGCTCCTCAAACACTGGCAGCAACCCGGTTGGCGCATGTCGTTGCGGGCGTTTGCGTCGCGTTTGCACTGGCACTGCCATTTTATCCAGAAGTTTGAAAGCGAACATGAAATGGAATGGCGTCCCGTGAACCGTGGCTATCAATCCTTTCCTTACCGTAACGACGAGCAAGTAAGCGAGCACTTACATGCATGGCAACAAGGACTCACTGGGTACCCCTTAGTTGATGCCTGCATGCGCTGTTTGCAAGCGACCGGTTACATTAATTTCCGTATGCGCGCCATGCTAGTCAGCTTTCTCTGTCACCATCTCCTCATTGATTGGCGTGAAGGCGTGCACCATTTAGCCCAGCTTTTTCTCGACTTTGAGCCTGGGATTCACTACCCGCAATTTCAAATGCAAGCTGGCGTCACCGGCACCAACACCATACGCATTTATAATCCGGTCAAGCAGAGCGAAGAACATGACCCCGAAGGGAGTTTTATTAAACAATGGTGCCCAGAACTAAGCGAAGTGCCGCCAGAGCTGATCCATAGCCCCTGGCAGTTAAGCATGCTTGAGCAGCAGCTCTACGGCTGCCACCTTGGCCGCGACTATCCATTCCCGATTGTGGATCTCAAAGCAAGCGGTAAACGGGCGCGCGACTTACTGTGGGGCTGGCGTAAAGAAGCGCAGGTGCAAGCCGAAAAAAAACGCATTTTAGCGCGTCATGTGCGCCCCAACCAACGCAAGAGCAACTCTGCTAAACGCAAGCGTAGCGAATAAGCATTGCCTCGACCGGCGAAACACCGCTACTATCGAAGCATAATCACAAAAGCAGCTTCAACATTAGAACTTCAAGGTAGCGTTATGAAAACACTAATAAAAACGCTCGTCGCTCTGGCTTTGACAAGCACTCAAGCAGGCGCTTGGGCGCAGCCAGCCGAGCAAGGGCGTGTCATTGCTAATGCCGACAACTACAGCGTGCTCAGCTATCAAGACCGCATCGGTCCAGAGAACCGCATGCTGACCACCCGATTAACCGAGTTATTGCCACAGCTCATGGCAGAAACTGAGCTCGATATGTGGCTGGTTATCAACCGCGAATATGCGGAGGATCCAGTCTATTACACGCTGGTACCACAACCGACTTTTGCGGCACGGCGCACCACCATGCTGGTGTTTAACCGCTTAGCCGACGGCACCATCGAGCGCCTGTCGGTCAACCGCTATCCATTGGGTGAACCCTATGAGTCGGCCTGGGCTGGCGGCGAACTCGATGCACAGTGGCAAGCTTTGGCTGACCTGATTGCTGACAAAGACCCGCAACGAATTGGCATAAACGTCTCGCGCGATTGGCCCGTCGCTGATGGTCTTAGCCACGGTTTGCACCAGCGTTTACAAGAAGCGTTACCTGAGCCACTCGAACAACGCCTCGTGTCCGCTGAAGATCTCATTGTGCGCTGGGTCGAGACCCGTACAGCAGAAGAAATTGAAATCTACCCTCAGGTGGTAAGCTTGGCACGCGGGGTTATCGCCGAAGCCTTCAGCAACCGTGTGATCACACCCGGTATAACAACCACCCAAGACGTAGCATGGTATATCCGCGAACGCTTTGCCGAACTGCAGTTGCCGGTGTGGTTCATGCCTTATGTAACCCTACAACGTAAGGGCCAAGGCTGTACCGACGAACAGCCTTTCTGTGGACAAAGTGACAAAACCATTCAAAGAGGCGACGTTATTCACACAGATGTGGGTATTTGTTACCTGAAACTGTGTACAGATACCCAAGAGCTGGGCTATGTGCTTAATTTTGGCGAAACCGACGTGCCGGCTGAATTAAAAGCTGCGATGGCGGTGGGCAACAAGTGGCAAGACCATTTAACTGACGCCTTTACGGTGGGTCGCACAGGCAACGAAGTGCTAGAAGCGACTATCGCGAAAACCACCGCGGAAAGCATGATCACCAGCACCTACACCCATCCACTTGGCTTCTACGGGCACGCCCCTGGGCCAACGATTGGCATGTGGGATAACCAAGGTCCCACACCTATCCGTGGCGACTGGCCTTTGTATGCCAATACCGCCTATGCGATTGAAGGAAATGCCAAAGTGCCACTAGCCATGTGGGACGGCCAAAATGTGCAGATTATGCTCGAGCAAAGTGCGCTATTTGACGGTGAGAAGGTGACTTACATAGCGGGTCGCCAGACGCAATGGCATGTGATTCGTTAGTCGTTATTCGTTATTCGTTATTCGTTATTCGTTATTCGTTAATGGAGTAGATTATGGCGCATTCGTTTCAGAGCATATGTGTGTATTGTGGGGCGAATCCGGGATTCAGCCCAGTCTATAAAGATGCCGCTTTGCAACTCGCCGATGAGCTTTGTCGCGCCGGTATCACTCTCGTCTATGGTGGCTCCAGCGTTGGCCTCATGGGTATCCTTGCCGACCGAGTATTAAGTAACGGCGGCAAGGTCATTGGTGTGATTCCCCAAGCCCTCGTTGATAAAGAGCTAGCACATGAGGACCTCACCGAGCTACATATCGTTGCTTCGATGCATGCTCGCAAAGCGAAAATGGCCGAACTCGCTGACGGCTTTATTGCCTTGCCTGGCGGCATGGGCACACTGGAAGAACTGTTCGAAATGCTCACCTGGGCGCAACTGGGTTTTCACCAGAAGAGTTGCGCGGTGCTCAATGTCGACGGCTATTACGAGGGCTTGTTAAGCTTCTTGGAGGGGGCTGTATCGCAAGGTTTTATTCGCGATGAGCATCGCCATTTACTTCTCAACCACGACAACCCAGCGACCTTGCTCGAACTTATGGCGGCTTATGAACCGCCACAACAACCGAAATGGATAACGGCGAGCGAAACTTAATTAGGAGTCCTCATGCGTTTAATTCTTATTATTTTGCTATTCATTAGTAGTGTTGCACATGCACAAGAAGCTCGGCCGATAAGCGATGCCGAACAGTTTGCCGTCACGAGTGCGGTTGAGGATTTCCTTTACGGGGCGTCGGTCAATGACGTGCAAGCCCATGACAAGTTCTGGGCTCCGGAGCTGACCTACACAAGTTCATCTGGTGTCCGCTTCGGCAAAGCGGAACTTATGGAAGGTATGAGCAACGCTAAAATGCTGCCCAAAAGCGAGGTAACCGCGTGGTATACGGCGGAAGATATTGAGCTAAAAGCCTTCGGCCCAAGCATCATTATCAACTTTACTTTGGTTTCGACAGATGTCGCCAGCGGCGCCCGCGAGACATTTTTGAATACGGGAGTGATGGTTGAACGTCAAGGCCAGTGGCAGGCGGTAAACTGGAACGCCACCCGCACCGCCACGCCGAGCACCGAGTAATTACCAATAATTGATCCGCGGCCAGAACACCAGTTCGTCGGCAGTCGGCACGACATAGCCTTCAAACTGGCTGGCTGTCGCGCACGCATGGTTCGGTAAAATTCGCACTTGCTGGCCGACTTCAAGCTTAGGCAGCTTGGCTTTGCTGCCTTTTCTTACCGACACAATGCCATGCTCTTGGCTGGTACTCGAAACAATCAAATCCTGATACGGCGTGCCATCCATTGCACAGACTAGCCCGTAGCCCTGATCGACCTCTTGCTGCGCCGTACCGCGGTCGCGCGATAACGCCATCCAGCCCGCATCGGTCATGATCCAGCCTTTTTCGGGGCGATGCCCAATCACGGTAGCAACTACACTTATCGCAATGTCTTGCAGCTCACATACATGCAAACCAGCCATGACCAGATCTTGGAATACGTACACACCGGCGCGCATTTCAGTAACGCCGGTGAGATCTTCTGCGAAATGCGCAGTAGGCGTTGAGCCGACACTTACGATGGGGCATGGCACCCCCGCCGCTACAAGCTGGTCACGAACCGCCACCGCAGTCGCACGTTCATGCTCAGCGGCCGCCTCTTTGGCAGCCTTATCGGGACAATGGTACGAACCACCTGCATGCATTAAAATTCCACAAAATTCGCCATTTTCGTGCAAATAACGCCCAATTTCGACGATTTTAGGGTCATTCTTACTGAGTCCGGCGCGTTCACCGTCACAGTCAATTTCAATCAGCGCAGGAATCTTATGACCCAATTGCGCAGCAGCTTTAACCACGGCTTGTGCCTGCGCCATACTGTCGACTAACACCCGCAGCGTAACTCCCATCCGCAGCAACTCAACAACGCGCGGCAACTTGTCGGGACTGATACCTACCGCGTAAGTGATATCGGTAAAACCATGCTCGGCAAAATACTCTGCCTCTTTCAACGTCGAAACGGTTATCGGCCCTTTCCCATCAGCAAAAAGTCGACGCACTACGTCAATCGATTTAGCCGTCTTCACATGCGGTCGCAATGTGACGCCGAGCTTATCCATGTGTTTTTGCAGACGCGCAATATTGCGCTCCATTTTCACTGGATCGAGCAATAAATACGGCGTGGTGAGTTCGGCGAGGTTAAGCATGGTGATGATCCTTACAATCTGCCGAGAGTTAGAGCTCTAACTCCGCGTAGGCCGGTTCATGGAGGCTGCTGAGAAAGAGTTTACCCTCGCTCTCGGCAGCTCCAGTAACATGCGCAAAAGCGCCACTTGGGTCTTGCAAGCTGCGCAACACGTTACCATTGCTATCAATGGCAATAAGATGGCTGTAACGCTGGGCTTGCGGACGCATAAAGCTTGGTAACCGCTGAACTATTTTGCGCACAAACGGATAATTCGATAGCGCATCTAAAGAACCACTACGCGGGCTCACTAAGCCCACCCAAAACTTACCGTCGGGTGCATCGTTAATATTGTCTGGAAAGCCCGGAAGGTTTTCCATAATGGCTTCAATTTGGCCATTGTTCTGGTCGCCGATGCCGATACGCAAAATACGGTAACTACCGGTTTCTGCCACTAACACCCAGTTATTGTCATGACTTACCGCAACGCCGTTGGCAAAATGCAGACCGCCGAGCACGGTGTAGGTAAGCCCTGTTTCTGGCACATAGGCAAGTAGCCGACCGTTGCCCGCATGCTCCATAATATCCAATAAACTCGCTTGGTAGGTGCCATATTGGTCCGCCGCAAAACGTGACGAGGCATCCGAGAAATAGACCGTGCCATCCGCGGCAATATCAACGTCATCGGCATAACGTACCGCACGTCCATCAACTTCCGTTACCACCAGCTCGAGACCGGTATCACGGGACCAACGCATCAAGCCCAAATAAGCATCGGCAATCCATAACGTGCCGTCGGGGCCAAATTCTAAGCCAAGTGGGCGCCCACCCGTCGTTGTTAAGATAGAAAAGTCACCGTCATGTTCACGCCGCACGATATCGCCGTTGAGCAAGCCAAATACCGGTCGCCCTTCACTATCCAAGGTAATATCTTCCGGACCTTCAGAATTCACTAGCTGTTGGCGTTCGGCGCTTTGCAAAGCTGTGTTGGGCGCATAGGCACCGACAAAACCCTGATCACGCGGCGCATTCCATGCCCGCGGCTCAATAGCGACAGGCCAAAACAACAGGTAGGCAATTGCGGCAAGCACAATTATAACCGCGCTTGGTGCGAGCGCATGGCGTTTTGACATGATCTTAAATCCCTATTGTTATTCTAATGGGCTTGTTAAAAATTCCATTACACGCTCGGCGGTCTGCGCCGGGCGCTCAACCATTGGCATATGACCAACGCCCTCATAAATCTCTAATTCGGCATTGGGAATACCTTTATACCACACTGCCGCAGCACTCACATCGAGCAACTGATCACGGCTACCCCAGATGATTAAGGTTGGCACCGAAATTTCAGCAAGGCGGCCGTCGAGCTGGTCAAGATTACGAAAGTCTTCAGCGATCTGAATGTATTCGGCTTTGTGCTGTTGATAGCGCTCGGCCATACTCCGCAACACAAACTCTGGAACATAAGGCGGTTCCGCCATGGTCATGGCATAAAACTCCTGAAAGTCGTTCCAGTTATCAATTTCGAAAGGTGACTGACCTTGTTGGAACAGTTTTTCCGCGCGGCTTGCCACAGGTGCGGTTACACCTGCAGGGTCAATGACCACGATGCCAGCGGTGCGTTGCGGATACTGTAAGGCAAAATTGGCGGCAATCAAGCCACCCATCGAATTCCCAATAACCGTCGCACGCTCCACATTTAGGGCATCGAGCAAACGCTGTAAACGTGTTGCTTGGGCGCTAGGGCTATAACTCCATTGTGGGTCAAAGCCGGTTTCACCGTGGCCCGCAAGATCGGGAATAATGATGTTGTAACGCTCATCTATTTGATTGCCAAAGCGCAACCAGAGTTCTTTCGAGGCCGTGTAGCCATGCAAGAGCAACAACGTCGGAGCGTTAGCACTTTCCGCACTGCGGCGGTACAGCGAAAAGGTAATATCACCTAGGTCTACTTGGCCTTTGTCAAAACCATACAGTGCCGCTTCAACACGTTGTGTGCTTTGATAGACCACTTGCCCAGTAAGCGGATGCCACGTAGTGGCGTACAAGAGGATAAAAACCGCTGCTAATCCGATAAGCCACTTTTTCATGATTGTGCTCCGCTTTTAAAGCAATGATCTTGCGGCCGAAAACGCCAAGCCAAGTAACGATAGACAAAACTAAAGCCGGGGAACATTGCCGTGACCTTACCACTTTTGCTCTGATACCAGCTGTGACAACCGCCGGTTTGCCATACGGTACGAGCCATTTCGTGATGAATCTTATCGGTATAGCGCTGCTCTGCCTCAGCGGTGACCGCAACGCTGGTCGCTCCGCGCCGTTCCAATTCGGCTAACACACGCATGATATAAATCATCTGTGATTCAATCACAAAAATTGCGGAAGTATGCCCAATGCCAGTATTCGGCCCCGTAACCAAAAACAAATTCGGAAAATTCGGCATCATGGTGCCTAGATAAGCCCGCGGATAATCTTCCCAAACATCATCCAAACGCACTTCGTCTTGCCCAACCACATTGAAACCTAGCGCGCCATCAGTCGCTTTGAAGCCTGTCGAGTACACAACTAAGTCTAATTCGAGCTCTTGGCCCTGTTGGGTCACGAGTCCTTTTTCGGTGAACTCCCGAATCCCATCATCGCGATCATGTAAGGTAACATGGTCGAGTGCTAACGCTGGGTAGAGCGTATTTGAGACAATAATGCGCTTACATCCAATAGTGTAATCGGGCGTGAGCTTTTGCCGTAAATCTTCATCGGGTATTTGCTTACGTAAGTGTCCTCGCGCCTCGCGTTCGGCAAAAACTTTCAATAAGGTCGACGAGTATTTAAACGCTAGCACCCGCCACTCTAGCGCCCAATAGATAGTTTTGCGTAACAACTGATAGAACGGTTTGATACCCAACAGCTTACGAAACCACGGAGCAAACTTACGATCAGGGCGCGGCATCACCCAATGCGGCGTGCGCTGAAACACGTGCAGCTCGGCAACTTTATCTGCAATCGCAGGAATCACCTGTGCTGCACTTGCGCCACTGCCAATAATCGCGACGCGTTTGCCTGTGTAATCATAACTATGATCCCACGCGTTGGTGTGAAAGCTTTTGCCCTGATAGCGCTCCCGCCCAGGGAAGTCTGGGATCAACGGATTGCTTAATGGTCCTTGCGCACTAATCACTGTACGTGCAAAGAATACGCCGGCACTGGTGGTTATCTGCCACTGTTGCTCATGCTCTAACCAGCGCAACTCGGTCACATTGGTGTTCAGCAATGCTTTGTCGGCCAAACGATGTTTTTCGAGGACCTGCTTAGTATATGACTCCAGTTCAGGTTGCTCAGCAAACATTTGTGACCATGGGTACGGCTCACTGGCCAACGAATAAAGGGGCGACTGCACATCGACTTGGGCGCCAGGGTATGAGTTTTGACACCATGTGCCGCCCATGAAGCTGCGACGTTCCAACATAACGAAGTCCGTCACCCCTCGTTTTAGCAACCGCAATGCTGCGGATTGTCCGCCAAAGCCAGTACCAACAATAATGACTTGGTATGTATGTTGTTTCGTCGCCAATGCTTCGTTTCCAGAAAGTGAAAATATCACTAACAAATTAACGGTTTTATCAATCATATTCTACACTTGTAGTCATTTATAACCGCTAATCTTCAATTCAAAACAATAGCGAGTAGACATGACTGATGACCGCGACAAGCAAATCAGCGAGGCACGGTTCCATAAGCTCTTTGACGATACCCAAGCGATGTCTATTCAAGGCTACCGAGCTGATGGTACTGTGGTTTACTGGAATGCTGCCTCAGAAAAAATTTATGGCTATACGACCGCAGAAGCATTGGGGCAAAGTTTATATGATTTAATTATCCCCAGCGAAATGCGGGATGACGTGCAAAAAGCAGTGGCCTGGATGTTCGAGCATGAGCAAGGGATTCCTTCTGCACGATTGAACCTTAAACATAAAAACGGCACGACGGTTCCTGTCTTTTCTAGCCATACGGTGGTCGCGCTCCCCAATGACGAACCCATCATGTTTTGCATGGATGCCGACATGCGCGCTTTGGAAATTGCTGAAAACCAAGTGCAGCGGCTCTCCTATTTTGACCCACTGACCGATTTGCCAAACCGTCGACTTTTACTTGAGCGTCTGGCGAGCATTCTTCGCCCCAATAACGGTGATAGCCCCGTTGCTGCGCTCATGATCGTTGATATTGATAACTTTCACAGTATTAATGAAAGTCTGGGCTATGCCAGTGGCGATCGTGTGCTCATGCACTGCGCACAATGTCTACAGCAGTTTGCGCCAGCACTCGACGATATTGCCCGACTGGTTAAAGATGAGTTTGTCTTGCTGCTCGCCAGCGCAGGGAACTCGTCGGCAGCGGTTGCAACGAACGCCGAGCAAACCGCCAAGCAGCTAATAGCGGCTCTTGAGGCGCCCTTGCAACTCGACAATAGCACCCACAAGTTAAGTGCTTGTATTGGTATTACACTGTTTGATTGTCCGAGTGAACAGCTCGGTGATGAACTTTTACGGCAAGCCGATATCGCCCTCAAGTCAGCAAAAAAGTCAAACGACGCGCAAATCTGCTTTTTCGATACCGACATGGAAAATGCGGTCAAAGAAAGGCTAAAAATCGCACAAGCTTTGGCGCATGCCGTTGATAAAAAAGAGTTTAAACTGGCGTTTCAACCACAAGTCAACAGGCATGGGCAACTGATTGGTTTTGAGGCTTTACTACGTTGGAGTCACCCAGAATTCGGGGCTATTTCTCCCGAACAGTTCATTCCAATAGCGGAGACAACGAACGCAATTTTGCCCATCGGTGACTGGGTGCTCGAGCAGAGCTGTTTACAGCTAGTGCAATGGGCGTCACAGGCGGATACCAAGCGCCTAAACTTATCAGTGAATGTCAGTTCCGAACAATTTAGGCGGGGCGACTTTGTTTCCCGCGTCCAGCAAATTTTGCTCAATTCAGGAGCCAACCCTAAAAATTTACGCTTGGAGTTAACCGAAAGTTTGATGGCCGAAGACATTGAGTTTGTCGTCAGTCAAATGCACAACTTACGTGAGCTTGGCGTTTCGATTTCATTAGATGACTTTGGCACGGGCTATGCGTCACTTGCATACCTATCACAGCTTCCGCTCGACGAGCTCAAAATTGACCGCGCCTTCGTAAAAGATCTGAACAAGCAGGGTAAAGGTGAGCTCTTAACGGAGACCCTAATCAGCCTTGGTCGCAGTATGAATTTGACAGTTATTGCTGAGGGCGTGGAAACTCACGAGCAATTTGAGCGTCTACAAGAACTAGGTTGTGAGTTTTTCCAAGGCTACCTATTCGGTAAGCCAAGAACTGACATTGAATCTTATCTAAACCAGAAGAGTTAAGCCATGCGTGAATTGACCGCCGTCATTTTAGGGGTTGCCTTGATTATTGCTGCGGCGACCGCCGCCATTGTGGTAAGTGATGCCGTTACCGAGGTAAAGGCGTTGGAGCGAAGCGTTACGGTCAAAGGGCTCTCTGAACGCGAATACCTTGCCGACACCGTGATTTGGCCGATTCAATTTACTAGTGCTAGCAATGACTTAGCGGCGATTTATCAGGAAATTGAAGCCTCTAAAGCAAAAATCGTGGCATTTTTACTACTACAAGGAATTGCTGCCGAAGAAATATCCACATCGGCGCCTAACATTGTGGATAAATCAGCTCAGCGTTATGGTGGTGACGCAAGCGCACCATTCCGTTATACCGCTACGCAAACGATTACCGTTTACTCAGAAAAAGTTGAGGCCGTACGCGAAGTGATGAGCTCACTTTCCGAACTTGGTAAGCAAGGCATCGTGCTCAATACCGACGACTACAATGCTCAGCCCGAATACTTGTTTACCCGTTTGAATGAAATCAAACCCGAAATGATCGAAGAAGCAACTCTTAAAGCACGCGAAGTCGCGCAAAAGTTTGCCGAGGACTCCGACAGCGAGCTAGGCAAGATAAAGCGCGCCAGCCAAGGCCAATTCAGTATCAGCCCGCGTGATCGCCATAACCCGCATTTAAAAACCATTCGGGTGGTGTCGACGATTGACTATTATCTCTCGGATTGAAGTTGCTCGCGTTGTGGCAGACCACTGATCACTAGCGTTGAGAGTATTAATAGAGCCGTCGAGACCGCAAGGCATACCAATAGTCCAAAACTTTGGTAGAGCCAACCTGACAATACTGTGCCCAAAAGACGGCCTGCCGCATTGGCCATATAGTAAAAACCGACATCAAGGGACACGCCGTCAGCGCGCGCATAAGAAACGATTAAATAACTGTGCAAGCTCGAATTAATTGCGAACAACACACCGAAGATGCCAAGTCCGACGATTAAGCTAGCCGCAACTGGCGCTTGTTGCCACAGCGCCATTGCGAGCAACAACGGACTCAAACATAGCAGTGCGCCCCAAAGTATTGCCTGACGCTGCGGTGCAGTTTGCGCGCTACCGGTGAAGCGCGGTGCAACCCCCTGCACTACACCGTAACCGATGACCCAAGCCGCCAGGAAACTGCCAACTTGCCAATGGTCCCAGTTGAGCTGGCTGGCAAGAAACACTGGCAAGGCCACCACAAACCAAACATCGCGCGCTCCAAACAAAAAGAAGCGTGCCGCCGAAAGTCGATTAATGGCCGGACTCTTTGAGACTAGCTCTTTGAATTTTGGTTTGTTTTTGGCGACACCTGCGTCGTTTCGCAAAAACACTAAGCTAAACACCCAGACCACGAGCAGCATCACCGCGAGAGCCAATACCGCCCCTTGAAAACCGAGTACAGTCAGCAGCAGCCCCCCGAGAAAGAAGCCGACACCTTTAAGGGTGTTTTTGGAGCCTGTCAGCAGCGCTACCCATTTATAAAGCTGCCCCTGTTGCTGTTCCGGCACCAATAGCTTGATGGTACTCTTCGCACTCATCTTATTGAGATCTTTGGCTATCCCCGATAACGCTTGCGCCGCCATCACCCAGAGCACAGTGAGCCACGCCGATGGCACCAATAACATCGCAAGGGCCACGACTTGCAGACCTAGCCCGATATTCATCGTGCGATTCAGGCCCCAGCGCGCGCCGAGCCAGCCGCCAAAGAGATTCGTTACTACGCCAAAAAACTCGTAGAACAAAAACAGCATGGCGACTTCAAGCCCGCTGTATCCCAATTGATGGAAATACAACACCACCAACATGCGTAATGCGCCGTCAGTAAGCGTAAATGCCCAATAGTTGCCGGTAACAATAAAATACTGGCGTAATGCGGGCGAAAACCGCGCTAGCATGCGCCGACCTTCGCCACCAATTCTACCGCACGGTTGGCATAACCCCACTCGTTGTCGTACCACGCATACACTTTTACCTGCGAGCCATTAATAACGCGAGTCGACAGCGCGTCAATAATGCTTGAGCGCGGGTCAGTACGGTAATCAATCGATACTAGCGGACGTTTCTCGTAGCCGAGAATACCTTTCAGGTCGCCAGCTGCTGCTTCGGCAAATAGACCATTGACTTCATCGACACTGGTTTCGCGCTCGACTTCAAAGACACAGTCGGTCAAAGAAGCGTTGGCCAACGGTACGCGCACTGCGTGCCCATCAAGCCGCCCTTTTAGTTCGGGGAAAATTTCAATAATCGCAGTAGCTGAACCCGTCGAGGTAGGAATCAAGCTTTCACCGCAGGCACGCGCGCGGCGCAGATCTTTATGCGGAGCATCTAAAATCGTTTGTGTGTTGGTGATCGAGTGAATCGTGGTGATGGAACCATGCTTGATGCCGATTTTTTCATGCAATACTTTCACCACTGGCGCCAAACAGTTGGTTGTACAAGAAGCAGCAGTGACAATGCGATGCTGACTCGGATCGAACAAGTTATCATTGACACCCATGACAATATTCAGCGCACCCACCTCTTTAACCGGCGCCGATACCACCACGCGCTTTACTCCCTGCGCTAAGTAGTCATTCAATACCGCAACTGTTTTCATCTTGCCCGATGCCTCCAGCACAATGTCACAGCCGCTCCAATCGGTCTCAGCAATCGCTTTGTTTTGACTTAGCGAAATCATTTGGTCGTTAATCACCAGTGCATTTGCAGCCGCCTCGACGTGACCACTCCAGCGTCCATGCACCGAATCAAACTCGAGTAAATGAGCAAAGGTCTCAGGATTACCACCTGGATCGTTCAAGTGGACAACCTCAATATCGCTGCGCTCGCTGGCAAGCCGCAGCGCCAAGCGACCAATACGGCCTAAACCATTAATGCCTAATTTGATTGTCATAGTATTTCCTTAGCTGAGGCTAAATTATGCCGTCTTAATTAAAGGTGTTTTCGCGTTGAGCGTTAACTGAATGACGTTACGCATCCAATCGGGTAAACCCGGATTCAAACGGTAGTAAACCCAGCGCGCATCCTTACGATCACTCAGTAGGCCATACTCGCGTAATTGCGCCAAATGCCTTGAAACTTTTGGTTGCGACATTCCAGTAGCAGCTACTAAATCGCAAACACAGAGTTCACCGTGCTGAGCCAGCAAAAGAGTCATCCGCAAACGCAATGGATCAGCCATTATTTTGAAAAAATCTTGGGGCTCGTCGTACAGGTTTGGACGCTCGGAGTCGCGCTGCAGAATCGTCAGAAACATGTGGATGCGCTCTGTGAGCTCAGTTGCAGTCTCTTCGAATGCTATGGCTTTCTCACTCTTTGCTGGATCAGGAAGATCCCAAGCGATAAAGTTTTGTTCCGCGAAAAGATCGCAGCATTCTTCACGGGCTCGCTCACAGAGGCTGATGACATAATCAAACGAGTCACTTCCTAGACTCGCTATCGATTTTGAACAAAGGTTCACAGTCGAAATAGCACGCTTTTTTAAAGCTTTAAGCGCTTCTGGATGAGGTGAGCTGGGAGCAAAACCAGCACTCTTCACCTCTATTTCTCGGCCACTCATGTCACGTAACATGGCTTCAGCCATGAGTGAGCGCGCTGAATTTCCTGAGCATACAAATAAAACGCGTTTTTTCATGATTTCATCATATATATGGAAAACCATATACATGTTAAATCGTATAAATTATATGTTCAAGACGATTCCTCGCAAAATTTTGCGTTCTCTATTACATTTACATGAAGCTCAACAGTATGTTGAACAACCAGTTTGAATAAGGAATCGCATGGAACGCAGTATGCATCAACGGCCGGAGTTTTGGCGGGTCGCCCAACGCACTTGTATTATTGCCGCAGCGGTCGACATCGCATTTTTTGGCATCTTTCTCTACCTCAATTCGCCAATTCTCGCTTGGGTCAACGTCGTTAGCGTAGTGATGTACGCGGTTGCCTACTACGCCTACGGTAAACGTATGAACGGCCTTGGGACCTTTTTAGTGTGGACTGAAGTGATAGTGCATGCGACTTTAGGTACAGTTCTTATCGGCTGGGATAGCGGCTTCCACTACTATCTATTGATGTTTATTCCGGCCCTAGCCGTTACCATGCGCGGCACAGCCGCAGTTGTTGCGCTTGTAGCTTTGTGGGCGTTTTACCTTGCGCTCTATTTTCTCGATTTCTGGCAGCCACCCTTGCAACCTATTGGTGCAAATGCCTTGCTCGGCATCCATATTTTTAATGTGGCTGTGGTATTTGCAATGTTTAGCTATCTTGGCTTCTTTTATGCCAAGTCCATCACCAGCGCAAACCGCAAGCTCAACCGTTTAGCGAGCGTTGACGAATTAACCCAGCTTTATAATCGCCGCCAAGCACGAGCATTAGCCGAAACCGAGCTATCACGAGCCGACCGCACTAGTTTGCCCGTCGCACTGATACTCCTCGATATCGACCATTTCAAGCTTATCAACGACGTCTACGGTCACGATAAAGGGGATCATGTGCTCGAATATATTGCGAAAATCATGAAAGGCGAGTTACGTCAGCATGACATCATTGGACGCTGGGGTGGTGAAGAGTTCATGATTTTACTGCCTGAAACGGACCTTGCGCACGCCGAATATATTGGTGAGCGACTGCGCAGTGCTATCTCATCTTATGCTTGGGGTACTGATTTAGGCCACGACCTGCAAGTCACTGCAAGTATCGGCATCAGTCAGCATAAAGAAAATGAAACGCTGAACCGCTTACTCAAACGCGCGGATACGGCCCTCTATATGAGCAAGTCAGAGGGCCGGAATAGGGTCACTGCGATCCATGAAATTCCAAAGCACCTGGTCACAAATTAAAGTTAACGAAAAGGCTAGGTAAAATCATGGCAAAGTTGTGGCATTTTATTGACACCTTCTTGAATCTCGACTTGACTGCTTAAGGTGTCCCACAAGGACTGCAACCGTGTTTATGGAGGAAGTTATGAAAAAGATTACCGCTAAGTTAGCGACCTTATCTTTGGTTGTCGGAAGCGTTTCTGCACCCGTAGCGTTGGCATCCGAAAGCCCTGTATATGACTATTTTTCAGCTTACTATCAGCTCGTCGAAGTGGACGAAAACGAAACGGGCATCGATGCAGAACCCGATGGCTTCGGGATTGAGTTCTCTAAGCAGTTCAACGATTTCATGTACGTCATCGCCAGCTATGACGACGTCAGTGGCGACTACCAAGTTGGCACTTTCAACTACGACGTCGATACGCAGCTTTTGATGGCCGGCGTAGGCTTCAAATACAGTGCGTCGCGCTACACCGACCTGTTCTTTGAACCATCTGTTGTCTACGCAGAGGCGGACGTCGCTGGCTTTGATGATGACGACACCGGCTTTGGCGCCAAGGCAGGCTTCACCCATGCCTTCAATCCAGCGTTTCACCTAAAAGGCTACCTACGCCACGTCAACGTGCTTGATGAAGACACCAACAGTTACGGGGCCGAAGCACGCATTCTGTTCAGCGATTCGGTGCACGGCATCCTTGCCGCTGAGGCCAACTCCGATGAAAAACTGTATCGCGCCGGCGTCAGCTTTAGGTTTTAAAGAGAGCGAATATATTTACTGAGATGAAACGAAGCCATGAATACTTCTTCTGTGCGAATCTTTGTGGCTTCGTTTTTTAAATACGTAGGGAATGCTTTTGGGTTAAGC
Organism: Pseudidiomarina aquimaris; assembly: GCF_003987395.1. GTDB lineage: Bacteria > Pseudomonadota > Gammaproteobacteria > Enterobacterales > Alteromonadaceae > Pseudidiomarina > Pseudidiomarina aquimaris. The sequence goes on from NZ_PIPT01000004.1 coordinate 201,076, forward strand.
ACCCATACAGAAGGTCGATTCACACGACTTTGAACATACCACCCCGGAAATAAAACCACCCCACGAACCGGTAAGTCTTTACCTGTCGACTCCTTTAACAACTCTTTTAGCCAATAAGATGCAGCTTTAACTTGCTCGACAGGGTCACGAGATAAAGGCTTTCCAAAAGCGGTTACCTGTGAGCCATCGTAATGAAGTTCAGATCTACCTTTCGTGTTCTTAGACATGGTTTTTGTTTCTATCACATAGATCCCACTCTCATGAATAACCACGTGATCCAAATTAAAGTTTTCAGCCTGAATATCATGAAAGACTTGCGCTCCTTCGGCGCGCAATCCCTCTAAAAATTGACCAACAGCACGCTCCCCGCGTAAGCCTTTCTTGATGACATCTGCTGTGCGGATTGCTTTTAACATAAACAATAAGCAAATAACCAATCCGACTAAAAGTAAAATACCTGAAAAAATAGGATTAGGTACACTGCTGCTCCACCAATAGACAAGGTCTGTCACAAATACCCCAAAAAGCATCATCAATACTGAAAAAGGGAACAAAAGCCTATCCATAACAACGTTGATGAGTCGTTCATACAAAGATTGACCAGGAACATTCCATGGATTTGCCTTGATTGGTGAAACCTTAGCGCCCTTTAATTTACCCACAGCCCTTACCTTGATGTTTTAATATTTGTTAAAGTGTAATCAATAAAAATAATTTAGTGAACTTAACAAATGATAGAACGAGAAGCATGAGAATCAAACAAACTGAAATTCAGCTAAATCCGCGGAGTCGCGGTTTTCACTTGATAACGAGTGAGATTGAGCAAGCTATAGCCGAGCTTGCGAGCACAAAGGTGGGCCTTTTACATGTATTCATTAAACACACGTCGGCGTCGCTGACGATCAACGAGAATGCCGACCCTACTGTGCGGCAAGACTTTGAAAGCCATTTTAATGAGATGGTGCCCGAAGATGCGCCCTATTATGTCCATACCTATGAAGGCCCCGATGACATGCCAGCTCATCTTAAAGCGAGTTTGTTAGGGAGTAGCGTGTCGATTCCGGTGACCGATGGACGCTTGAATATGGGAACTTGGCAGGGCGTTTATTTATGTGAGCACCGTGACCACGGTGGCTCGCGGCGGCTCGTGCTTACTTTGCACTACGAAGCATAAAAGTGTCCATTATAACTTTAATAGACAATAAAAGGCTTGTTTTGTCCATTAATTATGCTTTAATTGACACATTGCATTCGAATTGTGTCCAATAAGATGACGAACACTACCATAAACGAAGAGTTAAATCGCATTCTTGCCTGCCTACGCGATATTGGACAGCCTGTCGCTATTGGTGAACTGCAAGACCGACTCGACGTCGCTATACATCCCAAGACCCTGCAGCGGAGGCTCAAGAAACTCATTGAACGTGGTGAGGTGATCGCCAGTGGAACGAAGAAAGGCCGCAAATACCGCTTAGCGACGATGTACCAGAACTTTCCTATTGATACCGTAGAACAATGCGCCATTGCTGAAGCGAAAGGCAAACAAAGCTACTCTAAACACCCTATTTTCTCATCGGAAGCCCTAAACAAACTTACCTATTTGGACACACCGGCCTATTCCCGCACTAAACGTAGTTATCAGCGAGCGCTTCTTGAAAGTTACACACCCAATAAAACTTTTTACCTGCCGCTAGAGGCACGCAATCAGCTGCATCAGTTGGGTAAACGCTTTGATAAATCACTTGCGGCGGGAACCTATGCTCGTGAAATCGGACAAAGATTGCTTATCGATTTGTCTTATAACTCGAGTCGTTTGGAGGGCAACACTTATTCGAAACTGGATACGCAAAAACTGATCGAGCAGGGGCTATCTGCCGAAGGTAAGGTTCATGAAGAAACGGTGATGATCGTCAATCATAAAGAGGCGATACGATTTCTGATTGAAAATGCTGAGGACATCACACTTACACCTTTCACCGTTCGGAATATTCACTTTCTGCTGGCACAAGATCTACTTGCCAATCGACAAGCATGTGGCAAAGAACGAGAAATTGAGGTTGCTATTAGCAGATCATCCTACCTTCCGCTCAACAACCCTCATCAAATTCGCGAGACGCTAGCATTCCTATTACTAAAAGCCGATCAAATCGACGACCCGTTTGAGCAGGGATTTTTCTTGCTAACGCATCTATCATATTTGCAAGCATTTGAAGACGTGAACAAACGCACAGCTCGGCTCGCCTGCAACATCCCTTTTATTAAGCACAACTTGTGCCCATTGAGCTTTACCGATGTACCACAAGAAGATTATTTCAAAGCACTCGTGTTGTTTTACGAAACCAATGAGCTATTGCCCGCTGTCGAGCTTTTCGTATGGGCATACGCGAAATCGTGTGAGCAATATACCGTCGTTAAGAAAGCATTGGGCGAAATAGATGCTCATCGAATTCGGTACCGCAGCGCAAGAAAAGAAGCCATGGGGCAAATCATCAGACGCGGCTTAGAGAATGAGCAAGTAGCGGCCTTTCTGCGCGACTACTGCCAAGCCCACCAAATTGAGCAGCCCGATAAGTTCATTGCGATGACGACCAGTGATCTCGAACAACTGCATGAAGGCGGGATAATTGGCTTGGGTATAACCGAGGCGATGTTTAAAGATTGGAAAGAAAAAGCCGACCCACAGAAAAAGTAGGTCGGCTTTTACATCAAACCTCAAAGATTAGCTGTCGAGGTCAAAGCGATCCAAACGCATCACTTTCACCCACGCATCAACAAAGTCATTGACGAACTTCTCATCTGAGTCGCTCAGTGCGTAGACTTCGGCAATGGCGCGTAGCTCTGAGTTAGAACCAAAAATAAGATCCACAGGAGTTGCGGTCCATTTCAGTTCGCCCGTTGCACGGTCATAACCTTCATAAACGCCTTCGCTGTCACCTTGCTTCCACTCGTTGTCCATGCTCAGCAAGTTCACGAAGAAGTCATTGCTTAACTGGCCTGGGCGGTCAGTAAACACGCCGTGTTGTGCGTCGTCATAGTTGGCGCCGAGACTACGCATACCGCCTACCAGTACCGTCAACTCAGGCACGGTTAGGGTCAGCAAGTCCGCTTTGTCGACGAGCATTTCCGCTGGTGACATACGGCTATCTGCGCTGTAGTAGTTGCGGAAGCCATCAGCGGTTGGCTCTAAGAATGCGAACGATTGTACGTCGGTCATTTCTTGCGTTGCGTCGGTACGACCTGGCGCAAATGGCACAGCGATGTCATAGCCGGCATCTGCCGCAGCTTTTTCAATCGCCGCTGCACCGCCTAAGACGATGACGTCGGCAAGAGATACTTGCTTGTCACCACGCTGTGCGTCGTTGAAGTCCGCTTGCACGCCTTTGAGTACGTTCAGTACACGCGCCAGCTCTTCTGGATCGTTAGCTTCCCATTGGTTCTGCGGCGCAAGTGCGATACGTGCACCGTTCACACCACCACGCATGTCAGTGCCACGGAAGCTTGACGCTGCCGCCCAGGCAGTGCGCACCAATTCAGCAACGCTCAAGTCGGTGTCAAGAATTGACTCTTTAATCGCCGCAGCATCGCTGTCATTGATTAAAGTGAAATCAACCGCAGGAATTGGGTCTTGCCACAACAGCGGTTCAGCTGGTGAGGTGTCCACGATATAACGAGCGCGTGGGCCCATGTCGCGGTGGGTTAACTTAAACCAAGCTTTGGCAAACGCTAGCTCAAACTCTTCCGGGTTTTCTTGGAAGCGCTTGGCGATTTTGCGGTATTCAGGGTCAAACTTCAGCGACAAGTCAGTAGTGAACATGATTGGCGCGTGACGCTTACCTTGAATGTGCGCATCAGGAACTAAGTTAGAGGCTTGGCCGTCAACTGGGATCCACTGAATTGCACCTGCCGGGCTGCGAGTTTGCTCCCACTCAAAGCCGAACAAGTTGTCGAGGTACTGGGTGGTCCAAGCAATTGGATTCACCGACCATGCACCTTCAAGACCCGAAGTAATGGTGTCTTCTGAGTGGCCTTTACCACATTTGTTTTTCCAGCCGAAACCTTGCTCTTCAACTGGAGCAGCAGCAGGTTCCGCACCCAAACACTCGTCTGGTTTGTGCGCACCGTGCGCTTTACCGAAGGTGTGACCGCCGGCAATCAAAGCTACCGTTTCTTCGTCATTCATCGCCATACGACCAAAGGTGTCGCGAATGTCTTTAGCTGCTAACAACGGATCAGGATTACCGTTAGGACCTTCAGGATTTACGTAAATCAAGCCCATTTGTACTGCCGCTAATGGCCGTTCGAGCTCGCGGTCACCGCTGTAACGCTTGTCTTCAAGCCATTGCTTTTCTGGTCCCCAGTAAACGTTGTCTGGTTCCCACTCGTCTTCACGACCACCGGCAAAACCGTAAGTTTTAAAACCCATTGATTCGAGGGCAACGTTACCCGTCAATACCATCAAATCAGCCCACGAAACGCTGCGACCGTACTTTTGTTTGATTGGCCACAACAAGCGACGGGCTTTGTCCAAGCTCACGTTATCTGGCCAGCTGTTCAACGGTTCAAAACGTTGTTGACCGCCACCCGCGCCACCGCGGCCATCGTTTACGCGATAGGTACCGGCACCGTGCCACGCCATGCGAATAAAGAACGGACCATAATGACCGTAGTCAGCTGGCCACCAGTCTTGTGAATCGGTCATCAGGGCTTCGATATCAGCTTTCAGTTGATCCAAGTCAACTTGTTTAAAAGCTTCAGCGTAGTCAAAGTCGTCGTAGGGGTTTGAGGCTTGGTTATGATCACGGAGTGGCGTTAAATCGAGTTGATCAGGCCACCAAAACATTTTGGTTTTTGCTTCCTGAGCGGTTGCACCTACCGATGCTACGCCCATGGAAAACGCAAGTGCCAACGCTGACACTAGGGGTAACGTTTTCTTAATCATTGGTATCACCTTTGCTGTTTGCAACTAAAGTAATTTAGAAGATGTCGATATAGCAGAAGTACTATAGTCGACATTTGCCAGATTAGGATCTGCAAAGGCTATTGAAAAAACAGATTAGGCTAATCGAAAACCCTACAAGCCATATGGTTTAAGGGCTGGCTTAGTCTCCAACATCGAAGGCCACTGCATCGCCGCCCTCCTGCTTCACTAGGTACAACTGCTTGTCGGCGCGTTTGATTAAATCGCTAGGGAGCTCGTTGGCACGGATTCGAGTCACGCCAAAACTTACCGTAAGTATGCCATGCAAGCGACGTCCGAAATGGTGCTCAATGCCGAGGTTATGAATAGCCTGACGCAATTCATCTAAACGTTCACGAGCTTGCGCCAAGGAGTCTGCTTGCAGCAGCAACGCAAACTCTTCACCGCCGTAACGATAGGCCCGGCTCTCGGGCAATTCTCGGAAGGCTTTGGCAAAGGCAATCAAAGCTCGGTCACCGGCTTCGTGGCCGTAGTTGTCATTGAATGGTTTGAAGTCGTCGATATCGGCCATCACGAAGTAACAACTGCCGTCCGCAGTTGCGATGGCATTCGCAACGTCGGTTTGGAAAGCGCGACGGTTGAGCAGCCCCGTCAGACCGTCGATATGCACCAGTTCGTCAAGTTTGCGATTAGCTTTACGCAACTCTTTAGTACGCTCAGCAACGCGCTGCTCAAGTTCAAAATTAGTTCGTACAAAACGTCTTGCCATCACACGAAAAGCGTTTAAAACTTGGCTGATTTCACCATAACTACGAACCTCACTTTCACTCTGCTTCTCGATTTCATCGTAATTCTTCTCATCCATGAGCGCGGCAAGCGAGGCAAGCCGACGCAATGGTATGGAAACTTGATGACGTACAAAAATAATTGTAGTTAAAAGCACTCCAAGCACTAACAGCGAACCGATGAGTGCTATAACCATTGGCAAAAATAAAGCCTCACTGGTAATCAGTTCTTTTGGATATACAGCAAAATACCACCAATCCGGCGTCCCCAAGTGCTGCACGAGAACTAAGTAATCATCATCAATATCATCCCAGACTTCTTGCTTAAACGATTGAGGGTTCGTGAGTAGACGGGCGGCAATTTTTTGATAGAGTGGGTCGTCGTAGTTTTCCGGCGTCAATGTATCACGTTGCTCGCTCAACGCATCTGAAAGTGTCGAGCTGGTGATTAACGCACCTTGGCTATTCAACACATAGTTACTAATATCCGCATCTACAGTACGACTCAGGTCTTGAGTCAGTTGTGCTAGGCTGACATCAAAACTAGCGTTCACAAGATGCTTGCCATTGAGATCTACTGGTCGTTGATAGGTAATCGTCCAAAAGCCACCCGAATGGTCTTTATATAGCCCGGTCCAATTCGGCGCACGCTCAGGGTTCTCACTTTGCAGTGTCGACTTTAAGGTGGAGAAGTCGGTCATGACTAAATCCGCTGCGGCGAGTCGACCCCATGCTTGCTCGCGAGAGTACAGCGCAAGCGCATTTTCGGGTAGCGACAAATGAGTATTGGTCACTTGACCTTCCCATGCCGGCCCTAAGTCATTCAGCGTGCGGACACTGATCACCAAACGCGCCCGCAACTCATCAGTAAGCGGCGTTGGTCGCGGGCCAACGAATACACTCATCCCTTTGAAGTAATGATCACCTGCTTTTACCCCAGTAAATAATGATTCTTTAAGCCGCCAAACTCCTGGCGAGGTTTCTTCAAACCAATCAGAAAAATAGCTTTGCAAGTCTTGTTCATAACGCAGGTTTTGGTAGCGGGTAAGAAACTCTTCTGCCAGTAGGTCGCCACGCCTCTCAATGGCCTGCAATTGATATTGATTGGTGGTTAGTTTTGTGGCTACTTCACGTTGAATTCGTTCAACCACAGCTTGCTTTGCAGAGGGGTATGTTTGCCAAAAGGTGATGAACAGTGTTAGCAACAGAATACTCACGGAAACAACGACCACGTGCCACAATAGACGTGTCGTTAGCTTTTTCCTTGGTTGCTGGCGGCGTTCTTGCATCTATTGCCTTGCTTCCGTTTTGTCGTCAATGTGAGCCAACTTATAGTGGCCCCGCTGATTAAGTTTAACGTCGTACATCAGTTTGTCAGCCCTGCGAATTAATTCTTCAGCTGTCGACTCTATCGATCCATGATATATGACAATACCAATTGAGGCGCCGATAAATAATTCATGTCCCCGCAAATAAATCGGTAGTGAAGCCGCTTCAATCAACCGCTGTGCGGCACCTGTTACGCTATCGAGCGAGTGCGTTTCGAGTACAACTAAAAACTCATCACCCCCCCAACGACAAAGCACATCGTCTATTCGCAATACATCTTTAAACCGTGTAGCAACTTCAACAAGAAGCTTATCGCCTATCTCATGACCATAGGTATCATTCACCTGCTTAAACCGATCTAAATCGATAAACATGACCGCCAGCATGCTCTTTTTCTTCGCTTGTACCGCTACAGCTTTACCCAGATATTTGTAGAGATAAGCACGATTCGGTAGCAACGTAAGGCGATCTGTCTCTGCCTCACTCTGCAGTCTGTGAAGACGTTCATGTTCTGCTGTAACGTCTTCAACAGTACCTGTGATTCGTGCAGGTCGTCCTGAATCATCGCGCTCAACTACGAAACCTCGATCGAGGATCCAGATCGCATCCCCATGAGCGTCAACCATGCGGTACTCGTTTTCGAAAGTGTCATCACCTGGACGCGAATTCTCCATAAAGCGCTCGAGCTTTTCCATCAAATCATCACGATCATCTGGATGAATATTATCCAGCCAAGTACTATGGAGGTGCTTACCATCTGCGTGAGTAAAACCAAATAAGTTGTACCACTCTTCAGAAAAGTAAGCCTGATTGTCCTTAGCTCGCCAATCCCATACGCCACCACGAGTCGCCTGCAGAGCGTAGCGCCATCGTTCCTCTAACTCCACCATTTTGCTTTGTTTAAGGCGCAATTCATGGGTCAAATGCTCTGCTGTCTGGGTCGCTCGATCACGCGTCATCTGCAATGTTCTTACGTACGCAGCCAGCACCGCCGAGATAACTAAACCCAATAAAACAAATATCAGCGGGCGTTCCAAATTTAGCACTGAGAGCTCATCTTGATGGTTGAAGTCTAGTAACCAAGTGCGACCGCCAAATGAAAAGGGAACCGAAGCATGCAAATAATTAGGCTCTGATTTAAAAGCGCGATCGGATTCATACATGAGTGTTTGATAAGCGATTTCTGGGCTGTCAAAAATAGACAAGTGGATAGAGGCGCCATCATCTCGTTCCCAATTTTGAATGATGCCGTTGATCAGATCCGTCATCCGAAATGGACTATAGGCCCAGCCAAGAAGTACTTTGTAAGGGTCAGCCTGCATCTCGATGTTATTGGAGTCGAAAACTGGGACGTACATGAGTGTTCCAGCCTGCTTTTTACTTCCCATTTCTTGCAATAGCTCAACACGACCACTTAACGCTGCCTTGCGAGTTAATGTAGCTCGATGCATCGCATCACGACGCGTAGCTTCGGAGTACATGTCATAACCAAATGCGCGTTGATTACGCTCGTCAAACGGTTCCAAATAAAGAATTGCAGTGTATATGTCTCGAGGAGTTTGCGGATGCACACTAAAGTCGGGAAAACCCTCGTCACGCACCTGCTGAACAAAGTTGTCTAAAGCATCAGGATTGACGTAAGCAGCGAAACCAATTCCTTGCACTTCGGTAATAAGACCATTTTGCTGCAGCTTCTCGGTATAGGTACGCCATGCACTACGGTCGACCCCAGGAGTCGTTTCATAGAATCCAGCAGCACCGCGCAACATGAGTTCATAGGTGCGCAGACGCTCCGAAAGCGCAACTTCTACTTGTTCAATATTGAATAAAAAGCTTTCTTTTGCGCGACTGACTTCAAGAGAGAAGCTCAAATAGGCCGCGCCAATGCTGGCCAGCACCCCACCCATAAGAGCAACCGACGGAACCCATTTTGATTTATTCAAGCTTCTGTTCCCTAAGTTCGACGTGCCTTAATTGTGTTCATTATGTAAACTTTACCACAAATAAGTTCAATACCCACTTTGTACTAATGGATAAAACTATGCCACTCAACGTAATCAAACACCCACTTGTACAGCATAAGCTTGGACTCCTGCGCGAAGCCAAGCTTTCGACCAAAAGTTTTCGTGAACTCGCCAATGAACTTGGCACGTTGCTCACTTACGAAGCAACGCAAGACTTTAAACTTGAAGACTGCGAAATTGACGGCTGGGATGGCACCAAGATTACCGTTAAGCGCTTAGCCGGTAAAAAAGTTACAGTAGTACCAATTTTGCGGGCTGGCATTGGCATGCTGGATGGTGTGCTGGAACTGCTACCTGGCGCAAAGGTGAGTGTCGTTGGGCTATATCGTAATGAACAAACATTGGAACCGGTGACTTACTTTGAGAAATTCGCCGGTGAAATAGATCAGCGCACCGCACTGGTGATTGACCCTATGCTGGCGACCGGTGGCACCATGGTCGCAACGCTCGATATGCTGAAAGAAAAAGGCTGTCGTGATATTCGAGTGTTGGTGCTGGTAGCCGCTCCTGAAGGCGTCGAGCGCGTGACGTCGGCGCACCCTGATATCCCTATTTACACCGCAGCTTTAGATGACCATTTGAATGAGCAGGGCTACATCGTTCCGGGACTTGGTGATGCCGGTGATAAGATCTTTGGCACCCGTTAACTTGATCTTTCATCGGGGTTAGCGTCTACACTATAGGTACATTCTGTAAAAAGGAGGTACTTATGAAACGCACTGCTTCTGCACATTGGCAAGGTGGTTTGAAGGACGGTAAAGGCACAGTCTCCACCGAGAGTGGCGTGCTCGACCAACAGCAATACTCATTTGGTACCCGTTTCGAAGACGGCAAAGGCACGAATCCTGAGGAATTGATTGGTGCGGCACATGCCGGCTGTTTCTCTATGGCACTGTCGATGGTGCTTGGCGAGCATGACATGGTCGCCGATAGCATCGATACCAAAGCGACAGTACATCTTGAAGAGAAGGACGGTGGCTTCGCGGTGCCGAAAGTTCACTTAGAACTTCGCGCGTCTATTCCTGGCGCCGACGTCGACAAGTTTTTGGAAGCGGCCGAAGCCGCGAAAGAAAACTGTCCGATCTCGAAATTATTTAATGCCGAGATTACGCTCGACGCCAAATTAGAGTCTTAACGCTTAAAGCGCTTACCGGTGATCATTGGCCGTATCAATTCGATGCGGCCACGCCAGCCGGTAATAAGAACCGCAGCGACGTGAATAATTGCTGCCGCATAGAGCAAGTTAGCCAGCCATTCGTGAATTTCTTCAAGGGTGCTGTTGCCGAAGAACTGATCGATTTCTTCCATCATAAAGCCGGTCGTGCCGAGTCCGAGGAAGAGTAAGATAACAGCGAACACCATAAGCCAACCGAGCGGATTATGCCCCGAGTCGATAGGGGTTCGGCGTTGTTTTAAGTGCTGCAGATGTTCTTGGAGCGCCTGTTTAGACAGCTCAATCGTTTCGAAGTTACCGTAACTTTTGTCGACAAAGCCCCAGATGATTCGTACTGCAATTGCTGTGGCTGCCGTATAGCCGAGCCATTGATGCCATTGGCTGCCCGCTTCAAGAATGAAGTAGTTGGCGATAAAAATGGCTACCAAGAGCCAATGAATGATGCGGATCAGCGGATGCCAGATCCGCACCTGTTGTGGGCTCTTAGTGGGCTTCACGCTTGACCACTTCGCCGTTCACTGGGTTGAAGTAGATCTCAACTTTGTTGCCGTCCGCATCGGTGCCATAGATTTCATAGCAGTTGCCTTCGGTCACTTTAAATTCGTTGATTTGATAGCCTTCGCTCACCAAATTCTGCTGGAATTGCGCTTGGTCTTGCCAATCGCTCATCGGCGCGCTGGTGCATTGGGTGACCTCTGCGGTCGGGCTACATGCTGCAACTGTTGCGATAGCCGCTGCGGTAAATGCTAGTTTTAAAGCGTTCATAGTGAACTCCTTTTGGTTGTCTGATTGTTAGCGTAGACGAGTTTTCTTACCGTTTCCTTAAGCTGGCGTCTCAGTATAGTTAATCCCGATGTTTATTGATCTTCATCGGGGGTGGTCACGTTACTTCGCAACAATTCAATCAGTTGCGACAACGGCATTGGCTTAGCAAAGTAAAACCCTTGCAGCCGGTCGACACCTAAAGCTTTAAAAAGCTCAACCTGCTCAGCCGTTTCAACCCCTTCAACCACCACCACTTTGTCGAGTTGTTGACACATTTCAATCATCTTGCTGAGCAAGTTACGTTGTTTACCCTCTGCTTCCACGCCTAAGGTAAACGCCCGGTCGATCTTGATGATATCCGCCGGTTGTCGAGTTAAATAAGCTAAGCTTGAGAAGCCTGTGCCGAAATCATCAATCGCCACATGTAAGCCGTGCTCACGCAATTGCCGCAGCCGCTCTTCCGTTTGACCCGCCTCTGACATCACCGCTTCGGTAAGTTCAATAGTGAGCTGTTGCGGACTCAGTTTATGACGCTTGATCTGACTTACTAAATCGTTTACAAAATTTGCGCGTGCCAACTGGTGTGGTGAAACATTGACCGCCACCGTCAATTTTTGCAGCTCGGCGTTTTCACTAAGATCGCGAATGACTTTTTGTAGCATTTGCTCCCCCAACTGAATCACTTGCCCGGTTTGCTCGGCAATAGGGATAAACAAGGCCGGCGAAATAAAGCTGCCATCTTTACGCCAACGGACTAAACTTTCAACGCTGACAATGCGCCCCGTTTCGGCACTGAAAATGGGCTGATAATAGGCCTCTAACTGATCTTGGTTCATAGCAACCTGCAACTGCGTGCGAATCGCCACCAATTGCTCATGACTATCTTGCATGTCCGATTGATAAATAGCGTATTGGTTGCCTCCCGCAGCTTTGGCTTTGTCCATCGCAATGTCAGCGAACTGCACCAATTGCTCGGTGTCGATTTGTGCTTGGGTAGCCACTGCGATGCCGATACTCGCGGTAAGATGTACCGACAAATCCTCAACGGCAAAGACCTCTGCAACGGCCTTAATAACGGCCGCGGCGTCTTTTTTTAATTGATGCGCAGTTGTATCGCGGTAATAGACGATAAACTCGTCATTACTGAAACGCGCAAAAACATCAGCGCCTTGCGCCGCACTCCGAATGCGCTGGGCGGTGAGCTTTAAAACATGGTCCCCCATGCGGTGGCCAAGGCCATCATTAATCGAGTTGAATTTGTCGAGATTGACAAACAGCACAGCGCGCCGACAACCCTCGCAATCGATCATCATCGATTGCGTATCTTGATTGAATGCATCACGGCGCAAATAGCCCGTAAGCTCATCGTAACGCGCCATACTGGCGAGCTTTTTACTCTCAGCACGTAAGCGTTTGGTGGTATCTGCGGCAAGAATATAGATGAACGCGAAAGCACCTGTGAGCCAGAGCAACATTTGCTGTAAACGCGTTGCTTCGTGTAACGGTGTATAGTCAATTAATACACTATAAAAATCGTGCTCAATACCCGTGATAAGGGTCACTTTGTCATTGACCGAATGGGGATACGTTTGCTGTAGTCGATGTAAAGTATAGGTACCGTCGGTACTTCCCTGCATGGCAACGAGGACTTCAGGATTGAACGCCATAAAGGTTTTGATTGCGCTTAAATAGTCCAAGTATTCGGCAGCCACGAGCCCATTTAGGTTTAACAACGCGACAAGTTGTTTGGCATCCGTTTTGCTCTTCAGCGGCACCGCCATCATGACAATTGGCGTCTGCGTATTCAGCGAACTACCATTTGCGGCAATGCGTGTTGTCTCACTTGGCTGTGCTAGCCAGTTCTTAATACCCTCGCTGGTGCGCATATGCAACTGCCAGAAAGGCTCAGCAAAAGCTGAAGTAACAATAGGGCGCTGTTGCTCGTCTAGGATGAGCATCCCCTCAATAATTTCGTAGTCAGTAATGTAGGCGGGCATGTCGGTTGCAAGCAACTCATCTGTTGCATAAGTATCCGCTCGCTCGACACGTTGCTTGATGCGCTCAAGTGCTTTTATCTGATCAATAAATCGTGAGTCGATCATATTGCCGATTAACTGAATTTTCGTTAGTGCGTTTTTTGTTTCAAGGTACACAATACGCGCGCTCATGGCGTACCAAACCAACACGCCGAGCAAAATAATAAAACTTAATAGCCGCAGTGTGGCCCAGCTTGCGTCTATTTTTAAATATGGATAATTATGTCGAATCGTTAGTGCTAGGAAAAATGTGAGTAGCATCACCGACGCTAACGCCAACGTAAATGGATTACTAAATCGTGCCGCTTCTGGTGCCGGCAAAACTCCCCAGACCACCAACTGTAAAATGATAAAAGCCGTGATTCCAAGTGACGTTAAAATAGGACCTACGAATTGCAACTGTTTCGGCGTACGCCAACGAAATAAGCCATACAGAATTAAAAACGCCACAGCTGAGACGATGAGCATGTAATCAGAAATCACATTCATGAGCATGCTGGCCGGCGTTATGACGATATCTAGAAAACCTAACAAAGTGATGGCGGCGAAGAACAACAGAATGCCGAAGTAGGCTAAATTCGCGGCTGATTGTGTGAAGTATTTAGTCATACCGTTTAATTTCAGAAGCTTGTAGAGTTCAGTATAGAGATTTTTGCAGCATTGTTCTAAGTTAGCTTTGATTTGCTGCAAAAAAATGGGTTGTTCAGTTGGAGTTGTCATGACGGAAGCCACACAAATTCGCTTGTTGAAAACTGCCATGATTCTTGGCGTGGTGCTGCTTATTTGCGGGCATATAGTTTTGGCGGTTACGTTCGCCAGTGATGACATTGGCCATCGCGGTTTTATTTTGGGGGCGGCAATGAGCGCAATCGGCGTGGTGTTGTCGTTGCCGACCAAGATTTATTTGACCATTTTGCTGATGGATTATACCGAGCGGACCGACAAGCGTTTTACCCGCTCTGCCGATGGCCAAGCCCGGGCGGGGGAGACGGAGTTTAAAGAGTGACCCTTGAAATCCTAGGTTTCGGGGTCATGTTTTGCGTAATACTTTAAGTTAGGAGTCCGTGTGGTACCACTGTCGATTTTAGATCTTGCGCCTATTGTTCAGGGGTCTTCTGCAGCCGAGTCGTTGCAGCGCTCTGGTGACTTAGCCATGCATGCCGAGCGTTGGGGCTTTAAGCGCTTTTGGATGGCCGAGCATCACAACATGACTGGCATTGCGAGTGCCGCTACAGCTGTGGCGTTGGCGCATATTGGCAGTGTGACATCGACGATTCGGATTGGTGCGGGCGGCATTATGCTGCCGAATCACGCACCTTTAGTTGCCGCGGAGCAGTTTGGCACCTTGCAGGCATTGTATGGTGACCGCGTGGATTTGGGTTTAGGCCGAGCACCTGGTACCGACGGCGCGACCTTGCGTGCTTTGCGCCGTGACTACAATTCGGCTTCGAGCTTCCCCGACGACGTACGAGAATTGTTGGGCTATTTGGATGACGCTGCTGACGACGCTTTCATTCGCGCTGTGCCTGGGCAGGGCTCGCATGTGCCGGTGTGGATTTTGGGGTCGAGTTTGTATGGCGCGCAGCTGGCAGCAGCTTTAGGGCTGCCCTACGCTTTCGCCTCACATTTCGCGCCCGACCATTTGCACGCCGCCTTGGATGTGTATCGTCGCGAATTTAAAGCCTCGAAGTACCTGTCGAAGCCTTATGCCATGGCTGCCGTCAACGTTTTCGCCGCCGATACTGAAGCAGAGGCTGCGCGCCTGATGAGTTCAATGCAGCTACAATTTGTCGCTTTACGCCGAGGCAACCCCGGACCTCTGCCCGCGCCCGTGGATGACATTCATTCCGTCGTTGATCCGGTGTCCTTAGCCGGTGCCAATCACGCCTTGAAATACACCGCATGGGGCGTCCCTGAAGACGTTCACGCCTATTTACGCGACTTTGTAAGCGCCACCGGCGTCGACGAACTCATGCTCACCTGCCACGCCTACGACCACCGCGCCCGTCTGCGCAGCCTCGAAATCGCCGCCGACCTCTGACATCCCCCTCCGTCATCTCGCACTTGCATAAGAGAGGGCAGCCCTCTCTTATGCGGGCCAATAAAACAGGCCGGCGGTGCGGCCGAGGGTGCGCGCCATGCTGTAAAAGTCGGCGGGACGGCCTGTGGCGCCGTAGCATACTAACAGCGGCATTAGGTGTTCCTCACGCGGGTGACAGAAGCGTGCTTCGGGCGCGTCAGCCCAATTAATTAAGCGCTGTTTGCGGTCTTCTTCTGTGATGTCGGTGCGCGTAAGCGTGTCTTTAAGCCAGTTCTCAAACGCTAAATTACGCTTCTCTGTTTCTGGGTCTTGCGGCGCGAAAAACGCCTTCATATTGTGAAATGAAAAGCCGGAGCCCAAGATCAACAAACCTTCGTGGTCTATTGCGGCCAAGGCTTTGCCCAAGGCAATGTGCTGCTGCGGATCCAAATTGTGCAATAGCGACACTTGTATTACTGGAATATCGCCAGCGGGATACATTAACTTCAATGGTACAAAAACACCGTGATCTAGGCTGCGCTGGTCATCAGCGGTTGCCGCAATGTCGTGCTCCTCCAGCGTTGTGAGAACCTGCCGCGCTAAGGCAGGGTGGCCTTTCGCAGGGTATTGAATTTCGTACGATTCAGGCGAAAAACCATAATAATCGTATAACAATCCGGGGTTCGCCGCGGTGGTTACCGTTGGCGTCTCGGCCTCCCAGTGTGCGCTGACAACCAAGATAGCTTTAGGTTTTTCAAGTTGCTCGCTGATGCCCTGCAGTTGGGCCACCAATTCTTGGTGTTGAGGATCGCCAAGCAGGGGCAAAGGGCCCCCGCCGTGCGACACAAACAGAACTTGATGTTGTGCCATGATGATCTCCTTTACTTACTTTTGGGTGATTTTTGCGGCAATTGCATTGTCGAGCGAGAGACGTCCGCCACCCAGAGCCGTAAGGGCAGCAGTTGCTGCCAATAAGCTTAGCGCAAATTCATAGCCGTTATTGGCCATGAACAAACCGTTGCTGGCATGCACGCTGAAAATCGCGACCACCATGGTGAACGCTGAAACCAACGCGGCTGGACGTGTGAGTAGACCTAAGATCAACGCCAAGCCACCAAAGAACTCAGCTGCGCCAGCTAGCAATGCCATTAGAAAGCCTGGCTCCAAGCCGATGCTTGCCATCCACTGACCAGTTCCTTCGAGCCCGTAGCCACCGAACCAGCCAAATAACTTCTGCGCACCGTGTGCAGTCAGGATGATACCAACAGGTACGCGTAAGAGAAGTGCGCCGATGCCTGCGTCTGATTTAAAGATGGTGTGTAATTTTGAATTGTTCATAAAAATGCCTCCATTAAGTTGATGGAGGTACTTTACTACTTGCTTTTAGGTAGATTAATAGTGTATTTCGTGCTTTATTATCCACATTGAGTAGTTAATAACGAGAGTTAGACATGGATAGACTGCAAGCAATGCGCATATTTGTGACCGTCGTGAATGAGGGATCTTTCGTGCAAGCTGCAGAAAAGCTTGAGGTTTCGCCGCAATTAGTGAGCAAGTCGCTAAACCAACTCGAAGAACACCTCGGCGTGCGCTTGCTCAACCGCACCACGCGCCGCCAGCACCTTACCGAGGCCGGCAGCGCTTACTTTGCGCGGGCGCAGCAAGTTCTAGCCGACATTGACGACATGGAGTTACAACTCTCCGGCCTGCAACAAAGCGCCCGCGGCGTGTTGCGTATCAGTGCACCAGTGTCGTTCGCCATTCGCCATTTAGCGCCGCTGTTGGTGAGCTTCCAAGAAGCTTACCCTGAGGTCGTAGTAGATCTGCAGCTCAATGACCGCAAAGTGGATATTGTCGAAGAAGGTTTTGATATCGCACTGCGCATCGGTAAGTTGGAGTCCTCATCGTTGATTGCTAAGCGCCTCGCCCCCGTGCGTTTGGTCTATTGCGCCGCTCCACAATACATAGCTGAACAAGGCGAACCGCATGACCTCGCCGCATTGCGCGACCATCGTTACCTCCACTACAGCTACATGGACGAGTCATTCGTGCCGGCCGCCGCGCAGGTGATGCGCAGCAACAACGGTGACGTACTCGTTGCCGCTGCTTGCGAAGGTGCGGGAATCGCGTTGCAACCGACCTTTATCGCCTGCGAAGCTCTGCGCACCGGTCGCTTGCAAACCATCTTACGTTCCTACGAACCAGAGCCTATCGCACTCTACGCCATCTTCGCCCACCGCCAATTCATGGCCAGCAAAGTCCGCGCCTTCCTCGACTTCGTCGATGGCTATTTCGGCGACCCCCCTTATTGGGATGACTATTAAAGAGAGGGCAGCCCTCTCTTAGCGTTATTTGCTATTTATATCGATTAATGTATATTTTTCATACACAAAAGGATATAAAAGATGCGATTAAACGATTCGAAAGATATAGCTGAAGCGGTGCGAAAGGCGCGCAAGGCCTTGCGGTGGTCGCAAAGCGAGCTGGCGGAGAAAGTTGGTACGACGCAGGCGGTGATCTCGCGATTTGAGGGCAGAGGTGAGGCACGGATCGACACACTTCTCAAAATTACCGAAGCACTCGACCTACAACTAGTGATACTGCAGAAGCGAGAAAGTCCGCTATGGGATGATTAGCGCGTAGGCTATTATTCGTCGTCTGTACGCGCCAGCACCTCGAATTCACCGGTGCCCGACTCGACCACAACAACCTCAATCGGCTGGCAACAGATCTGGCAATCCACGATTTGCTGCTGCCCCACGTCATTCACTGGGTCAATTTCAATACTATTTACCACCATGCAGTACGGGCAACTAAATTCAGCTTCGTGCGTTAATGACATACAACCTCCGAAGAAAAATGTCCCTAGCTCCAATATGCGCAGCGGCAACGGTTAGATCAAAGAGGGCTGCCCTCTCTAATGCAAGCAAAATACTGCTTACTCACTCACAAAATAATAAACGCGCGCGATCAGCGAACCCTCGAATTCGTACACCGCAATGCTCGACTGCGCACGGCGCTCATCTCCAGCGAGCCACGAGGCCTCTTCAATCACCGACACACGCGACCCTAGCACCTGCACATCTACCAATCGACTGCGGCACGAAGCACACGAAGCAAAGTAACTGTCCATCGCCTTTACCAATGCCACGCGGCCAGCGGTTTCCACCGCCACCGAATCACCCTTCACCGTCAGCCATTGCACGTCGTCTGTGACCATACGCGCCATGGCTGCGGAGTCTTGTGCGTTGAATGCCGCCACGTAGTCTTCGACTAGCGCCGCATGGTCGACTTCATTCGCAGCCACCGAAGTACAAAGCAAAAAAAGAACTCCAAGAAGTAAGCGCATCACGCCTCCCGCACATACCGAAAACGTGGCACTTGCGCGCCATCAACGACGACGCTCTCCACAAACATAGCCAAGGGGCGCACCCAGAGCGCACGCTCACCATATAAAGGCCGATACAACACCAACTCTTCTTCGGTTTCAGAGTGCCGCACCACGTCTAGCACCTCGTATTCGGGGCCTTTGTAGTGCTGATAGATGCCGGTTTTTAGATGGTTCATGAGTGCGACAACAATTCCGCAAGCTGATCAGGGCGCAAAGGGCGACTGAAGATGTAGCCTTGAACTTCATCGCAGCCCAGCTCTTGCAGGGAGCGCCACTGTTCTTCTGTTTCGACACCTTCGGCGACAGTGGCCATTTTTAAGCTCTTGGCAAGTGCGATAATGCCGCGCACGATTGCGACATCGGTGGCATTTTCAATCGTCAGGTCGTCGATAAATGACTTATCAATTTTCAACTTATCAAAGCCAAAACGTTTCAAATAGCTAATCGACGAGTAGCCGGTACCGAAGTCATCTAAAGCGACGCGAAATCCAGCCTCACGCAACGCGCTAATAGTGATAAGCGCCTGCTCAGGATTCTGCAATGCAACGGCTTCGGTCAGCTCTAATTCAATCGTCCCGGGCGCGATACGCTCCTCTTCTGCGATCGCCTGCAAGTTTTCCACCAAGTCAGGCTCATCAAAGCGACTCGCCGACAAGTTCACCGAAATCACAACCTCATGCAGCCCTTCATCTTGCCAAATTCGCGCCTGCCGAGCCGCCTCACGAAACACCCACTTATCGATTTCACCGATCAAGCCACTACGCTCAGCCAACGGGATAAACTGGCCTGGCGACACTTCACCTAGCTCAGTTGAGTGCCAACGCAATAACGCTTCTACTCCAAGAATCCGACGGTCTTTCATGGCCACTTGCGGTTGAAAAGCCAGAGAAAACTCCTGACGCTCCATAGCAAAGTTCAAGGCACTCAGTAATGCAAGCTGCTCTGACGCCCCAGCATGAAGCTTGTCACTGTAGACTTGGAAATTATTGCGGCCCTTCTTCTTCGCCTCATACATTGCGACTTCAGCATGCTGCAAAACTTCATCGGCGCTGGTGCTATTATTTGCAAAACCCACCAAGCCAATGGAAGCCGTTACCATAGTATGTTGCTCGCCAAGACGCATCGGGGCGCGCACCGTGTTCAACACTTTAACCGCCCATTCGCCTGCCGCACGAATATCACTGTTTTCGAGCAGCATGGCAAAGACATCACCAGACATTCGATAAACCTTACAGTCATGCTGTGCTAAACGTTGCAGCCGCTCGGCGACAATACAGAGCACACGGTTCCCCGCTTCAATTCCCAGCGCGTCGTTAATCAGCTTGAAGTTATCGAGGTTGATATAAAGTAACGCTGATAAACCTGTCTGCGCTTCGCCTCCTAACGCGGCAAAGTTGGCTTGGTAAGAACTACGATTCGGCAAGCCGGTCATTTGATCAAAAAACGAAAGCTGATGAATCTTCTTCTCGTTTTCAATCGACTTGGTCACGTCATTTTTGAACGAAATATATTTAACATTATTTCCGTGGCGGTCTTTCAGCGGAAACACGGTAGTCATTTCGACCACTTCATCACCATTTTTGTGCTTATTAATAAGCTCACCCGACCATGGCTTTCCATTTAAAATGTTGCGCCATAAATCAGCAAAAACACTCTTTGGTGTGCGTCCTGAACCGGTAACTTTCGGGTCCTGACCAATGAGCTCTTCAGGAGAATAGCCACTCGACGCAAAATACGCCTTATTGGCATATTCAATCCGAGCATCAATGTCAGTAATAAAAATAGGATTCGGGTTTTGCTCTACCGCCAAGCTCAGTAGGTTCACTTGTTGCTCTTGTTCCAACCTGACACACCAGGTCAAAATCGACTCCAACCAAACTGTAAGGGTTTGCGTGTCACGCGCGCTGAAATGACGACCAGGATCCAGTAGAACAATGGTTTTTTGGCTGCCTTCGTCAGACTTGGACTGCACCGCAAGCACGTGCACCTCACCAGCATTTGCGCAGAAGTTGCCACGCCGACTTAGCTTAGTTAAATCAACATAGTCCAACGCATTATTGGCATCGCCACTGTCCACCAATAGTTCGAGTGCATCATTCGTAACCGAATACAATGCAGCCCCTGCCGACGGCACCACATACCGCGCATGCTCAACTGCATAGGCTAAAAAGCGCGCGTCATTATGCTCAGATGCAATATTAGATAGCTCTAACAAGCTCTCATTTAGGCGAGCTTGATGAGCGAGGTCCTCCGCTTGCTTTTGCGTCGTCGCGACTTCCTCGGCAAGCTCCAAGTGAGGCCGTGTAACAGCTTCGACAAAGATCGCGCGATACAAAAATACATAGGCCAGAATCTTATAAACATGACCAAAGAAATTGTAGGTGTCGGTCACTTCTTGATAAAGCGTAAAGAAGATCTCGCTCGCCGCCATTAACAGCGACGAGACGACCAATGCACTGATGTTTGCAGTTGTTTTGGGGCCTCGCAAACCCACACTGAACAACATCGCCGCAAGTAAAAAGAGGCCTACGAGTACATATTCGCTAGCAATCTTGAATCCGGTCAGCCCCTGCCCTTCAATATAAGTTGACGGCAACTGCCCCTGAAAGAAAATCATGAAAAGGCTGCCTGCCACCGCCAGCACAACCACGCCAGCCAGCAACACATAATCCCAACGCATTCGCATACGCCACCAGGGCGCTACCGCAAGCACCAAAAGCGCCAGCGCCGAGAATAAACGCGCCACGAGCCAAAAGTTGATAGCTTTTTCCGGCCCCGCCGGTGAAATGAAACTCGGCATTCCCGCATACGAAAATGTGTGCACAAAATCAAAGATAGCAACGGCAAGCATCAAACAGGAGAACACCAGCAAGTTGCCATTTTTGATAAACGTTCGGGTATTCCAGCCGACGGAAAAAATTAGCACCGCCACCGCAATCGCGATGATTTCGAGTACATTATGAGCGCTAATAAAAAGGTGAGGACCACTTAACCAATCGACATCTTTGAATAGATACATCGGTACCAACGCTAACATTGCGCAGACGAAACCAAGACTCGCTTGTTTAAAGTCATTACAGTGTGTCGGATGGACCAGTTTTTCCATCTACAAAAGCCTTGTAGGTGCGTCAGTTATCAAATAGTGCGTCAGTTTATGGCGTTGCGCAAGTTTTAGCCCTAGTTTTTGTAAGGTCTTCGGGTGCCATTGTACAGAAAAGCCTTTATAGTGAGGACTATTCGCACAACAAAAGAAGCCGTCGACGGATGGACGACAACATCATCTACTACAACCGCAACGCAGAACAACTCGCTGACCAGTATGACAGCCTTGATTTTGAATCGGTGCATGGCGACTGGTTTGACGAATTACCGAGCGCCGGTATGGCACTCGATGTCGGCGCTGGTTCAGGTCGTGACGCGCGCTTTTTAGCGTGTCATGGCTTTGAGGTCGTCGCTGTCGAACCTGCCGACGCACTGCGCGAACGCGCGCAACAGTATGATGTCACTCAGACTGAAGGTTGTAACCCTATCCATTGGCTGGACGACAGCCTGCCCGAACTCAACCGTGTACAGAAACTGCAGACCAAGTTCGACCTCATTTTGCTCAGCGCCGTTTGGATGCACATCGCGCCATCAAAGCGCCAACGCGCGTTCCGCAAACTCAGCTCGCTGTTAAAGCCCAACGGCA
Organism: Pseudidiomarina aquimaris; assembly: GCF_003987395.1. Lineage (GTDB taxonomy): Bacteria > Pseudomonadota > Gammaproteobacteria > Enterobacterales > Alteromonadaceae > Pseudidiomarina > Pseudidiomarina aquimaris. The sequence continues at coordinate 223,206 of NZ_PIPT01000004.1, forward strand.
AAATGGTCGTCTCGCTGCGCCACGGCGCCAGCCCCGATGAACGTACCATGCACCCTGTATCCGCCGACGAACTCGCCGGTTATGCGCAGCAGCAAGGGCTGAGTTTTCGGGTTCTGCGGCCAAAAGCCGACCAACTGCAACGACCGGATGTGGAATGGGAGACGGTGCTGCTTGCCTTGCCCGATGACGGCACAGGTGCTTTTCCATTGCTGCGTAACATTGTCGTAAACGACGCCAAGGCCTCTACTTATAAGGTTGCGTTATTGCGCACCTTACTGCGCATCGCCGAAGGCCACCCCGGTGCAGTGATGACGCAAACAGATACTCACGTCGAACTACCGATGGGCTTGGTCGCTTGGTATTGGCTTAAGCTCTACAAGCCACTGCTCGACCACTACCAACTGCAACAAAGTAGCAGTAATCGCGGACTTGGCTTCGTTAAGGAAAATGGTTGGGGCCAACTTTCCGACATGACGGCCAACGATTTTTATATCGGCGCTTGTTATTTTGACCCGACGCAAGCAAGCAACATCTACCGCACGCTAAAGGATATAGCGTCCACGATTAAAAACATGCCGGCGAAATACATCACCTTGCCAGGCACTCAAACTGAAGTATTCGGCGTTGAACTTGCACGTACACAAAAACCGCAGGGGTCCTTGGTGCTTGATTACCAATTCCTCAAATCTCTCGGTACATTTTACGTGCCGCGTGCGATCTGGGACGCTCTCTCACGTTTCAGCGTTTGGATAGAACCGGCGTTGATTAGCGAGTGGAGTCAATTGATGGCGTCGTACCAACGCAACCAATCACGATTCACTCTTGCTGATTATTTGAATGCCCTGCGTTGGGAAAACCCTGAACGCAGCACTAACCGCGTGCGCAAACGAGTCGACGATTTATTGGCACAACAGGGTGTTGACTGTTGTTGGTCTGGCAACGCTTTAAGGCGTCAGCGTTATGCAGTTGATCATGCATTCCCCTTTGCCCGCTGGCCAAACAATGATTTGTGGAACTTATTACCGACGCGTACCGAGATCAATTCCAAGAAATCAGATAAACTCCCCACCCAGCAGACCTTGGTGCAGGCGCGTGTCCTCATCGTCGATTGGTGGCGAACAGGTTGGCACGAGCATCGTGACGAGTTTTTTACGCAAGCCAATTTAGCTTTGCCTAACTTAGCACCTGACAACAAAAATTATGATGACGTATTCGAGGCACTAACCCTGCAACGCGAACGCATCAAACAGACGCAACAACTGCAAGACTGGCATTTGACGCGCTAAACTCGGAGCCCCTGCAATGGCCCGCGCCCACGCTTTACACATTCTCGTTAAGACTCAAGCCGAAGCCGCCGAGCTAAAGAAGCAGCTCGCCGCAGGCAAAAAGTTCGGGGATCTCGCGCGCAAGCACTCACTCTGCCCATCCGGCAAAAAAGGTGGCGACCTAGGCGAATTCCGCCGCGGTCAGATGGTGCCAGCTTTCGATAAAGTCGTCTTCGGCAAGCCCACGCTTGAGGTGCATGGGCCCGTGAAGACTAAGTTTGGGTGGCATTTGATTAAGGTGCTGAGTCGAGGGTGACTCGCAGCTTCCCTAATCTAACTTCCGCACTTAATTTGAAGCTTCTAGATAAAGTTCAAAAGACTATTTCTTGTATAGGCCAATAAGCCTGACAAAATGTTAAGGGCGTTGCTAAATTACATTTCCCATAAACATGAGATTTGAAGTAGCAATCACAATAATTTATCATCAACTAGCATTTAACAATTAACAACAAGCATCGAGTCTAAGCCTAAGTGGATGCGAGACGAAAATGAAGAAGACGGAACTCATCGCAGTCGACCTTTTTGCTGGTGCTGGCGGCTTCTCTTTAGCTGCCATTTTGGCAGGATTCTCAATCGATTTCTCAATAGAAAATGACAAGTTCGCTGTCCAGACATACAAAAGTAACATACTCCGTATGAAAGGCGGCGAGGATACTCTCGTATTCGACCGAAGCATATTGGAATGCTGCCCAAAAACAATCAAAGAACAACGATTTAAAAGTAAATCTTGCGACCTCCTGCTAGGAGGGCCCCCTTGTCAAGGCTTTTCAGCACATAGAATTCTCGATGCTGGAGTCGGAGATCCACGAAATGAGTTGATTCTAGCCTACTTTGACTTCGTTCGAGAACTTCAACCTCGGGTGTTTCTTATGGAGAACGTCCCTGGCATTCTTTGGGAAAGACATGAACCTTACATTAAGAAATTTTATAGTGAAGCCAAAAAGGCCGGATATCACTTATATGATCCAGCCCTCCTTGACGCACGAGATTTCGGTTTACCTCAAAGAAGAAAGCGAGTATTTATTCTTGGTGTCAAAAGCTCGGAATATGAGCCTGATTTCGTCTGGCCACCTGAGTCAACGCACTGTGATCCCAAAAAACCGGTAAAAGGGAAATCTTTGTGGAAAACATGTGCAGAAGTATTCCGCCCGACCAACCAGAAAGATATAAACGACATCCACATGAATCATGGTGAAGAACTAATTGAAGCCTTTAAGCGCACCCCTCCTAATGGTGGGAGCAGAAAGGACTCAGGTCGCATTCTATCATGTCACAAAAATCATGATGGACACAAAGACGTTTATGGTCGCATCGATCCATCGCAACCGGCGCCTACGATGACTACTGCATGTATTAATCCGTCAAAAGGTCGATTCGTTCACCCGACAGAGCATCATGGTATAACTCTCCGCCATGCGGCGCGAATACAAACCTTCCCAGATAACTTTACTTTTTGGGGTGGATTAACTGCGGCGGGCCGCCAAATAGGGAATGCGGTTCCTGTTGAACTTGGTAAGCACTTGATACAACATATTAAAAATAACCTTCTAACTCCTACTTCTTTGAACGAGGCTAATCGAGTGTGCGAATATTCGTATAAAAATAAAATAGAAGCGCTATGATTGAAACTCTGTCATTTCGCACTCAAGCTCGCACGGTTGACCATTTAGGCCGAGAGCAAATTGCTGACTGTCCCACAGCAATTTCAGAATTATGGAAAAACGCATATGATGCCTATGCTCGCAACGTAAGTCTGCATATCTTCGATGATCCGGAGCCGGTCGCCGCTATATTTGATGACGGCCATGGAATGAGCTTCGAAGAGTTCGAAAACCGCTGGCTGATTGTAGGAACAACCTCTAAATTTGATAAATCAGTTGAGAGTAAAGCAGATCGCAATGGACTCCCCAAACGGACTAAACAGGGTCAAAAAGGAATCGGCAGACTCTCTTCTGCAAATTTAGGCCCTCTCCTACTTCTTGTAACCAAACGAAAAGAACATAATTTTGTCGCCGCTTTAATAGACTGGCGAATTTTCGAAAATCCTTACTTGGTTTTGTCTGATATCGAAGTACCAGTTATTAAATTTAAAGAGCCCGGGCAGCTTTTTGAATTTTTGCCAGAGTTGTTTGAGCGGTTGATGGACAATCTTTGGGGAAACCCAAATGACTCAAAACGTACAGAGCGACTCAAACTCGCTTGGGAAACATTCGATAGAGTGAGTTTAGAAGAAACACCAAAGAACGAGAAGCCATCTCAGGTCATCGCGAATACTATAATTAATGCCCATTTTGCTGAACACCAAATCGAGCCATGGTCTGTTTGGAGCGGAGAAAGCCAGCACGGTACTGCATTATTAGTGTCTGACATCAACCATGACTTACGAGCGCAGCTCGGGACTATCGAACCCAACTCTAGTATAAAGTCTATTCGAGAACAGTTTTTTGCAACTTTATCCGCTTTTACTGACCCATTTGTCGAGGCAACTGCAAACGAAAAGAATGCCTTTGACCCGCAATTCTCCTACGAAGTCATAACGTGGACAAATAGAGTCCCCAACTCAATTATTGAAGATGAGCAAGATGCTATTAATCGCTCTATTACAGACGAAATGGAACATGTCTTAAGCGGAAATATTGACGGTGACGGCGTGTTTCACGGGCATATCAAAGCCTTTGGCGAATGGCAAAAGTTAGGAACTGACTATAAGATTTATCCGCCAAAAGATTTTAGGATCCCAAAAGGCCCTACTACTTACATCGGTCCTTTTAGCTTACATGTGGCAACATTTGAGCTTAAGCGCGACAATTCAACCCTCTCTGATGCAGACCACTCTAGATTTCTAGCCCTAGCCGAACAGCATTCGGGGTTTCTCGTATTTAGAAATGGATTGAGGGTTCTACCATACGGTCGGACGGACAATGATTTTTTCCAAATTGAGACACGCCGGAGTATCTCTGCAGGTCGTGAGTTCTGGAATGCTCGCAGGATGTTCGGTCGGGTAGCTATTTCTCGCGAGAATAATCCAAACTTGAAAGATAAAGCTGGACGAGAAGGCTTTATCGACAACCAAAGTGCGAAAGCTCTACGTATTCTTGTTGCGAACATTCTACGACGGGCTGCATATGAATACTTTGGGCAAGCATCTGAACTTCGCAGAAAAATATTGCCGGACATTCAAGAGAAAAATGCGAAAGCCAAAGCTGAAATAGAAAGAAAAAATCTTTCAAAGAAAAATGCGCTGAAGTTCCGAAGTAGATTAAAAGCTAATCTACCAAAGCTCATTGAATTAACAGAGACTACTCGCAACGTTATTTCTGGTTTTGAAATCAACAACCAGCAAGATATTGAGCGCCTTCAATCGTTGATAAACGATATTAGTGCGCAGCTTAGCGACCTGCACATAACAGGCGCCCCTGCAAAACTAGGTTCTAGTGAGGATGATTATAGGACTTATCGCAACAGCTTTTCTCTGGTTCAGGATTTCGTTAGAGAACTAGAAGATCGGAGGGCAATAGCAATACAAGCGATTAATCCTGATAAGCCCGAGGATATAGCACAGAAACAACTGAATAGTTTTGCTGGCCAGCTGCAAGCCAAGTTGCGTAATTGGAAGAGGGAAATAGAGGCGATACAGGGAACTGAGCGCGAAAGAGTCAAAAAACTATTTGAAGAACGAACTAAAGTATTTCACTCTTTAGCCATGCCCTTAGTCGAGCAGGTGAAGATGGGGAAATTAGAGCTCGATTCAGCTCTTAAAGAAATGAAGAAAATTCAAACCATTCTCGATATAGAAAATGAAGATACATTCCAATCATATCTCGATACATTGGAGATAATGAGTGAAAACATCAATATTGAGCTCATTGCAAGCCAAGGGGCAAGTGAAAACGTGGCTCTCCGTGACGAAATTAATCGGCTTAATGAAGTCGCACAACTTGGGGTAACAGTTGAAATTGTAGGCCATGAACTCAGTAGCCATGAGCGGATGATTCGTGAGGGACTTCGTCAGGTCAAAAGTGGAGGACATGAGCACGGCACAAGATTGATTGAAGAGGGATTTGAAGCCCTCAGTGAACAGCTTGAATTCCTCGCTCCACTCAAAGTATCAGGAAGCCGGATAAGAAGAAAAATTTCTGGTGAAGAGATATTTCGTTACTTAGAGCAATTTTTCCATAGAGTCCTTCGTTCGCGGCAAATCAGAATTAATGCCTCGGATGATTTTCAAAAATTGTCGTTGTATGAGCAACCATCCAGAATTTTACCTGTTTTTATAAACTTAGTTAATAACAGTGTTTATTGGTTGGTCAATTCGCATATCGAAAATCCAGTCATTGCACTTTCAGTAATTAATAACAAAGTTGTTGTATCAGATAATGGGCCTGGTATCGATCAACTCGACCAAGAAAGCCTTTTTAAAATTTTCTTTAGTAGAAAAAGTAGTCGGGGAAGAGGAATTGGTCTTTACCTTTGTCGGGCAAATCTTATGGCCGGTGGGCACGTTATAGAGTATGCAACCGAACGTAGCTACAGATATCTTTCGGGAGCCAACTTCGTAATAGACTTTAAAGGAGCTTCCTTTGACTGACTTTTCAAAACTAGTAAAAGAAGCGTTCATTGACCCCCTAAGGTCAGTATTAATTGTCGATGATGAGTATCCAACTTGGGAGGAAGTCTTAAACTCCCACTTTGATAAAACGACTCAAAACGAAGGCCTTGAAGCCCGTTCTCAAGCCAAACCATGGAGGGTGCAACCAGAAGGTCCAAAGAAGGTAATAGATGAGTTTAGAAAGGTAAAACCGGGATTCGTAATTGATATTCATGACGCTTTAGCTTCTAGCTCCGGCACCAAAGACGAAGCTGAGCCCGGACGAGAATCACCAATCGAACTTGCTAACCATCTTCATCAATCAGATCTTCTTATCCTTGACTATAACCTTGAGGGGGCTAGTTCTGGCGGTAAGACAGCGAGAGAGCTACTAAGGACAACGTTAACCAATAATCACTTCAATCTAATTATAGTTCACACAGGTGAGGCTGATTTAGAGACTGTTATGTCTGAGTGTTTAATTTCTCTCATGCAGAGTTGTACTTCTACATTTGCAGATGGGGTAATTAACAGTCTCAATGAATTAGATGGTAAATTAGATGATTTAGAAATTGCGGAGGAATTTGATCGAAGGCAGTTAGAGCATTGCTTCACAATGACTGAGTATCTAGCCATTCGCCACCCAAGTATCAATGAAAGCGAGCTAACAAGACAGTTCATGAAAGCAGAGGGGCAGCTTAGTGAATTGAACCGTTTAGGACAACAGGTTGGACTAAAAGGCCGTGAATTAAGGCTATTTCTATATTGGACAATTCGACAATTTGAAAAAAACCATCTTGATGAATTTTCAGAAGAAACACTTAAAGGTCTTGTCTGGGAAATTGACGACCCTTCAAAATGGTTAAGAACCTCCAAAGGTTTTGTTTCCTTTGTCAAAAAAGGACAGGACAACCTATTGCAGAAACTTCAAAATGCATTAGAAAACTGGAAGCCTACTCCCTCGCGATTACTGTCCGCAAAGTACCGTCATGTTCTCAACACTATAGGTATCGAAGCGGAGGATGACTCCCTACTTAAGAGCCATGTGTTTGCACAGTTTTATAATCAAATTTGTGAATCTCCAGGTCAAGGAGTCTCTGAGCAGCAAGCTGATCTATTGAGAGCTTTTAAACTCAAAAATCATGTTTCTCGGCAATCGGAATCAATTTCGTTTCTAATAGAAGATGAGATTATCAATTTTGGAAAACGAATAGTTGCCGCAGATAACGCAAGTGGAGATAAGTTCAAAACCCACTACGGTATTGACCTTGAAGATGAACAAGTGAAAAAGGATGCTGTAACGCGCTACAATCACTATGTCTCTACATTACCGTTAATGAAGTCCCAACCACATCAGTTAGATTGTGGTCACATCTTTAAAATTGGTGGTGACTGGTGGGTGTGTGCAACTCCCGCTTGTGATTTGCAACCGGGACAGAACTCTATTGCTTTCATTGGAAATTGTGAAGAACTTCGCCCTTTCACAGCGCTTAGACTAGAAAAAGTAAAATCTAATCATCTGAGCGGGGACCATATAAATAGCGGGTCATACTGCTTCGTCGAAGAGAATGAAAAAATTATAGCGTTGGGCCTACGTCCACTAAATGATGAAGCAAAACCATCGACACAAAAAGTAACCTGGCGGACATTCGTAGCAAAAGACGCTGGATTGATAACCAACGGCATCCTTCATGTTTACCAGTTTGAACTAAACTCTGGACAGGTTCAAACTAATGCAGTAGAAGCTACTTTAATAGCAAAACTACGTTACGAATATGCACTTAATTACATACAGCGGATAGGAACTAGTGTGTCCAGAATTGGTTTAGATTATTCAGCATGAGATTATATCATTTTTACCGTCGATTCATAGAAAAGTCAGCCCTGAAAAGTATACTTTAGAATTAGAAAGCTCACATAAATCTAATTTTCAAACGCACATTCCAAGATTGATTATAAGTTGATATCTATTCTGTTGAATGATTTTTTCAATTAAAAATCATACTGTTATTTGTTGCCGATCAAAATTTAAAACTTGACTACAAACCATACCCAATCGATAAGCCAAAAGCGGGGGAACAGCATTACCTACTTGAGTGTATTGTGGCACCTCAAAGCGCCTCATCCTACCTCCTGTTGTGATTTTTGAGCGGAATACAAAACCATCAGGAAAAGACTGTATTCTTGCCATTTCGCGAACACTGAATACTCTCAGTTCTCTCTCATCATAATGACAGCCATCATCGGGAATAGACAAAGCTGCTGGTGCCGGTTGATCAGGATTAAGGGCTTTTTGGGTCTGTTTTTTAGTCGGATGACATAAAAGATATTGCTCCAACTCTTCTTTACTTCCAAAGTGCGCCAACTCGCCGCTTTGCAGCTTGAATTTGAAGGACCGTAAATGTATCCACGAATCATAACTTAAAGAACGGCACTGCCCCTTCAATAAGTCCATTACATTTCTTGTAACCTTTGATTCGTTCAGCTGTTGTAATATTTGATATATTCTAAATCGTCTCTGTACCGTCGGTGAGTTTGAACGTTTTTCATGGTTAAAAAGTTTCTCACCTGAGGGCATGTTGAATAGATTATTCAAATAGCTAACGTACTCACTTTGCAAACTCGGATGGTTCTCTTTCAGATCATCTATTGCATCTCTTACCGTGACCTCATTGATACTTTGCAGTTGATATAGAAAGCTTGCATTCATCAACTCTCGATCTTGAGGCTTTGACGAGTCAAAATATTTAAGATCTCCATACTGTGGCTCAATCCCAATAATATTTAACTTTTCAAAAAAATTTATTGATGACTTGAATAGAAGAGTATGTGTCTGAGACTCATTTTTGCCCATCCACTTTTTAAAAAAGTCCTCGCGGAATGCCATAAGAATGAATCTTGGCCTGTTCTGAGGAACGCCGGCAAACCTTGCATTAATGTGCAGGCAAAGCGGAATATAGCCGATTTGCGCGAAAGCTTTTGCCACTTCGAACCATGCGTAGTACTTGTTGCCATCAACATCACGAAAAGCTCGTAATATTCCAGTAACATTCTCAAGCATGGCCATTTTTGGTCGAACCTTAGCCACAAATTTCGCAAATTCCCATGGAAGCGTATTCTTATCACAATCTTTTCTGCGCAACCCCGCCATACTAAAGCTCTGACAAGGGGGGCCTCCTGAAATTAGGTCCACCCCTTCACCATTATTGGAATTACGAATCGATTTTAAAAAGCTTGGTTCTTGTTCTAACAGCTTATTCAGCTCTACTATACTGCCGATTACCAATTTGCCGCTTATGGTGTTGCTCGCACCTTTCAGGTCGGAATACCCTTGCGCGACAAGAGGTGGGAACTCAAAAGGATTCTCACGTAATCTTCGTTTCAAATCAGGATAAGCACTATTGAGCCAAAGAGTCTTAGACGGAGTCAGATCGCCTTGAGCTAATCGACTTAAGTCCTCATGCAGTATGTTGTATGCATATGACTCTCCAGCCATAGGGGATAGCTCATTTGCGAACAGGAGTTCAAAACCAGCGCGCTCTAACCCGAGTGACAAGCCGCCACATCCGGCAAAAAGTTCGATATAGTTCAAAATTATGCTCTCCTCACTACAGACCGCTAGTTTTTCTTTAATTCTAGCGATTTTACAGGAAATTTTCCAGGGAAATTCCTTTCATATAGAGCAAAATCAGTGTTTCACAGAACCAACCAATTAAGTTTCTGAAATTTAAAGACTTAAAATATTGTCTCGCTAAAGCTTCTATCAACCGCTTATCGTACAGGACTTGATTATCACAAGTATCCTACGCCAATAAAGTCACCTATAACATCCGCACGCGTAATCTATGCGCTCAGGCTGGCCACACTTCGTCATCCTTGCGTATGAAGTCGTAGTACGATATTTTCTTACATGGATTAAATAGAGAATCCACTCTTCCTAGTAAAGATCCCTTTAGATCATCTCTGTAGATATGCCAATCAATAGACTCGGCAGGTTTGCAGTGGGCCATTTCAAAATCTGCAAATATCATTCTTGGTATATCTACTCAGCATTGTCTGGGCGGATTTGCGTACTGTGTTTTGTCCCGACCATGCATAACTTGGTTCAATGGGAAACCTGTTGTCAGACAAAGTGCCTCAGCACCCCCTAAGTACATCAAATTCACACAGTACCCTGATTCTGAGTACCAACATGAATTCATTTAAAAAAACTCTTCCTTCTATTTCCCGTGTGAAACAACGCGCAAAGCAATTAAGAAAAGGTCAAAACATAAGTCAATCCGAAGCATATCAAAAGCTCAGTGAACAGTATGGATTTTCTACTTGGCAGAAGTTTAGGGAAGCTCTTTTGAAAGCTGAGATTGCTAGACCTAACCTGCCCCAGCCATCAATGGAATTTGTATCCGATGACGATTTTGATATGTCTGAGAAAGATTACGAAATTTTAGAGGAAGAACGAAACTTCGATATTCCTATCGAACAACGAGAACTTATCGCTGAAAATAAAAAAGAGCTTACAAAACTCGGTGTTGAATTCGCCACCTTTGAACCAACTAAGACAGGGCTCAATAAATCAATCATTGATGCGACCCAAATAGTTCGTACGCTCTTTGAGTTAGAAGGCTTTCACTCATATCATGATCAAGGACAAGGTTCAGACCACAAAGTAAAGAAGCATGCATTTCTACTATCGGACGACATGTCGATAAGGTCACGCGTAAGCCTTTACAGACCGAAGACAAAAAAGGGAGATCCAAGAATGTGGTTCTCCAAGCTACCACAATACTGTGAAGCCGGAGACCAAATAGCCATCGTTGTATTCAAGGACGAACTATACCTGCTTAACTTAAGTAAAGTTAGATTATCGAACTCTCTAGCATCAAAAACCTCTGCGATAGCTGTTTTTCTTAGAGCGCTTCATGAGTTTGAATCATCCGCTGCTGAAGATCTGCTGAATAAGCTTCGAGCATTAGCCTTGAAACCAATGCGTGCTTTGAGAAGTGGAAGCACTGGTGTCGGCTACACTATCGAATCGAGGTTAGGAATCGCTGCTAATAGCAGCAAAGAGCCTGATTACAAAGGAATCGAGATCAAATCAGGAAGAGGAGGCAAAAACCGTACAACGTTGTTCGCTCAGGTTCCAAACTGGGAGCTTAGTCCTTGCAAGAGAAGCGCTGAAATTCTCAATAAGTTCGGTTACGAAAGAGACAAGGACTTTAAACTATACTGCACTGTTAGCACCCAACGGGAAAATTCACAGGGCCTTTCTTTTATCTACAACGAAACAAAAGATGAGTTGCAGGAATGGTACAATAAGTCAGAGTTGGTGGCTATTTGGCCAGGAAACTTACTTCGCCAAAGGTTGAAGGAAAAACACTCAGAAACATTTTGGATCCATGCAGAAAGTAAAATGATTGACGGTGTCGAACATTTTCAGCTTATCAATGTAACGCACACGAAAGCACCAATACTTAGTCAGCTCGTCCCATTAATTCAGAGCGGGTTGGTTACAATGGACCACTTGATAAAGCGAAGTGGAAAGACTAACCGGGTATCAGAAAAAGGGCCATTGTTCAAAATAAACAAGACTAACTTGAGCTTACTATTTCCAGAGCCTGTAACTTACTTACTCGACACTTCTGACGAAGAAACATAACCTAAACATTATCTTGGTTGGGACTTGATTTCACATCAAGTCCCAACCAAGACTTTCGAACCCACAACTATAAGCCGAATACTGTCCGCACTTGACCTGTACGACCGAGCGTTATAACACCCATCCATCAGTCTATTGGATACGCCAAATAAAACTTTAGAATTTAAGCTCGATGCTGGTCCAACAAAATCGCATTCCCATCCGGGTCCCGAATCATCAAGCTACCGCGACTATCCGGCCCATCTAAGTTTGCGTTAAATACTTCAATGCCCGCGGCTTCGAGTTGCTTATGCAGCTCGCGAATGTCTGTGAAAGGCTCGACGTTTTTGCCGTTCTGGTCCCAGCCGGGGTTAAAGGTGAGAATGTTTTCATCGATGTATTTGCCGAACAATCCAATCACATGCTCGCCGTTTTTCAGAATGGCCCAGCCTTGCTCGCTCATGTCGGCTAAGGGTTCAAAACCTAGCTTTTTGTAGAAAGCTAACGAGGCATCAAGGTCTTTGACGGCCAAACTTAAAGAAAATGCACCTAAATTCATGAGCTTGCTCCTCAGCGACTCATCACGATTCACCTTTTTGCGTAAATTATTTTATGTTTTTCATAAAATAATTATTGAAATACGAAATAACTTCGATTAAATTATCGCCAACTGTACGAGATAAGGAATCATCATGAATACTAGCACACAGAAACTATTTGGCATTTCAGCATTGGCGCTTGCCGTACTTTTCCCGATCTATTGGATTAATGCGATTGGTTTTGCCTTCGACGTTGGCGAGATGAGTTATCGCGAGGACTTCACAACGCTCGACGTTTGGGATCTCATATTTTTGATCATCGGCCTGCTTGAGATCACGGTCTATGTAGGTTTGCGTAATTACTTTAAAGACCAAATCAATGGCGGGTTCGCGGGCGTCTTGTTACTTATCATGGCTGGGCTTATTGCCTTAACCCATGCGACCTTACTGATTGACCTTACCGTGGGACTTGGTTTGTTTAGTGCCACGCCAGGCTTTCTCGATACCATCGCTATTGGTTCAATATTGGTATTAGGACTCTATGCGGTTACATTATTTGCGCTCGCAATTGCGTTGTTGGTGCGTTTTCCTGAGTTACCTACACTTATCAAGATCTTTGCAGCCTTGGCGCTCATTACAGCAGGTTCGCAGATCACAATTGTGTTTTCATTCGCGAACATCATTTTATTCCCGATTCTGATGCTCATTGTGGCGTTCCACTTTTTGCTTGGCGACAACAACGTTGAAGTGGTGTGAGGCCTAGGAGGCGCTATGACTATTCGAATCAATTTAGATGTGGAGATGGCGCGCAACAAGCTTTCGCTCACGGAGCTTTCGGAGCGCGTCGGGGTTTCGATGACCAACTTATCGCTGCTGAAAACGGGTAAGGTTAAGGCGATTCGCTTTAGTACGCTCGAAGCCATTTGTCGTGAGTTGAAGTGTCAGCCGGGCGATTTGTTGGAGTACATTGCTGACTAAAGGTTAAGGCGAGGCGAACGCTTGGCTCAAGTAGTCCACGAAGAGTCTAGCTTTCGCCGACAGGTTACGATTGGGGGTGTACACCGCCCAAATGCCTTCACGGGCATCGCGGTACTCGGTCAGTACCTCTTGCAGCTCGCCCTGAGCAAGTGCTTCGGTAACGTAATAGTCTGGCAGCTGCGCTAACCCAAGTCCTGCTTTACAGGCATCCAATAAGGCAAGACCTGAGTTACAGTGAATGCGGCCATTGAGCCGCAAAGAGCGCTCCACACCCTGCTCCCGAAAGCGCCAGTAATCCAACGTACCAAGCAAGCACTGATGCTGGTTCAACTGCTCAAGCGAAGTCGGTGTGCCGTACTCGGAAAGATAGGCCGGACTGGCACAGACCGACAGCTGGCGGTCGCCAAGACGCTTGGCAATTAACGACGAATCTTTCAGGCGGCCGAGGCGAATCGCAACATCAATACCATTTTCCACCAAATCGAGTGTGCGATTGGTAAGGTTAAGATCGAGGCTTACCTGTGGATAGTCCTGCAAAAACTTATGTGCTAGCGGCGCAATGTGTTGCTCGCCAAAGGTCACCGGCGCGGTAACTTTTAATAAGCCTTTTGGCTCTTGCTGCATTTGCGTAACGGCAAGTTCAGCCTCTTCTAGCCCCTCAACGAGTTGCTTGCATTGGTCGTAATAAAGCTGTCCTGCTTCAGTTAGACGAACATTACGCGTGGTTCGATGCAGCAACTTCACGTCGAGCCGCTGCTCAAGTGCAGAGACTTTTCTGCTAACCTGTACAACACTGGTGCCGAGCCGAGCTGCCGCTGCGGTAAAGCTGCTTAGCTCCGCCACGGCGACAAACTCGGTCACCCCTTCCCAACTTGCCATGGGTTTTAGACTCCTCGTCCCTGCCTAACAGCGAACACATTATTTCATATAGGTAATAATGTATTTCATTTTACCTAGATTATAAACAAATATGTTTTCTTTAAACTAGGCGCATCGCTATTTTTAACGTAAGAGGTCTTACCCATGGCATTAGCATTACAACCAGGTCAAACATCTATTAAATCAAAAGCTGCAGTGGCTTGGGGTCCCGGCGAACCGCTCACTATGGAAGAAGTCGACGTCGAACTACCCAAAGCCGGCGAAGTCTTAGTTCGCATCGTCGCCACTGGCGTGTGCCACACCGATGCTTTTACCTTGTCAGGTGATGATCCGGAAGGTGTTTTTCCATCGATTCTTGGGCATGAAGGCGGCGGTATTGTCGAAATGGTCGGCGAAGGCGTTACCAGTGTCGAAGTCGGCGATCATGTGATTCCGCTCTATACCGCTGAGTGTGGCAAGTGTAAGTTCTGCACCTCAGGTAAAACCAACCTGTGCCAAGCGGTTCGTGAAACCCAAGGTAAGGGCTTGATGCCAGATGGTACTTCGCGGTTTTCAAAAGACGGCGAAACCATTTACCATTACATGGGCTGCTCGACCTTTTCTGAGTACACGGTGCTACCTGAGATTTCACTCGCCAAAGTGAACAAAGACGCACCGCTCGACGAAGTTTGCTTGCTTGGTTGTGGCGTCACTACCGGTATGGGTGCGGTATTGAATACCGCCAAAGTTGCGGAAGGCGATACGGTGGCTATTTTCGGTCTTGGCGGCATTGGTTTGTCGGCTATCATCGGTGCGCGCATGGCAGGTGCTAGCCGCATTATCGGTATCGATATCAATGAGAGTAAATTTGACCTAGCCAAGCAACTTGGTGCCACTGACGTTATTAATCCACAGCACTTTGATAAGCCAATCCAAGAAGTGATCGTTGAAATGACCGACGGCGGCGTCGACTTCTCATTCGAATGTATCGGTAACGTTGATGTGATGCGTCAAGCACTTGAGTGCTGCCACAAAGGCTGGGGCGAGTCGGTCATTATTGGTGTCGCCGGCGCGGGCCAAGAAATCTCGACACGTCCGTTCCAACTTGTTACCGGGCGCGTATGGCGTGGTAGCGCGTTTGGTGGCGTTAAAGGTCGCTCAGAGTTACCAGGTATCGTCGAACGCTACCTTGCTGGCGAGTTCGGCCTGCAAGAGTTCATCACTCACCGTATGGGGCTTGCGGCGATTAATGATGCCTTTGATCTCATGCACGAAGGCAAGAGTATTCGTTCGGTCATCTTAATGGACCGCTAATCGCACTGCTGCGGTACCCAAATGGCAACGCCTTCGGCCGTTTTATCCATCAGGCCGAAGGACTTGCCCATATTTATACCAAAACCGAAATTGCCGCTACTGCGACCAATCCCAGTACCGACATAAACGGAGTCGTCCTGTTGTTCACCAGTGCGCTTGAGTAACACACCGTTGGCCCCCACTTTGGCAGCTGCCTCACGCAAACGCTGTAACGCGGCATCCATTTTCGCTTGCTCGGTAAATGCAAAAGACGCATCGCTGGTTGATGTGAGCAACGCGATCGGTTCAAAGCAAATGGGTTCCTCAAGGTATATCAACACCTGATCTGCATTGAGTGGCGCACGAGCCGTACCGATCATGTTGGTGGTGCTGGGCGATGCGCAGCCTGACAACCCGAACACCAGAACAATAAGCAAAACACAGTAACGCATGGTCGCCTCGCTTAATTCAAGCCGAAAACGAAAAAGGAAAACAGACTACCTTTAGCGTAGCCTACGGCGCGTCTTTTAGCAGCCCCGCATTTTCACGCGTGTTCAAACGCCAGTCGTAATCGGTGTAGCGAATACGAATGTCGCCGGCCAAGGCCTCGCGCTCAGCTTTATCGTCCGCTAATACGCTGGCATATTGGCGCATATAGACGCGAAGATCGCCGAAATCCTCTTCATACCAATCGAAAATACGTGATAAATATAAGCCTTGCGCATCGATACCGTTCAAAGCGCGGTCACTTAAAAATGTCCGCATTTGATCGTCAAGTTGGGTATCTAAGGCGCTTGCGGTGTACGCTTCAGCGCGAAGCTTCGGGCAGCTCATCGCCGCGCAAACTAACGCGGCATGAATACGCGGTTCATCAAAGTAGACGCGGATGGTTTTGTGTTCGACCCAGTCGAGGGTACGCATCTTACCCAGCAACTCGACCACTTCGCGCTCCCACGCTGAATAGAACAAGCCACCAAGGTCACGAATCGACTCCCGTTCACCACTGACGAATGACTCATAGTGATCGACAATCAGCTCCAACGTAAACGCATTGTAGGCATTGATAAGAAATGCCAACTGCTGGTCCTCGCTCCACGAACGGTATTGGTCGACGGAAACGTCAGCTAAGTCTTGCAAATAGGCATTCAAGGCCGGTTCATCAGCTTGCAACGCAGCATAGTCCACCACCGAGCGGCGGCCTTCGTTGTAGACCCAAACGTGCTTCTGCAGCAGATCGGTGTACGCCGCATGGCTGTGGTCAAAGGATACAGCACCTTGTGACTCGGCAAAAACCGCGGTTAATGGCAGTAACCATATCAAGGTAATAATCGTAATCAGTTTATTTTTCATAGTGATAGCGGCATTGAAGAATGGTCAAATGCCCCTCCTCGTAGTGATAAACCAGACGATGCTCACGGTCTATTCGGCGTGACCATAGGCCTGATAAGCTTCCTTTCAGAGGTTCGGGTTTTCCGATACCTTCAAAAGGAGTACGCATACATGACTTGATAAGTTTATTGATGGCTTTGCGCGTTTTGGGCTGCTGCTCCCACGACAAATAGTCGTCCCAAGCGTGGGGCGTCCAGCTCAACACGCATTCATTCTTTCTTTTCATCGATCAGGCCCCGCTGCGAGGCCTTACCTTGCTTAAACTGCTCAATCGACTCAGCTAGACGCGAAGCGTTGACCGGCGAGCTTAGCAAATGAATGGTCTCTTCCATGCTGGTGTAATCTTCCAATGAGAGCATCACCACTGGACGCCCGCGCTGACTGGTAATGACGGTAGGAATATGATCCTCGGCTACCGACTCCATATACCCTTTCAGCGACGCACGCGCTTCACTGTAGGTAATTACTTTGACGGTCATGATTATGCCTCGCTTTAGTGTAGAACAAAATCATTGTACTTAACATTGTACAATATGACAAATTATGACCGTCAACCCTCAGCGCCGCCGCGCGCGTTTGTTACGTCGCTGCCACCAAATATAGGTGCCAGTGATAGCTAACAATAAGGGTAGTACGCCAACAAAGCTATACCAAATTTTTACCGCGAGTCCGCCCCACGTACCGAAATGCAGGCGGCGGAACGAATCCAAGGTTTTCATGCCCACACCCTGCTCATTCAGGTTGTAGGTGCTCAGGTAGTCACCACTCTGAGCATCGTAGTTCGACACGCTGCCGTAGTTACTGAGCAGCGGGTTAGCGGTTGGTGCGCGACCAAAGACGGTAAACGGTAATTCGGGTTCAAACGGAAACAGCAAGTAGGTTGGCTTAAAGCCATCGATGCGCTCACGGCTATCGGCCACCAAGGTATCGATATTCACCTCATCGCTATACAGACGCTCGGTCATAATATGATGTTCTTGACCACCGCCATGCTCGGTCCACTCTTCATAGAAGATTAGGCCGTTGTAGTAAACGCCGGTAATACCTAAGACTAAGAGTACTGGTGAGGCGAAGGTCCCCGCCATTTTATGCAGATCGCTGAACACCACCAACATGCGTTGGTTCCAGCGCAGAGTGAAGAAACGCGCCCAAAAGCGACGGTACATGATCAGTCCCGATACGCCCATGAACAACAAAAACAAGCCCAGGGTTAAGCCGATCAGCAGCCCCAAATGTTCGGTAGCAAAGCTAAACTCTAGCCATTCAATGTCATTCAGCAACAAGGTGTAGTGCAATTCGACCAACCAGTCGGTGAGGTAGTGGCTAGGCTCTGTGGGTTGGCTTTGCAGCTCTCCGGTATAGGGGTTCAAATGAACCTTATGCCAGATGTCGGTGCCCTCTTTGATCACAAACACGCGATCGGCTTCGTCATGGCCGGCTGGGAAGATTTCCCAACTACCCATTTCGTATGCTGGCAATTGCTCATTCACACGATCTTTCAAGGTGTCATAGGGCAGTCGTGGGGCTTCTGAAGGCGCCAGCGTCGCCACCTCCGGCAGCAACAAGCTATCGATTTCTTTTTTGAAAACCAGAATACTTCCGGTCAGGCAAATAAGCAGAAAGGGGATCATAAAAATGATCCCCAACCAGCCATGCCACTTGTGCAGTGTTTTTCGCATGCTCATAATTGTCGACTAAGCCTTAGAACGCATAGGTTAAGTTGGCTGAGAAATTACGCTCGGCGCCGTAATAACCTTGCGCCCATAGCAGGCTATTTAGGTATTTTTCGTCGGTGACGTTATTGGCATTCACACTCACCACCACGGCGTCGGTCAACTGATAGCTCGCCATCAAGTTGAGTCGGCCATAAGCGTCTTGCGTGGTTACGATGGTTTCACCCGCGTTGGCATAAACGTCACTCACCGTGCCCTGCACGCGTGAAATTTTGTCTTGCCAAATGTAGGTTGCGCCGAGTTTCAGCTTGTCCAAGCTGGCCGGACGGTAAGTCAAAGAGCTACGGAATAGGTTTTCTGGGGTGTAGTCTTCAACCAGCTGATCGCCTTCAATATCGAAAGAGGTAAGGGCCACATTCCCTTGCAACCCTGGGAGAATTTCGCCTGCCAGCTCAACCTCGAAGCCTCTACTTTCAATACCATCAACGGCACGGTAAACCGGCTCTGGTACGCCCGTTGCTGGGTTCACTGCATCACCGGCACCGACAGCTAAGTTTTCTTGTTGCACGTTAAAGTACGCCGCTGATAACAACGCGCCACCGTTAAACAAGTCAGCTTTGAAACCAACTTCGCTATTCTTGCCCGTTAAGGCTGGTAAACGTTCGAAGTTCTCATCGCGCTGATTTTGCGCCATGAAGGTTTCGGTGTAAGAACCATACACAGTGACAGCATCGCTTACGGCATAAGTCACGCCAAAATAGGGGACAAATTCGCTCTCATCACGTGAGTTATCCACACCATAGCCCATACCTTCGGTTTCAAAGCTGTTGTAACGACCGCCAGCCAAGACGTTGAGGTCGCTGGTTAAGGCAAAACGCCCTTGCAGGTAAACAGCTTTTTGAGTGTTTTCGATATCACTGCCGGCTAATCCATCGGTAAACTCTGGGAATGGTGTATTGCCATTCCAGTCTTCGAGCGCTGGCATCACTGGGAAGCCATTGCCGGTATGGAAGTCATAAAGACTGGTATCGATGTAATCCAAACGCGCGTAGTTCGCACCGACCACCAACTGGTGCTCTTGCCCCCAGGCATCGAAACTACCACTGACATAGGCGTCAAAAGTGTCTTGCTTATCATCTAAGTCGTACTCGCTACCGTAACCAATCAGCCCGAGACCTGTTTCCGGATCGAGTCCTGTCGCTGGGTCTGCTAGGTAGGTATAAAACAGATGGCTATCTTCGTCAGTACGCACACGATTGTAAGCCATGCGTAGATTCCAGCGATCGCTCAATGCAGTTTCGAGGTCGATAAAGCTACGGCTTTCTTTGACATTCCACTCTGACCAATCGGCGGCGATGTTGGTGCTGCGGTCAAAGTTAGTTGGCGTACCGTCACCGTAATAGAGGGTTAATGCGCCCCAGAGGTTACCGTCGGTTTCGCTATTGGTTTCGCTGTGGCCGAAGGTGATCAGTGTGTTGGTGCTCGGCGCATAGTCGGCCACGGCATAGAACACTTGGCCCTCGTTGCCGTAACGGTCGAGATACGACTCACGATCATCGGCAACCACCACGGCACGTACGCGGAAGGCATCGTTCACCACCGCAGAGTAGTCGGCTTCGAGACGCTTGGTATTCCAGGAGCCCACAGTGGCGCTCACGTAACCTTGGTTCTCGCTTTTCGGACGCTTCCGCACTAAGTTAACGGTCGCTGACGGGCTGCCAACCCCGGTCATAATGCCGTTGGCACCATGCACAACTTCAATGCGCTCATACAGCGCCGCATCAACACGGCCGTGAGTATTATCGTTGATAAGTGGCAAGCCAAGGCCGTCAATTTGAAAGTTATTCACAGCAAAACCACGCGAAGTGTAATAAGTGCGGTCACTTTCCACTTGTTCAACGTTGATGGTCGCAGATGTCTCAAGCGCGCTGTTGAGATCGTGAAGGGCGAAGTCTTTCAGTTTCTCGGCACTAATAACGGTAACGGTTTGTGGAGTTTCTTTTATGCTGATATCCAGCTTGCTAGCAGACTCTTGCTCTTTTGCTAGATAACCACTTTGCTGCTCACCTTTAATTTCAAGGCGCTCCATAGCTTCGGTGGTTTGCATTTCAGCGGCGAAAGCCTGGGGCGCGAGCGCAAGACTTACAGCAACGGCAACACGAGACAGCATTTTCACAACAAGATCCTCTTCGGCGAAATTTGAAATAATTGATGCCGGCGATCTTAATGCAAATGCGAATAGTTCGCAATACCGTCAATCTAAAGTTTTGGAATTAGTTTCCTTAGCCGTTCAATATCAGCTTCATCCACGCCGTAGTGCGCCATGTAGCGCGGCCATTCAGCCACTAGATCTTGAATTTGATGAAAGAGTTGGCGCGCTTTAAAGTCTTGCAAACCGAAACGCGAGGCCTGCGAAAGTAGGTTTTCTTTTGAGCCTATGCGACCGGCTTCGCCGATACCTAATGCATGTTGGCGTGAGGCACTTATCGGTAACACATCATACGCAGGAGCAAGTCGCCAGCCTTGTTTTTCTTGCGCTGCTGGCAGTGCGTAAAGCCATGCGTGGTTACGCGCGTGATCATCGGTATTACCAATCAGCACATTGAAAACCATACGCTTAAAGAGCTCGTGAGCGTCGCTCGCCACAACGCTGTGCTGACGCAATAACTCGGCAAGTTGGCCGTAACTGTACCAGCTTGTTAGGCTGCGCTGATTGACCGCTCCCTCGGTCAACAGACTATTCGCACTAACGAAGTGATGGCTGACCTGCTCGTGTTTGCGATCAAAGCGCTGCACAAGTAGTAAATCCTCACCACTTTTGCTGGTAACGACCTGTGTAGATGCAACTTGCAGGTCATCAAGCTCAGCAAGCATGCGCATGGTTGCATGCTCAACTCGTGCGACATTGTAGACGTCATCAGGCTTGTTGAATTTAACCAAGTAGTCGTTTTGATTGTGCGTCAATAAGGTTTTCGGCCGTGCCCCACCCATAGATGAGCCGTACATAAAAGCTTGTTTGACTTCGTCAGAAACCTGCTCGGCAGCAAGAAGGGCATTTTTACCTTGAAGTAAAAATTCGATGTCATTTAATGAGTTCGGTGAACATTTGCTTTTCGTTTTTTCGCGCGACAAGCTAAAACTAAGCGCACCAACACCCATGCCTGCACCAGCAATCAGAAACTCAAGTTCATTTTGCGGTTGGTTTTGGTGCATTTGTAGGATGAGTTTTCGCCCCCAAGCATCGGCACCCGCATCGGCCAGTACACCAAAAATACCATGCTGTAAGGTGCATACGTGCACTTGCTCCGTCAGAGGTAAGTGCAAGGGGTCAAGTGCGAACGCCTCATCCCGTTCTAAGTATGAACGGCCATAAACAAAACGGCCCGTGTTCGTGGCAGCGTCCAAATCGAAGCGCCCGCAAATTACCGGCTTGTCTTCAAGCCCCTCGATGAACACGTAAGCGCTAGAAGTCATTATCGAGTCCTCGATCATGTAGCTGCGAGCGTTTACGTTCAGGAAGGTGTCCAGCCGCGCGTACTTTTTCGTCGGCAAGCTCTATGAATGCATCGAGTTGTCCGAGTACCGCAAGTGCTGTAAACAGGGTTTCAGAATTGACCGGATGCCCCTGTTCAATGCGAGTTAGAGTACGCTGACTACAGCCAATACGCGCCGCCAGCTCGCGTTGACTCATGCGCTGTGCACGATGACGTTTAACTAATTCGCCTAGAAGTTCATGAAGTTCTGCGACTGCTTGCATAGGTGCTACTCTCTATAAATCTGCATTTATTGTAGTAAAATATGGCGACTTAGCAATTAAATAGCCATATTTTACACTTTAAAGAGCACTTGACCTTGTTCTGTAAGCGTGTCGATAATGGGCTAACTCATTCTCACGGCTGACTTTTCATGACAATTATTCCCTCAATACTTATTTCAGGTGCAGCGGCTGGGATTGGTAAAGCAACAGCGCTGAAGTTCTTGGCGGAAGGTTGGCGTGTGGGTGCTTACGATATTGATCGCGACGGCTTAACGGCGCTCGCGAATAAGTTAGCGGATGACCAACGTATGCGATTGGTTACTGGCGTCTTGGACGTCACCGACAACGATAACTGGCAGCAAGCCCTGGATGACTTTACATCGCACTCGGGCGGCAGTCTGAATTTACTGTTCAATAACGCCGGTATTTTATGTTCAGGCCCGTTAGCCGATGGCGGTCTGGAAGCACAACAAAAGCTTGTTGATGTGAATGTTAGGGGCCTGCTCGCCGGTTGTTATCACGCTCTTCCCTATTTGCAGCAGGCCGCCACCAGCGACCACGGCGCACGCGTGATCAATATGAGTTCGGCGAGCGCCATCTATGGCCAGCCTGGCTTGGCCGTGTATTCGGCCAGCAAGTTTGCCGTACGCGGCATGACCGAAGCGTTGGATTTAGAGTGGGCACCGCACGGAGTGAAAGTCATGGACGTGATGCCCTTATTTGTGCGCACTCGAATGGTCACCAATATGAATGCAGGTAGCATCAAGCGGCTGGGTGTGCGCTTAACGCCGGAAGATATTGCCGCCACGGTGTACCGCATGGCGCACTATCGCGGCACCCGCGTGCATTGGCCTGTCGGCCTGCAAACCAAGCTCATGATGGGCGCCAGCAAGCTCTCACCGAACTGGCTGACGCGCCTGACCAATCGCTGGATTACGCGTTAGTTAGTAATTACCCACGTTCTTGGTGGAAACACTACCTGAACCATCGTCGATAATATTCAAACCACCAACGTTCTTCACGTTAATGCTGCCCGAACCATCATCGATGGTCACCTTACCGGTAACGTCTTTGATGTCCATGCTGCCTGAGCCGTCATCGACCTCTAGGTTGCCGTCGATGTCACGAATATCGATGCTGCCAGAGCCGTCGTCAACGTCAACATTACCAACAATATTAGCGATCTCGAGACTGCCTGAACCATCTTCAACGTCAACGTTCGCCTTGATGTTACGGATAGTGATCGAGCCTGAACCGTCATTCACGTCGAGTGCGAGCGCTTCTGGCATATACACCACTAAGTCGATGCGCGGGCTACCGTCGCCCCAACTGCTTGATGACATCTTAGACACCAAATCTGCTTCATCGCCGTCTGGTTTCAGCGTCAGTTCAACATCATCGGCATCTTTGTAGTGGATTTCTGCAACCACATCGATAGTGGTGCGGCCTGGCTCGCCATAGACTTCAAGAAATCCTGCACCCGCTTCAATTTCAAGCTCATTGAGTCCTTCAGTGGCAAGGCTTAATTCACGTTTCTCATAGTTGAGATCATCATCGCCCCAACCACCGTTACCGTTGGCGTACACCACACAACCGCTCAGCAAACTTGCTGCGGCAACCGCAATTACTGTCATTTTCATTGAGTTTGTTCCTTTTTATTCTCGTGTTGTAAGTGTAGACGAATTCGTTTGCGGCAGGGTTTACATGCGAGGTGAAATTTTTTTAATCCTTTTTTGATAGGATTAAATTGATTTATTGAACCTATGCACCTATATTCCTACAAAAATAGGATTTATAGAAGAACGCTGCAACTTAAGCAATTATTCCTTTTAACGTAGGATTATTATGGCTCGTACAATCACCGTTCCACAGCCACCTCAGCTAGACGCACCACTTGATATGGAGACGCTGGGCGCCTTCGTACGCTACAAGCGTTCAGCACTCGGTATTACGCTGGAAGATGCTGCAGCCCTCTGTGGGCTATCAAAACAAGCCTACAATAATATTGAAAAAGGCGTCGTAACCGTGCGGGCTGAAACCTTGTTTAAAGCCCTTAATGGGCTTGGCATTGCTCTAACAGTAGCGCCGCAACAGGAAGCTGACGATGAGTGGATCTAAAACGGTTCCAGCAATTGCGGTCTTTGCTCGCTCTCACAAAGTCGGTGATCTCAGGTTTCCGGGGGCGCAACAGTGTCAATTTAGTTACGCTGATGACTGGTGCGAAAAAGGTTTTCCCATTTCACCTCATCTAACCTTTAGCAAGGCCCAAAAGGGTGAAGTTGAGAGTGCTACCGTAGTGAACTTTTTGCGTAATTTATTCCCAGAAGGCTCAGCATTCGAGAACTTACTCGCCAGCCAGCACATTTCGCGCAACAACTTGTACGCTATTCTCTCGGCAATCGGCCACGACACTGCTGGAGCACTTACTTTTGGCGAACCATCGAGAGCGCGTCACGAGCCTGAACTACGAGAAGTCACAGAAAAGGAACTTGTTGAGCGCTTGCAACAACGTAAGGATATGAGTCTGTGGGACGGAAAGTTTCGACTCTCAGTTGCCGGTGTGCAGAGTAAGCTTAATCTGTACATAAAAGATAAAAAGCTTTTTTTGGCTGAGGGGGATTACGCCAGCACCCACATTTTAAAATTTGCTCCCAAGGACCACCCAACGCTCGTGCAAAACGAGCATTTCTGTATGCAACTTGCGCATGCTGTCGGTCTAGACGTTGCGCAAACGGACCTACTGCCGCTGGGTGACTATACCGCTCTACTGGTCGAGCGTTTTGATCGGCGCGCGCTAGCGAAGGGTGTCGCCAAACGCCATATCATTGATGGTTGCCAAGCATTAGATATGCCACCCGAATACAAATATGAGCAAAACTTTGGGAGTGGTCGTGATGTGCGTCATATCCGCGACGGTGTCAGCCTTGCAAGGCTTTTTGCTTTCGCTAATAAAACTTCGGTGCCAGTACTCACGCGACAGAAGTTGCTTGATTGGGTGCTATTCAACCTTATTGTTGGTAATAGTGACGCCCATGGTAAGAACGTTAGCTTTTTCATTGCAGCGGACGGTTCACTTTCCCTCACGCCATTCTATGACTTGGTGTCAGTGGTGTATGAAGGCGAGTCAGTAGAAAGATTGGACACCGATCTAGCTATGGCCATAGGAGATAATTTTTCTGTCAACAGTGTTTCCGCTTTCGATTTATTAAGCTTTGCCGACGAGAACGGCATCAAGTTTGACCTACTC
The DNA here is from genome assembly GCF_003987395.1 of Pseudidiomarina aquimaris. GTDB lineage: Bacteria > Pseudomonadota > Gammaproteobacteria > Enterobacterales > Alteromonadaceae > Pseudidiomarina > Pseudidiomarina aquimaris. The sequence goes on from NZ_PIPT01000004.1 coordinate 248,488, forward strand.
GAGCGGCGTTTGCTGCGCTTGCTTGATTTGACGGAGAAATACTGTAGATCTGCGACGGATGCGAAGGATGCGTCGGAAGCGACGCAAAAAATAGCCGCACACGTTGTACAACGCTGCGCGGCCATTTGGGAGCAAGCAGCGCAACTCGAAGAAGTTGCGCGGAGTGCTTTTTAGCTTTGTTTTGACGCGATGTAGTCGTCGACAAACTGCTCAAGAATATTGAGCGGTACTGGACCGTTAGCAAGAATTACGTCATGGAATTCACGAATGTCGAACTGCTCGCCAAGGGCTTCTTTGGCTTTTTCGCGTAATTCTAAGATCTTGTTCATCCCAATCTTATAAGCCGTAGCTTGACCAGGCATCACGATGTGACGCTCGACCATTTTCACCGCGTCGGCACGGGCATTCGGCGTGTTGTTCACGTAGTACTCGATACCTTCTTCGCGGGTCCATTTTTTCGCATGGATACCGGTATCAACGACCAAGCGACAGGCACGCCAGAGCTCCATCGCCAAGCGGCCAAAGTCAGAATACGGGTCTTGGTAGAAGCCGATTTCTTTCGGTAGCTTCTCGGTATACAGACCCCAACCTTCAGAATAGGCGGTCACGCGACCGAACTTACGGAAGCTTGGTACGTTCTCCAGCTCCTGCTGAATCGCGATTTGCATATGGTGACCTGGAATCCCTTCGTGGTAAGCCAAGGCTTCCATCTGATAGGTCGGCATTGAGGCCATGTCGTATAAGTTGGCGTAATAGGTACCTGGACGCGTGCCGTCCATCGATGGTTGCTGATAGAACGCTTTACCCGCCGATTTTTCACGGAACGGTTCGACTGCTTTGACGATCATGTCGGCTTTTGGCTTCTTGATGAACAGCTCATCTAGGCGACCACGCATCACGTCAATGATCTCTTTCGCTTCGCTAAGATAACGCGCGCGACCCTCTTCGGTATCCGGGTAGATAAAGTCTTGGTTGTTGCGCATGTGCACGAAGAACTCTTGCAGGGTTCCTTCAAAACCAACCTTTTCCATGATCACGCGCATTTCGTCATGAATCCGCGCGACTTCGCTTAGGCCAATTTCATGAATTTCGTTTGCGGTCAGATCGGTCGTGGTGGTGCGCTGCAAACGGTTGTTGTAGAAAGCTTCACCGTCCGGCAGTTTCCAAGCACCGTCTTTAGTAGTGGCTTGCGCTTCAAGCTCTTCAACCACGGCAATTAGGTTTTCATAGGCTGGCTTAACTGACTGCAGCATCGCGGTTTTAGCTTGGCTGGTTAGCTCATTGAGTTGGCTATCATCAATATCAAGGTTATCGATTTTACCAGTAAAATCAGCCCACAGTGCGCTGGCTTCGCCATCATCGAACGGCGCACCCGAAATGATATTTTTACTGTCGCTGATCACATATGGATAAACGAATTTCGGCGCCAGGATGCCTTTCTCGGCACGTAGCTTCAGGTTCTCACCTAATTGATCAAACAACGCCGGCAGGCCATTCAAACGCGCGATGTAATCTTCCGCATCTTTGATGTCTTGAATACGGTGTTGGTTGATCAGTAACGCCGCTACGCTCGAGTGCATACCGAACATCTGGTTCACCGGGTAATTGTGGTGACGCCATTGATAGTCGGCGATGCCCTCTTCAAGTTCTTGCTGCATCAATTGCCAGCTCAAACGTGTTTGCTCGTTGAGCTTCGCTGGGTCAATCGCATTGACTTGCGCCAAATGCTCTTTCGCCAGCGCCAGACCTTCTTCATTATGTTCTTGGGATAAGTCATCCCATTTATCTTGGTTCTCTTCAAGGCCCAGACGCGTTTGGAACATTGGGCTGCGCATGACATTCGCCATGAAAATGTCTTCAAACAGCTGATTGGCTTTTTCTGATTCAGCGGCGATGACTTCAGCGCTATAGCTTTCAGGTGCAGCTTGCGCTTGCGCGTTTGGCGCTTGGTTCGCTTCGTTGTTGCTCGGCGCTTCAGAGCAAGCGCCCATAAATAACGCCAGCGAGACAGCGGCGGCAATTTTTGCTTTATACATTCTGGATTCCCCGTGTTTTTGTAGTGCTTTCATTGTACTTGCATTGCATGCGGGTGCGAGCCCATTCATCAGCTCATTTGCGGCTTTTGTCGCAATTGGCTTACACTAGGCCCATAACGACTTCGCAAGAAAAGAGCACCGTGATTACACCTTTTTCCCAACTTTGTTGCCCGCTCGACGGCGCAGATTTAACACTGAACGATAAAACCTGGCGCTGTGAACAGGGCCACAGCTTCGACGTAGCGAAGCAGGGGTATGTAAACTTGCTACCGGTGCAGAACAAGCGCTCGAAGGATCCGGGCGATAGTAAAGCCATGGTGCAAGCGCGCTCGCGGTTTCTTGGCGAAGGCTTTTATGCTCCTTTGGCGGAGGCATTGGCGACTCAAGTGTTAGCGCAGCCTGGTGGTGCGCTGCTAGATGCTGGGTGTGGTGAGGGTTATTACCTGCGTAACGTGCTGGACCATGCCACTGCGTGCGGCGCCGAATTTAGCGCTGCAGCCTTAGATATCTCCAAGTGGGCGGTGCAGGCAGCTGCCAAGCGCGATAAACGGGTGTCATGGTTAGTCGCGTCGAACAGCAGCATTCCTGTGCCTGCTAACAGCATCGACACGCTGTTATGCGTGTTCGGTTTTCCAGTTGAAAGTGAATTCAAGCGAGTGCTGAGTAACCGCGGGCGGCTGATGATGGTCGACCCCGCGCCCGATCACCTGCATGAACTCAAGCAGTTAATCTACGACGAAGTGAAAGACAAGCCTGCGAGTTTGCCAGTTTCTGACACCTGGACATTGGTCACTGAAGAGCGTGTCACGTTTGGCGTCGAACTAACTTCTCGTGAAGTGATTCACGATTTGCTAGGCATGACGCCACACTTGTACCGTGCTTCGAGCGCTGGTCGCGAACGCGCCGAAGCATTGACGTCGCTCACGGTCACCGTTGATGTCTGGCTCCGTGTGTTCAAAGTTTAAGGGGTTATGTGAGTTCGAACCGCATGCTCAGTAAAGTAAAGCGGAAAAACTAAATGCTTGCGCTCCTCTGGCCCAGAACCTCGCGTAGCAGTGAGCTTAATCGTCTTAACCGGCCCGCACTTTTGCACATACGACTGTAACGAGCGCGCTCGCGTGCGACGCCCACTTTTCACTTCCAACGGAATAATATGACCTTCTTTGTCACTTAAAATGAATTCGATTTCAGCACGCGCATCTTGCCATGAGTACGTTGGGTCAATACCTAGTGCAACGAGCTCCTGCTGAACAAAGTTCTCGGCAATATACCCCTTATACTCAAATGCCTGCTGCTTTATTTCTTGATAATTTATACCCAGCATGTGATTGAGCAAACCGGTATCAAACAGGAAAAGTTTTAGTTTATTTTCCTTTCTGTATGCGGCGAGAGGGCTGCGTGGTCGCCCCTCAATTGGGTAGTTCGGTAAAATTAAACGGCATTTCTCGAGCCAAGCGATTCCGCTTTCCAATTCCTGATAACGTGATTTTCTCTCATACACATTCTTAAATTTAAAACGCTTCACAGATTCATCCATCACTGAAGAAAGTTGTGATGGCACTGCGTTAAATACTGCCGCAATGAGATTAGCATCGACTTTGCCCGAGTATTTACCAAAGTCCCTTTCATAGCCGGCAATAAGGTCTGCGTGCACCTGTTGAACTGCTTGTGTTCGTTTAAGAATGCTTTGCTCTTGTATTTGAAACCACAAGTTCACAGCCTCAGGCATGCCGCCAACGAAATAATAATCGACGAGTTTTTCCATTAACTTAGTGTGCGCCGCTGACGAATTATTCTGTGTTTCAAAGGCGCGCAGAAGCGCAGGTTCATTTGCCGCCATAAGAAATTCGTGGAACGAAAGCGGGCGCAAATAATGTTGCTCAACTTTGCCAACGGGAAAAGTATTTAATAACCCGATATTCGAACCACTTGCCGCGACATACATATACGGCGCCTGTTCGGCAAAGTACTTCAGCGAGGTTACCGCGCGCTCACACTCACCTATTTCGTCGAGAATGAGAAGGTCCGTATGCGGATTAAAAATCTTGCCAGTGATCAATTCAATATTCGAAACAATATCTGCCGGCGTTAAAGAGTCAGCAAAGGCTTGCGCAACAGTTGGCGTTTCTAAAAAATCAACTCTTAGCACATTAGGAAATGACTTACCGAAAAGCTCTTGCAGCAAAAACGTCTTCCCAGTCTGCCGCGCACCGTCGATCAAAATGGGCTTTCGTTGCCGTGTAGCCTTCCATTCTTCTAGTGTTTCTAACAGTTTTCGCTGCATAAGCTTCCCAATTCCATTGCACTGTGCTCAAATTTACGTTTTTATGCGCCAAAAATCAAACTAAAACACATTTTTATGCGCATAAAATAGAGTTTTTAATCTTTTATTTGCGCATAAAAGTGAATTACTCATCAGGGCGTAAATCACCGTGCAAAAATTTCACCACAAACACTACCTTTCCGTAGGTTTCAAATGACCACTTAATACAGTCATTAAGTGCTTTCATCACCGCATCATAATCACCAAAGACTTGCGTACTCAGTGTGTTAGTGATCACTTTCACGTCGTCGTGCGCGCTGAGCTGATTATTGAGTTTTTCGATAAAGCCTTTAATCGGCTCAATGTAGTCGTCGGCGAGTGGGTATTTGCTGATATCGATGGTGAGCTTCATAGTATCGTTCCCTGCGCAGGTTAGTTCGTTCTAATTCTCTTCGGGCTGGTTTTCATTCAACAAAAATAACATTAATATGTGACACGCTCGTTGAATACTTTATTTAGGACCCGATTCTCTCGCATGGATATTATCACTATTATCGTCCTCACGGGCCTAACCAATCTAACTTTTGCTTTGTATAGTTGGCATCAAGTCAGCAATCCTGAATCGCACTTTGCCTGTCGTGCGTTTGCCTTAGCGCAGTTTATCAAAGCGGCTTCGTTCATCCTGTACGCCATTTCGCTATACCACGGCTACGATCACTTACGTTTGCTTGCGAATTTGCTGATTTTTATTGGTTGTTGGGCCGAGGTTCGCTCCTATAATCAATTGGCTTCTGCGGGGATTAAAGCCAGCTTTTTGTGGGCCGGAGCTATCGTGACCTGTGCGGTGTTTACCTGGTTTCATTTCACCAGCGGTGACGGCCCGAACAACACCATGATTGTCACTGCGTCGGTATTATTGGTATTGCCATTTAGTGCCAGCGTTTACGCGCTTTATCAACTACTGAAACAGCACCCTGCGAGCGTGTTCCCGCGCGTGCTGGTAATCGTTAACGCCATGATTGGGTTATTTTGTTTTATCCGCGCGCCGCTAGCTGCCAGTGATTCGGGATTTACCATGACCGGCTCCGTGGTGGTTAATGAACTCTTTATTTTTGCGACGTTTTTACTTGGTCTTGGCAACGGTATTGGCTTTATCGGCTTCTTAAAGGAACGCTCCGACGAGAAATTGTGCGTGCGTGCAAATTACGACTATTTGACCGGCATTTATAATCGCCAGCACTTTGAGCGCTCAGCACAGAAACGACTGCAGTCTGGCGATACATTTACGCTTTATTTTTTGGACCTCGATAAGTTTAAAGGAGTTAACGATCGCTTTGGTCACGCGGCAGGTGATGAAGTGCTGCGTTTATTCGGGCAACTATTACGTGAAAAACAAGAACGCTACAGCGCGATTTCTGGGCGTCTAGGCGGTGAAGAGTTTGGTATTTTATTACCCCACGATACGCGTTTGCCCCATGACACCATTATCGAGCAGCTCCGCCAAGACTTTGCCTCTGTCGGCGAAAAAGTCATCGGTGAAGCCCTGACGTTCAGTCTAGGAGCCTGCCCCTCAAAGCAAGCAGACTCCGTGCAGGAACTTATGCACCACGCCGATGTGTTGCTCTACGACGCAAAGCATCATTTGAGTAGCCCGTAGTTCTACTACGAGGCCAATCACCGTGCATCGCGATGTTGGATTAATGACGGAATCTTCTTAGCAGCGCCTGAAATGGCAGGTTGTACCCGCAGTAGAACTGCGTATATGGTCTCCTCCAACTTTGCAAGTTAAAACCGGTCGTAAGCGAAGTTGCGTTCGTATATTCGGCCTCGAGTCACAATGTATTCACTTCTAGCTCATTGTAGGGCCTTGATGTAATCCGCGCA
>NZ_PIPT01000005.1 GCF_003987395.1 Pseudidiomarina aquimaris
TGCGCGGATTACATCAAGGCCCTACAATGAGCTAGAAGTGAATACATTGTGACTCGAGGCCGAATATACGAACGCAACTTCGCTTACGACCGGTTTTAACTTGCAAAGTTGGAGGAGACCATATACGCAGTTCTACTGCGGGGAATAGCTGAATTGAATCACTACCTTTGATGTGGGAGATTTGGCCCGTAGTAGAACTACGGGCTACCCAGATATGGCTAAATTTTTCATTGCTGATGACCATCCATTGTTTCGCGAGGCGCTGCAAGGCGCGCTCGCGAATCATTATGCTGATCTCGAACTCAGAGAAGCAGGTGATCTTGATGCAACCTTAGCTGCCCTCAACGATGACGATGATGTTGACTTGCTACTGCTCGATTTGCATATGCCGGGCAGTGGCGATCTTTATGGCCTGATCCGTATTCGTGAAGATTTTCCGTTGTTACCCGTGGCGGTAATCTCCGGTTCTGAAGAAGCCAGCGTAGTAGCCAAATGTATTGGTTTTGGCGCGCTTGGTTTTATTCCTAAGTCATTGTCTTCGGCAAAAATCGCCGAAGCCATCGATGCCATCATGCAAGGCGATACCTGGGTGCCGGAAGAGGTGCGTGGGCGCTTGGACCGAGTCAGTGATGAAGACCAAGAGCTTGCCCGCAAAGTGGCCGACCTTACCCCGCAGCAGTATCGCGTTCTCTACCTATTGCACGAAGGTTTGTTGAATAAACAAATTGCCTACCAACTGAATATAACCGAAGCCACCGTGAAAGCTCATATCACGGCAATTTTCCGCAAACTTGGTGTCTATAGTCGCACCCAAGCGGTGTTGCTGGCGGAACGTCTCCAACTCGAAGCGCCCGTAAGTTAAGCCGGCGTTAGTATTTGTAAATTTCTGTAACATTCTTTACACAAATATCGTGTCTGTACCTATTATTTCGTGGTAAGTTAGTCGAATAATAATGACGAGAAATACGTAGGAAGGATGATCATGAGTAATAAACCCAAAGCAGTGCGTCCTGCAGCGCTTGCGGTTGCAGTGATGGCCTCGTTGAGTGCCACGGTGGCAATTGCGCAGCAGTTGCAAACTCAGCCGGAACGAACGCTGACCCCCGTTCAAGATTATCAAGCCAAAGTAGCGAAAGGCGATGCCCAGCGCGTCGTACGCAGCAATGCGGTAACGCGCTTTATTGTTGAATTGAAAGATCCAGCTGTCGCCACCTATAAAGGCGGTATCGCTGGTTTTGAACCGACTTCTCCAGTGGTGACTAAGGTTGGCAAACTGCAACTTGGCAGTCAGCCGGTCGAAAACTACCAAGTACACTTGTTGCAAAAGCAAAATGAAGTGTTTGCGGCGTTAAAAGCCAAGCTGCCAGAGTTGAAAGTTCGTAAGCACATGAGCTTAGTCTTCAATGGCATGGTGGTTGAGGTCGCAGGTCCTGTAGCCGATCAAGATGCGTTGCTGAAGCGTCTAAATCAAACGCCAGGTGTGAAGCGGGTTTATGCTGATGAAAAGTTTTACGCCAGTATGCCAACCACGGTCGACTTGGTTAACGCACCGGCGGTGTGGAATGAGCTAGGTGCGCGGGCCGACGCCGGTCGTGATATTCGGGTGGCGATTATCGACAGTGGTATCGACTCTGATCATCCGATGTTCGCAGATAATGGTCATCCGGCAGTCGCACGACCCACCAACCCTGACTATTGTTCTAGTGTTCCGACGTTTTGTAACGACAAGTTGATCGTCGCGCGTTGGTATCAGCCGACCGGTGAGATCAGCCCTGACGAAGTGTTAACCCCAGAAGATGTTGATGGACATGGCACACACGTTGCGGGTACTGCGGTAGGTAACCCAGTGACGGCAACGATTAACGGTATCGCTTATGATATGAGTGGTATTGCGCCAGGCGCACACTTGATGGTGTACAAAGCACTCTTTAATGACGCCGAAGGCAACGGCACAGGTAGCAGCTCGAACTTGATTCAAGCACTTGAAGACGCGGTTGCCGATGGTGCGGATGTGATCAACAACTCTTGGGGTAGCAGCCCTGGCGGTGATCCGGCCAACAGCCCTTACCGTTCGGCCTTTGCCGCAGCCAAGAACGCTGGTGTACTGACCGTCACTGCAGCAGGTAACGATGGCCCCGGCGATCGCACGGTTGGCTGCCCAGGCTGTATTGAAGACGGCTTAACTATCGCCAGTAGCCAACATGGCCGCGTGGTTTCAAGCAGTGTCGTGGTAGGCGGGCAGAGTTATACATCGACGCCAGGTAATGGTGACTTTGCAATTACCGCAGACATCAATGCTTCGCTCGATTTAGCTATCAACCACGCAGCGAATGCTGAGGCGTGTTCGGCGTTCCCAGCAGGCACCTTTAGTAACGAAATTGTGCTCGTAGCACGTGGCAACTGTACCTTTGTTGAAAAAGCACAGAACGTGCAAGCCGCTGGTGCGGTTGGCATGATCGTTTATAACAACGAGAATTCGACGATTGTTATGGCGATGGAAGGTGCAACCTTACCGTCCGTGATGATTTCACAGTCAGCGGGACAAACCATTGCGAGCAATTGGAACAGCAGCTCTAGCGCATCGATTCGGGAGCCGGTCAAGTCAGTGAATACGGCGCTGCAAGACGTGATGTCGAACTTTAGCTCACGCGGCCCGAACGGCGACTCGAGCTTCTTAAAGCCTGACTTAACTGCACCAGGTTCAAATATCTTATCTGCAGTGCCAGGTGGTTACGGTTCGCTTTCGGGAACGTCAATGGCGTCACCGCATGTGGCGGGCGCAGCAGCGTTGTTATTAGATAAGAGCGACGGTGCTTGGTCTGCGGAAGACTTGAAGTCGTTATTAATGACTTCTGCCAACGATCAGCTACGCGGCGACAACCAAGTTTCTGCCGCAACGCCATTTGAGGGCGGTGCAGGACGCCTTGATGTGGAGGCCGCAGCAGATAGCTTTGTGGTAGTGGACCAGCCGTCACTTGCCAACAACAGCTGTGCGGTGGGTTGTACATTTACCCGCACGCTAACCAATAAAGGTTCAAGCAGCGTAAGTTTCACCACGGACTTGACCTTTAATGATCCTGCTGTGTCAGCGAGCATCGACGATGCAGCGTTTACTCTGGCCCCAGGTGCATCAAAAACCGTCAGCATTGAAATTGATACGCGTTACGGTGTGTCGGGTTGGCAGTTTGGTGAGTTGATGTTTGTTAGCTCCGGTTCTCATCCAATCATGCGCCTACCGATTGCGGTGTTAGCGGAAACGTCGGACAACGCACAAATCGTCAGTGTCGGCGAAACCACAGCTTCACCTAAAGCAGGTGAGCCGTTTGGTCTTGAAGTGTTAGGCGCTTTAGGCGATACCGGTCAAGCAGTGACCTTACAAATTGACGTTCCAGCGCAAGTGACGCTCGACCGCGATAGCGTTGTTTTCAACAAGACGCTGTCTCAGGCGACGCAAGAAACTGTGAGCGCTGATGGCCGCACGATTGTTTGGCAAGGTACGCAAACCGATGCGGCAAACACCACGCAAATGAACTCGGCAAATAGCATGTTCTTTGCGGGGCTACCGCTCGCCGATATCGTTGAAAGCTTCAACAGTATCTGTAATGTCGACGACTGTGACGATGATATTTTCACGGTTCCGATCGGTGACGACGGCGGTATTTTCCTCGACGGCGTGCGTTACGACAACCTCGTCGCGACCACTAACGGGATTATTGGTGCGGGCACAAATACCGGCGACTATGCTGGTGTTGCGTTGAACCAAGCGATTCCAAGTGATGCGCCACCGAATGCTTTTTGGGCACCGTACTGGACCGATCTTGAAGTCGGCCCGAATGTTGGCGGTGGTCAGCTCAACTATGTTTGGGTAGATGACGGCAGCAATAATTGGTTCGTACTGGAATACGAAAACGCCCGTGAGTGGGATGATGAGACCAGTGGTCGCACCTATACCTTCTCGATTTGGTTCAAACTGGGCACCGATGAGGTGTATTACAACTACATCGACATCCCAACTACTGCGCCAGACCGTCTGACGGTAGGTGCTGAATCTGGTGTGGGAGCGCAGGGTGTGATTGGTATTCAGCGTTACTACGATGGCTTTGGTACGCACCCATCAAGCGATTCCGTACTTACCCCGGTTATCGAAACCGGCGAAAGTGCCAACGTGAAGGTGAACTTTGACGCTTCGGTAAGTCTCAAGGATGTACCAGCGTTGAGCGCTGAAGCAACCTCGGGTGAAGCCGTGACTATTTCGACCGACGGCGCTTACGACGGCGCTGGCAGTGCGTGGATCACTTACGCACAAGTAAGCTCAGGCACCGAGAGCTATGATGCCTTCTTAGCGCAGAAAGTAGACGTGGTGGGCAGTATCGCTACGCAAATCGTCAGCAATCCGAGTAATGGTACGGCGACGGTACTCGCCAACGGCGACCTTGAATATACCTCGAACACCAACTTTACAGGTACAGATAGCTTTACCTATCAAGGTGTTGATGCTGATGGCCAAACCACATCAGTGGGTACGGTGACGGTAACTGTCGTTGCCGGCGCTGGAAACACCGCACCAACGGTCACTGCAAGCGCATCGGTTGCGCAGGTAGAAGAAGGTGGCACGGTTACGCTCTCAGCTGCAGCGAGTGACGCCGACGGTGATAGCCTCACTTACAGCTGGACGCAAGCGCCGAGCGCAGTGGTGACACTGACCAATGCGAATAGCTCACAAGCTTCGTTTGTTGCGCCAGAAGTGAGCACTGACACCACGGTGACGTTCACTGTGACCGTCGACGATGGCACAGCACAAGCGTCTGACGAAGTGACGGTGACCATTTTGGCGCCAGATCCGGTCGATACCAATACGCCGCCAGAGGCCTCGGTCGCTGATGTGACGGGTGCACAGGCCGCAGGCACGACGGTAACTTTGGATGCGAGCTCAAGCTCGGATGCCGACGGTGATACCCTGGCCTTTACTTGGACACAAACAGGCGGAACTTCAGTGAGTATCGCGAGTGCGAATACTGCGACTGCAAGCTTTGTGGTGCCGGAAGTAAGCGCGGACGAAACGCTAACATTTGAGGTCAGTGTTTCGGATGGCGAAGCTTCAGATACAGCGACGCTGCAGGTCGACATTTTGGCAACCGAGCCAGAAAACCAAGCGCCTGAAGCGGTGGTAGAGCCAGTGACAGGTCAGCAGCCGGTCGATACTACGGTTTACCTCGACGCACGTGAAAGTAGCGACCCTGACGGTGACACCTTGACCTTTAGTTGGACCAAGGTTTCTGGACCAACGTTAACCATTAATGATGCCGATCAAGCACGCGCTAACTTTGTTGTACCTGAACTTGAAGTGTCGCAAACCGCGGTCTTCCAAGTCACGGTTTCTGATGGCGAATTGACTTCGACGGCGCAGGTTGAGGTGCAGCTGCAAGGCGCGAACACAGCACCAAATGCAAGTGCTAACAGTGCATTACGCCGCGTGCCAAGTGGTCAAGCGGTGACGTTGAGCGCTTCAAGCAGCGGTGACCCGGATGGCGATACCTTGTCATACCTGTGGGAGCAGACAGCAGGTCCAACCGTTGAACTGTCGAGCCCAGAAGGTGAACAAACCAGCTTTAACGCACCTACAGTGAGCACTGACACTGACTTAACGTTCAAGCTAACCGTCAGCGATGGCTCGTTGGAAGACACCGATGAAATTACCATTAGTGTTTATCCACGTGAAACCGATGGCGGTAGCGACGAAGATGAGTCGTCAGGTAGCTTTGGTGTTTGGCTTGGCTTGCTTGCCTTACCATTGATTTGGCTGCGTCGTAAGGCGCAGCGTTAAGCGAAAAGGAACACGCTATGAAAACATCGTATTTGTCGCTTACGGCACTTGTATTTTTCTCGCTGGCCGCCTGTAGTGGGCCAGCAAATGAGGAGGTATCAGCGGAGCCTAAGGCTGAGCTTGAGCCGGTGGCTCAGGCACCCGGCAAAGTGACGGATACACGGGCCAAGATTGCTGAGCTTGATCAGCAAATTCGCTCGTTAGTAGGCATGGCGTATGCCGACACTGTGAAGCAATGCCGCTTGGCAGAAGTCGGTCATCGACCTTGCGGTGGGCCAGAGTATTACCTTGCGTATTCAATTACCACGGTCGACGAAAACGTGCTGCAAGAGCTCATCCGTGAGCATCGTGATTTGCAGATGAGCTATCAACGTGAGCACGATGTCGTGGGTACCTGTGAGGTGTTGCCGCGACCACAATTGAGCTTGTATGAAGGTCGTTGCGTCGCTCAACAAAGCGCCCTAGACCGCTAGTTTTTGTAAGTGCCGCAGTAGGGCTTTGAGCTGCGCCGGTTTGACCGGTTTAGCAATAAACAACAACTGCTGTTGGCGCGCCTGCTGGCGCACTTGATCATCGCGCATCGCGGTGACCAGTGCGCCTTTTAATTGCTCGCCCCAAAGTTCTCGCAATGCTGTTACCAGTGTAAGCCCGTCGTGTTCGTCATCACCTAATTGATAATCTAACAAAACACCATGTGGTGCTTGGTGGGTGCTTGCGTATTGCAGTGCCGTGGCGCTGCTGGTGAAGGTTTCGACGGTACAGCCCCACTTTTCCAATAATGCACGTAGCGCACTCAGGTTTTCTGGGTCATCGTCAACGCACACCAAAGTTAACTGCTCGCTAGGGGTTCCCTCTTCTTGCGCTGCTTGGCGTTGCGATACTTGTGCTGCGGCGCCCATGGGGACGGTTACCATGAAGCAACTACCACGCCCTTCGATACTATTGAGTTTGAGTTCGCAGTGCAGTTGCTCGCTCATACGCTTGGCAACACTCAAGCCCAAGCCGACCCCTTCGACGCGTGTATTTTGCCCACGGTAGAAAGCATCAAAGATACGGTGCCGTTGTTGACTCGTAATACCAGGGCCGGTGTCCCATACCGCGATTTGCAGGTGTTCGCCGCGTTGGCGCACGCTTAGCAAGACTTTGCCGTTATCACGATTGTATTTCACCGCATTGGAGAGAAAGTTTTGAATGATGCGACGTAGGTAGGTCGGGTCGGTATAAATAACGGCGTCGCGCCAATGGGTACGCAACTCGATACCGCGCTGTTGCGCTAAGACCGAGTATTCGTGGATCAGCGGTTGCAGCAGCGAACTCAATTGCACATGGCGGAAAGTGGGTTGTAACGCACCTTGGTCCATTTTAGCAATCTGCAATAAGGTGCTCAGCAGGTGTTCGGTGGACGCTAAAGCGGTATCAAGCTTGCTGCTTAATTGCTGATTATGTGCGGTCAAGGTCGTTTCGTCCATGGCCGAAAGGTATAAGCGCGCGGCATTCAGCGGTTGCAGAATGTCGTGGCTGGCAAGCGCTAAAAAGCGGGTTTTCGAAGCGTTAGCTTCTTCGGCCTCTTGCTTGGCTTGCTTAAGTTCAACTTCGACTTTACGACGACGTTCGATCTCCTCGGTCAGCTCGTTATTTATCTCACGAATTTTGCGTTGCCGCGTGTTCATGCGCTGCTCAAGATCAATATTGGCTTCTTCGAGCGCTTGCGCGGTTTCGACGTGTTCGGTGATGTCGGTAAAGCTGGTAACAAAGCCGCCATTCGGCAGTGGGTTACCGACCATTTCAATCACACGGCCATCGCCACGGCGACGGATGAAGCGGTGCGGCGAACCGATTTGCATATAGTGCAAACGTTTACTCACCAGTTCATCAATTTCACCGGGGCCGCATTCGCCGCGCTCAGCGTTGTAGCGAATTAGCGTGGCAATCGGCTGCCCTGGCTTGACCATGCCTTCGGGGTAGTCGAACAGATCTAAGTAGCGCTTGTTCCACGCAACCAAACGTAATTCGGCGTCAATGACGCTGATCCCCTGCGCGAGGTTTTCCAGCGAGCTAAACAGAATTGATTGCTGAGTTTGCAGTGCTTGGGTGGTGTCGTCAAAAAAGTGCACCACTTCTTCGAGGTGCAGACGGCGGTCACGCAAGGCTGCTTCGATCAAGGAACGTGAGGTGGCGGCACCTAATACACCCGTAAGTGCGCGTTCGACATAGTCGATAAATTCTCGGCTGGCGACGTCCTCTTTCTTGCTTTCGTTAATGAACGCTTGCTGCGCATCATTATAGTAGGCCAATAATTGCCGAGTGCGTTCTTCGCCAACAAAGGTTTTAAGCAATAACATCATATCGCCATTGGTGGCTTGATGATGGCGGCCGATGGTATGTTCTTGCACGACATTGCGCGGCAACACGAACGCTGTCGCTTGGATGCGGTCGACCAACCTTGGTTGGGCAACAAATGAGAAGATGACGTACGCCGCAGTATTGAGCAAAAGGCTAATGACCGTGCCTTGGGTGATAATGCTGGTGTCGTTAATGTCGTGGGGTAGGTACATCGGCAGGGCAACGCTAAAGAGCCAGGCCATCAAGCCGACGCCTAAGCCAATATACACGCCACGGGCGTGCCCGCGACGCCAATAGAGTCCGCCGAGAATCGCGGGAAGCAGTTGCAACACCACAGAGAAGGCAAGTAAGCCGATACTCACGAGCCCAGTATTTGCTGCCCAGAGGTAATAGCAGAGGTACGAGAACAACAAGATAAAGCCGATGGCGATGCGCCGTATGAGCAGGAGTTGTCCTTGGAACGAGCGTATTTCGGTGCTTTGTTTACTCGCTGGGCTGGCGAATGGGAAGCGTTGCTGACGTTGCAAAATAAGCGGCATGATCACATCGTTGGTGACCATGGTACTCAGGGTCACTGAGGCGATAATGACCATGGCGGTAGCTGCCGAAAAGCCACCAATGAAAATGACGATAGCGAGCCACGTTTGGTCTTGCATCAATGGCAGCTGCAGGGCGTAGGTGGAGCCATCAACGCCGGTGCCTAAGAACAGATCTCCGCTCAACGCAATAGGCACGATTGCTGCGGCAATCAACGCGAGGTAAAGCGGGAAGCCCCAGCGTGCTGTTTTGAGATGTCGGACGTTGACGTTATCGACAACAGTCACATGAAATTGCCGTGGCAAACACAGAATAACCCCAGCAGCCATCAGGGTCTGCACGATAAAGTCGAACTCACTGAAGGCCTGCCATGACCATTCGACGCTGGTGGGGCGACTAATTTGTTGCCACATGCTGACCGGAGAGACGTCGCTAAATAGTGACCAAGCGAACCATGCCGCAGCAAGCAACGCGACTAACTTGACGGCGGACTCAAAGGCAATCGCCAGTATCATGCCGTTACGATACTCGGTGACTTCAATGTGGCGGGTCCCGAATAGCATGGCGAACACCGCCATGATAGCGGCTGCCGCCAGTTCATTGATGGAAAACTCGGTCAGAGCAGTGGTGTTCTCGGTGAGCACCATAAAGGTCATGCCAACAGCTTTGAGTTGCAGCGCGATATAAGGAATCGTTGCGAGGGCGGCGATTAAGGTGACAAATAGCGCCAGACGCTGGCGCTTGCCATAACGACTCGCAATGAAATCAGCAATCGAGGTGATGTTCTGCTGTTTGCTGACACTGACGAGCTTTTCTAAGAGCGGTAGGCCGATAATAAATAAAAGAAAGGGGCCGAGCAGAATGGGCAAGTAGGCCCAGCCGAAACTCGCGGCATTGCCGACGGCGCCGTAATACGTCCAAGAGGTACAGTAAATGGCCAATGACATGCTGTAGACCGAAGGCCGATAGCTTAAACGGTTGGCCCAAGTGCCGGGTTTATCGCCGTAATGGGCAACGCCAAACAAGATAGCAATGTAGGCAAGCGCGGCGAAAATAAGCAGCAATGTCATGACGGATTCCTAAAGCATGTGATCAGTGCTGACAGTAGCTTGCAGGCTATAGTTGGGTCAAGCGCGACCTTGGTCGCAAGAGTTGTTCGACCAATGTCGTATTTGTGTTTGCGCAGGAGCCGACTAGATTGCTAAGTGCACATAGCAACAATAAAAAATAACAGAACAACTCGGAGGGCGTTATGGCTTTCAAAAGCGAAGAACTCGCAAAAGCCTACTGGCGCGAGAATATTGGACTGGTACTCAAGCTACTAGCAGTCTGGTTTCTGGTGTCGTATGGGTTTGGCATTATCTTGGTGGACTGGCTCAATCAGTTTACCTTTTTCGGCTTTAAGTTGGGCTTTTGGTTTGCCCAGCAAGGCTCCATTATCACGTTCGTCATTCTGATCTTCATTTATGTGAAGCGCATGGCGGCACTTGATAATAAATACGAAGTTCACGAAGACTAAGGGGCCGCAGCATGGATATTCAAACTCTCACGTTTATCATTGTTGGCCTCACTTTCGCCCTCTACATTGCTATCGCAATCTGGTCACGGGCGGGTTCAACCAATGACTTCTATGTCGCCAGTGGCGGCGTGCACCCTGTTATGAATGGTATGGCGACGGCCGCTGACTGGATGTCTGCTGCATCGTTTATCTCAATGGCGGGGATTATCTCGTTTGCCGGCTACGACGGTAGTGTTTACTTGATGGGCTGGACCGGTGGTTATGTATTGCTGGCGCTCTGTTTGGCTCCTTATTTACGTAAGTTCGGTAAGTTTACCGTGCCAGACTTTATCGGTGACCGTTACTACTCACAAACCGCGCGTACCATTGCGGTGATTTGTGCCATCTTGATCTCGTTTACCTACATTGCCGGCCAAATGCGCGGTGTGGGCGTGGTATTCTCGCGCTTCTTAGAAGTCGAAATTGCCACCGGCGTATTCATTGGTGCTGTTATCGTGTTCTTCTACACCGTATTAGGTGGTATGAAGGGGATTACTTACACCCAGGTGGCGCAGTACTGTGTGTTGGCGTTTGCCTACTTGGTACCGGCAATCTTCATTTCGATTTACATGACCGGCCACATTCTGCCGCAAACTGGCTTTGGTGCGACCATTGCTGAAGGCGTTGCGGGCGAGGGTAACTACTTACTTGCACGACTTGATGGCTTGTCTGCCGAACTTGGTTTAGCGGCCTATACCGAAGGCGTGCGCAATAAGATTGACGTGTTTGCGATTACCTGTGCCTTGATGGTGGGTACCGCAGGTCTGCCGCACGTTATTGTTCGCTTCTTCACCGTACCTAAAGTACGTGATGCGCGTCGTTCAGCGGGTTGGGCGTTGGTGTTCATCTCAGTGGTTTACTTAACCGCACCGTCAATTGCCGCGTTCGCTAAAGTGAACCTGATCAATACTGTGAATGGTCCTGATTTGACCGGTGTTGAGTATTCAGAAGCTCCTGACTGGATCAAGAACTGGGAAAAAACCGGGCTGATCTCGTGGGAAGATGAAAATGGCGACGGCAAAATGTTCTACTCGGGTGACGAGCGCAACGAAATGACCGTAGACCGCGACATCATGGTACTTGCCAACCCAGAAATTGCTGACCTGCCAGCTTGGGTGGTGGCCTTGGTTGCTGCTGGTGGTGTTGCCGCAGCGTTGTCGACCTCGGCAGGCTTGCTCTTAGTTATCTCGACCTCGGTATCGCATGACTTGTTGAAGCGAACCTTGGCACCGAACATCACCGACCGCCAAGAGCTCATGTGGGCGCGCGTCGCGGCTGCAGTTGCTATCGCACTGTCAACTTGGTTCGGTATTAATCCGCCCGGCTTCGTGGCGCAGGTGGTGGCCTTTGCCTTCGGCTTAGCCGCAGCAAGCTTCTTCCCTGCGATCATTTTGGGCATTTTCTACAAACGTATGAACAGCACAGGCGCAATCGCTGGTATGGTTGTTGGTATTGTTTTCACCTTGTCGTACATTATTTACTTCAAGTTTGTGAATCCAGCAGCGAACGTCGAGGCGAACTGGTTGTTCGGTATTTCACCAGAGGGTATTGGTACCTTGGGTATGTTGATTAACTTCATCGTGTCTTATGTGGTCCATAAACTCACCGGTGATGCACCGCAAGATACGCAAGATTTGGTGGAGTCGATTCGTTATCCGAAAGGAGCGGGCGGCGCGTCAAGTCATTAATTGCACAGCCCGGCCTCGCGCCGGGCTTTTTCGTTAAAGCGTTGTTCGCTATTCGCTGTTCGCACGCTCACTGCGTTCGCTTTTTGTTTAGACAAACAACAAACAGCGAATAGCAAACAACGCTCTTAAGGGGTTTAACCATGCAGCCGGATTTTGCGGAATTGAATCGCTTTTTACTTGATTGTCCGCCCTTTGACCAACTCAGTTCTGAACAACGGCAATGGGCCGCTGGACAAATCAAAGCCGCTTACCTAAACGAACACAATGTTGATGAGCTATTTTCGGCGCACAGTCCAGCTCTCTATATTGTGCGTTCAGGCGGTTTTGATTTGCTCGCTCCCGATGGCACGCTGATTGAGCGCTTGGAGTCGCACGACTTGTTCGGCTTTCCCTCGCTACTGACCGGTCGCGACGTGGTGAACAAGCTCAAGGTAATTGAAGACGGTATCGTCTACATTTTGAGTGCTGCGACCTTTGACCAGTTACGTCAACACTCCCGTGCTTTTGAGCATTACTTCATCCGCGCGCACGAACAACGCCTGCTCTCACAACAGGGGCAGAGGTCAGCCCCTTTTTCGCCCCAAAACGCCCCCTCATCACCCGCCACCCCAGATTTTTCGCGGGCAGAAGGGAGGGCTGCCCTCTCTAATGCAAGTGGGGATTCGTTGCAGTGTTTGGTGGGGGAGGTAGTGACGCGGGCGCCGGTGGGGTTGCCGAGTACGGCGACGATTCAGGAGGCGGCGCAGCGGATGCGCGACGAGAAAATCTCGTCGGTGCTGGTGGTCGATGAGGGCAAGTTGGTTGGGATTTTGACCGATCGTGATTTGCGGAATCGGGTGGTGGCGCAGGGATTGGACTACAACATTCATGTGAATGCGGTGATGACGCAAGCGCCGGCAACGGTGCGCGGGGGGCAGACGTTACTCGATGCGCTGACGTTGATGACGCAAGAGAATATTCACCATATTCCGGTGCTAGATGATAACGAGCAGCCGCTGGGAATGTTGACGAATACCGATTTGATGCGGCAGCAGAAGAGCGAGCCGGTGATGCTGATTAGTGCTTTGAACAAAGCGCCAACGCGTGCAGCATTGGTGCAGGAAGCGCAGCACATTCCAGAATATATGCATCGTTTTGGTTTGCGCTTGAACGATGCTGCGGCAGTAGGGCGGCTTCTGGCTAGCTTAACGGATACGATGACACGCAAGCTTATCGATTTCTATGAACGCGAACATGGTGTGGCACCAGCAGCGTATGTCTGGCTAGCCTTTGGTTCGCAGGGCCGCGAAGACCAGACCTTGAGCTCCGATCAAGACAACGGTCTGCTGTTAGCGAACGAGCTTAACGAGCAGCAGTTGGCATGGTTTGCGGGGCTTGGTGACTATGTTTGTGAGGGGCTGGCGGAGTGTGGTGTGCCGAAATGTCCAGGCAATATCATGGCGTCAAATCCGGACTGTCGGCGCACTAAAGCGGGCTGGCTGGAACGCTTTACTTCTTGGACCGAATCGCCGACCCCGAAAGCCCTCATGTACTGCCAGATTTTTTTCGACAGTCGCAATGTGCGTGGTAGCAAGCGTCTTTATCAAGCCTATCGCGAGGATGTTGCAAAGCTCGGTAAGTCGGAATTCTTTCTGGGTAATTTGGCGCGCTTGCAAGCAAACGTGCAGGTTCCTCTGGGACTATTTAATCGTTTTCGTGGCACGGAATCAGGCAAAGACAGTGACCTGATTGATATCAAGCGGCATGGGCTGGCGCTGATTAACGATATTGTGCGGCTCTACAGTTTGCATGCGGGTCTGACTGAGCCGCGCACGCTCACTCGCTTGCAACTGCTGCAAGACAGTAAGTTACTGAACCGCAAAGACAATCAGGCGCTGGCGGAAGCGTGGCAATTTCTCACGCAATTACGCTTGCAGCATCAATTAGCCGTTTGGGGCACGGCGAAACCAAAGAATGCGCTCGATCCCGATGAGTTGAGCACGTTAACGCGGCGCCAGTTGAAGTCAGCCTTTCGTATTTTGAAAGACTGCCAGCAAGGGGTGAGTCTGAAGTTCGGGCGTTCCGGCTAATGGCGTTCTGGCAACGTTTGCAGACCTATTGGCGACGCCGACAACAGCTGCGGAAGAGTTGGCGCGCACAGCGTTATATTGCGCTCGACTTGGAAACCAGCGGGCTTGATCCGAAAAGCGACCAAGTGTTGGCCATCGGCTGGGTGACGATCCGTCCGCCTGTGCTTGATTACGCCAGTGGTCAGTATTTTGTCACGCAGGCACAGCCGGAACTGAAACAGTCGCCGGTGGTGCATGGCTTGGTGCAAAAAGACTTTGCCGCTGCAGAGGCCCCTGAAGAGGCGCTTAAGCAACTTGCGCATGAACTCGAGGGGGCGGTGCTGGTCTGCCATCACGTGCAATTTGATTGGCAGTTTTTGCAACGCTTTGCGAAAGCGCATGGGGTGCGACTGCAACCCTTAGCAAAGTATGACACCTTGACCTTTGAGGCGCATCGACTCAAGCAGCAACAGCACCATATTGCTCGCGGGTCATTAACTCTCAAAGCTTGCCGTGAACGTTTCCGTTTGCCTGAATACACCGCGCATCATGCGTTTTCGGATGCACTTGCCTGCGGTGAATTATTTTTGGCGCAAGCCTATCAATATGCTGGCAACGCCGATGCGCCGCTAAAAGAGCTGTTGAAATAAAAAACCGCTCCCCGAAATCGGAGAGCGGCCAAAACGGAAGGATGGTTTATGCAACAGTTATCGTGATCCAGGGAGAGTGGATAACTGCACTAACCGCCTTCAAGGTTACTTCGTCGTGCGCTGTGTAAAACGAATTTGTTACGAACGGAGCAGTGGTTTGTATAAATGCCGCACTTAGCTGGCTGCATCTAACCCTAAGCTCTGAAAAAAGTCGCGACGGTAAGCATTACCAATGCGAATCTCTTGTCCGTTCTTCAATTCGACAAGTGAGTAGCGTCCAAGTTCACTGGTGATTTCGTGTAAGTGCTCGATATTTACAATCGCCGAGCGGTGTACGCGAACGAACTGCTCAGGGTCAAGCCGTTCTTCTAAAGATGAAAGTGTTTCGCGATGCAAAACCATGCCATCAGGTAAATGAATCTCAACGTAGTTGGCGGCGCCTTTGATCCAAACAATATCTTCGACGGCGATAAAACGAATGCGGCCAATAGACTTCACAGGGATGTAATTTATTGGAGTTGTCATAGCTTACCTCGTGCCTCGCAATGTTGTTCGTGTTGCTTTTTGTGTTCGGTGAGAAAACTATGGCAATACCCGGGACGAATTCCCAATTAAGCCTTCTTAAAGCTTCTTAAATTACCTTAAACATATGTTTTTAAAGTATTTTGAAGTGCTTTATAAAATCAAAAATTTCCTTTTTAAGCTTTTAGGTCTAAGGTTTATTCTTTAACGAACATCGAACATCGAACATCGAACATCGAACATCGAACATCGAACATCGAACATCGAACATCGAACATCGAACATCGAACATCGAACATCGAACATCGAACATCGAACATCGAACATCGAACATCAAACAACGAGGAACTCACCATGCTTAACCACCGAACCTGTGGCGCGTTGCTTTTCAGCTTAACTAGTTTATTGCTCATCGCACCAAGCCATGGACTACAAGCAAATGACACCGAAAGCACTCGAACACTCAATAACGGCAACCTCGTACTGCAGGACATTCCGGAAATTCCCGCACGTATCGGCGAGCAACTGAATCGTTTCCAGAACGTGCGCTCGGCAGCATTTCGAAACTTTACCAGTGACGGCGATGCTATTTATATCAGTACTAGGTTTGGTGATGTTGCACAAATCCATAAAGTGAGCGAAGCAGGTGGTTATCGGCAGCAACTTACGTTTTTCGAAGAACCGGTGGGTGGCATTAGCCGACAGCCGAACAGCAACACCATGATTTTTGGTATGGATGCCGGCGGTAACGAGTTTACCCAGCTATTCCTTTTAGACCCTGACAGCGGTGACTATCATATGATCAGTGATGGTGAATCGCGCAATGGGGCGGTGGTTTGGAATCAGCAAGGCGACAAGATTGCCTATCAAAGCACCCGGCGCGATGGTCGCTCGAACGATATTTGGGTGATGAACCCAACAACACCTGAGCAGGCGGAATTAGCGCTGGCGGCACCCGACGGCAGTTGGTGGGGCCCGGTGGATTGGCATCCGAATGGTGAGAAGTTACTGGTGGTGCAATACCGCAGCATTACCGATGTCAAAATTCACGAACTCGATCTCAACGAAGGTGAACTCAAGCTGCTTGAAGGTAGCGATATTGGCAGTAATGCAAACTTCCCACTGGCGTATCGCAAAGATGGTGCGGGTTATTTCTTTACCACCGACCAGTTTTCTGATTTCACCCAATTGGCGTACCGCAATACCAGTACCAACGAAGTACGGGTGGTCACGAAAGACATTAATTGGAATGTCGACAACTTTGCCATGAGTGATGACGGCACGAAAGCCGCATTTACCATCAATGAAGAAGGCATGAGTCAGCTGTATCGTTTCGATCCAATGACATTTGCCTTTGCGCGGGTGGAAGACATGCCGATTGGCGTGGTAGGCGGTTTGACCTTTAGCCCTAATGGCGAGCAGTTGGCGCTAAGCATCAATACGCCAAAGTCGCCGACCGATGTGTATTTGCTTGATACAAAAGACAAGTTGACTCGCTGGACCTTTAGCGAGGTAGGTGGCCTTAATACTGAAAATTTCGTAGAGCCAGAATTAGTAAGATTCGAGAGCTTTGATGGTTTGAACGTGCCTGCTTTCGTTTACAAACCCAACAAAGAAGGTCCGCACCCAGTCATCATTTCAATTCACGGCGGGCCTGAGTCGCAATACCGTCCGTATTTTAGTAGCACGGTGCAACTGTGGTTGCAGGAGCTCGGTGCCGCGGTGATTGCGCCGAACGTTCGCGGCTCTGCGGGTTACGGTAAAGACTACGTGAGCATGGATAATGGCTTCAAACGCGAAGATTCAGTTAAAGATATCGGCGCATTATTGGACTGGATTGCCACGCAACCTGATCTCGACCCAGACCGTGTCGCGGTGATAGGCGGCAGCTACGGTGGCTACATGGTACTGGCCAGTTCGGTGCATTTCAGTGACCGCCTCAAGGCTGCCGTGGACATTGTTGGCATCTCTAACTTTGTCACCTTCTTAACCAACACCGAAAGCTATCGACGTGATTTGCGTCGCGCCGAGTACGGTGATGAGCGCGACCCAGACATGCGCAAACATTTAGAGGCGATTAGCCCGAACAACCATGTGGACAAAATTAATGTGCCGATGTTTGTGGTACAGGGTGAGAACGATCCGCGTGTGCCGGTGACTGAAGCTGAGCAGATTGTTGCAGCTTTAAAAGACGCAGGTAAGACAGTTTGGTATATGAATGCACTTAATGAGGGCCATGGCTACAGCAAGAAAGAGAACCGCGATGTTTATGAACAGGCGACGGTGCTGTTCTTTGAACAGCACTTGTTACCTAAAGGTTAACTAGCGCTGTAACTAAAAAGCCCCGCAAAATGTGCGGTGCTTTGATTGAGTGATAAATCGTACAGTTGGTGGGAAAAGCGCTCCACCCTTACGGATGGAGCATGCTGCTTGGTGTATTAGTTGCCTGCATCCGCAGGAGTCGCCGCATCACCGGCAGCTGTTCCGGTTAGAATGCCCGGCGAGCTGGTTCGGCAAGGTGGATTACTCCATTTGGTGCAGGCACGCCCAGGGAGGCGCGAGACGGTAGAGTTGCCATCATAAATACCTAAGGCATCGATGGAGTCGATGGCAACGTCGAGTAAAAAATCGAGACTTATTTTTTGTCCGGTAACGGAAATACGCTCAACATTTTGCGTATCGGCGGGCGACGGACGACGGGTCGTTTGGTTACTCGCCAGCTGACCATCTTCTTGTTGTGATTGCTGTAGTTGGGCGAGGTACTCGCCGGCATCACGGTAGTCACGTCGTGCTAAAAAGTCGAGCTGTTCGATGACTTCATCCGCCGGTAGGGCATGTGGAAATGCCTTATTCAGCGATAGCAAGCTGGCCAAATAGCGCGCCTCGTAATTATTCCGTTCGGCGGCTTCAGTGAGCAATTCCCAAATGACGTCCGCTTTTGCCTCTGGAGCATCCACCAACATTTGTTTGGCCAAATCTACCATAGCGATAGGGAGTCCGTGATCGGCTGAACGTTCAAGTAATTCTTGGGCCTCTTGCAGATCTTGTTCGCCGTAGCGACCGTCGTACAAAATGGCCGACATTTGATACATCGCTTTGGCGTTTCGGTTTTTTATCGCCATCTGGTAATAGCGCAGAGCGATGTCGGTATCCACTTCAACGCCTTCACCAAACTCGTACATTGTGCCCAGAATAAACTGCGCTTGTGGACTACCGTTCAGCGCGAGCTTTTTCAGCTTGGCTATCTTGGCTTGGCATTCTTCGCCTGCGCAGATATCACTCGAGGCTTGTGCGTGAGTAGTTGGCACGGCACTCAAGAGGAGTCCCGTGGCAAGCACGAGACTACTGCATAACTGCACAGCGCTTTTTACAGCAACGTAAGACACTACTTTTCTCCGATATTTTCGTCGAGGAAGGCAATCATCTCACGCATTAAGTCCAGACGGTTTTCTGGCGCTGCGAAGCCGTGGCCTTCAGTGTTTTTCCACATCCACTTAAGTGGTTTGTTGTGGCGTTCAAATTCTTTGCGAATATTCAGCGCATTGTCGTAATGTGCTTGCTCGTCGCGTCCACCATGTACGATGAAAACCGACGCTTTGATCTTATCGACATGATAATGCGGCGAGATTTCTTTGAGCTTGGCAGGGTCATCACCTAAAGCTTCGTCAAGGTAATCAAGGCCCCAGTCAAGGCGTTCAGCGACGTTACCAGTGTCCTTCATGAGCAACAGATCGTAGACACCGACATAGCCAATAGCGCATTTATAGAGGTCAGGCTCTTTCACTACGCCCATAAGTGAAGCGTAACCACCGTAACTACCGCCGAAAATGCATAGACGATCTGGGTCGGCGATGCCTTCTTCTACCGCCCATAAGGTACCGTCGGTTAAGTCATCTTGCATTTCTTGGCCCCATTTACCGAAGCCCATCTGCTCGAATTCTTTCCCATAACCACCCGAACCGCGATAGTTGATTTGTAACAAAGCATATCCACGGCTGGCAATGGCTTGTGCGTAAGGGTCGTAGCCCCACCAGTCGCGCGGGCCGTGAGGACCACCATGAACGTAAACTACCAGTGGTAAATCTTTGGCTTCTTTACCATTCGGGACCGTCAAATAGCCATGTATTTTCAGGCCGTCGCGGGCGGTAAACGAAATCGGCTCAACCGATGCCATGCGCTCGGGATCAAGGTTCTCATATTGTTTGGTAAGGTACTTCACTTCGAAGTTATCGCGATTAAAAGCGAAGAACATGCCGGGATTGCGATCGGAGCGCACTTCTAAGATGACTTTGTTGGCGTCCTCGGTCTGGTTGACCGTCGCCACATAACTACCGGGAAACGCACCACTGAGCGCTGCATACTCTTGCGCTGCGGCAGAATCAGGTTCAAGGTAGACCCGTTGGCGTACGCCGTCGTCAAACGTAACTGCCACTAGACGTGCTTCTTCCCAGTTTGGTAGTTTTTCAAAAACGGGTGAGACATCAACGGTTTCGTTCTCGTAGACCAAGGTTTTTTCTTTCGTAGCCATGTTGTATAGCCACAGCGAGCGCGTTGCGGTTTCTTGGTCAGAAAGCAAGTACACCTTGTCACCGTCAGGGTGCATCGAGATAGGCACCATGCTGCCGGCATAATTCTTTCCTTTGAAGGGCGGGAAGCGGTCGAAGATGGCCCAGTCTTTGCCTTCCTCACGACGCCAAACGCGCGTTTCGCCAGTATCTTCATCACTTTCGAGAGCGAAAACGGGCTCGTTTTCGGTGTTATACAACATACGGGCATACTTGAATGGGTTGTCGGCAATTTTTAACATTTTGCCCGTGTAAACATTCAGCTTGTATAAATTTGTAAATTGGCGCTTCTCGTGGTTCGAATTGATAAGAATATGTTGCTCGTCTTCAGGCAACATGTCGTGAATTGAGACATTGGCATATTCATTGAAAACAACCTTAACCTTTCCACCAATGTCTGCTGCCCAAATGCGAGGGTCGATGAAACGTTGTGCGTACTGGCCGGTTTTAATGGCAGTGCGCATTAAAATCCTGTCATTGTTCGCCCACCAATACTGCGCCACCTGATCTTTGTCGCCAAAGTAATACTGATAGACCGGCTCAAAGGTATCGGCTTTAAGAATGGCGAGCCGAACTTGGTCCTCAATAGGGTAGGTAGCAGCAATATGTTTGCCGTCAGGTGAAATTTTCATGGAGCTGAAGCTAGGATTCTGTGCGAACACTTCTAGCGGCACATTTTCCTGCGCGTTGGCAACCAGCGACGCGGCGGCTAGCAGCAGCGAAGCGAGGTAGATTTTCATTTTCGACATGAGGCTCTTCCGTTCTGATAAAACTTTACAAAGCTGTAAATTTTATTGTTGTTGTAATGTTGGGACGAATTTATCAGAAATGTAGGTGAAATACGAAATTTTAGTGTTGTATAAGTTTTTCAAAATATGTAACGTTGACAGAACGTAAGTAATTTTTGCGTAACTATAATAATAAATTCTGAGGACATCCCCATGAAGAAAAACAAACTCGCGAATGCGGTTCTGTTTGCTCTTATGTCTTCGAGCTTAACGTTGAGCGCATCTGCAGTAGCGCAACAACAGCAAGACGAAGACGAGCAAGAAGAGCAAGAAGAAGAGCAGGTCGAGCGCCTGAAAGTTACCGGTTCACGCCTGAGCCAAACCGATATGGAGAACGCATCTCCAGTCGTTATTATCAGCGATGAAGACATCAAAAACCGTGGTTTCACTACTGCCTTTGATGCACTGAAAAACCTCGCGCAAAACACCGGTCAAATCCAAGGTGATGAATTTGGTTCGCAGGGTGGCTTCACCCCGAACGCGCAAACCATCAGCTTACGTGGTTTAGCACCAGGTCAAGCACTGATCCTATTAAATGGACGTCGTTTGGCTGAAAACCCAACGCCTTACAACGGACAAAGTAACTTTGTCAGCTTGTCATCTATCCCAACTGCAGCGATCGAGCGTATCGAGGTACTGACCAACGGTGCTTCTGCAATCTACGGTTCTGACGCAGTTGCCGGTGTAGTGAACATCATCCTTAAAGACGATGTTGATAGCACAACTGTGTCGGTCATGGGCGGTACGACCAAAGATGGCGGCGGCGACGAAGTGCGTTTGCAAGTTGCTTCGGGTATCACCACCAGCGACATGTCATGGACTTATGGTCTTGAATACCACGACATTGACCCGATTTTCGCAAGCGACCGTGATTGGTTAGATTCAAACTTTGACTCGCCAACAGGTGGTTCTTACAGCTACGGTATCGTCGTACAAGACGCTTACTCAGGCTTAAATGTTGACCCAGGTGATGGCTGTGAGCGTTCAGGCTCAGGTTACGAGCGCCGGATGCGCACCAGCACCGCGAGCGGCCGTGAACTTGGTTATTATTGTGCGACAGATACGGCGGGGGACTACTCGATCCAAAACGGACGTGAGAAACTTTCTGGTTTCGTATCTGGCTCAATGGATATCTCAAACAATACCGAGTTCTTCCTTGATGCATTGGTTACTACTCAAGAAGCTCAAAACCGTGGCTTCCGCCACTTTATTTTCGAGCCAGTAATCGAGCCAACGCCTGATGGTTCAGGTAACTTGGGCTGGGGTAATTACCTGCTCAAACAACGGATGTTCTCGTTTGAGGAGTTGGGTCCTAAATCAAGCTCTTTTGATGAAAAGAACATCAACGTAACTGCCGGTATGCGCGGCATGTTGTCAAACTTCTACGAGTGGGAAGTTTCTTACAGCCACAGCGTTGCTGATTTCGAAAGTCGTCGCGCATGGTTAAAGAATGAAGTCGTAATGGACTACTTCTTCGGTAGTGATGAAGCGTTTTACCCTGGTTTCCTAGATGGCAACGGTCAATATGACTTCTACGCGCCGATCACGGACGAAATGCGTAACGAATTGTTGGGTGAACAGGTCATCAATGGTGATTCTTATTCGCGCACCTTATTCGGAAGCATCTCTGGTGATTTATTCGAAATGCCGGCAGGCATGGCACAGTTCGCTGCTGTCGTCGAATACAATAAGCAAGGCTACGATCTCATGCAGGACGAGCGTACGCTGAGTGATACCGAAGTCAGCTGGTGGGGCCTCACCGGTACAGAAGGTGGTGGTGATCGTGACCGTTGGGCGCTCGGTATGGAATTTGGTATTCCATTGCTTGAAACCTTAGATCTGTCACTGGCGGCGCGCTACGATAAATATGATGATGACACTACTGATGTGGGTGGTCGTTTATCACCGATGGTCGGTTTGGAGTATCGTCCAATTGACTCGTTGCTGCTTCGTGCGACCTACGGTAAGAGTTTCCGTGCACCAGATATGCACTACGTATTTGCTGGCGATAGCGGATTCTACACTACCGTGTATGACTGGACAGCTTGTCGTGAAGGCTTCGTAGCTGATGGCGGCAACCCTGACGACTTCATCCCGAGTGGTGCGAACTGTCAACAGTATACGGCTAATATTGAAGGTACGCGTGCAGGTTCGACGACTCTTGAAGAAGAGAAAGGCACCAACATCGGTGTCGGTATCGTCTATGACCTTACTGACAACCTCAGCTTCACTTTGGATTGGTACGAAATTGAACTCGAAGATATCGTAACAGACGAGAGTGTGTCAGGTCTGATTGGTGACGAGTACGATTGTAACTATGGCCTTGATGGTCGTGACCCAGATAGCGCATTCTGCCAGAACGTCTACAGCAAAATCGAACGTGCTGGTGGCGATGATGTCAACGCGGGTGACTTAACGGGTGTGAACGTTTCGCCAACGAACGCGTCGCGTCAGTTGATCTCGGGTTATGACGCAACTGTACGTTACAATTACCCAACTGAGTTTGGTGATTTCACGTTCCGTGCTGAATACACCAACACGCAAAGCTACAAGTATCAGGCGACTCCAGAAGACGAGTACACTGATTACCGTAACCTAGCGTCATTCTATGACCCGCGTACCAGCTTAACGGGTGTGGTTGGTTATCAGTACCAAGACTTCGCGGTTTATCTGACCGGTCGTCGCGTCGGTAGTACACCTTGGGATACTCAGCCAGCTGAGCACTCAAATCCAGACAGCGACCAGTTTGGTGATGTATCGCGTACCTCTCCGTACGTCTACTTCAACCTTACTGCTCAGTATCGGTTGACTGACAACTCGTCAATTACCTTCACAGGTAACAACATTACTGATCGTCGCCCACCAGAAGATGATACGTGGACTAGCTGGCCGTACTACAACATCTTCGCCTACGGCGGTGCGTCACGTGGAGCGAGCTACTACCTTGAGTATGTTCATCGCTTCTAAGTTGTTGATGTAAAGAGGTTTATGCAAATCGCATAAAATCCAAAAGCCGACTCGTAAAGGGTCGGCTTTTTTGGTTGGTTGGGTCGGAAAGGCAGCTTGGGATGGGACGAAGGACAAAGATTTAACTGTTATTGATGAAAAAATCGCTATGAACGCTCATTTTTTGGCTGATTCTGTGTTGCCGAATCAGTTTTTTTTGATTAGTATCGGGCAAGGACAAGTCAGAAAGCGTAAAGTTCACCACGATTTTTGGCGTGTTCACAACTTGCATTTAGTCAAACTAATTGCCTGTTCAAACTAGTTATCACTATTAAAAGTGATCCAGGGAGAAGATATGTATACTAATAACAAATTAGCTAAGTCGATCCGCTTAGCTCTTATGTTTGGTGGTGCCTCACTTGCGATGTCAGGTGCAGCAATGGCACAAGACCAAAACCAAGATCAAGAGCAAGCTGAAGAAGAAGCGCAAGAGCGCATTCAAGTAACAGGTTCACGTATCAAGCGTACCGACATGGAAGGTGCTGTTCCTGTAACAGTAATCGACCGTGAAGCGATTGACCTATCTGGTGATATGTCAGTTTCTGACCTTATCCGTAACACAACTTTCAACTCTGCTGGTTCGTTCCGTCCGCAGTCTGGTAGTTCAGCTCAGGGTATCGCAACCGTAGGTATGCGTGGTCTTGGCGCATCACGTACCTTGGTACTTGTCGATGGCCGTCGTTTGACCATGTCACCTTCAACTGGTTCAAGCCAGGATTTGAACGCCATTCCAATCGGTGCTGTAGAGCGTATCGAAGTATTGTCTGATGGTGCATCAGCAATCTACGGTTCTGACGCAATCGGTGGTGTAATCAACGTTATCACTCGTAAAGACTACAACGGTGCACAAATCACTTTGGGCGCTGGTGAAGTTAGCGTACCTAGCGAAGGCGGTGACCGCGAGCAAGGTAGCGTATTGTTTGGTTCTTCTGATGCAAACACTTCAGTATTGGGTGGTGTTTCTTGGAACACGCGTGAAATCGTATATGCACGTGCGTACCCTTGGACAGATCCAGGTTCATCAGTTTATGGTAACAACTTCCAATCATGGGCTACTGGCGTAATCCAGCAAATCCCAGGTGGTTGTTCTGAGCCAAACTTCTTTAACCTTGAAGTGAACGGTGCAACTCGCTGTCAGTTTGACTTTACCTCTACTAACGCGAACGAAGCATCTTCTGCTAACGAATCGTTGTTCGTAAAAGTACAGCATCAAATCAACGCTGACTGGACTTTCTTCAGTAATGCTAGCATCGCTGAAACTGAGTCATTCGGTCGTTACGCTCCAGCCCCTGATTCAAACGGCTTCTACGGCGGTTTGTTACAGAATGCTGACAGCTACAACAACCCAACGAACCCAGATGCGTGGATCTACGATCCAAACAACCCTAACGCAGTAGCGTATGACCCAGCCCTCGTTGGTCCTCAGTCAAACGTATACTTCTATCACCGTTTCGCAGCAATGGGTAACCGTGATACTACTGTAACTAACCGTAACAAAGACTTCTTAGTCGGTTTCACTGGTATGGTTGCAGATCAAGAAGTTGAATTCGGTTATCGTCGTGTTCGTAACAACAGTGCTGAAATCGGCGACGGTTACTTGGCAGCAAACACTGCTTGGACCTTCGTAAACGAGTTCAACCCAGGCTACTGTTCAGACGGTTCTTTCGACCCATCTGCATGTTACTACGGTTATGACTTGCAATTCCCAAGCCAAAACCCTGCTGACGTATTGGCTGGTGGTGTTGTAACAACTTCACGTATCTCTGACTTCGACATCGACGAGTACTTCGCAAACACTGCGTTTGACGTGATGGAAACTGAAGCTGGTTTCATCCAAGCATTCGTTGGTTTCGAGCACCGTAAAGAGCGTTATCAAGATAAATACGATTCACAATCAGAAGCTGGCCTAGTCGGTGGTTCTGCAGGTAACTCTGCAGGTGGTGGTCGTACTGTAAACGCTGCGTTCTTCGAGTTGTTGGTTCCAGTAACTTATGACTTCGAATTGAACTTCGCAGGTCGTTATGACCGTTACTCTGACTTCGGTAGCAACTTCTCTCCGAAAGCAAGCTTCCGTTGGAACGTAACTGAAGACATCGTATGGCGTGCATCATGGGGCCAAGGTTTCCGTGCTCCTAGCTTGGACATCTTGACTCAAGCAACCTCGTTCTCTGCTGACTCAGTTATCGACCCAGATACTTGTGAAATCTTGACTGGTGATCCAGAAGAATCATGTCAGATCAACGCGTACTATCGTGCTAACCCAGACCTAGGTGCTGAGGAATCAACTCAGTTCACTACTGGTATCGCGATGAACGTAACTGAAGGTCTGAGCTTCACTTTGGACTACTATGATATCGAGATTGAGAACCTGATCACTCAGTTCACTTCTCAAAGTATCCTTAACCTGATCGACTCTGGTGAAACATTGCCGCCGGGTATCGAAGTAATTCGTGACCCTAACACCAATGCAATCACTCGTATTAACGCAGGTTACGGTAACCGTGGTATCATCCAGACTCAAGGTTTGGACTTGAACGCACGTATGAACTGGGACTTCGGTTCTGCTGGTGCATTGACCAACCAGTTGTACATCAGCCACTTGCTGAACTACGAGTCTGATTCAGGCCGTAACCAAGTACGTGACTACGGTTTGCCACGTCACCGTGCAAACTTCAACAACACGTATAACTTGGAAGACTGGACCTTTGCATACAACTTGAACTTCATCGGTTCACAGTACTTTGATTTCGATGAAGACATGAACCGCATCGGTCACATCGGTTCTTACACCACTCACGACGTACAAGTATCTTACGATACTCCGTGGGACAACAAGTTCACGTTCGGTGTACAAAACGTATTCGAGAAGCTGCCTAGCTTGCAGTCTCAAGATACTCGTGAGTACAACTACAACTTGTATGATGGTTGGGGCCGCGTCTACTACGTACGTTTCCAACAAAACTTCTAATCTAGAAGTTACTATAAAAAACGGGACCTTCGGGTCCCGTTTTTTGTTGCTCGCTATTCGCTGTTTGTTGTTTGTTTAAACAAAAAGCGAACGCAGTGAGCGTGCAAACAGCGAACATCAAACATCGCTTTCAGATATAAAAAAAGGCCGCGATATGCGACCTTTATAATGAATCCTATAACAGCAGCTTACTTGGTGAGCTTTAGGGTCCAGCCGAAAGGGGAGCCGTCGATTTCGAGGATGTCCAGCTCGGCGCTTGCACCTTGCTTTTCTGCTGCTTTCACTAGCGCTGTCGC
This sequence comes from Pseudidiomarina aquimaris, assembly GCF_003987395.1. Lineage (GTDB taxonomy): Bacteria > Pseudomonadota > Gammaproteobacteria > Enterobacterales > Alteromonadaceae > Pseudidiomarina > Pseudidiomarina aquimaris. The sequence continues at coordinate 26,794 of NZ_PIPT01000005.1, forward strand.
TTGCTTCTTGTTGAGCGCAGCTTCGAGCTGGTCTTGCAGGCGTAAGCGGTGATCATTAAGCACATGGTATTCATACGCCAGCTGACGTTTGCAGTCATCAAGGTTTTTAGCGTTCATCACCTCAAAGATACGAGCAATACGGCGAACCACGTCGTTGACGTAATTCAGCTCTTGTGGCTTCGAGAACTTCTCTTGTAGAGCTTTCATCATCCATTGAATGCTGCGGGTCAGCACTTGATTGTGCGGATAGTTGGCCCAGCCGTCAGCGCCAATTTGTGGAATCGCCTGACTGGCGAGGTCTAATAGCATGTCGCTTTGTTGGAAAAGCGGCGTGTTCTCAAGGATCTCAGTGAGTACGGTCACGCCAACTTTAGAGTCCTTAACTAACGCACTATCCGTATGGTGCATCACAGCAACAAATTTACCTTGTGGTTTAAGTTGCTTGATGACAGCTTCTAATGCTTGTTTTTGTGGGGCATATTCAAAGGCGAACTGGGCAATCATGACGTCGATAGCGTCGGCGTCAAATGGCATTTTTTCAATCGGTGTTTCGCTGTGAAACTCGATTTTCTTGAGTTTTCGCGCAATTGCCGGAGATTTCTCAAACTGTTCAACAGGATTGATCTTTGCGGCATCGATGCCGTGCACAGCAAACTCTTTCTGATTGGTAATGCCAAAGTTCTGCGCTAATAGTGCGAGAGCCCCGTTACCAGTACCTAAGTCAATAACGGTTGCGCCGCGCGGCACATCCTTTAATTGTTGTTCCCAGAACTTTTGTAAATCACCGGTGTAGCCACTGTTAGCGTCACCCTCAGCAAAACTATTGAGCACCCCTGAGGTATGCCAATATTTTGACCAATGTTCCATGTTTACTCCTCTGTGTCGTAACGACAATCTCATGGCGTCCCCGGCAGGAGTCGAACCTGCGACCTGCCCCTTAGGAGGGGGCTGCTCTATCCAGCTGAGCTACGGGGACCAGTTGAATTCGCTAGGCGCTGAAAATTACTCAGCGCCAATGTGTTTATCAAAAAACGCTTCTAGGCTTTCATATAACTCAAACCGGTTTTCTTCAATTTGATAGCCGTGGCCTTCGGCTTTGAGCATGGATTGGTAGGGAATTCCTTCCTTCTCCAGCGCTTCGGTCAGCGCTTCGTACTGCTCCATAGGCACACGCACGTCTTCAGTACCATGCACAATGTAAAGTGGTACTTTAATCTTATCAACATTGTGAGCAGGAGAATTTGCTTTCAAGACCTCCTCATCGGTGCCAAGCACATGGTCTAAGTATCGACGTCCACTTTCGCGCTTCGGAATATCCCCCCAGCGCTTCATGACAGGCAGACTATAAACCCCCACATATCCCACAGAGCACTGATAGAGATCCGGTTCACGAATAACGCCCATCAACGAAGCGTAGCCGCCATAGCTACCTCCGTAGATACAGATACGGTCTTCTGCAGCATAACCTTCCTCAATCGCCCACAAAGTGGCGTCGGTGACGTCATCCTGCATTTCGCGGCCCCATTTGCCGTAACCCGCTTCCAAGAAGTCATCACCGTAGCCACCAGAGCCGCGGAAGTTAATTTGTAACACCGCATAACCGCGATTGGCGAAGAACTGGTTTTCCGGTACAAAGCCCCAAGTATCCCGTGGACCGTGCGGGCCCCCATGGACATTGACGATGGTAGGCAGTGCACCATGTTTATTCTGGGTGTATCCGTTCGGTAGGGTGAGGTAACCTTGGAGTTCGAGACCATCACGCGCCGTAACTGTAATTGGCTGCACTGTTGCCATATCACTTGCGGCAATCGTTGGGTAGGGTGAGGCAATAAATTTAGCCTCTAGTGTTTCCAAATCGAACAGGTAATATTGGCCCGGATTAACGTCAGATGTGACCTGAACCACCGCTAATTTGCCGTCAGCAGTGGTGCTGGTGATTTCAACTTGCTCTCCACCAAATGCATCGGTAAGCGCTTGCACTATCTCAACGTCCGAGCCATCGGTCAGATAGTGACGTTCGATTTTGCCTGGCATTGACTCTACAGCAATTGGGTTACCGTCAGAGCCAAAAATCACTCCAGAAAGATCGGCTATCTCGTTATTGTAGAGCTGTTTAAACTCTTCCGTGGCGGTATCAAACTGGTATAGCGCGCGTGTTTTGGTGTCAAAGTCAGCGGTTACATAAGCATAGCGATTGTCTTTCGAAAAGCCGCTAAAGCCCAATGAGCCGCCTTCGTCAAATGCATCAATATGGAATTTTTTCCACTCATCGGACTCATGCGGTTTGTAATTGAGGTAAAAGGTGCCTTTGCCAAACTCGTCGTCGCTGGTTTCTTCATAGCTAAAACTCGCGCGGAGTTCACCGCTGTTGTCCGCAAGTAACTGGCCCGGTTTATCGGGTTGATCGTCATGATAGTAAGTGCGGCCATCGTCAACATTCAATTTATGAGCGAACATGCCGCGCTCACCGCCGTAAAGCTTACCAATCAAAATATGCTCTTTATCATTTGGTAAGGAACTCAGCATTGTCCAGCCTGACTGTCCCCAACGAATGAGCTCGCGACGATTTGAACCATCGGCATTGGCTGCATATAGGCTTGGTGGTGAGCCGCGATCATCGAGGTAACCGACGAACTTACGTCCAGTGAAGATGATGCGCTCATCATTCACCCAACGAATATTAGAAAAACGTTGGTACTCTCCAAACGAGAACTTACTCGCGAGCTTTTGTTCTTCACGATCAAAAATGAATATCGCGTCATTGATACCTTCGGTCGACTTAATTGCAAAATACTTGCCCGTTGGTGAAATGATCACGCCGTTATAGACCGGGTGGGTAAAGAAGTCCTGCACAGAGTACTGTTTGACTTCTGGTAGCTGCTCAGCATGTGCTTGTGGCACGGCGATAAAAGAACTAGCGCTTAGCGCGAGCCCTAAAGAAAGGATGAAATGACGCAAAATAAACTCCCATTGACATGCAGCGGCGTCCAAGCCTACTGCATACTTCCGTTGCTTTAACTTTATTATCGTTTTTATAACAACCTTCAGTTTGCCAGAAAGCGCCGCCAAGGCCAATGCTCTCAGGGATAAAAAGCAGACATAAAAAAACCGGCCAAAAGGCCGGTTTTCTCAGAAAGCTAAGAAGCTTATAGCGCGTTGATTTTCGCGCTTAGGCGGCTCTTATGACGAGCTGCTTTGTTTTTACCGATAAGACCTTTAGTTGCGTAACGGTCAAGAATCGGTTGAAGGCCAGTAAATGCCTGCTGAGCAGCCGCTTTGTCGCCTGCATCGATAGCAGCAATTACTTTCTTCAATTGGGTACGCATCATTGAGCGACGGCTCGCGTTGTGGCGACGGTTCTTTTCCGCCTGTACCGCACGCTTTTTCGCAGACTTAATATTAGCCAAGGTGAACTCCTAAAATTCGTTAACTATGTGCATTGGTTTTATAGGGCGGGGAATATGCCTGTTTTCGAGGCCAAAGTCAAGAGCGTTGTTTGCTATTTGCTGTTCGTTGTTTGATAAAAGAGGTTATGCTGTTGTTTGCAAGGAGGCAACTATGTACAAGAATTTAAAAGTTTATCAAAGCGCTATGGATTTGTGTGTGGTAATTTATGAACTCACACGAAAACTGCCGTACGAAGAGCGATACGGGCTGGTTTCGCAGATGCGTCGCTGCGCAGTCTCAGTTCCCAGCAATATAGCTGAAGGTGCTGGGCGCCGCTCATTTCGGGAACAAGTTAGATTTTATTATATCGCTCGAGGTTCTCTGGCTGAGTTAGAAACACAGCTCGAATTATGTTTTCGGCTCGGATATATTTGTGAGCAATCGATGATTAACACGAAGCAGACCTACCAATTACTCAATGGACTGATTCGAAGCACTAACCGACGAACAACGAACAGCGAATAGCAAACAACGAAGTTGAGGCTCTCTTGTCTAAATCTCTTATGAAATCTGGGATTATTGTCAGCGCGATGACGCTGATTTCGCGTGTGCTTGGTCTGGTGCGCGACGTTGTGATCGCGAATTTAATGGGTGCGGGGGCAGCCGCTGACGTTTTCTTCTTTGCCAATAAAATTCCAAATTTTTTGCGCCGATTGTTTGCTGAAGGTGCGTTCGCACAGGCGTTTGTGCCCGTTTTGACAGAGTACCGGCAGGGTAAGGAGCTCGATGCGCAGCGGCTGTTGATTGCGCGGGTGTCGGGTACCTTAGGTACACTGGTTACTATTGTGACGTTGGTGGGTGTGATTGCGTCGCCGATTGTCGCAGCGTTGTTTGGTATGGGCTGGTTTGTGGATTGGTATACCGATGGGCCGCAAGGGCATAAGTTTGTGCTCGCGTCTGATTTGCTGCGCATTACCTTTCCTTATTTATGGTTTATTACTTTTACGGCGCTTGCTGGGGCGGTGCTGAATACGCTTGGTAAGTTTGCGGTGGCGGCGTTCACGCCAGTCTTTCTGAACATTGCGATTATTGTGGCGGCGCTGTGGTTGGGGCCGCAGCTTGAGCAACCTGAATATGCCTTGGCATGGGGTGTGTTTTTTGGTGGGTTGGTGCAGTTTTTGTTCCAGATCCCGTTTATGAAGCGCGCTGGTTTATTAGTTCGCCCACAGTGGGGCTGGAGTGACCCTGGTGTCACCAAGATTCGAAAGTTAATGATTCCGGCGTTGTTTGGGGTGTCGGTGAGTCAAATCAATCTGCTTCTTGATACCTTTATTGCTTCGTTCTTGATGAGTGGTTCGATTAGTTGGTTGTACTATTCGGATCGGTTGTTGGAGTTTCCATTAGGCTTATTTGGGATTGCGATTGCGACGGTTATTTTGCCAGCGTTGTCTTCGCGTCATGTAGATAAATCAGCCGATGAGTTTAGCCGAACGTTAGATTGGGGCATTCGCAAGGTTGTCTTACTCGGTTTGCCCGCTATGGCGGGTCTGATTGTGCTGGCAGAGCCGATGTTGATGGTGCTGTTTATGCGCGGTGAGTTTACGCCTGAAGATGCGCGCTTTGCTTCCTACAGTCTGTTCGCCTACGGCTCTGGTTTGTTGAGTTTCATGTTAGTCAAAGTGCTTGCGACTGGCTTCTACTCGCGCCAAGACACCAAGCGTCCAGTGAAGTATGGCATCATTGCTATGGTCTCGAACATGGTGTTTAACGTCATTTTTGCGATTCCGTTTGGTTATGTGGGACTTGCCATCGCTACCTCTCTGTCGGCGGCAGTGAATGCAGGCTTGCTCGGCTACAATTTATGGCGTGATGGCGTGTTAAAACGTTATCCAGGCACGCTGACTTATTTGACCAAAGTCACGTTAGCCGTTGTCGCAATGATTGCCTTGCTGCTTTATCTAGGACCGAACCGCGAGTGGTGGCTTGCCGCCGCGTTCATGGAGCGCGTCTGGCAGTTGGCCATGTTGGTTGGCGCCGGCGCCGGTGTTTTCTTGGTAACGCTGCTCCTGCTCCGCGTCAAAATTCGTTAATCGTTATTCGTGATTCGTCCGCTTTGCTGTTCGTCCGCTACGCTGTTCGAAAGTGCCCCCCGAACAGTGCAGAGCACGGACGAACAGTGAACGCAGTGAACGTACGAATAACGAACAACGCTTTTGATGGGACTGAATTTGGTCCAAATTTAGACCTTTCGCTGAATTAGGGCTATACTCCTAGTTCTTCAAACAGCCATGGAGCTTTGCCATGTATACCGTTAAACGCCCCCGTGTGACCACCGTTTCTGGGTTTAAGAAAGAAATTGCAACGATGGATGTGAACGAACCTGTTTTGGTAACACAAAACGGGGAGCCGCTGTATGTGGTGCAAGATCCTACCCAATATGAAGCCATGCAAGAACAAATGGCGATGCTGAAAATGATTGCCCTAGCTGAAAAGGATGTTCGCGCGGGTCGTGTGGTGAGCCGTGAAGATCTGTTCAAAGGATTGGCAGAGGAGCTCGGGGAAGATGACGATCGCGATTGATTATACCAGCCGATTTAAATTACAAACGCGAGATTGGGTAAAATACCTTTCCCGAGATATTGGATACAGAGCCGCGCAACGCTATGTGGACGACATCCTCGACCGTTTTGAGCTGCGGGTAAGCACATTTCCAAAGGGGTGCAGCCAATGCGCCGAAAGCGAAGTTGTAGGCTTTGGGCACTATTACGAGTTCATCGATACCAAAGCGCAGGTTCGGATTATCTATCGACTCGTTGAGGGACCTGATTTCCATATATCGGCATTATTGTTTCTTCGCACACGACAGAATTTGCGTGATCAGCTATTCAAACTAGTACTAATGACACCCTAGTGTCTGGTGAGCGTTTAGCGAGCCTGTTATAATCGCCGCTTTGTTAAACGATTCGCGCAAAGGACCCACAAGGCCCACATGCAATTCATCCGTGGAATTCACAATATTCGTGCGCAGCACCGTGGCTGTGTGCTCACTATCGGTAACTTTGATGGTGTCCATTTGGGCCATCAAGCCGTGCTTGCACAGGTGAAGTCGCAAGCGTTGGCACGTGGAGTCCCGGCAACAGTGATGACCTTTGAGCCGCAACCGCAAGAGCTGTTTCAACCTGAACGAGCGCCGGCACGTTTAACCAATTTTCGTGAGAAACATTTGGCCCTGCGCGCGCAAGGTATTGATCGCCACATCGTGATTGAATTTAATCGGAAGTTCGCAAATTTACCGGCGCGTACCTTTATTGATGAAGTGCTGGTGAAGCAGCTTGGCGTGCAGTTTTTGGTAGTGGGCGACGACTTTCGCTTTGGCCATGGGCGCGAGGGTGACTTCGCGATGCTGCAACGGGCCGGCGCCGAACTCGGCTTTGAGGTGGTGGACACGCATAGTTACCGGCAGCAACAACAGCGCGTTAGTAGCACGGCGATTCGTGAAGCATTGAAGCAAGGCGACTTTGACCAAGCCGCAGCAATGCTCGGTCGGCCTTATGCGTTTGCGGGGCGTGTGGTGCATGGCGAGAAAAAAGGCCGCACCATTGGCTTTCCCACCGCAAATATTCAGTTAAAACGGCTGCATTCGCCATTGCAGGGCGTATTTGCGGTGCAGGTGCAAAGCAATGATGGCAAAATGCATGCAGGAGTTGCTAATATTGGCCGCAGACCAACGTTAAATGGCGAGCAAGTGCAGCTTGAAGTGCATTTGTTTGACTACGAAGGTGACTTGTACGGACAACAGCTGAAAGTGATACCGACGCACTTTATTCGCGCCGAGAAAAAGTTCGCCGACTTCGCCGAGCTAAAGCAGCAAATTAGTGCCGACGCTGAAGAAGCGAAAAGGTTACTCGTAGCCCGCAGTTCTACTGCGGGGGATGCCGAATTGAATAGACATCGCTGAAACGTAAAGCTTTACCCGTGGTAGAACCACGGGCTACTGCGCTTTTTGTTTAAACAAACAGCAAACAGCAAATAGCAAACAACGCTTTTAGATCTTAAATATTGAGCTAGACAACGGGGCTAATAAGGGCCTCGAAAAAGGAACCCAAACAATGACCGACTATAAACACACGCTGAATTTACCGGAAACCGAGTTTCCGATGCGTGGCAACTTGGCTCAACGCGAGCCGCAAATGTTGCAGCAGTGGTATGCCGATGACGTGTACGGCAAGGTGCGCGTTGCGAAAGCGGGTAAGCCAGTGTTTATTTTGCACGACGGACCTCCGTATGCAAACGGTCAGATTCATATTGGGCACGCCGTTAATAAGATTTTGAAAGACGTGATCGTAAAAGCGAAAACGCTAAGCGATTTCGATGCGCCTTATGTGCCGGGTTGGGACTGCCACGGCTTGCCGATTGAGCTGCAAGTTGAAAAGAAACATGGCAAGCCTGGCAAGAAATTGTCAGTCGCTGAATTTCGTGTGAAATGCCGCGAGTATGCGATGGGGCAGGTCGAGCAACAACGCGAAGACTTCAAACGCTTAGGCGTGTTTGGCGATTGGGATAATCCTTATCTGACCATGAATCCAAAGCAAGAGGCGGACAGCATCCGTGCGCTAGGTAAAATCATTGCCAATGGTCATCTGCAGCAAGGCTTTAAGCCGGTGCATTGGTGTACGGACTGCGGTTCGGCGCTTGCTGAAGCGGAAGTTGAATATCAAGACAAGCGCTCGCCAGCGATCGACGTTGATTTTGTTGCGGTTGATGAAGCGCAGTTAGTAGCGGCCTTTAATCATCCGCAAGGCCATGCCGGTGAAGGTGAAGTGAGCGTGGTGATTTGGACAACCACACCTTGGACCATTCCGGCAAACCGCGCAATTTCGTTGCATCCTTCATTGGAATACACCTTGGTGCAGGTTGAAGCGACCGACGAGCGTCCGGCACAACGGTTTGTGTTGGCGGACGAGTTAGTTGAGTCAGCGATGGCGCGTTGGAACATCGATGACTATCACAAGTTAGGTTTTGCCAAGGGTGCCGATCTGGAAAACATGAAAGTGCAGCATCCTTTGTTTGCCGACGTGCAAGTGCCGTTGATTCTTGGCGAGCACGTTACGACTGAATCAGGTACGGGCTGCGTTCACACCGCGCCTGGCCACGGTGTTGATGACTTCTTGGTTGGTCAGCGCTACGGCATTGAGGTTTATAACCCGGTAGGCGACAACGGTGTTTACAAAGAAGACACGCCGATGTTCGCTGGCCAGCACGTAATGAAGGCTAATGACAACATTGTTGAAGCGTTAAAAGACGCTGGGCGCCTAGTTCACCACGAGGCCTACAATCACTCGTACCCGCATTGCTGGCGCCATAAAACACCGATTATTTTCCGTGCGACGCCACAGTGGTTTATCAGCATGGACAAGCAAGGTCTCCGCGCCAAGGCATTAGAGCAAATTAAGCAAGTGCGTTGGGTTCCAGAGTGGGGCCAAAGCCGCATCGAGAGCATGGTTGAAGGACGCCCTGATTGGTGTATCTCGCGTCAACGTACTTGGGGGAACCCAATTGCGGTGTTTGTGCGTCGTGACAATGACGAATTGCACCCGCGCACCCTTGAGTTGATGGAAGAAGTCGCCAAACGTGTCGAAAAAGATGGCATCCAAGCGTGGTTCGATCTGGACGCAAAAGAGTTGCTTGGTGATGAAGCTGACGACTATCGCAAAGTCACTGATACCTTGGATGTTTGGTTTGACTCGGGCGTGACCCATGAAGCGGTGTTGAACAAGACGCCTGGTTTGCAGTGGCCTGCCGATCTTTACCTCGAGGGCTCCGACCAGCACCGTGGCTGGTTCCAGTCGTCGTTGTTGACGGGCGTAGCGATGTATCAAGAAGCGCCTTATCACCAAGTGCTGACCCATGGTTTCACCGTTGATGGCCAGGGTCGTAAGATGTCCAAGTCGATTGGTAACGTGGTTGCGCCACAAGAAGTCATGAACAAGCTGGGTGGCGATATCTTACGTTTGTGGGTGGCAGCAACGGACTACTCAGGCGAGATGACGGTTTCTGACGAAATCTTAAAGCGCTCGGCCGATAGCTACCGTCGTATTCGCAATACCGCGCGTTTCTTATTAGCAAATATCAATGCTTTCGATCCGGCGAAGCATGCAGTTGCTGCCGATGAGATGGTGGCGATGGACCGTTGGATCGTTGCACGAGCTGTGGCGCTGCAAGAGGAACTCTTGGAAGCTTACGATAACTACCAGTTCCATGTGGTAGTGCAAAAACTCATGCACTTCTGCTCGATTGAACTGGGTAGTTTCTATCTTGACGTGATTAAAGACCGTCAGTACACCGCTAAGCGTGACAGTGTCGCACAGCGCTCATGTCAGACTGCGTTGTACCACATTGCAGAGCTGTTGGTGCGTTGGTTGGCACCGATTTGTAGCTTTACCGCACAAGAGATCTGGACCGCGTTGCCGCAGCATGATGCGAAAGGCCAGGCGCGCAGTGAGTATGTATTCACTGAAGCGTGGTACCGTGATGCAGCGCACATTGCGGTGAGCGATGCTGATAACGCCTTCTGGCAGCAACTGTTAGAAGTGCGCGATGCCGTTAACCGAGCTCTTGAACAAGCGCGCCGCGATGACGTGATTGGTGGTTCGTTGCAGGCCGAGTTGAACTTGTATGCAAATACTGACCTCGCTGCGCAACTTGAACGGTTAGGTGATGAATTACGCTTTGTATTACTTACCTCAGCGACGCAAGTGCAAGCAGTTGAAACAGCCCCAGAGGGCGCTGTTGCAACAGATGTGAAAGGCTTGTGGGTCAAAGTAAGTAAGTCAGCCAACGAAAAATGTGAACGCTGTTGGCATCACCGCCCTGAAGTGGGCAGCATTGCTGAGCATCCAACCTTGTGTCAGCGCTGTGTGACAAATGTCGATGGTGAAGGTGAGGAGCGCCGTTTTGCCTAAACAACCCAAACCTGATTTCAACAAGCGTACCAGCGGGCTGCAGTTTCTGTGGCTCTCGCTGCTGCTCATTATTATTGACCAAGCAACCAAGCAATGGGTGCTCAGTGCGTTCGATCTCTACGAAAGTATTGAGATCATGCCGTACTTGAACTTTACCTATGTGCAAAATTTCGGTGCTGCGTTTAGTTTTCTAAGCGATCAGAGCGGCTGGCAACGTTGGCTATTTACTGGCTTAGCGATTGCCGTGAGTGTTATTTTGCTGGTGTGGTTGCGACGTAATCCAGTCGGCATGTGGCGGCAAAACCTCGCGTTTTCACTGATCCTTGCCGGTGCTGTGGGCAACGTCATTGACCGCTTGGTTTACGGTTATGTCATCGACTTCATCGATGTCTACGTAAATAACTGGCATTGGCCGGCATTCAACGTCGCCGATATGGCCATCACCTGTGGCGCCGTTTTAATGTTACTCGAAGCTTTCTTTGAACAACGTCAGGAGCAACGCGCATGATCAGCCGTCTACCGATCGAACATGGTCGGGAAGTGATTCTGCATTTCACCATCAAATTGACCGATGACTCAGTCGCCGACAGCACCAAAATGTCAGGCAAACCGGCGAAGTTTCGCATGGGCGATGGCTCATTGACGGAGAACTTTGAAAGTTGCTTAGTTGGCCTCAAGGCCGGTGACGAACGTGAGTTTGAACTCGCACCTGAAGACGCTTTTGGCGAACCGAACAAAGACAACTATTATCAAGTGGAAACGCAAAAGTTTGCCGAATTACCAGAAGTTGGCCAAATCTTTACCTTCCCACAACCGGATGGTACGGAACTTCCTGGTATAGTGCGGTCAATAAACGAACAGTTTGTGACGATTGATTTTAATCATCCGTTAGCGGGCCAACGGGTCCGCTTCGCAGTCGAAATTATTGAGGTAAATCCCTAAAAACAGTTGTTTGCTATTCGCTGTTTGTTGTTTGTTTAAACAAAAAGCGAACGCAGTGAGCGAGCGAACAGCAAATAGCGAACATCGCTTTTAGGGTTGGAGATTTTATGGATATTGTGTTGGCGAATCCGCGGGGTTTTTGTGCCGGTGTTGACCGTGCAATTACCATCGTTGAGCGCGCGCTAGAAATTTTTGAACCGCCCATTTATGTGCGTCATGAAGTGGTCCACAACAAATATGTGGTGGATTCATTGCGCCAGGCTGGCGCGGTATTCGTTGATGAGCTTGAGGAAGTGCCTGACGATAGCATCGTGATTTTTTCAGCACATGGGGTATCTCAAGCAGTGCGGCAAGAAGCCAAAGACCGTGGCCTGAAAGTCTTTGATGCGACCTGTCCACTTGTAACGAAAGTGCACATGGAAGTAACGCGGGCGAGTCGCAAAGGGCACGAATGTGTGTTGATTGGTCACCAGGGGCACCCAGAGGTCGAGGGCACCATGGGGCAATACTCGAATGCGCAGGGTGGTATTTATCTGGTGGAGTCGGTCGCTGATGTGGCTAAGCTTGAGGTGAAGAACCCGCAACAACTTCATTATATGAGCCAAACCACGTTGTCGGTAGATGATACGGCCGATGTGATTGATGCGTTGCGCGCGAAGTTTCCCAAGGTGCAAGGGCCACGCAAAGACGATATTTGTTATGCCACGCAAAACCGACAGGATGCAGTGCGTGACTTAGCTGCGGAAGTTGATTTGTTATTAGTCGTCGGCGCCCGTAATAGTTCTAACTCGAATCGACTGCGAGAGCTTGCCGAAAAAATGGGAACGCCGGCCTATTTGATTGATGACGCGACCTGTATTGACCGTGCCTGGCTCGACAATGTGGAGCGTGTGGGGGTTACGGCTGGCGCTTCAGCGCCTGAGATTTTGGTCAAAAATGTGATCAAGCAGCTGCAAGATTGGGGTGGGGCGACTGTGAACGAGCGCAGCGGTCGTGAAGAGAATATTACGTTCTCGATTCCACCAGAGCTGCGCGTTGTCGAACTTTAACTCGAGATTTTACTTTTAACGTTCCCAGCACTCCGCTGGGGACTTCTGGTCATTCTGATTAAGCGTAATAGTCGTGCAGCCGGTGTCGTTGGTTTGGCCTCCGGTGGCGGTTGCGGTCAAAGTATAGGTTTCAGCGCCAACATTACTGACCGAAAACGTATAATAATCACTGCTCAAAGTAATACCTAAGGTTGCGATATCTGCGTAGCTGGTATTCTTCAACCGATACTCTTCTTGTGCCATCTGCAAGGTTAACAGTTGTCCCATGGCATCGGCGCGCCGTGCTTCGCGCACATAGTCAACGAAGTTCGGGTAGGCAATGCCCGCAATGATGCCGATGATGACCACGACAATCATGAGCTCGATGAGCGTCATCCCCGCCTGCTTTAATTTTACTTGCATTTGTTTGCCTTGTCGTAAAAGATGAATTTTTGCACTACACTGTAGTGAATAAACTATAACTAAATAGATACGCTATTTTTGGCAATTTCGCAATGCGCAGAACATTTATAAAACCTTGGGCGGCGGTTAAACGCGGCTTCACACTTCTCGAGTTACTAGTCACGCTGGTTATCCTTTCTATTATTATCGGGGCTGGCGTGCCGATGATGCTCGGTATGGCGGAATCAATGCGCTTGCAAGGTGCTGCGCAAGATACCTATGCCTTGCTGCAGTATGCGCGGTCAGACGCTTTGCGTACCACCGAAGAGCGCTTTGTAGTGTGGGACACCGATGGCGGCGCTTGGTGTGCTGCGGTAGCGGCTGCTAACGATTGCGACTGCCTTACCGAAGATTGCAGTATTAACGGCGTATTGCGGCAAGTGAATGGTACTGAATACACTGGCGTGAGCGTTAACGCAAACTTCTCTGCGGGCGACTATACTCGTTTTGATGGTCTGCGTGGTCTTGCTGAAGGAAATGCGGGACATGTGGCTTATCGTTTGACAGACGATGGCGGCGCGGTTGAAGCTGAAGTCCGCGTAGTGGTGAGTTTGCTTGGCCGTGTGCGGTATTGTAAGCAGAGCGGACAAATTGGAGATTACCCAGCATGTTAGTGGTACGGCAAAAAGGCCTTTCGATTGTCGAGCTCATGATTACGATTACGCTGGGCTTATTGCTCATGGCGGCACTGACGGCGGTGTTCTCGAACACTATAGGTGTCAACTCGCGGAGCCTCAAATTAAGTCAGATGCATGAAGAGGCCACGGCAATAATGGATCTGATGGTCGGAGAATTGCGCCGCACTGGGTATCGCGGTGATGCCGCCGAGCTCGTTTATGATCCAGCCAACGCAAGTACGGATTTCAACAATACAATTGCTGTGAGCCAGTACACTGGCGAAGAGGCGAATAGTTGTATTACCTTTAGTTACGATGAAGATGCCGATGGTGTGCATGATGGTGCAGCGGAGAATTACGGCTTTCGTGTACGTGACAATAAAATCCAACGTCGGCAAGCCTCTTCCGGTTGCGATAGCGGTGGCTGGCAAGACGTGACGAGCACCGCGATGTTAGTGGTAAATGATTTAGAGTTCACATTAACTGAGCAAATGATCGAGTTAGTGAATGAGCAACGTGTCACGATAGTGATGGAGGTGGCAATGCCATCGGACACCGAAATCACGCGTACAATGACGAGTGAAGTGGTAATACGCAATGCATTTTAATCATACGTCGAAACAGCAAGTTGGCTTTGCGACAGTCACCCTAACGGTGCTGTTACTGGCGATTATTATTCTTGTGACTTTATACACTGCAAAGTTTAAAGCGCAGGAACAGCGTATTATGCGTAACCACATGGCGTTGCAAGAGGCGCGCATTGTGGCCGATGCTGCACTTGAGCAAACCATTCAAGAGATCGATGCGGATCGCGACAACCTCGACCGAACGATTACCGGAACAATCGCTGGCGCGAACTACACTGCCACTATTACCAATGTGAACTACCCTAATACGCCGCGCGGCAACGTGGACGTGGTTGAGGTCGATATCGTTGCAAATTCAGCGGATGGCTCGGCAACGCAAAGGGCGCATCAAGAGCTTATCGTCATGTCGTTAGTGCGTGGTGGTCCAAATGTACCTTTGGCAATTAAAGGCGGGGTGAATGTGTCGGGTAGCTTCCAAGTGGTCGCAAACCCTAATGGTGGTGGTGATGGTGTGCCATTATCGATTTGGACCCGCGATGACGTAGACGTGAACGGTGCAGGCACCACTTGCGGCCAATGGGAATTTGATAATGGTGTTTGTGACTCGCAAACACTGAGTGAGCGTGGCGATCACGGCGTTGATATTCTGGATAGCGATCCGAATTTCCCAGACGACCTGCTCGATTATTTGTTTGGCGTACCCGAGGATAATTGGCAAGATTTGCGAGATATGGCGAATCAAATACTCCCGAATTGTTCATCGCTAGGGCCGAATACAACAGGCTTGATCTGGATTGAGGGCGACTGTGACATGCCGAGTAATGACGTTGGTACTCGCGCAGCACCGGCACTCATTGTCATTCAAGATGGCGACTTTAAAATGAACGGGAGTGTGATTCTTTATGGGATGGCATTCCAGTTCACTACGCCAGGAAATACCGATCAATATGAAATTACCCTAAATGGTAATGCATTTGTTGAGGGTTCAATCATGGCGAGTCAAAACCCGAAACTATCGAACGGTAACTTAACTGTTCGCTATAGTTTAGATGTATTGCGTAACGTGGTGGTTAATGATGAGTTTCGTCGACTCTACCGCGTAGGAGGAAGTTGGCATGATTTCTAAGAAGCAAAACCAGCGTGGCTTCACTTTTGTTGAGGTGTTAGTTGCGTTAGTGATCATCGCCGTTGGTGTCGCCGGCCTCGTGAGCTTGCAACGGATGTTTATTCAGTCATCGACGCGAGCCGCTGAGCGCACCGCTGCAATGGAACTGGCACAAGAAAAGCTCGAAGAGTTGCGCTTTGTTGAATATGCTGATTTGGCAGCAGGATCGGATACGGCAACCCGCGAGGGGAAAAGTTTTAGTATGGACTGGACCATCGCCGACCGCTATTGGAGTGCGGGTGGTTGGGTTCCAAGTAGTGATCCTGCGGCACCCGATCCGTTACCGCCAGAGCCAGATATTAAGTCGGTGACTGTCTCAGTAGCATGGACCGAGCGCGCTGGTGAGGCTGAGTCACTCGATATGCAAGCCTGGTTTAGCAAGATCGAATCGCGCGATGGCGGACTGGTGGTCACGCAACCGAATCCACGCCAACAACCAAGTGTGACCTATAACCCCGGTGCAGCACCGGAAGTTATTGCAGTGCGTCTCACTGAGGATGCTTCGGCAGCGGCCTATCAGGTTAAAGAAACAACCAAGCCGACGCCTGAAGTCATGCGAAGAGGCAATAAGCTGCAGGTTAACTTTAACACTGTGACTTATGACCAAGCGACGCAAACGCAGCGTATCGAAGATTTCGTCACGGTCAATTGTTCCTGCCAGTTTGTCGGGGTGGGGTCGACCGGTAAAACGCCCGCACGCTTAATTTTAGAAGGTGACTATTTAGTATTGGATCCGAACGGCTCGCAGACCACGGAAAAAATGGTGGGGATGCCAGCGGACACCAATCAACCGGAGCTCTGTGACCTGTGTTGTCGAGACCATCATGACAGCCAAGAAATGGTACAAAGCGGCAATGTTTATCGACAGGAAGGCGCTTTCGCTCGTCTGCCGAGCGGCGACCATCGTCACTTTACTAACGTGAACGGCTATTTGGTGCAGGCAGGACTCGACGATGTCTACGAAGAGTCCTGTCGGATGCGTCGTGTGGATGGTTATTACGTCACCTATCCGGATTGGAATATTGAAGCATTAACGGTCATGAGTTCGGATTACCTAGTAAACTCAGCGACCAGTAGTGCGTATGTCGATTACATTCGAAGCGTGGTCAAGGCTTTAATGTTAAATCAAACACTGCCGAGCCCACCGAGCGATCGTGATGTCGAAGTGATTCCTGGGGCTTACCAGATGATAGCGCGGGCGATTTATCTAGATCCGATGACTAGTGCGCACCGCAATAGCATCATTGCCGCCATTGAGGCAGGAGAGTCCGACTGGATTGCAAAAGTACCGTTTTACGAGGTTAACTTAACCTTGTTGGGTGACTGGACCTCGTCGAATCCAACGGTTGCAACTGTCGATAACGAAGAAATTCAAACCATTGTTGATCCGGAAAACAACTATTACGGGGCCTATAGCCGCGGGCTGGTGATCACTGAAAACGGCGGGACCACAACGGTCAACGTTTCTGCCGGAACGGGTAACTCGAGCATACTCGACAGTGACCCGATCCATCCATTTGAAGAGAATCGCCGCTTAGAGAGTGAACTCGATGTCACTGTCGTCGCCGAGGATTCCGATAATGTCGAGCTCTACGCAATAACCGGTACGATAAACTGTACCGCCTACTCGAAGAACAAAGGCTGGCAAGACTGTAAGAACCCAGACATTAACGGGATTTCGATCACGACTTCGAACAACAACGTAAGCTGCGAAATCAATAAGCTCGGTAATAACGCGACTTATTCATGTCCTGGTATTCGTGCCGGCACAAGCTTGTCGGTTACCTTCTTGCATAGCAGTGGTAATGCTGTCTACACACCTACCAGCTTTAGTGTTTCGTCAATCAGTGAAGACGTGCGCCAGGACACGGTTCTCGAGATTAACTGATTCGATTTCGTTTCATTTGTGATACTATCGAGGCAATTTTTAACGATTGCCTCGGTAGTTGAACGCCTATCATCATGTCGACACTGTTAGATGTTAAACAGCTCGCCTCGCAGCGTGCGGGTCGCACGCTTTTTGCCGATCTTAGCTTCAGCCTGCAAGCGGGGGCCGTGCTGCATATCGAAGGTGAGAACGGTGCGGGCAAATCGACATTGTTGCGTTCGCTTGTCGGCCTGGTTGAACTGCAAGCTGGAACCATTCAATTCTTCCCTTCTGAACACGGGCTGGCGCAAGAGTGGCGGCAACATACGCTGTTTATGGGACATAAGTCAGCAGTCAAAGCTGAGCTTACGGCGCTGGAAAACGTTGCGCTGCAAGCGCAGCTGTCAGGACTGACGCAAGTTGATGCCTGGCAGTTGCTGGAAACGGTAGGGCTGCTCGGACTGGAAGATTTGCCGGCTGGGCAATTATCCGCGGGACAGCAACGCCGAATCGCGTTGACACGTTTGTGGTATAGCCAAGCACCGCTGTGGATTCTGGATGAGCCTTTTACGGCACTGGATACGCGAGGTATCGACCTGTTGCAGCAGCGCTTTGCGCAACATATCGAGGCGGGCGGGGCGATTATTCTTACTTCGCACCAAGCATTGACCTGGCAGCCTGAGCAATTGCAGCGCCTGCGCATTCAAGGCGGTGAGTTATGAGTCGCGCCTCAAGTTGGACTGCATTAACGGCGATAATGAAGCGTGACCTCATGGTGGTGATGCGCCGCCGCAGCGATATTTTAAACCCGCTGTTGTTCATTTTGGTCGTGGTCAGCCTGTTCCCTCTGGCCGTCGGGCCGGGTCCAGATATCCTCGGTCGTATCGCTGCGGGAGTGATTTGGGTTGCCGCATTGCTTTCGGCCTTGCTCGGCTCAGAACGCTTATTCCGCGAAGACTATCTCGATGGAACGCTCGAGCAGCTTACCCTACAACCCCAAGCATTACCGCTGTTGTCATTCGGGAAGATCGCCGTGCATTGGTTATTAAGTGGTCTGCCCTTGGTGATCCTTGCGCCGCTGTGTGCGTTATTATTGAAACTACCACTCGCTGGCTGGGGTACGTTGATGGCAACGTTGCTGGTGGGAACGCCAATACTCAGTGCGATTACCGCAATTGGCGCAGCATTGACAGTTAGTTTAGGCCGTGGTGGCGCGTTGCTGAGTTTATTGCTTTTGCCACTTTTTATTCCCCTACTTATTTTTGCCAGTGGCGCTGTTGAGGCGGCGTTAGTGGGTACAGCTGCGTGGCCACAAGTGTTACTATTGGCGGGCTTAAGTTTATTAACTTTGCTGTTGGCGCCGTTTGCGGTAGCAGCCTCGATACGAGTGAGTGTGAATTAACATGTGGCGTTGGTTACATCCTTACGCAAAACCTGAGACGGTCTACCATTTACTGGGGCGTTGGCTGCCGTGGGCAACCGCTGGTGCGGTATTAATATTAGGTATTGGTTTGGTGTGGGGACTGTTGTTCGCACCTGCGGATTACCAGCAAGGCGATAGCTACCGCATTATCTTCATTCATGTGCCGTCGGCTATGTTTTCGATGAGTATCTATGTCAGCTTGGCGATTGCCGCTTTCATTGGTCGGGTCTGGCAGCTCAAAATGGCCGACTGGGCGTTGGCAGCGATAGCTCCGGTAGGCGCGGTCTTCACCTTTATTGCGCTGTTCACCGGCGCAGTTTGGGGCAAGCCGATGTGGGGCACGTGGTGGGAGTGGGATGCACGCCTCACGTCACAACTCATTTTACTGTTCTTGTATATCGGCGTGTTAGCGCTTTATTACGCCTTCAGCGATAACCGCACTGGCGCGAAAGCTGCGGGCATCCTCGCGATGGTCGGCGTGATCAATATTCCGATTATCCGTTACTCAGTCGAGTGGTGGAACACTCTCCACCAGGGCGCTACGCTAACGGTTTTTGAACGGCCACCGATGGCGAATAGCATGTTGTTCCCGCTGTTAACTTGTATTCTTGGCTTCGCCTTTTTAGCGGCCGCGCTCATCATGCAACGTATGCGCACTGAAATATTACGACAAGAACTGCGCCGGCCGTGGGTCAAGCAGGTCTTCGGTCGCCCGGCAGCAACAGGGGAGCGCAGCTAATGCAGTTTGACAGTTGGCAAGCCTTTATTGAAATGGGCGGTTATGGTTTTTATGTTTGGCTAGCGTTTGGCGTTAGCTTTTTGGCAATGGGTGTGTTGGTGGTGCAAGGATTGCGCGCGCGCAGTAGGCTGCAACGTGAGTTCACGCAGGAGCAACAGCGGCAACAACGACTGGCGCGAC
This sequence comes from Pseudidiomarina aquimaris, assembly GCF_003987395.1. Classification (GTDB taxonomy): domain Bacteria; phylum Pseudomonadota; class Gammaproteobacteria; order Enterobacterales; family Alteromonadaceae; genus Pseudidiomarina; species Pseudidiomarina aquimaris. The sequence goes on from NZ_PIPT01000005.1 coordinate 46,153, forward strand.
GGAAGCAAGAGGTATCCTGATGGCAATGAATCCCCGACGAAAAAAGCGTTTAACTTGGACCTTAGGTCTGATTGCCGGTGTGGCGGTAGCATTCAGCGTTATTTTGTATGCTTTGTCGCAAAACATCGATTTATTCTATACACCGAGCGAAGTGATTGAAGGTAAGGGCAAAGATGCCGTCAAACCTGAAGTCGGTCAGCGCTTGCGTATCGGTGGGATGGTGGTCGAGGACTCCGTTCGCCGTAATCCGGAAACCCTAGAGGTTGAGTTCCGTGTAACGGATATTGGCCCAGAAGTGAAAATTCTTTACACCGGCATACTGCCGGACTTGTTCCGCGAAGGGCAAGGTATCGTGGCGCAAGGTGTCATGATTGAACCGACGGTAATGCAAGCAACGGAAGTGTTGGCGAAGCATGATGAAGAATACATGCCGCCGGAACTTGCTGAGCAAATGAAAGGTATCAAGCACGTCAATCCGAATACCTCAGGTGCTTATGACGAGCAGGGTGGTGACCAATGATTGCCGAAATAGGTCAATTTGCGCTGGCGTTAGCGCTGGCATTTTCGGTTCTGCTTGCGATCTACCCGTTGTGGGGCGCATACAAGGGACATAGTGGTGCCATGTTGTTGGCGCGTCCGCTGGCGTATGGACAGTTTCTGTTCACTGCGATTGCCTACGCGGCTCTGACATGGGGCTTTGTGGTCAATGATTTTAGTATCGCCTACGTTGCCGCAAACTCGAATACACAACTGCCGCTGGCCTACCGTATCACTGCGGTTTGGGGAGCGCACGAAGGTTCATTCTTGTTGTGGATGTTGATGCAGGCGGGCTGGATTGCGGCGGTAGCGATGTTCTCGCGGCGCATGCCCGTGACCATGATGGCCCGTGTGTTGGCTATCCTTGGTTTGATCAGTATCGGCTTTTATCTGTTTATGCTCTCGGTCTCGAATCCGTTCGACCGTGCGTTACCGTGGATCCCCGTCGATGGACAGGACTTGAATCCACTGTTGCAAGACCCTGGCATGATTATTCACCCACCGTTACTTTACATGGGCTATGTCGGCTTTTCGGTTGCTTTCGCTTTCGCTATCGCTGCGCTGATGGCGGGCAAGTTGGATGCAGCTTGGGCCCGTTGGTCGCGCCCTTGGGCGACCACTGCTTGGTCGTTTTTAACGCTCGGCATTGCCATTGGCAGTTGGTGGGCATATTACGAGCTCGGCTGGGGCGGCTGGTGGTTCTGGGACCCTGTTGAGAACGCGAGTTTTATGCCGTGGTTGGTGGGGACCGCATTGATTCATAGCTTGGCGGTAACCGAAAAGCGCGGGGCGTTTAAGTCTTGGACCGTATTGTTGGCCATTTCGGCTTTCAGTTTAAGCTTATTGGGAACGTTTTTAGTACGCTCTGGCGTGATTGTTTCGGTCCACGCTTTTGCCACTGACCCGGCGCGTGGCTTGTTTATTCTGGGCTTGTTGGCTGTGGTGATTGGTGGTTCGCTGGTGCTGTTTGCCTTGCGTGCCGGTGCAGTACAAAGCCATACCAAATATGAAGCTGTTTCCCGAGAAGTGATGCTGTTGGGCAATAACATTTTGCTCATTGCTGCTACGTTGGTTGTGCTGCTGGGCACGTTGTTGCCATTGGTGCACAAAGAACTCGGTATGGGCTCGATTTCAATCGGCGTACCGTTCTTCAACCAAATGTTCACCTGGCTGATTGTGCCGTTCGTACTGTTGATGGGCCTCGGCCCGTTGTTCCGTTGGCGACGGCAAGAACTGCAGCCATTGCGTAACAGTTTGGCGTTGGCACTGATATTAGCCTTGGGGCTAGGCTATGCCTTACCTGCTATCCTTGCGGAGCAAGTGAAAGCGATGGCGGTGCTGGGGCTGGTGATGAGTTTGTGGATCACTATGACCTTGATCACCGAGTTGCGTCTGCGCGTGCAACAACGCAAACAAGGGCTTGCCGGCCTTACAAAACTCGGGCGCAGTCACTGGGGCATGGTCTTGGGTCACCTCGGTTTTGCGATTAGCTTGATTGGTATTGCGGCGGTGAGTCAGTACGAGCTCGAGCGTGACGTACGCTTAGCACCAGGCGACAGTGTTGAGGTGCAAGGCTACCGCTTCCAGTTTGATGTATTGAGCCAGCAGCAGGGCCCGAATTATATTACCGATCATGCTGAGTTCTCCGTCTATTCCGGTAACCGAAAAATTACCGATCTGGTAACAGAGAAGCGCTTCTATACTGTGCAGCGCATGAGCATGACGGAAGTCGGTTTAGATGCCGGATTCACTCGTGACTTGTATGTGGCGCTAGGCGAGCCGCTCGAAAATAGCGATGCATGGGCCGTTCGTATCTACATCAAGCCGTTTATCCGGTGGATTTGGGGTGGTGCGATTCTAATGGCTCTTGGCGGTGCCTTGGCTATTAGCGATAAGCGCTACCGCGCACTGAAGAAAGCCGGAGGTGCAGCATGAGTAAGGGATGGCGTTGGGCCGTTTTATTGCTGCCGCTGCTAGCCTTCATCGTGTTGGTGGGCTTCTTGTTACGAGGCTTGTTTTCCGACCCTACCGAGCTAAGTTCAGCCTTGGTCGGTAAACCGGTGCCACAGTTTAGTGTGCCCGATCTTTATCAACCGGAGCAGCAGCATACGCAGGCGATTTTACAAGGCCAGCCCATGCTACTTAACGTGTGGGCAACTTGGTGTCCGACCTGTCGCGCAGAGCACGCGTATCTCAATAAGCTCGCGGCTGAAGGTGTCGCCATTGTCGGGCTCAACTATAAAGACGACTCCCGCGACAAAGCCGTCAACTGGCTGAATACTTTGGGTGACCCTTACACCGTTAACTTGTTCGACGCCAACGGCAGTGTGGCGCTCGAGTTTGGTGTCTATGGTGCGCCGGAAACCTTTTTGATAGATGCCCAAGGGCAGATCCGTTATCGCCACGTGGGTGATGTAAATGAGCGGGTTTGGCGTGGTGAACTTGGCGAGCGTTATCGCTCGTTAATGCAGGAGTTTAATGCTACTGCTGAGGGGACTGATTCATGATGGGATTATTTCGCGCACTGTTAAGTTTTGCGCTGGTCCTTACAGCACTCGTTCTGGTGGCGCCGAGTCATGGTCAGAATCTCGAGGCTTATCAGTTTGATGAGCCAGCGCAGGAAGCGTTATTTAAAGAGCTGATTGACGAGTTACGTTGTCCGAAATGTCAAAACCAGAGTATTGCCGACTCCAATGCCGAGCTGGCCCGTGATTTACGCGATCGCACCTACTTTATGGTGAAAGAAGGCGCAACCAAGCAGGAAGTTATTGATTTTATGGTCGCGCGTTATGGTGACTTTGTGCACTACCAACCACCTTTAACCTTTGTCACCAGTATTCTGTGGTGGGGACCGATTGCTGTGCTGGCGATTGGTGGCTTAGTTATTTTATTCCGCGTGCGTCAACAACGCAGCACGGAAGTAGAACTCAGTGACGACGAGCGAGTGCAGCTTGCCACGTTGCGCAGCGAAGCGACCGCTCGCGACGAAGAAAAAGAGGGTAAAGAATCATGAACCTGATGTTGATTCTAAGCATGGCAGCACTGGCGCTACTTGCCCTCGCGCTGATTCTCTTTTTTGGCGTGCGGCAAAAAGCCCAACGCCGCACACGCCTCGATGTGAACCGGGAGCTCTATGAGCAGCGCAAACAGGAGTTAGCGCAAGAACACGCTGATGGCTTGTTGACGGATAAAGCGCTGCAGGCCGCTGAGCGTGAACTCGATAAGCGTTTTGTTAGTGAAAATGCCGAGCTCGAGCAGCTCGAAGAGCATGCGATTGGCCGCGGTATTGCCTTACCTGCTGTCATTATCGTCGTCCTCGCGGTGGTGGGTTATGTATTGTTTGGCAGTTGGCAGCAGCAACAGCACGCTGATGAGGCGCGCCGGGCCCTACCAGAATTAGCTCAGCAGGTGTTAAACAACCAACAAAGTGCACCAACATCGGAAGAGTTAGAGCTTTTTGCGTTAGGTTTACGTCAACGCTTACAACAAGACGGCGGTGATGGTTTAACATGGATGCTTTACGCACGCGCAGCAACGGCGTTACAGCGCTATGAACAAGCACTCGAAGCCTATGCTCATGCTTATAAATTGGAACCTACACGCCCCGGGATTTTATTGGGCTATGCGCAACTGCTAATTAATATCGGTGACGAAGCGCAGCTGCAAACCGCCGCACGCTTGTTGTCAGAGCTGCTGCAAGTTGAGCCGCAGAACATCGATGGACTCTCGCTAACGGGTGCGGTTGCGTATCAGCGCGGCGACTACCCGCAAGCAGTGCAAGCGTGGCAACTGTTACTGCAGCTCATGCCCGAGGATGATGCGCGGCGAAGTGCCGTACAAGAGGCCTTAAGCGACGCTCAACAACAGCTGACGGCGAGCGCACAACAGTTACGTGTAACGGTCGAAATAAGCGATGCATTACGTGCGCAAGTGCCGGCAGACGCAACGTTATTTGTCTTCGTTAAAGCCGTTGACGGCGCACCGATGCCGGCAGCAGTGGTGCGGCAAGCGGTTACTGAGTTCCCGGTAGAAGTGGTGTTGTCAGATGCGCAGGCGATGTTACCTGATTACAAGATGAGCCAATTGAACCAATGGTTGGTTGAGGCGCGTATCTCTACCGATGACCGTATTGAAATCGCCAGTGGTGACTTGGGTGCCGAAGCGCAAATTGTTGATGCGGCAACTGACGCCGAAGTGACATTGGTTATCGCTGAGAAGCTGACGAACGAATAAGCAAGGAGATTCGCTTGAAACATTATTTACTTGCCGGGATGATTGCTGTGTTGGGTTTGAGTGGCTGCGCGACAGCGCCGGATGACCCTTATGCTGATCCCCGCGACCCTTTCGAAGAAGTCAATCGTGATGTTTGGGACTTCAACGAAGCGCTTGACGAGAATGTACTTTGGCCGGTAGCGCGTACCTACGGCAAGATTCCGCAACCGGTGCGCACTGGCTTGTTGAATGCCGCCGAAAACTTGGGTGAACCTTCGTATTTGGTTAACAATACTCTGCAAGGTAAATTTAAAGATGCAGGGATATCGTTTTGGCGATTCCTCATCAATAGTACCGTCGGTGTTGTAGGTATTTTTGATGTTGCTGGCGAGATGGGCCTTACCCGTCGTGAAGAGGGCTTCGGTGAAACTCTGGCAAGCTGGGGCGTCGGCGATGGACCCTACCTCATGCTGCCAGCGATGGGACCCACGGTACCGGTTGATCGCGGCGGTGATGTAGTTGACGGCATGTACTTTCCCATCGACGACCTCAACACGCCTGTGAGTGTCGCGCGGCTGTTCATTAAAGCGCTTGAATTGCGTTTGCGCCTGCAGGAGCAACAGGCATTGATGGAAAACTCCCTTGACCCCTACAGTTTCGTGCGTGAGGCCTACTATCAGAGTTGGCGCAACAAGGTGTATGATGGCAATCCTCCAGCCGAAGAAACGGACCCAAGTGAGCCTGAAGATTTAGGCGATGATTTTTACGATCAGTTTGATTAACGATTAAACCAAGAAAGACGTTTTGCAAAACAAGGACCCGATGACATGGTAAAGAAAGTCGTCATTCCCGTTGCCGGACTCGGTACACGGATGTTACCCGCTACCAAAGCCATTCCAAAAGAAATGCTGCCACTGGTAGATCGCCCGCTCATCCAATTTATTGTTGAAGAGTGTGCCGCGGCAGGCTTGACTGACATCATTCTGGTGACGCATTCGAGTAAGAACTCGATTGAAAACCATTTTGACACGAGTTTTGAGCTCGAAACGACCTTAGAAACGCGTGTTAAGCGTCAGTTGTTGGCCGAAGTGCAGGCGATTACACCACCGGGTGTCACCATCATGCATGTGCGCCAAGGTGTCGCCAAAGGTCTTGGTCATGCCGTCTTGTGCGCACGCCCGCTCATTGATGATCAGCCTTTTGCCGTGGTGTTACCTGACGTACTGGTCGACGAATCGACCTGCGATATGAAGCGTGACAACTTGGCTGAGATGGTGCGTAATTTCAACGCAACCGGTGCTGCACAGGTCATGGTTGAGAAAGTTCCCGAAGACAAAGTCGATCAATACGGTATTGCCGACATTGACGGCAGCGATTTAGCGCCAGGTGAACAAGCGCCAATTAAACAATTGGTGGAGAAGCCTCCGGTGGGGCAGGCGCCTTCAGACCTTGCGGTAGTGGGTCGTTATGTTTTCCCAGCGGACTTATGGGCACTGCTTGAGCGCACCCCCGTGGGCGCAGGTAATGAAATTCAATTGACTGACGCGATGGCGATGTTGCTCGAGCGCCAAACGGTCAACGCCTATTACATGAAAGGTCGCAGCAACGACTGTGGCAATAAGCTAGGGTACGCCCAAGCCTTTGTGGAACATGCACTGCGCCATCCTGACCTTGGGCCGGCGATGAAAGAGTGGCTTGCTTCAATCAAATAAAGCGTCTGCTTAAACATTCATCAAGGAGGGTTCATCCCTCCTTTTCTTTTTGCGATTGGTCGCTTTCTATTTCCTTTTTCGCCCGAAATAGGTAGGGTATTACGGTTTTACACCACTATAACGATAAACTAGTGAAGGCGAATAGGTATGGAACCTAAGAATAACTTACAACAGGACAACGGATTTTTCGGTCAACCGGCCGGTCTGCAAACCTTGTTCTTTACTGAAATGTGGGAGCGCATGAGTTACTACGGTATGCGCGCGCTACTCGTTTTATTTATGACTGCCGCGTTACAAGATGGTGGTTTGGCCATGAACGTTGCAACAGCAACGGCTATCTACGGCCTCTACACCGGTGCGGTTTACTTCATGGGCTTGCCAGGTGGTTGGATTGCTGACCGTCTGATTGGTGGCCAACGTGCGACCTGGTACGGCGGTATTGTGATCATGTGTGGTCACATTGTTCTCGCCATCCCATCAGAATCCTCTTTCTTCCTTGGTTTGATTCTTGTGGTACTCGGTACCGGTATGTTGAAGCCAAACATCAGCGCCTTGGTTGGTCAGCTGTATGATGATGGCGATGACCGTCGTGATGCGGGCTACACCTTGTACTACATGGGTATCAACATTGGTTCATTGATCGGTTACCTCGTAACGGGTTACTTGATGGAAAATGTTGGTTGGCACTGGGCATTCGGTGCTGCAGCAGTAGGTATGTTCTTTGGTCTTGTGCAATATCGGATGACGTTGCCAAAACTGGGTTCAGTCGGCCAAGAAGCGCCTAAGCCACTTTCAGACAATGGTCGTCGCTTAAGCTGGATGGTCATCATTGCTTTCTTGGTAGGTCTTGGTGTCGTTTTTGTTGCGACTTCAACGGGTGCAATGACCATTGACCCAGTCGCGATTGCACAATACGTTGCTGCGGCTGCAACCATTGTATTCTTTGTTTATTACCTGAGCATTTTCTTGTTCGGTAAGTTAACCAAGAACGAAGCCAAGCGTCTCGGTGCGCTGTTTTTAGTGTGTATCGCTTCTATCTGTTTCTGGGCTGGTTTTGAGCAAGCAGGCTCGTCATTGAACTTGTTTGCCCGCGACCTGACGGACCGCATGGTGGGAAGCTTTGAAATTCCGACCACATGGTTCCAGATGCTCAACTCTGGTTTCTTGATTGCCTTATCGCCGTTCTTTGCAGCGCTTTGGGTGAACTTGACCAAGCGTATGATCAACCCATCGTACGGTTTCAAGAGTGCGTTAGGCCTCATCATTATGGCGAGTGGCTTCATCTTGATGTTCTTTGCTTCACAAGCAGCGGCATCAGGTATGAAAGTATCGCCAAACTGGTTGGTAGCGGTGTACTTCTTGCACACGGTGGGTGAGCTGTGCTTAAGCCCAGTTGCTTTGAGTGCGGTAAGTAAACTAGCGCCGAAGCGTATGGCCGGTCAGATGATGGGTATCTTCGTATTGACCTATTCAATCGGTAGCCTCTTGGCAGGACTGATTGCCGGTAACCTCGACCCAGAAAACACTTCAACCATGCCTGACATGTACATGCAGATCACCTTGTTCGGTGTCGGGGTGGGTGTCGTCGTGTTCTTGTTGGCGTTGAAAACGCGTAAATGGGAAGCGCTTGCCGGTCAACCAGATCCTGAGCATGTAGCGATTAACGCTAACGAGCCAGTCAAGCAAGATAAAGCTTAAGGCTTATGTGTTGGTGAGTTCGCTCACCAACATATCGTACAACAACCGGGCGCAAGGCCCGGTTTTGTCGTTTTTGGGCAGGACTAAATAGGTCGATCCAGTACGATGGGAGCCGCCTGCCAACTTTAGCTCTACGAGCTGCTCGGACTGTGCGGTAATAAACGGCGGTAACCAGCAAAAGCCGATTCCTGCTTCGACCAATTGCAGCGCTTCATTGAAATTATTTACTGTCCAGCGTTGTTCTGCTTTCAGCCAACCTTGTTGCTCTAGCGGCTTTTGTGCAGTGTCTCGAATCACAATTTGCAGATACTGACTGAGTTGATCTGGGTTCAACGGTGCAGGCATGGTGGCAAGCGGATGGTCTTTGTTGACGACAAGGTGCAGGTGAAACGGCGCCAAGGGTTCACCCACAAAGCCTTTCGGCACTTGATGCGTGATGACCAAGTCAGCGCGCTGTTCGGTAATCGCCTCGACTGAGCCAGTAAGCACGGTATCTTCAATAACCAGACGACTGCCGCGACTGTGTAACTGAAATTCACGCAACACGGGCAGCAACTGGTTACGGTCAAATACCATTTCGACCGCAAGCTTTATTTCCGGCTCCCAGCCTTGTTTCAAGTTTAGCGCTAATTGCTCAAGTTCGGTAACGAGCACCGTCAACTGCCGTGAGCGGCGCAGCATCACCGCACCAATCTCGGTTAGCTCAGCTTTGCGTCCGATAACTTGCAGCAGCTTAACGCCCAAGGTGTCCTGTAGCTTTGCGACGGCATGGTTCATCGAGCTTTGACTCTTATTCAGCGCCTGTGCTGCTTGCGCGTAGCCACCATAGTCAACCACCGCCTGCAGAATGCGCCATTGCTCGATGGTAGTTTTTGGGCGGTAGTTATTAGCCATGGTAAGTCTCTTAGTTATTGGCGATGATCACGGCGCGTCGTGGCGCAGGGTAACCTTCGATGCTTTTGCTGTGATCATTTGGGTCAAGAAAGTCGACCAGCGACTGCCCCGTCATCCATTCGGTTGCGCGCTGTTCGCTAAGTTCGGTGACATTTTCGTCGACCACGCGAGCATTCTTGAAGCCGCAACGCTCAAGCCAATGCAGCAGTGCCGCAGTACTTGGAATAAACCAGACGTTGCGCATCTTGGCGTAGGTTTGCCCTGGTACCAGTACAGTATTGACATCGCCCTCGACCACCAGCGTTTCGAGAACCAGCTGACCGCCTTGCCGCAACTGTGCTTTTAGCTGCGTTAAAAAGTCGATAGGCGAGCGACGGTGGTACAGCACGCCCATGCTGAATACGGTGTCGAATGCTTTCAGTTCGGGCAGGTCCTCAACGCCGAGGGGAAACCAATGTGCTCGTTGTTGCAGGGCTTTGGGCATAAACTGCCGTACCGCCATAAATTGCGCCATAAACAGCTGTCCTGGGTCGACGCCCCAAGCCTGTTCCGCACCGCTTTCGAGCATGCGCCAGAGGTGGTAACCACTGCCACAGCCGACATCTAAGACTTGCTGGCCGGTTAAATCGCCAATGTGCGGCGCCACGCGCTGCCATTTGAAGTCCGAGCGCCACTCGGTATCGATGTCGACGCCATGCAAATGAAACGGTCCTTTGCGCCAAGGGGTAAGCTGTTGCAGTAGCCCGCGAATACGGTTCTGCTCACCTTCGCTCACGCCTTGGTTGGTGACGGTCACGGTGTCACTCAGTTCGACATGTTCGGGCTCAAGTTTCGGCAACTGCGCAACGCAGCGTAGCCATTTATGCAGTTCGCCGTGTTGTTGTTGCTGTTCCCAATGCGCAAGTTGTTGCGGCAGGTGGGTGAGCCAATGGCTAAGCGGCGATTGCGCCACAGCTATGAGATCGTTTTTGAACATAAAATCCTTAAGAGCCGTTATTCGTTGTTCGTTGTTCGTTGTTCGTTGTTCGTTATTCGTAGCCCGTGGTTCTACCACGGGGCAGGCCTGACGTTTTGACCATGTTCGTTGAATTCGAGATACCCCGTAGTAAAACTACGGGCTACCACTTCACTGCGATTAAGGCGGCGAAGTTGTAGCACTGAAACCATACTTGTACCGCGCTAAAACCCACTTCACGTAAGCGCTTTTCATGCGTCTCTAAACTATCGATACGCATGACGTTTTCGATGGCAGCACGTTTTTGGCTTATTTCTAATTCACTGTAGCCGTTGGCGCGTTTGAATTCATGGTGTAAATCTACCAACACGTCGTCCATTGCGGCATTTTCGCTTTTAAATTTTTCGGAGAGCAGCAGGACGCCCCCTGGCTTGAGGCCGTCATAGATGGTCTGTAAGACGCCTTGGCGCTGTTCCGGTGGTACAAACTGTAAGGTGAAGTTCATGGTCACCACAGATGCGTCAGTGATCTGTGTGTCGCGAATGTCTTCACACTTTACTTCGGCCGGAATCTCGCTGCGGTAGCCTTCGAGGTGTAGGCGGCAGCGTTCGACCATGGCCTCAGAGTTATCGACTGCGACCATGTTGATGCCGCTAGCCCCTTGCGCGCCTTGGCGCATGGCGAGAGTGGCAGCACCAAGTGAGCAGCCTAGATCATACAATCTGCTGTCGGGCTGAGCGAAGCGCCGCGTTAACTGATGAATGCCTTGTAAGATGCTTTGGTAGCCGGGCACGGAGCGATTAATCATGTCAGGAAAAACCTCAACCACGCGTTGGTCAAAGGCAAAGTCGCTGACTTGCGTGAGTGGCTCGGCAAAAATAGCATCAGGTTTGCTGTCAAATTGGCTCATATTTCAACACTATGAATTAAATCGAATGGTCATAGTTTAACGCACTGTGAGAGAAAACTTGATGATTTTCGCAAATCGAGCCTCACCAATCAAAAGAAGTGATACTTTTGGCGGCTAAATGGGCAAGTAAGTATGAAAGTAGAGCTGGTGACCCAATTAAAAAGGCAGGCGACGGCGATTATTGCCGAATTACAGCGTTCGAAAGAGCCAGTATTGATTACCGAACACGGTAAGCCTGCAGCTTATCTTGTCGATGTGGAAGAATATCAAGCGATACAGCGTCGACTCGATTTGTTAGATGCGTTGGCACAAGGAGAGCGTGCCATTGCTGACGATCGGGTGGTGAATCAAGAAAAAGCCAAGGAGCGGCTGCAAAGATGGTTGAAATAATTTGGACCGCGCCGGCACTGGATGAGCTCGATGCGATTGCGGCTTATGTTGCTATGGATAATCCAGTCGCCGCTCAGATACCCGTGGAAAAGGTGTTTAACGCAACCGAGGGGCTCAGTCGTTATCCAGATTCGGGGCGCAGACCACCAGAGCTCCCGCAAGGTCGCTACCGAGAAATTGTTGCCCCGCCTTGTCGTATTTTCTATCGCATCGAAAATGACAAGCTTTATCTTGTTCACGTACAACGCGATGCCCAGCAGCTCCGTGAAATCCGCTACTGACAATTGCTGTCAGTCCGTTATAATGTGGCGCTTTGTAAATTCTAACTTGTGGTAGGGAAGCTCCCATGCGTAGCCATTATTGCGGACAGCTCGAAAAGAGTCTTGTTGATCAACAGGTAACCCTGTGTGGATGGGTTAATAAACGTCGTGACCTCGGTGGTCTGATTTTCATCGATATGCGTGACCGTACCGGTTTGGTGCAGGTGGTATTCGATCCGGATCAAGCGGCGCTGTTTGAAACCGCGAATAAGTTACGCCAAGAGTTCTGTGTACGCCTGAAAGGCACAGTACGTGCGCGCCCAGAGAGCCAAGTGAATGCCAATATGGCGACCGGTGCAGTTGAAGTCATGGCCGACGAGCTTGAGATTTTGAGCCGTTCAGAGCCATTGCCAATCGACTTTAACCAGCACGTGAGCGAAGAAGCGCGTCTGCGTTTCCGCTATCTCGACTTGCGTCGTCCGAATATGAACCACAATTTGCAGTTCCGTGCGCGGGTTACCAGTGCGGTTCGCCGTTTTATGGATGATGCTGGCTTTTTAGATATCGAAACGCCAATGTTGACCCGTGCAACGCCAGAAGGCGCACGTGACTATTTGGTCCCAAGCCGCACGCACAAAGGCAAGTTCTTTGCCTTGCCACAGTCACCGCAGCTGTTTAAGCAGTTGTTGATGATGTCGGGCTTCGATCGCTACTACCAAATTGTTAAGTGCTTCCGTGACGAAGACTTGCGCGCTGACCGTCAGCCAGAATTTACCCAAATCGATATTGAAACCTCGTTCATGACTGCCGACCAAGTGATGGCGGTGACCGAGCAGATGGTTCGCAAGCTGTTCAATGAGCTGCTTGAAGTTGACCTTGGCGACTTCCCGCAAATGAGCTGGCATGAAGCCATGCGTCGCTTCGGTAGTGACAAGCCAGATCTGCGTAACCCGCTCGAGCTAGTTGATGTCGCTGACTTACTCAAAGATGTTGAGTTTAAGGTCTTTGCTGGCCCAGCAAACGATCCGAAAGGCCGTGTTGCCGCGCTAAAAGTGCCAGGCAAAGCGGGCGATATTTCGCGTAAGAATATTGACGAATACACTAACTTCGTTGGTATCTACGGTGCCAAAGGTCTGGCATGGTTGAAAGTGAATGACCTTGCTGCTGGTCGCGACGGGATTCAGTCTCCAGTATTGAAATTTATTCCAGATGACGCGCTACAAGGGATTCTTGAGCGTACTGAAGCCGCTGACGGCGATATTATTTTCTTCGGCGCTGACAATGCGACTGTCGTGGCAGAAGCCATGGGCGCATTACGTTTGAAAGTGGGCGAAGAGCACGGCTTTGTGAGTGATGAGTGGCGTCCGCTTTGGGTCGTTGACTTCCCAATGTTTGAAGAGCATGACGGTGAGCTTCACGCAATCCATCACCCATTCACCGCGCCGGTGGGGGTCACGCCAGAGGAGCTGAAAGCTAACCCGGCGGAGACCTTATCGAATGCTTACGACATGGTTTTGAATGGTGTTGAAGTCGGCGGCGGTTCGGTCCGTATCCACGACAATGCCATGCAGCAAGCTGTATTTGAAATTTTGGGTATCGAAAAAGAAGAAGCGCAAGAGAAATTTGGCTTCTTGCTTGAGGCTCTGAAGTACGGTACGCCACCGCACGCAGGCTTAGCATTTGGTTTGGATCGTTTGGTGATGTTGATGGTGGGCGCAAGCTCGATTCGTGAAGTGATTGCCTTCCCGAAAACGACCACTGCCGCATGTGTGTTAACCGATGCGCCAGGCCTCGCCAACCCAGATGCATTGCAGGAGTTGGGCGTAGCCGTTAAGGTAGCTGAGGAAGCTAACGACAACGACTAACGAGGAGCGACACAATGGCAGGTCATTCGAAATGGGCCAACATTAAACATCGCAAAGCCGCGCAAGATGCGAAGCGCGGCAAAATCTTTACTCGTCTTATCCGGGAAATTGTGGTCGCTGCCCGCCAAGGTGGCGGCGACCCAGAGACCAACCCACGCTTACGCGCTGCCATCGACAAAGCGCTGTCGAACAACATGAAAAAAGACACCATTGATACCGCGGTCAAGCGCGGTAGTGGTGATCTTGAAGGCGACAACGTTGAAGAATTGAGTTATGAGGGCTATGGCCCAGGCGGCGTTGCCATCTTTGTCGAAACTATGACCGACAATCGTAACCGTACGGTATCTGAAGTGCGTTATGCGTTTAGTAAGTTCAACGGTAATCTCGGCACCGATGGCTCGGTCGCGTACTTGTTTAACAAGCGCGGCGTGCTAAGTTTTACCGCCGAAACCGACGAAGACGGCCTGATGGAAGCCGCTTTAGAAGCGGGTGCCGAAGACGTTGTAACCAACGAAGATGGTAGCTTCGATGTGTTCACCACGCCTGAAACTTTTGGCCAGGTAAAAGATGGCCTCGTGCAAGCAGGCTATGAACCTGAGCATGCTGAAGTGAGCTTTATTCCAGATACCCGCTCTCAGCTCGATGAAGGCGACGCCGAAACATTCTTAAAGCTGATTGATGCGCTCGAAGAGCTCGACGATGTACAAGAGGTCTATCACAACGCCGATATTGCTGATGATGTCTTGGAGCGCATTGGCTAATGGCCATTATTCTGGGCATTGACCCAGGCTCGCGGATGACCGGGTATGGCGTCATTCGGCAACAAGGTAATCAGCTAACCTATGTCGCTAGCGGTTGTATTAATGCCGCTGGCACCCCGCGCAAACCATTGTCACTTGCCGAAAAGCTGAAGGTCATTCATGATGGCGTAAGCGAACTGATTGCGCAGTTTCAACCTGATGAGTTTGCGATTGAGCAGGTGTTTATGGCACGCAACCCCGACTCGGCGTTGAAACTTGGGCAGGCGCGCGGGGCGGCCATTGTCGCAGCGGCTTGCGCTGGGCTTCCGGTCGCTGAGTACGCTGCGCGCTTAGTGAAGCAAGCGGTGGTGGGGACGGGTGCGGCTGACAAAGCGCAAGTGCAGCATATGGTCATGGCGATGCTCAAATTGGGCCACCGCCCGCAAGCCGATGCTGCGGATGCCCTTGCCGTGGCGATGTGCCATGCGCACAATCGAAATCAAGCCATTCTGATGGCAACCAATAAAACTACAAGGAGAGCTCGGTGATTGGCCGCTTGACCGGAACCTTAATTAGTAAACAACCACCGGAAATCATGATTGATGTGCACGGTGTTGGTTACGAAGTGCAAATGCCGATGACGTGCTTGTTTGAGTTGCCTGACATCGGTGAACCCGTAACAGTCATCACGCACTTTGTGGTACGTGAAGATGCGCAGTTGCTCTACGGCTTTAATACCTTTGCCGAGCGCTCGCTGTTCCGCCAACTAATTAAAGCGCAAGGGGTAGGGCCGAAGTTGGCACTTACCATTATGTCAGGTATGACCGCCCATCAGTTCGTGCAGGCCGTGACGCATGACGATGTTTCGAGCCTGATTAAGTTGCCGGGCGTCGGCCGTAAAACAGCAGAGCGCCTTGTCGTTGAAATGCGAGACCGTTTGCAGCAGTGGAGTAGCTCAACGCCAGCTACCGACGCCGCTCCGGTTGATTTCGGTGATGGCCAAACAACATTGGTCGCAAGCTCGCCACGCGATGACGCTGTCGGCGCGCTATTGGCGCTTGGCTATAAGCCGGCGCAAGCAGAAAAAGCTGTTGCGCAAGCATTGAAGGCAAATGAAGGTGCGTCAAGCGAAGAGCTCATCCGCACCGCGTTGAAAAACATGTAAGAAAAACCGTTATTCGTTATTCGTACGCTACGCTGTTCGTCCGTGCTTCGCACTGTTCGTAGAACATCGAACAGCGAACGCAGTGAGTGGACGAACAGTGAGGCGAAGCCGAACGCACGAATAACGAATAACGTCTTTTGGGGTTTTTGATGATTGAACCGGACCGAATAAATCAGCCGCAGACACAGGGCGATGACGAACTCATCGACCGTGCGATTCGGCCGAAAAAACTTGCCGACTATACCGGGCAAGAGCATGTGGTTGAGCAAATGGAAATCTTTATCCAGGCGGCTCGCCAGCGCGAAGAAGCGCTGGATCATTTGCTTATTTTTGGTCCGCCAGGACTTGGTAAAACCACGTTGGCGAATATTGTTGCCAATGAATTGAACGTGAATATCCGTCAGACTTCGGGACCGGTACTAGAAAAAGCCGGTGACTTGGCTGCGTTGTTGACCAATCTTGAAGAGCACGACGTGTTGTTCATCGACGAAATTCATCGCTTGAGTCCGGTGGTGGAAGAGATTTTGTACCCAGCGATGGAAGACTATCAACTGGATATCATGATCGGCGAAGGCCCTGCGGCGCGCTCAATAAAATTAGATCTGCCGCCTTTCACGCTGATTGGTGCGACGACGCGGGCGGGGGCGTTAACTTCACCGTTGCGTGATCGTTTTGGTATTGTGCAACGTCTTGAGTTTTACAACGTCACTGAATTGACGACCATTATTCAGCGCTCAGCAAACTATTTGAACCTCGACCTAAATGACGATGGCGCTCGCGAAATTGCACGCCGTTCGCGCGGCACACCGCGTATTGCGAATCGCCTGTTGCGCCGCGTGCGCGATTTCGCTGAGGTTCGGAACAACGGTAAAATCGACTTACCAATTGCCTCTGCGGCATTAAAAATGGTGGACGTCGACGAAGCAGGTTTCGACTATATGGACCGTAAGTTGTTATTGGCCATTATAGAAAAATTTATGGGTGGTCCGGTGGGACTGGATAATATTGCCGCGGCCATTGGTGAAGAGAAAGACACGATTGAAGATGTGTTGGAGCCGTATTTGATTCAGCAGGGATTTTTGCAGCGTACGCCGCGGGGCAGAATTGCGACGCCGCACGCCTACGCGCATTTCGGTTTGGATAGAAAAGACTAAAAGGGTTGTTTGCTATTCGCTGTTCGCACGCTCACTGCGTTCGCTTTTTGTTTAAGGCTTTCAACAAACATCGAACAGCAAACAGCGAACATCGCTCTTAAATTTGAGGCAAAAAAAAGCCCGCGGGGAAGCGGGCTAAAAACTACAGAACAACAAGGAAGTTAAATCCAGGGAACAATAACAGGGAAGAAGTGACAACCGGTCTCTTCGTAACTGATATGCTGCGCATTATACGGAGGTCGGACATCTGTTCAAACGAGAAAAATTGCGCTTCGGATTAGTAAAAGTAATAGCAAGATGTAACACCTGAATAAATAATGAGCTGGCAAAAATTGGTAAGACCAAAAATAGTATTTTAGAACAGCAGCTTAGTGTTTTGTGGTCAATTTATTTAAATAAATAAATGTCTGGCTACTTTTTAATCATGCAAAAAATTTACATAAACTTTGAGTAGGGCTTGCTTGAAGATTCGTTAAATTAAAGGAAAGCTTGCAAGTATGGCGGAAGCAAATGCATTTTCATGGCCGATTCGGGTCTACTATGAAGACACGGATGCTGGCGGTATCGTATATTATGCCAACTATCTCAAATTCCTTGAGCGGGCGCGGACCGAGTGGTTACGCTCGCTAGGAATAGAGCAAGATACATGGCTTGCGCATCGGCTTGGTTTTGTCGTGCGGCAGGTAACGATGGATTTAATACGACCGGCGCGATTTAATGATGAACTGCGCGTGACGGTTGTGGTCGAACGGTTAAAGCGCGCATCAGTCGTGTTTACACAACAAGTGCTGGATCAAAACGGCACGGTTTTATGTCAGGCACAGGTCAAAGCGGCCTGTGTTAATTTAGGGGAAGCTGGTGACGCCGTTCGGGCGGTGCCAATGCCAACGGAAATAATAGAGGTACTTAAGCGTGCAAGCTGAAATGTCGATCACTGCGTTGATTCTTGAAGCAAGTTTTGTAGTTCAGCTGGTGATGCTGATGTTACTTGCGTTTTCGGTGTTCGGTTGGATGATGATTTTCCAACGCAAGAAAATCATTCAGACGGCAAGTCAGCAGGCAACGGCTTTTGAAGACCGCTTTTGGTCGGGCGTCGACTTAGCGCGCTTGTATCAAGAAATTGGCGCACGAGCGCAGAATGCCAACGGCATGGAAAAGCTGTTTTATGCGGGTTTCAAAGAGTTCGCTCGGTTGCGCAGCAACGCCGCTCTTAGTCAGCAGCAAGTTTTAGAAGCCTCTTATCGTGCGATGCGCGTGGTACATTCGCGTGAAGTCGATCGTCTTGAGCACAATCTAAGTTTACTAGCCACGATTGGTTCGATTAGCCCGTATGTGGGTCTTTTCGGTACCGTTTGGGGCATCATGAACGCATTTATCGGTTTGGGCGCGGTCCAGCAGGCGACGCTTGCAATGGTCGCACCTGGTATTGCTGAGGCTTTGATTGCGACGGCGATGGGTCTATTTGCGGCGATTCCAGCGGTTATTGCTTACAACCGCTTTGCCAATCGCGTGGAAAAAGTGGACAACCAATATCTGAACTTTATGGATGAGCTATTGGCGATTTTGCAGCGTCAAAGCGCTCAGCCAAAAGCCGCAGCGAGTAATGCCTCATGATGATGACGACGAATCGCAAACGGCGTAAGCCAGTTTCCGAGATCAACGTCGTACCTTATATCGACGTCATGCTGGTGCTGCTGATTATCTTTATGGTGACGGCGCCGTTGATTACGCAGGGTGTACAGGTTGACTTGCCTAATGCCAATGCGCAGCCACTCGACAAGGAAAGTAAGCCACCTGTGATTGTTTCAGTCAATCGTGATGGTGAGTACTTTATCAACTCGATTAATAATGTTGGCGATCCGAATGAACCGCTACCGTTAGAAACGCTGGCAGCACGTGTACAGGCACAGTTAATTAATGATCCAGAGACGCGTTTCATGGTCAATGGCGATGGGGCGGTATCGTATAATCAAGTCATTCAATTAATGGCATTATTACAACAGTTAGGTATTGAGTCAGTGGGCTTGATGACCGAAGACACGAGTAGTTAAGTGAGGCGCATGTGAAAATTGGTAAGTATACATGGCCCCAAGAAATGACAGTGCCACTGTTGTTATCGGTGGTACTACATTTAGGCATAGTGGTGATTTTATTTGCTGGCTTTAAGTTTTCGCCGAGTACGCCTGAAGCAATGGAAGTCACCTTAGATGCACCGCTGTCTGATCAAGTGTTACCTGAAGAAGATATCGTTAAAGCAGCAACTGTCGACAAGGCACAGGTGGAGCAGCAGCTAGAAGCGATTCGCCAAGCCGAGCAGCAGCGCAAGGATGAGATTGCCGAGCTCGAGCGTCGCGCCGAGCAGGCGAAGAAGCAACGCGAGCAGGAGCAGCAACGCCAGCGTGAGCTTGAAGCACAACAACGTGCAGAGCGTGAACGCTTAGCTAAAGAAAAAGAGGCCGCACTGAAGCAGCAGAAAGAAGCTGAACGTCGAGCGGCTGAAGCTGAGAAGCGACGTAAAGCGGAAGAAGAAGCGGCACGTAAAGCAGAAGAGGAACGTAAGCGTCGCGAAGAAGAGGCACGCCGCCTTGAAGAAGAGCGAAAACGCAAAGAGGCGGAAGAGCGTGCAAGAGCGGAACGCGAACGTCTAATGCAAGAAGAGCTTGAGCGCGAGCGACAAGCGCGCGCTGCGGCGCGGAGCCGTCAAGTTCAGAGTGAGCTTGGCAAATATACGAATTTGATTAAAGCGACGATCCAGCGCAACCTAATATCGGATCCTTCGATGCAGGGTAAGCAATGTGTGGTCAATATTCGCCTTGCATCGAGTGGCTTTGTTATCTCGGTCAATCGCGTCAGCGGTGACCCTGGAGTGTGTAAAGCAACCGAGAATGCCGTGTTAAAAGCAGGTACACTGCCGGTATCCGAAGACCCTGAAGTATTTGCGAAAATGAAAGATATCAATCTTACCTTCGCACCCGAATTCAATTAACAAATGAAGTAGCAACGCCCATGAGTATGATGAAGAAGCTAGCTTTTGTTTTAATCGCCGCAATGGTGGCGACGTTACTGTATCGCCCTGCGCAGGCGTCACTCGAAATCGTTATTACTGACGGTATCGATAGTGCCCGCCCGATTGCTGTGGTGCCATTCCGCTGGTTAGGTGACGGCCCTGCGCCAGAAGGTTTGACGCAAGTTATTGCGGCAGATTTGATGCGTAGCGGTAAATTCAATCCGATTCCGACCAATGCGATGCCGCAAATGCCAAGTTCAGAGCAAGAAATTGACTACCCGAGTTGGGCTAGTCTGGGCGTTGAGGCTGTTCTGGTAGGAACTATTGAGCCTTATGCAGTGGATCGCTATACCGTGGCATTCCAAATTGTTGACGTGTTGCGTGGACAGATCACCAGTGGTTCACGCGTATTGCGCGGCGGCGAGTTAGTTAGCTCGAACGACCACATTTTAGATGCGCGTCGCAGTGTGATTAATGGCGACCAGTTCCGTCAGTATGCGCACCGTATTTCTGATGTGTTTTACGAGACCATGACCGGCGAACCGGGCGCATTTATGACTCGCATCGCTTATGTAACCGTGAATCACAACAACGATAAGCCGTATGAGCTTGTGGTTGCTGACTACGATGGCTACGACGAAAAGGTTTTGTTGCGCAGCCCTGAGCCGCTGATGTCACCTTCTTGGTCGCCGGACGGTAATAAGCTGGCGTACGTTAGCTTTGAGAACAAGCGCCCCGAAATTTTCATTCAGGATATCTACACGACGCGTCGTGAAAAAATGACCTCGTTTTCGGGCATCAACAGCAGCCCTGTATGGTCACCAGATGGCCGTACGCTTGCTATGGTCTTATCGAAAGACGGTAATCCTGAGCTCTACACAATGGACATTGCCAGTAAGCAATTTACCCGCGTAACGCGTCATCATGCGATTGATACTGAGCCAAGCTGGTCACCTGACGGAAAATCGCTGGTATTCACCTCAGAAAGGGGTGGCAGACCGCAATTATATAGCGTAAATTTAGATTCAGGTCAGGTACGTCGGTTAACCTTCGAAGGGGAACAAAACCTTGGGGGCACCTATACGCCTGATGGCCGACAAGTGGTCATGGTAAATCGTACGCAAGGCAACTATCATATTGCTAAGCAAGATTATCCGAGTGGCAACATGCAGATTCTAACGCAGACGTCGTTAGATGAGTCACCAAGCTTAGCCCCTAATGGCAGCATGGTGATTTACAGTACCACTCATAATAACCAACAAGTGTTGGCATTGGTTTCGGTAGATGGGCGCTTTAAGGCTCGTTTGCCAGCGCGTGAAGGTGAGGTAAAGTCACCTTCATGGTCGCCGTTTTTGAGATAAAATGTAGCGCGTGCTACGCGTAGTAAAGACAACCCTAAAATTAATTAAACTAAGAACTAAGGATCGCGGACATGAACGCAAACCAGTTATTAAAGAGCCTGCTTATCGCCGTACCTATGTTGACTTTGGCTGCCTGTAGTTCAAGCCAAGGCGCCGACGATGCAGCGAGCCAGCAGACAAACCAACAACAACAGCAAGGTCAGCAAGGCTCTGGTGTTGAATTAGACGCTGCTGAGCGCACTAAAACACCTGAAGAAATTCGTGCAGAGCAGATGGAAACATTGCGCCAAGAAAACATCGTTTACTTTGCCTTTGATGATTCGCGTGTTAGTTCAGAATACGCACAAATGCTTTCTGAGCACGCTGAGTTCTTGGTACAAAACCCGAATGTGACGGTAACTATCGAAGGTCACGCAGATGAGCGTGGTACGCCAGAGTACAACATCGCGCTTGGCGAGCGTCGTGCAAAAGCGGTTGCTCAGTACCTACAGAACTTAGGTGTAAGCTCTAGCCAGATGGAAACTGTGTCATACGGTGAAGAGAAGCCACTGGTAAATGCTTCTACTCAGTCAGCGTATGCGAAAAACCGTCGTGGCGTGCTGGTTTACTAAGTAACCTTTATTAAATGAAGCAACATACGGTTAAGCCAATGCAAAAACTATGTCTCGTGCTAGCCTTTG
Organism: Pseudidiomarina aquimaris; assembly: GCF_003987395.1. Classification (GTDB taxonomy): domain Bacteria; phylum Pseudomonadota; class Gammaproteobacteria; order Enterobacterales; family Alteromonadaceae; genus Pseudidiomarina; species Pseudidiomarina aquimaris. The sequence continues at coordinate 67,693 of NZ_PIPT01000005.1, forward strand.
TTATTCCCGGTGTCGTGTTCGCACAGGCACCGGTGTCGAAGCTAGGTAGCGGCAGTGTTGAGGAACGTTTAGAGCAGCTCGAGCGGGTTATGGATGCCCGTAACGCTGCGCAAATGGCGCTGCTCGATCAAATGGCGAGTTTACAGGACGAAGTCGCTGACTTACGTGGTAAAACGGAAGAACATGCCTATCAACTCGAACAAATTTTGCAACGGCAACGCGAAATTTATCAGGAAATCGATCGTCGGCTCGCTGCGACGCCTGTGAATGCCGAGCCATCGGTAAGCACAAGCCAGCCTGAAGCAGCGACAGGCGGGGTCGAGTACTCGAGTAACCTTGGTGAAAACGATGCCTATGACAAAGCGATTCGCTTGGTCATGGAAGATCGCCGCTACGATGCTGCCATTCCGGAGTTTCGTGCGTTCATTCAGCAGTTTCCGAACTCAACCTACGTACCTAACGCACATTATTGGTTAGGTCAGCTGTTGTATGCTGAGGGGCAGTTTGATGAAGCGAAGCAGGAGTTCACTGCAGTTGTTGAGCGCTTCCCCGATAGCAACAAGCGCGGTGATAGCATCTTAAAGCTAGGGATTGTCGCGCAACAGCAAGGCGAAAATCAGCTCGCGCGTAGCTACTTCGAGAAGGTTATCAGCGAGTACCCGAATAGCACTCCGGCTGGATTAGCGGAAAAACGTTTAGCAAACTTGTAAAAAGACTGTAGTTTTTTACGCGAAGTGTTCGCTAATTGAGCAAACGCACCGTATATCTGCAATTTGCAGTTGCAACGCGCGGCATTTTAAGTAAACTATGCCGCCGTTGCCGCTGATAAGCAGCAACCGATGAGATTGGGTCGTTAGCTCAGTTGGTAGAGCAGTTGACTTTTAATCAATTGGTCGCAGGTTCGAATCCTGCACGACCCACCAATCTTCTCATCATCCCCTTCTTTTGTCGTGGGTCGTTAGCTCAGTTGGTAGAGCAGTTGACTTTTAATCAATTGGTCGCAGGTTCGAATCCTGCACGACCCACCACGATTTTTTACCCAAGCCTTATTTTGCAGTATACTACGCAAACCTTTTTTGCATGTGGTGAAGTAGCAGCATGAGTATTACGCAAGAGATCCAAGCCCGCGTTATCGATCAACTTGATTATGCGTTTCCGGCTAAACCCAAACCTTTGAACGACACTGAGAAAGCGGCCTATATCGCCCGCATCAAGCAGTTGTTGAAAGAGAAAAATGCGGTCTTAGTCGCGCACTATTACACGGATCCTGAAATTCAGGCATTAGCTGAAGAAACTGGCGGCTGTGTTGCCGACTCTCTCGAGATGGCGCGCTTTGGTGCCAACCATGAAGCCGATACATTAATTGTAGCCGGCGTTAAGTTTATGGGTGAAACCGCAAAGATCCTCACGCCTAACAAGACGGTCCTGATGCCGACTCTAGAAGCGACTTGCTCGCTTGATATTGGCTGTCCTATTGAAGAGTTCTCAGCGTTCTGTGACGCGCACCCTGAGCGTACGGTAGTGGTCTACGCCAATACCTCTGCTGCGGTTAAGGCTCGCGCTGACTGGGTGGTCACGTCAAGCATCGCCTTGGATATCGTAGATCACCTCGATGCCGAAGGCGAGACCATCCTATGGGGTCCTGATAAGCACTTAGGTAACTATATTCGGAAGCAAACCGGTGCCGACATGATCATGTGGCAGGGTGCTTGTGTGGTGCACGATGAATTCAAAACCAAAGCCTTAGAGGACTTGAAAAAGGTCTATCCTGAGGCCGCTATCTTGGTGCATCCTGAATCACCTTCTCAAGTGGTCGAAATGGCCGATGCGGTGGGTTCAACCTCACAATTGATCAAAGCCAGCCAAGAGTTGCCGAATGAAACGTTCATCGTGGCTACGGACCGCGGCATTTTCTACAAAATGCAGCAACTGTCGCCGCACAAGCACTTCATCGAAGCGCCAACAGCGGGGAGCGGGGCAACCTGTCGCAGTTGCGCACATTGTCCGTGGATGGCCATGAATGGTTTGGTAGCGATTGCTGAGGCACTGGAGCATGGTGGGGAGAGCCACGAGATTCACGTGGACCCAGAACTTGCGAAAAAAGCGCTGCGCCCACTCGAGCGCATGCTCAACTTCAAGAAGCAGGCGTAAGCCTTAACGCGGCGTATACGTCGGATGTTGCAGTTGATAGCCGCTTGCACGCAGCAGGCGGTTGCTAATTCTTTTGCTACCCCTTCTACCAATTTCATCACTACGTGGATAGGTCGCTAAGTCGACTCCCAACCGTTCAGCTAAACGGCCATAAGCGTCTTCTTGGCGCAAGGGTTCGTCATCAGAAACCAAGAACAGGGGTTTTTGTTGTTCCGGGTGTTGAATTAAATAACTGATAAAGCCTGCCACGTCGTCCGCGTGAATACGATTGGTCCAAGCGGGAGTGATGGTGGCTTCGCCGGAAATCAACATCTCTGCGAGCCGTGTCCGATTCGGGCCATAAATACCAGAGCAGCGCAGTACGCTGACACGGTCAGCTGCGCTGGTAATCACTTGTTCCGCTTGCAGCAGCATCTTGCCGTAGTGGTCACTTGGCTCAGCAGGTGAAGTTTCATCGACCCATTCGCCTTCGCGTTGGTCATAAACGCCAGTGCTGGAAACGTAGATGATACGCGGATTGAGCCCTTGGCTTTGTAACTGATGTTGCAGCAGCCTACAAGGGAGTACATAGCCGCTAAAGTAAGAATCTTCTTTGCTACGATTCGGCGTTAAAGTGATGACCACCACATCCACATCAGCGTCGATTAAACGCTCAAGATCAGGTGCATTGCCAGCATCCCCTGCAATCAGCTCAATATGGGCGGGATTGCTTTTATTTTCAGGGGTTCTGCACATACCACGCATTTGCGTGACGCCAGCAAACTGTAAAAGCACACTGGTACGCTCGGCGATATCGCCGTAGCCGAGAAAAGCGACTGTTGTCATGCTGCTAACCACACGTCAAGGAATAACATTACCACTAAGCCAACCATCAAACCCGCTGTTGCACGTTGATGGTGACCGCGTCGATGCGTCTCAGGAATAATTTCGTGACTGATCACAAATAGCATAGCACCTGCAGCGAAAACTAGCCCCCACGGCAATAGTACTTGCGATAGATTTACAAAAATACCGCCCACCAGACCACCTAGCGGCTCGATAAGCCCGGTTAATGTTGCCACGACAAAACTCTTCAGGTGACTGTAGCCGACTGCAACCAAGCCGACGGCAACGGCGAGACCTTCAGGTAAGTTTTGCAGGCCAATACCAAGCGCAAGTGAAAATGCCGCATCGGTTTCGCCGCTACCGTACGCGACGCCCACAGCGAGGCCCTCGGGAAAGTTATGAATGGCGATTGCGAAGACGAACAGCCAGACCCCGGCAATTTTCTCTGAAGAGCGTCCTTCTGGCCCTGAAATAAAGTGCTCATGGGGTAGCAGACGGTCCATCACTGCGATTGCAACGGCTCCCAACAGAATACCAAATACGGCAATGAGTGCAGGTGCTGGGCCATCACCATAAAGTTCTTTTGAAATTTCGATTGAGGGCACAATCAAAGAGAAAAAAGAGGCGGCCAACATGACACCTGCGGCGAAGCCTAGCAGTGTGTCATTAAATGATGCAGAGGGTTTACGGCCAAAGATTACCGGTAACGCACCTAATGCGGTAAGGCTACCGGTAATGGTACTTGCGATTAAAGCCGTTAAAACTAACTCCATATCCGCCCCTTTTCGTCATTCAGGAATATTTCAAGCATACCCTAGCTACGTTGAAAAAGGCACTCAAGTTTAGCGATCATCCTCATCGAAAAACATTTCTTCGATAGGTAAGTTAAACAGCCGTGCAAATTTGAACGCCAGTGGCAAACTTGGATCGAATTTATCTTTCTCAATCGCGTTGATGGTCTGTCGTGAGACATCCACCGCCTCAGCAAGGTCTGCTTGCGTCCAATCGCGTTCGGCGCGCAGTACTTTTAGCCGATTTTTCATTGGTATCTCCGGTTCGCAATGATTAACGACAGCAAGTAGGTCAAACTCATAAGAATGAGTAAGTGCGAAAACTCTGCATCGGTGGCAATGAGATTACCTATATCGGCAATGCTATAAGCAAGCCCCGCTATCACGGTGACGCCGAGTGTGATGCCCATCGCTTGTAAGTGAATTTTACGTTGTAGCTCGTCGAGGGCAAGAATGTAGCGTCGGTTGGCTTCGATCATGAGGCCACCGAAGATCAAGTTTACCAGGACAAGACTGATCTTCAGCACGCTATTGTCGTCTTGATATGCGCTTGCAGTGAAGGTTGCTGCGGCTGTCGATAACAGCCAAAGAGCGGTAAAAATTGCCAAGCGAAAGGTCATTTTTTTAGTGTTTTGATAGCTCATATTAACTCCTATAAGTAAAGTAAGCTTTACCTATAGTCGTTCTCAAATAATAATAAGTCAAGTATTATTTACTTTTAGTCAATTAAAGGTGTCTACCCTCTCGGTTTTACCAATCGCCAGGAGCTTCAATACATGGTCGGCGGGGACTTTCGCCTTTTGCTTCGCAGCAGCCAAGTCTTGGCGCGTCTGTTCGATACTTTCGGCGGCAAGTTGATAGGTGCCCCAATGCATCGCATAAGAGCGGGATGCACCGAGGTCATTATGAATTTGCAAAGCTTCGGCGGGGTCGACGTGTTGTGGTTGCATAAACCAGCGTGGCAGGTAAGCGCCGACCGGTATTAGTGCGTCATCGATGTCGGGAAAACGTTGGCCAATCTCCTTAAATTGGTAGGGGTTGTAGCCAGTATCGCCGCCGAACCAGACTTGCCAGTCGCCAATTTGTAGGTGCCAGCTCGCCCACAAGGTCTCGTTTTTGTCCCAGAGGCTGCGTGCCGACCAATGTTGGCTTGGCGTCGCAGTGACCGCCAGCGGACCAAAGTTGGCTTGCTGCCACCAGTCGAATTCGTGCACGCGTTCGCTGCCAATACCTTGTTCACTAAACCACTCGGAGAGGCCCAAGGGAACCATGTAATTAACCGCTGGGCCGAGGCCGGCAATGGTTTCTTCGTCAAGGTGATCATAATGATTATGGCTAATCACCACGACGTCAATCGGTGGCAATTCACTAACGGTTAGCGGTGCTGGGGTTAGGCGCTCTGGTCCCGTAAAGCTTAACGGCGAGGCACGTTCGCTCAAAATTGGGTCGGTCAGAATGGTTAAGCCGCGATATTGCAGCAAAAACGTTGCGTGTCCGAGCCATGTTATTTGGGGGGCGGCTGCGGGCGTTTGAATTGCGCTGAGATCAATCGGCACTTGCGGTACCAAGTTAGGATTGTTCTTCACCTCAGCCAGTTGATCGGCCCATGGGTCATCACCAAACCAGCGCATCATGAAAAAATCAATGGCATTGGTATCTTTCGGTGTGACATGAGGGTTACGATCGGCAAAGCGGCCGGGCGAGCTACATGAGCTCACTCCGACCACAATGATTAAAATAGTTATGAATAAGATCAGCCAGCGCACAAACACCTCCTTTGTGATAACTACGTGGCTGGTCCTCCAATTGGATTAGAAACCTGCTGCGTGACCGTCTTTACGACTTTCAGAAGCGCCATAATAGACATTTTCTTCATGGTTTTTCCAGATCGCTTGGTAGCCGCCGTAAGGGCCGACGGCTTCTTGCAGCGTATGTCCCATTTTAATGAGCTCACGGCGGGTATTCGCAGAAAAACCATTTTCTAAACTCACCACGCCGCCGTCGGTCATCTGTTCACCGGTCGGCTGACTGGAGCCAGAATGAAGGATCCGCGGTGCATCGCCGGCTTCTTGCAAGTTCATACCGAAATCAATCATGTTAATGAGGATTTGCGCGTGCATTTGTGGCTGTGTGGCGCCACCCATTACGCCGTAACTCATCACCGGCTTACCGTCTTTGGTGACAAACGCTGGGATAATGGTGTGGAACGGGCGCTTGCCTGGTTCGAAAACGTTGGCATGGCCTTCTTCAAGGGCGAATAGCTCGCCACGATTCTGCAGGACAAAGCCAAGACCGGTAGGTGTCACACCAGAGCCCATACCACGATAATTACTTTGAATCAGTGAGACCATATTACCAGCTTGGTCGGCGGTGGTCAGATAGATTGTATCGCCTTCTGTTGGCGGGTTGCCGGGTTCTACCGCATTAGCTGCGCGGTTTGGATTGATAAGTTGCGCGCGTTCTTTCGCGTAACCTTTATCGATTAATCCTTCTACCGGAGCTTCGCTAAAGGCAGGGTCGGCATAATATTTAGCGCGATCTTCAAAGGCGAGCTTCTTGGCTTCGACAAAATGGTGGATATACTCAGCGCTATCAAAGCCCATACTGGCTAGATCAAAGTTCTCCAAAATATTCAGGATCTGTTGCGCGGCAATGCCTTGCGTGTTGGGTGGCAACTCCCACAAGTCATAACCACGATAGTTAGTCGAAACTGGCTCGACCCAAGTTGAGGTATGTTCGGCTAAATCATCATAAGATAAAAAGCCACCGTGCTCTGCAACGAAGTCGCCAATGGTCTTCGCAATGTCACCTTTGTAGAAAACATCGCGACCTTCTGTAGCAATTTTCTCGAGCGTGTTGGCGAGGTCTGGGTTGGTAAAGCGTTCGCCTTTTTGTGGTGGTTGGCCATCTTTCATGAACACGTCAGCAAAGCCAGGTTGGTCTTTCAGTACTTCGGCATTGCGCTCAAAGTAGTAGGCAATTACTTCGGTTACCGGAAAGCCTTGGCGAGCATATTCAATAGCTGGAGCTAGCACCTGCGCCATTGGCAACTGGCCAAACTTGTCGTGTAGCTCAAACCAGCCGTCGACCGTGCCGGGCACCGACAATGGCAGCACACCACGCGGTGGAATTGAGCTAAAACCGTTTTGTTTGAAATACTCGAGGGTTAAGCTCTGCGGCGAACGACCTGAAGCATTCAGACCATAAAGCTGTTCAGTTTCGGCGTCCCAGACAATCGCAAACAAATCACCGCCGATACCATTCCCTGTAGGCTCAACCAGCCCAAGCACGGCATTCGCCGCAATCGCTGCATCGATGGCGTTACCGCCTTTTTGCATAATATCCAGCGCAACCTGCGTCGCTAACGGTTGACTGGTCGCTGCCATCGCATTCGGCGCCATAGCCTCTGAGCGAGTGGCAAAATGATGACCGGTAATGCGATCGGCTGCGGCACTGAGGCTACTTGCCAGCGCGAGACTGGTCGCAAGCGTAAAGGAAAGAAGTTTGTTTTGCATGATTGCCTCCTCATGAATGATGTCATTCACTATAACGGGGCAAACAGGGAAATGGAGCAGGACACGACCAATGTCGTCTCCCACTCGATAGTTAGCGTGTCAGGTTATTCTAGGCCAAGAATCCACTCGGCAAGCAGGGTCACTTGCTCATCGCTTAACTGTGACTGCGCCGGCATTGGGATTTGGCCCCATTTGCCTACGCCGCCATTTTTGATGCTGTTTTTCACCTTTGCTAATGCGTCAGCGTCATCAGCATACTTCGCCGCCACGTCTTTATAAGCCGGGCCAACAATCTTGTTATCAACACCATGGCACGCTGTACAAGCGTTTTGCTGCGCTAATTTCTCCGCTTCTTCGTTTGCTTGCACGTTACCGGCAACCAACAAAGCCGCAAGAACTAAAGAACCACCTATTACTTTCTGTAACATACTACGACTCCTTGATGAAAAAACCGTCAGCTTCATGATAACCGAACATAAAATTACTACAACTAATTACGGAGAAAAGGGGAGATTGGATTCACTCGGCCCATCCCCGGGCCTCGCCCTTCGGGCCGCACTGGGGTGCGGTGCAAAACGGCTATCCTGCCGTTTTGTCACTCGGCCCATCCATGGCCTTCACCCTTCGGGCCGCACTGGCGTGCGTTGCAAAACAAAAAAACCGCCACGAGGGCGGTTTTTTAGTATTTGGCGGAGAGAGAGGGATTCGAACCCTCGATACGGGGTTACCGTATACACACTTTCCAGGCGTGCTCCTTCAGCCACTCGGACACCTCTCCAAAAGCGGCGGCAATGATAGGCCATCAAAGGCCCAAAAACAAGAGCGTTGTTCGCGATTCGCTGTTCGCACGCTCACTGCGTGAGCTCTTCGTTTACCGCGTTCTATGTTTATGCTTTTTGTTTCAACGAACAGCAAACAGCGAACAACAAACAACGCTTTTCACTCTTACGACTCAAGTCGAATAGTCAGAATCCTACATTACGCTAAAGTAATTACAACGCAGTAGTGCCAAGGACAAGCCAAATGAACAATTACCCACATGAATACGAGTCTTCGTTACAACAGCCGCAGCGCTTCTGGCTGCAGCAAGCGCGGCGCTTGCATTGGTTTAACGAGCCGAGCGAAATCTTAAGCCAGCGCGACGATGGCACCGCCGATTGGTTTGTCGATGGCGAATTAAATATGGCGTTCTGTGCGCTGGATTATCATGTGGATAATGGTCGCGGTGAGCAGACGGCGCTGATTTATGATTCGCCAGTGACGCAAACAAAGGAGCGTTACAGCTACCGCGAATTGCGTGATCAGGTCGCGCAGTTTGCTGGGTTGTTGAAGAAATATCATGTGAAGAAGGGCGACCGGGTAGTTATTTACATGCCAATGATCCCGCAAGCGGCGATTGCGATGTTGGCTTGTGCGCGCTTAGGCGCGGTGCACTCAGTGGTCTTTGGTGGCTTCGCGCCACATGAGTTGGCGGTGCGTATTGAGGACGCTGAACCGAAGTTAGTGATCACTGCGTCGTGCGGCGTTGAGGTGAATAAGGTTTTGCCTTACAAACCGTTTGTCGATAAGGCGATCGAACTGGCGGAAGTGAAGCCACGCCATGTGGTGGTCTGGCAGCGTGAGATGTGTGAAGCCGAGCTTCAAGCGCCACGGGATGTCGATTGGCAGCAGGCGCTAGCCGAGGTGACGCCGGCCGAGTGCGCGACGATGAAAAGCACGGATCCGCTCTATATCCTCTACACCTCAGGCACCACGGGCAAGCCGAAAGGCGTGGTGCGTGACACCGGTGGTTATGCCACCGCTTTGCGCTATTCGATGAATGTCGTTTATGGCATACAACCTGGCCAAGTGATGTTTACTGCATCCGATGTGGGCTGGGTCGTAGGTCACTCGTATATTGTTTACGGACCTTTATTGGCCGGTGCGACAACGGTGCTGTACGAAGGTAAGCCGGTGCGTACGCCGGATGCTGGCGCGTTTTGGCGGGTCTGTGCAGAGTACGGAGTGAATGTGCTGTTCTCGGCACCGACGGCGTTTCGCGCCATCAAAAAGGAAGATCCTGAGGCGCGGGAGCTAAAACATTTTGATTTGAGCAAACTCGAGCGTATTTACATGGCGGGCGAACGACTTGACCCGCCCACGCTTGAATGGACCCAAGAAGTCACTGGCAAACCCGTCTACGACCACTGGTGGCAAACAGAGTCGGGCTGGCCGATTTGTGCGAACCCGGTCGGTATTGCCGAGTATCCGATTAAACCTGGTTCTTCGACGCTACCGGTACCCGGCTATGATATTCGTATCCTGGCACCGGATAGCAGTGAATTAGATGCCAATGAGCAAGGGGCCGTGGCGATTAAGCTGCCCTTGCCGCCGGGGTGTTTGACCACCATTTGGCGTAATCCTGAACGTTTTGCAGCGGGCTATCTGCGCGAGTTCAAGGGCTATTACAGCAGTGGCGATGGTGGCTACAAAGATGACGATGGCTATGTGTTCATTATGGGACGCACCGACGACGTCATTAACGTCGCAGGGCACCGTTTGTCGACCGGCGAGATGGAAGAGATTTTAGCGATGGACTCTGCGGTCGCTGAGTGCGCTGTCATTGGTGTAAGTGACGACTTAAAAGGGCAGGTCCCTGTCGGTTTGGTGATTGTCAAAGATGGCGTCACTGTTGATGCGCAAGAGCTCAGTGCGCGCTTGGTGCAGCGGGTGCGGGATGAGATTGGAGCGGTGGCTTGTTTACGCCAAATCCATGTCGTGCCGCGTTTACCGAAGACACGTTCAGGTAAGATCCTGCGCCGTTTGTTAAGGCAGTTGGCCGATGGTGATACCCAAGTGAGTATTCCATCGACCATCGATGATCCAAGTTGCGTGGACGAGCTTAAAGAGCAACTGCAGCGTTAGATTTCGTCGGCCGCATCGTTGTGTGACGGCCGCTCTTTTTGTTTTGGCTTGTCCTTTGAAGACTTCGCCGAGACCTTGCCTTGTGCCACGTGTACGGCGTCGTCTGCGTGCCAACTCTTGATGTGCAGATCGCGCTGTGGGAATGGGATCTCGATATTGTTTTCGACCAATGCGGTATGAATTTCCCAGATAAAGGCCGCATTCACAGCTCCGGGGCGATTTACCGCTTCTGGTTTCAGCCAGACCACCAGCTCAAAATTGAGGCTGCTTTCGCCGAATTCCACCAGCCACACCTGCGGCGGTCGGTGAGATTCGTCATTGAGGGTGTGCGGGACACGATCGGCCGCCTCAAGCACGGCTTTTTTGACCAATTCTTTATCCGTACCATAGGCGACCCCGAAAGGGACTTTTATGCGACGGTAGGTGTCGCGCATCGTCCAGTTGGTGACGCGTCCAGCGACGAATTCCGAATTTGGCACAACGATGTCGATATTATCGTTCGTTGTAATGATGGTACTGCGGATATTTATTTCTTTCACTTCGCCCGTGACACCGGACTCGAGTTCAACAAAGTCACCGACTTTGAGGGTTTTGTCGAACAGTAAGATAATACCCGCGCTGAAGTTACTGATAAGCGTTTGTAGGCCGAAACCGACGCCGATACCTAAGGCACTGGCGAAGATCGCAAACTTGGTCAAGTCGATACCTATGGAGGCAACGGCGACCAAAAAGCCCACCAGCAATATGATGTAGTGGGTGATGCGTTTCAGTGCATACAACGACGACCGCGAGAAGCTGCTGCGCATATCACCGTAGCGCTGCAAGGCTTTCTGCACAACCAGTGAAACAATATAGGTTGCGACCAGGATCGCCAGAAAGCGAAACACGGAGCCATAGGTAATGGCGGTTTCGCCTACGCTAAAAAGTTCGTTTTCGAGCCAGTGGAAAGCTTCGGAAATTGCCGACACCACCGTATCGATGGTGCCTTTTGCTTGTTCGGTTGCGGGACTGCTCACATTTGTGCCTGCAGATAAAGCTCCAATCCTAAGCGGTCAATCAATTCAAGTTGCTGCCGCAGCCAATAGGCGTGATCTTCTTCGGTATCGCGAAGGATACCTACGAGCATGTCGCGCGTCACGAAGTCGCCTGCTTGTTCACAAAAATCGATAACTTCGCGTAACGTCTTGGCGTTATTTCGCTCTAGCTCGAGGTCATTCGCCAACATGGTCGGCACGTCGTCAGCGATGGTGTGCTTTTCGCGTCCATCCATATCGGGTCGGCCGCCGAGAAAAAGCATGCGACGGATCAGTAAATCCGCGTGACCGCGTTCATCATCGATTTCGTGGTTGATACGCTCATACAGCTTATCGAGACCCATGTCTTCGTAGCGACGCGAGTGCGCGGTGTATTGATCGATAGAGGTTAATTCAAACGCCAACAAACGGTTGAGCTGCTTCACCACAGCTGCGCTATCTAAGGTCATATTAGGACTCCTTGTGCAGTTTGGTTTGCAGGTAGGTATTCGCACCAAGGTGCGTGATCAGATCAAGCTGAGTTTCTAGCCAATCTAAATGCTCTTCTTGCTGCTCAAGAATTTCTGCCAGCATGTCGCGGCTGACATAATCCTGCTGCTTTTCGCATTGGGCGATGGCATCGCGAATCGCTTCAACGTCGGCCAGTTGAATTTTATGGTCGAGTTGCAACATTTCACGCGGATCTTCGCCGATGTAGAGCTTACTCAGATCTTGTAAGTTGGGAATGCCACCTAAAAACAATAGCCGCTCGATGATGTCATCGGCGTGCTTCATTTCTTCGATAGACGCTTTGTAAATCGTGTGGTTAAGCGCCTCGAAACCCCAGTTTTTGTACATGCGTGCATGCAAAAAATACTGGTTAATGGCGGTCAATTTTCGGGTAAGAATTCGATTAAGTTCTTGAAGAACTTTGGGTTCGCCTCGCATGAACTACTCCTAACCTAGGTAATTTTAAAACCTAGCTTAAGTGTAGCACACGTCCGTTGGCAACAAGGTTTCGTCCAAAAAGCGCTTATTTCTTTCTTTCACGGCGTCGGTAAGCACCTCTTTTGCGCAGCTTTTACAGCAGCCGCACTGCGATGCAACACCATATTGCTGGCGGAGTTCACGCATCGTGCTGACACCTTCATCGTGCACTGCACGCTGAATGGTTTTGTCAGTGACACCTTTACAAAGACAAACGTACATAGAGACCTCGTTTAGAACTTGGCCTAAATATTAATACAAATACGAATGATTCGCAACAGTGTTGTTTGTTTTGTCGCCAGCTTTACAATGAAATAATGATCAAGATCACGTGGAGGGCAACCACGGTAAAAGTGAGTCGATTGCGCAACTCTAGGTACCAAAGCTGCTCCGCCAAGTGGCGCTTTTCAAAGTTAAGCCAGAATAAGTGGGTGAGCGCGAGAACAGTCAGCATGGTTAGTGGTGAGACCCAGACACCGGCGAAAAAAAGCAGGATACCGATAATGCTCGGTACCATGCTCCACTTCAGGGCACGGGAGGGACTGCCTTCACTTTGCATGGCAACGCCCCAATGTACGCCGCCCAAAAAGCTCAATATCAAGGCACTATAAATAACGAAAAGGCGTATCGCATGGTCGCCATAGACATCTAACAGCCCACCCAAGGTGAAGGCGAGAAAGGGTAAGAGTCCTGCGTAACCCAGCCGTTGTGCGGTTGAAATAGCCTTTTCGTCAATCATTTAAAATCCCGTTTTCAGTAGGTAAAGCGTATAGGCAGTATAACAAAGCAATAGTACGATACCGTGGATTCGGTTCAATCGTGTAGGACGATTGATACGGAAGCTGAATATCGCAAGTAGGAGCGTCAGTACCGTCATCGCTAACCAATCACGACTGAGCACTAACGGCTCAAGGCTGATTGGTTGAATCGCACCGGCAATACCTACCACGGCGAGAATATTAAACATATTTGAGCCGATAACATTACCGAAGGCCAAGTCATGCTCGTTTTTACGCACCGCCGCGATAGCCGAGGCGAGTTCCGGTAATGAGGTGCCAATCGCAACGACGGTAAGACCAATAACGAGATCACTAACGCCGAGCGCAACGGCGATATCAACGGCGCCCCAAACGAGTAAGCGAGAGCTAAGCACCAGTAGCACCAGCCCGATCACCAACCAGATAATGGCTTTACCCAGTGGCATTTGATTTTCTTTCAGCTCTTGGTCGTATTCGCCGGCGAGCACATCGTCTTTGCCTTTCATTCCCTGATAGATACTCCAGCCCATGTAGGCTGCGAAGATGGCTAAAATCATCCAGGCTTCGGCCGAAGTAATCGTGAGGTCATACAAAGGAATCGCCATGAGTAACGTGATAGCAATCAAGATAGGCATCTCACGTTTCAGAACTTGGCTACTTACGGCGATAGGCGCAAGCACTGCGGTGATACCCAGCACTAAGGCAATGTTGGTAATACTCGAGCCGAAGGCGTTACCCAACGCGAGGCCCGGATTTCCTTGCAACGAGGCCAAGGCAGAAACCACCATCTCTGGCGCTGAAGTTCCAAAGCCGATAATCACCATTCCGATCAGCAAGGGCGGCATCCCGAGGTGGGTGGCCGTTGCGGCGGCGCCGTCAACGAAACGGTCAGCACTCCAAACCAGCAGGGCAAGACCCAAAACTACAGCGACAACAGCAAGTAACATTACAGATCCTTTTTGATGAGGTTCACTTAATTGCCTGCTATTGTAACCCTAAAGCAAAAATTATTGCAGTGAGCGCAAGGGAGGAATTTATATGGCCGATGAAAAACGAGCTCAACGTCCAGACTTTATGATTGATAGTTGGGATTTCTCTAGCCATCCGGCACAACCCATTACGCACGACCTACAGGGCGCGCCTCAACGTTGGTTTCATATTCAACGTGATTTGCCGGGTATTGAGGCGTGGTTGTCGGCTTCAGGGATCCCTGCGCCGCTTATTGATGCGGTGTTAGAAGAGGATACTCGGCCTCGATTTGAGCGTAACGACGATGGCTTCTTGCTAATTTTACGCGGGGTCAATTTAGCCGAAGGTGAACGGCCTGAAGACATGCTCAGTTTGCGCATCTTGTATTACAAGGGTGCTATTTACAGCTTTCGGAAACGGGCTATTCGCTCGGTTGGAGTGATTCGAGAACGCCTCCAGCGGCAGGAGGGGCCTGAGTCGCTGAATGACTTTCTCGTCACGCTTATCGAGGAGATGAACAATCGTCTCGAAGAGCTGCTTGATGTCATCGAGGATGAGATGGAGTTGCTGGAGGACGATGATCGTGGCACGACCGCGGAGCGACAACGGCAGCTTACAGCATTACACCGTCGCATGTTGCGACTGGTTCGCTTCGTACGGCCGCAGTTGACGGCACTCGAACGCCTGGGTGTTGATGCGCCGAAGTGGCTGGAGCCCGACAATGTGCAGTGGTTAATCAACGAACGCGATGCGATTCAGCGCGAGCTTGAGTCGCTGGAGATGTTATTGGAGCAAGTCTGGATGCTGCGCGAGCACTTGCAGCAAGAAGTCGCGGAAAAGATGAATCGCAATACTTATTGGTTATCCATGGTCGCTGGGGTGTTCCTACCCATCAGCTTTTTGACTGGGGTTTTCGGCATCAATATTGGTGGCATGCCGGGCGTTGAGCATGCCAATGCGTTTTGGATTTTTTGTGGCGCCTTGGGTGTGATCGCTGTGGTCGAGTTTTTGCTACTACGCCGTTTGCGCTTTTGGTAACACCGGGCGAAACGCTGGCGCTTGACTGTGAAAACCGGGTAGTTCGCAGTGATCTGCTGCGAACACCACGAGGTGGTCAAAGTCGGGGCGCAAGCCGATTTCGGTGCCGACTTCGAGTTGTTCATGGGAGGCACTTAAGGTCAGCACTTCGACACCACTGACCAGCTCAACACTGTAGAGATTATGGGCGCCGCGAAAACCGCGAGCTTTGATAGTGCCGCGCAGACGTGACTCAGGGTCGGGCACCAGATCATCTGGGCGCACCAAGAAACTCACCGGCGTACCGCCCTCGACGTTGGCCAAGCTGGGATGCTCCAGCATCCCTAGTGGCGATGCCATACTGCCAGCGGAATTAACGGTGCCTTGCAGTAACACGCCGTGCCCAATAAAGTCCGCGACCATCTGATGACGCGGCTGATGGTACAGTTGATAAGGCGTGTCCCATTGCAATAACTCACCTTGGTACATCACTCCAGCTTTGTCCGCCATAGCAAAGGCTTCTTGCTGATCATGTGTGACGAGCAGGGCGGTAATTTGCTCTTTTTTCAAGAGTTCGCGCACTTCCACCGCTAAGCGTTCACGTAATTCCGCATCGAGGCTAGAAAAGGGCTCGTCAAGCAACAGCAGGCGTGGGCGTGGCGCAAGTGCGCGCGCAAGGGCGATGCGTTGTTGTTGACCCCCCGAGAGTTCGTGGGGATAACGCTTCTGATAGCCCGGCAAGCCAATACGGTCGAGTAACTCATCGACGCGTTGAATTTTTTCTTTGCTACTTGCGTCGCGCATGCCGAAGCTAATGTTATCGGCGACATTGAGGTGCGGAAACAAGGCAAAGTCTTGGAACACCATACCGATGCCGCGCTGTTCAGGCGCTTGCGTGAAAGCAGGTGCTGAAACCGTTTTCTCGGCCAGACTAATGCTACCGGCCGCAACCTGTTGAAAACCAGCTATCGCGCGCAACAAAGTGGTTTTTCCGCAGCCACTTGGGCCGAGTAAACAACCAATTTCGCCTGCTGCGAGCTGCACCGATACGCCGCGTACAATCGCATTCTGACCAAGATGTACATGTAGATGATCAAGCTGTAACAGGGACAAAGTCTTGCTCCTTCAGGGCATTCTGTTGCGATTTTAGCATAGCCCGAGACAGTAAAATAACCGGGATCAAACCAACTAAGACCATCATGAGTGCAGGTGGTCCGGCATCTGCAAGGCGTTCATCGCCGGCCATTTCATAGGCGCGCACGGCCAGCGTATTAAAGTCGAATGGGCGTAACACTAGGGTCGCAGGTAGTTCTTTTAAAACATCGACACCGACGAGAATAATCGCTGTGAGCACGCTTGGGCGCAATAGCGGTAGGTGGATTAAACGCAATACCTGCATTGGTCTATAGCCATGAATTCTAGCTGCTTCATCCATACTCGGACGAATTTCTGCTAAACCTGCTTGAACGGTTTGCAAAGCGACACTGAGAAAGCGCACCGCGTAGGCGAACAGCAACGCAAAGAGCGTGCCAGACAACAAGAGGCCGGGATTATAATCGAACCAGCGTTTGCTCAGGTCAATGATAACGCCATCGACTGAAGTGAGCAGGACGAGAAGGCCGACGGCGATGACAAGCCCGGGAATGGCATACCCTAAACCGGCGAAAGCGACACTACTGCGCACCGCACGGGTAGGGACTTGCCGGCGGCCATAGGCGAGCCATAAGGCCAGCATCACTACCAGCAAGGCGGCAACAAAGGCGAGGGCGAAACTATTCCAAGTTAACTGCCAAAAGTCACCGGTGGTCCACACTTCCCACCGCTCAATTGACCAAGCTGCGAGTTGCAACGCTGGTAAGAGGAAACCAAAGATGAGCGGCAGCCAGCAAGCGATACTGGCGAGCCAGGCTTTACCACCGCGTAATTCAAAAGGTGTCGCCGGACGTGGATTACGTTGGTCGTAACGCGCCTTTTTACGCGACCAACGTTCAAGCAAAATAAGACTAATCACAGCTGCCAACAGCAGGCCGGCAAGTTGCAGCGCCCCCGTTAAGTCACCGAGCCCATACCAAGTGCGAAAAATACCCGTGGTAAACGTCGTGACGCCAAAATATTGCACCGTTCCGTAATCCGCCAGCGTTTCCATGAGGGCCAGGGTGGTACCGGTAACAATGGCCGGTCGCGCGAGTGGCAAGGCGATCCGTACAAAACACTGCCATGGGGTTAAACCAAGACTGCGGCCGGCTTCGAGGGTGGTTGCCGACTGCTGTAAAAAAGTAGCGCGGGTGATCAGGTAGACATACGGGAAAAGGACCAAACTCAGGACGACAATAGCGCCGCCAAGACTACGAATTTGTGGGAACCAATAGTCGCCATAGCTCCAGCCAAAGACTGAGCGCAGCGTGTCTTGCACAGGGCCACTGTAATCAAGCATTCCCGTATAGGTGTATGCCGTAATATAGGCGGGCATGGCCAACGGCAGAAGCAGTGCCCAACTCAGTATTTTTTGGCCTGGGAAACGACAACTTGTGGTTAACCAAGCGGTACTTACACCTAGGGTGATCACCCCGACCGCGACGCCTAACATGAGCCAAAGGGAATGGCTGACATACTCTGGGATGACGGTGCGCCAAAGGTGGCCGATGGTAGTGTAGTCGCCACCAACGAGCAGTTCGATTAAGGCGAAGACAACAACAAAAAGTGGAAGCCCCAGCACTAATGCTGAGGCTACCAATGAGAGTTGTCGACCGCGTGCTTGCATTAACGCCAGCCAGCGCGGTTCATTAATTTAACGGCAGCGGCGTTGTTTTCACCGAGATAGCGCATATCGATTGTATCCATTTTAAACTCGCCCCAATTTTGTAGGCGTTCACTCCATTCGACGCCGGTCACTGCAGGGTACTCATTGTTGGTTGCAGCGTACCATTTTTGCGCTTCTTCAGATAGCAAGAAATCGATTAACTGTTGTGCTTCGTCGGTGTTTTTCGCGTATTTGGTTAAGCCAATACCTGACACGTTGACGTGCGTACCAAAACCATCTTGGTTGGGCCAAAAAATCGCAACTTTGCTCGCTGCTTCACGTTCGTCTGCGTCGCTCGAGGCTTCCATTAAGCCGAGGTAATAGGTGTTGGCGACAGCGATATCACAGACACCAGCGGCCACAGCTTTGATTTGGTCACGGTCACCGCCAACGGGTGGTTTCGCTAGATTACTGACCAGACCTTCCGCCCAAGCTTCGGTTTTCTCGGTACCCCAATGCTCCAATAACGCTGCTGTGAGCGACTGATTGTAGATGTTGTCTGAGGAACGAATACAGAGATTGTTGTCCCAACGTGCTGCGGCAAGATCTTCGTAACCATTCAATTCGCTTGGGTCGACACGGTCTTTCGCATAAAAAATAGGGCGGGCGCGGAGGCTTAAGCCAATCCATAGGTTGTCACTTCCGTGCAAGTGGCTTGGTACCTTTGCTAGCACGTCATTATCAGTGATAGGTTGGAAAATACCGGCTGTGGCCGCACGATGAAGATTACCAGCGTCGACGGTTAGAAATAAGTCGGCTGGGCTGTTTTCACCCTCATTTTGCAGGCGCGCAAGTAAAGCGTCGCCACCACCGGTTAAAAGACGAACTTCAATACCGGTTTTCGCCGTGAATTGCTCTAAAACTGGTTTTATAAGTGCTTCTTTTCGCGCAGAATACACGTTAACCGTTGCCGCATGGGCAATGCTGGCGGTTAATGCTAAAGTGATAGCACTGAATGAAACAAGTTTTTTCATGTTTGCTAATCTCATAATGTGAGAACCTCGTAGTAAGTCAGACCCTAACGGGCGAGCATTTGACTGTCGATGTCGTTATTGTACGCAAATGCGAATGATTATCAACAATAAGAGAAGCGATCTTTTCTGAGCTAGATCAGTTTTTTCCTGGTTCGCCGTAAATAGCTTTGTACAGGGAGTAACACTTTATATGTCAAACATGTCAGCGCTCGCACTTATCGGCGTCCTATCAATTCTCTGTCAGTGGTCGGCTTGGCGCCTCAAGATTCCCGCAATTTTGCCGTTATTGATTGTCGGCATGGTCGTCGGCCCAGGTCTGGGCTGGCTGCAACCTGACGCGGTCTTCGGCGATATTTTATTCCCCCTAGTGTCCTTGTCTGTTGCCATTATTCTTTTTGAAGGCAGCTTGACCCTGAAAATGGAAGAAATCCGTGGCCACGGTCGAATGGTGACCAACTTGGTCAGTATCGGGGTGTTGGTGACCTGGGTCAGTATTTCGATTGTCACCTATCTACTCATGGATTTTGGCTGGGAGCTCTCGGCACTGCTGGGTGCGCTGGTGGTGGTTACTGGACCTACAGTGATTATGCCGATGCTGCGGTCGGTGCGGCCGAAGTCTAATATTGCCAACATTTTGCGCTGGGAAGGGATCATCATCGACCCCGTTGGGGCGTTGCTGGCAGTCCTCGTTTATGAATTTATCATCGCCAGCCAAGGTGCTGGTTTGCTTCATGCATTCCAAGCTTTCGGTATTACGATTGGTATTGGTTTTGCGCTTGGTTATGCAGCCGGCAAGTTGCTCGGTATTGCATTGTACAAGGGCTGGTTCCCACACTATCTTAAAAACGTTGCGACCTTGGCTGCAGTGCTTGGTGTCTTTGCCTTATCCAATGCGCTACAATACGAGTCGGGGCTGCTGACCGTCACCGTGATGGGGATGGTGATGGCGAATATGCGGAATTTGAACTTGGACGATATTCTCGAGTTCAAAGAAACCCTCAGCGTGTTATTGATCTCAGGCCTGTTTATCATTCTTGCTGCGCGTCTAAACACTGATGCCTTCAGTCAACTCGGCATGCCTGCGGTGGTGCTGTTAGCGGTCATCATTTTTGCCGTGCGCCCATTGAGTGTCTGGATCTCAGCGATTGGTACGCAGCTCAATTTCAAAGAAAAGATATTGCTGTCTTGGATTGCCCCTCGGGGTATCGTAGCGGCAGCTGTTTCTGCGCTATTTGCCTTAAAGCTACAACAAGCTGGTTGGAGTGATGCCGAGCTACTAGTACCGTTGGTGTTCTTAGTTATTCTCAGCACTGTGGTATTGCAAAGCTTGACCGCAAAGCCGCTGGCGCATGCACTGAAGCTGCGCGAACCGCCAGCGCATGGCTTTCTTATCTTTGGTGCCAATGCGACCGCGCGGGCGATTGCAAAAGCCTTACGTGATCATGAGCTACCGGTGTTACTCGCTGACACTAACTGGGAAAATATCAAAACCGCGCGGATGGAAAATCTACCCGTTTATTTTGGGAACCCGACGTCTGAGCATGCCGAAAACAATATGGACATGACAGGTATCGGCAAAGTGTTGATTCTTTCACCCTACAAGCAGCTTAATCCGGTGGTTGCGTTGCATTATATGGATTGGTTCGCCTCGGAAAAAATCTATGGTCTACCGAGTACCGAACACGACGCGCCGGCACGTAACCAGTTGTCGGAGAGCTATCGTGAACGCTTAAAGCTATTTGGCAAAGGTGTCACGTTCTCGAAGTTAGCGAGTTTGACGTTCCAAGGCGCACAAATGAAGACCACTGCGATTACCGAGAACTTTAGTTTCACCGACTACCAAGAGCGTTACGGTAACCGTGCGATCCCGATGTTTGCGATTGACGAACGTAAGGTTTTTCATGTTTTCACTACCGACCATACTTTTGAGCCGAAGCCGGGATGGCAGATTGTTGCGCTAATTACAGCCGATGAGATCTCGGAACAAAAAGCTGTGAAGCAGAGCCGTGAAAAAGAAGAAAAGCTCGAAAAAGCTCAGAAAGAACAACAAGTAAAAGATGAAAATCCGAAAGAAGATGGTAAGTAAAGTGTAAAAACTGTTACGCAAAGGTTGATTTTTTCGCGGTTGGCGGGTAGGGTTGAGCGCAGGACTCAGAAATGGAGTTATGGAACAACACCATTTCGTAGGAACAAGGACGTTCATCTGATCTGTCTCAGTTTATCCCCTCTCTTTTCTTAGGTATGATGCGCTTACGCTTGTTCTGTCGTAAGGGTACACTTGTGAATTCAACTGCATTGCGAAGTTATGCTCCACTCACACTTATTGCACTCAGTTGCATGTTGAGTGCCTGTTCGCCGCCGCCCGTCGTAGAGGGAGCGGCTGCTTTTGATGTGGTTGCAGAAGTGAACCTGCAAAATCTTCCGTCCCGCGATTGGCAATTGAGCGCTGGTACCTTGCAGCTCAGTTTTTGTCGCAACAAAATCAACGATGCACTGCTAGCGGAAGCGGAAGATTTGAATCGCTGGCGCTTAGTACAAGAAGCCTCGGCGTTACCAGAGCGACGCACCCTCGGGTTGCAGCAGCTTGCAGCTATTTACCAAGAGCACAATGTCTTGTTGTGGCAAGAGTGGGGGACGGTGAGCTCACAGTCGTATCGCATCGCCGCTCCTGCTGATGCACCTGAACCATCGCTGATTGACGCCCTTGCCCGATTGGGGCGCGATGATGCCATTTGCTATAGTGCTATTGATAGTTCGCAGGAGGATTAAGCTGATGTCGCAAACTACAACTCAACATCCAACCGCGACAGCGATTATTGCCGCGCTGGGCGAGGCGTTGCCATTGCAACATCTGGAGGTCATTAATGAGAGTGACCGCCATGGCACACCGACCGATGACTCGCATTTTAAGTTGATTGTCGTGAGTGAAGCATTCACTGGCAAACGTTTATTGCAACGTCATCGCCTGGTCAACAAGGCTTTAGCAGAATTGCTGGCGGGCCCAATTCATGCGCTCGCGCTTCATACCTACAGTCCTGACGAGTGGCAACAGCTGAGCGATGTGCCAGCATCGCCGGCATGTCGCGGCGGCAGTAACTAATCAGATGTGTTTTCCGACGCGGGTCGGTTACACTGCGGCACACGTAAAATAGAACAGGATAGAACTATGGTTATTAAGCCGAAAATTCGTGGTTTCATTTGTACGAACGCTCACCCAGTGGGCTGTGCTGCGCACGTGCGTGAGCAAATCGACTACATTCAACAGCAGCCGAAGATCGACGCTGCGCCGAAACGCGTTTTGGTAATTGGTTGTTCAACTGGCTATGGTTTAGCGTCACGGATCACCGCAGCATTCGGTGCGGGTGCGAAAACCTTAGGCGTCTGCTTCGAAAAAGAACCTACCGAAAAGAAAACGGCTACGGCAGGTTGGTATAATACTGCAGCCTTTCATGATGAAGCGGCGAAAGCTGGTTTGTACGCACATACTATCAATGGCGATGCGTTTTCTGACGAGATCAAAGAAGAAACCATAGCGCGTATCAAAGCTGACTTAGGTCAGGTTGATTTAGTGGTTTACAGCTTGGCATCGCCGAAACGCAAAGATCCTGAAAGTGGTGAATTGTATAGCTCGACGTTAAAACCTGTCGGCAAAGCTTACACCACAAAAACCTATGACACCGATAAAGACTTGGTCAAAGAGATCACGCTTGAGCCGGCTAATGACGAAGAGATTTACAACACCGTAAAAGTCATGGGTGGTGAAGATTGGGAGCGTTGGTTGAATGCTTTAGATGCAGCAGGCGTGCTTGCTGAAAATGCGAAAACAACAGCCTACACCTACATTGGTAAAGAACTGACGTGGCCCATCTATGGACACGCAACCATTGGTAAAGCGAAAGAAGATTTGGATCGCGCCGCAACAGCGATTCGAGGCGACCATAAAGACCTTAACGTAGAAGCTTATGTGTCGTCGTTGAAGGCCTTGGTCACCCAAGCCAGCTCAGCGATTCCAGTGATGCCACTCTACATTTCGCTAATCTACGGCGTGATGAAAGAAGAGGGCACTCATGAAGGGTGTATCGAGCAGATTTATCGCTTATTTACCGAAGGTTTGTACACCGATGATCCTAAGTGGGACGCTGCCGGTCGTTTACGTATGGACGGTAAAGAAACCAATCCAGAAACCCAGGCCAAGGTGAAAGAACTTTGGGACCAAGTCACCCAAGAAAACTTTCATGAGTTGGCTGACTATGAGGGCTACCATGCTGACTTTTTGAAGCTGTTTGGCTTTGGGATGGAAGGCGTTGATTATGACGCCGATGTGGATCCTGTCGTAAGCTGGTCGTAAGCCGACACAAATCAAAGAAATCACCACAAAAATTGTGCGGTGTAAGGTGGTAACCCACCGCACAAAAGTGCTAAAATGCCCGCCCTAGATGACTATGTACAAAATTCGGTCAGCGCAGTGAATGCTCGGCTCGTTGAGATTTAGTGCGCTAACTATTTGATTTATCAGGTTTCAGAGGCTGCTAGTCAGCATTGCTGAAGAAAGATTCATCTTCCCTAACGAGTAGTGCAAACGCGTATGATTACGATCAAGAAAGGGCTGGATATCCCAATTAAGGGTGCTCCCCAGCAATCTATTGAAGATGGTCAAGCCATCACCACCGTTGCCGTTCTGGGTGAAGAGTATGTGGGTATGCGCCCAACCATGCATGTCAAGGTTGAGGACCGCGTTAAAAAAGGCCAGGTACTTTTCGAAGACAAGAAAAACCCAGGGGTTAAATTCACCGCTCCAGCTGCTGGCGTCGTTAAAGACGTACTGCGTGGTGCTAAGCGGGTGTTGCAAGCCGTAGTTATCGAAATCGATGGCGACGAGCAAGAAACATTTGCGAAGTACGATAGCAAAGAGCTGACCAACTTGGATCGCGAAAAAGTCGTCGAACAATTGAATGATTCAGGTCAGTGGGTTGCGTTACGTACACGCCCATTTAGCCGTTCGCCGAAGCTCGACGCTGAACCTGCAGCTATCTTTGTTAACTGCATGGACAGCAACCCGCTCGCAGCAGACCCGACAGTCATCATTAGTGAACAGCAAGAAGCTTTCGTTGATGGTTTGAAAGTTTTAGGTAACTTGACCAAGGGTAAAGTGTTCGTCACTAAAGCTGCGGATGCCAAAGTAGAAACCGGTGATGCACAAGTGCAAGTTGAGAGCTTTAAAGGGCCTCACCCAGCTGGCTTGGTCGGTACGCATATTCACTTCTTGTCGCCTGTAAGCATGAAGAAGCAGGTTTGGCATATCAATTACCAAGACGTGATTGCCTACGGTAAATTGTTCACTACGGGTGAAATCTTTACCCCGCGTACAGTCGCCTTAGGTGGCCCTGGTGTAAGCAAACCTCGCTTATTACGCACCCAGATGGGAGCCAACCTAACCGAGTTGACCAAAGGTGAACTTGCTGAAGGTAAACAACGTATTGTTTCTGGGTCTATCTTAAATGGCCATAAAGTGGATGACGCACACCAGTGGTTGGGTCGTTTCCACATGCAAGTAAGCGTTCTACCTGAAGGTGACTTCAAAGAATTCTTGGGCTGGATCAAGCCAGGTGTTGACCAACACTCTGTGACCCGAGCTTTCGCTGGTCACCTTCTGCCGAAAAAATTGTTCGCCATGACGACATCTACCAACGGTTCAGACCGTGCCATGGTGCCAATCGGCAACTATGAGCGCATCATGCCATTGGATATTCTGCCAACTATTTTGTTACGTGACCTGCTTTCTGGTGACACCGATGAAGCTCAACAGCTGGGCTGCTTGGAGTTAGATGAGGAAGATTTGGCGCTTTGTACTTATGTTTGCCCAGGTAAATACGAGTACGGTCCGGTGTTACGTAATGCGTTGACCACGATCGAGAAAGAGGGCTAATCATGGGCTTAAAAAATTATCTTGAGCGGATTGAGCCAGATTTTGAAAAAGGCGGCAAGTATGAAAAGTGGTATGCCCTCTATGAAGCGGTGGCAACCATTCTTTATACCCCTGGCAAAGTCACGAAAAAGACAACTCACGTAAAAGACAACGTGGATCTGAAACGCATCATGATTTTGGTGTGGATGATGACCTTCCCAGCAATGTTCTGGGGCATGTACAACGTGGGTAACCAAGCTTTCTTGGCGCTTGGTAACGGCTACGAGCTTGCAGACGTATGGCAAGTTGGCTTATTCCAAATGCTTGGCGGCGACATGGCCAATGCAGGTTGGGGTACCAAAATGTGGTACGGCGCCTGTTTCTTCCTGCCTGTTTATGCCACCACGTTTATCGTAGGCGGCTTCTGGGAAGTCTTATTCGCAACCATCCGTAAGCACGAAGTCAACGAAGGCTTCTTTGTTACCTCAGTGCTGTTTGCCTTGACCCTACCGGCGACGATTCCATTGTGGCAAGTTGCCCTAGGTATCACCTTCGGTGTGGTGATTGGTAAAGAAATCTTCGGTGGTACGGGTCGTAACTTCTTGAACCCAGCACTGACCGGTCGTGCTTTCTTATACTTTGCCTTCCCAGCGCAAATCTCGGGCGACAAAGTATGGACTGCCGTTGATGGTTTCTCTGGTGCTACCTTGCTAGGTCAAGCTGCTATCGGTGAGAACTACTTTGCAGACATGGACATGTGGTGGAATGCCTTCTTGGGCAACATCCAAGGGTCGATGGGTGAAGTGTCAACGCTGATGATCTTGATTGGTGGTTTAGCCCTGATTTACTTCCGTATCGCTTCATGGCGCATTGTTTCAGGTGTGTTTGTGGGTATGGTTGCACTATCGTTGCTGTTCAACACCATCGGTAGCGAAACGAACAACATGTTCCTAATGCCTTGGTACTGGCACCTTGTCGTGGGTGGTTTTGCCTTCGGTATGATGTTCATGGCCACTGACCCAGTGTCCGCCTCGTTCACCAACAAAGCTAAGTTTGCTTACGGCTTCTTGATCGGTGCCATGACGGTATTGATTCGCGTGGTGAACCCTGCGTACCCAGAAGGCATTATGTTGGCGATTCTTTTCGCGAACGTCTTTGCACCATTGTTTGACCACTTTGTAGTGCAAGCGAACATTAAACGGAGGCTCGCACGTGGCTAAGAAGAACGAATCTTTAGGCAAAACCCTATTTGTCGTGATCGCGCTCTGTTTAGTGTGTGCGATCATCGTATCGGGTTCAGCAGTAGGCTTGAAACCGATTCAACAGAAAAACGCCGCGCTCGACATGCAGCGCAACGTGCTTGATGCAGCTGGCTTATTAGAGCCTAGCACTGACGTTGTTGCGGTCTTTAACGAGCGTGTTAATACCAAACTTATCAACCTCAATACTCTGGAAGTCGTTGAGCAAGCGAACAATCAAGACGCAACAGCGTATGATCCAATCGCTGCAGCCAACAAACCAGAGTGGAGCACCAAGCTCGAGAAAAGCAACGACGTTGCCGGTATCGGTACGCGTGAAGACGTGACCAAGGTTTACTTCATCAACAATGAGCAGGGAGAGCTAGAGACCTTAGTTCTTTACATCCGTGGTTATGGTTTGTGGGGCACCATGTACGGCTTGATTTCACTTCAACCGGACTTGAATACCGTGCGCAGCGTTAACTTCTATGAGCACAGTGAAACGCCAGGACTAGGCGGTGAAATCCAAAATCCTAAATGGGTAGCGCAATGGTCGGGTAAAGAAATCTACGGCGAAAACAACGAACAAGTTGAATTCGACGTAATGAAGAGCCCAACGCAAGAAAACCACGATGTCGATGCCTTGTCAGGTGCAACATTGACCAGTAATGGTGTTGATAACCTGATGGCGTACTGGTTTAGCGATAAGGCCTATGGCCCATTATTAGAAAAAATTCGCAAGGGGGAGCTGAGCAATGGCTAGTAGTGCAAAAGAAATGAAAGAAGTCCTCTTTGGACCGATTTTTGCCAACAACCCAATTGCCCTGCAAATCCTAGGTATTTGTTCGGCGTTGGCAGTGACCTCGAAAATGGAAAACACCGTGGTAATGTGTATCGCATTAACCTTGGTAACAGCCTTTTCGAACCTGTTTATTTCCTTGATTCGAAATCACATTCCTTCGAGTGTTCGAATCATCGTGCAAATGACCATTATTGCCAGTTTGGTAATCGTTGTTGACCAAGTGCTGCGCGCTTATGCCTATAGCATCGCGAAAGAACTCTCGGTCTTCGTTGGTTTGATTATTACCAACTGTATCGTTATGGGTCGCGCCGAAGCATTTGCCATGAAGAGCACCCCAGGCCTATCGTTCCTTGATGGTATCGGTAACGGTCTAGGTTACTCAGTGGTATTGCTGTTTGTCGGCTTTATCCGTGAGCTCTTTGGTTCAGGCAGCTTGTTTGGCTACCAAATTCTATCGTTGGCCTCTGAAGGCGGTTGGTATCAACCGATTGGCTTGCTTATCTTGCCACCGAGTGCCTTCTTTATCATTGGTGGTTTCATCTGGATTCTGCGTACTTTCCGTCCAGAACAAGTAGAGCCGAAGGAATAAGGAGCCGATCATGGAAGCTTATATTAGTTTATTTATTAAATCGGTCTTCGTTGAGAACTTGGCACTGTCGTTCTTCTTGGGCATGTGTACCTTCTTGGCCGTATCGAAAAAAGTTAGTACTGCTTTTGGTCTAGGTGTTGCGGTTATCGTTGTGCTAGGTATTTCAGTACCAGTGAACAACCTGGTTTACCACAACATTTTGGCGCCAGGTGCGTTGAGCTGGGCTGGCTTTCCAGACGCAGACTTAAGTTTCTTGCGTTTCTTGACCTTTATCGGCGTTATCGCTGCATTGGTTCAAATTTTGGAAATGGCGCTCGATAAGTACGTTCCGGCTCTGTATAACGCACTAGGTATCTTCTTACCGTTGATTACTGTGAACTGTGCGATTTTCGGTGGTGTTTCGTTCATGGTTGAGCGTGACTACAACTTCACTGAAAGTATTGTTTACGGTATTGGTGGCGGTGTTGGCTGGGCACTTGCAATTGTTGCTCTAGCTGCGGTGCGCGAGAAGCTGAAATATGCTGATGTGCCAGATGGCCTGCGTGGTCTTGGTATCACCTTTATTTCAGTCGGTCTCATTGGTTTGGGCTTTATGTCATTCTCTGGCGTATCCCTGTAAGCACCGGTAACGAAAGCAACGGATAATTAAGAGGTAAAAGTCGATGCAAGGGCAAGATTTAACACTTATAGCGCTCGGCGTAGGCATGTTTACCGTGATCGTACTGATTTTGGTTGCGGTGATTATGTTCGCCAAATCAAAATTGGTACCTCAGGGTGATGTCGAGATTTTGATTAACGACGACGAAGACAAGAAGATCACGACCCAACCGGGTGGTAAGTTGCTAGGTGCGCTAGCGAACGCAGGTATCTTTGTCTCGTCAGCGTGTGGTGGCGGTGGCTCATGTGGCCAGTGTACCGTGAAAGTACTCGAGGGTGGCGGTGACATTCTGCCAACCGAGAAAGACCACATTAACAAGAAAGAAGCACGTGAAGGCGTTCGTCTGTCTTGTCAGGTCAATGTAAAACAAAACATGAAAATCGAGCTACCTGAAGAGGTGTTCGGTATTCGTAAGTGGGATTGTACAGTGAAGTCGAACGATAACGTTGCGACCTTCATCAAGGAATTCGTTGTACAGTTGCCAGAAGGTGAAGAAGTACCGTTCCGCGCAGGTGGTTACATTCAGATTGAAGCTCCACCGCATCACGTGCGTTACAAAGACTTTGACATCGAAGAGAAATTCCGTGGTGACTGGGAGCGCTTTGGCTTCCTCGACATCGAGTCAAAAGTTGATGAAGAAGTGGTACGTGCTTACTCAATGGCGAACTACCCAGATGAGAAAGGCATTATCATGTTGAACGTGCGTTGTGCAACGCCGCCGCCAAACAACTTGAGCTTGCCAGCAGGTAAAATGTCATCGTACATTTTCAGCTTGAAGCCAGGTGATAAAGTAACGATTTCTGGTCCATTTGGTGAGTTCTTTGCCAAAGAAACAGACGCAGAAATGGTCTTCATCGGTGGTGGTGCTGGTATGGCGCCAATGCGTTCGCACATCTTCGATCAGCTGCGTCGCTTGAACACTGACCGTAAGATCAGCTTCTGGTACGGTGCACGCTCGAAGAAAGAAATGTTCTATGTTGAAGATTTCGACATGTTGCAACGCGAAAATGACAACTTTGAGTGGCATGTGGCGCTTTCTGATCCGCAGCCTGAAGATGATTGGGATGGCGACACTGGCTTCATCCACAACGTTCTTTATGAGCGTTACTTGAAAGACCACGAGGCACCAGAAGATTGTGAGTTCTACATGTGTGGTCCGCCGGTGATGAATGCCGCGGTCATTAACATGCTCAAAGATTTGGGTGTGGAAGATGAAAACATCATGCTGGATGACTTTGGTGGTTAATTAAGTGATGACTTCCTCATTACGTCTGTTCTGGCTAGCCCTTATCGGGCTAGCCTTTTTCGTTTCATGCTCACATGCGCCGCAACAAATCGCGGTGTCAGGTGAAACCATGGGAACGACCTATCATATCCGCTACGTATCAGCCAATCCTCGCCATGAAGCAGAGAAGGTGAAAGAGCGTGTGGATGCGGTGTTGGCGCAAATCAATAGCCAAATGTCGACCTACGACCCAAATTCGGAACTGTCGCGCTTCAACCAACGGCAGACGACTGAACCGGTTGTTGTGTCTCGGGCTCTTGAAACTGTTGTTCGCCGAGCGTTGGAAATTGCCGAAGAAACAGATGGTCTGCTGGATGTGACCGTGGGGCCCTTGGTGAACCTCTGGAGTTTTGGTCCGCAGCAGCGTCCGGAAGTCACACCGACCGCGGCAGAACTCGAAGCGGCGCAAGCCATCACCGGTTATCAGCACCTGACCGTCGAAAACCATCAGTTACAGAAGCATATTCCTGAGCTTTATGTTGACCTTTCGACCATCGCCAAAGGCTATGGTGTCGACCGTGTGGCGCGATTGCTTGAGCAAATGGAGATTCAAAATTACTTGGTCGAAATCGGTGGCGAGATGCGCATGAAGGGCGTAAAGCCAGGCAATCAACCGTGGCGCATCGCCATTGAAAAGCCTGATAACACCATGCGCGCGACACAACGAATTATCGAACCGGGCACGAATGCGATCGCTACCTCAGGTGACTATCGCAATTATTTTGAGCAAGACGGTGTGCGCTATTCCCATATTATCGACCCGCGCACCGGGAAACCTATCCAGCACAATCTTGTCTCAGTAACAGTATTGGCAGACACATGTATGGACGCTGATGCGTATGCAACGGCACTCACCGTTATGGGACCGGAACAGGCCTTAGCGTTTGCGGAAGCCAAAGGTCTCCCAGTGTTATTAGTGGCACGTGAAAACGGTGAGTTTAAAGAGTATACTAGTACCGCGTTCAAACCTTATTTGCAGTAACCTAGGAGGTCCGCATGGGTTTATTTTTACTTGTTTTCGCCATCTTCTTGGTGGTGGTTTTAGCCATGTCGGTTGGGTTTATTGTACAAAAGAAATCCATCTCGGGTAGCTGTGGTGGTATTTCAGCGCTTGGTATGGACAAAGCGTGTGATTGCGATGAACCGTGTGATGATAAAAAAGCGCGCATGGCGAAAGAAGAAGAGTGGCAGAAAAATCGTATTCACTGATAACTTCGACTCCTCTCATCGCGAAACAAATTCCTTTCTAAACTAATAATAATAACTGGGGTTGTGGTAGTTGCCATGGTTACGCCTGTACAAATACGTCCGAAAGCCGATGAAATATACTTAGACTGCAATGCCACGACACCCGTGTTGCCGCAAATTGCGCAGGCGGTGTCGCACACCATGGAGCAGGTGTTTGGTAACCCCAGCAGTAGCCATATCACCGGTTTGCAGGCGCGCTATATCCTCGACAATGCCCGCCGCTTAGGGCGTGAGGTGATCGGTGCACCGCGTGGGCACTTAGTGTTTACCAGCGGCGCCACCGAGGGCATTCAAACAGCCGTCGTTTCGGCTCTGAGCTATGCCAAACAACAGGGCGCAACTAAGGGCAAATGGCTGCTATACGGCGCCACTGAGCACAAAGCGGTACCGCAGGCCTTGGCCCATTGGAACACCTTATTGGGCATTGAGGCGGAGCTCAAAGCCATCCCTGTTGATAAAAATGGTTTACTCGATCTCGACTTTATCGAGTCACATGTGGCTGATGCTTTGATGATCTGCACCATGGCCGTTAACAACGAAACCGGGGTGCGCCAAGATCTGCCGAAGCTTGAGCAAGTGATTCGAGGCCAAGCACCACAAGTGTCGTGGATGGTTGATTGCGTGCAAATGCTTGGCAAAGGCGACCTGCAGTTAGCGCAAACAACGATTGATTATGCTCCTTTCAGTGGGCATAAGCTCTACGGGCCTAAAGGTATTGGCTTCCTGTATGTGCGGGAGCTGCGGCCGTTCACACCATTGATTATTGGTGGTGGGCAAGAACAAGGCCTGCGCTCAGGTACTGAAAACCTGCCGGGTATTGCGGCTTTGCATACGTTGTTTGAGCTGTTACTCGACCGCGAACAACAGGTATTTAAGCCGGTTAGTACTCTACAAAGCTATCGCGAACAATTGCTTGCGGCGCTGCGCGAGGCGTTTCCATCGCTCGAACTGAACCACGCGCTTGAGTACTCGGTCCCGACCACTCTCAATTTTTCAGTGCGTGGTGTGCCGTCACGCGACATCATGGATGTTTTTGACGCCGCTAATATTCGCGTGAGTTCAGGTTCTGCCTGTAGCTCCAAAGTCACCCGCAGCTTTGTTTTAGATGCCATGGGCTTAGCAGATTGGCGCTCGCAGTCCGCAGTCCGTTTATCCTTTGGTCCGGCGACGGAACAAGCAGTTATTGATGCCGCCTGCAAACGTATTAAAGAGGCAGCCTTAGCGTTACGTCAGTCGTGCTTATTGGTAAGCGATACCAACGAAGACTTCGATAGCGAACTCGATGGTGTCGTGCAACTGCGTTTTGATGCGCAGTGCTGCTACCTGATTATTGATCGACAAGCGCGCGAACTAGCGGTCATTGATCCGATCCCGCAGCTTGCGGAGCGTATCGAAAAACTGGTTGAATGTCAGCATTACCGCGTCAAAGCGGTGGTGACGACGGAGCAACAGACGAAACAAAGCCCAGCCGCGATGTTGGCACAAATTATCTGTGCCAGCGGTTGTGATGCCGAGCGTGACAATGTTGGTTGGCCTTTGCATGCCCAAGCAGATTGCCAAGCGCCCTATGGCTGTGAAGTTCCGACCACAGGATGTTTATTGGTCGGGAATCGACGTTTGTATCGAGTTGGCAGTCGGCAACCGATCTATTTGTTAAGTTCGCCGATTGCACCTGAGCAACAAGCGCACGTTGATTTTGCTTTTATTGGCGAACAAGCAGCCCCAGAGTTACTCGCTCAAGCAGTAAGTGAGCAGACGTTATTATGCGGTAAGTGGGATGAGAACTTTGCCATTGCGGAACAACTCGCCGAGCTAAACAATGAGTCTTGTGGTTGCGAGCTGGTCGATATTGCCCCTGAAGAGCAGCAGTCGTGGCTGAGCCGACCCGAAACCTTGGTTGTTGATGTGCGGGAGCAGCAGGAACATCAAGTGACACCGCTTGAACTTCCTGCGCAAGTAATAAGTGTACCACTTACGCGGCTCATTCAGTTCATCTATGACCATCGTGAGGATTATGCCCAGCGCCCTATCGTTTGTCTCTGTCGTTCGGGCCACCGCAGTGCGGTAGCGGCAAAAGTCTTGAGCCGCTTTGGCTTTTGTAATGTCAGCCACCTTAGCGGCGGCCTGACTCTGTTGAGTTAACGCGTCGGTTATTCTTGTGGCACGTCTCGTGGGATAACGAAACGTGCCGCATAACCGTCTTTGCCAATCAAAAAGCACGCTTGCGAGTTACAGGTGCTGTTCCAAATATTCTTCTCACTGATTAGTTGCCAAGCATCGCTTTCATGCGTGGGTAGGTAAGCCGCACCGTCGGGGTTACTGACGATGAGCCCTCCGGACGACGTCACTGTTAAGCTATATAACGCCCCTTCCAGTGGCGGTTCTGCGAGTGGTGTGAAGTCATCATTACGATACTCGAGGATGCGCGGGCGTCGCTCTGGGTGATTAAGATCGCCGCCAACCATCAGCACATGCTTTTCAGAGAAGGGCCAGACGCTCGCGATGCCGGCGCTTGGGCCCGCCACCATGGGCGTATCGATGGCTTTAAAACGGATGCCAAAGCTGCGTTTGATCAGCAGCCGCGCAGTGGTGGCATTGGCTGTGCCCATGGCCCAGATGGCGTTGTTGAAACGAACGCAACCGCCACTCGCAGCTAAGCCGCCTTCGCCACCTTGCGGCGGACTACCGATCGCATTGCGAGAGGGTAACCAATTACGGCCATCAGGGCTACGGACGAGGTCCCATTGTCCATCAATGCTGTCGCCATAGACCCAAATTTCGTTTGAGGAAGGCGATACGTCCAGACAGTTCAGGAACTGATTACCACCTGCACGGAAACTGAGTTGCCAGTCACGTCCGCCATTACTGGTGTAGTAGATACGGGAATCACCGTTATTGCCGATGCTGAGCGCATAGGCATGGCGGTCATCAAGTGCTTCGATATCACGAAACTGCAGATCATTAGACGTCGGCTGGCTGTATTGCCATGTTGTGCCGCCATCGGTACTGCGCGCAATGGTCGCTTTACTGCCACTCAGCCAGACCACATCTGGGCTGGGACTGCTCACCCCTACCCAGTTCACATCAGGACGCGTGGCTAATACCTGAACATCAATCGCTATCGCGAATAAAGCACTACTGACGAGCATAGGTTTCCCATTTTATTGAAGTCTTATTGCTACGATAAACTAACCTATCGCCGACCACAACGCTTATCGGTCGCTGAGTTTTACCCGCTGTAAGCGTAACGCATTCAGCACCACCGATACTGAACTCAGCGCCATTGCGCCGCCAGCCAGCCATGGAGCAAGTAGCCCCGAGGCGGCAATAGGAATCCCTACGACGTTATACGCAAAAGCCCAAAATAAGTTCTGTCGGATATTTCGCACCGTCAGGCGGCTCATTTCGAGTGCTTGGGCGATACCGTTTAAATCGGCGCGCATCAGGGCAATATCGGCGGCTTCAATCGCAACATCAGTCCCAGTCCCCATGGCTATCCCAATATCGGCGACCGCGAGGGCAGGGGCATCGTTAATACCATCGCCCACCATGGCAACAGTCGTGCCTTTTGCTTGAAGTTGCTTTACATGATCAGCCTTGTCTTCTGGGAGCACTTCGGCTATCACATCGTCGAGACCAAGCTCCTTGGCAATCGCCGCTGCTGTTTTGTTGTTATCGCCGGTTAACATAAGCAGGCGCAAGCCTCGCGTTCGAAGCGTTTTTAGGGCGTGCTTACTGGTATCGCGGACTGTATCGGCAACCGCAACATAAGCGACTAACTCGTTAGCAATGGCAATTGCCATTGCTGTTTTTCCTTGCTCTTGTAACTCACTGAGCTTTTGTTCTGCGTTTTCGTTGACAACGACCTCATGCTCGCGCAATAAGCGGAGGCTTCCCACCATCACTTTGAAACTTTCGTTGTGGTAGCTTAACGATGCACTCACGCCTTTGCCTTTGTGTGCCTGAAATTGGCGTACTTCTGGTCGCTCGTCAGGGCTATCGTCAGCGTTAAGGTGAGCATCGAGTCCTTTCACAATGGCTTGGGCCAGTGGGTGTTCCGATTGCTTTTCGAGTGCTTGCACAAGGCTTGCCACGGTCGCTTGTGATAGCGCCTGACTTAATAACGAGAAATTTGTTAGTTTTGGCTTCCCTTCGGTCAAGGTCCCAGTTTTATCAAAGACAATAGTATCAATGGCTTGGGTGCGTTCGAGGATCTCACTTCGTTTGAACAAAATGCCTGCTTGTGCTGCGCGGCCCGAGCCCGCCATGATTGAGGTTGGCGTGGCAAGACCTAGCGCACATGGACAGGCGATAACGAGGACGGCTACCGTAGCTTCAAAGGCTGCACGCCAGTCGCCAGGAGCGAGAAACACGATCCATATGAGCATGGTAAGCGCGGCAATGACTAGTACGGCGGGTACGAAGATGCTCGCCACGCGGTCGGCCAAACGCTGAATTGGCGCTTTCGAGTTTTGCGCTTGTTCGACGACGCGGATGATTTTCGCCAACGCGGTTTGCGCACCGACTTGTTGTACTTCGACACGAACAAAACCGGTGGTGTTGAAGGTGCCGCCCATAACGTTATCACCTTGGTGTTTAGCCACGGGCATACTTTCGCCGGTCAACATCGACTCGTCGATGGCGGATTCGCCACTCAGAACTTTACCGTCCGTTGGCACTGCTTGCCCAGGGCGCACCTGTATGATGTCACCGACCTTTAGCTCGCTGACTGCAACTTCCTCAGTATCACCGTTTTCAAGTTCGCGCAGGGCTTTTTCGGGCTGAAGTTGCAAGAGCTTTTGGATGGCACTCGAGGAACGTCCTTTCGCCCGTGCCTCAAACCATTTGCCCAATAGAATCAGCGTAATGAGTACCGCACTGGTTTCGAAGTATAAACCTTCGTGAGGGTGATAATCCGGTGCGAACCACGCTAAGTAGATGCTGTAGAAGTAGGCTGCAGAGGTGCCTAAGGCAACCAGCACGTCCATATTGGCCGCGCCATTGCGCAGTGCATGGTAGCTGCCACGATAGAACTGCCAGCCCATAATAAATTGCACCGGCGTCGCTAAAAGCAGTTGTAACCAAGGATTCATGAGTAGGTCCGGCACTGGAATGCCTGAGGTCCAGCTAAAGTGACCGAACATGGTGTAGAGCAGGGGCAGTGACAAAATAGCAGCGGCGATAAACTTAACCAGCTGCTTTTGCTGCGCAGCGTCACGCGGATCGCTCTGGTCACTCTCATGATCAAGAAGTTCAGCATGGTAGCCGGCATCTTTTACTGCGGCTAGCAACTGCGCTGTTTTTAAATTATTCCCTTCGACCGCGGCGACCTCAGAGGCAAAGTTAACGTTGACGCTTTGCACACCGTCACAGCTTTGCAGCGCGCGTTCGATGCTTTTCGCACAGCCAGCGCAGCTCATACCCGAGAGTTGTAATTGAATGACGTCGTTTGCCATGTTGCCTCCGTTCTCGTGCTTAGCGTTTTAACAAGCGTTCGATGGTGGTATCAAGTTCAGCTAACACACTGTCATCGCCACTACGTAAACGGGCCTTGACGCAGCTGTGCATGTGTTGGCTGAGGAGTTTTTTCGCAACTCCGTTGAGAGCAGCCTGTACCGAGGCCACCTGCATTAAGACGTCGTCACAATAGACATCTTCTTCGACCATACGCTGCAGTCCGCGCACCTGTCCTTCGATGCGACTGAGACGCTGGCTAAGGTTTTTCTTTAATGCGTCGGGATGGGGGGTAACTGTGGTTTTCATGGTTGGCGTTCCCAAATTAACGATGGCTTACCTGTTTTAAGGTATACCCCCGTACCCTATGTGTCAAGTTAAAAAAGCCGACCACAAGGGCCGGCTGAATCGAATCATTACTGGGCGTCGAGCGACTGTCCGTTAACGTCGAGACTTTCGTCACTCATTAGATAAAGGTACGTCGGCATGATTTCTGCGGGAGTCTTTAGCTTACTGCGATCTTCTGCTGGATACGCGCGCGCCCGCATCGAAGTGCGTGTGGCACCCGGATTGATCACATTGATGCGCACGTTGCTGCCTTCGTATTCGTCGGCCATGACCTGCGCCAGACCTTCGGTGGCGAATTTACTCACGGAGTAGGGGCCCCAGAATGCGCGACCTTTACGCCCGACGCCGGATGAGGTGAAAACAATACTCGCATGTTCAGCCTTCTTAAGCGCTGGCATGAGAGCCTGGGTCATTAAGAATTGTGCCGTAACGTTGACTTGCATGAGGTCATGCCAATTGCCGTGGTCAATGTGCTCAAACGGCGATAGTACACCGAGCAAGCTGGCATTGTGCAACAAGCCGTCAAGGTGACCAAATTGCTCAAGAATGGTTGCACAGAGCCCTTGGTAGTGCGTAAAGGTTGCTCCCTTTAGGTCCAATGGCACGATGGCGGGCTCGGCACCGCCGGCAGCGAGGATCGCGTCGTAGACGCTTTCTAGTTTGCTCACCGTGCGGCCCAGCAAGATAACGGTTGCGCCTGCTTTAGCAAAGCTAAGCGCGGCCTCTTTACCAATGCCATCACCAGCACCTGTAACTAAGATCACTTTCCCTTTAAGGCTGTAGTCTGCTACGTTGTCGTTATGCAAATTGCTCATTTTCGGCTTACACTACTCGTTAAATGAATGGTTAGCCTAAGTTTACTGGTTTTTGTCTAGATTCTCAGCTCTTGCCAAGAAAATCTCGAAAAATACTTTCAACTTGGGCCGCAGCGGTGTATAAAATTTTGTTAAGTGTGTCTCTTGTCCTACCAGTTATAAAAAGCGATGATAGGCAAGATAAACAAAAGCATCCGAAGGTGCTCAAAACATAACAACACGAACAAGGATTGGGGAAGCCTCATGAAAAAACTCTTGCTTGCAACGGCGATTACCAGCGCCTTTACCCTAGCCGGTTGTGGCGGTGGAGACGAAGCGCCACAAAGCGAAACAGTCGATTACCAAATCAATGCGACGCGCGTTGTATTTGATCCAAGCAACGGCGAAGTGCCGGTGCCATCGAACATCCTCCTTAGTGGTAGTGCCGATGGTACGCTGAATATTCCAGTTGCTGACCCAACCGATAATGCGGATCCGCAGGTTGCTTTGAACGGTCTTGATGGCTGGGGAACACATTCAACCTTAACTTTCAGCTTCTCATTGCCTGAAGACGAAAACGGCAACAAGATTGCCGTTGATGCAGCATCCCTTGAAGCTGCTGGCAGCGTACGCGTATTTGAAACCATCATGGGCGGTTCAGCAGTAAGCCCTGATTGTGCCGCAGCAAGCCCAGCGGCAACCTGTGCCGTTGCGGGCGAACTGACCCACGGCGTTGACTTTATTGTCCGTGCTACCGGCCCTGACGGTGTCGCCGTGATTCCGTTAAAGCCGTTAAAAGCGAAGACCGGTTATGCTGCAGTGCTTACCAGCAATATCCAAGATGAGTTGGGTCGCGACGTTCGCCCTTCACAGACGTATGGTTTGATGAAGCGTAACGCTGATACTGATCCAGTTTCAGGTGATGCGTCAGCACTAGGTCTGCAGCGTTTAATCAACAGTCACGAAGCTGCGCTTGACGCCTTCGGCGTAGACAAAGAAAGCATTCTTTACGTCTCAAGCTTCACCACTCAGTCAATTAATGACGTGTTCGGTGCAATCAAAGGCCTGATGACGCAGCAGTTTAGCGCTGGCCAAGGTCCTGCATTAATGTCACAACCTACCGGTATGACCGTAGGTGACGCGTTAGTTGCAGCGGGTCGCTTGCAAGCAAACCCACAAGACCCAGCGTACTTAGCAGCTTCTTCAGCGGTACTGTATCAAGGTCAGGTAACCCTGCCTTATTTCTTGCCAGTACCTACTGCAGAGAACCAGCAGGCACCGTTAAACGGCCGTTGGCAGGCAATGTGTGACAGCCCAGCTTCGATTTTAGGCGCTGTTGGTGCTGGTGCATTGCCAGCAGAAGCGATTGATCCGATGGCATTTGAAGATCCTTCACGCTTGCTACCGCCTTACAACTGTTATGATTTCCCTGGTATTGATAACGAACGTCACCTGACCAAGTACAACCCAGTACCGGCGGTAACGACCAACGCGAACATTCCTGCCATCGTTACAGTTCCTGATGTGAACATGGCGAACATGGTTCGTGCAGCACAAGGTCTTGACCCACTTAGTGAACCTGCAAACGGTTGGCCAGTGGTGATCTTCCAGCACGGCATTACCGGTGAAAAGACGAATGCCTTTGGTATCGCGGGTACCTTAGCAGTGATGGGTTTCGCAACGGTCGCGATTGACCATCCATTGCATGGCGACCGTGGTTTCGGTCCGATTAATGCGACCACAGGAAGCCCTACGGCGTACATGAACTTGGCGAGCTTATTGACCGCGCGTGATAACTTGCGTCAGTCAATTTCTGACTTACTTGGTCTGCGTCTGAGCCTGAACGCTGCGCAAGGTGCGCCGCTGAACGGTCAGAATGTATTCTTTGTCGGTCACTCGTTAGGTGCGATCGCAGGTACTGGTTTCACTGCGATGGCGAACGAACCGATGAGTGGTCAGTTAGCACCTGCTTCTGCGTTGTTTAATGTGAAAGCGAGTTCATTGATGGCGCCAGGCGCAAGTGTTGCAAACTTCTTGTTGGCCTCGAACGCCTTCGGCCCAGTCATCAAAGGTCAGTTGCTGTACGCTGCGAACGCAGACTTTGCTGCAGCAGTTAATGCAGCTGCGCAACAAGCAGGTATTGCACCGACTTCACCGCAATTCCAAGGCTTATTGGTGCAGGTTTACACGCAATTCTGGGCTGGCTTGAGCGCGGCTGAACAAGCGCAAATCAATGGTGTGTTCGAACAGTTTGCCTTTGCCGCACAGTCGGTCATCGACTCAGCTGACCCGATTAACTATGCAGCGCAAGCGGTAGGTAATGACAGTCCTATTCACTTAATCGAAGTGATTGGTAACGGTGCCGAGTTCTTGCCTGACCAAGTGATTCCAAATGCAGTCGCTGGTAAACCATTGGCCGGTACTGAGCCTCTCATTACGGCGCTTGAATTACCAACCGTCACGCAGACAGTTGCCAGCACTGACGGCACGCCAGTGTCAGGTGCGGTGCGCTTCATCGAAGGTAGTCACGGCTCCATCGTTGATCCGAGCGCTTCGGCTGCGGCAACTATGGAAATGCAACTGCAAGCTGCGGGCTGGTTCAGCACCAACGCAACAGCGATTCCAGTAACCAACACTGCAGTGATTCAGCAATAAGCTGTATACTCACTACAGATGAGTTTAAAAGGGCCGCTCGTCGGCCCTTTTTTATTGCGTTCTTTAGCTAAGTGTGAGCTAAGAGCGGATTAAGAATACGACATGGGGAAACTATGGAATTTTTGCTAGAGATTGCCGACTTTGTTATCAAAGCTGCGATTGTCATTTTGGCCTTTGGCTTGATGGTAGGAATCATCGCCAATACGGCACAGAGGCAACGTAAGCAGCAAGGTGAGCTACAGGTCCGAAACCTATCGCAGCAGTTGCGAAAAATGGCGCAAGCGGTCGAGCACGAATTGTTGTCGAAGAAACAGCGTAAGCAAGCGCAAAAACAAGACAAGAAGCAAGAAAAAGCCCAAGAGAAAGCCGCTAACAACACATCTGCACGGGTATTTGTGATTGATTTCAAAGGTAGCATGGATGCCCACGAAGTGGATAACTTGCGCCGTGAAGTGACAGCCATTATTGGCGCCGCAACAGCCGGTGATACGGTCTTCGTTCGTTTAGAAAGCCCAGGTGGCGTTGTTCATGGCTATGGTTTGGCGGCAGCACAGCTGCAACGCTTGCGCGCTGCTGAACTTAAGCTGGTGGTAAGTGTCGATAAAGTTGCAGCGAGTGGTGGCTATATGATGGCGGCAGTGGCTGATGAAATCGTTGCTGCACCTTTCGCAATCATTGGTTCTATTGGCGTGGTAGCGCAGTTGCCAAATTTTCATCGTTGGCTGAAAAAGCACGATGTCGATTTTGAGCAAGTGACCGCAGGTGATTACAAACGCACTCTAACCATGTTTGGCGAAAATACTGATGCGGGTCGCCGAAAATTTAAGGAAGACTTAGAAAACATTCATGCCCAGTTTAAGCAGCATATAGGTCAGTTTCGTCCGCAAGTAGACCTTGAGAAAGTCGCAACAGGCGAATACTGGACTGCTCAGCAGGCACAAGAGTTTGCGCTGGTGGATGCTATCATTACCAGTGACAGTTGGTTACTTGAGCGAGCCAGTGAGCAAACCATACTGCAGGTCAGCTACCAAGAGAAACGCCCCATTGGTGAAAGGATCGGAAAGAATGTAACCGCCGTATTGACGAGTATTCGGGAGTTTTTAGGTAAATCGTAAACGGGAGTTGTGATGCGTGACGATTTTTCAGACGATTTTGCTGAGTTCCGTCAGCAAATGGCAGACGTTAAGCCAATCGATAATGATGATGTAATACCGGTTCAGAAGGCGAAACCTACTGCTGCGCAAGAAGCGAGACGTCAGGCCGCCGAGCGCCAGTTAGAAGACGATATCAATTATTTATCGATGGAGTTTGTCGACTTAGTTGAGCCGGAAGAGTTGGTAGAGTACCGTCGTGATGGCGTGCAGCATGGTGTTTTTAAGCGCCTAAAACGTGGTGATTATGGTATCGAGGCAAGTTTGGACCTGCACCACCATAGTTTACGGCAGGCCCGCGAGGCGCTCTTTGATTTTATTCAATTGTGCCATCGGCGGGGCGTGCGTTCGGCGATTGTCGTGCATGGCATGGGAAGGCACTCGAAGCCGCATCCCGCACTATTAAAGAGCTATGTGGTCAAATGGTTGAAGCAACTTGAGCCGGTAATGGCGTTCAATAGCGCTCAGCGTCAGCATGGCGGTGCGGGCTCGGTCTACGTGATGTTGCGTAAAAATGCTGAGCAAAAACATGAAAATCGTGAGCGCCATCAAAAGCGCTAACAGTTGAAGGTTAAAATGCGATGAAACTCTTTAAGTTAACAGCGTTAGCGCTGCTTTTAAGCTTGTCTGCGTGCGCAGAAGCGGTGCCTGAGCAGACGTTGTCAGAACGCGTTGCTGAGCAGCTAACCGAAAAGGCCGACCAGCGTTATGACGCAACTTTTAGCTATGACGCCTTCGAGTTAAATACACTTACTGCTGAATTAGTGGCTACCGAAGTCGGCGTGGCGACCCGTGTGCCTGAGCTTGATGCGGGTTTGAATCAGCTGTTATGGGCAGAACAGGTGCGCTTGATGGGCGACTGGTTAACCCAACAGCAAGATCAGCTGCGCTTTGATAGCGCAAGCATCCGCAATGCACAATTGACCATTGCCTACTTCGCCGAAGGGCAGTCCAATCTGCATACCTTGGTGGACAAGGTGAAGAGCCAGTTACCGGTGCAACGGGCAAGTGAACAGGTCCTATGGCAGGTAGACCGGGTTGAGCTTGAGGACGTAGTGGTGAATTTGTTCGACCGCGGTCGCCCCTTGGTCAGTGTCAAGCTGCAGCGACTCGAATTACCGCCGTTGCATAGCGCACAAACTACTCAGGAGTGGGTTAATGCGGTATTGGGACCATTACTGGAACAACTTATACAGCAAGCGCTGCGTGGTGATACAGATACTATGACAATCGACATGCAGGGGCTGACACGCTTTTTCTGGCGAGAGTTGGGCGCCGGTATCGGTTAAACGCGCTTTTCAATCAACGAGCATTAAAAAAAGGCGCTCGCAAGCGCCTTTTTATTTATCAGTATTCGACTGAGTCGGGAGAGCTTATAATTGTTCGCTGACATCCCGCTCTTTCAGGTCGGCTTGTTCGTCATTGAAGACCGCCTGATCCAGCTCACCTTCGCTCTTCGCAACGATTAAGCTGACCATGGCATCACCGGTTACATTAACGGCGGTACGGGTCATATCGAGTAAGCGGTCGACACCGATGATGAGGCCAATGCCTTCAACCGGGAGACCCACTTGGCCCAGCACCATCGCCAACATGATCAAGCCCACACCTGGCACACCCGCGGTACCGATACTCGCTAGGGTGGCGGTAAGCACGACCATTGCATAATCAGCAATGGTTAAATCGACCAGATAGACCTGTGCGATGAAGACTGTTGCGACGCCCTGCATAATCGCGGTGCCGTCCATATTGATGGTCGCACCGAGGGGCACGGTAAATGAGCCCACTTTATTACTCACACCAAGACGTTTAGTGACGGTTTCTAATGTGACAGGGATAGTCGCGTTACTGCTCGAGATAGTGAAACCAAAAATTTGCACTTCGCGCATTTTCTTCAAGAACATCCAAGGACTCAAGCCCGTCATGCCTTTCAGAATGATGGAGTAGGTGACCAAACCATGCAAAATTAAGACGAAGAAGACCAGCAGGAAGTACTTACCTAAGTTGATAATGGTATCAAACTGCGTCTCGCTAAAGAGCTTCGCCATTAACGCAAATACGCCGTAAGGAGCCAGGTTCATCAAGATCACAACAAGCTTCATGATGACTTCGTTGAAGTCTTCAAAAACGCCTTTCATGCGCTCGCCCGACTTACCGATAAGTGCCATTGAGATACCAAACAGCAAGGCAAACACGATGATTTGCAACATGTTACCATCGGCCATCGCCGAGAATGGGTTTTTCGGGAAGAGGTCAATAATAACCTGGGCTAAAGAGGGAGCTTGGGTTGGCTCGAAAGTGGCGTCTGTTTGCATTTCGACGCCGGCACCTGGCTGAATCACCACGGCGGCAAAGATAGCGAAGCTAATGGCAACCGCAGTCGTTACCATGTAGAGGCTAACCGCTTTACCACCGAGTCGCCCGAGCGTGCTAGGGTCGCTAATCGAACAGGTACCGAGCACCAAAGAGACGAATACCAGTGGTACCACTAGCATTTGCAAGGAGCTAATAAAGATTTGGCCCACCACGTGGAACAAGCCTTTGGTTAGATAGCCTTCGACTAAAACACTTTCCGGGAACAGTAGTTTAAGTAGAAAGCCAACCAAGATGCCCGCAAACATACCGATAACGATACGCGTTGTTAAGCTAAGCTTTTTCTTATTATCACGCATACATTTTCCTGAGAATTAAAAATAAGACTGGCAAAGCCTACCAGAAAACGGCTGCCGATTTTAGTAGTCTACGCATTCCTGCGACAAAACCATAAAAAAAGCCGACCAAGGAATGCCCTAGGTCGGCTTTCAAGTG
This sequence comes from Pseudidiomarina aquimaris, assembly GCF_003987395.1. GTDB lineage: Bacteria > Pseudomonadota > Gammaproteobacteria > Enterobacterales > Alteromonadaceae > Pseudidiomarina > Pseudidiomarina aquimaris. The sequence continues at coordinate 111,332 of NZ_PIPT01000005.1, forward strand.
ATACTAGCAGGTTACATGTACTGTGGACCAAAGCCATTGGTCCATACGATAGCTGAACCTACCATGAGGATGACCATCAGGATGAGCCCTGCGGTTACCACTGAACTGGCGTAGATGAAGCCCCGCTCTTCTGGGATATGCATCAAAATCGGTACGCCTGAGTACAGTAGATACACCGAGTAAGCAATACCAGCCAAGAACGCCATGGTCACGAACCACAGCTCTGGGTACAGTGCTGCCACACCCGACATGATGACAGGGGTGGCAGTATAAGCCGCAAGCTCAACAGACTGCGTAAATGTCGGCGCTGCTCCGAAGGTTTTTGCCATCCAATGGATAAGATAAGCCAGCGCAAAAGTTGCCGCGAGCATGCCCACGTACATTGCGACAGCCAAGGTGATGGCACTCGATTGGGTTAGAAAGGTTGCTTCTCGCGCTCCGATACTCCAGCCAATGTGCGCTGAGGCGTAGTAGGCCGCCGCACATGGAATAAGAGCGATTAAAAGAATGTGACTCAGCGCGTAAGTTAAGCTTTCGTGCCGCTCATCAATACTTTTCCACTCTTCGCGAGGGTGTGCGTACAGTCCCCAAATGTGATTCAAAATCATGGTGAACCTCTACTTCTCGTTGTTGTATAGACTATTATTATTGTTTTAACTTCGTTTTTTCTATTTGGATCACGTACTTCTTTGGCACGCATAACGTCGATTTTTTCTCCGACTTACCTTCTATATTGGTCGGATTTTCAACAGTGTCAAGGCTTTTTCAGTGACAGCGGCGCAACTTTCTTAGTACACTATGAGCCGTTACTTTTATGCACGTTATTGCTGCTATTCGACTATTAATCCGCGGTTTTCCTAATGAATGAAGCTCAAATCAAACCTTTACTGGAACCCATTCTTAGCTTTTTAAAATGCGAGACGCCTGATGAATGGCTGGCTGAGGCGCAGAAAGCTGAGCATTTACCGGTTTTGTTACGCGATCATATGGTTTGCGAGCTAAAAGCCGCACAAAGTGCAATGTTATTAATTCGCCGTTATGCCGTGGACCAAACAAGCGGCGATGCCTTGTTACAGTGGCTCGAGCCCTACGAAGCCTACACCTACCGCTTACAAGGCGATTGGCGCGACTTAGCCCAGCATAACCGTTTGCAGAAAGCGATGGTGCCACGCTCAGGTAAGCCGTACAGCGCAGAGCTAATTGATAAGATGGTATTGTTAATTAAAGAAGAGCTGCATCATTTCTATCAAGTACTCGAAGTGGCAGAAGCGCAGGGTATAGCTTATGACAAGGTCACCTCGAGTCGTTACGCGAAAGAATTACTTCGCCACGTGCGCACCCATGAGCCAGAGACGCTGATTGATAAACTGATCTGTGGTGCCTACATCGAGGCGCGTTCGTGCGAGCGCTTTGCTAAGCTAGCGCCATTATTAGCGCCTGAGATAGGTGAGTTTTATGTTTCTCTATTACGCTCAGAGGCGCGCCACTACCAAGATTATCTCACTTTGGCTGGGCAAATTGCTGGTGTGGACATTCGTGAGCGCATTGAGTTCTTTGGTGAGCGCGAAGCCGAGCTGATTTTATCCGCCGATGACGACTTTAAGTTTCACAGTGGCCGGCCGCAGGTAAAGCCTGCTGCCTGAGGTCTTGTTCGGCGTGAGTGACTTTCAACATACTGCCTTGCGTGTACCAATCGCCTAAGACAATGCGGGTCGCCGAGACTCCGTCAATATCATGCTGATGCACAGCCGGGCGATGGGTATGGCCATGAATCATTTGTTTGACCTGGTAGCGTTTGAAGTAACGCAATACGGTCTCCTGATTGGCATCCATGATGGCCAGTTCAGCCTCACTCAAAGGCTGTTGGGTTTTACTTCCGGCGCGTAACTTATTGGCTATGCGCATGCGCACCCGCAGCGGCAGCGCTAATAACAGTTTGGTTAGCCATGGCTTACGGATCCAGCGACGGAAACGTTGGTAGCTAACGTCATCGGTGCAGAGCAGGTCGCCATGCAGGATGAGAGTAGGGGTATCGTATAGATTAATCACGTAAGGGTCGGTGAGTAGCTTTACCCCAGTACGTGCGGCGAAGCGGCGGCCAATCAGAAAGTCGCGATTCCCAGCAACGAAATAGGTCGGTATACCGTGGTCGGTATAGCGGCGCAGTTCATCCTGCACTTGCGCCGCAAAGGCACTGGTATCATCATCGCCGATCCAAGCATCAAATAAATCGCCCAAGATATAAAGGGCATCGGCACTGCGGGCCTCATCGCGCAAAAAATCAAAGAACAAATGAGCGATGTCTGGCCGCGCAGGGCTTAAATGCAGATCAGAGACAAACCAGGTTGCCATCCAAAGCCAACCTTACGCTTTTTCGACTTCGGCGCGTTCGATGATGACATCATCTTTCGGAACGTCTTGGTGGAAGCCCGCTTGCGTGGTGTAAACCTGAGCAATTTCGTCGACCACGTCCATACCTTCAACAACCTTACCGAACACGCAGTAGCCCCAACCACCGACGCTTTCATTTTTGAAATTCAAAAAGTCGTTATCAGCAACGTTAATGAAGAACTGGCTGGTCGCTGAATGAGGGTCTTGGGTACGCGCCATCGCAATCGTACCTTTGGTGTTCTTTAAACCGTTATCGGCTTCGTTTTCAATGGCATCGTGGGTGTTCTTTTGCACCATCTCTAGATTGAAACCACCCCCTTGAATCATGAAGCCTTTGATGACGCGGTGAAACAAGGTTTCAGCATAAAAGCCTTCTTCCACATAGCGGACAAAGTTTTCAACAGTTTTAGGTGCTTGCTCAGGATACAGCTCAAGTTTGATAGCACCATGATTGGTATGCAAAGTTACATGCATGGGACGAACTCCATTGATGTTTTAGCGAAAAATTTGCGACAGTTTAGCACTGTTTGTGAGAAGGCTACAGCATGCGGTATCATAAACAGTTCATGAAGCTAATTAGTTGGAGTCGTAAATCGCATGTTGACCATTTTTGATACCCTGCGCCGCAGTAAGGAAGTCTTTCAGCCCATCACCCCAGGTGAGGTGAAGCTGTATGTATGTGGGGTCACGATTTACGATTACTGTCACATTGGTCATGCGCGCACTTATGTTGCCTTTGATGTCGTGGTGCGTTACTTGCGCTCCAAAGGCTACAAAGTGACCTACGTGCGCAATATTACTGATGTTGATGACAAGATTATCAATCGCGCCAATGAGAACAATGAGTCGATTGACGCTGTGACGGCGCGCTTTACCAAAGCGATGCATGATGACTTTGATGCGCTGAACCTAGTGCGCCCAGATATTGAACCCACCGTAACCGGGCACATGGGCGATATCATTACCATGATCGAAACCCTCATCGCGCGAGGCCACGCGTACGTTGCTGACGATGGCGATGTGCTGTTCGATGTCAGTACTTTTGAAAACTACGGCAAGCTCAGCCGACAAAACCTCGAACAGTTGCAGTCCGGCGCGCGGGTTGATGTCGCCCAAAACAAAACCGACCCGCTTGATTTTGTTTTGTGGAAGCGTGCCAAGCCAGGTGAACCAAGCTGGTCATCGCCATGGGGCGAAGGACGTCCAGGTTGGCACATTGAGTGTTCAGCGATGAACAAACGTCACTTAGGTGAAAACTTTGATATTCATGGTGGGGGTTCCGATTTGATTTTCCCGCACCATGAGAATGAGGTGGCGCAAAGCTGCTGCGCAAATGACCATGACTATGTGAATTACTGGATGCATAGTGGCATGGTGCAGGTGGACGCAGTGAAAATGTCTAAGTCGTTAGGCAACTTTTTTACTATTCGCGACGTTCTGGCTGAATATGATGCTGAAACGGTGCGTTTCTTTTTGCTATCGAGCCATTATCGTTCACAGTTAAATTATTCAACGGATAATTTAGATCAAGCGCGAGCTGGTCTCGAGCGTCTCTACACGGCGTTACGTGATGTTCCAGAAGTTGCCTTAGATGAAGCGCTTGCCGCACCTTATAAAGAGCGCTTTGAAGCAGCCATGGATGATGATTTTAACGTGCCTGAAGCGCTGCCCGTATTGTATGACTTAGCGCGCGAAATTCACCGTGCAGAGGATGCAACAAAGGCGGCACGCTACGCCGCGGCTCTACGGCATTTTGGCGCAGTGCTTGGCTTATTGCAGCAAGCTCCCGAGGCGTTCTTGCAAGGCGGTGCAGGAGCTGAGGTGGACGCAGCTGCAGTTGAAGCGTTGATCCAACAGCGTAATGATGCGCGAGCGGCGAAGGATTGGGCTGCAGCAGATGCTGCACGCGACCAGTTAACAGAGTTAGGAATCGAACTTGAAGACACGCCGCAAGGTACACGCTGGCGTCGTGTCTAAACTGACCACAACGAGGATAGCTATGGCATTTCCAACAGTTGAAGTAGTTGAAAGTTACAGTGCTGCACACAGTGCTTATGATGCAGTGATTCTGGTGGGCGATTTTGCCCAAAACTTACCGCCGGAATTTGCTGATTTTGTCGCGCAAGCCGAGCAGTATGACCAGCGTGTCGGCAAGCAGCCGTTACTCCTCGCTGCCGACGTGTTCGGTGGGCGGCTCATTACCGCCCCAACCGGCCCTTTGACGCGTGATTATGATGATGTGCGTAATATTGCCGATGCGGCCGCCGCGGGTGCGCGCATTGCCCAGCAGGCAGGAGTAAAACAGCCGTTATTGGTTGTCTTTGGTACGCAAGATGATGCGCGTTATGGGCAAGCTGAAGCAGTCGCTTATTGGGGACTCTGTCAGGCCCTTTACGAACCGCTTGAAGCGCGTGAGGCCCTAGGCGAAGAAGCCATTGAGACGATAACCGCGGCCGGTGTTGTGGGGACCCTTGATGCCGAGTGGTTGAGCGCGGTAGAAGCAGGTAAGCGCGTGGCGCGTGATCTCTGTGGCACTGAGCCAGAGCGCATGGCGCCGCCACGTTTCGCCGAATATTGCCAGCAAGCTTTTGCGCATACGCCGGTGAAGGTCACCGTGATTGATGATATTCAGCAGCTCCAACATGAATACCCACTATTGATGGCTGTAGGTCGTGCGTCATTAGGTGTCGAACGCCATTGGCCGTGCGTTGTGCGCCTCGAGTATGACGCGCCTGCCGCCGAGCAAACACTCATGTTTGCCGGTAAAGGGATTGTCTACGATACCGGCGGTGCTGACTTGAAAACCGGTGGGCATATGGCTGGTATGAGTCGTGATAAAGGTGGTGCAGCAGGTGTTGCTGGCTTTATGAAGACCGTCGCCGAGATGCGTCCAGAAACCGTGAGTGTGGTCGCCGAGCTGGGCGTGGTACGCAACAGCATTGGTGCTGAAGCGTTTGTCGCGGACGAGATCATCAAAGCGCACAGCGGCGTGCGTGTGCGTATCGGCAACACCGATGCGGAAGGGCGTTTAGTGCTCGCCGACTTGTTGTCACATTTGCGTGTGCAAGCAGGCAACTATCCACGACCACAGCTATTCAGTGTTGCGACCTTGACCGGGCATGCCGCATTGGCGAAAGGCCCGTACACCGCACTGGTGCCAAATGGTCCAGCGCGCGCAGTAGGTCTGCACGATAAATTATGGGAAGCGGGTGAGGTTTATGGTGATCCTGCCGAAGTCAGTTGGTCACGTCGTGAAGACTTTAGTTTCGTCGCGCCACGCACCAAATCGGACGATGTGCTATCAAGTAACAACGGTCCATCGGTTAGCACCAAACGCGGTCACCAGTTCCCAATGGCATTCCTAGCGATAGCTTCAGGACTTGATCGGCACGGCAATGATAGCGATCATCCGTTGCCTTATGTGCATGTGGATATCGCGGGTAGCGGTGTCGAAGGAGGCGATTGGCAACACGGAAAGCCGAGCGGTACCCCAGTGACTTGCTTTGCTGGCGCCTACCTACATAAGTAAGCGCGGCTGCGAAACTACAGCAAACAAAACGCCGGATTTATTCCGGCGTTTCTATTTTGATTGATTCCAATTCGGCAAGGGTTTTGCCATGCGGCTGCGGCGCACGAGTAGCTGGGTCGATGTGGACAAAAACAATATCATCAGCAACACAAATATTTTGTTTGGTTTGCTTATTGCGCACCACACAGGTCAAGGTTACCGAAGTACGACCCGCTTTTTTCACGCCCAGACCAAATTCAACCACGTCGCCTTGATAGGCTGACGTCTCAAAACTAATAGCGCCAATATGCTTTGTCACTAAGCTTTTTGCGTCTAACTGACAGGCCGCAAAAATATAGGCTTCTTCGTCAATCCATTCGAGAATACGGCCACCGAATAGGGAGCCAGCAAAGTTTAAGTCATTAGGCATGACCAAACGGCGAGATAAAAAGCGCATCAGTTTCTCTCCTTGAGGATGTTTGATGCGCTCAGTATATCTTATTGTAGGTGACGGGCAAAAAAGTCTGCGATCAAGTTGTAGCGATGGATGGACGTTTCACGGCCACGCAGACCGTGTTGCTTACCCGGATAGGCCATAAGTTCAAACGGCAACATCGCCTGCTGCAACGCATAAGTGAGTTTAGCCGTATGGGTATAGAGCACGTTGTCGTCGGCCATCCCATGGTAGATCAGCAAAGGTTGCTTTAACTGTTCGGCATAGGTGAGTACGTCGGCGTCGCGGTACCCCTCAGGGTTATCTTGCGGAGTTCCCATGTAGCGTTCGGTGTAGTGGGTATCGTACAGTCGCCAGTCGGTCACCGGTGCGCCGGCTACCGCCGCACTGAAATGTTCGGGCGCGCGCAGGATCAAGTGCAGCGCCATGTAACCACCGTAGCTATGGCCAAATACGCCTATTTTATCGTCGGCGACATAGGGCAAGCTGCGCAGGAACTCGACTCCTTTGATTTGGTCGGTCACTTCGGCCTGTGCCAAGTTTCGGTAGATGACTTGTTCGAATGCTTTACCGCGGTTGCCGCTGCCACGATTGTCCAGTTGGAAAACGACATAGCCTTGTTGGGCAAGATATTGACTGAAGTAATCTCCCCAGCTATTCGTCACTCTTTGTGCACGCGGGCCACCATAAACCATGACGATCACCGGGTAGCGTTGGTTATCCACCATAACCGCTGGTTTCGTGAGTTTGTAGTGGAGCACTTGCTCATCTGCTGCCGTTAAGGTGCCGAATTCAGGATACGACCAACTGGCTAAATAGGGCGCCAGCGGATGTGCAGCGTCGACGTCATTTTGGTGCAACCATGCAATGCGTTCGCCGGTAGGGCCGTGCAAGCTGACCTGTGGCGGCTGGGTGCTACTTGAGAAGTAGTCAATGTAGCTACGCTGATTGGGAGCGAAGTCAACGGTATGAATGCCTTGGCGCTGAGTTAGACGCGTGGGCTGACTTGGGTTTGTCGTTGTCATACTGACACGGTAAAGATGGCGTTCGATAGGGGTTTCTTTTCGCCCCATGAAGAAAATGAAGCCGGTAGTGTCGTCGACGGCAGCCACATTATCGACTTGCCAATCGCCGCTAGTAAGCTGGCGAATGAGGCTGCCATCGGTTCGATACAAATACAGATGTTTATAACCGCTGCGCTCTGAAGCCCAAATAAAATGGCGAGCGTCGGCAAGGAACACCAAGTCATCATGCAGATTGATCCAGGTGTTGCTATTTTCGCTGAGGACTGCGGTGGCATCTCCGCCGTTTCGTGGCTGCAGGTACAACGTAAGTAGGTGCTGATTGCGCGTCTGCCACTGATAACTGACCTTTTCGCTGTTCGGCAGCCAATTTACACGGGCAAGGTAGCCCTCGCGATGGCGGTCGTTGAGACCTAGCCAATGGGTTTCATTACTTGCACGCTGCCAAATGCCAAGGTCGACAATCGCGTTTGTCGTTCCAGTAAAAGGGTAACGTTGTTGTACGACTTCAGTTCGATCAGCATAAACATCGGTGCGGCTTTGCACCGCAACTGGGCTCGTATCGACACGAGTATAAGCAATGCTTTGCTCATCTGGGCTCCACCAATAGCCGGTCATGCGCTTCATTTCTTCTTGCGCAACAAACTCGGCAACACCGTAATGCCGTGTCTCGGTGGCATCAGGACTGACTTGACGCACTTGCTTGCTGGCTAAGTCGAGGATGAAAAGACGGTTATTCTCGATATAGCTGACAAAGTTACTGCGTGGCGAAAACCGCGCATCGGTGACGCTTATCGAAGGAGTTGTGAGGGCGGTGACCTCTGCAGTTTGCGAATTGACTAAAAACAACTGCCCACTAATTGGGATGAGTAATTGTTCACCGTTGTTGGCCCAGGCGTAATCGACAATACCACTGGCGCGGATGCGCAAACGCTCACGGCGCGCTTTCTCCGCCGCCGACATCTCCGCTGGGTCGCTCACCAGTTGATTGGCCGCAACCAAAAGCCGATGTTCTTGCTGGCGCACATCGTAGACCCATAAGTCATTCACGTTGGGGTGTTCAACACTGCCGCGAAGGTAACTGACATAGTTCCCCGCTGGCGAGAATTTCAACTGACGAGGCGCTGAAGTCGTGAGATCAGGTGCAGAGAAGATCCGTTCGATGGTGAGGCGTTGCTCACCATAGTTCTCTGCGGCCGCAGTTGCCTGTGCTGCAGCAACCTGCAGCAAGGCTTGGAGGGAGAAAGTAGCGAAGAAAAACGTGTAAATCAGAGCTCGCATTGCTGCTTCCTTGTGGACACTGAAATTTGCAACGAATGCACTCAGTGTACCAAAGCGGCAAGCGAGCTCGGTTAAGCTGCGATAAAGCGCAAAGGGGATGCGCTAGAATTCACCTCGAAAGCCGAGACTGAAGTTGCGGCCCGCAACCGGCGCGTCATATTTCAAGAACGATGTGTGCACATACCCAAGCTTGTCGGTAATGTTCTCAGCCTTTAAATAAAGACTGACGTTATAACGCGCCAAACTTTGTGGGAAGAAGTTGACTTGTGCATTCAGTAAACCGTAGCTCGGAGTGCTCGTTTCGTTTTCAGCAACGCGGGTTTGCTTGGCATACCAAGTGTAGCCGATGCTGCTTTCCCAGTTGCCTTGGTTGTACGTCACGTCGGCCCCAATACGCTGTGACGGAATACGTGGCAGATTACTGGTGGAGTCGAGTGTGTAGGCACGGGTATAGTCGCTAAAGGCATCGAGTCGCAAATCAGGGGTAAACTGCCAACGACCATCGATTTCGTAGCCGAACAACAGCACGTCTTCTTGATTATACTGCACCACCGGAAGACCATCGGCATGGTCATGATCGTCATGCTCATCAACGTGCTCGTCACCGTGTTCATCATGCTCGTCGTGTTCGTGGTGGTCGAACTCGAGATCTAGACTGTTAATGCCTACTATGTTCTCGTAGATAAAATTATCGACGCGGTTGGCGAATAAGTTGATGTTGAGGTGATGGCCATTTCCTTCGAAGTGAGCGCCAACGTCAAATGAATGGGAGGTTTCTAGCTCGATAGAGCGTTCACTCGCCTCAATGGCATACACATGCTCAGCTTCTTGATGCAGCGCATAGTTTAACCCCAACTCGTAGGTTTGCGTGGCCAAATGAGCACCGTTGGCAAAGATCTCGTTTGCCGATGGCGCACGTTGCGCAAAACTATAATTGGCATTGAACATGACCTGTGGTCGCCATTGATACGTCACACCAAAAGAGGCCGAAAGTGGATCAAAGTCATAGCTTTGTTGGCCTAACTCGACGTTCGCTGCGTCAAGTTGGACATTTTCATAGCGAATGCCGAGTTGATAGTTGAGTTTGTTTTCCCGTGTTTCTAGCAACCAGAACAGGCCATGGCGGTCGGTTTCACTGGCGGGTGTATAAGCTTCTTCACCGAAGGCGCTTTGCTCCTGCAGGAAACCGTGATAACCAAAAGCACCGTACCATTGGTCGGTCAGTTGATGATTGGCGGTGACACGCAGTTCATGCTGGTCATTGGTGAACGTGGTGCTGGGGCTGTCACCTTCGATCTCTTGGTGTTGATAGTCGGTGTACGCATAACGCAAGGTCAACTGCTCTACGCCTTGCCAAGGGTTTTCTAGACCTGCATGCAGTTGCCAACGGTCTTGCACCAGATCGGCGAAGGGACCTGCTTCTTCTTCATGCGCGTGTTCGTCTTCGTGCTCACCCTCATGTTCATCTTCGTGCTCTTCTTCGCCATGATGGTGGTGACCAGGAATACCATATTCCTGCTCTAAACGAGCATAAGATGCACCGATGTAACCGGCATCAAAAATATAGCTTAGACCTAAGGTTCCGCCTTGCGCGTCAACGAAAGAGTTTTCAATCGTGTCCACCGTTTCACCTTCGTCATTAACGAAGCTTGGAACGCTGTAGTCATCACTGCGGCGCGAGAAGCCATCAATATGAAAGACCATTTGCCCGAGGTCGGTGCTAAGTCCCGCATTGAAATCGCGAAGATCATCAACTGTGGCGAGGTTACCGCCGAAGAAACCACGGGTGCCACCCACTAGTTCTTGGGCAATGCGTTCATCGACCACATTAACCACGCCACCGATGGCGCCACTGCCATACAACAAGGTTGCTGGTCCGCGTAAGATTTCGACTTGCTGCGCCACAGAGGTTTCGGTGGTCACCGCATGGTCAGGACTGCCGCGTGAAACGTCAGCGCTATCGAGACCGTTTTGCGTGACTTTGACTCGCGGCCCGTCCAAGCCACGAATGATTGGACTCGAGGCGACCCGAGCGAAGTGCGTCGAGTTAATTCCTGGCTCGTTCGCAAGCGTTTCACCGAGTGTATGAGCTTGTTTCTCACGCAGCTCATCGCCACTTATCACTGAAATAGGTTGTGCTGAATTAAGCTCGGTACGCACAAGAGGTGATGCGTTAATTACGATGACTTCAGTGTTCTCGTGTTGATGCTGCGCTTCTTCATTGTCGTTTTGTGCTTGTGCATGCGCAGCGGGGGCGAGGAGTTGGGCCAATACAAGAGCCACAGGGCTATACTTCATCATGGTCGAATCCTTGGTTGGTTATTTTGCTGGTATTGTAATGTTATAACATAACAAATCAAGATTTTCTAGTCTTTGAAACATACGATTACAAAGCTCTGCAGCAATCGCTTCTGTTCTGCCCAATGCTTCGGTACACTTGCGCCGACACAATTTTATTTTGCTTTTATCGGATAGGAATCGACGTTATGGGTTTAAAAACTTGGGTGAGCGCTGCGGCGTTGACTGCGCTATTAGCGGCCTGTGGTGAGCAAGCACCGCGCGCAGAAGCTGCGGTCGTAACAGCCGACGCCAATGCATTGCAATCGCATCTCGAATTTCTTGCTAGCGATGCCCTAGAGGGTCGCGACACAGGAAGCCGTGGGCATGAAATTGCCGCTCAATATATTGCTGCGCAGTTCAAAGCGCTGAATCTTGAGCCAGCAGGTGATGATGGCACTTACTATCAGCGCATTGCGTTTCGCCGCAGCACACTCGTCGAAGGTAGTGCGGGTATGGTCGTTGATACCGGCGACGGCTTAGTCGAACTCGAATACGGCGAAGAATTTCTGACCGGCCCAAGCTCGTATACTACGGAATCAACGGTCACTGCGCCGGTTGTTTTCGTTGGTTATGGTCTCGTTTCTGAAGAGTTTGGCCTCAATGACTACGCCAATGTCGACGTCGACGGCAAAGTGGTCATGATGGTCTCAGGTCGACCTGAGGAGTTGCCAAGTGAAGAGGGCGCTCACTTAAATAGTAGTAAGACCAAGTTTGCCGCTGAGCGCGGTGCGGTTGGCATTATTACCTTACATACCCCGATGCGTGAAGAAGTACGCCCGTTCAAAGTGAGCGCTATGTATCAGCGTGCACCGCGCGTTACCTGGCTGAATCCGGAAGGCGAACCAAACGTAACTTATAAGAACCTTCAGGGATCGGCCTATGTTGACTATCGCGCTGCGAAACCTTTATTCACCAATGCGGCAATCAGCATGGATGAGGTCTTTGCGCAATTAGAGAAGGGCGAGCAACCGAAGCCATTCGAGTTAAACACCAAAGTGACTTTGTCGCGTAAGTCTGCTCATGAAGAGATCTCGAGCCCTAACGTCGCGGCGGTCTTGCCTGGCTCTGATCCTGAACTTCGCAATGAATATGTGCTGTACACCGCGCATTCCGATCACATTGGTGTGACGCAAGATTTGAGTCAAGATGACCACATCAACAATGGTGCAATGGATAATGCCAGTGGTGTAAGTGTATTGCTTGAAACTGCGCGTATGTTTGTTGAAGCCGAAGAGCAGCCGAAACGGTCGATTTTGTTTTTGTCGGTGACGGCTGAAGAACGTGGCCTATTAGGTGCAGATTATTTCGCCCATTATCCAACCGTACCGTTGCAGCAAATTGTCGCCAATGTGAACTTGGATATGCCGGTGTTGTTGTATGATTTTGCAGACATAATTGCCTTTGGTTCAACCCATTCAACATTGGGTGAATCGGTTGCTAAAGCCGCTGGTCAGTATGGCATCGAGCTGAGCGAAGACCCAATGCCAGAGCAGGCAATTTTTACCCGTTCAGATCACTATCCGTTCGTGAAAAAAGGCGTGCCGGCGGTGTTCCTGATGACTGGTTTTACTGCTAAAGGTGAAGATGAAGACGGCGGTAAAATATGGGGTGAATTCTTTGCTGAGCACTATCACCGTCCGAGTGACCAGCCAAGCTTACCGATCAATTATGAAGCTGGTGTAGTGTTCACCAATATTAACTTTGAAATTGGTAAAACCATAGCTAACGACGCACAGCGCCCGCGCTGGTTGCCGGATTCGTTCTTTGCCGATTTAGATTAAGCTGCAAATTTAGCTAGCGAACGAAGTTGAAAAAAAGCGCCGTTGCGATGCACGGCGCTTTTTTTATGTTTCATCCTAGCTTAAATGGGTGAGCCAGGAGGGAGTGCAGGGGCTGGCGCCAGTGGCCAAGCTTGTTGTTCAGAGAGCAAGCCTTGCAATGCTGCGACAAGGAAGCGTTGATGAGCACTCGCCGGCTGCTGTTGCCAACTGTTCAATTGATCCTGTAGGAAGGCATAAGCGGTGGCTTTGATAACTCCGCTTTGCGCTTGCTGATACAGTTCGACGATAGCGGTAAAGGCCTCAAAGGCAATGCGTTGCTCGGTGCTACTGGCAGTAACGGCATGGGCTGGTGCAATTGCTTGCTCCGCAATACTATCAAGCACATCGCGGGCACTTGGAATGTTGCTGTCCAAACGTTGTTGCTGTGCTAAGCGCTCAAGACGCGCATTATTAAGCAATAACTGCAGGGTGAAGCGCGCCGCACTGGCCGCGATGGTGTCGGCATCGGGCACTAAACTCGTGAAGCCGGTGAAGTTCTCTCGCGTGGCACTGCTGCCGTACGCATAGGGTAAAAGCAGTTGCTCAACTTGTTGTGGTAGCTGCAACTGCTCGGTGCTCAAAGCAGACGTGAGGATCGCCAGCGCACGTTGTTGCTGCGTAGCATTAACCGGGCGCGTTGCCACACTCGTGGCGCTGCTTGTCTTCGTTTTGACCGCATAGTCATAATGAACACCCGCAAGCATTTTCACTGCCGCTTCCAACTGATAACGGTGCAGCAAGTACATCGGAACCAATAGTGTACGGAGATCACTTACCGGAGCGCCGTTCGCAAGATTAGCCAGCCCAAATTGCTCCAGTGCGGTGCGGCGGACCGCCAGCACACGCTCAAGCTCGGTGACCGCATCACTGCCGTTGTCCCACAGGTGGGCATCTGGGTGCGCACCGCCGACCGGGCGGGCGTCGGCATCAGATATGAAGCTCAACCCAAGTTGTTTGTTCTCAGCGAGAATATCGGTGAGCGGGTCATCGCCGTAGCCATAGCGCACCACTTGCTTGTCCCACAGGCCGATGCCCTCAGCGTAGGCTCCAGCAAGGGTGATACCAGCATTGTCGGTGCTTAGGCTAATCAGTGGGTGTGGATAATCCATAACCGAGGCGCGGTCATGACTACTTGCGGCGAAATTGTGAGCGATGCCCAACGTATGGCCGACTTCATGCGCGGAAAGTTGACGGATCCGCGCCAGTGCCATGGCCTCGATGTCAGCTTCGAGTTGCGCTTGTTGCTCGGCGGTTAGCGCTTCGGCATAGGGCGCCAACAAGCTTTGCGCAATGAGCATGTCTTGGCGTACGCGCAATGAGCCAAGGGTCACGTGGCCCTTCAGAATTTCACCGGTGCGTGGATCAATTACCGACGCGCCATAAGACCAGCCACGCGTGGCGCGATGCACCCATTGAATGACGTTGTAGCGAATATCCATCGGGTCGGCGTCTGCTGGCAACTCTTTCACTTCATAGCCTTCAGGGTGACCTGCCGCAGCAAACGCAGCTTGCCACCAGCGTGCACCATCGAGTAAGGCACTACGCACCGGCTCTGGCACTCCAGGGTCAAGATAATAAGTGATCGTTTCGCCTTCGTTTAGACGGTGCCGCGGAATATATTTGACCGCCATCGATTCACCCAAGGGCACCGCATAATCACGGTGTTCTTCAGCCCAAAAGCCGCTCTTTGGGTGAAATTCGCGCGGCGTGTAGGCGTCGTCAGGCAAGCGAATAAAGGAATGATGCAAGTGCAGTGTTAAGTGGTCTGCGTCAGGGGCAACTTGGCGCACGTAACGCCCTTTGCCTTGCCCAGTAAAAGTGACTTTGGCCTCGAGCTCGGTATTGTCAACGAAGGCTTTGCTGCGCTCGGGATAGACCACACTGCGCTCAGCGGCAACCTTGTAGCTACCTTGATCCGTTTGCTGGAGACGCTGCACGACACCATGGGTGTCACTGAGTAAAAACGGAGTGTAATCGATCAACACGTGCTGTTGGTCTGCCGCGACGACGTTGAATCCAGCAATCACTGAGTCAGCGAAGGCTTCATTGATACTTGCGCGCTCGGCAGCGTTGTTCGAGTTGGCGCGGTAAAAGGTGTTATGGTGGGTCAACAGCGCTTTATTGCCTTGCAAATAAAAGCTCGCCACACGGGTTGCGCCAAGCTGTCCACGGTCAAGTCCAATGTCATTAGAGCCCAAGCCCCACGGCAAGCTGGTCTGAAAAATAAACTTTTGTTGTTGGCGAGGAACTTGCAGATAAACTGAGCCACTCTCGATATCGTGATAAAAATTAAAAAAGCCTTGGTGCGGCTGCATCGATTCGGTAAATTCACTGATAGTTGGAGTGCTTGCGTATGCAGCCGTACTGGCGAACCAACACAGCACCACCACAAGTGCCGACATGAGTTTTTTCATGGGGTTGTCCTTAAAACATGAATGTTCGAACTTGAATAAAAAGCGAGTCATCTATGGGTTATAACAAACCTGCGAATGAAAGTAATGCTTTCACCTTAGATCAGCGGTTAGCGCACGATACTTTGCGACTAGGTGCACTGCCATTGTGCGAGGTACTGTTATTTAATGATGCGCGTTACGATTGGTTGGTGTTAGTGCCGCGTCGGCCTTTGGTCACTGAGTTTCTTGATTTACCGGTCGCAGAGCAAACGCAGTTAGCGCTTGAAGTTCAGCAGGTGAGTCGTGCCTTGAAGCAGTGGCAGCCGCAGGCCAAGCTTAACGTTGGTGCGCTTGGTAACGTGGTGGCGCAGCTGCACATTCACCTATTGTTGCGACACCCGCATGATCCTGCCTGGCCGGGGCCTGTATGGGGGCATTCTGCGGCACAACCTTTTAGTGAGGCACAAGCTGCAGAGCGCTGCGCTTTTTGGCGTCAGCGTTTACAGTTGGAGCTATAGTTGTAAGCGTTAGGGAAGTACTTCAGCGATCTCTTGCTGGAGTTGTGCCACCCACTGTTGAATGCGTTCGTCACTGAATTCATATTGGCTATCTTCATCGAGCGCTAGGCCGACAAAAAATTCACCGTCAGGGGTAAGTGCTTTGGAGGCGGCAAAGTCATAGCCTTGATTGGGCCAGAAACCAATACGCACGGTTTCACTCGCCGCCAGTTCGTCATGTAACATGCCCAGCGCATCTTGAAACCAATCGGTGTAGCCGACTTGATCGCCCATCCCGAATAGCGCAACCACTTTGCCGCTAAGGTTGAGCTGGGAAATTTCCGCCCAGTGGCTTTCCCAGTCTTCTTGGATTTCACCAAAATCCCATGTAGAAAGACCAAAAATCAGCACGTCAAAGTCTTCAGCTTGCTGCAAAGGCACGTCTTTTATATTGAAAAGTTCGACTTGGCCTTCGGCAAATTGCTGCTGGATCTTCTCCGCGGCAATCTCGGTGAAACAAGTGGTGGAGCCATAAAACAAGCCAATTTTGGGAGTTGATGTCGCTGCCGTCATAACTGCTTAGGTTCCTTCGCGGTGCGTTGCTGTTGCTCAATTCGTGCTGGCAAGTGTATCAGATTGTGCGCCGCTTGTGGTATCCTACGGTGCCATAAATCCCCGTGTGGTAACAGCTAAAAGTGAGTAGGAGTTAAGGCGTGTCAGAGCAGAACTTTGCAAAGTACATTGAGCAATTAGAGCAGGTTTTTGACCAAGCTGTAGTGGAAGGCAACGATGATGAGCTATTTGCCAGCGGCTATTTACGCGGTCACTTTGATCTGGTTGTGGCACAACTTGAACTGCAAGAGCAAGCTGCTGTTGACGCGGTATTACCGGCATTGCGCGATGCCGTTGAACAAACCAAGCATGAATTGGCGCCTGCCGATCAACAACACATCGCCGCAATGATCGCGCGCTTAGAGCGAGCGGCAGCCTAAGCTGTTTGCAAGCGCTGTGGCTGCAATCGTTGCCACAGGTCAGTTGCCAGCGGCAGTGGTTGCCCTGACATAGCAGCCACCAGTGCTGTTGCGGCCAGCGGCGCCGCGGTAAAGCCTCGCGAGCCCAAACCACCTAACACCCACAAATTGTCAGCCAGCGCACCGACCATCGGCAAATGATCGCGGGTGGTGTTGCGAATGGCCGCGCGGTCATTTTGCGCAGTGAGCTCCGCAGACCACATTGCCGGCGCCAAGTTATCGCGTAAATTTTCGAGATTCTCTTCACGGTCTGCGTCGATGGGTACTAAGTCTTCGCTATCGCGGGCATAGGTTGCGCCAACGCAGTGCAGGCCTTGGTCGGCCGGGGTAAAGTACCCCTTGTAGCAAACCACCAATGGACAGCTCTCACTCACCTCTGTTGCGGCCACTTGTGTGACTTGCCCACGGACATTCTGTAATTGCACCTGAAACGGCGCAAGCAGTTGTTTTAAGGCCGCTCCACAAGCGAGCACGAGTTTCTTACTATGTCGGCGTGAGCCGTCCGCAAAGTGTAATTGCCAACCATTATCCAGCGCTTGCAATGCGGCTAATTCTTGTCGCTCGACGGTCACACCTTCGAATAAGCGAGTGACTACAGCTGCGGGTCTTAGCCATCCTCCGGCAGGGTAGTAGAGGCTTGGCTGCGCAGGCAGTTCGGACCATAATTCTTGCGTTGCAGCTGGCGCAAGGTGAGTCACCGTGGCTGCGTCGTAGCCGGGACCTTGTGCTTGTTGGCTGCGACAAATTTTTTCATAACGCGCGGCGCGGGCAGGGGTAAAAGCCAGTTGAACAACGCCTGTGGCAAACCAATCGTGTGGACATTGCTGCGCATAAAACTGACAGGCATAACCGAAGGCTTGGGTGAAAAACTCGGCTAACGGGCTGCGTTCGGCATGCAGTAGCGGATAAACCGCGCCTTGCGGGTTACCCGATGCAGCGTCCGCCACGCCAGCACTGATCACGGTCACCTTATAGCCTGCTTGTTGCAGTTGAAAGGCTGTGCATGCGGCTGCAATCCCTCCACCGACGACGGTTACCTCAGACGTGTTGTCGTTGCCTGGTCCTTTTGCGAGTTGTTCCCTGTGGGGCGCGGCGGGCAAATGACCGCGCAACATTTCCCGTTTACGGCCAAAGCCTTTAACTTTTTCAATTGCAAAACCGGCTGCTTGCAAGCCGCGGCGAACCGCACCAGCAGCTGTAAAGGTTGCAAAAGTCGCGGCCTCGCGACCACTTGCGGCCATTGCTTCATAGAGTGAAGGCTGCCACATATCGGGATTTTTATCTGGCGCAAAACCGTCGAGAAACCAAGCATCAACGCAGTCTTGTGCATGCGGTAGCCATTGCGGCAAGACTTCATGGATATCGCCCAACCATAAATCGAGTTGCACGCGGCCATTGGCGAAGCTGCGGCGATGACAGCCCGGTTCCGCCGCAGGGTAGGCGTTGATAAAATCTTCGGACAGATCCGCCAATTGCGGAAAGGCTTGTAATGCTTGTTGCAGATCTTGGCGTTTGAGCGGGAACTTTTCGAATGAAATAAAGTGTAATTTGAGCCCAGCCGGCGCATGCGCGAGAAACTGTTGCCATACTGCGAGAAAGTTTAAGCCGGTACCGAAGCCGCTCTCTGCAATCACAAAAGTATCGTGCGGGTGTGATTGCCAGCGTTGCTGTAGATCATTATGCTGTATAAAGACGTATTGGCTTTCGGCTAACCCATCTTGGTTGCTAAAATAGATATCATCGAAGGCGGTCGCCACAGGCATACCGAATTCATTAAAATGTATTTGAGCGTGGGAAGAATCGGTCACTGGCTTTCCGTACACTGGCACAATGGAATTGCGCACTAGTGTAACAATAATTCGCTATAATTGCGGAAAGCAGACCACTTTTTTATGCAAAACAGCTACCATACACAAGCGCTCAGCAAGACAGGAAACCAGAATGAGAAGAGCAGTGATAACCGGTATGGGCATCGTGTCCAGTATCGGCTTAAACCAACAAGAAGTACTTGAGTCGCTAAAACAAGGCCGCTCAGGTATCGAGTTTTCTCAAGAATTTGCCGATATGGGCCTGCGTTGCCAGGTCTGGGGACCGGTACGCACTAACCCTGCAGATCATATCGATCGTAAAGCATTGCGCTTTATGGGCAATTCAGCAGCTTATGCTTACATGGCAATGGCGCAAGCCATCGAAGATGCAGGCTTAAGCGAAGAGGAAGTATCTAATCCGCGCACTGGCCTCGTCGTAGGTTCAGGTGGCGCTTCTGGTGAACATCAAGTCGCAGCAGCAGATATTCTTCGTGAGAAAGGTGTCAAACGCGTTGGCCCTTACATGGTGCCACGTTGCATGGCTTCGACGACCTCAGCCTGTTTGGCAACGCCATTTAAGATCAAAGGTGTGAACTACACCATTAGTTCTGCGTGTGCGACCTCGGCGCACTGTATCGGCCATGCGCTTGAATTGATTCAATTCGGTAAGCAAGACCGCGTATTTGCTGGCGGTGGCGAAGAGTTGCACTGGACGCTTGGCATGGAATTCGATGCCATGGGTGCGCTTAGTACCAAATATAATGAAACACCGAGCAAGGCTTCACGTACCTATGACACCGACCGTGACGGTTTTGTGCCAGCTGGCGGTGGCGGTATTTTAGTGATTGAAGAACTGGAAAGTGCCTTAGCCCGTGGCGCAAAAATCTACGGTGAAATCGTAGGTTACGGCGCAACTTCAGATGGCTATGACATGGTTGCCCCGTCGGGTGAGGGCGCAGTGCGCTGCATGCAGATGGCAATGTCGACCGTTGATACGCCCATTGACTATCTCAATACCCACGGTACCAGTACGCCGGTCGGCGATACCAAAGAGCTAGAAGCGATCCGTGAAGTGTTCCCAGAGCAAACGCCAATGATCAGTGCGACTAAAGCAATGACTGGACATGCCTTGGGCGCTGCGGGTGTGCATGAGGCTATTTACTCATTGTTGATGCTCAACCATGGCTTTGTCGCACCTTCGATTAATGTCGAAAACCTCGACCCAGCGGCGAAAGACATGAACATCATCACCGCGATGGAGCCGGCGGAATTGACCACGGTCATGTCGAACAGCTTTGGCTTTGGTGGCACGAACGCGACCTTGGTACTGCGTAAGTATCAAAGTTAACGTTTAGCCTTACTGAGGTTTGTAAAGTATTGCTTGAAAAGGTGCGCTGCGGCGCACCTTTTTGTATGCTAACCCCACCTTTTTGCCGTCATAGCGAAGACCCATGTTATTAGTTGCTGATGCTAACTTGCCCGGTTTTACTCGATTGGTCGACGAGCTGAATGCGCAATGTGAAACCGCACTGCAAGTTGAAACCTACACCGAGCGGCAGCCGCCCAAGGCATTGCTGGCACGGGCCGATGCTTTATTTATTCGTTCGGTGACGCGGGTTGATGCCGAACTATTGGCGCAGGCACCACAGTTGCAGTGGCTTGGGACTGCAACCATTGGCACCGACCATGTGGACGTGATCGCCCTGCACGCGGCGGGAGTGCGTTTTCATAGCTGTCCTGGGGTGAACGCTAATGCTGTAGGGGACTATGTAGCGAGCGCGATTGCCGCGCTGAGTTTGGCGCAAGATGCCTTGCCAACCGGAGAGGTGGCGATAATCGGCGCCGGCAATACCGGTCGTGCCGCTGGACAGCGTTTAACAGGTTTGGGGCTGAACGTTCATTATTATGATCCGCCGCTCGCTGCCGCGGGTGTTGCAGAAGTGCATGCCGATTGGCAGCGCGTGTTGCAGTCGCAAGTGGTGAGCTGCCATGTGCCGCTAACCGTGCAAGGTGAGCACCCAACCCGCCACCTGTTCGACGCCAAGGCTTTAGGCGAGTTTGCTGGCGGCGAACAGGGTAAGCTATTGATCAACGCAAGTCGTGGACCGGTGGTTGCCGAACAGGCTCTGGCCGAAGTGATTGCAGGCGGCGCGCAGTTACAAGCGGTGCTAGATGTCTGGGAGCATGAGCCCGCAACGAAAACAGAGGTCATCGAGTTGTTGGTGTTAGCGACTCCGCATATCGCCGGGCATAGTTTTGCTGGCAAGCTCGGTGGCAGTTGGCAATTATTGAAAAAATGGTTGACGGATCAAGGCTTAGCTCTACAATTGCCAAGTTTCCAACAGTTCCTACAGGGCTACCCAGAAGGCCAAGCTGTCGTTCAACAGGCGCCAGACGAGCCGGACTGGCGCACATTGTGTCGTTGGATACTTCAGGTCTATGACATTCGTAAAGATGACCAACTTTTGCGGCGAACGGCACGGCAGCCAGCAGCCTTTGATGCGTTACGGCGAGACTATGCTGTGCGCGCTGAGCTCAGTCAGCTACACTTGCAAGCAGGAGCATGGGCACAGACGCGGCGATGGCAGAAGTGCTTAACAGAACTAACATTTCAAATTGATTAAAAGGGGACATCATGTCGCGAGCATTTAATGTTGCGGTTTTAGGCGCTACCGGATTAGTGGGCCAACATATGATTGAACTACTGGCCGAACGAGACTTCCCAGTTGCGCAGTTATTTCCCCTCGCAAGTAGTCGCTCTGCTGGTACCACCGTTGCGTTCAAAGGCGAAGATATCGAAGTACTGGACGCTGATACCTTTGATTGGACGCAAGTGGAATTAGGCTTTTTCTCCGCCGGCGGGAGTATTTCGCGTACCTTTGCACCACGCGCCGCTGAGGCTGGCTGTATCGTCATCGATAACACCTCGGAATTTCGCTACGAAGAAGATATCCCGTTGGTTGTGCCTGAGGTTAATGCCCATGCGCTTGCTGACTTCCGTAATCGCAACATTATTGCCAACCCGAATTGTTCTACCATCCAGATGTTAGTGGCCTTGAAGCCCATTTATGATGCGGTTGGCATCGAACGGATCAATGTCGCCACCTACCAGTCGGTGTCAGGGGCCGGTAAAGAAGCAATGGACGCGCTGGCGCAGCAAACGGCGAGCCTGATGAACGGGCGCCCACTAGAAAATGATTTTTTCGCACGGCAAATGGCGTTTAACTGTATTCCGCAAATTGACGTATTTTTGGATAACGACTACACCAAAGAAGAAATGAAAATGGTCTGGGAGACCCAAAAGATCTTTGGTGATCCAACCATTCGGGTCAATGCGACAGCCGTGCGTGTTCCGGTTTTCTATGGCCATGCTGAAGCGGTCCATATTGAAACCCAGCAACCGCTTGATGCGGTGCAGGCCAAAGAACTTTTGCGCCAAGCACCGGGCGTGGTGCTGTTTGATGCCAATGAGGACTTCCCAACGCAAGTCAGTAATGCGACAGGCCACGACGAGGTGTTTGTCGGTCGGGTAAGAAACGATATTTCACACCCTCAAGGTCTTAACTTGTGGGTCGTTGCTGACAACGTGCGTAAAGGCGCAGCAACCAACAGTATTCAAATTGCTGAACATTTGATAAAAGACTATATTTAAGTAAGTTTTTGATTTCACTTAGTTCCAACAACGACAGCAATAAGGACGGGAAAGTGATGGTAAGGATGATCATAGCAGCAGCCTTGGCGCTGGTTGTGGCCTTTTCAGCTGCCGCTTTAGCGCAACAAGGGCCGCGTGCATCGCGTTGGCAAGCGGAACAATTTGGTCCTATCGTACCCACCGACACAATGTGGAGCATTGCCGGTTACTACAGTCGGCAGCAGGGCGTGAGCCTGTACGAAATGATGGACAGTATTGTTGCGGCGAACCCTCAAGCCTTTCGTGACAACCGTCCTGACTTCATGTTTACGGGGTTCTTCCTCGAGATCCCTGAGCTTGGCGAAGGAGCTACAGTGGCGGAACGTCCTGCTGCTGTCGTTGCCGACGCTGATGATAGCGCTGAAGCCGAGTCGGTGAGTCAACCCGCGGTTGCACAAAGCGCAGAAACCGATACTCCGGTCGACACCTCTGTCGAGCGGGAAATTGCCATCTCGGTTTCTGAGTTACAAGCATTACGCACCCAGCTTTCCGACTCAATTGATTTAATTGAAAATTTACAAGGTGAGAACAGCGAGCTGCAAGAGCGCTTAGCGGCGGTCACCCGCGAACTTAACCTTCTGCGTGCGCGTGCCGACGAAGAGCAACAGGCCTCGACCGAAATGGAATTGTTAGCTGAGGAACTGAGCAGCGAAGAGCTTACCAGCGATACTATTACCGCCGAGCCAGAGGCAAGCACGCCAGCGACAGAGGACGCCCAGGCAGAGCCTGAAACAGCAGCTCCGACAGAACCTGAAGCAGATGTGGCTGCTGAACCAGCAGCGCAGGCAGAAGCAACAACAGAAACGCAAGTTAACGCGGAGTCTGACGTTGCTAGCCAGACCGTTGCCGCGCCTGCGCAAACGCCGGTGACGAGCAAGCGTAAACAAGCGACCTGGCTCGATTGGCTGATGAAGCCGCTGCACTTAGCAGTGCTGGGTGGTTTGCTGATTATCTTGCTAGGACTGCTTGCTTACGCACTTTATGTACGCCGAGTGAACCGTGAAATTGAAGAGGGCGGTAGCGCCGAATCTCAACAGGATGAGCCTGCGCTAGATGCGGAGCAAACGGTGTCAACAGCCGCCGCTGCAGAAGCGGCAAGCGCAGATGAGAGTGCGACGGAGTCGACGCCTGCGGATGCAAGCGAAGATTGGCAAGAAACCAGCGTTGATGATGACTACGCCGAGGTGACCGATGTCGATCTTGATGAATATCTGCGCGAACGTGAGGGAGAGCAGGTAGAGAGTGATGCCAACGACGCGGACCCTATGTCGAAAGAAGTGGACGCTTTATTGGCGATGGACTTCCCTGGGCCTGAGAGTGAAGCTGAACCTGAGCCAGAGGTATCCGAACCTGCCGAAGATATTGCCGAATTCCGTGTCACCGCATCAGAGCCAAGCGCGGAGGATGCCGTCGATAGTGAAGATCAGACGCGCGGCGAGCTTGATGCAGCACTCGATTCATTTGGTGGATTGCGTCTAGATGATGACGCCAAAGATACGACGGGCGCTGATGTTGAAGAGACAGCGGATGAAGCTCACAAAACTCAGCCTGCTGAAGAGCACGAGGATTACTTGTCGATTGAAAGCCTAATGGAAGAGGCAGAAACCGAAGCAAGTGAAGAACACGACGACCCGTACGATAAAGAAAAGCTTGGTGATGCACTCGGCGGTGATGAAAACGATTCAAATGAAATCGATCTCAGCACAGAAGCCATGTTGGATGAGAGTAAGTCACCTGCTGCCAAGCTTGACCTTGCGCAAGTCTATATCGATATGGGTGAGTTAGATGATGCGCGGGATCTGCTCGAGAGCATCAAAGACTGTGGTGATGAAGAAGCCGAGCAGGATGCTGCGGAGTTATTGAAAAAGTTAGCTGAACAGGGCGGTCGATGAGTAGTACGCGCTTTGCGCTGGGTATCGAGTACGATGGTAGTCACTATTTTGGTTGGCAACGACAGCGTGAAGTCGTTGCCGTCCAAGAAGTTTTAGAGAAGGCCTTAAGTAAGGTTGCCAATCATCCTGTGGAAGTTGTCTGTGCGGGCCGCACAGATGCTGGGGTTCATGCGACGGGACAAGTTGTTCACTTCGATAGTCAAGAACCGCGAAGCGATGCTGCTTGGACCATGGGAATAAATAGTAACTTACCCGCCGATGTTGCGGTGCGTTGGGTACGTCAGGTGCCGGAGGATTTCAGTGCACGCTTTAGTGCGACGGGTCGGCGTTATCGCTATATCATCTGCAACACGCGACTACGGCCGGCAATTTTAGGCCGTGGTGTCAGTCATTATCATTTCTCACTGGATGCCGAGAAAATGCATGCAGCGGCACAAGGGTTGCTTGGTGAAAACGATTTTAGCTCGTTCCGTGCCGCACAATGCCAATCACATTCACCGAATCGCTGTGTGACGCACATCGAGGTAACCCGTCAACAAGATTTTGTGGTGGTCGATATTGCCGCAAATGCCTTCTTGCACCATATGGTGCGCAACATTGTTGGGACCTTATTGACGGTTGGGCGGGGTGAACAGCCGATAACCTGGCCTGCCGAGCTGCTTGCCAAACGCGACCGTACCTTGGCAGCGGCGACCGCTAAAGCCGAAGGTTTGTACCTTGTTCAGGTGGACTACCCAGCACAGTACGGACTGCCGGTGATGGCTCCAGGGCCGCTGTGGTTACCTGACGCAGAGCACTAATAAGACCACTTTTTACTGCAAGGCCGACGCAGAGTATGCTTTAATACAAGGAATTTGAGGCCTTTGCCGAAGTCATTTACAGAGAATTAAGACACGATATGAGCTGGATTGAGCGAATTCTTGCAAAACCCAAGAGTGGTAAGCGCCGCAACATCCCTGAAGGTGTGTGGACAAAATGTACCAGTTGCGACGCCATTATTTATAGCGCGGACCTAGAGCGCAACCTCTATGTCTGCACGAAGTGCGACCATCACATGCGCATGTCAGCACGTCGCCGACTTGATAGTTTTCTCGATAGCGAGAGCGGAACGGAAATCGGTGCTGAGCTCGAGCCGAAAGACATTCTCAAGTTTCGTGACTCGAAAAAATACAAAGACCGTATTGCCGCGGCACAGAAAGCGACCGGTGAGAAAGACGCGTTAGTTGCGCAAAAGGGCAAACTGAAGGGTATGCCAGTGGTTGCCGTTGCCTTTGAGTTTGACTTCATGGGCGGCTCGATGGCTTCCGTGGTGGGTGCACGCTTTGTAAAAGCTGCTGAAGTTTGTTTGCGTGAGAGAATTCCATTAGTGTGCTTCTCGGCTTCGGGTGGCGCACGTATGCAAGAAGCTTTAATGTCACTGATGCAAATGGCAAAAACCTCAGCTGCGCTGGCGCGCATGAGTGAAGAAGGCTTGCCGTTTATTTCAGTGCTCACCGACCCTACCATGGGTGGCGTTTCTGCCAGCCTTGCTATGCTCGGTGATGTTAATATTGCTGAGCCTAAAGCTCTGATTGGTTTTGCTGGCCCTCGAGTGATTCAGCAAACAGTGCGGGAAACCTTACCTGAAGGTTTCCAACGCGCAGAGTTCTTGCTCGATCACGGTGCGGTTGACATGATCGTCGATCGACGTCAAATGCGGAACCGCATTGCTGCGTTATTGGCGAAGTTTCAACATCACGCCCCCGTAGCTGACGAATATTGATCCGACCTTCATGAGTGAAACACCTCTTGCACCATCTGCTACAGCCGGGCTTGATGCCTGGCTGTCCTATTTAGAAGCATTGCATCCAACCGAAATCGAGTTAGGTCTCGAGCGTGTTCAAGCCGTTGCACAACGGCTAAAAATCCAACCGGGAAAAGCCAAGGTCATCACGGTCGCCGGAACCAACGGTAAAGGTTCGACGGTGCGTTACCTTGAGACGATTTTGCGTGCCGCTGGTTATACCACTGGTGTCTATATTTCACCCCACCTGGTGGATTATGAAGAGCGGGTGCGAGTGAATACCCAGCAGTTAGACGCTCAGCAGCACGTAGAAGCCTTTCAAGCCGTTGAGCAGGTGCGTGGCGATACTTCGCTAACCTACTTTGAGTTTGGCACGTTAGCAGCCATGTGGCTGCTCCAACAGCACGAGCTGGATGTGTGGATACTCGAAGTTGGGCTAGGAGGGCGACTCGATGCCGTCAATTGCATTGCTGCTGATGTCGGAGTGATTACCTCGGTAGGCATCGACCACGTTGCCTTTTTAGGCCCCCATCGCGAGGGTATTGCGCGAGAGAAAGCGGGGATTTTTCGCCCTGGCCGCGCTGCTGTTATCGGTGAGCCCGACTTTCCCGCCGACATTTTAGCAGAGTTACATCAGCGCAGTATCGAGCCTGCGCGCGTTGGCGTGGATTTCAATTACCGCAGAAACTCCGATCAAAGCACTTGGGACTATGTTGGGCGGTCTAGCGTGTTGCGCGGATTGCCGCTACCTCAGCTCCCCTTACCGAACGCAGCAACGGCACTAAAAGCATTGGAAAAGTTAGCGTTACCCGTCTCGCAACAGGCCATCAAAGAAGGGTTGCAACATGCACGCGAAAGCGGACGCTTGGAACTCCGTGCTGGCAATCCAAAGGTGTTACTTGATGTTGCACATAATCCACATGCCGCAACGTTCCTAACGCAGCATATCCAAGCGACGTTACCAGATATGCCCGTGTTTGCCGTGGTAGGGATGCTACAAGATAAAGATATCGAGGGCACATTGGCGGCTTTAGCACCTGTAGTGACCCAATGGTTTTTCGCTGATTTAGCTGGGCCCCGTGGCGCCAAAGCGGAACGTTTAGCGCAAGCTGACGCCGCTGAAAATGAACGCCCGCGGCAGACCTTCGCGAATGTAGCTGCGGCTTTTGATGCTGCCCGCGCAGCCGCAGTCGAACAAAAGCGAGAAACACTAGTATTGGTGTGTGGCTCGTTTTACACTGTCAGTCAAATTCCTCAAACGGAGTAAGCATGGCGTCGCAACTTCAAAACCGTATCGTCGGAAGTATTATTTTGATTGCATTGGCGGTTATTATTCTGCCCGAATTACTAGATGGTAAGCAGGTGAAAGAGCAGCAGGAGTTAGCGGCAATTCCCATGCAACCCGACGCTGATGTGGTTGAGAAGACGGTGGTTCTGCCGAGCGACGAACTGGCGGGCACACCGATTGAAGTCGATGGCCTCGAACCCTTACCCGAAACAGTTGAGTTGACCGCCGAAGACGCTCCCAGTGTTTCAACTGAGGCCAAACAAGAGGTCGTCGCCAAGCCAGCACAACCGGTCACGACCTCATTGTCTGAACCTGGTTATGTGATTCAACTTGGCGCCTTTAGCAATGCTGAATCCGTCGCGGCGCTCATCAAACAATTGCAAGCACAGGGCTTTGCGGCCTACAGCGAAACAGCGCAAGTGAATGGTAAAGCTCTGACCCGTCTATTCGTCGGGCCGGCGCTAAGTGAAGCGGAACTCGAAGCGCAACTCCCTGAGTTGCAGAAGCTAACAGGCCTTGCGGGTCGTGTAGTAAGTTACGAACCGTAAAGCTAAATAAAAAGTGGCGTTTTTCGAGTTGTTTTCTGTTAAACTGCGCGCGTCTTAAACAGCCTTAGGAACTTCCTTATGGTCTGGATCGATTATGCGATTTTAATTGTTATCTGCCTATCGACGTTAGTCAGTTTGGTGCGCGGCTTTATCAAAGAAGCCCTCTCACTGGTCGTATGGGTAGCGGCGTTTTTTGTAGCTAGTTGGTATTACGCCGATCTTGCCTCTTATTTCACTGGTTTGAATGACCCCATCGTACGCAATGCCGTTGCGGCTTTAGCCCTGTTTATTACCACGCTTATTGTGGGAGCTGTGGTGAACTATGTCATGGGTCAGCTAGTGCATAAAACCGGTCTCACCGGCACAGATCGCGTGCTGGGTGGTGTCTTCGGCGCCCTACGTGGCGTGCTTATCGTTAGCGCATTACTGTTTTTCTTGGATAGTTTCACTGGCTTGGCGAGCACCGATTGGTGGCACCAGTCATTGTTGATCCCGCACTTTGGTGTCTTTATCCAATGGTTTTTTGAATACTTTGAGCAAACGTCGAGTTTTCTCCCTAATTAAGTAAATGAGGTTGTTCTAGCATGTGTGGAATCGTCGGTATAGTAGGTAAAGATCCGGTCAACCAAGCCTTGTATGACAGCTTAACGATGCTCCAGCATCGTGGCCAAGATGCCGCAGGCATCATGACGGTTCACAACGATACCTTGCGTTTGCGCAAAGCAAACGGTTTAGTGCGTGATGTGTTTCATACGCGGCACATGCACCGGCTTGCAGGGCGTGTTGGTATTGGTCATGTGCGCTATCCAACTGCTGGTAGCTCAAGCTCGGCAGAAGCACAGCCGTTCTACGTCAACTCGCCGTTTGGTATTGCCATGGCGCATAACGGTAATCTGACGAATGCGCAGGAAATTCAAGAGCAACTCTTTGCGAAAGCACGTCGCCATATCAATACCACTTCCGACTCAGAGATCTTGCTGAATATTTTTGCTCATGAACTGTATCAGCAACAAAGTCTTGAGCTAACCGCTGATGACGTCTTTGCCACAGTAAGTCGTGTGCATCGTCAAATCCGCGGCGCTTATGCGGTAGTAGCAATGATCATTGGTTTTGGCATCGTGGCGTTTCGTGACCCATGGGGCATTCGCCCATTGGTACTTGGTAAGCGAGAAACGCCAAACGGTAACGAGTACATCGTGGCATCAGAAAGTGTCGCGATTGATGGTACAGGATTCAAGTATGAACGTGATATTGAGCCGGGCGAAGCGGTCTATATTACGGAAGACGGCGAACTGTATTCACGTCAATGCGCCGATAACCCGCAACATTGCCCATGTATTTTTGAGTACGTGTACTTTGCGCGTCCTGACTCGTTCATTGATAAAATCTCGGTTTATGCGTCACGCGTGAACATGGGTCGTAAATTGGGTGAGAAGATCAAGCGTGACTACGCTCACCTCGATATTGACGTGGTCATTCCAATTCCGGAAACGAGCTGTGATATTGCTCTTGAGATGGCGAATATCCTTGATTTGCCGTATCGCCAAGGCTTCGTCAAAAATCGCTATATCGGCCGGACTTTTATCATGCCGGGGCAAACACAACGGCGTAAGTCAGTACGACGGAAGCTGAATGCAATCGGTGCGGAATTCCGCGGTAAAAACGTTCTGCTGGTCGATGATTCGATTGTGCGTGGTACGACTTCAGAGCAGATTATTGAAATGGCGCGAGAGGCTGGAGCTAAGAAGGTTTACTTTGCTTCTGCCGCCCCTGAGATCCGTTTCCCGAACGTCTACGGTATCGATATGCCAAGCGCCAACGAACTGATTGGTCACGGTCGTGAAGCAGATGAAATCAATGCGCTGATTAAAGCAGATGGCTTGATTTACCAAGACCTAGAAGACTTAATTGCTGCGGTGAAAGAAGAGAATCCGTCTATTCAGCAATTCGAAACTTCGGTTTTCAGCGGTGAATATATTACCGGTGATATTAACCAAACCTATCTTGATCGTCTCGATGCGGCGCGTAATGATGTGGCGCGTCACGGTGGTGATGGTGAGGAAGATGCCAATCTAGAGCTACACAACGAAAACGACGACGATTAAGAGCGTGAAAAGCGATGTTTGCTATTTGCTGTTTGATGTTTGCTGAAAGCTAAAAGCTAAAGGCGATGTTTGCTATTTGCTGTTTGATGTTTGTTGAAAGCCAACACTAGAGCGTTTTAAATCATTGGCGAACATCGAACATCGAACATCGAACATCGAACATCGAACATCGAACATCGAACATCGAACATCGAACATCGAACATCGAACATCGAACATCGAACATCGAACATCGAAAAAAAGAGCCCGCGATGCGGGCTTTTTTTATACCAGTTGGAACGGGTAGACTGAGCCGAGTTTAAGGATTTGTGTGAGCTCGTCGAGCGCGCTGCGTGATTCACTTAACAACTGTGGGTCACGTAAGTCGTTAACACTCAGTTCCTCACGATAATGCTTGTCGACCCACGCGTTGAGGCGTGCAAACAAGTCATCGTTCATGATGACAGCAGGGTTCACCGCGGCAAGTTCGTCGTCATTTAACGCAACCCGCAAACGCAGGCAAGCAGGGCCACCGCCGTTACGCATACTTTGTTTGACGTCAAAGAAGTGTACTTTCTTGATTGGCGTATTGCGCTGAACAAGATCTTCTAGATAGGCTTTGACGCGTGGGTTTTCTTCACACTCGGTCGGCGCAATAATCGCCATAGTACCGTCTGGCATGGTCAACAACTGAGTGTTAAACAAGTAAGTTTGTACGGCATCTTCGACCGATACTTCGCTGGTTTTGACACAAATAAAGTGTACCGGCTCGGCGCCAAACTTCCGTTGAATTTCCGCGAGCTTGGCTTCGGTATCTAAGAATGCCTGCTCGTGGTAGAACAAGACGTTTTGGTTGCCGACGGCAATGACGTCGTTATGAAACACGCCTTGATCGATAACGTCTGGGTTCTGCTGAATATAGACGGTATTCTCTTCGCTCAGACCGTGCAGTCGTGCGATGGCCTGTGAGGCTTCATAGGTTTGTCGTGCCGGGAATTTAGTTGGCGCTGGCTTACTACTGTCAAAGGCATAACGGCCGAAGGTAAAGATCTCAACACCCGCATTGCCGTAGTTGTTGCACAGGCGCGTGTGGTTAGCGGCGCCTTCGTCACCAAAGTGTTCGTTATCGGGCAGGTGCAAATGATGTTCGAAATAACGTGAGTTATTGAACATTGACTGTAAAATACGACCACTGGTTAACGGCTCTAATGAACGGTGAAACTTATTCGTTAAATTCGCTGGGGTGAAGTGAACCTTACCATTTGCCGTGTCAGCTCCTGGTGAGACAGTGGCAGCATTTGCGGTCCACATACTTGAAGCCGAGCACACAGCCTGATAAATTTGCGGCGCTTCGGTGGCTGCCTTGTAAAGGACTTCGCCATCGTTGCCGGTAAATCCGAGACGACGCAAGGTTGCAATGTCAGGACGTTCATGCGGAGCAAACACTCCCTGGACCATGCCCATGTCGTGTAAGGCTTTCATTTTAGCGAGGCCTTGCTTGGCTGCGGAGCGCGGGCTCGAGGTGGCTTTTGCGTTTGATAATGACGCGACATTACCAAAAGAGAGGCCCGCATAATTGTGGGTGGGGCCTACAAGACCGTCGAAGTTCACTTCAAAGTGTTGAGTGCTCACGAATTCCTCCATTGCAGTTGCAAGCAAGTGATTGGCGGCTATTATACCTACAACAGGCCCCTTGTGTAAGCCCTGAATAGGCGTAAGTCCGCGTCTTACAAGGTGATCCGAGGAGCGCTTGCATAGCTATAAGTAATCAACGAATTTTTATTAAATTTGCTTCGCATGGTTGTTTACTGTGAACAGAAGCGATATATCTAAAAAAAGATCCCATCTTATTAGGACACGAAGGACGCATGGCAAAATCGCTAGTAATTGTCGAGTCGCCAGCCAAGGCTAAGACCATAAATAAATATTTAGGCAACGATTTCGTAGTGAAGTCGAGTGTCGGCCACGTACGTGACCTTCCTACGCGTAGCACCGCAGAAGTGGCGAAAAAGTCGCCTGCCGAAGTGCGCAAAATGACGCCTGAGCAAAAAGAAAAGTATCGGCAAGCACGCGAGTTTAAAAAACTTGTGGCGCGCATGGGGGTCGATCCCGAGCATGGTTGGGATGCCCACTACGAAGTATTGCCGGGTAAAGAAAAAGTCGTGAGTGAATTACAAAAGCTCGCCAAAAAGGCAGATGCTGTTTATCTCGCAACGGATTTGGACCGCGAAGGGGAGGCGATTGCCTGGCACTTACGCGAGCTCATTGGCGGCGATAGTGAGCGCTTCCGCCGCGTTGTCTTTAACGAAATCACCAAAAATGCGATCCAAGATGCTTTCTCACAACCTGCGCATCTGAACCTAGACCGTGTAAACGCGCAGCAAACGCGTCGTTTTCTTGACCGTGTTGTGGGCTTCATGGTGTCGCCGTTGTTGTGGAAGAAAATTGCCCGCGGACTGTCTGCGGGGCGCGTGCAGTCAGTTGCCGTACGCTTAGTGGTCGAGCGTGAGCGTGAAATCAAAGCCTTTGTGCCGGAAGAGTTCTGGGACATCTATGCTGATCTCAGCACTGCACAAAAGCACGACTTGCGCATGCAAGTTGCAAAGTATCTTGGAAAGACCTTTAAAGCGGGCGATAAAGAGGCTGCTGACAAAGCCGTAGCAGCTTTAAGAGACGCTGTTTATAAGGTCATCAATCGCGAAGATAAACCGACCAGCAGCCGTCCATCGGCACCCTTTATCACTTCGACCTTACAGCAAGCAGCGAGCACGCGTCTAGGTTTTGGCGTGAAGAAAACGATGATGCTTGCGCAGCGATTATATGAAGCGGGTCATATTACCTATATGCGTACGGACTCGACCAATCTAAGCAAAGAGGCGGTGGCGACCTGTCGTGATTACATCGGCAAACAATACGGCAAGGACTATTTGCCGGAGAAGCCGAATGTGTACGGTGCCAAGCAAAATGCGCAAGAAGCGCACGAGGCGATTCGACCGTCAAGTGTATCGGTTAAGTCTGAGCAATTGCGCGACATGGAGCGTGATGCGCAGCGTCTTTACGAGTTGATTTGGCGCCAATTTGTGGCCTGTCAAATGACCCCAGCGCGTTATGACTCCACTACCTTGACCGTGGGTGCTGGTGATTACGAGCTTAAAGCTCGCGGCCGGGTAATGCGTTTTGCCGGTTGGACGAAAGTGCAACCACCAGCTGGCTCCAAGAATGCGGACGATGCGACCTTGCCTGACGTGAAGAAGGGCGATGAGCTGAGTCTACAGGCACTGGACCCGCAGCAACACTTCACCAAGCCACCTGCGCGCTTTAGTGAAGCCTCTTTGGTGAAAGAGTTAGAGAAACGCGGAATTGGTCGTCCGTCGACCTATGCCTCGATTATTTCGACGATTCAAGATCGTGGCTACGTGCGTGTTGAGAATCGCCGCTTTTATGCCGAGAAAATGGGCGAAATTGTGAATGACCGCCTTGTTGAGAATTTCTCGCGGCTATTGAACTACAACTTCACCGCGGAAATGGAACAGGCGTTGGATGACATCGCCGAGGGCAAACGTGACTGGAAAGCAACCCTTGATGCGTTCTATGAGGAGTTCTCGAAGAAGCTAGAGCGAGCCGAGTTACCTCCTGATGAGGGCGGTATGCGCGGCAATGAGATGGTTCTTACTGATATCGACTGTCCAAAGTGTGGCCGGAAGATGGGCATACGTACGGCTTCGACTGGCGTTTTTCTCGGCTGTTCAGGCTATGAGCTGCCACCGAAAGAGCGTTGCACACAAACGTTGAACCTACTGCCAGGTGAAGAAGCGGTGAAAGTCAGTGATGACGATGAAGCCGAAACCGAAGCGTTGCGCGCGAAGAAGCGTTGCCCGAAGTGCGGTACCGCGATGGATAGCTATCTCATCGACAAAGAACGCAAGCTGCACGTTTGTGGTAACAATCCAGCGTGCCCTGGACAGCTGGTTGAATATGGTGAGTTTCGGATTAAAGGTTACGATGGTCCCGTACTCGAGTGCGATCGCTGTGGCAGTGATATGCAGCTCAAGACTGGACGCTTTGGCAAGTATTTTGACTGCACGAATGATGAATGTAAGAACACCCGTAAGCTATTGAAAAACGGTCAGCCTGCACCACCGAAGGAAGACCCAGTGCCGTTTCCAGAGTTGCCTTGTGAAAACTCTGATGCCTACTTTGTGTTGCGCGACGGTGCGTCAGGCGTGTTCATGTCGGCCAATACCTTCCCGAAATCACGAGAAACACGTGCGGTAAAAGTGGCCGAGTTGCAGCGCTTTAAAGATCGTATTCCGCAAAAGTTTCATTATTTGACTGAAGCGCCAGCGCAAGACGATGATGGCAATGACGCGATTGTGCGGTACAGCCGTAAGCAAAAAGAGCAATATGTCATCACCGAAGAAAATGGCAAGCCAACGGGCTGGCAGGCTTATTACCGTGACGGTAAATGGCAAGTCAAAGAGAGCAAAAAGCGTAAGAAATAGCCCGCGTGCAAATCCGCTCTTACCTGCTTGCGGCGGGTAAGAGCAGTGACTAAAGTTAGATGACACCGTGACGGATCAACGGTGCAATCTGACAGGGAGGTCACTTTATGGAACAGGGCGTTCGTTATTCTCAGTTTTGCCGCACAGCGTTACCGCTTATCGTTTTGAGCATGGCGCTGTGGAGCGCAACCGGTCACAGCCAAGAGGCTGCTGCCAGCACCGCAACGACTTGTCCAAGTTTTAACTATGCCGCAGCTCCGCAAGCGGTCCACTCCGATGTCACGTCATCTGAAGTTTCAGCACTGAATGAAACCACGGTCATTGCACATCTCCAGCCAGGGTTACTCAAGCCACAAGTTGAAGCTCTCATCAAGCAGGGCTTTGCCGTTGAGCATATTGATTGGCGTGCTTCACCCCATTATCGCTGGTCGACAAGCTTTGAATTTAGCGCCGCGAATTGGCAACAAGCACTCACGAAAATTTTACGGCCGTACCAATTGCAACTGACTCTCTATGCCAACCGCACGGCGGTGGTCGCAGCAAGTGCTGAGGTGCAACCATGAAACGTTGGTTTTATGCGCCACTGGGCTTCACCTTGCTGTCGTTGAGTGCCTGCCAAATGCCGAGCGAGCGGCCGCTTGAAAACGCCAAGCAGCGAGCCTTAGCCGAGCTAGCAAAGCTCAGTCGCCCAACGGCGGATGCGGTAGAGACAGTCCAATACGATGAAAGGTTCTTTGTTCCCTCGCTTGAACAAAAACTCCATCAGGAACCGCAATGGTATAGCGAAGTGGTCAATGTCAATGCCAGTGGAATGCCGCTTGAGAAACTCTTGCGTTCAGTTTTTCCCGACGGTCAAGTACAGTTTTCATTTGCCGCGCCAGAGCTCGCTGAACAACCCGTTGCGTTGCTATTTCAAGGCTATCGGGGCGACTTTATAAAAGCCTTAGCGACCAAGTTAAATTGGCATGTCGACTACGATGAGCGGCACCTGCGTTGGAGCCGTTGGCAAACTGCTGAGTTTGATGTGGCATTTATTGCCGGTGCGAGCGAGTACTTCATGGGGAACAAGGAAGCGACCCAACAACGCCAGTTAGGAGGTCAACAAAGCACACCGGCAAGTCCACAGCGAAGCAGCGAACAATACAGCAACTTCCGTAACGAACGCTTAAGCGTATGGGACGACTTACAGCGTACTTTGCAGTTGCTGTTGTCCGAACAGGGGGTGGTGAGTCTGAATCAGAGCTCCACTTCTGTTGCGGTGCGTGATACCCCCTATCATGTGCGTGCCATAGCGGACTATTTAGAACAACAAAATGAGCGGCTCACCCGACAAGTAGCCATTGAAGTGCAGATAATTGAAGTTAACTTCACCGATGAGCAGCAACTAGGAATTGACTGGCAAGCGTTGCGTACCAGCGCCGGAGGTAATGCAGTTCTTGGGCTCGGTAGCGGCGGGCTAGGAGAGGTTACAGAAGCAATCGCTAGCCAAGTTTTTTGGCAACGGCAAAGCGGTCGAATGGCAGGCTCTGAGGTATTTATTCAAGCGCTCGAGCAACAAGGTTTGGTACGTATCAATAACCAGCCAAGAGTGGTCAGTTTGAATAATCAAATTGCTAAAATTGCACTGCAGGATAATGCCACCTACCTAGCCTCTGCCGGCACCACGAGCACTGTTAATGTCGGCGCCACCACGACCTTACAACCTGGGGTTGTGACGACCGGATTTGAGCTGTATTTATTGCCAAGTATTCGCGATGGTGAGGTTATTCTGCAGCTTTCAACAGAGCTTTCAGATCTACAACGCATCGATGAAGTGCGCTCTGGCGAACAATTAATTCAAACACCACACACTAATCGCAAGCAGTTCTTTATGCAGGCGGCAGTCGCCGATGGGCAAACATTACTGCTGTCTGGCTTGCGCAATGAGCGTTCGCAACAACAACAGCAACAGAGCTGGTTAAGCCTTCTGTTGGGCGGACAACAAACTGCGCAACAACAACATAGCGAGACGCTTGTGTTGTTAACGCCGACCATTATCAGTCGGGAGCTTCACTGATGAACCGCGCCTGGGTTATCAATGGTTGGCGCTTACAAGAGCGTTCTGCAAGCGCGGTCACTAAAGCACTTGAAACCGCCCGCGCGCGCGGCATGCGCAGTTACAACATTAGTCGCATCGGCCGCCACTATTGGCTAGTTTGCAGTCGCGATGCTGTGCAGGCCTATGATCTCGCTTCAACAGTTCGAAGAAGCTACCCGAAGGTGCAACAGGGTATCTATTTGGCATATTGGCGTGAGCAAGTGGTCGTTATTGTCTGGCGCAACGATGTACTGCAGCATTGTCTCGCCTGCGAGACGGATGCTGACGGGTTCGCACACCTTAAGCTTTTGCTCGGGCGACTTACGCGTAAATCACGCCGCCATTCAGCGCTCCTTATCGCCGGCTCGGTGCCAGCAGAGATGCGTGATTATTGTGATGAGCACCTGGCGCAGTGGCAACAACGCACCACGGCAGTTGAAATCGCCGAGCTCACGGTAGATAAGCGCGCAAAACTAAGAGATATGGCCCTGCCAACGCCTTGGCAACAACGGCAACGACTATTCGCCTTGGTGTTCTCCGTATTGCTCGTCATGGCGCTCGCAGGATGGTACTGGTGGCCACAGTCAGAGCAAGCGGAGCAGGTGACAGCGCAGGTGCAACAAGCGCTACCAGATCCGCGCGGGGTAGCCCCAGAGGTGCTACAGCAACTACCGAAATTATTTGCCGGCATGCAACACCTAGCGGGTTGGGAGTGGCGTTCGGCCAGTTTGCAAGGACAACAATTGGAGGTGGTGCTGAAAGCGACTTACGGTCGTCCTGAGGAGTTGGCGCTGCAGTTAGACCCCGCATGGCAGCTTCTGCCACAGCGACAGCAGGCTGCAGCTAGATATCAGTGGCCGACCGAACCCTACGCGCGCCAGCAAGGTGGTTTTACCATCAACGCTTTAGAGGTTGGCAGTTGGCAGCGGCAACTCGAACGGTTGTTTCCTAACTTAACCGTGCGCCAAGAGCGATCGCGTGAATCAACTTTTTATCAGCAACAAGTATTCACGCTGAACTTGCTGGATACCAAGTTCACCGAGCTGGCGCGGTTGACCCATTTACTCTCACATCCGCATTTACGGATTGTGAAAATGAATTTGCAAGCGGGGCGAAGCCTGCGTTCAGAATTAGAGGTGCATCTGTACGAACCTCGCCCGATTTCCACGGAAGGAGCATCATAATGGTTTACCCACTGACCTTATTCTTACTTTCAACGCCAGTCGCAGATACCGTAGCAGTACCTGAGCTTGAGCAACAACTTGCCAGTGTAAGTGCTTTGCGTATTGAGGAGTTAGCCGAACTTACCGCGGCAGCGGAAGTTCGCAAGCTACAACACCAGCTACAAGTAGCGCAATTGGAGGCGAAAATTGCCGAAGTGAATCCGCACACGCAAGCCCAAAAAGTCGTGACAGAGAATCCACTGAGTAAGCTACAAGTGCTTGGGGTGATTGGCATCGCCAGTAAAGTTAGGGTTTGGCTACAAGCTGAGAACCAGGCTTTTTTCTTGGGGCTCGATGCGCCAGGACCTAACGGACTAACGTTGATTCGTAATGGCGCAGAGCTAGCCCTGCAGCAAGGACAGTGGCGGCGTGAACTGGCGGTCACGGAGAAATGGTGATGCGCTACATTACAACGGCTGAGTGGCAAGCTGCCACCATTGACGAGAACTATTTACAGGAGTGTAGTGCGTTGACGGAGCATGCCACCGATGCCGGCACCGCGGTGGTGGTGACGAGCGAGGGCTATCTCATTGCCAGCCCTGATTCCTGGCGTACGAACTCGATGGCCCTACTGCGGATGCAGGAAGAGTTGCAAGCGCGGAACCTATTTCGCCAGCAGTTGCTCGGCGATGCGCGCGATATTCGCAGTTTCCTCCACGACGCAGAAGCGCTGCTTACCCAACGCACGCAGCAGCAACATGAGCAAGCTTTCGATCGGACGCGAGCGCAGCAAGCGTTGGAAGACTTAGTGACACAAGCATTGCTGCTCCAGGCATCTGATATTCATTTAGTATTTGATCATCGGCAGGCAAATTTAGCGTTTCGAGTCCATGGCCGCTTAGTCGGACATATCGAGCGCCCGCGTGAAATCTTGGTGGCGGCGATTGCCGCCGCCCTCAATACGAGTTCCGATGACTTTCACGAACTGTTCGATGAGCAGCGCTTGTCTAGCGCCAGTATCAATGTCGTGGTGATGCTCGATAACGAACCGCAACGCATTCGTTTGCGCGTACAGAAATCGCCAACACGTAACGGCTTCGCGGTAACCATGCGGGTGCAACTAGAGCGACAACAAATTCTGCGTTTGCAAGATCTGGGTGTCGCCGCGACGCTTATCGCGCAATTACATTTACTCTTGGAGCAACCGCGAGGAATGTTGCTTATCGCTGGTCCAACGGGGCAAGGTAAAACCACCACGTTAGCGGCGCTGAACCTACTCATTCCGCCGGACCACAAAATCATTTCACTGGAAGATCCGATTGAAATTATTCAGCCTCACATCGAGCAAAAGCCGGTGATTGCTGAACATCCAGAGTTGAATTTCGCCAATATGGTGAAAGTCGCTTTGCGTGAAGACCCTGATGTTATTTCAATTAGTGAGATCCGTGATAGTAAAACAGCCCAAGCTGCCTACACGGCAGCTCTGACAGGGCATCTCGTTACTGCTACCGTGCACGCCCACGATTGCTTTGGGGTGCTACAGCGCCTGAATGACCTCGGCCTAAGTAATGACATGCTGGCGCAGCCAGGGGTGGTTCGCGGCGTCTTAGCACAACGGCTCGTAAAACAAGATTGTAGCTATTGCCGTGACGACGTGCGCTCACATGATACGCCGTGTCCTCACTGCCGCGGAACCAAGGTCGGCAAACGTAAATTTGTCGGCGAGTATCTCGATGTTGACGCGAGCTTACGGCAAGCCCTGCGCAGTAACCGTATGGATGAGTACCGAGCAGAACTCATGGGTGGCGGCTGGAAGACATTAGACGAACAATTGCAAGGGGCAACGGAATGCCAAACCTCAGATCATTTAACTACCGCATGAAACAGCCACTGCGGCGGCCGCAACAGCTAGCGCTGCTTGAGGATATTGCCCTCGCTTTAGGAGACGGCTTGAGCGTAGCGCAGGCATGTCGTGAACTGCATCAACACGCAGTACAGCAGGGCATGGTACGCGAGCAGCAAGTGGTCGCTGACTTGCAGAGTGCGGTGTATCGTGGTCAGCCGATGGCCACGGCGATGCGGAGCTGGTTTGCGCAAGATCTTTGTATGCTGGTCAGTGTTGGCGAGCGCAGCGGTTTGTTGGATCAACTGATTGCGGCGCAACGCCAGTTTGAGCAACAACGCAGTGCGGCGTTGCAGGCTTTTTGGCGTCCGCTTATTTATCCCCTGATTATGCTGTTCGTGAGTATGCTGGCCTGCTATGCGGTCGGTTCCCAAGTGCTACCAAAACTCGCAGCAGGTTTGCCGGAGATTAGCTGGCCGCTGTTTAGTCAACATTTGATGAGTGTGGCGCAAGGGCCTTGGCTCATTGCCATTGGTGTGACACTGAGCTTAGTAGTGTTGTGGTTCTGGGGGCCTTACCCACTCATTGACTTACGTTTTGCTGGCTGGCGTTGGCTTGCTGCACGTGGTGCCTTCGTCATTCGTCGTTATTTTGACGGGGTGTTGTTATTGCAGACCTTAACCGTTCTCCTCCGTGCCGGGGTGCGCCTCGATAAAGCCCTCCAAGCAATGCAAGAATTTGGCAGTGGTGCACTTGCTCCAATTC
Source organism: Pseudidiomarina aquimaris (assembly GCF_003987395.1). Taxonomy (GTDB): domain Bacteria; phylum Pseudomonadota; class Gammaproteobacteria; order Enterobacterales; family Alteromonadaceae; genus Pseudidiomarina; species Pseudidiomarina aquimaris. The sequence continues at coordinate 151,513 of NZ_PIPT01000005.1, forward strand.
TTCCGCCCATTCGTCAGAAGCTCGCTCATGGCGAGCGCTTATTGGCTTCAATACTTGACTGTGGCTTGCTGTCACCACGCATGCTGTTTCGACTCAGTAATGGCAGTCGAAACGCAACCGAACATGGAACCTTGCAACGTGTAGCAAATTACGCCGCTGCGGATGCCGCAGCCGCTTTGCAGCGTTTACGAGTGACCATGCAACTGTGCTGCTATGGGCTCATCTTATGGCTCCTCCTTATCACGGTAGGAGGCATGGGAGCGATGCTCATGGCAGTAACCCAACAACACGTTCGTTAGTTTTTTATGGAATTGATTCAACAAGGAGAGTGAATTATGCAAAACCAACTACCACGCCAAGTAAAGGGTTTTACCTTCATTGAAGTATTGACGGTGTTAGCGATTATTGCCTTGGCAACGATTGGCACCCTTGCAGTACGGGATTGGGCAGTCGGCAATTCGCGCGTCAGTGATGCCAAAAATCAAATTGTCACGGTCCAAGCAGGCGCACAACTGTGGCGTCCACGAAACGGCGATTTTACTGGGATTAGCTTGGCCTCAATGTCACAAATCGCTGCAGTGCCAGAAGTCTGGGGCGATGGGACAAGTATCAATCCTTGGGGCGGCAGCATTAATGTTGAGGCGGACAGCGCGGATCCTAGCCGCTATGTGGTGACGCTATCTGGGATTGGGCAAGACGGCGAGGGTGCGCGCTTAGCTCGGGACTTTACCGAGTACACGGTTGATAGCAGCTACAGCGCGGGTACCTTGACGCTGCGTTTTCAAGGTTAAGCGGAGGAGCGGTAACGATGCATCATGGAGTGTTGAGCAGTCATCAACGTTGTCGAGGCTTTCTCCTCTGGGAGTGGGTTATCGCTTTGACACTGCTGGGGTGTTTTGCCGTATTCGTTATCGCGCTTCTACAGCAGCAAAAAAGTCTGGTGGAACAGCAAGCAGAGTGGCGTCGCGAACTTCGTCTCGCCGCCCTGCAACGTGAAATCGATACGTTCGTTGCCGGGCACACTTTGTTATTTGACCTGCAGGAGGGCTACTAATGGCCAAACGCCGAGGATTTATACTGCTGGAATTGGTGATTGCATTGAGTCTACTGTCGGCGCTGTTGTTATTCAGTCAACGCTGGGTTACGCAGCAAGCGCGCAGCGCTCACGTTGGCACTAACTTACCGGCTGCCCAGCAAATGCTAAGCGCCATCGAGTTCTTTTGGTTGCATGAACGCAGACCCCCCACCGCCCTGAGTGAGCTGGTTACTAAGGGCTATATTGCTGAAGTGTGGCAGCCGTGGGCGGGGCAGTGGCAGCTATCTCAGCAAGAAAATAGGTTGCGCTTGACCCTTCCCGCAACTGATCTTGCCCTCGCGCAAAGAACCAGTGAGCAAGTTCCAGGCGCCCATGTGAACGCCGATGATGCGCTTGCCTTACATGTTTTTGAACCCATTCAGCTGGCGCTTTATCAGCGTTATTTGCATCGTGTCGCTGATACCAGTGCGCCGCAATACAACCAAATGGAGGCGAATTTAGATATGCGCGGCCATGCGGTACGCAACGTCGATGGGTTGGACGCACAAACCGTGGTTGCCACGCGTGCAGTCGTGGACACAGCGACCTTTAGTACGATGCGGGCAACGACACTTGCGGTCGATGACTTGGTTGCCGAACAGGCGAGTTTAGGGGGCCATGATGTGGTTGCGCTGGCCAATCGAGTTGCGCAATTACAGCTGCAATGGAATCAATGTCGGAGTAACGGAGGTTGCCAGTGATCAGGGCGGCTTCTCGGCACGATGGACAAGCGCTGGTGGAAAGCTTAATCGTAATGCCGGTCTTGTTGCTGACGGTACTTTTGCTGCTGCAACTGGTTTGGATCGCCTTCGCCCATGCGACAGTGCAAACAGCAACTAATTACAGTGCTCGGGCTGGCGCAGTGAATCATGGCTCGCGGACGGCTATGGAGAGAACCTTTGTCGCGGGTATGGCGAGTTTAGTGCCGCAATGGTTCGCGCAGTTACCTCCCGCAACCGCTGAGCGCTGGCAAACGCAATTGGCGGCAACGGCAGGGCAGTGGGCGCATTTTCAATGGGCAGGGAAACTGCAATTACACCGACCTACGGCGGCCGTTTTTCGCGAGCAGGCGGAACACCGTTATGATTTGGTCGCGCAGCAGCAGGTACAGGAACTGGCTATTGATCATGCTAGCTTGCGTTTAGCTGCGGCAAGTGATCCGGAGCAGTGGCAAGCGGATCGTATGCTTGAAATTGAAATTTGGTGGTGTATGCCGTTGCGTATACCGCTTGCCGCGGCAGTGCTGGTGACGTTGAAAAATTTTCGGGCTTCAGCGGCGCAGCAATTTTGCCAGTCACGCCAGATGCTGACAGGGCAACCCATGTGGGCGTTAGAACATCGGGTTACCCAACCGCTGCTAAGTGGTTATCGATCACCTTAGGTAAGCGTCGCTTAACTAGGTGAATGCCAAGTATCACATGCCTGTAGAGTGTTTTGCATTAAGGTCGCAACTGTCATTGGCCCGACGCCACCGGGTACCGGTGTAATATAACTGGCGCGCGCTGCAGCCGGCTCGAACTCGATATCGCCGAGCAATTTGCCGTCATTGCCGCGATTAATACCCACATCGATCACGATGGCCCCAGGTTTGACCCAAGCGCCTGGAATAAAATTAGGCTTACCCACCGCGACAACCAAGACATCTGCGCGCTCTACGTGCTGTTGCAAATCCTTGGTAAAGCGATGGCATACGGTTGTGGTTGCGCCGCCGAGCAGCAGCTCAAGGCTCATCGGGCGGCCAACAATATTGGAGGCGCCCACGACCACCGCATTCAAGCCATGCAGGTCGACGCCGATTGAATCGATAAGGGTAATTACACCACGTGGTGTACATGGGCGTAAGGCTGGATTGCGTTGGGCGAGCCGTCCCATATTAAAAGGATGAAAACCATCGACATCTTTGAATGGGTTGATGCGTTCAAGTAACTCTTGGGCATCGAGGCCAGCGGGCAGTGGCAACTGTACGAGAATGCCGTCGACTTGGTCATCGTTGTTTAACTCATCAATCAGATCGAGGAGCTCTTGTTGCGTGGTTGTGGCGGGCAGGTCATAAGAACGCGAGGTAAAGCCCACTTCATCGCAGGCGCGTCGCTTACTATTCACATAAACTTCAGAAGCGGGGTCCTCGCCGACCAGAATGACTGCGAGTCCTGGTGCGCGTAGCCCTTGTTGAACGCGTTCAGCGACACGTTGTTTTACTTGTTCACGAACCTGTTGGGCGACACGTTTGCCGTCGATAAGTTGCGCAGTCATTGAAATCCCCAAATAATGAATATGTGATGGCCAATTTGGTGGTATATTTTTGCATGTTTCGCGTGCTGATTGTAGTTAAGATTAGGGATAATTCATGGAGGCACGTATAATTAAGCATCGAATTGATTTAAAAAGCAGCAGTCGGTGAATTTGGGCAAAAAAATGTTTGACGCTGCCCAGCCGAGTGGGTATTATTCGCCCCCGTTGTCAGGCCGCGTCCTGCACGGGTTTACTTAGATGTCGGCGAGTAGCGCAGCTTGGTAGCGCACTTGGTTTGGGTCCAAGGGGTCGCTGGTTCGAATCCAGTCTCGCCGACCATTCTAAGAGAACAGAGTACCATGCGCCCGTAGCTCAGCTGGATAGAGCAACGGCCTTCTAAGCCGTCGGTCGCAGGTTCGAATCCTGCCGGGTGCGCCATTAAAGCCCTGGCATGACAAAGCACGTTGAAGTAAGTCAAAGTAAGTAGTGGTGGCTGTAGCTCAGTTGGTAGAGCCCCGGATTGTGATTCCGGTTGTCGTGGGTTCAAGTCCCATCAGCCACCCCATTTACGGCGAGTAGCGCAGCTTGGTAGCGCACTTGGTTTGGGTCCAAGGGGTCGCTGGTTCGAATCCAGTCTCGCCGACCATTCTCTCCCTCTCTAATAAGTTCAATCGTCTCACCTTGACAGGTGAATCGTTCATGCGAGTTGAAATCCAACTAAATCTAGCGCATATTGCTAACGTTTCGTTAATAAATATGGCGAGTCTCACGACGCATGACGACCGAAGTAAAAACAACAACAACACATTCGACGGTACAGTTTGCTTATCTGATCTCGCACATCAGCACGAGTTTGATCAACGCGACGCCAACCGAATCAGCTAAACATATTGAACATGCATTGGCTGCTTTGGGCAGTAATGATCGCAAAGACCGTTGCTATGTCTTTCTCTTCTCTGATGACTACCAAGAAATGTCCAACACCCACGAGTGGGTGAATCAAGGCATCACTGCGCACAAACAAGATCTGCAGCAAGTTCCTGCCGACGCAATGCCGTGGTTTTTCCAAGAGATGAAAGCTGAAGGGCTGATCTTGGTAAATGACACCGCACAGTTGCCCGATAAAGCGGGCGGCTTTAAAACTGAATTACTCCGTGAAAATATTCAATCAATGATGGCCGTCGGCATGTACCTCGAGGGGCGTTTGATCGGTTTTGTCGGTTGTGATCTCGTGCATCGCAGCTGTGAATGGGGTGATGAAGACGTGCGCCAAATGCGTCTTGTGGCAGATATGATCACCAATACCGTCGCCCGCCATCGAACTGAGGCACGGCTGCAACAAATGGAAGCCGAATTGCGCGCAGCTAACGCGCGTCTGGCACAGTTAGCCCATGAGGACGGACTCACCGAATTAAAAAACCGCCGCGGCTTGGATGCTGCCTTAAGTAGTGAAATCAGCCGCTTGCAACGTAAACAGCAAGAGCTCACTATCATGATGATCGATATCGATCATTTCAAGCAGTTAAACGACCAGCATGGTCACGTGGTAGGCGATGCAGCGTTACGTTGTGTTGCGCAGGAATTAAAGCATACCCTCCAACGTAGCGGCGAAACCATTGGTAGGTTTGGCGGAGATGAGTTTTTAGCCATTTGTCCGTTATTGACTACAGAAGAAGCCCAACAACGTGCAGCGAGTCTTCTCGAGGGTATTAGTACCTGCGAAGGAGCCGCCCAGTTAACGGTTAGTATCGGGCTCTATACCTTTATACCAAGCTCCGCGACAACCTCTGACGAGGTATTGCGAAAAGTCGATAATGCCGTCTACCGAGCCAAGCACAAGGGTCGGAATCGCTTCGAAATTGCCAGCTAAGCGCTATCTTCTACAAAAAGATAACCTCCACTACTCGACTCCATCGCATCCCTTCGCTATAATGCGGCGTCATTTTCAAGGGCCCCAATAGTGGTGGGCTCAAGGCCAATAGTGAAGCCGAGGTAAGAAAGCAATGCAGGTTTCTGTAGAGACAACCCAAGGATTAGAGCGCCGCGCCACCATTACTGTGCCAGCGGCAACCATCGACGAAAAAGTCAAAGAGCTGTTGAAAAACGAGTACCGTAATCGTCGCATTAACGGTTTCCGTAAAGGCAAGGTACCACCGAATGTATTGCAAAAATTATTCGGCAAAGAAGCTCGCGCTCGCGCTGCACAAGAATTGATGCAGAGTAAATATTTCGAAGCGATCATGCAGGAAAAAATCAACCCTGCGGGTCCTCCTTCAATCGAGCCTAAAGTTAACGAAGCGGGTCAAGACCTCGAATTCGTTGCAACTTTTGAAGTGTATCCAGAAGTTGAAGTACAGGGCCTTGATAAAATCGAAATTGAAAAGCCAGACGTGACTGTTACCGACAAAGATGTTGACGATATGCTCGACACTTTGCGTAAGCAGCACGCCAGCTGGAAAGAAGTGAAGCGTAAATCGAAAAAAGGTGAACGCATCACTATCGACTTTACAGGTCGTATCGACGGTGAAGAATTCGACGGTGGTAAAGCACAAGACTTCGCTCTTGAGTTAGGCCAAGGCCGTATGATTCCTGGTTTCGAAGACGAAATCATCGGTATGAAAACTGGCGAAGAGAAAACCATCAAGGTGACCTTCCCTGAAGATTACCACGCTGAAAACCTGAAAGGTAAAGAAGCGGAATTCGATATCGTTGCGAAGAAAGTCGAAGAACAAGTTCTTCCTGAAATCGATGACGAATTTGTTGCTTTATTCGGTGTTAAAGAAGGCGGCGTAGACGCACTTAAAGCTGAGGTTCGCAAGAACATGGAACGCGAGCTGAAAAACACCGTGCAGAGCAAAGTGAAAGAGCAAGTCTTGAAAGGCCTGGTCGAAAAAAACGACGTTGAAACGCCATCTGCAATGGTTAAGCAAGAAATCGACGTATTGCGTCGTCAAGCGATGCAACGCTTTGGCAACAACGCTCAGCAAATGCCTGAGTTGCCAGCCAACTTGTTCGAAGAGCAAGCGAAAGAGCGCGTAAAAGTCGGTTTGTTGTTAGGTGAAGTGATTCGTGGCAACGACATCAAAGTTGACGATGCCAAAGTAGACGAAATCATTGCTAACAATGCATCAGCTTACGAAGATCCAGAAGAAGTTGTGGCTTACTACAAAGGTAACGAAGAGTTGATGCAGCAAGTGCGCAACGTTGCCCTTGAAGATCAAGCAATCGACTTCATTCTAGACAAAGCGAAAGTTTCGGCGAAAAAGACCAGCTTTGACGAGTTGATGAACCCGAAACAGAAGTAAGTTCGCTGATTCCGCGACCTAAGCGTTGACGGAATGACTCGCAACTTGGTTTAATGGCTCGTATAGTCTTATACGAGCCATTTTTATTTTAGGAGTAGTTTTATGTCGGAACTCGCGCACGATCCGCTCGCGCAGTTAGTCCCTATGGTGGTTGAGCAAACCGCAAAAGGGGAGCGTTCTTACGATATTTATTCGCGCCTGTTGAAAGAGAATGTGATTTTCTTGTGCGGCCAAGTTGAAGATCACATGGCAAACCTGATTGTCGCGCAGTTGTTGTTCTTGGAATCAGAAAATCCAGATAAAGACATCTATATTTATATTAACTCGCCGGGTGGCGCAGTGACGGCGGGTATGGCTATCTATGACACCATGCGCTTCATCAAGAATGATGTCAGTACTGTCTGCATGGGCCAAGCGGCAAGTATGGGCGCCTTCTTATTAGCTGGTGGTACCAAAGGAAAGCGCTATTGTTTGCCGAATTCGCGCGTGATGATCCATCAACCATTAGGTGGTTTCCAAGGTCAGGCTTCTGACTTTGAAATTCATGCACGGCAAATTCTCGATATCAAAGAACGCCTCAATCGAATGCTGGCAGAGAATACCGGAAAAGATTACGAGCAAGTCGCGAAAGACACCGATCGCGATTACTTTATGTCAGCAGAAGAAGCAGTAAACTACGGTGTAGTTGATAAAGTATTGACGCAACGAGCTGGAGAGTAGCATGTCTGATAGCACCCAAGGTAATGGCGAACAGCCATTGTTCTGTACCTTTTGTGGGAAAAGTCAGCACGAGGTTCGCAAGTTAATTGCAGGGCCCTCGGTTTTTATTTGTGATGAATGTGTCGAGCTCTGTAACGATATTCTTGAAGAAGAAATCAAGAACATCGCACCGAGCGAAACCTCCGATCGTTTACCGACGCCGCGCGAGATCCGTAATCACCTCGATGCTTATGTGATCGGTCAAGAGTTTGCGAAGCGTGTGCTGGCTGTGGCGGTTTATAACCACTACAAGCGCTTACAAAACTCAGGCAAAGGTAAAGATGAAGTCGAACTTGGCAAGAGTAATATTTTGCTGATCGGTCCTACCGGCTCGGGTAAAACCTATTTGGCAGAAACCTTAGCGCGGTTTCTTGATGTGCCATTCACTATGGCAGACGCGACGACCTTAACCGAGGCTGGCTATGTTGGTGAAGACGTCGAGAACATCATTCAAAAGCTGTTGCAGAAGTGTGACTACGATGCCGAAAAAGCCCAGCGCGGTATTGTCTACATTGATGAAATCGACAAGATCTCGCGCAAGTCGGATAATCCTTCGATTACCCGTGATGTTTCCGGTGAAGGTGTACAACAAGCCTTGCTTAAGTTGATTGAGGGCACTGTTGCTGCGGTTCCACCACAAGGTGGCCGTAAACATCCACAGCAAGAATTCGTGCAAGTCGACACCTCAAAAATCTTGTTTATCTGTGGTGGTGCGTTCGCTGGCTTAGAAAAAGTCATCGAGCAACGTGTCAGCACCGGTACTGGTATCGGCTTCGGCGCTGAAGTGAAGAATAAAGCTGCTGAGAAGATGGCGAACTTACTACAGCAAGTAGAACCGGAAGATTTGGTGAAGTATGGCCTGATCCCTGAGTTTATTGGCCGCTTGCCGGTATTAGCAACTTTGGAAGAGCTTGACGAAGATGCGTTAGTGCAAATCTTGCAAGAGCCGAAAAATGCCTTGACCAAGCAATATGCTGCGTTGTTTGACATGGAAGGCGTTGAGCTTGAGTTCCGTGATGATGCGTTACGCGCCATCGCACGAAAAGCAATGCAACGCCGCACCGGCGCACGAGGTCTGCGCTCTATCGTCGAAGGGGTGCTACTGGATACCATGTACGACCTACCGTCGTTAGATAATGTAGCCAAGGTGGTGATTGATGAATCAGTAGTGACGGGTGAGTCGAAACCCATCATGATCTATCATAATCAAGAGCAAGAGAAGCATGCTTCAGGTGAATAACTAACTCAGTTAGCTTGAAAATTGTGCAAAAAGGGCCGTTTAGGCCCTTTTTTTGTGCAAAACATTGAACTTTCTCTGCAGGGCCTCATATTAGAGAGTAAGATGAATTTATCAGAGTTGAAGTTACCCATCTGGAGATAATTATGAGCGAAGCACGGGTTGAACACCTCAGTATTCCAGTTTTACCGTTGCGTGACGTGGTGGTGTACCCGCATATGGTCATCCCGCTGTTTGTTGGACGCGAAAAGTCGATTCGCTGTTTAGAAGCGGCGATGGACAACAATAAGCAGATTTTCCTCTCTGCCCAACAAGACGCCAGCATAGATGAGCCAGAAGAGAAAGATATCCACCAGATTGGAACGGTGGCCAATATTCTGCAACTTCTGAAGCTTCCTGATGGCACCGTAAAGGTGTTGGTCGAAGGCTCTCAGCGTGCGGCGATCGATGCCTTTGAGGCCAGTGAAGATTTCTTCAAAGCGAAGGTACATTACCTTGAATCTGAGGCGATGCCAGACAAAGAAGAAGAAGTCATGATCCGCTCGGCGATCAATCAATTTGAAGGTTATGTGAAGCTAAATAAGAAGATCCCACCTGAGGTGCTCACCTCGTTGTCGGGGATCGAAGAAGCCGATCGTTTGGCCGATACCATGGCCGCTCATATGCCGTTGAAGTTGAACGATAAACAGAAAGTATTAGAGATTACCGACGTGCGTGAGCGCCTCGAATTCCTTATGGCATTAATGGAAGGTGAGATCGACTTATTGCAAGTCGAGAAGCGCATTCGCACGCGCGTGAAAAAGCAGATGGAGAAAAGCCAGCGCGAATACTATTTGAATGAGCAGATGAAAGCCATTCAAAAGGAATTGGGTGAAATGGAAGACGGCCCAGATGAATTCGAAGCCTTGGAGCAAAAAATCCAAGATGCCAAGATGCCAGAAGAGGCTGAACAGAAAACCCGCGCCGAGTTGCAAAAGCTGAAAATGATGTCGCCGATGTCGGCAGAAGCAACGGTGGTGCGTGGTTATATCGATTGGATGGTGTCGGTACCGTGGAAGAAGCGCTCGCGGATTAAGAAAGATCTGGCGAATGCTGAGAAGATCCTTGATGCCGATCACTACGGTCTCGAGAAGGTCAAAGAGCGTATTCTCGAGTACCTCGCGGTGCAGCAACGTACAAGTAAAGTGCGTGGCGCGATTCTGTGCTTGGTTGGGCCTCCAGGTGTGGGTAAAACCTCCCTCGGCCAGTCCATTGCCAAGGCAACCGGCCGCAAATACATTCGTATGGCCTTAGGTGGTGTGCGCGACGAAGCTGAAATTCGTGGTCATCGCCGTACTTATATAGGTTCAATGCCAGGTAAGTTGATTCAAAAAATGGCGAAAGTAGGGGTGCGTAACCCGCTATTCTTGCTTGATGAGATCGACAAAATGGCTGCTGATATGCGCGGTGACCCTGCCTCAGCCTTACTGGAAGTGCTTGACCCAGAGCAGAACGTGAATTTCAACGACCATTACTTAGAAGTCGATTATGACCTTTCTGATGTGATGTTTGTGGCGACCTCGAATAGCATGAATATTCCTGGCCCGTTGCTTGATCGGATGGAAGTGATTCGCCTTGCGGGTTACACCGAAGACGAAAAATTGAACATTGCGAAGCGCCATTTGTTGCCTAAGCAGCTCGATCGTAACGGTCTGAAAGAGAAAGAATTAACGATTAAAGATGACGCAATTCTTGGCATCATTCGTTACTACACACGTGAAGCCGGCGTGCGGAACCTTGAGCGCGAAATTTCACGCCTGTGCCGCAAAGCGGTGAAAAAGATAGTGCTGGATAAGCGCTTGAAGAAAGTCGAAATCAACGCCGATAACCTGAAAGATTACTTAGGTGTACAGCGCTTTGATTATGGTAAGGCCGAAGAAAGCAACCAAATTGGTCAGGTGACCGGCTTGGCGTGGACCGAAGTTGGCGGCGATTTACTGACTATCGAAGCAACCAACGTTGCCGGTAAAGGTAAGATCACTTCGACGGGTTCATTGGGCGATGTAATGCAAGAGTCAATTCAGACGGCGCTTACCGTGGTGCGTAGCCGTGCTGATAAACTGGGTATTGCCGATGACTTCCACGAGAAACGTGACATTCACGTGCATGTGCCCGAAGGAGCTACCCCGAAAGATGGCCCTAGCGCCGGTATTGCGATGGTGACAGCGTTAGTTTCGTCACTAACACAAATCCCAGTGCGTGCCGATGTAGCGATGACAGGTGAGATCACCTTACGCGGTGAAGTACTTGCCATTGGTGGGCTCAAAGAGAAGCTACTTGCCGCGCATCGTGGTGGCATCAAGCATGTGTTGATTCCGAAGGACAATGAACGTGACCTGCAAGAAATCAGCGACAATGTGAAAGGTGATCTCACCATTCAACCGGTGCAATGGATTGACGAGGTGTTGGCAGTAGCTTTAGAGCGCCAACCAGAGGTTAAAAAGGCCCATTAAGACGGTAAAATGCGGGCTGCGAAGCCGCAACATAGCTGCAGGCCGCATTCTTTCGTCAAAAAAATTGTGAAAAAGGGTTCTCAATCGAAAATCTTGTGGTAGCCTAGAGTCAAAGTGAATGGTCAGGGGAAACCTTAAACACCGCCTGACGGGGCACTTGAACGACAGGGAAACGTAAAAGTAGTCGGAGACCTGTTGAATCGCTTGAACAGATTGTTCAAGCTTGTTATAACCTTCGCTGGCCCATTGAAAAGCTAATGGAACCAAGCAAAATCTGATAATAACAATCTAAGGGGATGATACTGTGAACAAGTCTCAGTTAGTTGACAAAATTGCAGAGGGAGCAGAAATTTCAAAAGCTGCTGCAGGTCGAGCTCTGGACTCTTTTATTGAAGCAGTAACTGATGCTTTGAAAAAGGGTGATTCAGTACAATTAGTAGGTTTCGGTACCTTCGCAGTTCGTGAGCGTTCAGCTCGCACTGGTCGTAACCCACAAACTGGCCAGACGATCCAAATCGCTGCGGCAAAAGTACCTTCTTTCAAAGCCGGTAAAGCACTGAAAGACTCAGTAAACTAATCTCTGCGGAGCGGTAGTTCAGCTGGTTAGAATACCGGCCTGTCACGCCGGGGGTCGCGGGTTCGAATCCCGTCCGTTCCGCCAGCGAATAGAGAAAGTAACCCGAAGCCTGTCTTCGGGTTATTTTTTTTCTGCGTAATGAGATAGAATAACGCGCGGAAAAAATCAGAACATTTTGAGGTTAAGAGACGATTATGTTGGAGAGGATTCGTGAAGGGTCACAGAGCCTTTGGGTCAAGGTATTCCTTGTACTCATCGCGTTAACGTTTGCCTTGGCAGGGATTGGTGGTTATATCGCTAACCAGCCAGAGCCAGCGGTCGCAATGGTGAATGGCGAAGAGATCACGCAAGTGGAGTTTGACCGTGCGGTTGAAAACGAACGCGCCCGTCAGCAACAGCAAATGGGCGATTTTTATGACCAGCTAGCGCGAGATCCAAGATTTACGCAACAGCTACGCATGCGCGTGGTAAATGACCTAGTCAATCAAAAGCTGCTAGAGCAAGCGGCAAAAGGTCAGGGCCTGCGGGTTTCTGCGGATCAGGTCAAAGCGGCGATTCGCGACATTTCAAGTTTCAAAGTTGCCGGTCAATTCGACAACGATTTATACCTAACCACGTTGCGTAGCTTAGGTTATACCCCTGATGGATTTGCGCAGGTGGTGCGCCGTGATTTAGTCACCCAACAATTAGTTCAGGGTGTTATCTCGAGTGAGTTTGTTTTACCGAGCGAAGTTGATGCGACGCAACAACTCATCGGTCAAACGCGTAGCGGTAAATATGCTGAAGTTGCATTAGCTGACTACCTCGCACAAGTCGAAGTAGACGAAGCTGCTGTGGAGGCCTGGTACAACGAAAATATCCAACAGTTTGCGGTACCAGAAAAGGTTAAGCTCGCTTATGTGTTGATTGACGCAGGCAGTATTGCCGAGGCTATCGAGATTGCTGAAGAAGAGGTACAGGCCTACTACGAAGGCAACATGAGTCGCTATTCAACCGAGCCTCAATACCGTTTCTCGCATATTTTGATTGAGTCAGGCGATGATGCAGCAGCCGCAGAAGCCGAAGCTGAAGCGCTCTTGGCTGAACTTGAAGCTGGCGCTGATTTCGCTGAGCTGGCAGAAGCAAATTCTGACGATGTATTTTCCGGTGAACAAGGCGGCGACTTAGATTTCATCGAAGCAGGCACGATGGATGCTGACTTTGAAGAAGCTGCTTTCGCACTCGAGAATGTCGGTGACATGACCGGTGTGGTCGAAACGAGCTTTGGTTATCACATCATTAAACTGACCGACATCAAAGAAGGTTCAGTAACGCCACTTGAAGAAGTACGCGCTGAGATTATTACTGAACTGCAAGATGAGCGTGTGAAGCAACGTTATTACGAGTTACAGCAACAAGTTGCTGAGCTGACTTTTGAAGTTCCTGATACCTTTGCGCCAGTAAACGAAGAGCTGGGCTTAGCAGTGCAAGAGACTGAACTATTCAGTCGCAATGCCGCGCCATCACCGTTGGATAGCGCCGCAGTACTGGAGCCAGTTTTCAATGGTCCATTGATCAGCGAACAGCTTAACAGTGAACTGATTGAAATCAGTGACACAGAGTCAGTTGTGGTGCGTGTACTCGAGCACGAGGCTGCGTCAACCCAACCGCTTGATGAAGTGCGCGCCCAAGTGAGTGAGCAGATTCGTCGTGAGCGGGCGCAAGAGATGGCGACTGAACGTGCCGCAGAATTGGTGGCTAAACTGCAAGCTGATGAAGCGACCGGTGTTGACTTCACTGCGCTAGATAACGTTTCACGTCAAGTGCCGGGCCATCCGCGCGCAGTGATTCAGAAATTGTTTAATTTAAGTGCTCCTGCGGCCGGAAATGTGACCGCCGATACGGCAAACTTAGCGAACGGCAACGTTGCTGTCGTAGCGTTGAGTGGTGTGCAAGCTGGCAGCATCGACGAAGCACAGACAGCGCAACTGCAAGATCAGTTGATGAATAGCTACATGCAAGAGAGCTATCAAGCGGTGGTCAGTGCACTACGCGCTGATGCTGAGATTGAGATTTTGCTCAATAGCGCTAACGAAACACAAGAATAAGCGATAGCTTTCGCTGACAAATAAAAAACGCATCCCTTGGGATGCGTTTTTTTTATCCATGACGTTTAATTCGGATAGAGCTTTGGCAGTTCCGTTCGCGGTGGTTGCTGTGCTTTGCGTTTTGTTTCAATAGCCCCCTGCAATGCACGCCAGAGTGCCTTGCCTTCCTGCCAGTCATGCTGTTCCGTCGAAAAGCGCGCACGTTGTAGGTGCTCAAGCTGGCTGCGTAAGGCATCGTGCGCATAATAATCTGCCAATGCACTCAACTGACCTGCAATTTTCAACTGCGTCCGCATCCATTGTTTTAAGGCCACATCAACGGCAGCCGCATCGTTGGCATTACAGGCGCGCTTCACCGCTTTAAGCTGTTGCTGTTCGGCGGCTGTTGTCGTTGCTGTTGCAGCGTCATCTATCATCGTCTGTTGGCGCTGCTGGCGTGCCCGCATAAACCACATAGCCAGCGTTAATAGCCAAAGCAGCGCAAATACGGCTGTTGCTAGCTGCCAATAGCTGAGGTTTTCGTAAGGCTTGCTAGACGTTGATGCTGCGCCTTCACTCGCGGTGCTGCTGGCTGGGCTCGGGATTGGCTCAGAGGCAGGGGTATCGGTAGCTTGTTCGTTCGAGTCAACAGTGCGTTCGCGACCATCACTTGCGCCAGGTGCAACCGCAATAACTTGGCCAGGTGCGGAAGCTTCTTGGCGCTCACGTAATTGAGTATTGAACCAAGGCACGGTAAGGCTTGGTATCTCGAGTTCGCCAGCACTATGGGGAATCACTGTGACACGCAACGTTTGCTGCGAAACCAGGCTACCGTTGCGCTGATTCATCGCTGATTCCGGTGCTTCCGGATAAATACTTGCGTCCTGCAACGAGAGTTGGCGTACAAGCGCGTCTAATCGAGGTAGCTGGTCAGCGAGTGGACCCACCGCGGTCAGGCGATAGGTGAGGGTTAAAGGTTCACCCTGTGTGATTTGTATTTGTTCACCTTCAGGTTGCGCACTTGCTTCGTTGCCGACGGAAACTGATAGGGTTACCAGCTCTGCAGGAAGCCAAGTATGTTGCGCCGGCCAGTCGGCTGGAATAGGCTTCACCTCGATAGGTAGATTGGTGGCTGCGGTGGTGACTGAGCGGGTCGAGGAGAAGCTCGGAAATAGCGTCCGGTTGCTCTCGACGTTGATTTGTCCTTGGAAGACTGGGCCGCGGATCTCCTGCGCACCGGAACGCTGCGGTATCACAATGAAGCTGCGCTCAAATACTTGGAACATGCGGCCATCGATAACTTCCGTGCTATCTTCGTCGCGTCCGACTTGCCGAATATCAGCATCCTCTAACTGTGGCGGAATGATATTGCCGCTGTGTAGGTTTGCCGCCAGATAGAGTTTGGTCGTCAAAACCACCTGCTCTTGTACATAGATGTCGTCACGATCGAGTTCGACGCGCATGAATGCATCGCGCTGTTCACTGAGCGCTGGATCATCGGCTGCTAAGACTTTAAGGGTTAATTGATTCGACTCGGTACCAGCGACCTGAAAGGGACCTAACGCATACTCACCAGGCTGTTGTGGTGCTTTGGCGACGGTCCGAAAGGTCTTTTCACGGCTGGTTTGGCCGTCGATGATTTGCGTGGTGCTGCTACTCGAGGTGCCCATCACTTCAAAGTCGGGTAAGAGTTCTGCCGGTCGCCACGCACGATCCTCAATAAAGGCATCGACTGTTAGCGTTAGAATGAAGGTATCACCACTGGCTACCGGGTTTTTATCGACACTGACAACGACAGATTCTGGTGTCTCTGACTGTGCATACGCGGTTGGCGCAATGGCTGTTGTCACCAGTGCTAACAAACCAAGAAAAGCTAAATGACGGAATAGAGTTACCACTGTTTATCGACTCCTTGGGGCAGACGCTCGCGTCCTCGGCGACGTGCTTCGAGCTCCATTTTTCGTTGTAACAAAATGGCTGGGTCATCTTCAATTCGATTCAGCCAGTTTTCCAGTTGTTGCCGTTGTTCTTCGCTAAGTTGCTCAGCACTGGGTTGTGCTTGTTGCGCATCTTCGCCGGTTTCGTCTTCAGCAGCATCTTCTGCCGCTTCTGCTTCAGGTTGCTGCGCGCTATCTTGCGGTGCTTCGGGCTCTTGCTCGGGTGGTTGCTCACCTTCGGCGCCAGGTTCTGCCGAGGGCTGTTGTTGGCCTTCCTGCTCACCCTGTTGTTCGCCTTGCTGTTGGCCGTCTTGCTGCTGTTGCTCCTGTTGGCCCTCACCTTGTCCTTGTTGCTGTTGTTGCTTCTGCTGTTCGGCGAGTTGCTGAGCAAGGGCGAGGTTGTCTTGTGCTTGACGTAGTTCAGGATTGCGCTGCAAAGCTTCTTGGTAAACGTTGGCAGCTTCGTCATAGCGCTCCAGCTGCATCAGGGCATTGCCTTGATTATAGTAGCCTTCAGCACTGTCCACTTGGGAGAAGTCCATTAAAGCGCGTTCGTAGTTGCCACGCGCGTAATTCGCTGTACCGCGCTGCCATGGGTCGTTAGCAATTTGCGCTGCGCGATCGTAATTTTCTTCGCGAAGGGCCTCATCAGCTTGTTGATAGGGTGTTTGCCAAAGTTGCTGATGCCAAGCCAGCCCTTCGTCGCTATCCGTGTCACTGGCTTGCGCATGGGCACTTGGCGGGGCCAAGAACAGCACGTTCGTTAAGCAAAACAAACCTAGAATTTGTAACGCCCCGCGGCGGAGCAGAGGTAGTAACAGTAACACTGCTAAACCAATCAGCCAGGGGCCCTGATCAACCCATGCATCACCGCGTTGGTCTTCGCTCTCACTGCCTTCACGCTGCAGTGGTGGCATGCTGCTCAAATAGCGCAGATCTTGTTGATCCTGACGCCATTCGCTAAAACGGCCATCGCTCATGTTGGCTAAACGCTCGAGGCGACTGGCTAACATTTTTGGCACCACGACATCACCGCCACCATCGCGCAGTAAGTTACCGTTGGGTAGTTGAATGGGCGCGCCTTGTTCGGTGCCTAATCCTAGAATCGCAATACGATGGGGGTGATTGCGGACAAAGTCCGTGATCTCTCGTTGGTCTCGCGTATCAATACCATCGGTAAACCAATAAATATCCCCCTCCGCATAGCCGGCTTCGCGTAGCAAGCGATCGGCCAACTCGAGTGCTGCCAAAGGATAACTACCTTGCACTGGCATTAGGTCAGGCCGCAGCGCGCGGATCAGGTTGCTAAGACTACGCGAATCGGTGGTAAGTGGACTGATAACATAGGCATCGCCGGCATAGGCAATTAACCCTGTCTCACCGTCAAGCTGCTCATTGGCTAAGGCCATCGCTTTAAAGCGCATCTGCGTGAGGCGGTTAGGGGTGATATCGGTCGCTAACATCGACTGTGATACGTCAAGCACGATGACTTGCCCTGCTGCCAATTGAAATACGGGTTGCGGTTTCTTTTCCCAGGCTGGGCCCGCGAGGCCAAGGCTTAAACTAAGCAAGGCGAGGGGTAATAGCCAGGCCAAACCGTTGTTGGCTTTATTACGCTTTTCAACGACCAATAGTTGTGCCAGATGCGGGGCTACCACCTGCTTCCAACCCTGTTGCTGCCGGTTCTTGCGCCAAATAAGCCAAGCGGTCCACACGGCCACCAGACTACCTAGGAGCCACCAGGGCCGGACAAAATGGAAAAGTTCGAAGTTCATGCTGCCGACCTCCGCCATCTTTGCCGTGCTTGCGCGAGCAACAAACTAAAGCCGAACAGGCCAAGAGCAACGCCGGCAGGCCAGAAGAACAGCTCGGTTTGTGGTCGGCGTAATTGCTCATCGCCACTTACCGGTTCGTATTGATCCAAAGTGCGATAAATCTGTTCAAGCTCCTCGGTACTGCGGGCACGAAAGTACTCGCCACCGGTGGCTTGGGCGAGTCCTTGAAGCATTGCTTCATCGAGATCACGGCTGGGGTTCACTTTACGCTGACCGAAGAAACTATCGACGATGACTTCTTCCGCACCTACCCCGATGGCATAGATTTTTACCCCATAATAGCTGGCAAGTTGCTGCGCTTGCTCGGGCGAGACATAGCCGGCGGTATTTTGTCCATCGGTGAGAAGAATCAAGATCTTGTTACTTTCTTCGTTATCGCGAAAACGTTTCACGGCAAGGGCGACTGCATCGCCAATCGCTGTGCGCTCACCGATTAAGCGCAGTTGGGCCTCTTCGAGCAACTGCTTAACGCTGGCGAGGTCATAGGTAATTGGGGCCTGCACATATGCGGTATCGGCAAACAAGATGAGGCCCATTTTGTCACCTTTACGCCGCTCGACAAAGTCACTTACTACGTGTTTAACCATATCAAGACGGTTCACCTCTTCGCCTGCAATCTTCATGTCGGCGATTTCCATACTGCCTGACAAATCAACGGCCAGGACCATCTCGCGTGCTTCACTACGAATTTGTACCGGTTCACCGAGCCATTGCGGGCGGCATAGAGCGGCGATCAGCAAACTCCACAGGAGCAGCAACAGCAGACTGCGCAGCAGCGATGTTTTTTGTTGTCCGGCGCCTTGTTCAAGTGGTAGCAGTTGCGCAACACGTAGGGTAGAAAAGTGCTGTTGGCGCGGTCGGCGCAGCCACCAAAGCAGCGGTGCGAGAAACCATATAAGACCAAGCCATGGCCAAGCAAACTCAATCATTCATGGCCCTCCGTTGTTGCTGACTTGGCGGTAAAGCCTGTTTGAGCCAAGTTCGCGCGAATTCAGCGTAGCGTTGTTGCAGCGCTTGTTGCTTTCCCGCAGGGCGATAGGCCGCTTGTTCTACTTCGACTAAAAGATCGTAGTAGCGCGCAGCATTGCGTTCACTAAGATGACTCACCAGAAAGTCCCGCCATGCTTTACCGGTCAGCTGAGCAATGTGCTTACGAGGGTAGTAACCCATGCAAGCTTGCTTGAGTAATAAATTGAGTTCATTGAGGCTGGCATTTGCTTGCAATGCACGCAGTGCCGCGCGTTTGACCCGTCGCCGTCGCGCAGCGCGAATACTCGCGGTAATGATGCCAACCACGAGCGCAATTGCGACGATAGCCACGACATACCAGCCCGGGGCCAAGGGCCACCAGGAAGCCGCTGGCGCAGCAATAATAGGATTTAGCTCACTCAAGGCAGGGTTACTCATTACAGCATGACCTCCGGCCATTGTTCTTCAAGCGCACGGGCGGCGCTAAATTGGTGTAGCTCCAGATTTAACTGCTGAAACTGGCCCAATAGTTGTTGTTGTAGCTGCGTGTGCTCGGCCGTGTAGGCATCGCGCTGTTGCTGCTCGCCGGCGGCAAACTCTAACTGCTGCAAGCCATCGCTTAAAGCGACGTCTTGTTGTGCGAGGGCGGTCGGGAATTGATGTTCAAGCGGGTCACTGCATTGCAGCACTTGCAAGCTGCAATGGCGTTGTAAAGCTTGCAACTTGGTAAAAGTTCCACTCGTAAAATGCTGCCAATCGCTAATAATGTGGATGATCGTGCCGGGTTTGGCAACTTGCTGCGCACGCTGAAGTAAATCATCCAAAGTCGCTTGACTGGTTGTTGCAGAGGATTGTTGCCAGTCGGCCAAGCTTTCATTTTGTAGCTCTACCAGCGCATGAATGATACGTAAAACGCCATGCTGGCGCGCTTGTGGGCGTATCTCAACATGACGCTGTGGATGGCCAATGAGCGCACCCACGCGGTCACCGCGTTGTACTGCAAGCCACGCCATGGCCGCAGTTAAGTGACAGGCCAGTACACTCTTTAATAACAATGCACTACCGAAGTGCTGCGTGGGCGCGAGATCAACAACGAACATGACCGGACGTTCCCGTTCTTCACGGTACAGCTTAGTATGTGGCGTCCCCGTACGCGCGGTGACGCGCCAATCAATAGCCCTGACATCGTCACCTGCTTGATAGTGGCGTACTTCGTCAAACTCCATACCGCGGCCACGAGTTTTACTCAGCAACGCACCGGTTTGTGCCTTAGGTGGGTGTAACTTGCGATGACGCGCAAAAGCACCCACTTTGCTACGGTAATACATAAGTTCGGCACTACCGACCTGAATGCCATCACTGTGCCACTGTTGGAGCCACTCGCTCGCGTTGGTCATAACCATTTACGGCGTTGGAACTTCTTGCAAGATTACTTGCAAGGCTTGATCGGCCGTAATGCCATCGGCCTCGGCTTGATAGCTTAGAATAATACGATGACGTAAGACATGGGCAAACACCGCTTGAATGTCATCTGGTGTGACGAAGTCACGTCCAGCCAGCCAGGCTTTGGCACGCGCGCAGCGATCCAAAGCGATGGTTGCGCGCGGGCTGGCGCCATAACTGAGCCAACGCGCGAGGTCATTGGAATAGTGCTCGGCTTGACGGGTCGCGATGACTAATTGCACCAGATAGTTCTCAACGTCCTCGTCCATGAATACTTCTAGCACTTCTTTGCGTGCGGCAAAGATATCTTCTTGGCTCAACGGAGCTGGCATCGCGACTTCGCCATGCAGTTCTTCACCACGGGTTAAACGCAAAATCTCTAGCTCAGTTGCTGCCGCCGGATAATCGAGATTTAACTGCATTAAAAAGCGGTCAAGCTGAGCTTCTGGTAGTGGATAGGTACCTTCTTGCTCAAGCGGGTTTTGCGTAGCAAGTACCATAAACAAACCGGGCAGCGGGTAGGTGGTTTGGCCTACGGTAATTTGCCGCTCAGCCATGGCCTCGAGTAATGCTGACTGCACCTTCGCCGGGGCGCGGTTGATCTCATCCGCGAGAATAACGTTGTGGAACAAAGGACCTTTTTGAAAAACAAACTCACCGGTCTCCGGACGGTAAATATCCGTACCCGTTAAATCGGCAGGCAAGAGGTCAGGGGTAAATTGAATGCGGTGAAAGTCGCCTTCAATGCCTTTTGCTAAGGCATTGACCGCACGTGTTTTGGCAAGCCCTGGTGGGCCCTCTACCAATAAGTGGCCGTCGGCAAGGACGGCAATCAGCAAGCTTTCGGTAAATTCCGATTGCCCGAGCACTTGGCTGTCTAAGTAATTTCGCAGGCTTTGGAACTGTTCTGCGGCCATGTTAACCCCTAATGTGGTAGCTGTGTCTATACTCTAGTATGTACTTTACCTAAAACAAGAGTTTAATTCTTGGGATGAAACCGCTAGAATTTGTAATAAATCGTGAGGTCTGACCAGATCAGAAATCCGCCAATTTCCCGAACAGAGGTAGTGAACTATGACGTCACGTCAGCAACTGACTACGCCACAGGGTGACCGCATTGCGGTGGTCGCTGGGCTTCGTACACCATTTGCCAAGCAAGCAAGTTATTACCATGGTATCCCAGCGCTTGATTTAGGCAAAATGGTTGTGCAAGAAATGCTCAATCGTTATGGCTTGGACGGCAAAGAAGTTGAGCAACTAGTGTTCGGCCAAGTGGTGCAAATGCCATCGGCACCGAACATTGCTCGTGAAATCGTGTTGGGCACGAGCCTGCCGGTTAGCACCGATGCCTACAGCGTATCGCGTGCCTGTGCGACCAGCTTTCAAGCCACCGTTAATGTTTTAGAAACCATGGTGGCTGGCAATATTAGTGTTGGTATCGCCGGCGGAGCCGATTCATCCTCAGTGCTGCCGATTGGCGTGTCACGCAAACTTGCCCATGCACTCGTTGATTTAAATAAAGCACGGAGCCTTGGACAGCGCCTGAGTATTTTGAAACGTCTGCGTTTTAAAGATCTTTTACCGGTGCCGCCAGCGATTGCTGAATATAGTACCGGCTTAACGATGGGCGACACGGCTGAGCAGATGGCGAAGTCCCACGGTATCGAGCGTGCTGACCAAGATGCTTTAGCGCATCGCTCACACAGTCTTGCCCACGAGGCATGGGAAGCCGGCAAACTTGATGATGAAGTTATGACTGCTTTTGCTGAGCCATACAAAGACTTCTTGCGTCGTGACAATACGATTCGTAGTGATAGCAAGCTCGACAGCTACGCTAAGTTACGCCCCGTATTTGATCGCAAACACGGCTCGGTTACCGCCGCGAACAGTACCCCGTTAACCGATGGTGCTGCGGCAGTTTTATTGATGACAGAGAGTAAGGCAAAAGCCCTAGGCTATGAGATTTTAGGTTACATCAAGAGCTACGCATTTAGTGCCATAGGCGTAGAGAAAGATATGCTCATGGGACCATCGTTTGCGACACCGATCGCCCTGGATCGCGCAGGCATGAAGCTGAGCGATCTTGACTTAATCGATATGCACGAGGCGTTTGCTGCACAAACTCTTGCTAACGTAAAAATGTTTGCTAGTAAGAAGTTCGCGCAAGAGCAGCTGGGTCGCAGTGAAGCGATTGGCGAAATCGATATGGACAAATTTAATGTCTTAGGCGGCTCAATCGCTTATGGTCACCCATTTGCCGCAACTGGAGCGCGGATGATTACGCAAACCCTACGTGAGCTTAAACGACGCGGAGGCGGTACCGCATTAACCACAGCCTGTGCTGCAGGTGGCCTCGGTTCAGCAATGATTTTGGAGAGTAACTAATGACTGATACGAAACGCGCATTTACCCTTGAAACGCGTGACGATGGCGTCGCGGTTATTCATATTGATGTACCAGGCGAGTCGATGAATACGCTAAAAGCCAGCTTCGCTGAAGAAGTGAGCGAGGTGTTGGGTAAGCTGGAACAACTCAGTACGCTGAAAGGTGTAGTGGTGATCAGTGATAAGCCTGGTTCGTTTGTTGCCGGTGCCGATATCAGCATGATTGATGAATGTGAGAATGCGGCTGATGCTGAGAGCCTAGCGCGACAAGGTCAGGCAATGTTCGATCGCATCGAGCAACTCAAGGTGCCGGTGGTGGCTGCCATTGACGGTGCCTGTTTAGGTGGTGGCTTAGAGCTGGCGTTAGCTTGTCACTATCGCATCTGTACCGATAGCGAAAAAACCTCATTAGGTTTACCTGAGGTCCAGCTGGGTTTGTTGCCGGGCTCAGGCGGAACGCAACGCTTACCGCGTTTGATTGGTATTCAAAAAGCGTTGCCTTTAATCCTGGCGGGTAAGCAGTTGCGTCCAAAGCAAGCGAAGAAACAAGGCATTGTAGATGATGTGGTGCCCGCTAGCATTTTGCTAGAGGCCGCCGTTGAGAAAGCGCTGAATAGCAAACCGAAAGTACAAAAGGTGCACCATAGCTTGATTAATAAAGGGCTTGAGGGCACCAGCTTTGGTCGCGGTATTATTTTCAAGAAAGCCCGCGAACAGGCGCAAGCGAAGGCGAAGGGTAATTACCCGGCGATTGATGCCATCATCGACACCATTAGCTACGGTGCTGACCATGGCTTTGAAGAGGGGCTGCAGTACGAAGCGCGCCAGTTTGGCATGCTGGCAATGACCCCAGAATCGAAACAATTGCGTGGTATTTTCTTTGCCACAACGGCAATGAAGAAAGAGACCGGTGCTGGCGCGACGAAGCCGGCCACTGTTCAACGTGTCGGTGTGCTGGGTGGTGGCCTTATGGGTGGCGGTATTGCCTATGTTACTGCAGCAAAAGCTGGTATTCCGGTACGGATCAAGGATATCGCTGAGCAGGGCATTGTGCATGCGATGAAATATAGCTATGACTTGCTGAACAAGAAGGTAAAACGCAAGCATATGCGCCGTGCGGAACTTGAGAAAACTATGCTGCGCTTGAGCGGTACCTTAGATTATTCTGGTTTTGCCCGTACGGATCTGGTGATCGAAGCGGTTTTTGAGGACCTGGAACTCAAGCAAAAGATGGTTGCCGACGTCGAAGCTAATGCGCAAGAGCATACGATTTTTGCTACCAACACCTCGAGTTTGCCGATCACCCAGATTGCGGCCAAAGCGCAGCGACCAGAGAATGTGATTGGCCTGCATTACTTCTCGCCGGTCGACAAAATGCCATTGGCGGAAATCATAACCCATGCGAAAACTTCCGATGAGACCATTGCAACCACTGTTGCGTTGGCGAAGAAACAAGGCAAAACACCGATTGTCGTCAAAGACGGCGCAGGTTTTTATGTCAATCGCATCCTTGCGCCTTATATGAATGAGGCGGCGCGCATCGTTCTTGGTGGTGAGCCTATAGAGGTAGTCGACAAAGCGTTGGTGAAATTCGGCTTCCCAGTGGGGCCAATGAAGCTAATGGACGAGGTGGGTATTGATGTTGCAGCTAAAGTTGCGCCCATTATGGCGAATGAGTTAGGCGATCGTTTTCGCGCACCAGACGCCTTTAGCAAGCTGCTAGATGACGACCGTAAGGGTAAGAAGAATAAGAAAGGCTTCTATGCTTATAGCGGTAAGAAACCAGGTAAAGAAGTTGATAGCAGCGTCTATAGCTTGCTAGGAATTCAACCGAATGCGCAACTGAGTGCGAAAGAAATCGCACGTCGTACGGTTTTCTTAATGCTCAATGAGGCTGCGTATTGCCTGGCCGAAGACATCATTCGTAGTCCACGCGATGGCGATATTGGCGCTATTTTCGGAATCGGCTTCCCACCGTTCCGTGGTGGGCCTTTCCGCTACATGGATAGCCTTGGCATTGCTGAGGTGGTCGGGCAATTACGCGGTTATGCCAAAGAACATGGCGAGCGTTATGAGCCAGCACCATTGTTAGTCGAAATGGCAAATGAAGGCCGTTCGTTTTATAATGATGGCGATTAATACGTTGTGAGGGCGTTATGAAGTCGGCTAATGTCGGCTTCATAACACCTGTTTGAGGAGGTTGTTTTGTTGATTGCGCTGTGTTGTTTGCTGTCTGCGCTTTTGGTTTACGTTCAAGCTTTACGTAATGCGATGGGAGCGAAACGTTGGGGTTTTGCTGCGCTGATGCTTGGACCGATCGTCCTGCCTTTATTTATGTCACAAAAACGCATGACATTGTTGCGCGCCTTAGGCCGCGAAAACGTTTTGTGGCAGCCTCGTTAAGGATTATTTTTTAGCGTCGCCAGCGTGGTACCAATGTGTGCTAAGAAATTCTCGCGACGCAATGGCTCTGCAAATAAGAAGCCTTGTGCAAACTCACAGTTGAGATTGTTCAAGGTTGCTGCCTGTTCAAGATTTACCACGCCTTCTGCAACAACATCGAGGCCGAGATTGTGCGCCATGGCGACAATGGAGGCGACCATATTGCGATCGCGCTCAGCACCATTAATGTCGTCAATGAAGGCTTTGTCGATTTTCAGTGTTTGAATTGGGAAGCGCTTCAAATAGGCAAGCGATGAATAGCCGGTGCCGAAGTCGTCAAGTGCAAGGTGAATGCCTAAGTTATTCAGCTCGGTCATGATTTCAATGGCTCGCTCAGGATCGTCCATGACAACCCCTTCGGTGATCTCTAATTCCAAGTAGCTCGGATGCAGCTTCTCTTCCTGCAAGATACTCATGATGCGCTTCGCTAAGTCAGGCTGCAGGAACTGCTTGGCGGACAGGTTAACTGCAACGCGGCCTTGTACGGCACCTGCTTCAACCCATTCACGCATGTCGCGACAGGTTTGCCGTAATACGCGTTCACCCACATCGATAATCAAGCCAGTTTCTTCGGCGAGCGGAATAAAGTCTGCGGGACTGACCACTCCCACATCAGGGATTTCAAGCCGAACTAGAGCCTCTAAGCCAACGAACTTATTTGAGCGCAAGGAAACTTTTGGTTGGTAATGAACTTGCAGATAGTTATTGCGTAGGGCGTGGCGCAATTGGTTCTCCACTTGTAAACGCCGCACTGCGTTTTTGTTCATCGACTCATTAAAGAATTGATAGGTTGCACCACCACGATTTTTGGCATGGTACATCGCCGTATCGGCATTCTGCAGGAGTTCCTGTGATGATTGTCCGTCGTTCGGATAGACCACGATACCAATGGAACTGCTGACCACAATATCGTGACCGCTGATATGGAACGGCTGGGACAAACACTCAAGAATGCGTTTCGCCGCAGAAGTGATCACGCGCACATCGGTCGTGTCTTCCAGCATCAGAATAAATTCATCACCGCCGAGGCGATAGAAAGTATCTTGCGGGCGGCCTACTTCGCCGACACGTTCGGCAACATGCATTAATAAGTGGTCTCCGACCTCGTGGCCGAGGGAATCGTTGATCTTCTTGAAGTCATCGAGATCGAACAAGAGGAGGGCATGCATAATGCGTTTGCGCACCAGATTCGAATGACTTACTTGGAAATAGGAACGGTTGGGTAGACCGGTTAAAGTATCGGTGTTCGACAGTCGCCGTAGTTCGCGCTCGGCGTTTTTACGATCGGTGATATCTGAGAACGTAGCAACGTAATAGGAAATCTCTTTGCTTTCATCACGAATAGCATCAAGGGTTAATTCCATTTGGTACACGGTACCGTCTTTGCGTAGGTCCTCTAACTCGCCGTGCCAAGTTCCTTGTTGCTGGACAATTTGCTTGATTTGTTCAAGGTGATCAGGGCTGTACAAGCTGAAACGCAGGGAGCGACCAATCATGTCATCGCGACGATAGCCGGTGATGCGCGTAAATGACTGGTTAGTTTCAACAACGTTGAATTGCGCATCGTAAATGCAGACGCCATCAGAGATATTGGTGATGGACGCGGCAAGCATTTTTAGCCGTTCTTCAGCGGTCACCAGCGGCGTGATGTCTTTAAGGGTACCAGTCATACGACGCGGACGTTGCTGGTCATCGTAGGTGACTATTTTGCCGCGGTCGAGAACCCACATCCAACCTTTGTTTGAGGCGACACGGTAGGTTTGCTCATAATGGTCGGTTTTGCCTTCAAGATAATTTCGCAGTGTCCAACGAACCTTTGCAATGTCGGCCGGATGGATGTTGGATTTGCCACTGTCATCACCGTAGCGAATCCCATCTTCGGGAAAGGTCTTTAATTGCCGCCAGGTATTATGACGGTGCAACTCGTCAGTATCGATATGCCAATCCCACAATTGGTCGCCACTGCCCCACAAGCTCAGTTTTAGCCGTTCTTCGCTGTCACGCAGCAGGTGAATGGCTTGGCGGCGCGTACTGATGATAGCGCCTACGCCGACTAAAACACCAATCAGCAGCGCGGCATAAAAGGCGATAGCCCATGGCGATAGCCAGAGCGGTGCTGCAACATCAAGTTCAATGGTACGGGTACCGAACCAGTAATTACCGTTAGGCGAGGCTTCTACACGAAAGGTATAGCTACCAAAATCAAGATTAGTATAGGTTGCGCGGCGATAATCTGCGTCTGTGTAAATCCAGTTGGCGTCAAAGCCGTCTAACTTATAGCGGTAGCGGAGTTTCTGCGCACTAGGAGCGTAAGGAGCTCCAAACTCGATAGTTAGCGGCTCTTGCAGGCGAGGTACGTGAAGTTGTGTGGCGTTATAGAGTTGCGCGAGGTTGCGTTCATCAAGAGTGTCTGCGCTAATGGGTTTATTTGCTACGCGCAACGTTATCAGCTCAACCCGCCAATCGTTGCCAGAGGCAACTTGCGCAGAGGCTGTGGGGATGCCAAATACACTGGTGAAGATTACTAAAAAAGTGGCAACGCTAAGCCCCAGAACGATTCTGTTATGGGTACAAGCTATCCACCACTTTCTAAATTGTGTATTAAAGCGCACGTGTCATCCCATTGGTGGGTTGTGTTTCGGCACAACTCTTATTTTTGTTATACCGCTCAACTTACCCAATAATTTAGGGGCTGTCAAAGTTCTTTAGGACTCGCGGTAATATAGCCTTGATGCCCTGTTGTAGCTAGTATTTCAGCTAATTCTTTGATGAAAAAAGAAGTTGTGTTGACTTCTAGCTGTTGAGCCATTTTTTCGAGGCGGTCAAAACTTACGTCAGTTGGCGAAATTGTGCTCCACAAACGTTGACTACGTAACCTCAAATTCGTGTCAGGTTCGCGTAACTTACGAATAAGGTGCCCCTTCACTTGGTCTAATTCGTCGTGAATGCGCTCATCAAATTGCTGCAAAAAATGCTTGCGGAACGCTTCGATGGCCTTACATAGCTCGGGCGCCTTCGAATTACTTGATTGCACATACATCAACAGGTGCGGGCGCTGCTCAATCGGCATATAGGTACTTCCCACCAGATAGCCAAGCTGTTGGCGAGTTCGCAGCTCATTAAATAAATGCGGCTGAATAAATTGATTGAGTAATAACATGCAGGTTTGCTGCAAGACACTGGTATCGCTGCCTTGAATTACCAACATGGCGGCATGGTCGGTATGCCGTGTCAGAAGCTGCCCGCGCGTTTCAAGCTTTCCCGAACTCTTTAGTTCGGCGAGGTCGCGTGTCGCTGGCATATTCGCTTGCAGATTTGCCTGCATGCTAAAGGTCTGCTGAGCGCACTCGGTTAACGGACGCAGTGTTTCTTGGGTGAGGTCGCCATGGGCAAACAGTTTTAACTCAACCTCTGCAAATAGCTGCTGTTGCCAATCGTCAAAGCCTGAGCGCGTAATTTGCGCCAGTGCTTCGGCAAGATCGCTGAGTGCATACATGTGCGGCTGCAAAAGTACATTTAACCGGGCAAACAAAAGGTTCAATGGTTTATTGGCGAGGGCCGACTGCCAATTGACATACAGCTTTTGTTTAATATCGGCAAAACGCGATTCACTGAACCGAGTTGTTTGTAGCCGCTCGAGCAAATCTCGGCTGAGCTCTACAATTCCTTGCGAGTAACCACTGATGTGCAAAGTGATACCATAATGCTGCGGATAAATATTGAAATGCAAGCCGGCAATTTCTGCATCGTAGCAGTCCTCATTGAGGCGGTCGATCATCAACTCGCACCATAATCGTGCACTGGCATAGTGGGTCGCACTTGCGGTGACATTCGGTAGCGTAAATTGACAATAAATATGGGCCTTTGGCGCCCGAAAGTCAGGGTCTTGCAAATGCCACAAGGTTAGCCCATCGGCTAACTGATGCTGGCGTGGGTCGCGCGAGACCGGTTCGCTAAGCGCTTGCGGTGGCCGTAAAGGGTGCAAATAAGGGTTGGGTCCAGGTAACTGAATTGCCGAGACCTCGGCACTTTGCCAAAACTCCAGCTGCGCTTCGGTAAACGGACGCACCTGATAATCAGTACCATAAATCGGCTCGTGTTGATCAACCTCAACCTGACGGTGAATAAGTGTCGCGCGTAAATTGTCAGCGCGCATGCAGTCCAACAGTTCGCGCGCCTTACTGACATTCAGTTGGTCCATACGATAATCACCAAAGATTAAATCGTGTGGCTGATAATGATGCATATTAATAGCGAGTTGAGGGGCTAAATCTGCGGTTCGGGCCGGTTCCTGAAAACGGAACGCGTTGGCAATCGCAACTTGTCGCTCTTTGTAACGCCAGTCTTCAAGCCCTTCATGCTTTATACGGTCGATAGCGGCTAATACTTCCGCAATAATCCGATCGGTGTGTTGCAACCCATATTCGGTAAGTTGCATATTCAGATTAAAGTCTTTGAAGTTACTACCGCTAATGCCGCCACCTGCGGCCAGACTATTAATTAAATTGGCATGGTGCAGCTCGGCATAGAGGCTACCAGGACCTTCATAACCCAATAAATGGGCAATGAAACTGGTTGTCTTGTATGGGTAGTCTTTGTCAATGCTGGGTAAAGCGAAGGCGAGTATGAGTCGCCGAGCATCCTTGAGTGGGCGCACATGGAGCTGTATGCCGGTTTGTTCAGGCAAATAAAGTGGCGCCTGTTCGGGGGTAACGGTGGCACCGTTACCTGGGATCGACTGAAAACATGCAATCGCCAATGTTTCGAGTTCATCAAGCGATTGCGGTCCTGCCAGAACGAGTGTCATGCGGTTGGCTCGGTACCAAGTCGAAAAATAGCTTCGCATGTGCTGATCGAGGCCAGTCGTGTCGCCTTTGTTAGTGAGCGTATTAAAATTCCCAACCGAAAATTTAGAAAACGGATGCGCTGGGTTAGCAGTGACTTTATGCACCTGATACAGCCGCCGAAGCTCGTCTTTTCGTTTTAACTGGAACTCGGACTCAATGGCATTGACTTCTTTTGCAATCCACTCGGGATTGAATGTCGGTTGATAGAAAAAACGTGAAAAACGATCCAGTGCTTCGGCAAAGCTAGGCGCGTCGACGCTGCAATAATAGCTACTGTACTCGGTTCCGGTCCACGCGTTGTGGTGGCCACCGTGTTGGTGAATAAAGTCTTGATAGGCAGTGGCTTCAGGATACTTTTCAGTTCCTAAAAAAAGCATATGCTCGAGAAAATGCGCGAGACCTTGGTTTTCGAGGGGATCTTGGAAGTGACCTGCGGCAACTGCCAGGGCTGCTGTACTTTGATGAGCTTCTGGGTCATGAACAAGCGTGCAGCGTAAACCATTCGACAAGGTCACCATCGCGTAATCGCGATGGTCTGTCGGACTTTTTATAATGTCAGTAAAGCGCTCGAGGCGGCTGCTCGGTTCCATACACTCCCCATGTTGTGCTTAAAATGACGGAAGTGCGCTGGCAACAGCCTGATTATTGATCCAGCGGCGTGTCAAAGTTCTTAGGGCGATCAAAGTCGCCAGCGTAATCGCTCAGTTGATTATCGACAAAGGTCAGCGTCACACTGCGACGGTAATCATTCCCACTACCTGAATTCATGTTAAAAACATAGTACCAAGTGTCGTCTGCGAAAACGTTCTCAGCGACGGGAGCCCCTAGAACATAATTAACTTGTTCTTTCGACATACCGATACGTAATTGGTCAACGTCACGTTGTTCTAAGTAGTTGCCTTGTGGCACATCAATTCGGTGCACTAGACCATCAAATACGGAGCAACCACTAAGGGTGATCACTAGGCCTGCCAACAATAATTTCTTCATAAATGCGACTTAACTTCTTTTTTATGGAGTTCAATAGTTCCGATGATAAACAAAGCAAGGCCGAATAACTAGCCTTGCAGTGTTTAGATTGACCGAATAATTGTGGAAACGTTCACTCAACTGGCGTTGGCGAGTAACTCTTTCGCATTTGCTTTAGTCGTATCGGTAATTCGATCACCGCCGAGCAGGCGGGCTAACTCAATAACGCGGTTATCATGATCGAGTGTGACCATTTGTGTTTCAGTGTGCTCACCATCGGTTGTTTTATCGACGCGCAATTGCTGGTGAGCCTGAGCTGCGACTTGCGGTAAGTGGGTAACACAGATCACTTGGTTCTGTTGGCCGAGCTGTCGCAAAAGTTTGCCGACAGTTGCCGCAGTCGCACCACTCACGCCCACGTCGACTTCGTCAAACATCAACGTAGGAGTTGTCATTTGTGCGGCCGCGATAACTTGCACGGCGAGACTAATGCGCGAGAGTTCACCGCCTGACGCAACGCGAGCTAGCGATTGTAGCGGCTGTCCTGGGTTTGTGGTCACTTGGAACTGCACATTATCGGTACCTAAGCGCGTTGCAGGTGCCTCGGCTTGATGATCCACGGCAATCACGAAGCGGCCATGCGGCATATTTAGTTCGCGCATTGAGTGCGAAATCTGCTCACTCAGTTCTTGTGCCGCTTTTTGTCGCTGGGTCGAGAGTTTAGCTGCGCATTTACGGTAATGTTTGGCTGCAGCTTGTACTGCTTCATCTGAATTTGCTAACGCATCAGCAGCGGCATCAAGTTCTGCTAATTCGCTGGTAAGTTGCTTGTGAAGACCAGGTAAAGCTGTGGGTTCAATTTGATGCTTTCGGGCTAATTGAACCGCTTGTGTGACACGTTTTTCGGCATTGACCAGCTCAGCTTCATCCAACTCAATAGCATCACTGTAGTGGCGCAACTCACGTGCCGCTTCCTCAATCTGTACGCTCGCTTCACGCAGCATCTTCACCGCAGGTTCCAGTTCAGGGTCATTGTCCAGTTGCTGCTCTAATCTTTGCACAGCCGCTTGCACAAGTCCGTAGGCATTGTTGTGCTCTCCCTCAAACAGGGCGTTCACTGCAAATTGACTGTCTTCTTGCAGAGCGGAGCTATTACTAAGCTTCTTGTGAAGTTGCTCGAGCTCTTCATATTCACCTTCTTGCAGCGCAAACTGGTCGAGTTCTTCAACTTGATAACGAATCAATTGCGCCCGCGCTTGACGTTCTTCTTGTTGTTGCAAAGCTTGCTTTTGTTCTTTCCGTAAGCTGTACCACTGACGGTAAGCCTCGCTTACTTCGTTCAATAAATCAGCGTGGCGCGCGTAAGCATCTAAAAGTTCGAGTTGATGTTCTGGCTTAGTTAACAACTGATGCTCGTGTTGGCCATGAATGTTGACGAGTAATGGTGCCAGTTGCTTCAGTTGCGTCACATTCACGGGGCAGCCGTTGATCCAAGCTTTAGAGCGTCCTTCACGGGTAATCACCCGACGCAATACGCAGTGATCGGGTTCCGCCTCATCGCTCAACTCTTGACTTT
The DNA here is from genome assembly GCF_003987395.1 of Pseudidiomarina aquimaris. GTDB lineage: Bacteria > Pseudomonadota > Gammaproteobacteria > Enterobacterales > Alteromonadaceae > Pseudidiomarina > Pseudidiomarina aquimaris. Next base: position 183,658 of record NZ_PIPT01000005.1, read on the forward strand.
TTAGCCATGCATCCGCTGGGCCTGCGGTCACTAACTGGAAACTGGCGATGACTTCGGCCTTTTCTGCACCTGGGCGTATCGTATCGCTATCGGCACGATCACCAAGACACAGCCCTAAGGCGTCCAGTGCAATGGATTTACCTGCCCCGGTTTCGCCAGTGATGGCTGTCATACCTTGTTTAAAATCAACGTCGAGTTGCCGTACCACGGCAAAATTGCGAACGTGTAGATGCACCAACATAGAAAGCTCCTTACGCATAACGTGCTACAACTACTGTGTTTACATACAGTAGTTATACAGTATTTATACAGTAATGCAAGCCAGTGCTTAAAAGAGTCGACTGCCCCAACCGAGTTTGTTACGTAAGACTTTGAAGTAACTATGATCTTTTGGATGCAAAAGGGTGAGGGTATAGGCGTATTTGTGAATCAACACCTCATCTTTGGGGAGTACCTCCATGCGCATGTGACCATCACAACTTAATTGCAGGTTGCCGTTGTCGGGTGAGGGTTTTAGGTGCAGCGTGCAATTAGCACCTACCACGATTGGGCGGCTACTTAAGGTGTGCGGGAACATTGGCACCAAGCTAATGGCGTCTAAACCGGGCGTCAAAATCGGGCCGCCACCAGAAAGAGAATAGGCAGTAGAACCGGTTGGAGTGCTGACGATGAGGCCATCAGAGCGCTGACTGTAGACGAAGTCACTGTCAACATAGACCTCGAACTCGATCATATGTGCGACTTTGTCGGAATGCAGTACCACTTCGTTGATGGCGCGTCCGACGTTATGACGATGGCCGTCTCGGATCACTTCTGCTTGCAGCAAGAAGCGCTCCTCGGTGATGTAATCGCCGTTTAATACCGCACGCAACTGTTGCATCACATGGTCGGGGTCAATATCGGTCAGAAAGCCAAGGTTGCCGCGGTTGACGCCGACCACCGCGACGTTAAACTCGCAAAGAATTCGCGCTGCGCCGAGCATATTACCATCACCGCCAACGACCACGGCAAGATCTGCCGCTTCACCGAGTTGCTCAAGTGGAAGTGTTCGACGTTCGCGCTTATCCAGTTGTTGTGCGGTGCGTTCTTCAATAATGACGTCCAAGCCAAGGGCGCCCAGCTCTTGTTCCAAGGTAAGGAGCGTGGCACGGGTCGCCTCATGGTTGACCTTACCGAGTAGAGCAATGCGTTGAAAGGCTAGCGCCTGTGGATTCGCCATAAAACTTCCCTCGATTTTTATGCAAAATACCTTGAATCAAAAAATCACGCCCCCATAACTGAGCACAAGCTTAGTTATATCACATTGAAAGAGTAACGAAACATGACCCAACACGATTCTGCGAAGGAAAATGAGCAAAAAGTTGCAGCTGAGGAGCACGAGCAAGTGACGACCGAGCAGACAGAAAGTAATGCTACGGACACAAATGAAGAGGAACTATTGTCGACCGCAGCAGACGAGCGTATCGCTGAACTTGAATTAGCTTTGAGTCAAGCCGAGCAGCGTGCCGATGAGTCAAAGGACCGCGCTGTGCGTGCCGTGGCAGAAATGGAAAACGTGCGTCGCCGCGCGGCGCAAGATGTAGAGAAAGCCCACAAGTTTGCGCTAGAGAAGTTCGCCAATGAGCTTCTGACCACGGTTGACAACCTTGAGCGCGCATTAGCGATTGCGGATCAGGAAGAAACCATTAATGCCAACTTCCTCGAGGGAATCGAGTTAACGCATAAGAGTCTGTTGAGCACGCTCAATAAGTTTGGCGTAGAGGCTGTCGGCGAAGAGGGCGAAGCTTTCAATCCGGATTTACATCAAGCAATGTCGATGCAAGCGGCTGAGGGTAAAGACAACAACACTATCCTAGCGGTCATGCAAAAAGGCTACACCTTGAGTGGCCGATTGCTACGTCCGGCGATGGTGATGGTGGTCAAAAACTAAACCGTCGTAAGACGGACGAATTAAACGAGTAAGACGTCCAATCCCGCATTTTGGGTTGTAAACTCGTTTTTATGGTTTATTATCATTTGTTAGGGGCAAAGCCTGCGCTTTCCTGTTCCCTGATGATAATTATCATAAAAACAATAAAGGACGTCTTATGACTACATTCCTCGAAGAGTTGAAGCTGAGTCGCTTGGCGATTGCTATGGGCTGCGTTTTTGCCGCAACTAGCCCAGCAGCATTTGCGCAAGACACCGGCTCTGACGACGAAAACGATAATGCGGTTGCAGAAGAGCCGCAAGAAAAAATCCAAGTACTTGGTTCGCGTATTCGCACTGATGGTTTAGACCAAGCGGCGCCTGTAGAGATCATCAATGCGAGTGACGCGGTTGACCAAGGTCTTGTCACTCTAGGTGACTTGCTGCGCACCTCAACTGTAGCAGCTGGTTCAAACCAGATCACCGCTGCGACTTCTACTGCATTCGTAACTGAAGGTGGTACAGGTACTGAAACCTTCTCACTTCGCGGCCTCGGCGCAAACCGTACTCTCGTACTCTTGAATGGCCGTCGTATCGGTCCTGCGGGTACGCGTGGTCAGGTTTCTGCGTTTGACTTAAACATCATGCCTTTGTCTGCCGTTGAGCGTGTTGAGATCCTGAAAGATGGTGCCTCTTCACTATATGGTTCTGATGCGGTTGCAGGTGTTGTGAACATCATCACCAAATCAGGTGATGAAAGTAGCCTCAACTTGAACATGAGTCAGCCGATGGACGACGGCGGTGCGCAGTTCCGCCTAAGCGGTACTATGGGCCGCAGCTTTGACAGCGGTTCAGTGCGCGTAGTCGGTGACTATCAGCGTACTCAAGAGCTTGCGCGCGGTGACCGTGATGTGTTTGCTTGTGCAAACCCGTACTTCTTTGATCCAGACTCAGGTGAGCGTGTTGATGTAGTTGACCCGCGTACCAACGAATACCATTGTAACGACTTACTTTGGGGTCATGTTTGGATTTATGATTACTCTGACGAAGTTCCTCCAGGCGCGAAAGCGCAGTACGATTACGATGGCGACTTAGGTCAATACCTCGATTCGTTTAATGAGCGTGCGACCGGCCCTAACTCAATGCGTACGCCAGAAGGCTGGTACCCAGTTGCTTACGACCGCGAATCTTTCGGCGTAACCAATGCTGACCATCCTTTCCAAGATCTTGAAACCTTGTCGCCAGAAACCGAAGTCGCAACCGTCTTCGTTGAAGGTGAATACTGGGCATCAGATACCACTACTTTGTACACAGAGGTGTTGCTAAACCGTCGTAAAACCACCACCAATGGTTATCGTCAGTTCTGGAGCTACATCTACAACGAAAACTTCTTCGCTGGCGATTCGCGCAGTGAAGGGTGGACGGGTGCACAGTGGTTAAGCCCAACCGCGATCACTGATCATTCTGGTAGTGAAATCACCGTTGATTACCGTCGTTTTGTGGCCGGAATCGAAGGCTCTATTGGCGATTGGTACTGGGATATTAACTATCAAGACAGCCGCAGTGACGGTGATTATCAGCAGAAAATCATCTATCAAGACGCTATCTTCGATCAGAACTTCCTAACAGGTTCATGTGAAGGCATGGAACTGTCGGTACGTGGCATTCCGTGTAAAGATATTCCATGGCTCGATCCGCAATTCTTGGCGGGTAACATCAGCCCGGAAATGCAAGACTTCTTGTTTGGCAGCGAAACCGGTAACACCATCTACGAACAACGTACGCTGGAAGGTATTATCACGGGCGACTTGATGGAGCTTCCAGCTGGCTTTGTCGGCATGGCTGCAGGCTTGTCATTCCAACAAGATAAAATCAACGATACTCCTGGAGAAGTAACGCTGCAGGGGAACAGTTGGGGCATGTCATCAGCAGGTATCACCCGCGGTAAATCACTCACTCGCGCAGCTTTCGCAGAATTACAGATTCCAGTTGTCCGAGATTTACCATTAGTTGAAAGACTCGACGCATCTATTTCAGGGCGCTTCACTGATGTATCGACTTACGGCAGTGATACAACATACAAAATGGGTTTGAACTGGTCGATTACTGAAGACCTACGCGTTCGAGCATCACAAGGCACCTCGTTCCGTTCACCAGCGCTGTATGAGCTGTTCTTGAATGACCAAACAAGCTTCGTAGGTCAGCGTATCGACCCATGTGTTCGTTGGGGGCAAGGCGTTGAGGATGGCAGTACTTCTGACATCGTAGCGGCGAATTGTGCGGCTGACGGTATTCCAGACGATTATCCGGGCGGTGCGATTTCTGCAGAGGTTGTCACCGGAGGTGGTTTCGGTAAGCTGAAAGCAGAAACCTCAACTGCGCGAACTTTAGGCGTAGTATGGACACCGAGTTTCACTGATTTTGCGATGAGTATTGACTATTTCGATATCGAAATTGAAGGTGAGGTAACGCTTCTGTCAGCGGGTGAAATTGTTGGTGGTTGCTATGCATCTCAGAACTTCTCGACCGAGCCGTTGTGTGATCAGTTCTTCCGTAACGATACTGACTTACGTATCGAAGAAGTCCAAGGTGAGTACCTGAACATTGCGAGTCAGGTCAACCGTGGTATCGATTTGCAAATGAGCTATCCGTTCTCTACTGATTTTGCTGAGTTCGAATTGAGCTATGAGCACACTTACCAAATCGAAGCTTCGAGCAAGTTGTTGCCTACCAGTGAGCGTCAAGACCGCGCTGGCCGCTTAGGTCGTCCTGAGCACGTAGGTAACTTCAACTTCGCAATGATGAAAGGCGATTGGACCTTTAACTGGACCGCCCGTTATATCGGTGATGCGTCGAACCATGAGTTTTATGGTGACGGTGAGTACCGTGATGATGCAACTTACTGGGGGGAAACCGTTCGAGTTGACCTAGCAACGCCTTCAGTTACGTATCACGCACTTTCTGTGACGCGTGACTTCATAGATGAGGGTCTTAGCGTGACGTTCGGTGTTGCGAATGCATTCGATAAAGAAGCACCGCAAATTTCATCGAACGCCTATACTACACGTGTAGGTAACGCAGCGTTCTACAGTCAGTATGACTGGTTAGGTCGCCGTGCGTTCGTCAACATTGCTTACGACTTTTAATTAGCAGTGTAGAGACAAGCACTAAGATAAAATGCCGACTTTTTGTCGGCATTTTCTTTTTTATAGGCCATGAAAATGGCACACTCATAGAACTAATAACAACAACAGTGAGTAGACAATGGCGCGTATTGTGACTAAGCCTGATACCCTTAACGAGCGTAATCAGGACTTTGAACAACAAGTTCTAACCGTTCCCGTATTTTTAAATTCAGTTCCTAAATGTGGTACGCACCTCATCCGCAATATCTTTCGGATGTTTGTTCCAGTGAATCAGCAATACCACGATACTTTTATTCAGATCCCGGTTTTGCGTCAGCATGTTGGTGCTTTTAACCCGTTGCAGCCGAAATTAAGTTGGGGGCATCTGCTGTTCTCCGATGAGGCCTGCATTGCGTTGCACAAAGCCCAACATATTGTCGTCGTTCGAGACCCGTATGATTGGGTTTTAGCGCGCGCACGTTTCTTCCTGTCAGACAATTTCCAAGGCAACCTTGAGCATCTTAAAGCGGGCCAAATAAACCTCGAAGAAATCCTCAATATGATGATTTTTGGTATCCATCAGAAGGTTCCCTCATTGGCCGATATCTTCGATAACAACGCTGCGGCATGGTTGGGTACCGGAGTGAAACTGGTGCGCTACGAAGAACTTCGCGATCATGTTGTGAATCTCGATACCGACGCTGCTGAAACCTACTTCCGCGAGTTGCTGGCGCCACTGAACTTACGTGAATTCCCCGCGGACTGGCGTGAGCGCATTCGTGTGGGGGCCGACCGTGAGCAAAGCGGTACCTATCGCGACAACCTCAGCAATACGGCATTTTCAATTCCCAATGAGCTTCCTGAACAACAGCGCAAATTGGTGGATTACGCTGCTCCAGGTTTGCGGGCGCTGTTAGGTTACGATTCATAATTACAAAGCATAAGCGGAGTTGGGTATGGAAAAGCGGAAGATTCTTATTGTCGGTGGCGGCTCGGCAGGCTGGATGGCAGCTGCTTATCTTAATGGTGCGCTGAATCGTCGTGGTAATGACCACCGCGTTGATATCGAACTGCTCGAGTCACCGGATACACCCCGTATTTCAGTTGGTGAAGCAACCATTCCGTCGATGCGACACCTATTAGCGGCTATTGGTATCGATGAAATGGAATTCATGCGCGTTACCGAAGGTACGTTTAAACAGTCGATTAAGTACGTGAATTGGGTGCATAACGACAATAGCTTCTACCATCACCCGTTCAGTAGTTTACGCACCCACCCCATCGATTATGCTGGCAGTAACTGGCTGCGCTCTGACCGCAGTGTGCCGTTCATGGAAACTTGTTCCATACAGCCGCTCATTTGTGAGTGGGGTCGCGCTCCAGTTATGTTTGGTGAATGGCGCATGGGCGCACGGCTCAACTATGCCTACCAAATGAATGCGCAAAAGTTTGCCGACTATTTACGCGATTTCTCCACGGCGCGTGGCGTGGTGCATACCAAGGCTAACATGGCGCAGGTGAAAAAGCACGCCAATGGCGATATTGCCAGCGTCACCACTGACAAAGGCCAAGAAATCACGGCCGATATTTTTGTCGACTGTACGGGTTTCCGCTCGCTGCTGTTAGAAAAAGAAATGGGCGTCGGCTACGAGGATTTTGGCAAGTACCTGCTTTGCGATCGTGCGGTGACAATGCACGTGCCCTATGACACGCATTACCCCGGCATGGTGCGGCCTTATACGACCGCCACAGCGTTGTCGAACGGTTGGATCTGGGACATTCCTATGCAAACCCGTCGTTCGATTGGCTATGTGCATTCCAGTGCCTTTATTGACGAAGAAGCTGCCGAGCGTGAAATGCGTGCTTACCAGGGCGGTAATACAGACGATTTACCGTGTCGCTTTATTCCATTTAAAGCCGGCCGTCGTCATCAACAGTGGCAGGGCAATTGCGTTGCTATCGGTCTTTCTGGTGGCTTCATTGAGCCGTTAGAGTCAACAGGCCTCTACCTGAGTGACTTGGGCGCGGTCTTGTTGGCGGAGCACTTCCCATGGCGTCGTGAAGACCAAGAGATGCTCGCCGCGCGCTACAATCGCCTGATGACCAACCGCTACTATGAGATCCTTGATTTCATTAATATGCACTATTGCCTCACCAAGCGCACCGACACGGAGTTCTGGCGTACTGTGCAAGAGCGAGAGCATATCACCGACCGTTTACAGGCAAAATTTGACTACTGGCGCCGCAAGCCGCCAAGTCCGCATGATTTCCAAGACCAAAACTTTGCTGCCATGTTAGGGCAAGACACGTCCGCGCTACCACCTATCGGGAATGGCCGGCAAGATGCACGTGCACCGGTTGATACCGGCGGCCTATGGAATCATGAAAGTTACGAGTGCATTCTCTATGGCATGGAATTCCTGCAAAAAGAATGTGATCAGTGGTTCGGTGAGCGTCGTCCACCCACACAAGTGAATCCAGCGATTTTGCAACGCCTTCAAATGGCGCGACAAATGCTACCGCCGCACGAGCTTTGGCTGCAACAGGCACTTGGCATGCAGGATTACCCGAAGGCAGCACGTCCAAAAGGCTGGATTTAAGAAAAAAATTAACCACAAGACTTGTAATCCTTTTTCGCAACCCCATAACACTGTCAACCAAAGATGAAATACCTGAGTGGGCATTGAAAAAAGTTAAAGATGCCCCATATCAGGAATAACAAAGTAATTTGAATGTTGGAGTTTGGAGACAGTCATGGGCAAAATTATTGGTATTGATTTAGGTACGACTAACTCATGTGTTGCTGTATTAGACGGCGACAAAGCACGCGTTATCGAAAACGCTGAGGGTGATCGTACAACCCCTTCAGTGGTTGCGTTTACCGACGACGGTGAAACATTAGTGGGTCAGCCGGCCAAGCGCCAGGCGGTAACCAACCCGAATAAAACCCTTTTCGCAATCAAGCGCTTGATCGGTCGTCGCTTTAAAGACGAGGAAGTCCAGCGCGATATCGGCATTATGCCGTACAAAATCGTCGAAGCTGACAATGGCGATGCTTGGGTCGAAATCAACGATGACAAGAAAGCGCCACCACAAATTTCTGCGGAAATCTTGAAGAAGATGAAAAAGACCGCAGAAGACTTCCTTGGTGAGAAAGTAACTGAAGCTGTTATTACGGTTCCGGCTTACTTTAACGATGCGCAGCGTCAAGCAACCAAAGATGCGGGTCGTATCGCTGGTCTTGAAGTGAAGCGTATTATCAACGAGCCAACCGCCGCAGCTCTTGCGTACGGTATGGACAAGAAGAAAGGTGACAACACCATCGCAGTATATGACTTAGGTGGTGGTACCTTCGATATCTCAATCATCGAAATCGACGAAGTTGAAGGCGAGCACACCTTTGAAGTATTGGCGACCAATGGTGACACGCACCTTGGTGGTGAAGACTTCGATAACCGCTTGATCAACTACTTAGTAGAGCAGTTCAATAAAGACCAAGGCATCGACTTACGCAAAGATCCGTTAGCGATGCAACGTCTGAAAGAGGCTGCTGAGAAAGCGAAGATTGAATTGTCATCAGCACAGCAGACCGAAGTAAACCTGCCGTACATCACTGCAGACAACACCGGTCCTAAGCACTTAGCGATTAAAGTAACGCGTGCGAAGCTTGAGTCACTGGTCGAAGACTTGATCACCAAGTCATTGGAGCCAGTAAAACAAGCACTTGCTGACGCGGATCTATCAGTGAGTGATATCCAAGATATCATCATGGTAGGTGGTCAAACACGGATGCCGAAAGTACAGCAAGCCGTGACCGATTTCTTCGGTAAAGAACCACGTCGTGACGTTAACCCTGATGAAGCGGTAGCGGTAGGTGCTGCGGTCCAAGCGGGTGTATTGCAAGGTGACGTGAAAGACGTTCTGTTGCTTGACGTAACCCCATTGTCGCTGGGTATCGAGACCATGGGCGGCGTGATGACCAAGTTGATTGAGAAGAACACGACGATTCCTACGAAACAGTCGCAAACCTTCTCAACTGCCGAAGACAATCAGTCAGCGGTAACCGTCCATGTGATTCAAGGTGAGCGTAAGCGCGCTGCCGACAACAAATCACTTGGTCAGTTTAACTTAGAAGGTATCCGTCCGGCTCAACGTGGCGTACCGCAAATCGAAGTAACCTTTGATCTTGATGCTGACGGTATCTTACATGTGTCGGCGAAAGACAAAGACACTGGTAAAGAGCAGAAGATCACCATTAAGGCTTCTTCAGGCTTGAGCGATGACGACGTCGAAAAAATGGTACGTGACGCTGAAGCGCATGCTGAAGAAGATCGTAAGTTCGAGGAAATGGTGCAGGTTCGCAACCAAGCTGACGGCCTTGTGCATGCAACCCGTAAGCAACTTGAAGAAGTTGGCGACAGCTTAGATAGTGCTGAGAAAGAGAAAATCGAAGCGGCTATCAGTGAACTTGAAGCGGCTGTGAAGAGCAACGATAAAGAACAAATCGAAGCCAAGCAGCAGGCCTTGATCGAAGCTTCTAGCAAGCTCATGGAAGCGGCACAACAAAAAGCACAGCAAGCTGGCGCTGATGCAGGTGCTGGTGAGCAACAAGCGAAGCAAGACGATGACGTTGTTGATGCTGAGTTTGAAGAAGTCAAAGACGACGAGAAAAAGTAAACATACGCCCACCGGGTGTCTGTGATAACAACGCACGGGGGTTGCCAGCAGGTGGCCTCCGTGTGTTTGTGTCAGGACAAAGCAAATTTAGAAAAGTGGAAGACGCAAGATTATGGCGAAACCAGATTTTTATGAAGTGCTGGGCGTAAGCAGAGATGCCAGCGAACGCGACATCAAAAAAGCTTATAAGCGCATGGCGATGAAGTATCACCCAGACCGTACCAAGGGTGATAAAGAGCTTGAGCTTAAGTTTAAAGAAGTCAAAGCAGCGTACGAGGTCCTCATGGATCCGCAAAAACGTGCGGCCTATGACCAATACGGGCACGCAGCCTTTGAGCAAGGCCAAGGTGGCTTTGGTGGCGGTGGTGCTGGCGCAGCTGACTTCGCGGATATTTTTGGTGATGTGTTCGGTGATATCTTTGGTGGCGGCCGTCGTGGCGGTGGTCGCGCACAAGCGCAACGCGGTGCCGACTTACGTTACAACCTCGAATTGTCGCTGGAAGAAGCTGTTCGCGGCAAAGAAGTTGAATTAAAGATTCCAAAATTGTCCGAGTGTGAAGACTGTGATGGTTCAGGCGCACGCAATGGCAGTAGCGCAGAAACCTGCTCGCACTGTCACGGTGCAGGCCATATTCAAATGCGCCAAGGCTTTTTCGCGGTGCAACAGCCATGCCCTCATTGCCGCGGTCGTGGCAAGGTTATTAAGGACCCATGTCGTACCTGTCACGGTGAAGGCCGTGTCGAACGCACGAAGACCTTGAATGTAAAAATTCCGGCAGGCGTTGATACCGGTGACCGTATCCGCTTAAATGGTGAAGGTGAAGCGGGCGAGATGGGGGCTCCAGCGGGCGACTTGTATGTGCAAGTACATGTTCGAGAGCACCCGATTTTCAAACGCGATGGCAATAACCTGTATTGTGAAGTACCTTTAAGTTTCACTCATGCTGCGTTGGGCGGCGAAATTCAAGTTCCGACCTTAGATGGCAAAGTGAAATTAAAGATTCCGGCGGAAACCCAAACCGGCAAACTCTTCCGTATGCGTGGCAAGGGGGTTCGCTCAGTTCGCACGGGTGCCACCGGTGACTTGATCTGTAAAGTGGTACTGGAAACACCAGTGAACTTGTCAGATGAACAGAAAGATTTATTACGCCAACTCGATGATTCGATGGGTAGCGGTGAGGAAGCCGCGCGCTATCGACCAAAAGAAAAAGGCTTTTTCGATGGCGTGAAACGTTTCTTTGATGACCTCCGTAGCTAAGCGCGGAGGTGTGAGCTAGGAGAAAGCATATGCGCACCTTTAAGAAGGCTTTAATTGCAGCGGCAGTAGTCGGTTTAGCGGCTTGTACGCAATCACCAACAGGTCGTTCGCAATTGCAACTGTTTAGCAGTGATGAGCTGGCTCAATTAGGTGCGCAAAGCTACAGCTCTATCAAAGAAAAAGAAAAAGTTTCGCAAGACCCTGCACTCAATCAATACGTGCAATGTATTACCAACGACCTCATTGCCGTACTGCCATCGCCTTGGTCGCAGCAGCAATGGGACGTTACGGTATTTGAAAGTGAGCAGGTGAACGCATTTGCTTTACCTGGCGGTAAGATCGGCGTTTACATCGGACTCATCAATGTTGCCGAAACCCCTGACCAACTCGCTGCTGTCATTGGCCATGAGATTGGTCATGTCATCGCGCAACACAGCAACGAGCGGATGTCGAATCAGTTCGCGGCAGGTCTGGGCCTGCAACTTGGCGGGATGCTCATTGGTCAGGAAATGGATAGCGACCAAGCGGCGCTTATCATGGGGGTGCTCGGGGTCGGTGTGCAATTGGGCTACATCTTGCCATACTCGCGTATTCACGAGAGCGAATCTGACGAATTAGGAATGCGCTATATGGCTGCTGCGGGCTATGATCCACGCGAAGCTGCTGAGTTATGGCGCAATATGGCGAAACAAGGTGGTCCAACGCCACCAGAGTTTCTCTCCACGCACCCATCGCCGCAAACACGTATCGACGCCCTCGAACAACTTAGCGCTGAGGCAATGCCAACATTCCGCCAAGCCCCCCGCGCCAACTGCCCAAAACCGTAAAAACCTCAAGGCGTTCTTCGCTCCAAGCGGAAACGTGGGCGAAAAGTTTAGGGACGCCGTGAACCCATCCGTGGGGGCTTGCCTGCCGCGTCCCTGCGGCAGACACCCTAAACTTTCCGCCCAAGCTTCCACTCACGCTCACTCGCTTTTGGTTTAAACGAACAGCGAACAGCGAACATCGAACATCGAACAGCAAACAACGCTCTTTGCATAACGCATAACGAATCGATCTAATCGCAAAACCCACAAGCGCCGTACAATAGCCCAAATTCGACAAAGTAGAGATAGTATGTTGAAAGCTTGGTTTGCGATTCCGTTTTGGCAACGGGTACTCGGAGCATTCGTGCTCGGTATTGTGGCAGGTTTAGTGGTGCCGGAGTACGCGGTCCAACTCAAACCCTTGGGTGACTTGTTTATTCGTGCGCTGAAAATGCTCGTTGCGCCGCTGATCTTCTGCGCCATCGGGAATGCGATTCTGCAGTTTGGTGAGGGCGAGGGGCTTGGCCAGATTGGTGCGAAGACGGTTGGTTTATTCCTGTTAACTGCCGTTATCGCCAGTGTTATTGGCTTGAGCGTCGGCAGTTTGTTGGACGTGACGGCGGCGCAAGATTTGAGCGCGGCGGCGGATTATCAGGAAAAAGAAGTTCCCGGTCCGGCGGCGGTGTTCTTGAATATGATTCCGGTGAACCCTTTTGCGGCGCTGTCGGAAGGTAAGATCTTGCAAATAGTGGTTTTTGCCGCGTTGGTGGGCATTGCTATTCGTCAGGTGGGCGAGCCTGCTCGAGCTTTAGGGAATGTGCTTAAAGCGGGTGCGCAAGTCATGTACCGCATCACCAAAATGGTTCTAGAGTTGACGCCGCTTGGGGTGCTCGGCTTGATGGCCTGGGTGGTCGGGCATTACGGACTATCGAGTTTGGCGCCCTTAGCTGCCTTTATTGGTGCAATTTACTTGGCCTGTTTGCTACACATTTTCCTGACCTACGGGACAATGGTAAAACTTGCGGGGATGTCGCCGTGGTATTTCTTTAAGTCGGTATTTTCCGCGCAATTGGTAGCCTTCACTACGTGCAGTAGCTTTGGCACGATTCCGGCCGCACACCAAGCGATTACGGAGAAACTTGGGGTCAAGAAGTCCTACGCGAGCTTTGTGCTGCCGCTTGGGGCAACCATAAATATGGATGGTTGTGGCGGTATTTACCCAGCGATTGCGTCGATTTTTATTGCCCAGCTTTACGGTATTCCGTTGGAATTCACCGATTACTTGTTGATTACTGCGACGGCGACTTTGGCCTCGATAGGAACTGCCGGCGTGCCCGGTACCGCATTAGTGATGCTGACGGTAACCTTAAATGTGGTAGGCTTACCGCTTGAGGGGATAGCCTTCATCGCAGCGGTTGATCGGATTATCGATATGATGCGCACAGCCACGAATGTGACGGGCGATATGGCAGTGTCGGTGGTGTTAGGTCGACAAGAACGAGAACAGCAGCTAGCAACGGAATCGACAGCATAATGAAGATTGGAGTAATTGGCGCAAGTGGGCGCATGGGACAAGCTGTATTACATGAGGCACAGACGCAAGGTCTAGAGCCTGCTGCAGCTATCGTCGGTGCGCACTCAACCAAGCGCGGCGAGAGAACAGTAGCGGGCTTGCAGTTCATTGATGGCAGCGAACTGACGGCGGCTGCGGTTGATGTGCTGGTTGATTTTAGTTTGCCGGCAGCGTTGCCAGCAAACGTAGAATTAGCTGAGCGCTTAGGTGCGCCTCTTGTGGTCTGCACGACTGGACTTGCTGCTGAGCAGCACCGCCTTTTGGATCGGGCCGCCGTATCAGTACCCGTGCTTTATGCGGCAAATACCAGCGTGGGTATTTGTTTGTTGGAGCAATTAGTCGAGCTGGCCAGTGCGAGTTTACCTGATGCCGATATTGAAATTACCGAAGCGCACCATAGTGCCAAGCGCGACGGTCCTTCCGGTACGGCATTGGTGCTCGGTGAGGCGGCAGCACGCGGGCGTGGTACCACTTTAGCGGAGGTCAGTGCAGGGGTGCGTGGTGATGGGCTCCGGCAAGCTGAAAGTATTGGTTTTTCGGTGATTCGTGCGGCGGACATTATTGGCGAGCATTCGGTTTTGCTGGCCCAGCCGGGCGAGCGTGTTGAGCTAAACCATCGGGTCAGTGACCGGCGGATTTTTGCTCGTGGCGCGCTGCAGGCGGCACAATGGCTTGTGCGACAGCCAGCGGGCCGCTACCGCATGGCTGATAGTCTCAATTTAACGGCACACTTGAGAAAGTTATTGGTGTAAATTTAGCTAGACGCAGCAGCGCTTTTTTAATAGAATACGACCAATTTGCCGACGCAAAGTTGGCAAGCTGAAAACGCGCACTTTTAAGCTGGTGCAAGGTAATCAACGGGGAAGTCAATTTTTGATTCACCCGTTTTTTTATGTACGGAGGTTAACCTTGAGTATTCTAGCGAGCCATTCAGCGAGCAAAGCCATTCTGGTGCTTGCGGATGGAACTGTTTTTCACGGCACAGCTATCGGTGCCGGTGGTACCGCAGTCGGCGAAGTTGTTTTTAATACTGCAATGACTGGCTACCAAGAAATTCTCACCGATCCCTCCTATGCTGAACAAATCGTTACTCTTACTTATCCCCACATTGGCAATTACGGCACGACCCACGAAGACGAAGAATCCAACCGCGTTTGGGCTAAAGGTCTGGTGATCCGTGACATGTCACTTAAAGCTAGCAACTTCCGGCAAGAGCAGTCACTCGGTGACTACCTGCGGCAGCGTAACGTAGTTGGCATCGCTGACATCGATACGCGCAAGCTAACCCGTCTTCTACGTGAAAAGGGTGCTCAAAACGGCTGCATCATGGCTGGTAATGTGGACGGCGAGCTCGATGTCGACAAAGCATTGGAATTGGCACAAGGCTTTCCTGGTTTGAAAGGAATGGATTTGGCCAAAGAAGTGACGATTCGTACACCACACGAGTGGACGAGTACCAGTTGGCAGTTAGGTGAAGGCTTTGGTGAGCTCACAGAACCGAAGTTTCACGTCGTTGCTTATGACTATGGCTGTAAGCGCAATATTCTACGGATGTTGGCGGACCGCGGCTGTAAAGTCACGCTGGTGCCAGCACAGACGCCAGCCAAGGATGTCTTGGCAATGAACCCAGATGGCGTATTTTTATCGAACGGACCTGGCGACCCAGAGCCTTGTGATTATGCAATTACTGCAATTCGTGAGCTCATCGAGGCCAAACTGCCGGTTTTCGGTATCTGTTTAGGCCACCAATTACTTGCGCTCGCTAGCGGTGCCAAGACTGGCAAAATGAAGTTTGGTCACCATGGCGCGAACCACCCAGTGCAAGATCTGGCGACGGGTCGGGTGATGATTACCAGTCAGAACCACGGCTTCGCGGTAACCGAGGATAACCTCCCAGACAATTTGAAAGTGACACATAAGTCACTGTTCGACGGCACGCTGCAGGGCATTCACCGTACAGATGTTCCAGCCTTTAGCTTCCAAGGCCACCCAGAAGCGAGCCCAGGGCCACATGACGCAGCGCCATTGTTTGATCACTTTATTGAATTGATGAGCCAGCACGCGTAAGCGTTGCCGGAACGGAGGACGAATTAAATTATGCCAAAACGTACCGACATAAAGAGCATCCTCATTCTTGGCGCTGGCCCTATCGTTATCGGCCAGGCCTGTGAATTTGATTACTCGGGCGCACAAGCGTGTAAAGCGCTGCGCGAAGAGGGTTATAAAGTCATCTTGGTGAACTCGAATCCAGCGACCATCATGACCGACCCAGAAATGGCTGATGTGACTTACATCGAGCCGATTCATTGGGAAGTAGTAGCCAAAATTATTGAAGTTGAACGTCCAGACGCAGTATTGCCAACCATGGGCGGACAAACAGCGTTGAACTGTGCGCTCGACCTTGATCGCCACGGTGTACTTGAGAAGTACAATGTTGAGATGATTGGCGCGAATGCAGATGCCATTGACAAAGCGGAAGACCGTGATCGTTTCGACAAAGCCATGAAAGCGATTGGTCTTGAGACTCCTAACGCTGAAGTTGCGCATAGTCTTGACGAAGCTTTCGATGTACTTGACCGCCTAGGCTTCCCGTGCATTATCCGCCCATCGTTCACCATGGGTGGCAGCGGTGGCGGTATTGCCTATAACCGCGAAGAGTTTGAAGAGATCTGTCGTCGCGGTCTCGACCTTTCGACCACCAATCAGTTGCTTATCGACGAATCGCTGATTGGTTGGAAAGAGTACGAAATGGAAGTGGTGCGCGACAAAAATGACAACTGCATCATTGTTTGTGCCATTGAAAACTTCGATGCCATGGGAATTCATACCGGTGACTCGATCACCGTAGCGCCGGCCCAAACCTTAACCGATAAAGAATATCAGTTGATGCGTGATGCGGCGATGGCGGTGTTGCGTGAGATTGGTGTTGAAACCGGTGGTTCAAACGTACAGTTTGGCGTTGACCCTGATACGGGTCGCATGGTTGTGATTGAAATGAATCCGCGCGTGTCGCGTTCGTCAGCGCTGGCGTCCAAAGCGACCGGTTTCCCGATTGCTAAAGTCGCTGCCAAGTTAGCTGTGGGCTACACCCTAGATGAGCTTGAAAACGAAATTACCGGTGGGGTCACACCTGCTTCGTTTGAACCGGCGCTCGACTATGTTGTGACTAAAATCCCACGTTTTAACTTCGAAAAGTTTGCAGGCTGTAATGACCGTCTGACGACGCAAATGAAGTCAGTCGGCGAGGTGATGGCTATCGGCCGTAACCAGCAAGAGTCGCTACAAAAAGCATTACGTGGCTTGGAAATTGGTGCAACTGGCTTTGACCCGATGGTTGACCCAGCTGACCCAGAAGCGCGTGGCAAAGTTATTCGCGAACTGAAAGAGCCAGGTGCAGAGCGTATTTTCTACATCGCTGATGCCTTCCGTTTAGGTATGACTGTGCGCGATGTGTTTGAACAGACGCGTATCGATGAATGGTATCTCATTCAGATCGAAGAGATCGTTCTACTGGAAGCTGAGATTCAGAAGCTTGGCATGGCAGGACTCGACGAGCGTGTGCTGCGCGTGCTGAAGCGCAAAGGCTTCTCGGATGCACGTATCGCCGACATTCTGGATGTGGCCGAGGGCGAGATTCGTCGTCGTCGCCATGAGCTAAATGTTTTGCCGGTGTATAAGCGAGTGGATACCTGTGCGGCAGAATTCGCCTCAGACACTGCCTACATGTACTCAAGCTACGACGAGGAGTGTGAAGCTGCACCGTCGGATCGTGAGAAAATCATGGTGATTGGTGGCGGCCCGAACCGTATTGGTCAAGGTATTGAGTTCGATTACTGCTGTGTGCATGCTGCATTAGCTCTGCGTGATGACGGTTACGAAACCATTATGGTGAACTGTAACCCAGAGACCGTTTCGACCGATTACGATACTTCTGATCGCTTGTATTTCGAGCCGATCACTTTAGAAGACGTACTAGAAATTGTGCGTGTCGAGCAGCCGAAGGGCGTTATCGTGCAGTACGGTGGTCAAACACCACTCAAACTAGCCCGTGAGCTTGAGGCGAATGGCGTGCCAGTTATCGGTACTTCACCTGATGCGATTGACCGTTCGGAAGACCGTGAGCGCTTCCAAAGTGCAGTGCGCCGACTCGGCTTGAAACAGCCGGAAAATGCCACGGTTACCAAGGTTGACGAAGCATTACGCGAAGCAGAGCGAATTGGCTATCCGTTGGTCGTGCGTCCAAGTTATGTCTTGGGTGGCCGCGCTATGGAAATCGTCTATGACGAGAGCGACTTACATCGTTATTTGACCGATGCGGTTAAAGTGTCGAACTCGGCGCCAGTGTTATTGGATCGCTTCCTTGATAACGCCATTGAGGTGGATGTCGACGCAATTTGTGACGGTCAAGACTTGTTTATTGGCGGCATCATGCAACACATCGAACAAGCCGGGGTTCACTCAGGTGACTCAGCCTGTTCGTTACCGCCTTATTCGTTGAGCGATAAAATCCAAGACGAATTGCGTGAGCAAATGCGCAAATTAGCGTTTGAACTCAATGTACATGGCCTGATGAACGCGCAGTTCGCGATTAAAGACGATGAAGTTTACTTGATCGAAGTGAACCCGCGTGCAGCGCGTACCGTGCCGTTTGTTTCGAAAGCGACTGGGGTGCCGTTAGCGAAGATTGCAGCGCGCGTGATGGTTGGGCAGACATTGCAGCAACAAGGCTACACGAAGGAAGTGATTCCGCCTTACTTCTCAGTAAAAGAAGTGGTGATTCCGTTTGCTAAGTTCCAAGGGGTCGACCCGATTCGTGGTCCTGAAATGCGCTCCACGGGCGAGGTGATGGGTGTTGGTGAAAGCTTCGAAGAAGCCTACGCTAAAGCGAACCTTGGTGCTGGTGAGGCCTTAGCGAAAGCAGGTAAAGCCTTGCTTTCGGTACGTGATGGCGACAAGGCGCGGCTGTTTGATCTGGCACGCGGTCTACTGGGCTTAGGCTTCTCATTGGAAGCGACGCGCGGTACGGCGAAGATGCTAAATGAAGAAGGCATTACCTGTTCGGTGGTAAATAAACTGCAAGAAGGCCGCCCGAATATTGTTGATGCAATCAAAAACGGCGAGTACAGTTACATCATTAATACCGTCGAAGGGCGCCAGGCGATTGAAGATTCGGTCTACATTCGTCGTGAAGCACTCTTGAATAAAGTGATTTACACCACCACGTTAAATGCAGCCTTTGCTACCGTAAAAGCCAATACTGCAGACGATAGAGCACGGGTAAATTCACTGCAGTCATTACATAAAAGGGTTCTAACAGCATGAGTCAAATTCCAATGACGACCCGCGGCGCTGAGATGCTGCGGGAGGAATTGAAGCGTCTAAAAACTGAAGATCGCCCGCGCATCATTCAAGCGATCGCAGATGCGCGTGAGCACGGCGACTTGAAAGAGAATGCCGAGTATCACGCTGCTCGCGAACAGCAAGGTTTCTGTGAGGGACGTATTCAAGAAATCGAAGCAAAATTGTCAAATGCACAGATTATTGATGTCACGAAAGTACCGAATCAAGGGAAAATTATCTTTGGCTCTACCGTGACGCTTTATAACACTGCAACTGACAAAGAAGTTCGTTACCGGATTGTGGGTGATGATGAGGCAGATATTAAGCAAAACCTAATATCTGTGAACTCGCCTATCTCGCGTGCGCTTATCGGCAAACAAGTTGATGACGTTGCACGGGTGAACACCCCCAACGGTGAAGTTGAATATGAAGTAGTAAGCGTTGAGTACATCTAACGCTGCTTAACATTCCAAAAGATTACTTCTCATCATTTAAGAGCGCGATTAATTCGCGCTCTTTTTGTTCGCGCTCATGACGATTTTTAGGTACCGCAACGCGGTATTCAGGCACATCAGGAAAAACCTCCTCAATCGGCCGACCCAGAGCTTTAGCGATAGCCGCAGCTACCGCGTGAGAGCGCGCTTTGCGCGAGGCGACCTTGGAAATGAGCGACGGGCTTTTGCCTAGAGCTTTTGCCAGCATCGAGAAATCGAAGCCGCGTTTTGCTAATTCCATTTTTATTTTTTGACTATCCATAGTGGCTCGGCTGTGGTTGAATGTTTTATTGTGAACCACATGTGAGTTCACAAGTAGTTCAAATGAATTTAAATGTAGGTCAAAAGACACCAAATAAGGAAAAAAGATGTCAAATGACGCTAAAATAAATACTACACAAGGGCCGCAGAAAAGCAATGTTGAAATGCTCAATATGGATGAGGTGATTGCGCGGTTAAAACTCTATTTTGGTAATGAATCCACAGCATCGCTGATGCGGCGGCTGGGTATTCCCAAATCTACCTATGGTAACTGGAAGAAACGTAAGACGATTTCCTACGATTATCTGGTGCAAGGCTTGTTGCAGGCTGGAGTCTCATTGGATTGGTTCTTTGCACCGCGGCAGCAGTTGAATTATCCGCGCCCGTCTGAGTTACATCTGAATGAGCCTATTGTTTTGCACTATCAGCCATCCTCAGACACCGAAGAAGTGCTCAAGGCAACCGCAGAGATTAAACCGTTTCTCCAGCGTTACAACTTGCCGGAGACCACGCGTAATCAGCAGTTGTTGGTCGACACTTATTTGGCCTCACGGGCGGATCACATAGGCATTGATTTCGCTTTGAATCAGATTGCCTTGGCGTTGAGTTGGGCGCCGGAAACAACTGAACCAGAGTAACAGAGAGCCGTACGAGCGAGGTGCGTGCATCGGCAGGTTACGATGCACGCGACGATCACTTGCAGGTAAACAGGTTAGCGACGCGGAAGCTGAATCTTACCTTCCGGACTTGGTTTGTATAGCGTCAAAACTTTGCCAACGACTTGCACACGATAGGCTTGGGTGTGCGCAACGATGGTCGCATAGACTTGCTCGCGAAGCTCACGATCTTCCTCAGGCACTTTTACCTTGATTAATTCGTGGTGATTCAACGCCAGTTCAATTTCCGCCATGACACCCTCGGTCAGGCCATTTGCGCCGAGTAGCACCACCGGCTTCAGAGAATGAGCCAGACTTTTTAGGTGCTGTTTTTGTTTATTGCTTAAAGTTAACCCTTCGGCCATGTAATAATATCCCACTATCACTTGAATTTTCGCTATTCTACCGCCATCTGGGTAGAAGAAGCCAGTTTGGTATTGAGGCAATGGGAAAAAAACGTTCAGCAAGTAGTACACGATGGCTGCAAGAGCACTTTAGCGATCATTATGTGCAGAAAGCGCAGAAGAAAGGGCTGCGCTCGCGTGCAGTATTCAAAATTGAAGAGATTCAGAACAAAGACAAGTTGCTGAAGCAAGGCATGACGGTCGTCGACCTCGGGGCTGCGCCAGGTGGCTGGTCTCAATATGTCGTAGATACCTTGCAAGGAAATTGCCAAGTGATTGCTTGCGACATCTTACCGATGGATCCGATCGCCGGCGTTGACTTTTTAGAGGGCGACTTTCGTGAAGAAAGCGTTTTAAATGCTTTATTGAACCGCATCGGTGGCAAAAACGTAGATGTAGTATTGTCAGATATGGCACCGAACATGAGCGGGAATGATAACGTTGACCAACCCCGAGCCATGTACTTGGTCGAACTGGCACTTGATATGTGCCACCAAGTTTTGAAACCCAACGGCAGTTTTGTCGTCAAAGTATTCCATGGACAAGGTTTTGAAGAATTCTTAAAAGACGTACGTGCGGCTTTTAAAACGGTCAAAACTCGCAAACCAGACTCGTCACGGGCGCGTTCACGTGAGGTCTATTTGGTAGCGACTGGATATAAATTGTAGTAGGCTGTTGCGCATGCAACGCAAGTAAATGAGGTAGTCAGCTTTGAGCGATATGGCAAAAAATCTAATTTTATGGCTGGTGATCGCTGTTGTTTTGATGACAGTGTTCAATAGTTTCAGCCCCGGTGCGAATAATGGCTCGCAAGTTGCGTACAGCCAGTTTATTTCGCAAGTGAACAACGGTGGGGTGCGTAAAGTCGATATCGACGGCCGCATGATCACGGCGCAATCGCGCACCGGTGATACCTTCACCACGGTGATGCCAGTTAGCGACCCAGACTTGCTCAATGACTTGCTGGAAAACAATGTTGAAGTCGTTGGGAAGCCACCGGAAGAGCCAAGTATTCTTACCTCGATTTTCATTTCGTGGTTCCCGATGCTGTTGTTGATCGGTGTATGGATTTTCTTCATGCGTCAAATGCAGGGCGGCGGCGGTGGCCGTGGTGCCATGAGCTTTGGTAAGAGCAAAGCGCGCTTGATGAGTGAAGACCAAATTAAAACCACTTTTGCCGATGTCGCAGGCTGTGATGAGGCGAAAGAAGAAGTGTCGGAATTGGTTGATTACTTGCGTGACCCAAGTAAGTTCCAGCGTCTCGGCGGTAAAATTCCGAAGGGCGTGCTTATGGTCGGTCCTCCGGGTACTGGTAAAACGCTTATTGCCAAAGCCATCGCCGGTGAAGCAAAAGTGCCTTTCTTCTCGATTTCGGGTTCCGATTTCGTCGAAATGTTTGTCGGTGTCGGTGCCTCACGGGTACGTGACATGTTCGAGCAAGCGAAGAAGTCAGCGCCATGCATTATCTTCATCGATGAGATTGATGCCGTAGGTCGTCAGCGTGGTGCTGGCCTTGGTGGCGGTCACGACGAGCGTGAGCAAACCTTGAACCAAATGCTAGTTGAGATGGATGGTTTTGAAGGCAACGAAGGTATTATTGTTATCGCTGCTACTAACCGCCCAGATGTGCTTGACCCAGCCTTGTTGCGTCCGGGACGCTTTGACCGTCAAGTACCGGTAGGTTTACCTGATGTTCGTGGTCGTGAGCAAATTCTTAAGGTCCACATGCGCAAAGTTCCGCTCGGCGATGATGTAGACGCGTCTGTGATTGCGCGTGGTACGCCTGGTTTCTCGGGTGCCGATTTGGCGAACCTAGTGAACGAAGCTGCGTTGTTCGCGGCGCGTAACAACAAGCGCGTTGTGGCAATGGAAGAATTCGACAAAGCGAAAGATAAGATCATGATGGGCGCGGAACGTCGCTCCATGGTGATGACGGATGAAGAGAAGGCTATGACAGCCTATCACGAAGCCGGTCACGCGATTGTGGGGCGCTTGGTGCCTGAGCATGATCCCGTCTACAAAGTATCGATTATTCCGCGTGGTCGTGCTCTGGGTGTCACTATGTACTTACCAGAACAAGATCGTGTCAGCCATACCAAGCAGCACCTTGAAAGTATGATTTCGAGCTTGTTTGGTGGGCGTTTGGCAGAAGCTATTATTTATGGCGAAGATAAGGTAACCACGGGTGCATCCAATGACATCGAGCGAGCAACGCAGATTGCGCGCAAGATGGTGACCCAATGGGGCTTGTCAGAGAAGATGGGGCCTTTGCTCTACGCTGACGATGAAAATGAAGTATTCCTTGGTCGCTCGGTAACGCAGCACAAGCATATGTCAGACGACACAGCGCGTGCGATTGACCAAGAGGTTAAGTTGTTCATCGATCGCAACTATGACCGGGCCAAGCGTATTCTCGAAGAAAACATCGATATCTTGCATTCCATGAAAGATGCACTGATGAAGTATGAAACTATCGATGCGGATCAAATCGATGATCTTATGAATCGACGCGATGTACGTGAGCCGCGTGATTGGCGTAAGCCAGACCAAGACAACAACACCAGCGGTGGTGCAACGGCCAGCTCAGACGAGCGACCGTTAACCGATGGGAAGCCGGGAGACGCTCCGGCGAGTTAACAAAAAAGCCCCGAGTTCGGGGCTTTTTTATGAGAATAGAAGTTTGAGGATCGAGTCATGAGCACAGCTGTACTTCCGCAAGTTATGGGAATTCTCAACGTCACCCCCGACTCCTTTTCTGATGGTGGTCGCTATAATCATCTCGATGAGGCCTTGCGCCAAGCTGAGCAAATGATTGCCGATGGTGCGACTTACATCGACATAGGGGGGGAATCAACGCGACCTGGTGCAGCGAGTGTCGCTGTGCAGGAAGAAATCGACCGGGTGGTTCCGGTGATTGAGCGTTTACGCGCCGAAACCGACGTAGCGATTTCGTTAGACACCTGCAAAACTCCGGTGATGGCGGAGGGCTTAAAGCACGGTGTCGACATGATTAACGATATACGCGCATTGCAGGACGAGGGCGCAGTAGCGCTGCTGGCCCAGCATGAAGCTGATATCTGCCTCATGCATATGCAAGGCGAGCCACGCACGATGCAACACGAACCCCGGTATGATGACGTGGTGGTCGAGGTGAAGGCGTTTTTACAAGAACGCATGCGTGCCTGCGAAGCGGCAGGAATTAGTAAAGACCGGGTTTTTCTCGATCCAGGCTTTGGTTTTGGCAAGTCAGTCAGGCATAATTACCAGCTGTTACAACGCATGCAAGCACTCCACGAGCTGCAGGCGCCGTTGTTGATTGGCATGTCACGCAAGTCGATGTTAGGTCATGTGACGGGGCGTGAGGTGCAGGACCGCTTATCAGCGAGCATTGCAGCCGCGACTATAGCTGCGATGAAAGGGGCACGCATTATTCGCGTGCATGATGTCAGGGAAACGGTTGATGCAATGAAAGTCGTTGCAGCAACCTTGGCTGGAGATTTAGTTTGAGTCAACGTAAGTATTTTGGCACTGATGGCGTCCGCGGACGCGTCGGTGACTTTCCGATTACTCCGGATTTTGCCGTAAAGCTCGGTTGGGCCGCAGGTACCGTCCTGTCGAAGTCAGGCAACCAACGCGTTTTAGTGGGCAAGGACACCCGTTTATCGGGGTATATGCTCGAGTCGGCACTTGAAGCAGGGTTGTTATCGGCGGGCGTGAGTGTTGAATTTTTGGGGCCGATGCCGACCCCCGCAGTGGCTTATCTAACGCGCAATTTCCGTGCCGCGGCAGGTATTGTGATTAGCGCATCACATAATCCTTATCACGATAACGGTATCAAGTTTTTCTCTGATTCTGGCAGTAAATTACCTGATGCAGTCGAAAGCGAGATTGAGCGCCTACTCGACGAAGATTTAGTGTGCGTGCCATCTGAGCAAATGGGGCGCGCGAGCCGTATAGACGATGCACCTGGGCGCTACATTGAGTTTTGTAAAAGTGCGTTCCCAAGTGAGTTATCACTTACTGGCTTAACGATTGTCGTTGACTGTGCCCATGGTGCGACCTATCACATTGCTCCAGATGTTTTGCGTGAGCTTGGCGCACAAGTCATTGAGATCGGTACCGCGCCGAATGGCGTCAATATCAATGATAAATGTGGCGCAACCGATTTAGCTACTTTACAAGCAGCGGTGCAAGAGCACAAAGCAGACCTTGGCTTCGCACTTGACGGTGATGGCGACCGCTTGATGATGATTACGGCGGACGGACGTGTCGTTGACGGTGATGACGTGATCTACATCTTGGCACGCGCGGCGCAGCAAGATGGCTTGCTCCAAGGTGGTATTGTTGGCACTTTGATGTCGAACTTTGCCTTGGAAAAGCATTTTGCCGACCGGAATATCCCTTTTGTGCGCGCAAAAGTGGGTGACCGCTACGTGATGGAAGAGCTGGTGAAACGCGATTGGAAAATCGGTGGCGAAAATTCAGGGCACATCATCAACCGACAGTTTCATAGTACCGGCGATGGCATTATTGCAGGTTTGCAAGTGCTCACCGCGATGCAGCGCGAGCAGTGCAGCCTAGCGGACCTTTTGAAAGGCTTTGAAAAATACCCACAAGTTTTAATTAATGTGCGTTTTAAAGCCGGCTCAGACCCGTTAAGTGATGAAGCGGTCAAAGCAGCGGTGAAAGATGTTGAAGATCGTTTGGGCGATGAGGGCCGTGTATTGCTGCGTAAATCAGGGACGGAACCGCTGATTCGAGTGATGGTCGAAGGGCGTGATGAGCAAATTACCAAGACCTTTGCGCAACAAATCGCCGGTGAAGTAGAGGCGGCGGCGAATTAATAAGCAGTCTCGCTGATTTATCGCATTCAGTACTTGTAAGTTAGCGGCAGGTTATGTAATATCTCGCCGCTCTTGAGGTAGCAACTTAAGACCAAGAGGCAACTATGCAACGGCAATCGTTAGTTATCGCTAACTGGAAAATGAATGGCTCACGTCATCTCGTCAAACAGTTGGCCAACACTTTGCGCAACGCGCCAGAAGTATTAGCTGATGTCACTGTTGCGGTTTGTCCTCCAGCCGTACTACTAGCTGCTTGGCAAAGCGAAGTTTTTTACGATCAAGTGCATCTAGGTGCACAAGACGTGAACGAAAATGCTTCTGGAGCTCATACCGGTGAACATAGCCTCGCGCTCGTAGCGGAAGCAGGCGCCGAGTATGTACTCATCGGTCATTCCGAGCGTCGCCAGTTTTACGGCGATACAGAACAGCGGATACAAGCGAAAGTTGAATCGGCTTTAGCTGCTACTGAACCCAAGTTTAAAGTCGTTCTGTGTGTTGGCGAAAGCGAACAAGAACGCGAAGCTGAACAAACCATGCAGGTGGTGCAGGCGCAATTAGAAAGCGCATTGCAAAACGTGACGAGCGCAAAAATGGCGCAGGTAGTCATCGCGTACGAACCGGTTTGGGCCATAGGTACGGGTAAAACCGCAAGCCCAGCTCAAGCACAGGAAGTTCATGCATTTATTCGGCAGTGGTTGCAGCAAAAATATGATGCTGCGGGCACAAGCGTTCCACTGCTGTACGGTGGTAGCGTAAAGGCAGAAAATGCCGAAACATTGTTTGCAGAAGCAGATATTGATGGCGGCTTGATTGGCGGCGCAAGTCTTGAACCAGAAGCGTTCCTTGCAATTTGTCGCGCAGCGCAAGCCCGGAGAAGTTAACTATGTACGAATTTTTATTGATTGCGTATCTTATTGTGGCCATCGTGCTGATCGGTTTTATCATGATCCAGCAGGGTAAAGGTGCCGACATGGGCGCATCTTTCGGTGCCGGCGCATCGAACACTGTTTTTGGGTCAGGTGGTTCAGGTAACTTTTTGACCCGTACGACAGCAATCGTAGCGATTATCTTTTTTGTTTTAAGCTTAGTTTTAGGTAATCTTTCTTCAGGTAACGGTGACGTAGAGAGTGAGTTCGAAAGCATCGAAACTCCAGCGCCAACCATGAATGAAGTGCCAGCGTCAGATGAAGAAGTTCCAAGTTCTTCAAACGACGTACCAGAATCGAACTAAGTTATTGTTTTTGCGGATGTGGTGGAATTGGTAGACACGCTATCTTGAGGGGGTAGTGCTTTCGGGCGTGCGGGTTCAAGTCCCGCCATCCGCACCAAATTTCGCAACCGAATCTTGGTTGCGTTTCCTTCGGGAATCCTTATAATATGGACACGTTTTCGGACGCGGGGTGGAGCAGTCTGGTAGCTCGTCGGGCTCATAACCCGAAGGTCGTAGGTTCAAATCCTGCCCCCGCAACCATTTAACAAAGGGTCCAGTGTTTTAAAAGCCCCGCAGCAGTTCGGGGCTTTTTACTATGTGACCTCTGCTGCCATGTGGTACGGCTAGACTTAGCGGCCAAATGAGCAGCACTAACACTGGGCGTTTACGCCCTTTTTTTGTTTCAGGAGTTCAAGAATTTGGCACGTATTGAAGAGCGCTTAGTCGAGATGCTAGAGCCCGCAGTGGCTGCATTAGGATTCGAGTTATGGGGTGTGGAATTTGTCCGCGCCGGCAAGCATTCAACCTTGCGCGTTTATATTGATCATGACAACGGCATCAGTGTTGATGACTGTGCTGACGTGAGTCACCAAGTAAGCGCATTATTGGATGTCGAAGACCCGATTTCGAGCGAATACTATTTAGAGGTATCGTCGCCCGGTATGGAGCGTCCTTTCTTCAGTGCGGCTCAAATGCAAGACTATTTGGGTGAAACGGCAGCGGTTGAGCTGACCATGGCCCAACAAAACAAACGTAAATTTAAGGGCGTGATCAAAGCGATTGATGGCGACCAAGTTGAATTCGAAGTTGATGGCGAACCACTGAAGGTAAGCTATTCAACAGTTAAAAAAGCTCATTTAGTTCCTCAGTTTAACTAAGGATTGCGCAGGCGAGGCAAGATAATGGCAAAAGAGATTTTATTAGTTGCAGAAGCTGTTTCGAATGAAAAAGATGTGTCGAAAGACAAGATCTTTGAAGCGCTAGAGTCTGCGCTGGCACATGCAACCAAGAAGAAATATGAAGGCGACATCGACGTCCGTGTCAGTATCGATCGCACCACTGGTGATTTCGATACCTTCCGCCGTTGGTTAGTGGTCGACGATTCTGAGACGCCACTTGAGCATCCGTATCGTGAAATTAGTTTAGCTGCGGCGCAGTATGAAGACGACTCAGTGGAAGCGGGTGATTATGTTGAAGAACAAATCGACTCAATCGAGTTTGACCGTATTACCACGCAAACCGCGAAGCAAGTCATCGTGCAGAAGGTACGCGAAGCTGAGCGTGCGAAAGTTGTCGATGAATACAAAGATCAAGTCGGTGAGTTGGTAAGTGGTATCGTGAAGCGCGCGAATCGCGAGCACGTGCTGCTGGACCTAGGTAACAACGCTGAAGCGATTATTTACCGCGAAGAAATGCTGCCACGCGAATCTGTTCGTGTGGGTGACCGTGTACGTGGTTTGTTGTATGACGTGCGTCCAGAAGCACGTGGCGCACAATTATTCGTGAGCCGTACGCATCCTGATTTCTTGGTCGAGCTATTCCGCATTGAAGTGCCGGAAATCGGTGAAGAAATGATTGAAATCCGTGGCGCAGCGCGCGATCCAGGTTCTCGTGCAAAGATTGCGGTGAAGAGCAACGACCGTCGTATCGACCCAGTCGGTGCTTGTGTCGGTATGCGTGGAGCGCGTGTACAAGCGGTGTCTGGCGAGCTCGGTGGCGAGCGTGTGGATATCGTATTGTGGGATGACAATCCGGCGCAGTTCGTTATCAATGCGATGGCTCCAGCTGAAGTTGCTTCAATCGTTGTCGATGAAGATGCACATACCATGGATATCGCTGTGGAAGAGGGTAATCTTGCCCAAGCGATTGGTAAAGCAGGCCAGAACGTTCGCCTCGCTAGCCAGTTAACCGGTTGGCAGTTGAACGTGATGTCAGAAGAAGAGTTCACTGAGAAAAACGAAGCCGAATCGCAACGTTTACTCGACCTCTTTACGAAACATCTTGATATCGATGAAGATTTTGCCGCGGTATTGGTCGATGAAGGTTTCTCTACGTTAGAAGAAATCGCTTATGTACCAATGGACGAGCTGTTGGCCATCGACGGCATGGATGAAGACATTGTCGAAGAGTTACGTAACCGTGCTCGTGCAGTGTTGACCACCAAAGCATTGAAAGATGAAGAATCACTCGAAAGCGCAGAGCCAGATGAAACCCTGCTTAACCTAGAGGGCTTAGATCGTCACTTGGCGTATGTGCTAGCCAGTAAAGGGATTATCACCCTTGAAGACTTGGCTGAGCAGGGTATCGATGACCTTGCTGAAATTGAAGAGTTAACCGAACAACGAGCTGGTGAGCTGATTATGCAAGCGCGTAATATTTGCTGGTTCGGTGACGAAGAATAAGATCAACGGGGGTACGACGGACTATGGAAGAAGTAACGCTGGATAAACTAGCTAAAGATGTAGGTACGACAGTTGATCGTTTGGTGACGCAATTCGCCGAGGCTGGCATGAAAAAGTCAGCGGGCGACTCGGTTACTGAAGACGAAAAACAAGCGCTGTTGGCGCACCTGAACAAACAGCACGGCGGCAAAGGCCCGCAAGAGCCAAGCAAAATGACCCTGAAGCGGAAAGAGAAAAGTACGCTAAGCATTGGCGGCGGTCCGCGTAGCAAGTCTGTGCAAGTTGAAGTACGTAAAAAGCGTACTTACGTGAAGCGTTCTGCGCTCGAAGAAGAGCAGAAGGCGGCACAAGAGCAAGCTGAGCAAGAACGTTTAGCAGCTGAAGCGAAACGCAAGGAAGAAGAAGCGAAAGCAGCAGCCGAAGCAAAAGCTAAGGCTGAAAAGAAAGCAGCTGAAGAAAAAGCGAAGCAGGAAGCTGCTCGCAAAGAGAAAGAAAAGGCTAAAGCCAAAGCTGAAGCTGAAAAACGCGCGGCAATGACGCCGGAAGAGCGTAAGAAAGCTGACGAAGCTAAAGCTGAAGCAGAAAAACTACGTAAGGCGCAAGAGGAAGAGGCTCGTAAAAAAGCGGAAGCTGAAGCTGCGCGTCAAGCCGAAGAAGCGCGCAAACTTGCCGAAGAAAATGAAGCGCGTTGGCAAGAAGAAGAAGCCAAACGTAAGCAAGCTGAGCAAGAAGACGTTCACTTCACTACCTCACAATACGCGCAAGAAGCGGAAGACGAGCAAGACGTTGATGAAGAGCGTCGTAATCGTAAGAAGTCAAAGCGTCGTGCAAAAGATGATGAGCGTGATGAAGCACCGCGTCGCGAGAAGCGTCGCAAAGGTTCGAAGCGTTCTACCTTGCAGCAGGCCTTTACCAAGCCAGCCTCACCTGTCGAGCGCGAAGTGAAGCTTGGTGAGACGATTACCGTAGGCGAGCTTGCGAACCGTATGGCGGTAAAAGCCAGCGAAGTGATCAAGACCATGATGAAAATGGGCGAAATGGTCACCATTAACCAAGTACTGGATCAAGAAACAGCATCACTTGTGGTTGAAGAAATGGGCCACAAAGTACAGTTGGTCAGCGATAACGCGCTAGAGCAAGAAGTCCTTGCTGAGCGTAATGAGGGCGAAGAGAAAGCGAAAACCCCACGCGCGCCAGTGGTAACCGTAATGGGCCACGTTGACCACGGTAAAACCTCATTACTTGACTACATCCGTAAGGCGAAAGTTGCATCAGGCGAGGCCGGTGGTATTACTCAGCACATTGGTGCTTACCACGTTGAAACAGGCCACGGCATGATCACCTTCTTGGATACTCCAGGTCACGCGGCGTTTACCTCAATGCGTGCTCGTGGTGCGAGTGCGACGGATATCGTCATCTTGGTTGTTGCGGCGGACGACGGCGTAATGCCACAGACTATCGAAGCGATCCAGCACGCGAAAGCAGCTGGTGTACCGATTGTCGTTGCAGTGAACAAGATGGATAAGCCTGAAGCCGATCCAGACCGCGTGAAGAACGAACTTGCACAGCGTGATGTTATCCCTGAAGACTGGGGTGGTGACGTGCAGTTTGTGCCGGTATCTGCGCACAGCGGTCAAGGTATTGACGAGCTTCTTGAAGCCCTGTTGCTACAAGCTGAAGTTCTTGACTTACAAGCCGTTTCAGAAGGTATGGCACACGGTATCGTGATTGAGTCACGCCTCGATAAAGGTCGTGGTCCAGTGGCGTCAATCTTGGTACAAGAAGGTACCTTGCGCCAAGGCGATATCGTACTTTGTGGTCTTGAGTACGGTCGTATTCGGGCAATGCGCGATGAACTCGGTCGTGAAATCAAAGAAGCGGGTCCATCGATTCCAGTAGAGATTCTTGGTTTGTCAGGTGTACCGCAAGCCGGTGACGAAGCAACCGTGGTCAAAGACGAACGTAAAGCACGCGAAGTTGCAAACTACCGTCAAGGTAAGTACCGCGAAGTGAAACTCGCGAAGCAACAGAAAGCGAAGCTTGAGAACATGTTTGCGAACATGCAAGAAGGTGACGTCCAAGAGCTGAACATCGTCTTGAAATCAGACGTGCAAGGTTCGTTGGAAGCGATTGCCGACTCATTGCAGAAACTGTCGACGGATGAAGTGAAAGTGAACATCATCGGTAGTGGCGTGGGTGGTATTACCGAAACCGACGCCTCACTTGCAAGTGCTTCGAACGCTATCGTAGTGGGCTTCAACGTACGTGCTGATGCCTCTGCCAAACGCTTAATCGAACAAGAAAGCGTCGACCTTCGTTACTACAGCGTCATTTATGACCTGATCGACGAAGTGAAGCAGGCAATGGGTGGTATGTTGGCACCAGAGTTCAAGCAAGAAATCATTGGTCTTGCTGAAGTTCGTGACGTGTTTAAGTCACCGAAGATTGGCGCAATTGCCGGTTGTATGGTTACCGAAGGTGTGGTGAAGCGTTCAGCGCCAATTCGTGTACTACGCGACAACGTGGTCATCTACGAGGGTGAACTTGAGTCACTCCGCCGTTTCAAAGACGACGTCCAAGAAGTTCGTAACGGCATGGAATGTGGTATCGGCGTGAAGAACTACAACGACGTGAAAGTGGGTGACCAAATCGAGGTCTTCGAAACTGTTCAAGTCGAACGGAGTCTGTAACCCTTATGGCGAAAGACTACAGTCGGACAGAGCGAGTCGGTCAGCAGTATCAACGTGAAATAGCGTTGATATTGCAACGCGAAATCAAAGACCCGCGCGTATCTATGGTAACGGTCTCGGCGGTTGAAGTATCGCGAGACCTTGCCTATGCCAAAGTCTATGTGACGTTTTTGCAAGACGACGACCAACAAGTCAAACAAGGCCTGAAAGTGCTGAATGAAGCTTCAGGTTTTGTCCGCTCGTTGTTGGGCAAGCGTGTGCGAGCGCGCATAACGCCTGAACTTCGTTTCGTACACGACCCATCGTTGAACGAAGGGATTCGTATGTCGCGTTTGGTTGATGATGCGATAAAACGCGATCAAGAGCGCACAAATTCAAAGGACGAGCACGGAGACGATTAATGGGACGACGTAAATCGGGTCGCGATATCAGCGGCGTGATTGTCTTAGATAAGCCTCTGGAACTCACATCAAACGCCGCACTGCAACAGGTGCGGCGTTTTTTTGACGCCCGTAAAGGGGGGCACACAGGCGCTTTGGATCCACTGGCGACCGGTGTGCTGCCACTGTGTTTTGGCGAGGCAACCAAGCTTTCGCACTTTGCTTTAGAAGCCGACAAAACCTATGTCGTAACTGCAAAACTGGGCCAGCGGACCAGCACCAGTGATGCCGAAGGTGAAGTCGTCGAAGAACGCCCCATTGGTTTCGCAGACGCACAATTGTCAGCAGCGCTTGAACATTTCACCGGCGAACAAGCTCAATCACCATCGATGTTTTCAGCGCTCAAGCATGAAGGCCGACCGTTGTACTATTATGCACGGCAGGGTATCGATGTGCCGCGCAAGTCGCGCACCATTACGATTCACAACATAACGCTGCTAGAGCTCAAGGACGACTTACTTACCCTTGAAGTAACTTGTTCGAAGGGCACGTATATTCGTACTTTGGTCGATGATATGGGGCAGTATCTAGGTTGTGGCGCACATGTGCAGGCCCTGCGACGCACCTGGATTGAAGGTGTTGTTGGCGACATGGTCACCCCTGAAGAACTAGCGGCCAAAGCGGCACAATGTGATCCTGAAAGCGACGATTTTGCCGCTTTAGATGCGTTACTACTGCCTTGTGATGCGGTCATCCAGCAGATTCCCGAAGTGTTTATCGAACCAGCTGATGCACCGCGTTTTACGGCCGGCAACCCTGCGCAAGCAGTGAATGCTGAACCGCAAGCGGAAGATGTCATTTTGCGGGTCAAAACGGCAGGGGAAGAACAACTGTTGGGCCTAGGCTTTTGGCGCGACAATAAAATTATGCCCAAGCGGGTGCTGAGCATTGCTAAAATTTAGCTGAGTACGTATAATGCTCGGCGATCGCGTCGGTGCTGAATTAGTGATTGGCACTGACTGTTTTAACTACTAGGAGTAATTTATGTCACTAACTGCGGCACAAAAAGCTGAAATCGTTAAAGAATACGGCCAAGGCGAAAACGACACTGGTTCACCAGAAGTTCAAGTAGCTTTGTTAACCCATAACATTAACGAGTTACAGGGCCACTTTAAAGAACACGCAAAAGACCATCACTCACGTCGTGGTTTGTTGCGCATGGTAAGCCAACGTCGTAAATTGTTGGACTACCTGAAGCGTAAAGACAATCAGCGTTACGCAACTCTGATTGAGCGACTCGGTTTACGTCGCTAAGCAATGTTCGCAAAAGGGGGCCGTAAGGCCCCTTTTTACTTATAAAAGCGCTATTGGCTATTCGCTGTTCGCTATTTGATAAAAAAGATAACGAACAGCAAATAGCAAATAGCAAAGAACGCATTTAAAGAAGAAAGTAGGAAAGGAAAAAAACGTGAATCCAATAACTAAGCAATTTCAATACGGTCGTCACACAGTGACATTAGAAACAGGTGCGATAGCGCGCCAAGCGACCGGTGCCGTGCTAGCGAGCATGGACGATACCACCGTTTTAGTAACTGTGGTCGCTAAAAAAGAAGCGAAAGAAGGTCAAGACTTCTTCCCATTGACAGTCAATTATCAAGAGCGTACCTACGCTGCCGGTAAAATCCCAGGTGGTTTCTTTAAGCGTGAAGGCCGCCCATCAGAAAACGAAACCTTGACGTCGCGTCTGATTGACCGTCCGATTCGTCCACTGTTCCCAGAAGGCTTTAAGAACGAAGTACAAATTATTGCCACTGTAGTTTCAGTTAATCCACAAGTAAGCCCTGATATCGTTGCTTTGATTGGTGCTTCTGCAGCCCTTTCAATTGCTGGCGTACCATTCGCAGGCCCAATTGGTGCTGCGCGTGTAGGTGTTCTTAACGATGAATATGTGCTGAACCCAACCCTAGACGAGCTTGCAGAATCGAAACTCGACTTGGTTGTTGCAGGTACCGAAAATGCGGTATTGATGGTTGAGTCAGAAGCACAGTTGCTGTCTGAAGATGCCATGTTAGGTGCAGTGGTTTATGGTCACGAGCAAATGCAAGCTGTGATCAACGCCATCAACGAATTCACTGCTGAAGCCGGCAAGCCGAAGTGGGATTGGCAGGCACCAGCAGAAAATACCTCGTTGAAAGACAAGGTAAAAGCGTTGGCAGAACAAGGTATCGGCGATGCTTATCGTATCACTGAGAAAGCTGAACGCTACGAGCAAATCAGCAAGTTACGTGATGAAGTCATCACTAAACTGACTGAAGAAGATGAATCACTTGATAGCAAAGAAATCGGCGACATCTTCCATGCCCTAGAAAGCGATGTGGTGCGTAGCCGCATTATCGCTGGCGAGAAGCGCATCGATGGCCGTGACCCAGATATGGTTCGTGGTTTGCACATCGCTACGGGCGTATTGCCACGCGTACACGGCTCGGCCATTTTCACTCGTGGTGAAACGCAGGCATTGGTTGCTGCTACCCTAGGTACTGAGCGCGATGCGCAGATGATTGATGACCTCGTGGGTTCAAGCAACAACCGCTTCATGTTGCACTACAACTTCCCTCCATACTGTGTTGGTGAGACTGGTATGGTCGGCTCACCGAAGCGTCGCGAAATCGGTCACGGCCGTTTGGCGAAGCGCGGTGTGCAGGCAGTCATGCCTTCACAAGAAGAATTCCCGTACACCATTCGTGTGGTATCAGAAATCACTGAATCAAACGGTTCAAGCTCAATGGCCTCAGTGTGTGGTACTTCATTGGCATTGATGGACGCGGGCGTTCCAATCAAAGCTTCAGTTGCGGGTATCGCAATGGGCTTGGTGAAAGAAGGCGATAAGTTTGTCGTTCTGTCTGATATCTTGGGTGACGAAGATCACTTAGGCGACATGGACTTCAAAGTTGCCGGTAGCAAAGACGGTGTCACTGCGTTGCAGATGGACATCAAGATTGACGGTATCACGCGTGAAATCATGGAGCAGGCACTTGAGCAAGCGAAAGCTGCGCGTCTGCACATTTTGAATGTGATGGACGATGCAATTTCTGGTGCTCGTGAAGAGCTTTCTGACTTTGCTCCTCGCTACCACACCATGAAGATCAACCCAGATAAAATCCGTGACGTGATTGGTAAAGGTGGTGCGGTGATTCGTGAATTGACTGAAAGCACGAACACCAACATCGAAATCAATGATGACGGTACGGTACGTATTGCTGCAACTGACCAAGCGTCAGCGCAAGCGGCGATTGACCGTATTAAAGAGTTAACTGAAGACGTTGAAGTGGGTCGCATCTACCAAGGTAAAGTGGCACGTATCGTCGACTTCGGTGCGTTCGTGACTATCCTGCCTGGTAAAGATGGCTTGGTACACATTTCTCAAATCGCTGAAGAGCGTGTGAACGACGTCAACGAATACTTGAAAGTCGGTCAGACAGTACCAGTGAAGGTACTTGAGATTGACCGTCAAGGCCGTGTCCGTCTGAGCATGAAAGATGCAGCAGAAAAGCCAGCTCAAGCAGACACTGCAGAGCAAGCGGATAATGCTGAAGAGAAAGGTCAGGACGAAGCGGAATAAAACCGTTTAAGTTCTTTACAATTCTCTACGAAAAGGGGCTTCGGCCCCTTTTCTTTTTTGTCTTTAGTTGCGCTATGATGAGAGTCTAACCAGCGAGAAAGGAAGTGGTATGAATTACGCGAAGGTTGTTGCTGTGCTACTAACCTTGGGCGCACTCAGCGCTTGCACGGCGACTCCGCAAAGCGAGCAGGGCATGCTCGCCAACTTAGTAGTGCCCACGCCACAAGTCGCCGATGGTCGCTATCAATTAGAAGTGGCAAAACTGACGGAAGTCATCACCCGTGGCGAAGAGGAACTCGATGCGGAAGCAATGGGGCAATTACTCTACCGCCGTGGCAGTCTTTACGATGCACTCGGTTTGGCAACGCTTGCGCGTATCGATTTCAATCGCGCGCTGGACTATCAACCACGATTGGCCGACGCCTATAACTACTTGGGCATTCATTACACGCAGGTGGGCCAATTTGATTACGCTTATGAAGCGCTTGATGCCGCATTGGAGCTAGAGCCTGAACATCCCTATGCTTATCTGAATCGGGGCGTAGCAGGCTATTACGATGGGCGCTTTGATCTTGCTTTAGCTGACCTAGAGCATTTCTATCAAGCCGACCCCGATGATCCCTACCGTGCGCTGTGGCGCTATCTTGCCAAAGTCGAAGTCGAATCCGCAGAACAAGCCAAACAAGAGCTTGCTGCTGCGCGCCTCGCCAGTAATTCAGAGGCTTGGGGTTGGGGCATCGTTGACCTCTATGTCGGCGGTATGAGCGAACAAACATTTTTACAAAGCTATGCAACGCAACAGTTGGGTGAGGATGAGACGCTAGCTGAACGTATGTGTGAAGCTTATTTCTACCTGGGCAAGCTGCAACAGTTGCAGGGCAAGTGGGATACTGCGGCGGTTTACTTCCGGCTAGCCCTCGCCACCAATGTGCATCTATTTTTAGAACACCGTTATGCAGCAATGGAAATGGATGCGAGCCAAGCGCGCGCAGCTTATGAAACCAAGCCTAACGTCGATTAACACGGGTCTGAGTTTACTCCTCGGGTGCTTGGCTATTGCACCTCCGGCCAACGCCGCGGCGAGCTTGCCAGAATGGCCGCTAGCACCGGCGGCGTCAGCCGCAGCCGTAGCGACATGTGACGCAACTGATGAGAAGATCTGGGTGTGGCTACCACAGCATGGCGATGCGCCAGCGCAAGCGATGTTACAACGCTGGCAACAACACCCGCTGGCAGCTTTGAGCGGTTGTCTACAATACCGCACCTACAGTGATGCCGAACAACTGCAATGCACCGTTAATGGCGAGCGTCAGCATCAGCGCTGTAACCTACCGCTATTGCCGCGTGAGCTATTGCAGCGCCACATCGTTTTTACCGATGCCGAAATAGGCAGTGCTTCTGCGCAGCAAATAGTGTTACCGCTCAATGCGAACTTAACGGTATTTGCGCATGAAATCGCGCATTGGTTGGGTTTTGCCGACGAATATCAAATGTCGCCGAGCCTTGCTAAGAATTACTGTCAGGGGCGTTATGAGCATCCGTCATTGAACGTGGTGCTAACGCGCAGCAAGCAACTCAGTGCGCAAGAATTAGAGCAACTTTGGCAACGTCTTCCTTGGCGCGAGGCGATAGCAGACTGGCGTTTATTGGGGCAACAACAAGCAGACGGTAAATGGTTGTTAGGCTCAGCAAGCTCGACTGAGGTTGGCCTGTTTACCAGCCAAACCTGTGCTGGCGTTGCTGGGGTCTATAGTTGGAAGCCCGTCGCCAAGCTCACCGCGATGGAGTATCACGATGTCAATGTTTGGCCGACGGTCTATCTCGAGACGGCGCGTGCGCTACAGCGCGGTAGCCGTTTGCGCAATCATGATGATGGGGCAGAGTAGTGCGAAAAACCAGACCAAGCTGCGTAACTTGTCCCAATTGGCAAGGTAGAGCACGTGATAGGCGATTCTGAAACCGATAAAACCCACCGCCAACCATTGGTTCAGCGCATTGACTTGATCAGTGGCAATGACCAGCAAAACTGCCGCCGCAAATAACGGAAACGCTTCGTAGGCATTGTAATGGCCTGCAACCGCGCGTGCTCCAGCACCTGTCAAACGTTGCTGTTGGGCACGCGGGTGGCGGTTATCGTAGCCATTATCACGATTTTGAAAATAGACTACCGGAGCTTTGGCGGCGATGGGTAACAAGCCGGCAATTAATAAACACCAAATCATGAGACTCATCGCACACTCCTTTTCGTGATTATTTAACTTCTTTACCTGCAGCCTGAAGGTCTGCGTGATAAGAAGAACGTACAAGTGGGCCACTGGCAATGTGAGTGAAGCCCATTTTAACGCCTTCTTGGCGGAACATTTCAAACTCATCCGGCGTTACATAGCGCGTGACCGGAAGGTGATGACGACTCGGCTGTAAGTATTGACCGATGGTGAGCATGTCAACATCGTACTCACGCAAATCGCGCATGACTTCGAGGATCTCTTCGTTGGTTTCCCCAAGACCTACCATGAGTCCTGACTTGGTACGGACATCTGGGCGTGCTTTTTTGTAGCCCTGCAACAATTCCAACGACCATTTATAGTTGGCGCCTGGACGCGCTGCTTTGTACATACGTGGCACCGTTTCCAGATTATGGTTGAAGACGTCTGGCGCTTCGTCGCTAAGAATATCCAGTGCTACCTGCATACGGCCACGGAAGTCAGGTACTAAGACTTCGACTTGAATACCTGGGCTATGGGCACGGATCTCACGAATACAATCAGCAAAGTGCTGTGCACCGCCGTCACGCAGGTCGTCACGGTCAACCGAGGTCACCACCACATACTTAACTTTCATGTCACGCACTGTAGCGCCAAGCTTCACCGCTTCTTCAGGGTCAGGTGGCAGCGGGCGACCGTGGGCAACGTCACAGAAAGGACATCGACGGGTACAAATCGCACCCAAAATCATAAAGGTTGCAGTACCGTGGTTGAAGCACTCGGGTAAGTTAGGACACGAGGCTTCTTCACACACCGAGTGTAAACCGTGCTTGCGCATGGCTTGTTTGATCTCGTCGATGCGCTGGGTAGAGGCTGGTAATTTCACTTTCAGCCACTCAGGTTTGCGCAACATCTGATCGCGTTCAGTTGGGACTACTTTTACCGGGATGAGTGCCATTTTGTCGGCATCACGTAGTTTGACGCCCGGTTCAACTCTAACTGGCTTGGACATAAGCGTTGTCGAATCCTGTCTGTTGGTGAATATCTTCATACCCTAGGCGCTCAGCAAACAGCGCGGTTACACGCTCAGCGGCTGCAGCGACGGTGGCAGGGCCATTGAGCTCTGCAGTCTGTACCATTTGCATGCCAGCATAGCCACAAGGGTTAATGCGTAAAAAGGGACTAAGGTCCATATTAACATTGAGCGCTAGTCCATGAAACGAGCAGCCGCGGCGGATCCTTAGGCCCAAAGAGCATAACTTAGCGCCATCGACATAGACGCCCGGTGCATCAGGGCGCGCTGCCGCTTTAACGTTGTGTTCAGCCATTAAAGCTACGATGGTTTCTTCAATATGGGTCACTAACTGACGCACGCCAATCTTCAGGCGCCGCAAATCAAGTAGAAAATAAACCACTAATTGGCCTGGTCCGTGGTAGGTAACTTGGCCTCCGCGGTCGACTTTCACAACGGGAATATCGCCTGGCGCGAGCAGGTGCTCTTCTTTGCCTGCTTGGCCTTGGGTGAAAACCGGCTCATGCTCGAGTACCCATAACTCGTCAGGGCTGTGTTCGTCACGCTGGTCAGTATAGTTCTGCATGGCTTGCCATACGGGTTCGTAGGGCTGTCGGCCTAACTGACGAATGATCAGCTTAGAGGACATAGCGAACTTCTTCGATAGCAGCCAACGCTTGGTACAGCTTTTCTATGTGTTGTTGGCTTTCAACCCGAATTTGAATTGAAACCGAATGATAATTACCTTTACTACTTGGTTTAACGGTTGGGCTGTAATCGCCAGGCGCATGTTCTTGCGCAACCGCAACCACCGCGTCAGGAAGTTCTGGTGTCGCCACGCCCATCACCTTAAAGGTGAAATGGCAGGGAAATTCAACCAGTTCGTCAAAACGGGTTTTTTGCATTACCTACTCCTCTAAACTTTTACTGCGCGCTGAGTTGGCGCTTGCTGGCGTGGAAAGCGTGAACAAGTCGTTCAGTTATCTCTCCACAACCGCCTTGACCGATGATTATATCATCAATTTGGCCAATCGGCTGTACTTCGCGGCTTGAACTGGTGAGAAAAAGCTCATCGAGTTGCGCTAAGTCAGCAACACTGAATGCTTGCTCATGCACTGGAATCGCCAATTCTTTGGCGAGCTTCAGCACCCACATGCGGGTAATGCCAGGCAAAATCAAGTGGTCGGTGGGTGCAGTGTAGATAGCACCATCTTTGACGGCAAAGTAATTGCTCGAAGCGCCCTCTGTGACCAAGCCGTTACGGTGTAACAACGGCTCTAGGGCACCACAAGCTTGAGCTTGCTGCTTGAGCATGATGTTGCCGAGTAAGCTGATACTTTTAATGTCGCAGCGGAGCCAGCGAATGTCGTCGAGCAGGGTGACTTTCACCGGCGTTGGCACATCCCAATGCACGGGCATCGCAGAGACACTGGCAAAAATCGTCGGTTGTAGAGGGCCTTGGGGAAGGTGCGAGCGTTTTGCTTCGGCACCGCGGGTGACTTGAATGTAGACCAAGGCGTCTTGACTGTGATTACGCGTTAGCAGTTGTTGAATTAAGTCTAACCAAAACGCTTGTCCGGGATTGGCTATTTCTAACGCGGCAAGGGAGCGTTCGAGGCGAGCTAAATGGTCTTCAAGCAAAAACGGATGGCCGTGATAGACCGGGACCACTTCATAGATACCGTCTGCAAACAAAAAGCCTCGGTCGAAAACCGAGACTTTTGCAGCTTCAGGGGCGAGCCACTCGCCATTAAGGTAAACGCTCTCAGGCATGTTCGCCCCCTTTAAAACAAACGCTTATTCGCTTTCAAACTTACGTAAAACCCAATCTTGCAGTTGCTTAAACATGCCACCTTCAGCGACCTCGTTTAAGGTCACTAACGGGAAGCTAACTAAGGTTTCACCTTCCAGTTGAATACTCACGGTACCCACTTCGGTGCCCTTAGCGATTGGAGCTTCCAGCTCTTGCGCCAATTCAATGCTGGCTTTTAAATTGTCACGTTGACCACGTGGCAACGTCATGACTGCGTCTTGCGCAATACCGAGTGCTACGGTGTCTTGTTCGCCACCCCACACGCGCTGATCAACGAAACTCTCGCCAGCGCTGTAGGCTTGCACAGTTTCATAGTAGCGGAAGCCGTAGTTAAGGAGCTTTTTGCTCTCAACTTTACGCGCTTGCTCACTGCTGGTACCCATCACAACTGCCACAAGACGCGTATCGCCTTCTACCGCTGAGCTGACAAGACTGTAACCTGCCTCTTGCGTGTGACCGGTTTTAATACCGTCGACGTTCATGCTCGCATCCCATAACAGCGAGTTACGGTTGTACTGCTTAATGTTGTTGAA
Organism: Pseudidiomarina aquimaris; assembly: GCF_003987395.1. Taxonomy (GTDB): domain Bacteria; phylum Pseudomonadota; class Gammaproteobacteria; order Enterobacterales; family Alteromonadaceae; genus Pseudidiomarina; species Pseudidiomarina aquimaris. The sequence continues at coordinate 224,867 of NZ_PIPT01000005.1, forward strand.
GGTGAATTCTTTTTCACTATAAATGGCGTATTCTTCAGGCACATCACGAATAAGCGCAATACCCATGGTCGCCATGTCACGTGCGGTGGTGTACTGATCAGGATCCGGTAGGCCATGGCTATTCATAAAGTTAGTGCCCGTCATGCCCAATTCAAACGCATAGTTGTTCATTAAATCAGCAAACGCACTTTCACTGCCAGCAATATGTTCTGCCATCGCGACACAGGCGTCGTTCCCTGAAGAAATGATGATGCCGCGGTTCAAATCTGCCACGCTGATTTGCTTACCGACTTCGATAAACATCTTGGACGACTCAGGGAAGTTTTTCGCCCATGCATTTTCGCTAACGGTCACCAAGTCGTTTGGGCTGACACGGCCATCTTGAATTTCACGGCCGATAATATAGCTGGTCATCATTTTCGTTAAACTAGCTGGCGCCAGCTGCTCGTCGGCGTTCCCTTCGGCGATCACATAGCCGGTGGTGTAGTCCACCAAAATATAGCCATTGGCATTGACTTGTGGTGCAGGTGGAATAATAGCGGCATTCGCGGCGACGGTAACAAGGCCGGCAAGGAGGGCGACGGCACGCGTTAGCTGTGATACGACAGATTGCATGATTGATTTCTCTACGTTGTCTTTTAACTATGGATTTAGCGCGCTGAATAGTAGCATAGCCGCGCTCGAAAGGCAGCTTCTATGGGCTCACCGGCACTCGAAAAACGCCATTGTAACCATCAGCGCGTAACTGATTGATGAGTTGGTCGGTCTGCGTTGCAGCAAACGGTCCCAACATTAAAGCGTGTAGACCATTTTTCGGCCGAGTAGTTGCAGGAACTTCATAGATTTGTGCCAATTTATTGGCTTCTTGTGCAACGCGCTGAGCATCGCTACTGGCCACCACTTGGATGTAATACTGCTCGGCTTCGAGCGGTGGTGCCACTGCAAGCGCTTGGTTGTTGGCTTCCGGATGTAAGGCTTCAATGCGGACGCGTGCGGTACCCGTGGCAAGCATGCCAAGTTTGTAGGCGGCGACATAGGATAAGTCGATCATGCGATCGCCATGAAAAGGACCGCGGTCATTAACGCGCACAACCACTGATTTATTGTTGGCGAGATTGGTGACGCGAACGTAGGTTGGTAAGGGTAGTGTTTTATGCGCTGCACTCATGGCGTACATGTCATAGGTTTCGCCATTCGAGGTGAGGTGGCCATGAAATTTTTCACCATACCAAGAGGCAGTCCCTTCGGCTGTGTAACCGCGTGCATCCGGCATAATGTTGTAGGTTTTACCAAAGAGCGTGTAGGTTCGATTCCCCTGGGGGCTGGGCGGTAAAGTTTTCGGGATCGGTTCGGCGAGCTCGTCGGCACTCGGCAAACGGCTTGGAATACTGTCATGCGTTTGACTGTAGCGACCGCTGTTAGGTGAGGGCGATGAGCTGCAACCAATAACGACTATGAGTGTGAGAGCGAGGCTGATGAGTACGCGCGTCATACCGAATCCAGTTTCCCCAGCAAAAAGTGTTAGCGTTATTATTAGGCAGTGTTCACTTTCGCACAAGCCACATCATAAGAGTAGCCTATTTGCGGTAAATCTTCTGCAAAGCCTCAGGCGTGAACGAGACGACGATTCGTTGCAATGGCCATAAGCAGACCAAAACCGGCAAACAGGGTTACCATTGAGGTGCCGCCATATGAGATCAGAGGTAAGGGCACTCCTACCACCGGCAATAAGCCGGAAACCATGCCAACGTTGACCATCACATAGACGAAAAAGGTGAGCGTCAAACTACCAGCAAGTAACTTTTGATAGACGCGTTGCGCGCGCATGGCAATGATCATGCCGCGAAAAATGATAAAGCCGTAGAGCACAAAAAGACCGGCAACGCCAAGCAGGCCAAATTCTTCGCTAAAAACAGAGAAGATAAAGTCGGTATGCCGTTCAGGCAAGAATTCAAGTTGCGATTGCGTACCTTGCAACCAACCTTTACCTTCAATGCCGCCGGAGCCGATGGCTATCTTCGATTGAATGATTTGATAGCCTGCGCCGAGTGGATCACGCTCGGGATCTAAAAAAGTGAGTACCCGCTGGCGCTGATAATCACGCATGAGGAACATCCAGAGCACCGGAATAAACGAGCCAATCGCAACCGCAAAGAAGCCGATCAATTTCCACGACATGCCGGCGAGAAATAGGACGAATATTCCAGAGCTCGCAATAAGCAGTGAGGTACCCAGATCAGGTTGTTTGGCAATCATTAGCACGGGTATCAGCAGTAAAATAAACGCGGCGGCGAGGCGTCGTTTCGTCGGTGGCATGCCTTGCTCCGCGATAAACCAGGCGACGGCCATGGGCACGGCTAGCTTCATAAGCTCAGAGGGCTGAATTGTGGCGACCCCGATATTTAACCAGCGCTGTGCACCCTTGCTACTCTCACCTACCAACAGCACCGCGACCAATAACACAAGGCCGACAGTAAAGATGGGCAATGACCAGCGTTGCACACTATCAAGCGGAATTTGGGCAATCACAAACATAGCGAAAAATGCGGCGCCAATGCGAATGACCTGGCGTTCGGTCATGGCCATACTCTCGCCACTGGCCGAATAGACCGTAACTAAGCTCACCACGGAGATAACCAATAGTGCCAAAAACAGCGGTGGATCGATGTGCAAACGTTGTAGCCAAGAGGTACGTTGTTGATCAGGGAGCATTAGCGGTCACCGTTGCTTCAGGTTGTTTTGCGGCGAAATAGAAATCAAGCAATTCGCGGGCCATGGGCGCAGCTACTGAACCACCGCCACCAATGACGTTTTCGGCAGTGATCACGATCACCACTTCAGGATTCTCAACTGGGGCGTAGCCCACGTACATAGCGTTATCACGATAACGTTCGGCAATTTCTTCGGCGTTGTATTCTTCATCTTGGCCGATACTACGCACCTGTGCGGTACCGGTTTTCCCTGCCGAGGTGTATTCAGCACCACGGAATGCCTTATGCGCGGTTCCTTTGATGCTCGACACGACCTTTTCCATACCGTCGAGGGCGATATCCCAATGTTCGGGATTACGGAGCTGCACAGGCGGCTTTTGCTCGACCACTGCTGGGAGTTCGATACCGGCGTCTTGAATAGCGCTCAGTAAGCGGGGAACGGGGCGGCCTCCACGATTGACCATGACTGCGGTCGCCACCGCTAACTGCATGGGTGTTACCGTCCAATAGCTTTGCCCGATACCGATCGATACGGTTTCGCCCGCATACCAAGGCTGGTTGAAACGTGCGCGTTTCCAGCCGCGACTAGGCATGACCGCAGCCGACTCTTCGCCAATATCAATGCCCGTGTACTCGCCGAAACCATACTGAAACATATGCTCAGAGATGGTGTCGATGCCGAGTTTTAGTGCTAAGTCGTAGTAAAAAGTATCGCAACTTTCGATGATAGCGGTGTCGACATTGACCCAACCATGTCCCCAGGACAACCAGTCACGGTACTTGTGGTTGACACCTTTGATCTGGAACCAGCCTGGATCCCAAACTTGGCTATCGCGTGTAATCGTGCCTTCCTCTAGGCCAACGACAGCAAGTTGTGGCTTGATGGTTGAGGCGGGTGGGTAGCCGCCTTGTGTTGCACGGTTCAACAACGGCGAATGGCGCGAATTGAGCAGGCCTCGGTACTGTTCAACCGAGATCCCTTGGGCAAACCAATTAGGGTCATAACTGGGTTGGCTGACCATCGCCATGACGCCGCCGTCTTCAGGGTCCATGACAATAATGGTGCCGCGCTGTTCGCCCAAGATTTCCTGTGCACGTTGTTGCAACTCGATATCAATTTCGAGGACCAAGTCTTGTCCAGGGATAGGAGGCTCAATTTCAAGGGTGCGGAGTTGTCGCCCGTGAATATCCACTTCGACTTGTTGGTAGCCAACGGTGCCGTGCAGCTGTTCTTCATAGTAACCTTCGACGCCAAGCTTACCGATGGTACGTGTTGCTGCGTAGTTCGCATTAATGCCTTGCTCTTTCAGACGCTGCACATCGCGCTGATTAATTTTCGCAACGTAGCCCAAGGCATGGGTGAGGGTATCGCCGTAGGGATAGTAGCGTACGAGGCGAGCCTCGATACTGACGCCAGGGAATTCGTGTTGTCGCGCGGCAAACCGCGCCGCTTGGGCTTCGCTCATCCGGTCGAGCAGGATGACCTGTTCAAAACGTCTTTCACGTTTGCGGTTACGCTCAAACTGATCGAGTTGCTCTTGATTCAAACCAAGTAAATTACTCAGATCAGTGAGGGTTTGGTTGAGGTCCTCAACGCGTTCAGGCACCACTTCGAGACTGAGCACGGGAATATTTTCAGCAAGCAATTTGCCGTTGCGGTCGTAAATCAGGCCACGATTGGGTGCTAAGGGGACCACCTTGATACGGTTATCATTTGAGCGCGTTTGGAAGGTTTCGAATTGCTTGACCTGCAACTGATACATGTTGGCCAGCAGAACCATGAATACACCCACCACAATTACCAGAGCAAAAACCACGCGGCGACCAAATAAGGCGCTCTCAGCATGGTGATCTCGAATTGTGGTACGGCGTCTTCTCATTATTTATTCACGGTGGTAAGGGTGGTTGGCATTCACACTCCAAGCGCGATACAGCGCTTCGGCTAAAATCACCCGCACCAACGGGTGGGGCAGTGTGAGTGGCGATAAACTCCAGCGTTCGTCAGCGACGGCGCAACATTCGGCGGCAAGGCCTTCTGGACCACCCACTAATAAGCTCACGTCGCGTCCATCCATTTGCCAAGCACCCAAGCGCTCAGCTAGTTTCGGGGTGTCCCAGGCGCGGCCATTCACTTCAAGTGTCACAACGCGGTCACCTTTGCCGATGGCGGCGAGCATTGCTTCGCCTTCTTGCTTGGTGAGGCGCGCAATATCGGCGTTCTTGCCGCGTTTACCTGCGGCGATTTCAATCAGTTCAAGCTGACAGTCGGCAGGTAAACGTTTCGCGTACGTCGTGTAGCCTTCGGTGACCCAGTTCGGCATTTTTTGTCCGACTGCGATCAACCTAATACGCATTAACGCGGCCCCCAGAGTTTTTCAAGTTCATAAAAGTCACGGATAGATTCTTGCATGACATGGACAACAACGTCACCAAGGTCAACCAACACCCACTCTGAGCTATCAGCACCTTCAACACCAATCGGCGGAACACCATGGTGTTTAGCTTCGGTGGCGACATGATTTGCTAGGCTTTTCACATGTGTTTTTGAGTTGCCTGAGCACACAACCATGTATTCTGCTACGTCCGTCTGATCGTGCACATCAAGAACTTTGATGTCACGACCTTTTAAGTCTTCTAGTTTATCGACCACAAAGTCGCGTAATTGTTCAGCTTGCAAAAGTGAAATTCTCCATGATGTAGTTCAGGCGCTAAGTTTATCACGAGCGGAGGGGAAAAAGCAGTGTCTAGCGACCGTACAAATGCTGTTGTTCGATGAATGCTGCCACCGCTTCGGGAACTTGCTCGCGCCAAGCGCGGTTGGCGGCAATAGCAGCACGCAGCTCAGTCGCTGATACGGCAACATTGGGCGTGTTGAGCTGCTTAATCTGCGCGCTGTGGGTGCGTGCCAACTCGGTGACTGCGGGTGACCACGGGGTGTCTTGCGCTTGCCGGCGCATGACTGCTAGATCAGCGTAATGCAGAAGCTCTTGCCAACCGTACCAGGTATCTAGTTTGGCAAAGGCGTCATTACCTAATAAGAAAACCAGCTTGTCTTGCGGCCAACGCTGCTGCATTTCTTGTAATGTGAGTAGGCTGTATGAGGGACCACTGCGTTTTAATTCGCAGTCTTCGGCGATAATATTCGGCTGCTCCGCGTACGCTAGTTGCACCATGGTAAGTCGTTGTTCAGCGCTCGCGCCGGGGTAGTCGCGATGCGGAGGCTGCGCACTTGGCATCACGTGCATACAGTCGGCGTTAAGCTCATTAAAGGCCGCGAGCGATGTCGTCACATGCCCCTTGTGGATGGGGTCAAAGGTACCGCCAAAGATTACGCGTAACATGAGCTAATAAATTCGGGTTCTTTATCAGGGGCACACAGAAGCACAACGGCATGTACGTACAGTGTGGCAAAGTCTTCACCCGAATCGCGTTTGAAGGCGTATTCAAGGCGCACTAACAGACGGCTTAAGCGCGCAAGGTGTTCGCGGCTGATGCGTTTCGCAAAGGCATGATAGGCACCTTCTTGGTTACGCCAAATGCCTAATGACATAAGGTCGCGTGGGCCGAGGTTACCTTGCTGTAGGCGTTCAATTTTTTGCAACTCACGTTGTAGCATCCAGTTGAGGATCGCCACCTCGGCTTCTTCTTCAAGCAAACGTTGCAAACGCTTCAGCGCGGTTTTGAGGTCGCCAGCGACAATGGCGTCTTGCAATGCAAATACGGTAAACCGACTTTGGTCTTGCGCGGCATCCATGACAGCTTGTGGGGTCAAGGGTTGCGGCAAGTCCGTCAGTGCTAGTTTTTGTAGTTCTTGGTCCAAGGCAAGCAGGTTACCTTCGAACCAATCGGCTAGTAGCTGCACAGCATCGCTAGTCAGTGTGACTTGGTGGCGTTGGCTGCGTTGTTGAATAAAGGCGGGTAGCTGACGCCGCTCAGGACTGTTAGCCTGAACTACAGGCCCAGCTTGTTGCAACAATTGAAACCATTTCGCTTTCAGTTGCTCTTGTTTGAGCTTAGGGCCTGTAATTACCAGTATTTGGTCTTCTGGTAACTCATTGCAGTAACGCTTCAAGGCCTCGGCACCCTCGCGTCCTGGTTTGGCTTCAGGCAGATCTAATTCAACTAAGCGCACGCTGGAAAATAGCCCAAGATTGGCACCTTGTTCTTGCAACCGCGACCAATCGAATTGGCTGTCTTGAATATAGCGGGTGCGTTCGTCAATGCCTTGAGCACGCGCCTGCGCACGTACCATCTGTAACGCGTCATCGAGCAACAATGGCGTATCGCCAAACACACAAAGCAGCGCCGGTAAGCCGTGTGATTTGAGGTGTTGGTCGAGTTCGGCGAGTTGCATTAGGGGCTCTCGGCGAGTTGTGCGATGACTTGGCGCAGGACTTGTTGCGCTGCTTGCTCGCGCATTTCGGCCACCAGCACCTCGCGCTCCCGAGTTTTCGCTAGCGCAAAATTAGGGTCATCTTGGTAATCGCGAAAAACCTCGACTTGCAGCGCTTTGGCTGTTTTATTCGGCGCGCGCAACAGGTAATCGACGGTGTAGATAAGTTCGTATTCAGCCACTTGGCCGCTCGCCGAAAGGCTCAGGGTGCGGCGCGTTAAACTGTCGCGTACGATTTCAATTGCGGTGGTGTCAGTATTGCTAGTTTCAACAACGTCGACACCCGCTAGAGTGAAGCGTTGGCGTACTTGTTCTGCCACTTCACTGAATTGCGGTGCGTCGATAGTCGCTTGTTGTAATTGCGGTGGTAACTGATAGCTACCACGCAATTGAAAGCCACAACCTGCTAGCGACACAACCAAGAGCAAGGTGAGAGTTAGCAGTAAATAACGCATTGTGGCTAGGTCCTTTTCAGTTTTCTAATTGGCAACGATGTTGACCAGTTTACCAGGCACATAAATCTGCTTGCGAATGGTCTTGTCAGCAATAAAACGTTGCACATTTTCATCGCCAACGGCGGCAGCGATAACAGCATCTTGCTCGGCATCTGCTGGTACGTTGATCTTGCCACGTACCTTACCATTCACCTGGACCACGACCAAAATACTACTGGCGACCAAGGCGGATGCGTCGACCTGAGGCCAAGCGGCAAACGTAATGTCGCTGTCGTGGCCAAGTTCTTGCCAAAGCACCTCACTGAGGTGTGGCGTGACCGGTGCGAGCATCAAGACGATTGCATCAAGTGCTTCGCGCATGATGCCGCGATCAACCGCCGCGTCGAGGCTGGCTTTTTGCAACTTGTTCAATAATTCCATAATGGCCGCAATGGCGGTATTGAAGTTCTGGCGGCGGCCCATGTCATCACTGACTTTTTCAATGGTGCGATGCACCTCGCGACGCAGTTCTTCTTGCGCGCTCGAAAGCTGACTAAAGTCGGAGCTGTGCTCTTGCTCAGCAACCGCTTGATAATCGGCAACGAGACGCCACACGCGACGCAAGAAACGTTGCGCACCTTCAACGCCAGAGTCTGACCACTCAAGGGTGGCTTCTGGTGGCGCGGCGAACATCATAAACAAACGCACGGTATCAGCGCCGTATTTATCAATCATGACTTGTGGGTCGATACCGTTGTTTTTCGATTTCGACATCTTCGTCATGCCACCGTACTGCACTTCTTTTCCGTCGGTGGTTAAAATCGCTTTAACGATTTGGCCTTTGCTGTCGCGTTCGACAATTTCGACATCGAGCGGCGAGTACCACGTGATCTTGCCGTCAGCGGCTTCACGGTAGTAGCTATCGGCAAGCACCATACCCTGCGTTAATAAGCGCTTGAACGGTTCGTCCGAGCTTACTAAGCCGGTATCGCGCAACAGTTTATGGAAGAAGCGTGCGTACAACAGGTGCAAGATCGCGTGCTCGATACCACCAATGTATTGATCGACCGGCAACCAGTAGTTGGCTTGTTCTGGATTCAGCATGCCGTCATGAAAGTTGGCACTGCAGTAACGCGCGTAGTACCACGACGACTCCATGAAGGTGTCAAAGGTATCGGTTTCATGCTCGGCTGGCGCGCCATTATAGGTGGTTTTGCGCCACTCAGGGTCAGCCTTGATAGGTGATTGCGTACCGTCCATTACCACGTCTTCCGGCAGCGTCACCGGTAATTGGTCTTCTGGCACAGGTACCGAACTGCCATCAGGCAAGTTCAACATTGGAATCGGCGTCCCCCAATAGCGCTGGCGCGATACGCCCCAGTCACGCAGACGGTAATTTACCTGGCGGCGGCCAATTCCTTGTTGGGCAAGTTCTGCAGCAATCGCATCAAAGGCTTCAGCGCTGCTCATGCCAGTGTATGGGCCTGAGTTAATGGTTGTGCCTTTGGCGGTAATAGCTGCAGCACTAATGTCGTGTTCACCCTCGGCTGGGTCAATCACCACATTAATGGGTAAGTTGTAAGCTGTGGCGAATTCCCAGTCGCGCTGGTCATGGGCGGGAACCGCCATGACAGCACCTGAGCCGTAGTCCATCAGAACGAAGTTGGCGACCCAAATAGGAATTTCTTCACCTGTTAATGGGTGTTTGGCGTGAAAGCCAGTTGCCATGCCTTTTTTGTCGATCGTGGCAAGGTCGGCTTCGGCCATTTTGGTGGTCTGAATACTTTCGATAAAGGCAGCCAGCTCGGGATTCTTCGCAGCCGCTTCTTGCGCCAGTGGGTGCTGTGCCGCCACGGCCATATAAGTCACCCCATACAGGGTGTCTGGACGCGTGGTATAAACGGTCAGTGGCTTCTCATGATCGACCACGCTGAAATCGATTTCGACCCCTTCGGAACGACCAATCCAATTGCGCTGCATGGTTTTGACTTGCTCAGGCCAGCCGTCAAGCTGTTCAAGGTCGTTTAACAATTCTTCAGCGTAGGCAGTGATTTTGATAAACCACTGTGGAATTTCCTTTTGAATAACCTTCGCGCCAGAGCGCCAACCACGACCGTCAATAACCTGCTCATTGGCAAGTACGGTATTATCAATCGGGTCCCAGTTTACGGTTGCGTTCTTCTTGTAAACGAGGCCTTTTTCAAAAAGCTTGGTGAAGAACCACTGTTCCCAACGGTAATAGTCGGGGCGACACGTGGCGACTTCACGCGACCAGTCATAGCCAAAACCGAGCGATTTAAGCTGGTCTCGCATGTAATCGATGTTCTGATAGGTCCACTTCGCTGGAGCAGTTTTGTTGGCTACTGCGGCATTTTCTGCCGGTAGGCCGAAGGCGTCCCAGCCCATCGGTTGCAGGACATTTTTACCCTGCATGCGCTGATACCGAGCGACCACATCGCCAAGGGTATAGTTGCGCACGTGCCCCATGTGGAGTTTGCCACTCGGGTAGGGGAACATCGATAGGCAGTAGAATTTCTCCTTGCCCGGCTGTTCAGTAACTTCGAAAACTTTGTCGTTTTCCCAACGCTGCTGCACGGCAGCTTCAATCTGTGCTGGATCGTAATTATCCTGCATGAACTTTGACATCTGAGAATCCATTAAATCGCTGGCGAATAGTAAAAACTTACAGTGCGTACCACATCAATAACATCACGACGAGGCCGGCGAGACCGAAAAAGCCGTATTCAAAACGCTCACGTTGCTCGCTATCGCGATCTTCAGGGTTGCGGTGAAAAAGAAACATGCCAATGCTTGAAACACCTAAGGTGCCCGCTGCAGTTAACAGGGCAAACAGGATTGCTGCAAAGATATTTTCCATGATGTATTCCAACTGTTGGTGATGAGACGCAAATTAGTATGTATACAGTTTACTTATTTTAACGGCGAATGACTATGGGTAATGCGCCGCCAAGCAGAATCAATCCGGCTAAGATCCATGCGCCATAGCCGCCCCACAGCGCAAATGGCGTTAGCCCCTGAACCAACGGGACTGTTGCCGACAGCGTGGTGGCTTCAAATTGTTCGGCGCGTGCTAACCATTGGCCATGTTCGTCAGTTATCGCGGTGATACCGCTATTAGTCGAACGCACCAAGGGCCGACCTAATTCGATGGCGCGCATGCGGGCGATTTGCATGTGTTGCGCTGGGCCATGCGAGCGGCCAAACCAAGTATCATTACTCACGGTCAGGATAAAATCAGTGGCCGGGGTGAAATTTGCCCAAACCTGCTGTGGAAAAGCGATTTCATAACAAATCGCCGTGCTAAATTCCCAGCCATGGGCGCGCAACGGCGCTTGCACATACTCGCCACGACTAAACGACGACATCGGTAGGTTAAACAGCGGCGCAAGCGGACGTAGCAGATCGCCGAATGGAACAAATTCGCCGATAGGTAACAATTGGTGCTTCTGGAAACGGTTACTGTGGCCGTGGTGATACTCTTCCTCAACACCTGAAGCCCCGTCTTGGCCGAGTGCAATCACCGAGTTGTAATAGTTTTCACCCTCGATATCGATAATGCCGGTAATCAATCCGGTTTCAGTTTTCGCCATCTCGTTGTTGACGATGGCAAGAATGTCATCGGTATAGGGCTCGGGCATAGTCACTGCAGATTCAGGCCAAATCACAACGTCATGATCGTTGTAAACCAACCGCGTCAGGTCCAAATAGAGATTTAAGTTAGGCCAATGCTGGTCGGGATCCCACTTAATCGACTGACTAATATTTCCTTGCACCAACGCGATTTTGGCTTGTTCACCGGTGCGAGATATCGCAGTAAGCTGATTGAGTACAAAAGGTAACAAAAGCAGACCGGCAATCACGGCGGGCGCACGCCAGTGGCGCTGCTCTAGGGTTGTGATGGTGAGTAACGCAATGGTCATGATAATAACGCTGATGCCGGTACCACCAAACCAACTGGCATAACCTGCTAGCCAAGTCGAGGTTTGCGTGTAACCCAAATCGAGCCACGGAAAGCCGGTCAAGAACCAACCCCGTAGCGCTTCCGCGGCTAACCAAACGAGTGGCAAACTCCAGTAACCGAGACGACCGAAACGCACGGTTAGCCAGCGCCAAGCAAAGAGTGCCAACGCGGGGAACAGACTCAGGTAGGCGAACAGCAGCAGGAGTATCGCGACCGACGCAATGGGATGTAAGCCACCAAAGGTATCGATGCTCACATATATCCAGCTGAGTCCGGCCGCAAACCAACCCAAGCCGAAAAAATAGCCCAAGCGCCACGCATTACTTGGCTTTTTATCTTTGACTAACCAAAGTAGTGCGGGAATAACCAAAAACGGCAGCCATGCTTGCTCAAAGGGCGCATAACTTAAAACTAAGCTAGCGCCCAGTGCTAGGCAGGCAAGGCGAGAGAGGGCCGCCTGCCAACGTCGTTTTGCCAAGGGCATGGTTAGACTTCCGCTTCTTGCTCAGGGGGTGGCTCTGGAAAGCTCACCTGCAATTGTTGGATACGACGTTTATCAGCGCCGGTGACTTTGAAGTTAATGCCGCTAATGACAATTTCTTCGCCCGGTTTGGGTAAGTGTCCAAAGCCATGGGCGACCATACCACCGATGGTGTCGTATTCTTCGTCACCAAACTGGGTTTCGAAGTAATCATTGAAATCTTCAATGGTGGTCAGCGCTTTCACTGAAAAACGCGACTTATTGATGCGACGAATATCGGCTTTGGTGTCTTCGTTGTAATCGGTTTCGTCTTCAATGTCGCCGACGATTTCTTCGAGAATATCCTCGATGGTCACCAAACCTGAAACACCGCCATACTCATCGACAACAATCGCCATGTGGTAGCGCTGCGAGCGGAACTCTTTGAGCAATACGTCAACGCGTTTTCCCTCAGGCACAATCACTGCGGGGCGAATCACCTTGGTGAGGGCAAATTCATCATCGGTCATGCCAAAGCCATAGGCCAACAAATCTTTGGCAAGCAGGATACCTTCCACATGGTCTTTGTTTTCACTGATGACAGGGTAGCGACTGTGCTGGGCATCAATAACGATCGGTAGGAACTCGTCGACTTTTTGATTAATGTCGATAGTGACCATTTGCGAGCGCGGCACCATGATATCGCGAACTTTGAGTTCAGCAACGTCAAGTACGCCTTCAATCATTTCTTTGGTGTCGTTATCAATCAGGTCGCGCTCTTCGGCGTCCTGAATCATATCGACTAACTCTTCGCGGCTGCTCGGCTCTCCAGTAAACAGTTGCAACAGTTTTGTTGCCCAAGATTTACCCGAAGAACCGTTGGTAGAGTGGGGATGGTCATCGCTCATTAGCTGGTATTGCTCCGTTTAGTTACCAACTTCGACGTAAGGGTCAGCGAACCCTAAGCCGGTTAATATGGTTGTTTCGAGGCGCTCCATACGGTCCGCCTCGTCTTCTTCAATATGGTCATAACCTAGCAAATGCAAGGTGCCGTGTACAATCATATGCGCCCAGTGTGCCACTAAGGTCTTATGTTGCTCACTGGCCTCTCCTTGCACTACTTGCGCGCAAACCACAAGATCACCTAACAAAGTGACCGGCATCGGTATAGGTGCGGTAAAAGGAAACGATAGCACATTGGTGGCATAATCGCGCTCACGATAGCTAAGATTGAGCTCGCGGCCTTCCTCTTCGTCGACAATGCGCACGGTAAGCTCAGCATCGCCGTCTTGCCATTGTGCGCCTTGTAAAGCGGCTTGCACCCACGTTTCAATCTGCTCTGCACTGGGCAGATCAGGTGCTGTAGAAGCGTTCTGTACATCAACGGTTAAATCAATCATGCGCGCCCATCAAAGTCTTCATAAGCCTGCACAATACGTTGTACGACCGGATGACGGACAACATCGCCTGCTTGGAAGAAGGTAAAGCTGATATCCGGCACATCACGCAGCACTTCAATGACGTGACGCAAACCCGATTTCTGCCCACGCGGCAAGTCGACCTGAGTAATGTCGCCGGTGATCACCGCACGCGAATTAAAGCCAATTCGGGTCAGGAACATCTTCATCTGTTCACAGGTGGTGTTTTGGCTTTCATCGAGAATAATAAACGCATCGTTGAGTGTGCGACCACGCATATAAGCGAGGGGAGCAACTTCAATGACGTTACGCTCAATGAGTTTTTCCACACGTTCAAAGCCGAGCATCTCAAACAATGCATCGTAAAGTGGGCGCAGATAAGGGTCGACCTTTTGTGCCAGGTCACCGGGTAAGAAACCAAGTTTTTCGCCTGCTTCAACCGCAGGACGGGTCAGCAGAATGCGGCGAATTTCTTGCCGTTCTAAAGCATCTACTGCTGCAGCAACGGCCAAATAGGTTTTACCCGTACCGGCAGGGCCCACGCCAAAATTGACGTCGTGACTCAAAATAGCACGCACGTATTCCGCTTGGTTGTGGTTACGTGGCTTGATCATGCCGCGCTTGGTTTTGATGTGCGTCATTTTTTCGGCCGCAGGGTCGCCCTGACCTTGCTCAAGCACGTTCGCTTGTTGGATAGCAAGGTGCACTTGTTGCGGCTCGATTTCACCCGCTTGGCCTTTCACGGTGGCGGTTTCCACATACAAATCACGCAGCAACTTAGCGGCTGCGTTGACGGTATGTTGTGGACCAATTAAACGGAAGGCATCGTTGCGGTAGGTAATTTCAATGCCGAGGCGGCGTTCAATGTGTTTCAAGTTTTCATCGAACGGGCCGCAGAGCTCGGCCAAGCGCCGGCTATCTGCCGGCTCTAGGTTTATATCTAATGTTGTGAGCTGTGGACTCAAATGAACCTCTTTTAGCTTACTAAATGTGCTAGCTTAGGATTGTTGCGGCGGCACAAAGCTCGCCACGCCTAGCTCGTCAGGCTGCGTACGTGATTGACGCGCCAGAATGTCTTGAGGTGCGGTATCAACACGCAAGCCCATTTCATCTTCGACGCGAATCACCTCACCACGCAATGAATTGGCAAACACATCGGTGATTTTCACATCAACGAATTTACCCACCATGCGTGGGTTGCCAACAAAGTTCACGACACGGTTGTTCTCGGTACGCCCGCTTAATTCCATCGGATCTTTCTTCGACGGACCAGTGACCAAGATACGTTGTTCAGTGCCAACCATACGGCGAGCATGCGCGTGTGCTTGCTGGTTCAATCGTTGCTGCAATAGGTGCAGACGCTGCTTCTTGGTTTCTTCGCTGACATCGTCAGGCAAATCGGCCGCAGGCGTGCCAGGACGTGCGCTGTAAATGAAGCTGAAGCTTAAATCGAAATCAACGGCCTGAATAAGGTCCATGGTTGCTTCAAAATCAGCGTCGGTTTCGCCTGGGAAGCCAATGATAAAGTCCGACGACATGGCCATTTCAGGACGAATTTTCTTCAGCTTGCGGATCTGCGCTTTGTATTCGAGCGCTGTGTGACCGCGCTTCATCAGCGTCAACACGCGATCTGCACCACTTTGTACCGGTAGGTGCAAGTGGTTCACTAATTCCGGAATTGTCGCATAAGCTTCAATGATGTCGTCAGTGAACTCCACCGGATGCGAGGTGGTGTAACGAATACGGTCGATACCATCAATGGCAGCAACTAAGTGCAACAATTCTGAGAAGCGGCATACTGAACCATCAAAGTGTTCGCCGCGATAAGCATTCACGTTTTGCCCAAGCAAGTTCACTTCACGCACGCCTTGCTCAGCCAATTGCGCGATTTCATACAGAACGTCATCGACCGGGCGGCTGACTTCTTCACCACGGGTGTAAGGCACCACACAGAAGGTACAATACTTGCTGCAACCTTCCATGATCGAAACAAAAGCCGAAGGGCCATCTGACGTTGGTTCTGGCAAACGGTCGAACTTTTCAATTTCTGGGAATGAGATATCCACCATCGGGGTGTGGTCGCTTTGCACTTGCTTGACCATTTCTGGCAGGCGGTGCAGGGTTTGCGGACCAAACACGATATCGACAAATGGCGCACGGCTGCGAATATGCTCGCCTTCTTGTGAGGCCACACAGCCACCGACACCGATCACCAGGTCAGGTTTACTGTCTTTCAGTGTTTTCCAGCGACCGAGCTGATGGAACACTTTTTCTTGGGCTTTCTCACGAATAGAGCAGGTATTGAGCAGGATCAAATCAGCATCTTCTGCTTCGGCTGCGACTTCATAGCCGTGGGTTGCCTTCAGTAGATCTGCCATTTTTGCAGAGTCGTACTCGTTCATCTGGCAGCCCCAAGTTTTGATGTATAACTTCTTGCTCATAAAATTGTTGCGCTCACTTGCGTTGGTGTATGTCAAAAGGGTCGTTATTTTAGCCTGTTCTGGACTCAACTGCCAACTTTGCCGCTGCTTTCTGCTTTCCGTCGGGTGCGAATGGCAAGATAACCTGCCATGGTAATGATTGCAGCGCCGATAAGCATGTACCAGGTAATCGCTTCATCCCAGAACCAGTAGCCCATCAAGGCCGCGAAAATCACTGAGCTGTAGGTAAACACCCCGACCCTTGCCGCAGGGGCGAGCGAGAAGGCTTTGGTCATGCCTAGCTGGCCACCGACGGCAAGTAATCCCATGGCTAAAATGCCGAACCAATGTTCCGCGGCAATGGGACTGCCGAGCCAAAGCAAGGGAATTGCGGAGAGTAAAGTCGATAGCGCAGAAAAATAGAAGACAATCTTGCTCGAGGATTCCGTCGCCGACATTTGTCGAATAAGGGTTTTCGTGAATGCTGCTAAACAAGCTGCGACAAATGCCACTGCAATCACTGGGGAGAGTTCTGCCGCCGCCGGATTCAAGAAGACAAATACACCGACAAAGCCGATAGCGATTGCGAGCCAGGTTTGCGGTAGTACTCTTTCTTTTAACCAAACACGGCCGATAATCGGGATTAAAAACGGCGAGAGGAGCAGTACCAAAGTGGCTTGTGCTAGTGGAATCGTGGCAATGGCATAAAAGAACAAGTACATCGCCGCGAGTCCGGCAATACCGCGGCTCAAGTGAAACTTCCAAGCTTTAGTTTTAAAGGCACTCGGGCCTTTGCGCCACAGCCAAGGCAGCAATACCACAAACGCCATTAAATTGCGGAAAAACACCAGTTGCTCAGAAGGCACGTCGGTGCTCAAATACTTGACCAGCGCACTCACGCCAGCAAAGCAAAGCTCCGCTGTGACCACCAGTAACGAAGCAATGACTACGGTGCGTTGAGGAGTTTCCATAATTACCTTAGATGCAAGCCTTAGATGCAAGCCTCAGATTCAATAGGGATAGATGAAATGAACCGTTATCTTATCACGATCAGTCTGCTCACTCTTAGTAATGTTTTCATGACCTTTGCATGGTATGCGCATCTAAAAAACCTTGCCGATAAGCCGTGGATTGTTGCAGCTTTTTTAAGCTGGGGAGTGGCCCTATTCGAGTATTTGCTACAGGTACCTGCGAATCGTATCGGCTTTGAGGTCATGAACTTGGGTCAGCTAAAGATCCTACAAGAGGTCATCACTTTAACGGTATTCGTGCCTTTCGCTATTTTTTATATGAAAGAAAAGCTGACATGGGATTATTTATGGGCCGGTCTATGTATACTTGGAGCAGTCTTTTTTATTATGCGAGCTAAGTTAACTGGGTAAGAGCTAACGATGCAGATTGTTATAGTAGGTGGTGGATTAGTTGGCGCTAGTGCAGCGGTTGCTGCGGTGCGTGCGGGTCATCAGGTAACGCTATTGGAACGCGGCGCAGCGCCCGATGCTGGCGCAGCGAGCGACGACTGGGATTTGCGTATTTCGTCGGTGCACCAAACCAATGTCGCCTGGCTGGAAGAATTAGGTGTCTGGGCACAGGTGGAGCCGACGAAGTTTCTAAGTTATGACGGACTGAGCGTGACCACTCGCGATCGTCAGACGTTGAACTTTTCTGCCCAAGAAGTTGCCGCCGAACGGTTAGGCGTGATGGTCGAGAACGATGCTCTGGTGCGTGCCTGCTGGCAAGTTTTACGCACACATGATTCCGCTACGTTACTACCTGAAACTGAAGTAAAGGGCTATGGGCTAGCGCAACGAGCGATAACACTTAGCGATGGTCAGACACTGAATTACGATCTGCTCATCGGCGCCGATGGCGCAAACTCTGCCGTTGCCAAAGCTGCTGGCATAGGCGTGCGCGGATGGGATTACGGCATGCGTTGCCTGTTGGCAATTGCCGAAGTTGAACAACCGTTACCCGCCGCAACATGGGAAGTCTTCCGTGCTGAAGGTCCTTATGCACTATTGCCGTTAGGTGAACATCTGGCCTGTTTAATTGATTACCGTACTGAAGAAGAATGGCGCAACGCCGCAACTGCTGAAGTTGAACAAAAACTGCAGGCAACCTTCACCGATGTCATCGGTCCCTACAAACTGCAGAAACATGCAAGCTTTCCGCTGCGGCGCCAACGTGCATTACGTTATTTCGACCCGTGCGGTGTAGCATTGATTGGCGATGCTGCACACAGTATTCATCCGCTAGCGGGGCAGGGTGTAAACTTGGGTTTTACTGATGTGCAGGTGCTTTTTGAACAACTTGCAAAAGAGCCACTGACCACAGCTCTGGCTAACTACGAACGCCAGCAAGTAAAAGTAAATCAACAAATGATGCGCGCCATGGATGCCATTCATTGGGGCTTCCGGAGCGAGCATTTTCTACCGCGAGCAGCGGTGGCACTGGGCTTAATTGCAGTTGGGCAAATGAAGCCCCTGAAGCAACACATTATTAAAGCCGCTATGGGATGGAAGTAATGATGCGAAAATTCATGAGTGTCTTCGGTTTGGTGTTCTTACTCAGCGGTTGCGCTGCTGAGGGCTGGTATCACAGCTGGGAGGATGAGCGTCTCGAACGCTGCCAATATGCGAAAAGCAGTGCAGAGCGTCGTGAGTGTGAATTAGAGGCAACGAAGAGTTACCAAGAGTACAAGCGTGAGCGTGAACAAGCGCTGAAAGCGACCGAAAATCAGACATAAAAAAACCGCCGAAGGGCGGTTTCTTTGCATCGTTGCGGCCACCATGTATGAAATGGTGCGGAGGGAGGGACTTGAACCCTCACGTCCTTTCGGACACTAGCACCTGAAGCTAGCGCGTCTACCAATTCCGCCACCACCGCAACAAGCAGTGAGATGGCTGGGGTACCAGGATTTGAACCTGGGAATGGCGGGATCAAAACCCGCTGCCTTACCGCTTGGCTATACCCCAACTCTCGGAAAACAGCTTTTAAGTGGCTGGGGTACCAGGATTTGAACCTGGGAATGGCGGGATCAAAACCCGCTGCCTTACCGCTTGGCTATACCCCAACTTAGGCTTAAAAACTTGCGCTCACCGTGAAAGGTTGGTGCGGACGGAGAGACTTGAACTCTCACGCCGTGAGGCACTGGAACCTAAATCCAGCGTGTCTACCAATTCCACCACGTCCGCCCATTGCAATTTGGTTGGTGGCTACGGCGAGATTCGAACTTGCGACCCCAGCATTATGAGTGCTGTGCTCTAACCAGCTGAGCTACGTAGCCATACCAAAATTTTTCAAACTGCGCTCGGTGAGTGCGGCGCGTATTATGCAAATCAGGGACTCAAGCGTCAACCTCTTTTTCGCAAAAAAACGCGTTTGCTGGCGCGATTGCTCAAAAAACCGTTTGTTTGGTTATTTAATCAACGTGATTGGGTGAGAAGGGCATTGTTAGTGCTCGGGGAAATGTATCTGAAGAGAGTTTGTTGACTAAGTAATGTAAGCGATGCTTTGACAGTGGCTTCTAATAGGTGCTAATACCTGTACCCGTTGATTGCTTGGAGTATTTTTATGGATGTAAAATTTTCCGAAGATGTAATTCCACTATCAGATCTAAAAATTAACCCTGACAAGCTCGTTGAGCGAGTAAAGGATACACATCGACCTATCTTGCTTACCAGTCGAGGTCGGGGTATCGCTGTTGTCCAGTGCCTAGAAGATTATGATAATACCGCAGAGGAGTTACGGTTTGTAAAGGCTGCGGAGCAAGGACTCATCGAGGTTTGTGAAGGTGATTCGGTATCGTTGGAGGGCGCCAAGAAAACCTTAGGAATCGAGTAAATTGAATTTTCAGGAGTACCACAAAGAATAAAATGTATCAGACATCGGTAACGAATTCGTGGTTGCCATACGGGTACCTCGTGAACCCCTTCGAGCCTGTGACCTTTGCCTCGCGACAAAAAACTCCACCTTGTAACTGGGCATTGGGAGTGTAGGGTAGGGTATGGTGTAATTTAACCGTATCAATACGAGGGGTTAAAAATGAAAGAATCTATTGATGAGGAAACAATACGGTGTCTGGGAAAGGCTTTATCGAATTCAGCGTGGAATGCTTGAGGTTGATGAGAACATGCTTCTTCTCTCTTCTCGTCAACGACAACCGCTTAAATACCTTAATGATAGGACGGTAGCCGTAAATACCTTTAAAGACTCGAGATACTGTAATACTTAATTTTTTAGTATGTCTATGCCATCGACATGACAAAATTACGTGTCGATTGTTTCGTGTTTTATCGACATGAAAGGCTGTTGTATGAAGTGAAAACATTTGGATCATACCCTGCACCTTTCCAATTCTGTTCAACTTTCCACTTATGGTCGCCCTGATTTTTCGGGGGGATTACAGGGCGAATTCAGTCACCGCTAAGTTAATCCGCAGAGCTGAATAGCGAGGAGGGAACCTTCCCTCCTCTTATCATTTAAGTTGCCGTCCGCAACGCAATATAAACTGCGATTTATCGGCGATATTTAAAGTTCCTTAGTACTTCTGCTTTAAACTGTCTTGGTGCTCGCCAATCACTAGGGGTGTTCGGTATCGATATACGTCTTTTTCCGTTGGGAGACACAATCTTTCCATGCTTTTTCCCTCTTTGATAAACGTACCCTCGCTTTACCAGCAACTTAACCAGCTTGTTAATTTGATCATTATTTGAGTATTTGTGATTCTTCACGACGATTCCTTACTCGCTGTAACGACTTGCGAATGCGCGCATATCGAAAGGAATCTGACTTAGCGCCTTTTGAACACCCACTTGTAAAATCGGTTTGCTCTGTAGGTGCCCACTGGTCGGGTTTACATTTTGATAAAACTGGCCTTGTGGGTTGATCATTAAATAGGACTGCCACATGTCATCATTATCCTCAATGATCAACCTTGGATAGCTCCGCAGGTGGCGATCTACGTATGCATAGTATTGTGTATCAGTAACGACTTGAGACGCATCGTGAACCGGCAATACACGAAGTAGCTTCCATTTATCAGGCTGAATTTGGTTGATTAGCGCTGACAGGTCTTCGCGAACATTGAACGGGTTGACGACGGTGTTTAGCTTTAGCTTACCTAGTGGATTGAGGTGCCGGAATGAACGGCATAGTTCAAGCAGTTGCCTCGGGCTTAACCAACGCTTATGGCGATCGGTGCGCCCAATAGATTGCGCAATCAATTCATCGGCTGTATCGAAACTGATGCCCAGCATATCAAGGCTTGGTGCGACCTCGCGCATCATCTTATCATTGAGAAAGTGCCCGTTGGTGATGACCGATGTTTGAAATCCGAGCGCCTTTGCTTTTACTAATGCCCTAGTAAAGTATTTACCTAGCATCATTGGTTCGCCACCGGCGAAATTAATACGAACGCGCTGATAGCCGAGTTGCTCTCGAATAGGGTTAGAATTGAAAAAGTAGTCGGCAAGTGAATTGAGTAACGCGTCTACCTGTCCTGAATGGCCATAAAGCTCTTTACTACTAGGCTCGTCATTCCATTTAGCGTAGCAGTATGCACACCGAAAATTGCATGCCTCGGTCATATGAAAATTGATAACAAGTTCTTGAGTGCGAATAGTCATTATTTCTCTCCGTTAATTTAAGTCGCGGGAGAGATGATTTATTAGTGCAGTGCACTAAAAAGACTTTTTATTGATTTTTGAAAAGACTTATCAGCTGGTCAAACTCGTAAGCTTCTTGATAGCCGCGTTCCACTGACTCAATGAGCTCACGGTAGGTCTCACTCTGGGCACCAAGCTTTTTAATCCGTGCGCAATGACTCATTGCTTCAACCCAGTCCTGACGAAGATAAGCAGACAGTAACGAATCATGAACATCCAAAGATGCGGTCTGCGCCAGTAAGGCTTGTAACAAACCTATATTACTACCAAGCGCAAGCTGCGGAAGAGTTTGAAAGGGGTTGGGAAGCGTTTTATGTCTTAAGTCGAACGTTTCGATATCATTTAAGCCGCCTATTAAAAGCTGAGACTTAGAACTCAAAAGCGCCACGCCAACAAGAGCCTGCTTATCCAAAATTAAGCTACGAACTATTTCCGCGCTTTCTTCCCTCACTTTTACATCATCGAAGATAGACTTCACACGCTTAGGATCTGGAAAGAATGCATTCAGCAAAAGAGCATTGTAGAGCGTAACTTCACCAGATGTACTAGTAATGAACCACTGCTTCCTGTGTATGCCTTGCTCAGCTTCGGCTTGAACGAGACCGTTACGAACAAAAGACATTGCTTTGTCTTTGAGTATCTTGCTGTCTTCAGCTGATGAGATATTAAATACTTTCCGTAAAAGCTCTGGAATTTTATAACGCATGCTATCGGCAAACACCTTGCTGCAGGATTCTATCAATCGAGGTGTGTCTATTATCCGAACTTTCGTCGTCTGAAATGGCAACTCTTCGCGCCGATTCGAAAAGAGAATATTTCCCCAGCCGCCGGCACTGATACTGTTTCATCACACCTAAGCAATAACCGGCGCGCATTGCATCAGCAAGAGACGTGGTTTGGCTTGCAAGGAATCGCTTCTCATTATGTGCGTTATAAATTTCAGTGACTGCCTGGCAGGCACCGATTAAAAATTCAGCATCTGGTTTCTCAAAACTACCTTTTGCATCGGCCGCTAACGGCATGAGGCTAATGAGTACAATTAGTGTGGGTATTAAGCTTTTAAACATGATCCTGCTTTTCTTCCCTGAGTGTGACTTTTTCTGGAGGCGATGTAGCTGAAACAGCTTGTGAAAACTTGAGCTTACCCTTTGGTGCGATGGCAAATATTAAGAGCAACAGAGATGCATTGTAAGCTAAGTTCCAGTACTCCTGCTTATTGTTCATCAGTAGTTGATTGTTGTAAGAGCTCAGTGAGCCAAAGAGGAGTTCAGAGCTAATGAATACAAACGTATGAATGCCAATTGCAGTGAAGTATCGGTAAATGGCGTTGCCAACTTTAGCAGAGTGTTTTCTCACTTTTACGATGTAGCGTGCTGAAAGAAGCGTAAACCCTGTTAGGAACAAAATCTCCATGTTGCTCAGGTCATGCCAACCTGCGTCGTTAGGAAAAACCGTAGCCGGAAGCCCCCAAAGTGCGATGGCGAAAAGGGCAGAAGAGATAATGAAAAATGACGCTTTAAAGAGCCAGTGTAAGCCAGTGCTGAGAAGCTCGTCCCAAGTCATGGTGTAATTAGTTTTATTCAAGTGAAATCCCTTTGCTAAATTCCTTATGAGCGCCGGCTCGCTTTTTCTATTTTCGATGTGTAAGTTATTAAGTAAATACCGACTATATTGAGTCGAGTCCGCGACTGCAATGGTAATGTTGCTATTTGACCATGGATTTTAGGCAAGAGAACAATGGATAAGGAGCAGGGAATTATGAATACGGCGAAGCTTACCCCAGAGGAAGTGCATTTAAGAGCATGCCAAGCTTTAGTGTCGCTTTTTCGAGATCAAGTGGAATCGAACATTGAGTGTGTTCATTCTCGTATTTTCAATTATGTGTTACACCCAGAGCAACGCTACGTTCATTGCGCTCATTCTGAAGCTGTTAAGGAGGGCGTGAAAACTCACCCAGAACACGTAGTGCCGTGCGCGCTAATGATAAGAGAGTGTTTCTCGTTCATAAAAGAAGGAAAATATTCCGATGATGAAATTGCAGGATTCCTTCAAAAGCACTGGAAAATCGTGACCATCACCAAAGAAGAGGCGAAACGCTTAGATTCAGAGCTTGGGCTAAAATCGACCATGCCAGAGGGTTGGCACCTCGATAGCGAAGACACTTTTGCAAGATTCAAACAAGCTAACATCAAGATAATAAAATCAAGTTCATAGCGTTTTGATGAATGAATTTTGCATGTAATAAAAAGGAAAATGTACATGGCAGTAAAAAAATGCAAAAGCTGTAACAAGCCAGCTGAGAAGCTTTACGATAAAGGGCACTGTCAAGCTTGTATGTGGGTGACGGTGGGCGAGAAAGGTGCTGATATGTTTTTCGCCAAAGCTGAGGCATGGGCGACACAATACGTATCACCCGCGGTGTTCAAGATGATAGTGGGTGGTATCTTTCTACTGTTCTTATATCTGCTTTTTACCTAACATCTTAGGTTGAATTATTAGAGTATTAAGCAGTTGGGCTCAGGATAAAACTACGAATCCTATAAATATTGTGGTTTTACTAAAGCCGTCGTTGTCCTGTCCCAAACGACAAATCCATGTCCCAGGACACCATAAAAAGACAAAACGACAGCACCAAGACAAATCAGCGAAAATTACAAAAGTGTGGGACTAACTGTGGGACTTTTTGAGTTATCGGCACTATAAAGACACGAAGATGCGATACAGGCCAGTAAAAATGGCGCACCCGGCAGGAGTCGAACCTGCGGCCTCTGCCTCCGGAGGGCAGTCTCGGGTTCGGTGGTAAATCGTTAAAGCTAGGCGTGGTAAGGGTTTAAACGGTGTTGTGGCTTTTTGTTTGGCATCAAAATCGGCACTTTTGAGACCATTTAATGACAAAGTTAGTCACAGAAAACCGACGCCGGAATTTCAATTTTTGACCTTTGCCTCGCGACAAAAAATTCTGAACATCCGAAAAATCCTGAGTTTTTAGGTGGAAAAAATTCCACTTTTTAACCGGACTTTAGGTGTGTAGATTAGCCTATAATTTAATAATGCCAACAAACGAGATCGCTTTATTCCAAATATCGGAACTAACGCCGTTCGTTCAAAAAGCGATTAATTAGGTCTTGATGTTCGGCTAAACGCTCAATAATATCAGCAAAGCTATCAGGGGCACTGAAGAACATTCCACCGCTTACGGACTGGTCGTAATCTTTTTTGATATCTTCGAGCAGCCGCCCCGTTGGAATTAACACCAGCTCACCGGAAAGAATGGCTTCAAAGAAAACGCCTCGAGTAGCCCACCTTGCCGACTTCATCGCTACCACGTCCTGCAGTGCTTTCATGTTTTGGTACGAACCTTCATAGAGATTTTGCAGAATACAGTCTACATCATACCAATGTCTGGATAACCGCACCGTATCAGGCGAGTTCTCTTGCGTGCAGAATTGATGAAGTGCGGTTAGCTTTTCCCAAATAATGTAATCGGGGTGGTAAGCCTCTACTGTAGCTATCGGTAACGTATGGGACCCTGCAACCGCATCTATTTCTGAGAGGTAAGTCGTTACCGGTTTAGAAACCGTCGGCCGGCCCCGATTACGGCCGCCAAATTCGAGCAGTATATGCTCTAACTGATAAGAATCATCTTGGAATGCCACATGTGGGAAGTGAACGTCGATTTTCTCACCACCAGAGTCTTCTTCAATTTCAGCGCTGAGTCCCTCAATGCCATAATCTGAAAGTCTGCTATTCAATCTTTGAACAAACTCGTTGGTCCAGCCTTCTAAACGCTCTCTCTGCTCACGTCTAAATTTACGTTGCTGACTCGGATTCCGTGTTGTCTGCGTCCAAGCAGCAGCTTCATCATCTGATTCTGCTAAGTCAGCCCAATGAATCGATAAATCAATATCCTCAGAGAATCGCTCAATGGTGCTATAGCACTTGCTCAGGGCTGTTCCACCTTTGAAGGCCACATCATGGCTATCTAATAAATCCTCTTCGTATAGCAACCGCAAAATTTCGGTTACCCAAATATCTTTCTCTAAAAAATTAGCGGCCAAACCTCTTGCGGAGTTCTGTGCTGCATAGTCGAGGATTAATTTTAGTTCCGCTCGTTTCGCTTCAGTTCTATAGTAATCAAATATGTCCATCACACTGTCGCACTCTCAACTTGCGCTAGCTTTTGGCGCCATTGCGAATTCAGCGTAGAATGCTTGAGGTTGCTGAGAACACGCTCCTTCTCACTTCCCGTCAACGATAACCGCTTAAATACCTTGCGGAACTGCTCGGGCTTGAAGTGTTCTGGCTCCATCACCGAAAGGCCTCGAAGAATCATACCTTCAGGTTGGTTCAGCCACTTAAGCTTACTCGATGCGACGTGCTTCACTTCAACAGTTGAATTCCCCACTTTAAATTCACGCGATGGGCCGTTCGTCCAATAAATGGTTCGGGCAGGAGCCTGAGTTTGCAGTCCAATGCGATATGCCGCTTCAAAGCCATTCGAAACAAGTTTGTACCCGTAATTTCTCGCCCAAGCTTTTGCGACCTCTTCTGGGCTGGGCATTACCTTCGCCCCCGGTAAGTTTTCTATTGACTTAGGACGAACGTAAAAGCCTTTTGACACACGCACAATCTCGCCTGACTTCGCCAATCGGCTAAAAGCCTTCTGGACAGCACTTTCCGTGCCTAGCTCATAAAATCCCTCTATGGAAAAAGGAACACCTTTTCTCATGCGAGCAATCCGAGACTCAATTTGTGCGGTGATAGACATTGAGATAATCCTGACTATGAAATGCTGTGTTGATTAAATATACACCTTTAATTGCCCAATGTACATGGTCATTGATGTCAGGATTGTTTGATCCACCTAACCAATTATTTGGGTAAGGGTAAGACGGTGGCTGTAAATACTTCTAAAGACTCGAGATGCGTACTTTTACCTATGTCGAGTCTATCGACGCAACAGGATTGTTTGTCGATTATTTCGTGTTTTATCGACATGAAAGGCCGTTGGATGAAGTAAAAATATTTGGGTCATATTCTGCATTTTTTCGCTATTATTCAACTTTCCCCCTAAAATTGCTTCGATTCTTAGGGGGATTACAGCGATCCCGAACTGGGAAAAGTTGAAACTCGGTTTATTTAGATAAAATATCAACTAAAGTTATGGTAAGGCCTGATTTTTCCCGACTTTTTTAAGGTCACAAGACACTCTACGAGTGGGCTGTATTATTTGATGGGATAGTTACACTGGAACGTTAATACTTGATGTCTTGAGAGGGAAAATGTAATCCTCAACTTAATTAGAAACTATCAAAGATAATCCACCTTACTGTGAATGAGTGTCCTGAAACGAATGGACTCTTCACACAAATTCACGATTTAAATTAGAAAGTGTGGGACGACATGGCAAAATATGAAGTAAAGCAAACAGCGATCAGTCAAATTCTTGCTGACGTTCGTAGCGATAAAATAGCAATTCCGGAACTACAACGACCATTTGTTTGGAAAACATCTCAGGTCAGGGACTTAATTGACTCACTTTACAACGGTTATCCGGTTGGTTATCTGATAACGTGGCAATCTGTTGGCGCCAAATTAAAGGGGGGAGCTGTCGCAGCACATCAACAAATACTAATCGATGGCCAACAACGAGTAACAGCGTTGAGGGCCGCAATTGCGGGACAAACGGTGATTGGTAACCGTTATGAAAAAAAGCGGATCGCTATTTCGTTTAATCCTGTAACGGAAGAGTTTGCGACGAGAACGCCAGCGATTACCAATAGCTCCCAATGGATTCACGATATTAGTGAGTTTTTTTCCGGTTCCAGTCAGCTGAGCTTTCTGAGAAATTATTTCGCTAAAAATCCAGATGTTGATCAAGACCAAGTTGAACAAGCCTCGGCGAGACTCGCCGCTGTTGAGCATGCGCAAGTAGGTGTCATTTCATTGGCAGACGATTTGGATGTAGAAACGGTTGCAGAGATCTTCGTTCGGATCAATGCCAAAGGTGTTCCGCTATCAAGTGCTGATTTTGTAATGAGTAAAATTGCCACGTACGGCAATGAAGGGCGCAATCTTCGGAAGCTAATTGATTATTTCTGTCACCTGACGGTCTCTGGGCACGCATTTGATGATATTAAAGAGAACGATGAAGAGTTCGCAAAATCGGAGCATATTAGGAAAATTCAGTGGTTAAGTAATCAAACGGACGAGTTATTTCAACCTGACTATACCGATGTCATTCGTATTGCCGGTCTAGTTGGATTTAGTCGTGGTAAAGCCGGAGCAATTGTTAGTGAGCTATCCGGGCTTGACCCACAAACGAGAAAAATTGATGAAAATCTTATTCCAGCCGCGTATTCTCGTTTTGCGGAAGCATTAGATCTACTTGTGAGTAAGACGCATCTCGAGCGATTTGTAATGATGATCAAGTCTGCTGGGTATATCGATGCCAGCATGATTGGGTCAAAGAATGCATTAAATTTCGCATATGCACTTTACCTGCGCCTTCGACTGGACGATCAGCTGAATGAGGGAGAGAGAGCAAGAATTGTAAAACGCTGGTTCGTTATGACATTACTGACCGGAAGAGCCGTGGGAAGCTTTGAATCCACGTGGGAAACTGACTTGCGACGTATTAAGGACCACGGTGCGGAACAATACTTACGCACTCTTGAAGCCTCAGTTTTAAGTGATAGTTTTTGGGATGTAACTTTAGTTCAGGAGCTCGAGTCACCAAGCAAGCGTAGTCCTGCATTCCAAACATATTTAGCAGCAAGAGTTGCAAAAGGGGGGCGAGGATTCCTTTCGAAGTCGATTAATATCGCACAGATGATCGAGGGGCATGGCGACATGCACCACATAATTCCAAAGAATCACCTGATTCGTCATGGATTCCCGAAGCAGGGAGATTACAACCAGATTGCAAACTTTGCGTTGACCGAAACAGCAATTAACATCTCGATTAAAGACCGACCACCGAAAGAATACATGTTAATGGTTCTTGAACAGATTGAATCCGGAAATTTACTACTTGGCGAAATTTGTGATCAAGAAGATTTACAGAGAAATTTAGCCGAAAATGCTATTCCTGCGCTCATATTCAATACTACCGCAGAAAATTACAAAGAGTTCTTAGCAGGACGCCGTGTTTTAATGGCAACAATGATCAAAGAATATTATGACAGCCTTTGATCTTAAAGATGCGAAAACTCTACATGATCGTCTTCAATCTGTTTAAAACTCAATGGCAGCGAGGTGTCTAGCAAATCAGTGTCGATTCAGCTAGGTTATCTCACCCAGCGCAGCAAGATAATTGGCTAACATCTTTAGTAAACGTTTGAGCGCATAATTTTAAGCCTTCTACCATCGTAAGGTATGGGAAGAGCTCATCAGCCAACTCATTGACTGTCATTCCTGCTCTTATCGCCATTACAGCAGCTTGAATCAACTCACCGGCTTCTCCTGCGACGACTTGAACACCGAGCAGTCGGCCGCTGCCACTCTCTGCGACAATTTTTATAAACCCTTGGGTATTGAAGTTAACCAATGCCCGTGGGACATTTTTGTAATCCCCCCATTTTAAGCAGCAGTTATTCGTAGAATTAATGAACCGCTTGCGTTAATTGTTTGGGCGGAATGCCTCCGATGGCCGTGTTAGGCCGTTCGTTGTTATAAAGCCAAAGCCACTGAG
>NZ_PIPT01000006.1 GCF_003987395.1 Pseudidiomarina aquimaris
CAAGTTTATGCCTGGCGGCCATAGCGAAGTGGAACCACCTGATCCATTCCGAACTCAGACGTGAAACGCTTCAGCGCCGATGGTAGTGTGGGGCTTCCCCATGTGAGAGTAGGACACCGCCAGGCTTTAAATAGAGAACCCCAGTCCAGATGGACTGGGGTTTTTTTATGCCTCAAAGACAACTGCGTTGTTCGTGCGCTACGCTGTTCGTGCTTCGTCCGCTGCGCTGTTCGAACAGCGAACGCAGTGAGTGGACGAACAGTGAGGCATAGCCGAACGGACGAATAACGAGTAACGCTTTTGTATTTAAACAAACAGCGAACAGCATACATCGAACATCGCTCTTCGTTCTTTCTTAGACTAAAGTCAACTAAGCAATTGCATGATCCGTTGCTATGCTTGTAAGACTATAAGAAGTACTAGTCTAGGAGAGGTAAACATCATGAAGAAGAATAAAACGTTGCTTGCAATGTTAAGCACCGGCGCCTTGTCGAGCTTAACCTTAATGAACACAACCGCTATAGCGCAAGAAGATACGAGCGCGACGGTTGAAGCGGAGGAGCGAATTCAGGTTGTCGGTTCGCGTTTATCGATGCGTACCGCTACTGATGGTACTGCACCTGTTGATATTATTTCAGGTGAAGAGCTCACCGCGAGCGGTATCACCGAAACTGCACGTGCGCTCCAGTATGCGGTTCCAAGCTTTAACTTCCCTTCGTCATCGATCACCGATGGTTCTGATGCCGTACGCCCAGCGTCTTTACGTGGCTTATCTCCTGATCACACCTTAGTTCTCGTGAACGGTAAACGCCGTCATATGAGTGCGTTGGTGCATTTGAATGGTACCACCGGTCGTGGTAGTTCGAACGTTGATTTGAACGCTATCCCAATTTCATCAATCAAACGCATTGAAGTATTGCGTGATGGTGCTGCGGCACTGTACGGCTCAGATGCGATTGCGGGTGTAATCAATATTGTATTGAAAGACCAGTCTGAAGGCGGTTCGATCACCGCAAATGCCGGTCAAACCTATGAAGGTGATGGTGAGCAGTACAAAATTCATGGTAGCACCGGATTCGCACTGGGTGACGATGGTCACTTTACGCTATCTGCTGAATATCACCACAAGAACAAAACTAATCGTGCCGGTCTTGATCCACGTCAACAGTATCCATTGGTCGACGGCGAGTTGGACCCACGCGAAGCTACATTTGACCGTTTGAATCACCATGTGGGTGCTGCCTCCTTTGAAAACAAAGCCGTCTTTTTCAATGCCGCCATTGCGGCTGGCGAAGGTGAATTCTATGCGTTTGGTGGGGTGAGTGACCGTACCTCACAAAGCGGCGCATTTTATCGTCGCGCCCTTGATAACCGTAATATCCTCGAAATTTATCCAGACGGTTTCTTACCGTTGTTGAGCCCAGAAACCCAAGATATGTCGGGTTACGTTGGCTATCGTTTCAACCTTGCCGGCTGGGATGTTGATGCCAGTGCAGGCTACGGGGAAAGCGAGTTCCAATATCGTTTAGAGAACTCGCTGAACGCATCCATTGGTCCGAGCTCACAAACTCAGTTTGATGCCGGAACACTAACAACGGATGAGCTCAATGCAACGATAGATTTTCAGCGTTTCTTCCCGTTCGTCAACAACTCAGATCTCGCTGTGGCATTTGGCGTCAGCTATCGTGAAAATAGTTACCAAATTGCCGCCGGTGAAGAAGCCTCGTATATCAATGGTGGCTACGATAATCGCCCAGGCGGCAGCCAAGGCTTTACCGGTTTTAAACCTGAGTCAGAAGTGGACCAGTCGCGTGACAATACAGGTTTCTACCTCGAAGTCGAAAATATGCTGACCGCCAACTTCCAGTGGGGCGCAGCGGTTCGCTATGAAGACTATTCTGACTTCGGTAGTAATACCAGTTGGAAGGTATCAGGTCGCTATGATCTGAATGACCAGTGGGCGGTTCGTGCGACGGCAAATACTGGCTTCCGCGCACCTAGTGTGCAACAGCTCTATTTCTCTAATATCTCGACGTTATTTGTCGACCGTGGTGATGGGTTGCAACCAGAGCAAAGCGGTACCTTTAACAACATCAGTCCGGTGGCAAGTGCATTAGGGATTGAAGGTTTAGAGCCTGAAGAGTCTCAGAGCTTTAGTGCAGGTTTGGTTTATAACGGCTACGAGGGTTTTACCTTGACCATCGATGCCTTCCAGATCGCAATTGATGATCGGATCATTCTCTCTGGTGATTTGAGCCCTCAAGATTCTGACGCAGTAGCTGAGGCATTAGCTGCCAGTGGCGCAGATAACGCACGTTTCTTCGTGAACGCAGTCGATACAACAACGCGTGGTGTTGATGTTGTGGCGTCACAAACCTTTGAGCTTGATGATATGGGCTCGCTGCGTGCGCAATTGGCCTATGGTTACAACAAAACCGAGATTGACGATATCAATCTACCCGTTTTGTTAGACGGACTTGAGGATAACTTGTTCGACGGCGTCGAGCGCACGCGAATGACACGCTCAGTTCCGCGTAATAGCGGCAGCGTTGCTTTCACCCATACTTTGGGAGATCTACAAACGCGCGTAGCCTTTAATTACTTTGGTGATTACGTACTGGAGAACAGCCAAGGCGTACAAACCGAGTTTGGTGCGAAGTGGGTGACTGATCTATCGGCGAAGTATCTACTCACCGACCAGTTAACAGTAAGTGCTGGGGTACAAAATTTGTTTGATGAGTATCCTGACAAGCAACGTCCGGCAAGCCAATTCAACGGAATCTTTATGTATCCGAATACCAATGCTCCGTTTGGCTTTAACGGCGGTTATTACTACGCTGAGTTGACGTACAACTTCTAACGTTAGAGTTTTTCGATTGTGTGAAAACCGCCACTTTGTGGCGGTTTTTTTATGCCCAAACACTTTAACTTTAGTCTAACCCTAAGAAAAACAGAGGTTTAAAAGATGGCACGATTATTGAATATCCAAGAGAGGATAAAAATTTAGCAACCTCTTGAAGTTGTCTTTAGTTGGAGAAAAAAATGCGTAAACAATCAACTTGGCTTTGGGTTATCGCTGCTGTTCTAGCTTTCTTTTTGTTTGGCGATGAGATTCTGGGACTTATCGGCGCCGTAGTCGGTTTGGTCATTAGCATTGGTGTGACTGGCTTATTATTGGTAGCCATTGCACTCGGAGCTTTTGCGTTAGTCGTTGCCATTGGCGGTAGTATTGCGGTAGCGGTCGCAGTCGCTGCAGTTGCCTTAGTCGCTGTCTTATTCAGTTGGCTGTGGCCGTATCTATTGTTGTTGGGCATTTTGTATTTGTTAGTGCGAAAACGCCCCAAAGCTGTGTAAACTAACCCCATGATTCATTATGGGGAGAAACTTGTGAAAGTAATTCGTCAATTAGCGCTCGCCGCATGCTTGGTCCTGCCGTTGAGCGGCTGGGCAGAAGTCGTAGTGAGCGATGCATGGGTCAAGCCGACTATTCCAGGTACTGAAAATGGCGCCGGTTATTTTGTCATTGAGAACCAAGGCACGTCGGCTGTGACATTGGTGGGCGTAAAGACCGATGTCGCTCGCGCTAGCGAAGTGCATCAACATGTGATGAATGACGAAGGCATGATGCGTATGCGTCGCGTCCCGGAATTGACGTTGGCTGCCGGTGAACAAGTGACATTCCAACCCGGAAGTTATCACGTCATGTTCTTTGGTGTAAAAAATCCGTTTAAAGTGGGTAGTAGCGTTGCTTTTCAACTGCAATTCGCTGATGCTGATGCGCTAGACGTAGTGGCCGAAGTACGACCGCTCAAATAAACCTTAGCGTAAAGGAGTAAGGCATGCGCAAAGTAACACTCTCGCTAGCATTGGTGATCAGTGCTGGTGGACTCATAGCCGCCCCCCAAGCCAATGCCGATACAGTTTTCGGTGTCTACGCAGGGGCTCAGACATGGAAAGCCGATACCAGTGGCTCATTCGGTTCCGAGCGTTCCACTTCTGACTTTTCGTTTGCCGACGATCAACAAGGTAGTGCTTATATTGCCTTTGAGCATCCTATTCCACTATTCCCTAACGTCAAAGTTCGCCACAATGATTTGGTAACAGACGGCAGCCAACTATTGAATGAAGACTTTTCATTCTTCGGTACGAATTTCGCAGCCAATAGCCGTGTTAACTATACCGCTGACTTGAGCCACACCGATTACACGCTCTATTATGAGCTGTTTGATAACGACCTAGTGTCGTTTGACTTGGGGGTGACCGCTAAGCGGGTGGATGGCAGTATTGAAGTTCGTGGCGAACAAACGTTGCAAGGGCAGAGCACTGACGGTTGGATCCCGACGCTCTACAGTCAGCTTAGGGTTGGCATTCCGGCCACAGATCTCACGCTTTATGGTCTTGCCAATGCAGTTAGTATTGAAGACTCGAAAGTTGAAGATTATGAATTCGGTGTTGAGTATCGTCCGATTGAGAACTTAGCAGTCGATGTTAATTTGCAACTAGGTTATCGCGTGTTCAATGTTGAACTTGACGACCTCGACGGTGTTTACTCAAACCTAGAATACAAAGGTCCATACCTAGGTATCGAATTCCATTTCTAAGGGAGTTCAATAAAGCTTGCGAGCGCCGTTATTGATACGGCGCTACGTTTACAGCATCCATTTGATAGGCGACAACGGCCAAATCACCTTCAGCACGTTCAACTTTAATTGTTCCTTCTACCCAGACAGGGTTGAACGCCTGACGAATCGGGTAGCCCTCAGGAAACCGCACCAATACAACTTGATTCGGTGGTGGTGGCGGAACGTGGATACAGGCCCCTTCATAGGGCACCAACAAGAACTCGGTGACTTTACTGTCCTCGGCTTGCAATTGCACAACGAAACCGGGAATGCGTACTTTTCTACCATCGAGCGCTTCAACTACCGGCGCGTTTAGCTCGGGTTGCCCCATCGCTTCTGGGTTCATATCGTAGAAGGCTTGACTACGCACTGGTGGGGGCTTGTACCCTTCTGGGACCAAGTCTTTCCATTCAGTTTCGACAAACTCTTGCCCCTGCACAGGCATTGCGACAAACACACAGAGTGCCAGTAAACTTGCAAAAAACGACTTCATAATTTCACCGTTAAACCATCTGCCAAGGCATTGCGATAGGCTCGCCATGCCGGGAATAAACTGAGTAAGGTCGCGGCCACTAATATGGCAAGCAACAGGTAGATCTCGCGCAAGGTTAAGACACTGGCACTGACTTGAATACCCATTTGCTGTTGCAACAGCTCGGCGCCGAATAGCAATACCGTATAGAGCCCAGCCGTCCCAAGCGTCACGCCGACCAAAGTGACCACAAACGCTTCGACGACTAATAATCCGAGAATCGTAATCGGGCCTGCACCGATAGAACGTAAGACCGCCATTTCGCGGCGGCGTTCACGCAAGCTTGCTAACAATGTCGTTAACATGCCGAGCAACCCAGTAATGACGACGAGTATTGAAATGGCTACCAGTGCGCGTTCAAACAGGCTTAGGGTGCGCCAAAAATTCTGCAGCGCCAAGCCTGGCATAATGGCTGATAACGCTTCACCTCGATAGGTATTGATCGTACGTTGTAAGCGCAATGCGAGGGCTGGATTCTCGAGGCCGAGCAGTACTGCGCTTAATGTGTAAACAGGCGGCTCAGTTGTGACGACGTTTTCATTCTCATGCTCATGCTCATGGTCGTGAGAATGTTCTTCTGCACCCGAGTCGGGCAAATATTCGCCGTGCACTAAGCCTTGCGCGGTGAGTGGAATAAAGACCCCGCGGTCGATCGGCGTTCCGGTCCGCTCAAGCACGCCAACCACCTGAAAAGGGTGAGCGTCGTGCTGGCTGAAACTAATCTCTCCAGTGCCATGTGCGACAATTAAATCACTCCCCACTGACAGTTGGCGTTCACGTGCAACTTCCGCACCGAGCACGGCAACGGTCACCTCATTTTGCTCCGCAAAAGCACCTCCAGCAGCGAATGAAAGAGGCCGCTTATTGCCATATTTAAAGTTTTCAAACAACGCGTCAGTCGTGGCGATGACAGGGTAGCCATGCACGCTATCGCCCATGGCCATTGGAATATGCCAGCTAACACCGGGAAGCGACTGCAGGTGCTCGTAACTTTGCCAACTTAGCGTGTTGGATAAATTTCCAATATGAAACACGCTGCTTAACAGCAGCTCGGTCGAGCCAGTACGCGCACCGACAATAAGGTCCGTGCCAGAAATGGTATTGGAAAAGTTCTCTTGGGTTTGTACCCGTATGCGCTCGACGCCCAACAAAAGTAAGGTACTGACGGCAATAGCAATGACGGTTAACCAGACACTGCCACGGCGGTTCCAAAGGCTCGCGAGCGCCAACTTAAACATCTGCGACGGCTCCTTGATTGATCTCACTTAGCTCGATGGCGCGCGGAAATAGCGGCGCAAGTGTAGCGTCATGAGTGACAAATAAGAGCGTTGTGTTTTGTGCATCACAAGCTTCAAAAAGTAACTGAATAAAGTTATCTCGATGCGCTTGATCGAGCGCTGAGGTTGGCTCATCGGCAATAATAAGCGCTGGACTACCAAGCAGAGCACGTGCCGCAGCGACGCGCTGTTGTTGCCCAACGCTGAGTTGATGCGAGGGCTGCTGTTGCTGCTCGGGCGTGAGACCTAAGCGCGTTAATAATTGCTTTGCTTCTTGTTCTATCGACTGCTGAGAAAGACGCTTGCGCCGGGCTGGAGCAAATTGACAAGCCAAAGTCACATTAGCGCGTGCTGAGAGATAAGGAAGAAGATTAAACTGCTGGAAAATATAGCCGATTTCGTTGGCTCGCAATTGGTCTCGGCGATGCTGATTCAAACCAGCCAAATCTTGCCCGAGAACCTTAACTTGCCCAGCGCCTGTTGTATGAATACCGGCAATGAGACCAAGCAAGGTCGATTTACCGCTGCCACTGGCACCCCGCAACAACACACGCTCACCGCGTGCGATGGTCAGTTCCGGAATGCTCAGCAGCGGTAACTGAGCACCCGGCCATTTAAACTGAAGTTGTTTCAGTTCAATGCAGGTGCTCATAGGTCTTACTTAGCTTGAGCGCGTTCAAACGAAGAAACGATTTCTTCTTTTGCTTCGTTGATATCGCCCCAGCCTTCAACTTTCACCCATTTACCTTTCTCGAGCTCTTTGTAACGCTCGAAGAAGTGTGTAATTTGCGCTTTCAGCAATTCTGGCAGGTCGTTCACATCTTGGATGTGATCGTATTCTTTGCTGAGTTTGCTAATTGGTACCGCGATAACTTTTGCGTCTTCGCCCGACTCATCGGTCATTTTCAATACGCCCACGGGACGACATTTGATAACCGAGCCAGCTTGCAGAGGGTAAGGAGTAGGCACAAGCACGTCGACTGGGTCGCCGTCGAGTGACAAAGTGTCATTTACGAAACCGTAGTTCGCAGGGTAGAACATTGGCGTTGCCATGAAACGATCAACCCATAGTGTACCGGTGTCTTTGTCGACTTCGTACTTGATCGGATCTGCATTGGCAGGAATCTCGATGATCACATTTACTTCATCTGGCAGGTTCTTGCCTGCGCTCACATCACTCAAGCTCATGGTTTTTCCTATTGATAACTTAATGTCAGAATAAAATTTTGGCCGCTTATTATACGTTGCTTGGCTTCGATTGCGAACCTTGTAGATAACTTAAACAGGTATCAACTTCATTGGCTGAGCCCAGTATAACGCCAATACGCTGGTGAATATCATTTGGTTCGATGTCCATGATGCGTTGCTCGCCACTGTGGGCTTTACCGCCCGCCTGCTCGACCAGATACGCCATCGGATTACCTTCGTACATCAAGCGCAATTTATACGGCTTGCCTGGCTTGCGGTTGTCCCATGGGTAGGTGAATAGACCACCACGACAGAGAACCCGATGAACATCTGCAACCATTGCTGCAATCCAGCGCATATTAAAGTTTTTACAGCGCGGCCCTGTTTCACCTGCTAATAAATCATCGATATAGCTGCGCATTTCAGGTTGCCAATGGCGGTAATTCGACATATTGATGGCAAATTCACAGGTATCTGTAGGTATTTCTAAATTCTCGTCGGTTAGCAAAAATTCACCGACTGTGGTATCGAGCGTGAAAACACGA
Source organism: Pseudidiomarina aquimaris (assembly GCF_003987395.1). Taxonomy (GTDB): domain Bacteria; phylum Pseudomonadota; class Gammaproteobacteria; order Enterobacterales; family Alteromonadaceae; genus Pseudidiomarina; species Pseudidiomarina aquimaris. The sequence continues at coordinate 8,165 of NZ_PIPT01000006.1, forward strand.
AGCCCCTTACCTGTAGTGAATACTAACATTGTCGATGGGCCGTATAGCACGTAGCCCGCCATCAATTGTTGGTGACCTGGCTGCAAGAACATGTCGGCGCCAGAGCGCTCGTTAGTTGGCGCTGGTAATACCGAAAAGATGGTTCCCACCATGCTATTGATGTCAATATTGGAGCTGCCGTCGAGTGGATCAAATGCGATAAGGTACTTACCGTCAGCGAAGCCATCGACGATTCCTTCTTCTTCCTCAGAGGCAACTGCGCGTACAAATTTGTTCTCGAGTAGGATATCTTTCAGCAGTTGGTTAGAAAGAACGTCGAGCTTTTTCTGGGTTTCGCCCTGAATATTCTCATCAAGAGTAGAACCTAACACGCCGGCAAGTTCACCTTGATGAAGTCGGTAGGAGATTTCTTTGGCGCAAATCTGCAGGGTATTTATGACTGAGATAAGGCCTTCTGCGACTTGATCACGGCGTAACGTCGGAATTAAACGCTGCATAACATCCTCATTTGGTGGGCTGCTCAAAATCGCGGCTAAGTTTACCGCAAAATTAGGTAAATTGCCTGCAAGAATCTCCGTAAAAGTGACTTGCATGCTACACTAGCCGCATTTTTTCGGGCACCGAAACTGTAGAACGAGCTAAATTTCTATGCACATTCATATTTTAGGCATTTGTGGCACTTTCATGGGCGGCATTGCGGCCCTTGCAAAAGCGCTGGGCCATCATGTAACTGGCAGTGATGCCCACGTGTATCCGCCGATGAGTGATCAACTGGCTGCATTAGGTATTGATGTTTACCAAGGCTATGACGCCTCACAGCTGAATCCTCGACCTGATTTGGTGATCATCGGTAACGTGTTGAGCCGCGGCAATGAGGCGGTAGAGGCTGTGTTAAACCAACGTATTCCTTATCGATCCGGAGCACAGTGGTTACACGATGAGTTACTGCAGGAGAAGTGGGTGCTAGCTGTTGCGGGTACACATGGTAAAACCACTACCTCGAGCATGCTAACTTGGATTTTGGCCTATGCAGGTTATCAACCTGGGTTTTTGGTTGGCGGCGTACTGGCTAACTTCGGCTGCTCGGCGCAGTTGGGTAATAGCGACTTCTTTGTCATTGAAGCAGATGAATACGATACGGCGTTTTTTGATAAGCGATCGAAGTTTGTGCACTACCAGCCGTCGACACTAATTTTGAATAACCTCGAATACGACCATGCGGATATTTTCCCAGATCTTGCCGCAATTCAAACGCAGTTTCATCACTTGGTGCGAATTATTCCTGGACATGGCCAGATTATTTATCCAGCACAGGATGACAACCTACAGGCAGTGCTGGATAAAGGCTGCTGGAGCGAGCTCAAAACGCTTGGCGGTGATTGGCAGTTTAAGCTGTTAAGTGATGACGCAACGCAGTTTGAGGTGCGTCATGGAAGTGAGAGCGTTGTAGTGGAATGGCAGGTGGTTGGCGCCCACAACGCTGCTAACGGTGTTATGGCCATCGCGGCAGCACATCATGTCGGCGTTCCGCTCGATGTTGCGGCAGCGGCGTTGGGCGAATTTAAGAACACCAAGCGACGTCTAGAGCTGTTGGGAGAGCCTAACAAAGTCGCAGTTTACGATGATTTTGCCCATCATCCCACAGCGATTAAACTAACGCTTGATGCCCTGCGTGCTAAAGTAGGTAAAGAGCGTATCGTCGCTGTGCTCGAGCCGCGCTCCAATACCATGAAACGTGGTGTGCATGCCGCTGAGTTGGCGCCTGCGCTGGCGTCTGCAGACGCGTGTTATCTGCTGCAACCGGAAGGGATTGAGTGGCAACTAAGCGACTACGTGCCCAATGCCAACATCAGTCATAGTGTTGATGAACTACTTGCGAAGTTGCAACGTACGTTAGCGCCACACGAGCATGTTTTAATTATGAGCAATGGCGGCTTTGGCGGTCTTCACCAGAGGCTACTTGCAGCATTAAAAGAAGCTGAGGAACTTACCCATGAGTCCACAGAATAACGCAATCACGCTTGCGATAACTGGAGCGTCAGGTGCACCTTATGCGGTGCGTTTGTTAGAATGTCTGCTGCAACAAAAACAACAGGTTCACCTGTTAATGTCGAGCGCAGCTCGAGTGGTATTTGCGACTGAGTTGAATTGGCAATTGCCTGCCGCACCGAAAGCGATGGGTGACGCCTTGCGTGAGCACTTTCAGGTAGGTCCAGAACAGTTGCAAATATACGGCAAAGAGCAATGGTTCTCGCCGGTGGCTTCAGGCTCGGCAGCGCCTAAGCGTATGGTTATTTGTCCTTGTTCGACAGGCTCCTTGTCGGCTATTGCACAAGGTGCAAGCGATACCCTACTCGAGCGCGCCGCCGATGTGGTTATCAAAGAGCGTGGGCAATTGATCGTGGTACCACGCGAGATGCCACTTTCCGCAATTCATTTGGAAAATATGCTGAAATTAGCACAGTTAGGCGTGACCGTAATGCCGGCAGCACCGGGTTTTTACCATCAGCCGCAAAGCATCGACGACTTAGTCGACTTCGTGGTTGCTCGAATTCTTGATCATCTGCAGCTCTCGCAGGAACTGCAACCGCGTTGGGGCTACGATCAGTCAGCGGCAACGCGTGAGGAGTCGTAAAAGTACATGAAAGCTCTATCTATTAAAGACCTACGGAAGACATACAAAGGCGGATTTGAGGCCTTGAAAGGGATCGACTTAGAAGTTGCTGAAGGCGACTTTTTTGCTTTGTTGGGGCCAAATGGCGCCGGCAAATCGACCACCATTGGAATCATTTCATCTTTGGTCAACAAGACCTCCGGGGAGGTCAGTGTCTTTGGCTATGACCTAGATACACAATTGGTTGACCTGAAACGCCAAATTGGGCTGGTTCCGCAGGAGTTTAACTTTAACCAGTTCGAAACAGTCCGCCAAATCGTGGTGAATCAAGCTGGTTATTATGGTGTGCCTCGCGAAGTCGCCCATGAACGTGCAGAGCATTATCTCAAGCAGCTCGGCTTGTGGGATAAGCGCGATGCGCCGGCGCGGATGCTCTCAGGCGGGATGAAACGTCGCCTGATGATCGCCCGGGCATTATTGCACGAGCCACGCTTACTTATTTTGGATGAACCTACCGCTGGTGTAGATATCGAGCTGCGCCGCAGTATGTGGGACTACCTTGAGGAAATAAACAAGCAAGGTATTACGATTATCCTTACCACTCATTATTTAGAAGAAGCGGAAACGCTGTGCCGCAATATTGCCATTATCGACCAAGGCACCATTGTCGAGAACACCTCTATTAAGCGTTTATTGACGACTTTGAATCGCGAGACCTTTGTTTTGGACTTAAGTCGTGGTGAAGAGCAACGCATCGAACCGCAACTCGATGGTTTTACCATGCGCCAAATCGATGACCATACCATCGAAGTCGATGTGGAAAAGTCGCAGGGACTCAATAAGGTATTTGAGCAATTGAGTGCACAGGAGATTAAAGTTCTGTCCATGCGTAATAAAGCCAACCGCCTCGAAGAGCTCTTCGTTGACCTGGTGGAGCGTGGGCGCGCAAACAAATCGGCAGCAGGAGCGAAGTAATGGCATCGTCTTATAGTTTCATCGCATTGAAAACGATTTGGATTAAAGAGTGCACGCGGTTTTTACGTATTTGGATTCAGACGTTGGTACCACCAGCGATTACCATGACGCTGTATTTTATTATTTTCGGCAGCATCGTGGGCGAGCGCATTGGTGAGATGAGTGGTCGGCCTTACATGGAATTTATCGTGCCAGGCCTTATCATGATGTCGGTGATCACCAACTCGTATTCAAATGTAGCATCGTCATTTTTCAGTGCTAAGTTTCAGCGCAATATTGAAGAGATGCTGGTAGCTCCCGTATCAACGCCAGTGATTATTGCCGGCTACGTTGGCGGTGGGCTGGCGCGGGCGCTCATTGTCGCGGTTATTGTCACCATCGTGTCGTTCGCGTTTGTCGAAAATGTCAGTATTAACCATGCTGGGATTCTTATCCTAACAGTGATTTTAACGTCGACCTTGTTTTCGCTCGCTGGCTTGATTAATGCCGTTTATGCCAAGACGTTTGATGACATCTCGATTGTGCCAACTTTTGTGCTGACGCCGCTGACTTATCTTGGCGGGGTATTTTTCAGTATCAGCTTATTGCCAGGTATTTGGGAAACCGTTGCTCAGGCCAATCCGATACTTTATATGGTAAATGCCTTCCGTTATGGTTTCTTGGGTGTTTCAGACGTCAATGTTGGGGTTGCGCTAGGCGTGATTATCGCCTTTAACGTGGCCTTTTTCTTGACCGCATATATCTTGTTACAACGCGGTGTAGGGATTCGCTCGTGACGGCAATGGAATCACGCCCAGTTACCACCAATCAACATGGCAATCATGACGATTTAACCCAAGTCGTCATGCGCCATTTGCGCTCGCCGTTCAAGAAGCCTATCCAAGAGCATAATAGGGCAGCCTTTGAGCAAGCGGCGGAGCAAGTCGCCAAGTGGCAGGGGCCGGTAATCCTTGATAGTTGTTGCGGCGTTGGCGAGAGCACGGCATGGCTGGCGCAAGAGTATCCTGATGCGCTGGTCATTGGTGTCGATAAATCCGCACATCGCCTACAACGTCATGCGAACTATCAAACTTCTGCGCAAGGTCAACGCTATCTGTTGGTTCGCGCAGATTTGCAAGACTTTTGGCGCCTTGCGGTTGAGCAACACTGGCAACTGAGCAAGCACTATATTTTGTATCCGAACCCTTGGCCCAAGGCCGCTCACCTCAGCCGTCGTTGGCATGGGAGTCCAGTTTGGCCCTATGTTCTAGGTCTTGGCGGTGAATTGGTGATGCGCTCAAATTGGGTGACCTACTTGACCGAGGTAGCGAGTAGCCTCGCTTTGGTGAACTGTGCCGCACAGCTGCAACCGTTGCTTGCTAAACATGCGCCAATCACCCCTTTTGAACGCAAATATCAACGCAGTGGCCAGCAACTTTGGCAATTGAATGCTAACCTCCCTGAAGACGGTCGCTATTTTTCAGCGATCGAGGCAGAATAAGCAGTTCTGTAACGTTTGAGTTTCAACTCTAAGGATAACGTGTTGAGTGACCAAGTTTTTGCTGAGGTAAGTGAAGAAGCACTATTAAAAATCTTCACGCTACCGGAGGCGCCGGATTCGACCCTCGGTCGTATTGAAAAAGATCTGTCAGAAAATTTGATGGGCTTTCTTGGTGAGCATATTGTCGCGCGTGAGAAACCTTTGCATGAGATCGAGCAAAATTTCTCCGCTAGCGAGGTCCCTGAGCAGCCACGTTATGTGTCTGATCACACCGAGTTCTTGCTGAATAACTTAGTTGCCCACTCGGTCCACACCTCTTCGCCGCGTTTCATTGGTCACATGACTTCAGCCCTACCGTATTTCTTGTTGCCGTTGGCAAAGTTGATGGTAGGTCTAAATCAAAACTTGGTGAAAATTGAGACTTCGAAGGCCTTCACCCCGCTCGAGCGTAACGTGCTCGGCATGCTCCATAATCTGGTTTACGGACGCGATGCCGAATTCTACCGACGTTGGATGCACAGTGCTCAGCACTCGCTGGGGGCGATGTGTTCCGGTGGTACGGTGGCCAACATTACCGCGCTTTGGGTTGCACGCAACCTGTTACTTAAACCCACTACAGGCTTTGCCGGCGTTGCTGCCGAAGGTCTAGCGGCGGGCTTGCAGCACTATGGTTATCGTCGCTTGACCGTAATGGTCTCTGAGCGTGGGCATTACTCATTGGCCAAAGCTGCGGATGTGCTTGGCATTGGTCGCCAAAACCTGATTGGTGTCGCGACCGATGATCATAATCGCATTCGTATGGATAAATTGCGCGAGGCGTGCGAGCAAGTGGCCGCCGACGGTGGCAAGGTAATGGCCATTGTGGGCGTTGGCGGAACGACCGAGACCGGACATATCGACCCATTGAGTGAGCTGGCTGACTACGCCGAGGAAATTGGCGCACATTTCCATGTTGATGCTGCTTGGGGCGGCGCAACGCTCATGTCGGCCAAACACCGTGAGCTATTGGCTGGCGTCGAGCGTGCAGATAGCGTAACGATTGACGCACATAAACAAATGTACGTGCCAATGGGTGCAGGCATGGTGTTGTTTAAAGAACCTGGCATGGTACGTGCGATTGAGCACCACGCGGAATACGTGATACGCCATGGCTCGAAAGATCTGGGTGCCCACACCATGGAAGGCTCACGCCCGGGCATGGCGATGCTGGTCTACTCAGCCATGCATGTGATGGGACGACGCGGCTATGAGTTGCTCATCGACAAGAGCATCGAAAAGGCCAAAGCTTTCGCCGAGTTGATTGCTGCGCAAGATGACTTTGAGGTGATCACTGAGCCACAGTTGTGCTTATTGACCTATCGTTTTGTGCCAAAGCAAGTGAAGGCTGCCTTACAGCAAGCGACTCCAGAGCAAGTAAAGCGCCTGACCCCGCACTTGAATGCAATCACGCGCTTTATTCAGAAGCGACAGCGGGAAACGGGACGTTCGTTTGTGTCGCGAACCAAGTTAAATCCAGGCCAATATCAGCGTGAACCGACGGTGGTCTTTCGCGTTGTCTTAGCCAACCCGCTGACGACAACCGACATGTTACGCGAAGTCCTAGAGGAACAGCGTGCTATCGCCAACGAAGCCATGAGTTTGCGCGGTGCGTTGCACACTGAGATGCGCGAACTTGGGCTGTTAGCGCGCCAAGCCTAAGCGTGGCGTGTGAATTGTAAGTTGTCGATCAAGCGAGTGCGGCCTAGAAATGCTGCAACCAATACCACCAGCTCATGGTCGTCTCCCCGAGCCGGTTGCAGATCGGAGCGTCTTCGCAATTCTAAGTAATCAATTCGAAAGCCATGCTCTTCAAGTTCATGGCGCGCGCCTGCGAGTGCGATTTCATCATCAATTCCCTGTTGATGAATGGCGTCTGCAAGCGCTGTTAAGGTCTTATAGATAACCGGCGCAAGCTGGCGTTCCGAAGGCGACAAATAACCATTGCGCGAGCTCAGTGCGAGTCCATCTTCAGCGCGCTCAGTCGGCATACCGATGACTTCAACAGGCAAGCTCAAATCTTGCGTCATGAGACGGATGACCTGCAGTTGCTGAAAGTCTTTTTCCCCAAATACCGCAGTATGCGGTTGCACCATATTGAACAGCTTCGCGACGATGGTCGCGACCCCGCGAAAGTGGCCGGGACGACTTGCGCCACACAATGTTTCGGAGATTTTGGGAACTTCAATATAGGTTTGAACAGCTAAGCCACGTGGATAAACATCGCTCACCTGTGGCGCAAAGACACCGTGCGCACCGCGCTCGGCTAAGGCTTGGCAATCGGCATCTAGGGTTCTGGGATAGTTGTCCAAATCTTCATTGGCGCCAAACTGCATCGGGTTAACGAAAATACTGACGATGACCACGTCGGCGTGTTGTTTGGCGAGATCCACTAATTTTAGATGCCCTTCATGCAAATTACCCATGGTTGGTACTAGGGCGATGCGGCCAGTTTGCTGTGCGCGCCAAGCACGTAATTCTTGCAAGCTTTTGAACAATTGCATGAGTTAACCTTTGAAGCTGTGTTCGGGGCCAGGGAAGCTGCCTTCTTTGACTTGCTTCACGTACAAATCGACGGCACCGGCAAGGTCATTTGCTTCGGCTAAGAAGTCCTTCACAAATTTTGGCAAATAATCACTGTTCATGCCCAACATATCGTGCATGACGAGGATTTGCCCGTCACAGTCGGGGCCTGCACCAATGCCAATCGTGGGAATGTCGAGCGCCTCGGTAATGCGCTTGGCAAGAGAGCTTGGCACACATTCAAGCACTAACAGCTGGGCTCCTGCTTCTTGCAGAGCCAAGGCTTGGCGCAGGGTATTTTCTGCTGCACTCGCTTCTTTGCCTTGGACTTTGTAGCCACCGAGGACATTGACGGATTGCGGTAACAGGCCCAAATGTGCACAAACAGGAACACTGCGTTCGACCAATTGGCGGATGGTATCAAGGAGCCAGTCACCGCCCTCGAGTTTGACCATATTGGCGCCTGCGCGCATTAACTTGGCCGCCTCTTGGCAGGCTTGTTGCGGCGTGGCATAACTCATGAATGGCATATCGGCCATAACAAAGGCATCGGGTGCACCGTTGCGAACGGCACGGGTGTGATAGGCGACATCGTTGACTGTTACCGGTAAGGTGCTGGATTCGCCGAGGACAACATTACCCAGTGAGTCGCCGACCAACATGAAGTCGACGCCTTGTTGTGCAAATAACTTCGCAAAAGAGGCATCGTAAGCAGTGAGTGAAGCGATTTTCTCGCCGTCCGCCTTCATTTTAGCGAGTTTGGCGATGGTCATTGCAGCCATTTCAGATCCTTACCTTTAGAGGACGATAGCCTCGATTGTATCAGGTAATTTTCACTAGGTCATGGCTCGGTAGGCCCTCGAGCAACGCTGCTATACTGCGTCCATCAGGAAGGGTCAGTTCGGGTGCAAGCTCGTGCAGAGGCACCAATACAAAATCACGTTCCGCCATCCCTGGATGGGGCACGGTTAGGCGTGGATGTTGCAATTCTAAGTTGGCAAATAGCAACAGATCGAGATCGAGGGTACGGGCGCCCCAGCGTCGACTGCGTACGCGACCAAACGCGTCTTCGAGTTGTTGCAAAAGGTCAAGCAAGGCTAACGGCGCAAGGTTGGTTTCTGCGCGCAATACGGCATTTACGTAGTCGGGTTGGTCTTGTGGCCCCATTGGTGCGCTGCGGTAGAGACTCGAGCACTCCACGTGGGCGAGTTCGGGCACATGATGCAAACGTTGCAACAACGCGCGCAGAGTCTCTACCGGCTCGCCTAAATTAGCGCCGAGCGCTATGTAAACCGTGTTCATGATTTGTTGTTGTCACCGCTTGGACGCTTGCGAGGCCCCCCGCGGCGTCGACCGCCGCGTCGACCGCGCTTTTTGCGCGGGGCGGGCGCATCGTCATGGCGTTTGTCGGCAGGCTGCATGCCTTTTTGTTGTTCGGTCCAAAACTGCGCTTGCTCGCTAAGCTTCTTGCGCTCGAGAGGGGTCGCAGTTGCGGCACGCAAGAGTAAAAAGTCATAGGCAGCACGGAAGCGGGGGTGGCCAAGTAACGTTTGCACACGTTTGCCCTTGGCGCGTTCGAGGCGTTGCTGCATCTGCCAGATTTCGCGCGCAGGAATCGTAAAGCGCTTCGGCACCGATACGGTCTGAACCTGCCGGCCCCAAACATCTGCGGCAGCGATATTCATAGCGTCCACCGGCGGCAAGCCGCTTTCGAACATCAGTTGTTCCATACGCGCCTGGAGTGGCCACCATAAAAGTGCAGCAAACAGGTAGGCTGGCGTGATGCTTAACCCTTGCTGAATGCGACTATCGGTGTCGGCGAAGGTCTGCCGTAACATTTGGTAGGGCGCTTCGTCCGGCGTCTGCAAATAGCTTTTTAGCATCGGGAAGAGCTGCTGAAACAAATGGTATTCGCTGAGCATCTCAAAATTGGCTAACGCTTTACCTGCGGTAAATAGCTTTAGACATTCCTCGAATAGACGCGCTGGAGGTATGTTTTGCAGTAACGAAGCATGTTCGTGTATCGGCTTGGCGACACTGTCATCCATGCGCATGGAGAGCTTAGTGGCGAAACGAATCGCCCGCAGCATGCGCACGGGATCTTCACGGTAGCGCGTCTCGGCATCGCCGATCATACGTAGTACGCCAGCTTCAATGTCGCGGACACCATTAGCGAAATCGTAAATCGCGAAGTCAGCGATGTTGTAGTACAAGGCATTGACGGTAAAGTCGCGGCGTTGGGCGTCTTCTTCGATACTGCCGTAAACGTTGTCTCGTACGAGCATACCTTGTGCGTCACTCTTGGCGTGCTTTTGCGCATCCCCGTCGTCGTCATGGTGGCCACGGAAGGTTGCGACTTCAATCACTTCGCGGCCAAACATGATGTGTGCTAAGCGGAAGCGGCGTCCAACAAGGCGGCAATTGCGAAAGAGTTTGTGAACTTGTTCAGGACTTGCATTGGTCGCAACATCAAAGTCTTTAGGTTTGAGGCCGAGCAGGAGATCTCGCACACAACCGCCGACAAGATAGGCTTCATAACCGGCATTGTGCAGACGATAGAGAACCTTCAACGCAGGCTCTGCGATATCCTTACGCGAAATAGGGTGTTGATCACGGGAGATCACCAAGGGTTTAGCAAGAATATTCTTGGGCAGCTCGCTGTTTTGTGGTTTGGCGCCAAGCGCTTTCTTAGCGAGGGCTTTCATGCGTTTGATAATGGTGGTGTCTCCCTAATCGACAACTGTATTAAAAACCAGCGTATTGTAGCCTGTCCGCAGCTTTCAGGAAAGATACTTTGCCGCCCAAGCCTGACTCGCCTCAGCTAAAAGTTGCTGAATGTCATTTCCGGTGTCGACCTCACCTAAGCCGAGAAAAGCAATTGCACGGGCTAATTGCTCTTTAGGTTCCTTAGCGTTCAGCGCGGGCGCATGATTTTGCTTACTCAGTTTACGGCCATTAACATCCAGCGCGAGAGGAACGTGCATAAGCCGTGGTTGGCGCGCCTCAAACTGTTGCCAGAGTGTCAGTTGCCAAGCGGTGGGGGTAAGTAAATCGACGCCACGCACCAAGTCAGTAACACCTTGTGCAATATCGTCGACGACTACCGCCAGTTGGTAGGTGTAAAGTTGGTCGCGGCGAAAAAGCACAAAGTCTTCTGCGGCGAAGTTCGGCTCGATGTTCACCTCGCCTTGCCAACGGTCGTAAAAGTTCGCAATGGGCCGATCGTTGAGGATGCGAATCGCTGCATTCTCGGCATTGCGCTGTTTATCGCGGCAATAGCCAGTGTAGTAGGGGCCACGTGCTTTGATTTGTTTACGGGTACAGGTGCAGTAATAGCAAAGGTGTTGTGCTTGCAGTTGCTGGAGCGCGATACGGTAGGCTTCATCGCGTTGTGATTGGTACATGACCTCGCCGTCCCAATGCAAGCCAAAGGCTTCAAGTTGTCTTAGAATAATGCTGTCAGCGCCGGCAACCGCGCGCGGTTGGTCAACATCTTCAATACGTACTAGCCATTTACCGCAGTGGGCTTGAGCGTCAAGGTAGCTAGCGACGGCGGCAACCAACGAGCCGAAGTGAAGTGGCCCCGACGGAGTCGGGGCGAAGCGTCCACAATAAGGAAGGTCAATGGCCACCTTAGGCGCCAGTAAGTTGCTTCTCTTTGATTTCGGCAAGAGTTTTACAGTCGACACAAAGGTCAGCAGTAGGGCGTGCCTCTAAACGACGGATGCCGATTTCGATGCCACACTGGTCACAGAAGCCAAAGTCATCAGCTTCAATTTTCTGCAGTGTTTTCTCGATTTTCTTGATTAATTTACGTTCACGGTCACGCGTGCGTAATTCAAGACTAAACTCTTCTTCTTGTGCCGCGCGATCAACAGGATCAGGGAAGTTTGCCGCTTCATCTTTCATATGATGCACGGTGCGATCCACTTCTTCACGCAACTGGTTACGCCAAACTTCCAAAATCTTGCGGAAGTGCGCCCGTTGCTTCTCATTCATGTACTCTTCATTCGGCTGCTCTTGGTATGGTTCCAAGCCAGCTTGTGCCAAAATGCCATGAGCTTTTTTCGGCGTTCCTTGAGGCATTGTGGATCTCCTATATGAGAGGGTTCTTCAAAAAGGTCGGTACATATACCAGAAAGCTCAACCCTGCGCAATTTTATTTGTGCAAAAGGTTGTTTCTTAAATGACCGGTAAAAGTCCTTTTGGGTTAATTCCGCTGGCGCTTATCATGCATTCAAGTGCATAAAACTCAACGCCTTTCTGTTTTGCAAGCTGAGCCATTTCAGCGTAGCTCGGGTCACAATGTTCAGCTGCGCTGACCTGTTGCACGGCACCATGAAAAACGCAATACAACACGACCGCTCGGTGCCCTTCCTCGACCATGGTGATCAAGCTGCGCAAATGATCGCTGGCGCGTTGACTGACGGTATCTGGGAAGTAACCTTGCTGTTCTTGCGCCAAAGTTACGCTTTTGACTTCAATAAAGATCTGCTGCCCAGCGACATTCTCTGCCAACCAATCAATGCGGCGGTTATCATAGCCATAACGTTGCTCGGCCCGCAGTTGCGTGAGCTTACCAAGTTCACTTAGCACGCCGTGCTCGAGTGCTTCACCGACGACGGAGTTAGCTCGGTGGGTGTTCACGCAAATCATGTCGCCATCGGCTGTCGATGCTAGTTCCCACGTGTAGCGATACTTGCGCTTGGGGTTGTTGGAATCACTCAACCATACCGGCATACCGGGTTCAGCGCAGCCGGTCATCGCCCCCGTATTCGGACAATGCACCGTTAACGGATCGTCGGGGCTATTATGCTCAGGCCACTCGGGATGATAAACATCGGCTAAAAAACGCTTGTAGCGGCGCACTAAAAAAGCCTGCTGCAAGGGGTTGTCAAACTGCATTGTCAGCCTCATGTAGCTTAGATAGGATATACTTCAATTCATTCGCAACCATACTGGGAGCTAGTAACCATGTCTACTGCACTTGCTGTTTTTGTTGTTCAACAAGAGTTTTCGGATTCTGCTTGGAAAAAGTCCGCACCGGTGATTGTCGGAGAGCAGGGCGCGACCATTTACTTAGGGCAAGATGAAAGCGAGAACTTACGCAAAGTGCAAAAAGCAGGGCGCCAGTTGGACAACCTCGGTGTGAGTTCGGCGAAATTAAGTGGTGAAGGCTGGGATTTTGAGCGCCAGTGGGCCTTTGCCAATGGCTACACCGACACGCGTAGTACCAACAAACTAGAGTGGGCGAGCAATAGTGAAGCGCTGACGCAAACGCGGAATGTGGTGAATTGGACACGTGAGCTGGTGAACTTACCGCCGATGGACATTTACCCAGAAGCGTTAGCACAACGGGTCGCCGAAAAGTTAGAAAGCTTAGCGCCAGAGAAAGTAAGTAGTCGCGTCATTAAAGGCGATGAACTCTTGCAGGAAGGCTGGATGGGCATTCATACCGTAGGCCGCGCCAGTAAGCGCCCCCCTTGCATGCTGGTCGTTGACTACAATCCTACAGGTAACGCCGACGCTGAGATCGATACGGTTTTGGTGGGCAAGGGCATCACTTTCGACTCTGGTGGTTACAGCCTGAAGTCGAGTGAAGGCATGTTAGCCATGAAATGCGACATGGGTGGTGCGGCTACAGTTGCTGGCGCTTTGGGCTTGGCTATCGAGCAAGGCTTGCAAAAGCGTGTGCAGCTGGTGCTGTGTTGCGCGGAGAACTTGGTCGACGGCAGCGCTTATTTACTCGGCGATATCATTACCTACAAAAATGGGCTGACTGTCGAAGTCGTTAACACCGACGCCGAGGGCCGCTTGGTGCTAGCGGATGGCTTGCAATATGCTGGCGAAGTTGGCGCCAAACGCGTCATAGATGCAGCAACCCTAACGGGTGCCGCGCAAGTGGCTGTGGGCAATGAGTACAACGCCTTGTTTAGTGTCGATGATGAGCTCGCCAACAAAGCTTTGAGTACTGCTGCAGCGCAACGTGAGAACTTGTGGCGCCTACCTTTACAGCCGTGGCATAAGGAAAATACTCCATCAGCCTTTGCAGATTGCGCCAACAGCCGCCCACAAAAAGGTGGCGGTACTGGTGGTGCGAGCAATGCGGCGGGCTTCTTGCTACGCTTTGCGCCGAATGACGGTAAGGGCTGGTTACATTTCGACATCGCGGGCGCCTATCACAACAGCGCCAATGCAATGTGGGCAACCGGTGCCACTGCGCTAGGCGTGCGCACTATTGCGGCATTACTGCAGGACTAAGTTGGCCGCAACACAATTCAATGAGCTACCGATAACGGCGCTACTCTCTGAGGTCATCGCGCTGTTACCGGGGCAAAAAGTGGTCTTGCAGGCGCCGCCCGGTGCCGGCAAGTCCACCGCTTTACCTCTTGCTTTGCTGGCCGCAGAAGAGTGGCAGCAGCAACGGATTATCCTGCTGCAACCGCGCCGTTTAGCAGCAATTTCAATAGCCCATTATCTTGCCCGTCAGTTAGGTGAGCAGGTCGGCGAGCTGGTCGGCTACCATGTCCGCGGCGAGCAACGCAGTAGTGCCGCAACGCGCCTGCTGATTGTTACCGAAGGCACCTTTACCCAATATCTGCAGCAGGACCCAGAACTCAATGGGGTGGGTTTGGTGCTATTTGATGAATTTCACGAGCGTAACCTGTTTAGCGACCTGGGTTTGGCCATGTTGCTTGAGGCGTTACCGCTGCGACCTGATCTTGGCCTATTGATTATGTCGGCAACGCTCCCGGCTGAACAAATTGCCGCTTGGCTAGGCGACGCCAAGGTTTTGCAGAGTGCCGGACGCCAACACCCTATCACCTATCATTACCGTCCGGTGCCGCCGCGTAGCGACTGGCTGCAACATACCGCAACCGTGGTACGCGAGGCGGTGCAGCTAGCCGAGCACGGCGTGTTGGTGTTTTTACCAGGCTGGCGTGAGATCCAACGCTTAACTGAGGGCCTTGCACTGGGTGAGGGCATCCAGGTACAACCATTGCATCGACAACTTGCACTGGCCGAGCAGCAGGCAGCGTTGCGCCCTGTCCCTGCCGGCGAGAAAAAGGTTGTATTGGCGACCAATATAGCTGAGACCAGTGTAACCATTCCGGGTATCGATGTGGTCGTTGATAGTGGTCGCGAGCGCCGCGCGACTTTTTACCCTCGTCATGGTCTGACGCGTTTGGCAACTGAGCGCATAAGCAAGGCTGCAGCTACCCAACGTGCCGGTCGAGCTGGTCGACTGGGGCCCGGTCATTGTTTGCGTATTTGGGCAGAAGGCGAAACCCAAGGCCTACGCGACTACGATGCGCCCGCGCTCGAAACGGAAGACTTAGCGGGTATAGTGCTCGAGGCGAAACGTTGGGGGAGTGATGTTGGGGAGTTGCAATTTCTTAGTCCACCGAATGAAGTTCACCTCGAGGTCGGCGAACAGCTGTTGCAAAAGCTGGGCATCGTTGATGACCGCGGTGTGCTCACTTCGATAGGTCAGCAAGTCGCCGCACAGGGCACTGAACCGCGGTTAGCGCGAATTGCCGTTGCTGCAACCTCACAGGCTGAACCGATGCGAGCAGAAGCAGCTTTGCTGCTTGCACAGTTAGAATATCCGACGTCATCTGCTCACTTTCCAGTACCTGCAAAAAAGTTAAGTAAACCCGCCCGTCAACGGTGGCAGTGGTGGTTACGTAAGCTCAAGGTCGCTGAGCCAGTTCAGGAGTTAAGCTCTGCGGCAGTTATCGAACTTGCCTTATGGGGATTTCCGGATCGTGTGGCGCAGCGGCGAACTGCTCGCGATAACGACAAAAACTATTTCGTCGCATATGGGGGCGGAGCCCAATTTCATGAGCAAGATACCCGCGGCGGCGACGCGCTACTGCTAATTTTGTCGATGCGCCTGAGTGAGCGCAATGCGGATGCCATTATCGATGACGTTGTGCCGCTAAGTAGTGCTGACCTCGCGCACCCAGCGTTAGCCGTTACTTGGCAGACTGAATTGGCGTGGCAAGGGCCACAGCAACGTCTACAAGCGCTTGAACGCCAACGACTCGGCGCCTTAGTATTAGCTGAGCGCCCGGCACAACAGCAACCGACGGTTGCAGAACGGGTGCACTTGTTGGTTGCGCTGGTACAGGAACAGCGAGAGTTGCTACAAGAGTTGCTGCAAGAGCCTAAAAGCCAGCAATTTCTTGCCCGCGTGCGCTTGGCTCAGCAGCATTTGCCAGCAAACGAGCAATGGCCGGAGTTTAGCGAAGCGGCGCTCAGACAGCAGCTCGAAAGCTGGGCGGGACCTTATTGGCACGATATACAGAGCCTTGCCCAGTTACGCAAATGGTCGCCGTTAGCTGCGCTGCAAGCGCGCTTAGACTACGGTCAACAACAGCGCTTAGCGCAACTTTGCCCCACGCATTGGCAGGCGCCGAGTGGCTTGCAGCATAAGATTAACTATCAAGGCGACGCACCAGCAGTGGCGCTTAAGTTGCAAGAGGTTTTCGGTGAGCCCGTTTCGCCTAAGCTATGTCAAGGGCAGGTTACGTTGGTGCTTGAGTTACTCTCGCCAGCGCAGCGACCCTTACAACGCACAGCTGATTTAGCAAGTTTTTGGCAAAATGCCTATCAACAAGTAAAAAAAGAGATGAAAGGGCGGTATCCTAAGCATCCTTGGCCAGATGATCCGTTGCAGGCGCAGGCGACGCAAAAGACAAAACGGATGATTGCACAGTCGAAATAACTCGGTACTGGAAGGTATATGCGTTTTATATTGGTTCTCTTTGCTAAATTAGCGTTGGCAGTTTTGGCTGTTACTTGCTTCTATGTCATTTATCTAGACAGCTCCCTGACGCAACGCTTTGCGACTGAGCGCTATGAGGCCTCAGCAATTGTTTATGCCCGCCCGCTAGAACTTGCGCCAAACAAACCTTTGCGTCCGCAGCAGCTATTGCAAGAGTTGCAGCAGTTGCGTTACCGCCAAGATGCCACACTCACACAAAGTGGCTCCTATCATGACCAAGGCAGCGCAATCGAACTGCACCGGCGGCCGTTCGATTTTGCTGATGGCCCAGCGATGGCACAAAAAGTGCGTGTACGCTTTGCCCGTGGTGGCGTCATTGCCGGAATCCAAAGTTTGCCCGACGGCCGAGAGCTAAATCGCTTTCAAATTGATCCCTTGGTGTTAGGACAAGTTACCGGTGAAAACGGCGAGGACCGGCTGATCGTTGGCCTTGAGCGCTTGCCAAGCTTGCTTATTGAGACGTTACTTTTAGTAGAGGACCGTGATTTTTACCATCATGCGGGTGTATCACTCTCTTCCATTGGCCGCGCTGCCCTGGCTAATTTAGCTGCGATGGATACGGTGCAAGGCGGCAGTACTTTAACTCAGCAGTTAGTGAAGAATCTCTACTTGAGCCGCGAACAAACTTTGTGGCGCAAAGCCAATGAAGCGCTGATGGCGCTGATAATTGACTTCCGCTTTAGTAAAGATGAAATCCTAGAAACCTACTTTAATGAGATCTACTTCGGTCAGGACGGTGGCCGTGCAATTCATGGCGTTGGGCTGGCCAGCCGCTTCTACTTTGGCAAGCAAGTGGAAGAACTAAGTGCAGCCGAAATAGCTATGCTCGTGGCGATTGTCAAAGGACCTTCCTATTACAACCCGTATCGTTACGCAGACCGCGTACGGGAGCGCCGCGATATGATTTTACAGTTGATGTTTGCGCAGCAGCTGATCAACCAGCGTTCGTATTTGGCCGCGTTAGAGGAGCCGTTGGTACCGCCTCGCCGTGCAAGTGAGGGAAGAACTTGGGCGCCGCACTACTTAGCCCAAGTCAAACAGGAACTGGGTCAGTTGCAAGTGCCGCAAGAGTGGAATGAACAAGGTTTGCGAGTGTTTACTTACTTCGACCCAATTGCGCAACAGGCATTGGAGAAAAGTATTGCTGAGCAACTCCCGCGCTTAAGTGAAAGTAAAGAATTGCAGGTAGCGGCAGTCATCGCGAATCATCAGCAAGCCAGTTTGCGCGCACTGGTCGGCGACCGCGATCACCAGCAATTGGGATTCAATCGAGCTACTGGGGCGATGCGTCAAGTGGGTTCGTTAATGAAGCCAACACTCTATGGGCTGGCACTGTCGCAGCCAGGCAGCTATAACCTCGCGAGTATTCTAGAAGATACCCCCATTACCCTAGAAGAGGTCGATGGCCGCATATGGCAGCCAGAAAATTATGACGGTGAATTCGTTGGCGACATTATGCTTTATGATGCCTTAGCTCAATCACGTAATGTTCCAGCGGTAAAATTAGCACTCGAAGTGGGAATCGAGGCGGTGGTTAGCAAGTTGCGACAAGCCGGGATTACCACCCCGATTCCAAATGTGCCCTCACTGGCCTTAGGCTCAGTCGAGTTATCCCCGCTGCAAATGACCGAACTCTATGGTGTCTGGGCGCATTACGGTCGCTATCGCCCTTACACAACCATTGACTCACTGACCAACCATGACGGTCTGCGTCTGTATCAGCATCGGCCAAGCGCAGGACGCGAGGTGTTTGATCCGTTAACCACGGCGCTGGTGAATTACGGCTTGCGCGGCGTGGTAAATGACGGCACCGGGAAGCGTTTGGGGACGTTGTTTGGGCGTGATGCCTTAGCGGGTAAAAGCGGTACCACCAATGATTATCGTGACAGTTGGTTTGTTGCTTATGATGCGCAGCAGTTGATGACAGTTTGGTTAGGGCGTGATGACAACAAACCGATCAACTTGACTGGTGCAACAGGAGCGTTGCCGGTCGTCGCTAATACCTTCAGTGAGTTGGGCGTGCAGTCTCTCGACGTAGCTTTACCAGCACCGTTGCAATACCAAGCCTTTCATCCGCAAACGGGGGTGGCGATTCCTGCCGATTGCCGTCAGCAACGAACGTTTCCTGCTTTTCCGGTGAGTGTAGCGGAAGATATGAATTGTGAAGGCGTGCTTGAAGAAAAGTCGTGGTGGGAGAAAATTTTCTAACCACCACGACCTAATTGCTAGCTTACAGCTCGGCGAAAGCTACTTTTGCCGCCGCCAAGGTAGCGTCAATGTCGGCGTCGGTGTGCGCTGCAGACATAAAGCCTGCTTCAAAAGCTGACGGTGCCAAGTACACGCCTTGCTTGAGCATGCTGTGATAGAACTTCTTGAAGTGTTCCATGTTGCACTCGGTGGCCTGTTGATAGCTGCTAACCTGCTTGTCTTTGCTAAAGAAAAAGCCAAACATTGAGCCCGCACGATTGGTCGTGAATGGCACTCCGGCATCATCGGCAAGCTGCTGCATGCCGTTGACTAAGCGTTCTACTCTCGCTGTTAGCTGTGGATACAACTCAGCATCGTCGAGTTGATTAAGTGCGGCAAGGCCAGCCGCCATTGCCACAGGGTTGCCTGACAGCGTGCCCGCTTGATACACCGGCCCTACCGGGGCAATGTAATCCATGATTTCACGTTTACCACCGAAGGCTCCGACCGGCATACCACCACCGATGACCTTACCGAGTGTGGTTAAGTCAGGCGTCACCTTATAGAATTCTTGAGCGCCGCCACGCGCAACACGGAAGCCGGACATGACCTCGTCAAAGATCAGCACGCTGCCGTATTCATCACAGATCTCGCGCAAGCCTTCTAAGAAGCCTGGCGCCGGTGGAATGCAGTTCATGTTGCCAGCCACTGGCTCGACAATGATAGTGGCGATGTCGTCGCCCATCTCTTTGAAGATAGCGCGCACTGAGTCAAGATCGTTGAAGGTAACGGTCAGCGTATGCTTGGCAAAGTCTTCAGGGATCCCGGGAGAATTAGGTACGCCCAGGGTAAGTGCGCCAGAACCTGCTTTCACTAATAAGGCATCGGCGTGGCCGTGGTAACAGCCTTCAAACTTCAAGATCTTGTCGCGCCCGGTATAACCACGTGCTAGACGGATAGCGGTCATGGTCGCTTCAGTACCTGAATTCACCATGCGAACCTTTTCGATCGACGGTACCAACGAGATAATCTTCTCTGCCATGGTGATTTCACTGGCGGTTGGCGTACCAAAACTCAAGCCACGTTCCACTGCTGCGTGCGTTGCTTCGCGAATGGCAGCATTATTGTGGCCGAGGATCATCGGGCCCCAAGAGCCGACATAGTCAATGTAGCGCTGACCATCTGCATCGTACATATATGCGCCATCGGCACGCTCGATAAAAATAGGTGAACCGCCGACGCCATTGAAAGCACGTACAGGTGAGTTTACACCGCCAGGAATGGTGAGTTGGGCTTGGGCAAATAAGTCTTCAGATCGAGACATCGTGATCCTCTTTTCGTTAGTTAGACGTTGCGCTTGTCGCTATACCAGTTGACTTCACATTCGTATTTTTCAACTTGGTCAGCAACACCTAAGGTAAGCGCAAATAACGCCATGCGTATCAGTACGCCATTGTCCGCCTGGCGGAAAATAGCCAAATTCGGGTTCTGATTCAGGTCATTATCGAGTTCATTGGCCTCTGCGCGTGAGTCACGAGGCAATGGATGCATAATGACAGTATTGGGTTTGTAATGCTTGGTATAAATATCGCTGTTTAAACGAAACTTTCCGCGATATTGATCAGCTTCAGCCGGTGAAGTGAAACGTTCTTGTTGAATGCGAGTTTGATAGACAATATCGGCATCCGAACTCCCGCTCACTTGGTCGGTTACCATGACGTGATGGCCAGCTTTTTCAAGTGCGTTCATGACGCTATCGGGCATCATCAACTCACGTGGCGAAATAAGTGTGAAACGAATATTGTCATACAATGCGAGTAAGCGTGAGAGCGAGTGCACCGTGCGGCCGAACTTCAAGTCTCCCATCATGCAAATGTGCATGCCATCGATACCATGACCGTGATATGCCAGCTCTTTCTTGATCGTGTACAAATCGAGGAGGGCTTGGGTTGGGTGCTCATTGGCGCCATCACCACCATTAATCACCGGCACGCGACTCCCCTCGGCAAACTCGGCAACCGAGCCCGATTTCGGGTGGCGCATGGCAATCACGTCACTGTAGCTACTGAGGACGCGCGCTGTGTCATAGAGTGACTCGCCTTTGGCTAAGGCTGAGCTTTCCATGCCCGTCGTCTCACGGACTTCACCACCCAGTAGATTAAATGCGGTGCCAAAGCTGACCCGCGTACGGGTAGAGGGTTCGAAAAACAGATTACCGAGAATGGCACCATCGAGAACTCGCGTGCGCTTTTGCCGACGCGCATACGGCAACATGCGATCCGCCACTTGAAAAACTTGATCGATGCTATCGCGGTTAAACTGCTCGACAGAGAGAATGTTGGCGCCGGTAAAATTCATAGCGTAAGGCCTCAGTGAGTTGAGAAAAGGTGTTCAAACACTGGGCCGCAATGATAGCAAATAACCGCCGTAAAAAGAACGCTGCCGATTAAAAAGGCTTCAACACTGCGAGCAGAATAATGGCAAAAAGTGCCAACACCGGAACTTCATTAAACACGCGGTAAAACTTGTGGCTGCGGCGGTTGCGGTCGTGGGCAAAATCAGCCAGTAATTTAAAACAGTAAATATGATAGCCGTAGAGCAATGCGACGATGACCAGTTTTACATGCATCCAGCCACTGGCCGCGAACCAAGCACTGCCATAGGCAAAAATCAGCCAAAGGCCAAACACTAGGGTTAAAATGGCGAAAGGAGTGACAAAGTAGAGCAAGCGCCGTTCCATGACTTTGAGTTGCGCGCTGACTTCACTCGACTCAGTTTGCGCGTGATAAACGAACAAGCGCGGAAGGTAGAAGATTCCAGCAAACCAAGCCACCATGAATGCCAGATGCAGGCCTTTAACCCAAAGCAATGTCATTGTTCATTCCTAAAATGTTGGTACCATGTCGTGCAACCCATGATAAGAACATCCGTTATGAATGAGAAGCAAAAATACATATTCTTCGTTTTGTTCGGTTTAGCCGGCGTTGCGATTGGCTATTTACTCGGTGCTGGACAAAACTGGTACTTGCTGCAGCGCGTAGCGGATCTGGAAGAGCGCCAAGCCACGCTGTATGAGCAAGCTGAAACGGCGGACTATCAAAAGCATATGGCGGAAGTTGAGCTCGGGATCGAGCAGGCGGCGAGTCAACAGTTGCAACAGGAGCTTGCCGCTGCGCAAGATGAAGCCTTAGCGCTCAAACGCGAATTGAGTTTTTATCAAAAAATTATGGCGCCCGAATTAACCGCCGAAGGCGTCGTGGTCGATGACTTTGAGCTCAAACGCCTGAGTGAGGAGGGGCATTATCAATTCCGCTTTGCGGTGTTGCAAACCGAGCGGCAGCGAGGCTTTGTCAAAGGCACTATCGAGGCTACGCTCGAGGGGCGCGGCGAAGCGAATCAGCCTATGGTATTCGATCTCTATGAGCTCGCTGGGCTCAGTCCTGACGAGCAAAGCTTTACCATGCGGTACTTCAAAGCTCAAACCGGCAGTTTTAAGTTACCCACCGATTTTGCTGCTGAGCAAGTGCGCCTGCGTGTTGTGCTCGACGACGGTTCGCCACGCGAGTTAGAGCGGTTGTTTTTGTGGAGCGAACTAACTGGGGACAATACTTGACCACTATAGTCAGGTAAGCGAAAATAGACGCCTTATTAGTGGAGGTAGTATTCGAATGACTGATGCAGCACAAGCGATGCCAATTCAATTTACAGAAGCGGCAGCCAATAAAGTGAAAACCCTCATCGCCGATGAAGAGAATCCGGCGTTAAAGTTGCGTGTTTACGTAACCGGGGGCGGTTGTTCAGGCTTCCAGTATGGCTTTACTTTTGACGAGAAAGTAAATCCTGGTGACATGGAAATTGAAAAAAATGGCGTGATCCTGGTGGTCGATCCGATGAGTCTTCAGTACTTAGTGGGCGGCACCGTCAATTACGAAGAAGGCCTACAAGGTGCACGCTTCTTCGTGGACAATCCTAATGCGACAACCACTTGCGGTTGTGGCGCTAGCTTCTCTGTATAACTCGCAAGCGAGGTCCTCATGAATTCTTACGCGGCGCATATTGCGACGGTTCAAGCACGTTTTGATGCAGCCTTGGCTGCGACCGATTTTGAGTCAGTCCTAGTCTACGCAGGACAACCTCGAGTGGCGTTTTTAGACGACAACGCTGCGCCGTTTAAAGTGAATCCGTTATTCAAGTATTGGATCCCTGTCACAGATAGCCCGAAAAGCGCAATTTTCTATACGCCTGGTGAACGCCCGGTGGTGTTTTTGTTCCAGCCACGTGACTTTTGGCATGCGGCGGTAAAAATTGCCCCTGCTGAGTGGCAAGAACACGTTGAGTTAGTGGTGATTGATGAACTTGATAAGCTGACCGCTTACTTGGGTGACAAAATCAAAACGACCGCATTCCTAGGCGAAGACTTCGCTGAGCCAGTAAAGAGCTGGCCGGTGCGGGCGCGCAATCCACAACAGCTGATTGATCATCTGCACTTTCACCGTGCCTTAAAAACCGACTGGGAAATCGAGAACTTACGCGTCGCTAACGAGCGTGCGGCGAAAGCCCACCTAGCGGCAAAAGAGGCGTTTTTTGCTGGTAAAAGCGAACTCGAGATTCATCACGCGTATTTGGCGGCAATTAACTTCCGTGAGAGCGAACTACCTTATAACAGCATCGTTGGATTGAACGAACATGGTGCGATTCTGCATTATGACGTCTACGAAACCACTGCACCTGCCGAAAGCCGCTCGTTCTTGATTGATGCTGGGGCGACCTATCGAGGCTACTGTGCAGATATCACGCGTACCTATAGTCGCAGTGAGACCGGCTTTTTTGCCGACCTAGTGAAGGCTGTAGACGCGGCTCAGCAAGAGTTATTGACTGAAATTAAGCCGGGTCTTGACTACTATCAACTGCACGTTTCGCAGCACTTGAAGATCGCGCAAATCTTGAGTGACTTCGATTTAGTGCGCGGCTCTGCTGAGAATATTTACGAGCAAGGTTTCTCAAGTGCTTTCTTCCCGCACGGTTTAGGTCATTTTATTGGTCTGCAGGTTCATGATGTCGGCGGCTTCTTACGTAACGACCGCGGTGACTTGTATGACCGTGACCCGCGTCATCCATTCTTACGTCTGCTGCGTCCGATTGAAGCCGGACAGGTGTTCACTATCGAGCCTGGTTTGTATGTCGTGGACCAACTGCTTGAAGCCCATGCCGATGCGAAAGAATTGAATTGGGAACGTATTGACGAGCTACGTCCATACGGCGGTGTGCGCATTGAAGACAGCATTGTCGTGGGTGAGAACGGTAACAACGAAAACCTTACCCGCGACGCATTCGCCAAGCTTTAAGGAAGGAAAAGCCCACCAAGGACTGTGGCGCGGCTGGCGCCCGTCACACTTGGTAGATTGCCCGGCTGGCGCTGCATAAATTGACGTGCTAGCCAGGCAAAAGCCATAGCTTCTAAATGCTGCGGGTCAACGCCCAGCTCGGCGACGGAATGCCAACTGGCCTGCGGATAGTTACGCGCTAAGCGTTGTATTAAGTCGTCGTTAAAGGCGCCACCACCTGCCACATAGACCTTCGAGATTGCTCCCAAATCTGCGGCTTTTAGGCATTGCTGTAAGCCATGCGCAACCGACTGTGCGGTGAACTCAGCAAGCGTCGCTTGTAAGTCGGCGCCGTGCCAGTGGGGGAGCTGCTCTAGATAATCCTCTAGCCAACTCTGATTAAAGTATTCGCGCCCCGTGCTTTTCGGCGGTGTCTGCTGAATATAGGGGTCTTGCATAAACTTGGCCAACAGCCGTGGGTTCACGTCACCACTAGCCGCATAGGCACCGTTGCGGTCAAAGCTATCGGCGGCATCGGGATGTTGCAGTTGGTACCATAGGTCAAGCAAGGTGTTGGCAGGGCCGGTATCAAAGCCCAACACCTCTGTTGAATTAGCTGGTAACACGGAAATATTGGCGATACCGCCCAGATTCAGAATAGCTAGTGCCTCTGCTGCTTTTGCGTGTTGCCGAAAAAGCGCATCGTGAAACGCCGGAACCAGTGGCGCCCCCTGCCCACCGAGTGCGATATCTTTGCGTCTAAAATCGGCGACCACCGGAATACCAGTCAGCGCTGCAATGGTATTAGGATCGCCAAGTTGGACCGTATAGGCTGAGATTGCATCTGGCATATGGCGTACGGTCTGGCCATGGCTGCCGATCGCCTTTATGCTGTCGGCCTTGTAGCCAGTCGCTTGTAATAATGCCAAGACAAGCTCTGCAGAGAGTTCAGCGAACTGCCGATCGGCCAGTGCAAGCCGGTGCAGCTCATTGGCGCCAGGACTACATAGGTTGAGTAGTTCACTGCGGAGTGGCTCGCCAAGAGGAGTATCGAGGTGTTTAATAAGGCGCGGCTGGCCCGTTTGAAAATCCACCAGCACGGCATCAAGTGCGTCCATGCTGGTGCCTGACATTAGCCCGATATAGAGTTCTGGTTGGGACGCCATAACTCGCGCTAGCGCATGGCGAGCTGAACACGTTTCTGGTCAGCCAACATGGCTAACCGCTGTTCAGCAATCTTGTTAAACGCTGGTAATTCTTGCGCAGTCAATGATTCTGCTTGCGGGAATTTAACGGTACGCGGATTGCGATGGACGCCGTCCACGAGGAACTCGTAATGCAAGTGAGCGCCGGTTACACGGCCCGTAGCGCCGACACGACCAATCACTTCGCCTTGTTTCACGCGGTCGCCGCGTTTCACCAAGCGCTTACTCAAGTGCAAGTATTTGGTGACATAACGTTCGCCATGCTGAATAAAGACGTAGTTACCGTTCAGATTGTTGTAGGCACTGGCAATAACCTTACCTGCACCCGATGACATTACTGGGGTGCCGACGTTGGCAGCATAGTCGGTGCCATTGTGCGGTCGTACGCGACCGGTAACTGGGTGTAAGCGACGCGGGTTAAAGCTTGAGCTAATATAGGTAAATTTAACCGGTGAACGCAAAAACGACTTCCGCATGGCTTTGCCGTCGGCGGCGTAGTACTCACCGTTGTCATGTAAAATTGCCTGATATTTATTGCCTTGATTAACGAATTCAGCTGCAAGCACCTTGCCGTAGCCAGCGAACTCGCCATCGACGTACTCTTTCTCATAAATAACCGAGAATTCGTCGCCTTTACGCAAATCCAAAGCAAAGTCGATATCCCAACCAAAAATGTTGGCGATACTCATGATTTGATTGTCGGTAAGGCCGGCGTTGATACCAGCATTCCAGAAATTAGAATCGATTTCGGCGTAAGCGAAGGCTTCTTGAATCTGTACTTCTTTGGTGGCTATTTCGCTGACATAGCCTTTATCAGTCTGGCTGACGATAAGAGTTTCAATTGGACTTATTTGAAACGCCAACTGAACCAGCTCTCCATCTGGATCTTTAGCGAAGCGCAAGGTATCGCCAGGATGAATTTTCAGTAAGTATTTTTCGGCTTGATCATCTTGGGTTAGCTTGTACAGCTGTTGAGGGGTAAAGCCCATGACATCAAAAATGCGTGCCAGGCTGTCGCCAGATTTTACTTCGTAACCGCTCCAATGCACGGTCGGCTGCACCGGTTCTTCAGCGACAACGGTATCGGCGGCACTGGTGTCATCTACCGCGGGTAGTTGACGGTTACTGAGTACCTGTGCTGCCGGTGCTTTTACGCCAGCTTTCACTTGAATAGGTACTTCTAGACGCTCGCCCAGAATAAGTTGCTTATCGGCGAGGCTTGGATCGGATGTATTACGCGATGCAGTTGCTGGATCGGAGGGCAGCAACACAAGCGTCAGCGTGGTCAACGCCACTGCAGACAAGAGAACTTGATGACGGCGCGGAAGCTGTGCAAACAGCCCTGCCATTCGTTGGGTAATGACCTTCATAAACTTCCTGAGGTTAGCGCACTTTATAGTTTCGTTACGTTACTGCGGTTACGTTATGTCCGTTACCATGAACGTTACGACAGCCTAATTTAAAATAGGTTTCACTGCAGAATAATACGAAGTTTGATGATTTTCCAGTCGCTTTACCTTTATTTGCGCTTAAAACAACGCCGCAAATAGCATACAATGAGCCGTTTAACGCACTTATAGGTCGTTTGTTTTTATCATCAGGAGAATCGAGAGCATGGCAATGTCAGTAGCGGATGCGCTTGCCGAAATCGCGCGTGGTACCGAAGAAATTCTGCTAACAGAAGAGCTTAAAGAAAAGTTAGCACAGGGCAAACCGCTAGTGATAAAGGCCGGTTTTGACCCAACAGCACCCGATTTGCACCTTGGCCATACCGTATTGATTAATAAACTCCGCTTGTTTCAAGACTACGGCCACAAAGTTGTTTTCCTGATTGGTGATTTCACTGGCATGATCGGTGACCCGACAGGCAAGAATGTTACGCGTAAACCTTTATCGCGGGACGACGTGTTAGCCAACGCGCAGACCTACAAAGAACAAGTGTTCAAAATTCTCGATCCAGCCAAAACAGAAGTGCGCTTTAATTCAGAGTGGATGAGTAAGTTTGGTGCTGACGATATGATCAAGCTTGCTGCCCGACAGACCGTTGCGCGCATGCTTGAACGCGACGACTTTAAGAAGCGTTACAACACTGGCCAGCCAATCGCGATTCACGAGTTCTTGTACCCGCTAGTACAAGGTTGGGATTCGGTTGAGCTCAAAGCCGACGTAGAAATGGGCGGCACTGACCAGCGTTTCAATCTATTGATGGGGCGTGAACTGCAAAAAGAAGAAGGCCAGAAGCCACAAACAGTCATCATGGTTCCTTTACTCGAAGGTCTCGATGGCGTGCAAAAGATGTCGAAATCATTGGGGAATTATGTCGGTATTACCGAAGCCCCGAACGATATGTTCGGCAAGCTGATGTCAATCTCTGATGAGTTGATGTGGCGCTATTATGAGCTGTTGAGCTTCCGCCCGCTGGATGAAATCGCTAGCTTTAAGCAAGCCATTGCAGATGGAGCGAATCCACGGGACTATAAAGTGTTATTAGCGAAAGAGATCATTGCGCGTTTTCATGATGAGGCTGCAGCTGATGCAGCAGAGCAAGACTTTGTTCAGCGCTTCAGTAAAAATGCTATTCCTGATGATATGCCAGAACTGGAGCTTGCGAGTGAAGAAGGCAGCCTCGGTATTTGTAACTTACTGAAAGACGCAGGCCTAGTTAACTCAACCTCAGACGGTATGCGCATGATCAAACAAAGTGCGGTGAAAATTGACGGTGAAAAAGTAACGGACACCAAGTTACAGGTGCAAGCTGGAACGACCGCTGTCTACCAAGTGGGTAAGCGTAAGTTTGCGCGCGTCACACTGAACTAATTGTTTTCTGCATGCCAGCGCTGGCCATCGGGCCAGCGCATAAGTGTCATATGCTCGCCCCAGACACAACCCGTGTCTAAGCCAATCACATCATCTCGTTGCGTTGCCCCCTGTAACGCTGCCCAATGACCAAAAACGATACTAAATTGCTGCGGTTGCCAGTAATCAAACCATGGCTGCAGACCTTGTGCGCGGGTTTCGTCATTTGGAGCTGTTTTAATCGTCATATTAAGACACTGCTTCGCATCTAGAAAACGCATGCGAGTGAAGGCATTAATGACAAAGCGGATACGCTCTGGGCCACTCAATTGTGTCGACCAACATGCGGGCTCGTTGCCGTACATCTTATCCAGCCAAAGTCCGAGTTTATCGTGGCGCCACGCGCGTTGTAGGCTTTCGCTCACCTCTTGGGCGAGGGCCTTAGCTTGCGCAAGGCTCCACTGCGGAAACAGTCCCGCATGGGTCATGACAACGTCATCAGCATGTTGAATAAGCGGCTGCTTTACGAGGAAGTCGATCCATTGACGCTGTTGCTGTTCCGGTAGGGCGAGAATCGCATCGAGGTGATCTTTCGGATTGGCTTTGCGGATGCCGCAGAGCACAGCAAGAAGGTTGAGATCATGATTCCCAAGCACGCATTTCAGTGCATCGCCCAAACTGGCCAAACGCTGTAAACAGGCAAGTGAGTCGGGCCCACGGGCTACAATATCACCGACGCACCAGAGTTCGTCAAAGCGTGGATTGAAATTGACCTTGGTAAGCAACTCATCGAGTTGTTGTACGCAACCCTGGAGGTCGCCAACGAAATAGCGTGCCATCGTGGTTTCGACTTAATGCAGTATGTTCGGTACAGCGAGACGGAACGATGGGATCTTGGCCTCGAATTTACTACCGTCCGCATGAATCATTCCGTAGTGCCCCTCCATGGTGCCGATAGGCGTCGCGAGTACAGTACCGCTGGTATAGCTGTAAGATTCGCCCGGGGCAATATGCGGTTGCTCGCCAACCACACCATCACCAGCAACGCGGGTAATTTTATGGTCGGCGTCGGTGATGCGCCATGCGCGATTCAGCAACTGCACGCTGGCCTCACCTTGATTGGTAATCGTGATGGTATAGGCGAACACATATTGCCCGTTATCAGGATCAGACTGCGCGGCAAGGTAATGGGTTTTGACGTCAATAGCTATCGTACTCATAAGTCTCCTTGCTGTTCATAATACCAATTCGCCAACCGACAGTAATCGGCGACGCTTAAGGTTTCTGGACGGGCGCCTGGGTCGATGCCAAGTGCTTCCAGCTGTTCGGCTGGAATGTGCTGCTTAAGGTTATTGCGAATGGTTTTGCGGCGTTGGTTAAACGCGACTAAACACAACTGCTGTAGCGTTTTACGGTCATGCACAGGATGAGGCGGTTCGCTGTAAGGCGTTAAGCGCACGACCGCCGACTCAACTTTTGGCGGCGGCGTAAAAGCGCCGGCAGGCACTGTCAGTACGGGCTCAACAGCGCACGCTTGTTGCACAGAAACGGATAAGCGACCGTAGGTTTTGCTACCTGGTTCGGCGGCCAAGCGGTCAACGACTTCTTTTTGCAGCATAAAGTGCATGTCTTGAATCGCATCGAGCTGATCCAAAAGGTGAAAAATAATCGGCGTCGAGATGTTATACGGCAAGTTCCCAAACACGCGTAACTTGCTGGAATCAGATTGGAACTGCCGGAAATCGGTTTTCAGGGCATCGCCACGATGCACCGTTAACTTATGTTGCAAAAACGGATGTTGCTCAAGCCGATCGGCAAGGTCGCGGTCGAGCTCTACCACAGTTAAGTGGTCAATACGCTCGGTCACAGGCTCGGTAAGGGCGGCGAGACCTGGGCCAATCTCCACCAATTGCTCATCGTTTTGTGGATTAATGGCATCCACAATGGCATCGATGACCATTGTGTCGTGTAAAAAGTTTTGTCCAAAGCGTTTACGGGCGCGATGACCGAGGTGGGTTTTACTCATTTAATTCTCATTTATTCCGTTGCTGCAGGTCCGCCATCTCGATGGCCGTTTGCAATGCGTAACGCGCACTGCCAATGGAAATATCGCCGGTACCAGCTTTGTCTAGTGCGGTACCATGGTCCACTGAAGTGCGAATAAAAGGTAATCCGAGCGTGATATTCACGGCATTACCAAAGCCTCGATATTTTAGCACGGGCAGCCCCTGATCATGGAACATTGCGACGACTACATCGGCATTTTCAAGGTAGTGAGGCTGGAAGACAGTATCGGCAGGCCAAGGCCCGCTGACATTTAAGCCCTGCTGCTGCAAGTGACGCAACGCCGGCTCGATATGCTCGATTTCTTCGCTTCCTAAGTGTCCTTGCTCTCCCGCATGAGGATTCAGGCCACAAACTAAGATCGCTGGCTGCGTACAGCCGAATTTACTTTGCAGGTCGTCATGCACAATCTGAAGAACACTCTCAACTAATGGGCGCTTAATCGCCTCGGCCACTTGTGCGAGCGGTAAATGAGTTGTCACCAAAGCAACGCGTAGGCCTGGCGTCGCAAGCATCATAACCACTTGTTCCGTCTGGCTGAGCTCGGCAAAAAACTCAGTGTGACCGCTAAAAGGAATGCCGGCGTCGTTAATGACGCCCTTGTGCACTGGGCCGGTCATGACGGCGGTAAATTCATTTGTCAGGCAACCTTGTCCCGCGTGTTGCAGCAGCTCGACAACATAATGGCCGTTCGCTGCGTCCAGCTGCCCAGCAGTGACCGCCGCGGTAGTAGCATGGTGGGCGACAATAAGGGTGCCAGCAGGCCATTGCTGCGGCGGACGTGACGCCTCATAAGGTACTATTGAAACGGCAAGACCGAGCTGGTTGGCTCGGTCTTGGAGTACGTACTGATCACCTAATACCACCACTTCGCAAGGCCATTCTTGCTGTGCTAGCAGCACAGCAATGTCTGGGCCAATGCCGGCGGGTTCCCCGCTGCTATAGGCGATGCGCATCATACTTAGTCAGTGATCTCTTCAATGTAGGCTTGGTCGCGCATTTCTTGCTGCCAGTTTTCTAACTCTTCCTGATACTTCCGGCGGTAGAGTAACTGGTAGGCACGGTTTTCTTTGCTGCGTTCAGTCGCATCTTGTACGCGGCGATCAAGCACTTCGACAATGTGCCAACCAAATTGTGAACGGAATGGCTCGCTAATTTCACCAATCTCCGCAGACTCCACGACTTGTTTGAAGTTTTCGTCAAAAATTCCTGGCTCATTCCAACCTAAGTCGCCACCTTGACTCGCAGAACCGGTGTCATCAGAGTGCTCGAGCGCAAGCTCAGAAAACTCTGCTTCGCCGCTCATAATTTGCTGACGGAAGGTGCTTAATTGTTCTTTGGCGCGGTTATCCGACAAAATAACCGAAGTACGCAACAAGATATGACGTGCTTTTACTTCTTCGATTTCAACGGTTTCAATGCCGCGCGTGTCGGCAACTTTTAAGATATGGAAGCCGACGCCACTTTTGATAGGGCCAATAAGATCGCCCTTGCGCTTGCCACGCACCGCTTCGGCGAAGAGTGTTGGCATCGCATTGATATTCATCCAACCTAAATCACCACCTTCCAGCGCGCGTGAGCCCGCAGATGAGCTGATCGCTGTTGCTGCAAAATCGCGGCCATCTTGCAATGAACTTAAAACGCTCTCGGCGCGTTCGCGTGCGGCTTGAACTTCGCTACTGCTGCTACTATCGCGCAAACCGATAAGGATATGGCTAAGACGATACTCAACTTCGTTGCTCGACATCTCTTCCATCATGCTGGTGAGGTTGGCAATTTCTTGTGGCGAGATATAAACACGGTCGCGCACGGCGTTACGTTGTAATTCGCCGATGATCATTTCGCGGCGAATCGACTCACGATAGCCTTGCCAAGTTGAACCTAAGCCAGTGATTTCGGCACGTAAGCCTTCCACGTTCATTCCTGCCTCACGGGCAATGCTAGCGATGGTTTGCTCGAGTTGTGCATCGCTCACTTCAATACCGTTGCGGCGCGCAATTTGAAGTTGAATCTCTTGCAAAACTAAACGGTCGATAGCTTGTACGCGGAGCACGTCGTCGCTTGGTAATTGGATATCTTGCTCCGCAGCGTTGCGCTTGATCTGCACCAGCATGGTTTCAACTTCGCTTTGCAAAATCACACCATCATTTACGATAACGGCAACACGATCGAGCACTTCGTTAGCTTGCGCTGGCACGGTCAAACTTGCGAGGGTCAGCCACGCAATGCTCACTATCTTCAACATCTTATTCATGAAAACTACCTAGTTGCTTAAGTAAAACGGGTGGCGATAACCGAACAGGCTCTGTTCAATCAGTTCAAACAGGTTACTGTTATCGGACCCTAGCCCCTTAATAATAAATTGTACACTGACGCCTGTATCGAACTCTGGTTGCCGATTCATCGGGTCAGTTGCTTGTAATTCTAAGTTTCGGTTGATACGTCGGTAAGCACTCACCCGTATCGCCCAACAACAATCGTTGTACTGTAACGCAAGAAGCGCGTCGTTGGTACGTTTCTGTTCAAGATCATAAAACCAGTTTGCGGCGACTTGCCAGTTGGCTTTCACTTGATAGACCGTCTGTAAGCCTAATTGTTCGATGTCGTCATTAAGAATATTTGTAACTTGTCGATGACTGAACTGGATAAGGTTGCTCTCATCGATGCGATATTCAACCGCAGTCTGACTTTTGCGGGTGTTATTTTGCTCCATGTCGTATTGCATGGCAGCATTTAAGAATAAGCGGTCGTTAAAACGAAAGCGCGTTTCGAAGGCAAGGTCAGAGCGATCGTCGGCAATCTGACTGTTTTCGTCAAATAAGCTCACTCGGCTATCGTCAAAATAGTAAATTTGTCCGGCACTAAAACGTACCATTTCTCGTGCATTTTCGTTAAAGATGCTGGTTGAGGCACCAATGGTGACTTGATTGGCATCGGCGATGCGGTCAAGCCCCGAAAAGCGTCTTGCACGGAATAAACCTTGATAGTCATCCTGCATCAATGTCGAATCGTAAATGCCAATATCGGACTGGTCGCGATAGGGCACATACAGATATTGAATCTGTGGTTGTAAGGTCTGCTGATAGGTTTGGTCGCCCCAAGCGAAATCGCGCTCGAGATTCAACCGTCCACGTAGCCGAAATTGTGGAATGCTACGCGATGGATTTTCGCTGAGCGTCGTATTATTGAAGCTACTCGAGGCGGCTTGGTCATAATAGGTGTAGCTGTAGCGCAACTCACTCAATACATCATAGGCTGGCTTTTCATAGGCGAACTTGACGGCCGGCTCAATGTGAAAACGCGTGGCATAATCATTACTGTTATCTTGGTTACGAAAATGCGTTAATTCTGAGAAAAGATTTACTTCAAGAGCAGGCGAATCCTGCCAATTAAAAAATGTCGTCAATTGCGGAGTGGTTCGATACGGCGAACGATAATCACCCAGAATTTCAAAATCCTCAGCGCGCAGCATAACTTGCGCATTGTCGGTGTGGTAATCAACGCGGGCGTGGCGATAGAGTTGGGCATCGGCTCGACCGGCGAATTGGCTGCCCAAATCGTTGAGGTAGTCGTCGTCACTGATGTCGAGAATATTGACATAAGAACGCCAGCTAGGGCTCCAACTTTGCTCATGTTCAACACGCCAAAGATAACGTGAGGCGTCGCTTTCTAAGCTGTCGTCGTTATCGAGGTAGGCGAGGTTTACTTGGCCTGACCCACCCTCGGTTAGAGTGCGATACTCGGCTTTCATCTGCAGCCCTCGTTCAGCCATGTAGCGAGGTGTTAGAGTGGCATCCTGATTGGGCGCGATGTTGATGTAGTAGGGGAGCTCAAACTCGAAACCATTTTTTTGTGACGAGCGCACGGTTGGGAATAAAAAACCCGATTTGCGTTCATCGGTAATCGGAAAATTAATATAGGGCACATAGAGCACTGGGACCCCAAACAGCTCAAACTTCGCATGCCAAGCTTCGCCCCACGCTTCATCTTCGCTTAAATTAATTTCATCGGCGCTTAGTTGCCACGCAGGTTGATCTGTAGGACAGGTCGTGAACGTCGAGCCGGCTAACAACACTTGCTCGGGTGAAATAGAAAGTAACTCAGCAGTGCCGTGCGCTCCAGTTGTCTGCAGCTGATATTGCGCACCCGCAAGGTAGGCACGGTTATCTCCTGAATTGAGCCGAAAGTTGTCACTACTCACCTGCACGTAGCCATCGGTGAATTGGGTCGCACCACTGGCGTTTATATTTCCCGAGGCTTGATTAACCGTCGCTTGCTCAGTGAAGAGAAACTGATCGTTAAGTTGAACTTGTACGTTGCCGGTAAATGATGCCAGAGTAGTCTCAGAATCAATGTCTGCTGCATCGGCACGCACGCCAATGGCTTCTGGTGCTAAATCTTTAATTGGGTTTAACTTAGTCGTGGCAAAAAGCGGTGAGCGCACAGGGCATTGCTGCAGAAAGTCTGTATTGTCTTGAGCTACCGCACTGTTGGTGAAACCCACCGTAAGCGCGAAACTGATGCCCAAGCAGGCTCCTTTGGTAATGTTATGCATGCGATAGCTGACTCAACGTTGTCCTTTCCAATGTGGAAGGTATGATAAAGCAAAATAACTAAGCCTGCCATTTGTGAGCGAGGAAATAGCGTGGAAAATAAGCGAGAAGTGCAATTGCAAGCTTGGTGCGAGTCTGTCACCGGGCAGCCGCAGCAAGATTTGCAGCCGGTTTTCGGTGATGCGCGACCGTGGCGTTATTACCGTGTGACTGATGGTGTGCGAAGCTTTATCGCGGTCGACACGCAGAATACTGAGCAAGCGTTACGCAGTTACATGGCGGTGGCCGACAGCTATAAGTCGCGTGGAGTTTTAGTGCCTGAGTTGGTGGCCGTGCATGAGCAGCGTGGTTTTATGTTAATGACGGATTTGGGCTCCAGCTTGCTCTTGAGTCATTTGAGTGAGGCGACACTCACCGACTGGTACCCGCAAGTCTATCCGCATCTTGCCAACATCATGCAGGTACAAGATTCTGAATTAGGGGCGTTGCCATCTTTCGCTGAGCAAGAACTTCGCGCTGAATTGGAACTCATGGCCCAGTGGCTACTCAAAGAGCACTTACAGCTACAACTCACAGCCAGCGAACAAGATCTATGGCAGGGGTTTTGTGACCGCCTCGTCGACAATGCACAAGCGCAACCGCAGGTGGGAGTACACCGCAAACTGCACGCGCGAAATATTTTGGTGCAGGGCGAGGGTCAATTGGCCTTTACTGGCTTTCATGATGCCGCAATAGGGCCGATTACTTATGATGCGGTAAGTTTACTGCGTGACTGTTATGTGCGCTGGCCACAAACACAAGTCCAGCAGTTGGCGACAGACTGTTACGATTATTTGCGCGACATCCGCAATGATTTGCAGGTTGACCGGGCCACCTGGCAACGTTGGTTTGATTTAATGGGGATGCAACGTCACTGTTATGTAAGTGGGCTTTTCGCTCGCCGCTACGAACGTGATGGCAATCCTGGCTATTTACAAGATATTCCGCGAAATTTGGCCTATCTCCACGATATTGCGGCTATCTACGCGGAGTTCGACGATTTTCGTGCGTTTTTGACAGAGCGTGTCATGCCGGCTTTTGCCCAAAGTAAGTAGCGACAACGCACAATGAGCATGTTTTTAATAAGGAGTAGACATGATTTGGGGTAAAGTGCTGGGTGGCTTTTTTGGTTTTATGTTGCTGCGCTGGCCAGGAATTTTCTTAGGCGTTTTGATTGGTCATTGGTTCGATAAAGCGCTCGAGCAGAACATGCGTCAAGGTGGCGGCGCCGCGATGCAAAAGTCGTTTATTGATACTTTATTTGCGGTGCTGGGCCACTTGGCGAAATCCAAGGGGCGTGTTACCGAGCAAGATATCAATTATGTTTCGGCTCTCATGCAGCACCTAAAATTGGATGAATCAGCCAAGTCGCAAGCGCAGGCAGCATTTCGTGAGGGGAAGAACGCTGACTATCCACTTGTCAGCAAAGTTTCGGAATTCCGTCGTCAGGTGGGTTGGCGCAAAGACCTCCTGCAAATTTTCATTGAGCAAATTCTGGTTGTTGCGCTGCACGATGGCAAACTTGAACAAGCGGAATATGACGTGCTCTTGCGTGTCACCCAAGCGCTTGGTTTTCGCCGTGCACAATTGGATATGTGGCTGCAAATGGCGCAAGCGGGGCAGCGATTTCGTGGCGGGCAAGGCGGCGGTGGCTACCAAGGTAGTGCAACGCAAAGCCCTAGCGAACGCCTAGATGATGCTTATGCCATTCTTGGGGTCACGCGACAAGCAAGCTTTGCGGAGGTGAAGAAAGCCTATCGTAAACTCATGGCGAAACACCATCCAGATAAACTCGCCGCGCAAGGTTTACCGCCTGAGATGCGCGAGTCTGCCCAAGAAAAAGCACAAGAAATTCAAGCAGCTTACGAACTTATTAAAAGTCAGCAGGGCAATGGAAATTAATCGGCTGCTCGGTTTGCGGGTGTAAAAAACCAATCTCTTCAGCATGTAGTAATAAGCGTGGCGCTGCGGCATAGGCGGCAGCGTCAGCGTAAAACTTATCGCCGAGAATCGGCGTCCCCAGAGCCTGCATATGCACGCGCAACTGATGCGAGCGCCCAGTAACGGGAAACAGCAACACCTCACTGACTCCCTCGGCATAACGCACGACTTTGTAGCGCGTTTGCGCGTGACGACCTGCTACCAGATCTAACATTTGCCGTGGCCGGTTCGGCCAATCGCAGCGCATCGCCAGCTCAATGCTGCCAGCGTCTGCCGGCAGTTCTCCAGCGACGCGCGCACGGTAATACTTACGCACTTGGCGACGTTCAAATTGTCGCTGCAAATGCGCCTGTGCCGTTTTTCCTAAGGCAAATACAATCAACCCAGAGGTCGCCATATCGAGGCGGTGCACGATGCGCGCCTCGGGAAACACTCGGGTGACGCGCGCTGAGACGGAATCGCGGTGCGCGGGATCTTTACCCGGCACACTGAGTAGGCCCGCAGGTTTGTTCACCACCACCAAAGCATCGTCCTGATGCACTAAGGTCAAATAGGGGGTGGTTGGCGGGGCGTAATGGAGCAATGTCATGTCGGTAAGTTTACCATGACGCGCACACTGTCGAGCTGTAAC
Organism: Pseudidiomarina aquimaris; assembly: GCF_003987395.1. GTDB lineage: Bacteria > Pseudomonadota > Gammaproteobacteria > Enterobacterales > Alteromonadaceae > Pseudidiomarina > Pseudidiomarina aquimaris. The sequence goes on from NZ_PIPT01000006.1 coordinate 45,324, forward strand.
AACGGCTGCTTAAGTGCCTGTGTGAGTTGCTCATGGCGCTGCTCGACGCCATCAATCTCCGCTTGCCGTACCGCTGGATTGCGCTGTTTGAGTTGGTTGAGGCGCTGCTTGGCTTGTGCCATATAGTTTTCGAGTTCAGCTTGTGCCTGTTGCAAGCGCTGTTGCTGCTGCGTCTCGGCGGGTTGCCATGCGGCTTTAATATGCTGCTGCAGGGCTTGGCGTAACTGTTGCATGAGCTGCCGCGCTTGTTTTTTGTCGACGAACTGCAACTGCTGATCGAGGGCGCTTGCAGCCACTCTTGTGGTAAGGTCGCGCCCTTGACTGTCCAGCAGGACCCGCAAGTTTTGTTGCGGATAAAATTCATGTGCGACCAGTGCCGGAGCGGTCGTCAGTTGGCTGCTAAAGTTCAATTCAACAAACCATGCGCCGGCTGGCAACGCGCGATTTTGCATTAAGGCGACACAGGTCGAGCCGTAACTATCGCGCGTCAACAATTCCAACGCATGTTGTACTTGCGGGTGGTCCCAAGTGAGAAACTCAACAGGCTCATGGGCCAAAGCATAGTCGCGCGAAAAGGTGACCGTCATCCCTTCATCTGGCAGTCCAGGCAGGGTCACTCGCATGTGTTCGGTTGGGCGCAGCCAACCGCTTTCTTCATTTAAAGCGTCATAATCAACACCGAAGCGTGCCCAAAACTCTTGCATGAAATTCGCCAGTTCATCACTGCGTTCACTGGCAGCAACTTCAGCGACAATGGCTTGGGCCTGTTGCGGCCGGAAAGCATTGAGTTCTTGCAGTTTGTCACGGCCGTTACGAATTTTTTCACGCAACTCAGCAGCGCGCTCAGTGGTAGCACTTAACAAGGCTTCGAAAGCCGTGTCATCGTACGGTTCGTCATTGGCAACAGCCGTCAAAAAGTCGGTCAATTGCGCGGCGAAGGCTTGGTGCACCAGCGCACCAACTGCATTTGGTTGGGCGAAGGCGTCCATCGCTTCATACCATTGCAGTAAAATGTCATCGCGTGAACCCAAAAGAACCGGCACGTGGATCTGTACCGCACCGCGTTGGCCAATACGGTCCAAACGGCCAATGCGTTGCTCCAATAGGTCGGGGTGCTGCGGCAAATCAAACAGGACTAAATGCTGTGCAAACTGAAAGTTACGGCCTTCGCTACCAATTTCGGAACACAATAAAATCGGGCAGCCGTCTTCTGGGCTGGCAAAAAACTCCGCCGCGCGATCGCGTTCAACCAGCGACATTCCTTCGTGGAAGACCGCCGCATGAATGCCATGCTCGATGCGTAGATAGTCGTAGAGCTCCTGCACCGTCAGCGACGAACCGCAAATCAAAACAATCTTTTCGTTTTTGTGCTGTTTAAGCAGTTGCTGTAGCCATTGCGCCTTGCCCACAAAAGCACTTGCACCTTCGAGCTCAAGTTCAGTGAGTTCATAGGTGTGCAAGTGGCGCTCTGGAAAGCCGCCGATGTGGGCGCGACTGTTACGGAACATGAGACGCCCTGTACCGTAGTAATCGAGCAGACGGTCAAGAAGTTTTTCGGCGCCATGTTTCGCAAGCACCTCCGCCATGGGCGTTAACGCTTGATAACTTTCTTGTTCCGCAAGGAATGCGGAAAAATCGTGAAAGCGATCGGGGTCGAGCAATTGTAATCGGGCAAAGTGAGCCTGCATACCAGCCTGTTCAGGCGTCGCAGTAAGTAACAATACACTGCTAATCGCTTGGGTGAGCTGTTGCAAGGCATCAAAATGCTCAGAATCCGGCTCAAGGCGGTGCGCTTCATCGGCAATCAGTAGGTCGAAGTCTGCAGTGGTCAGTTGCTCCAGCCATTCGCTCGTCTCGAGCATGCTTTGCGGTATCAGGATAAGTTGCTCAGCGGCAAACACATTCTCATGTTCACCGCGCAGCGCCTCGCAGCGTTCAGCGTCAAATAGGCTGAAGCTCAGAGCAAAGCGACGTTTCAACTCGACTAACCACTGGTGGCAGAGGCTGTCTGGCACAATGATAAGGGCACGCTGGCTGCGCCCGGTTAGCAGGCGGCGTTGCAAGATCATACCGGCTTCAATGGTTTTACCTAAGCCGACTTCGTCGGCTAGCAGCACACGTGGTTGGAAGCGATCGGCGACCGTATAGGCAATATAGAGTTGATGCGGGAGCAACTGTGCGCGGGCTCCGAGTAAGCCCGTCACTTTGCTTTGCTGCCAGCGCTGTAGGTGCTGTTGTGCTTGCTGGCGCAACCGATACATATCAAGGCGGTCAGCTTTACCGGCCAAGATTCGCGTGAGTGGATGCTGGGTTGCAACTTGCGCGGCCAATTGGGCCTCTGGCAAGCTGACGCTTTCATCGGTGTCTTCGCGGAGGCCATGATAAGTGAGGATATGGTTCTTTACCTCAACTTCGGTGACGCGAAACCACCAACCTTCCGCATGTTGTCCACGATCATCAGGTAGTAATTGATAACGCGCCAAGGGCGCTTGTTGCGAGGCATAATGACGCAGCTCGCCGGTGGCGGGGAATAGCACAGTCAACATGCGGCCGTTCACCTGCGTGATCAGGCCGAGCCCTTGCTCGAGTTCAGTCTCACTTAGCCAACGTTGGCCAGCGACAAACGCTTGTGCAGGGTCTTGTACCGTGCTTTGAGTCATGCAAATTACCTCTTCTAACGACCACTTACAAAAAGGGCGCACATGGTAGCGAAATTTTTTTCAATGTTCACACCATTTTCATGAAAACTGCGCTAGTCTTAAAGTTGCTAGGCACGCAAATATTATAACTAAACATTCCTGCTGCTTGAGGTTGCGCATGACAGAAACGACGCCCAAATACTATCTGTTAGACACCAACATTTTACTCCACGAACCCCTCGCTTTCCTGAACTTTGAAGAACATAACGTCGTCATCCCCATGGTCGTGCTGGAAGAGCTCGACAATATTAAAGACCGTCACAAAGATGTAAGTCGCGAAGCACGCGTTGCCATTCGATCTCTCGAAGACGCTCTGAAAGATGCAAGTCCGGAAGAAATATTGGCCGGTGTGCCGTTAAGTCGTATGCAAGGCGCGCATCATGCCGAAGGAACGTTAGCGATTTTCCCAGATTACCAATTGAAGCAAACCGATTCGGTGCTCAACTTATCTGAGAACGATCATCGTATTATTCAGGCAGCGCTTGAGCTGCAGAAAAAGCACAGCGGCACGAAAGTGGTATTGGTGACCAAAGACATCAACATGCGCCTCAAGGCCAAAGGTGCGGGTATTAAGTATGTTGAGGATTACCGTACTGACCAGCTCATTGACGACATTCGCTTCCTGTCGAAGGGCTTTGTCGAGCTCGAGGGCGACTTCTGGCAGAACGTTGGCGAGGTAACCAGCGTGCAAGAAGGCCGCGAGACTTTCCATGAGGTGGAACGTGAGGTCCTACCCACGGTGTTTCGCAACCAATATTTGATCGACGAGACAGAACATTTCGCTGCTAAGGTCGTCGGCTATGATAAAGAACATGTGCGCCTACATGATTTAGGTTTTGAGCGCATGATGAGCTATCACGCTTGGGGCATTCATCCCAAGAATATTTATCAAGCTATGGCCATGAATGCGTTACTTGATCCAAGTATCGACCTAGTGATCCTCACTGGTCCTGCCGGTAGTGGTAAGACGCTATTGGCGCTTGCTTCGGCGCTTGAACTTGTGATTGAGCAGGGTATTTACGAGAAAATCATCGTCACCCGTAATACGCCTGAGATTGCTGAATCTATTGGTTACTTACCCGGCACCGAAGAGGAAAAAATGGCGCCTTGGTTAGCGGCGATCACTGACTCTTTAGAGGTTTTACATAAGCATGATGAGAGTATGGATTCCAGCCTCAACTACATCATGAATAAAGCCAACATTCAGTTTAAGTCACTAAACTTTATGCGCGGTCGAAGCATCCAGAATGCCATCGTACTGCTCGATGAGTCGCAAAATTTAACCGCGTCGCAATTGAAGACCATTATTACCCGCTGCGGTACGGGCACCAAGATCATTTGTTCGGGTAACTTAGCGCAAATTGATAGTTACTATTTGACCGCGGTTACCTCGGGTTTAACCTATATCGTTGAACGCTTTAAAGACTATCCGGGGAGCGCTACGGTGAACTTAAACGGAGTAGTGCGCAGTAACTTGGCGCAGTATGCCGAAGAGAATCTCTAACGTGACTGTTTATAAGTGCGAAAGATAGTCTTCGAGAATTAACTGCGCAGCAGCGCTATCAATCTTATCTTTACTTAGCTCGCGGTAACCGCCGCGAGCAAATAACTCTTCTTTGGCTGCGACTGTGGTCAAACGCTCGTCTTGTAATTCGACTGGCAAACCAAAGCGGCCATGCAAGCGGTTTGCGAATTTTCTCGCCAAATCGGTAAGTGGCTGCTCACTTCCGTCCATATTAAGTGGCAGTCCAACGACGAGTAACTTGGGTTGCCATTCGGCAATGATTTTCTCAACTTTGTGCCAGTCGGGTTGGCCATCTTTGGCTTTCAGCGCCGGTAAAGGCGACGCTGTGCCGGTAATGGTTTGCCCGACAGCGACGCCAATATTATGGGTACCAAAATCAAAACCGAGGAGTTGGCTCATGCGTGTCCCGCACCTGGGCCCAGTTGCCAAGCATGGAAGCCGAGCTTCTCGGTAGCCCGCTGCCATCTTTCGTTACTTGGCGTATGAAAAAGAATGTCGGGATCTGCAGGAATGGTTAGCCAACTATTTTCCGCGAGTTCACGCTCGAGCTGTCCCGCTTCCCAACCAGCATAGCCTAACGTCAGAATAAAGTTTTCCGGCGCCTGGTCACGCCCCATGGCCTCAAGAATATCCTTCGAAGTCGTGATCATGATGTCGTCGCTGATATGCGCCGAGCTATTCCAATCATTACTCACGCCGTGCAATACAAAACCGCGGTCCCGCGCTAACGGGCCTCCAGCGAATACCGGCTTATCAAACATGCTCGACTGCTCCGGTACAACAATTTCCAGCTGCTCCAGAACCTTCGCCACATTCAACTCAATCGGTTGATTGATCACGAGGCCCATGGCTCCTTCTGCGTTATGTTCACAGATATAGGTCACGGACCGATGGAAAAACGGGTCTTCCATATCGGGCATGGCGATTAGAAAATGATTCTGTAAATTTGTGAGTGCTTCCATAAACCTCGTAGCCCTTTTGCGCTGTTATGCTTTATGCATTGATGCGCGCTTCAATAGCGGCAAAAAGCTGCCCAGCGATATTGATATCATATGCGGCCTCAATCTCGCGCATACAAGTAGGGCTCGTCACATTTATCTCGGTAATACGATCGCCAATCACATCAAGCCCCACTAACAATAAGCCGCGGCGCTTCAGTTCCGGCCCAACCCGTCGTGCGAGTTCCCAGTCACTATCACTCAATGGCTGTGGACGGCCACTACCGCCCGCAGCTAGGTTACCCCGGGTTTCACCTGCCGATGGTACGCGAGCCAGAGAGTAGGGCATCGGTTCGCCGTCGATGATTAAAATACGTTTGTCACCGTCTTTAATTTCCGGCATGTAGCGTTGGATCATCGCGTATCGTGCGCCATGATCAGTGAGTGTTTCAATAATAACGCCCAGGTTATTGCCATCGGGCCCAACGCGGAAAATCGATGCGCCACCCATACCATCAAGGGGCTTCAAAATAATATCCTGGTGCTCTTGGTGAAACGCACGAATCTGCTCGGCACGGCGGGTGACAATCGTCGGCGGTGTTAAATCAGCAAACCAAGCGGTAAAGAGCTTTTCGTTACAGTCGCGCAAACTCTGTGGTTTGTTGACGACCAGCGCCCCCGCTTGTTCGGCAAGTTCGAGCATATAGGTGGCGTAGACATACTCGGTATCAAAAGGTGGGTCTTTACGCATCATGACCACATCGAAATCCGCGAGCGGCTGTTCAACGCTGTCGCCCAACTGATAGAAGTTTTCTTTTTGGTCGACAACTTTGACCGGACGACTCCGTGCCATTGGCTTGCCTTGCACCAAGGACAGGTCGTGCATTTCTAAATAATGACACTCATAGCCACGCGCTTGGGCTTCGAGTAGCAAGCGGAAGCTCGTATCCTTGTAGGTTTTTACGGTAGCGATTGGATCCATAATCATTGCTAACTTCATGGCTCGAACTCCTGCTTAAATTAATTGCCACTGCCGGCGAGATCGCCGAATTGATATTGCACTACTGATAACGCGGTGAGTGCTGCTGTTTCTGTTCGTAAAACGCGTGGGCCAAGTTGCACGGGTTGAAAATCGGCAGTTGCCGCCGCGGCAACTTCTGTGTCTGTTAACCCACCTTCTGGGCCCACCAGCAATTGAATTTGCTGATTGATGACCTGCTGCTCACGCAACGCTTTCGTGGCCTGCGGGTCGAGCGTGAGGCGCAAAGCTGGAGGTAAATTCGCCAACCATTGCGGCAACGTAACCGGCATCTGTACTTCAGGTACGAAAGCGCGGCCGCTTTGTTCACACGCGCTGACCACGATTTTCTGCCATTGCAGACGCTTCTTCTCGAGCCGTTCACCACTAAGTTTGACGCCACAGCGCTCGGTAAATAGTGGCGTTATACTATGCACCCCAAGCTCTACGGATTTTTGCAGTACAAAGTCCATACGGTCGCCGCGCGAGATGCCTTGCCCTAAGTGAATCTTAACTGGTGATTCGCTGTTATTAAGCTGGATACCAGTGATACGGACTTCTACGTTCTTTTTACTGGCACTAACAATCTCGGCACTGTAATCATAGCCGTCACCGGTAAAGACTTGCAGCGCTTGACCCGCACTCATACGCAATACGCGGCCGACATGATTAGCGGCTTCGTCGTCTAAAGCGAACACTTGGCCCTCTGCTAAGCTGGGTTGTTCACTATTTTCCGGTAAAGGCTGAAGCAAAGGGTGATAAATTCGCGGTACTCGCATAACATGGTCCTAATTAACTAACGTCATCATCTTATCAGAAGGAAACCCAACATGGCGACAACGTACAACCTAAAACCATGGGCGTTAGCGGCAACACTCGTAGCCGCCGCCACAACGCAAAGCGCGTTGGCGGAAGACGCGCATAGTTATGCTCAGTTACAGGAAGTGGCAACGCCACATCTTGAGCTCGATTTAACCGTCGACTTTGAAGCCAAGCAATTACGTGGTACCGCAACGTATGACTTGGTACGTCACGGTGATGCCACAGAAGTGCATATGGACACCCGCGAACTGACAATCAGTAAAGCGGAGATTTGGCAGGACAACGCTTGGCAGGAAACGCAATTTACCCTAGCGGAACCGCACGAAACCCTCGGCCAAGAGCTCACTGTTAGTATCGGCGAAGAGAGCGATAAGGTGCGTATTCATTATCACACGGCACCGACCGCCAGTGGTCTGCAGTGGTTGACACCAGAGCAAACCAAGAGTGGCAAGTTTCCATTCATGTTCAGTCAGTCACAGCCAATCCATGCGCGCAGCTGGATCCCTATTCAGGATACACCTGCACTGCGGCTTACTTATGACGCAACCTTGCGCACGCCAGTAGGTATGCTTGCGGTCATGAGTGCTGACAACGAGCTCGATGCTGAACTTGATGGCAATTACTCGTTTAGCATGCCACAGCCGATTCCACCTTATTTGATTGCCATCGCCGCTGGTGAGCTGGTGGTAAAAGAAATCAGCGACAACGTGGCGGTATTTGCCGAACCTTACATCGTTGATGATGCCGCCTGGGAGTGGGCTGATACCCCGGCGATGATCACTGCGACAGAAGAAATGTATGGTCCTTATCGCTGGGATCGTTATGACTTGCTGGTACTACCGCCGAGCTTCCCATTTGGCGGCATGGAAAACCCACGTTTGTCGTTCATTACACCGACCGTGGTCTCCGGCGACCGCACGCTGATCAATTTGATTGCGCACGAGCTGGCGCACTCGTGGTCGGGTAACCTAGTGACCAACGCCAGCTGGCGCGATTTGTGGCTGAATGAAGGTTTCACTAGCTACGTTGAAAACCGCATCATGGAAGCCCTCTTTGGCGAACGTCGTGCGCAAATGGAACTGGCGCTTGGCTATCAAGACCTACTCGAGAATATGGAGCGCTTAGCACCTAAGGATACTGTGCTGAATATTGAGCTTGGTACACGGCATCCGGATGATGTGTTCTCGCAAGTTCCCTATGTGAAAGGGCAGTTGTTCTTGGTGTATTTGGAGAACAAATTTGGTCGCGAGACGTTTGATAACTTCTTGCGTCAATATTTTGACGACTTTGCCTTCCAAAGTATTTCGACTGCTGAATTCAAAGAGTATTTGGCACGTAACTTGTTAGCCAAAAATCCAGGCGTAGTATCGATGGATAAAGTGAACGAGTGGATTCACCAACCAGGGCTACCGGAAGATGCGCCAAAACCTACCTCGAATGCCTTTGCCGAAGTAGAGAAGCAAATGCAACGTTGGCTCAAAGGCGGTCAACTTAAAACCGAAGACTGGACGACCCATGAGTGGTTGCATTTCATTAATAACCTGCCGCTCGATATCTCTAGCGTCAACATGCGCCGCTTAGACGAACAGTTCAACCTGACCCAGAGTAAGAATGCTGAAATCGCTCACGCTTGGTTAAAATTGTCGATTGTAAAAGACTATGAACCAGCGCGGGATCGTTTGCGTAACTACTTGCTGACGATCGGTCGTAATAAACTGGTCAGCCCGCTTTATCGTGAATTGGCGAAGAGCCCAGAAAACCTGAAATGGGCACGAGAAATTTACCAGCAGGCAAAGCCTGGCTACCACCCACTGACACAAACAGTGAATGAAGCCTTGCTTTATCCGCAACCGTAATAAGGAGTACAACATGCCACAAGCTATAGGCTATGCAGCACAAGCTGCCGATAAAGATCTTGATTACTTTGAGTTTGAACGTCGCGACCCAACGGCCGAAGATGTAGAAATTGAAATTGCCTACTGTGGTGTTTGTCACTCTGACTTACACCAAGCACGCAACGAGTGGGGCGGCACCGTATTTCCATGTGTGCCAGGCCACGAAATTGTTGGCAAAGTTACCCGTGTTGGCGACAAAGTCGCAAAGTTTAAGGTCGGTGATACAGTCGGTGTGGGCTGTATGGTTGATTCGTGCGGCCATTGCCACAGCTGTGATGAAGGCCACGAGCAATACTGTGAGAATGGTTTTGTCGCTACCTACAACGGTGAAGACAAGCACTTAGGTGGCGTCACTTTTGGTGGTTATTCAAACCGCATCACCGTTAAAGAAGGCTTTGTTCTGAAGGTTTCTGATGAACTCGAGTTAGCTGGGGTAGCACCGTTGTTGTGTGCCGGTATTACGACTTACTCACCGTTACGCCACTGGGGCGTAAGCAAAGGCCACAAAGTCGGTGTCGTTGGTTTGGGCGGACTTGGCCATATGGCAGTGAAATTGGCCGCAGCCATGGGTGCGGAAGTAGTGCTATTCACCACCTCACCGGGTAAGGTCGAAGACGGCAAGCGCTTAGGTGCTGATCATGTCGTAATTTCAAAAGATGAAGAGCAAATGCAGGCGTGGACCAACAAGCTCGACTTCATCCTCAACACTGTTGCTGCACCGCACGACCTCGATGCTTATTTATCGCTGTTGCGCCTCAATGGCACAATGTGCCTAGTTGGCGTTCCAGCTGAGCATCATCCATCACCCGCCGTCTTTAATTTGATTTCGAAGCGTCGCAGCTTAGCGGGCTCATTGATTGGTGGCATCGCTGAAACCCAGGAAATGCTGGACTTCTGTGCCGAGCATGGCATCACCTCCGATATTGAAATGATTGCCATGGACGACATCAATGAAGCCTACGAACGGATGCTGAAAAGTGACGTGAAGTATCGCTTTGTAATTGATATGGCGACGCTAAAACAGAAATAAAGACTTTTAGACGTCTAAATGTGGAAAGTTGGGCGTGGTTTCGATAAACTACGCCCAATTTTTTAGGCTTGAAACAAGTTGAGATAAAACACTATGGCGAAGCACCTTTTTACTTCTGAGTCAGTATCAGAGGGACATCCAGATAAAATTGCCGATCAGATTTCAGATGCGGTACTCGATGCGATCCTTACGCAAGATCCTCGCGCTCGCGTCGCCTGCGAAACCTACGTCAAAACCGGTATGGTTCTCGTTGGTGGTGAAGTATCGACCAAAGCTTGGGTCGATATCGAAGAGCTGGCGCGCAATACCGTTCGTGATATTGGTTACACCCATTCCGATATGGGATTTGACGGTGCTTCGTGTGCAGTATTGAATGCCATCGGCAAACAATCGATGGATATTAATCAAGGTGTGGATCGCGCTTCGTTAGAAGAGCAAGGGGCCGGTGACCAAGGTTTGATGTTTGGCTACGCCTCTAACGAAACCGATGTGCTGATGCCAGCCCCGATTACTTATGCGCACCGACTGATGCAGCGCCAAGCTGAAGTGCGTAAAAACGGCACCTTGCCGTGGTTGCGTCCCGACGCGAAAAGCCAATTGACCTTTGTTTATGAAGATGGCAAACCGGTCGCAATTGATACCGTGGTGTTGTCAACGCAACATGCGGAAGGGATTAGTCAGGCTGATTTACGTGAAGCGGTGATTGAAACAATTATCAAACCTGTGCTGCCAGAAGAATGGTTCCCAGCGAAGCAAGAGCGTATCTTTATTAATCCAACCGGCAAATTTGTCATTGGTGGACCGATGGGCGATTGCGGTCTAACAGGACGTAAGATCATCGTTGATACCTATGGCGGCATGGCACGTCACGGCGGTGGCGCTTTCTCAGGTAAAGATCCATCGAAAGTCGACCGCAGTGCCGCTTATGCGGCGCGTTATGTGGCGAAGAACCTCGTGGCTGCGGGCCTTGCTGAGCGTTGTGAAATTCAAGTTTCTTATGCAATTGGCGTGGCTGAGCCAACGTCGATCAGCATCGAAACCTTTGGCACCAGCCCTTACAGCGAAGAACAATTAATTGCCTTAGTACGCAAGCACTTTGATCTGCGCCCGTACGGCTTGATTCAAATGCTTGACCTTGAACGCCCGATTTATCAGCAGACGGCAGCCTATGGTCACTTTGGTCGTGATGACTTCCCGTGGGAGAAAACAGACAAAGCTGAAGCCTTACGCGCTGATATCTAATTTGCTTAGAAGCCCCGAATTGTGGAGAATACGCGCACCTAGTGAGCATTTTCTCAAGCAGCAATTTGGGGTTTTTCGTTATGACGACAGCAGTTTCTGAACGCAAGCATCTCGCCAACGCTATTCGTGCACTGAGCATGGATGCCGTGCAACAAGCCAACTCTGGGCACCCTGGTGCACCGATGGGAATGGCCGACATCGCCGAGGTGTTGTGGCGTGACTACCTGAAACATAATCCTGCAAACCCCAATTGGGCCGACCGCGACCGTTTTGTTTTATCAAACGGCCATGGTTCGATGCTGATCTATTCGCTGCTGCACCTAACCGGTTACGATTTGCCCATTGATGAGCTGAAGAATTTCCGCCAATTACATTCAAAAACGCCGGGTCACCCAGAATATGGTTATGCGCCGGGTGTTGAAACAACGACAGGCCCCTTAGGCCAAGGAATTTCAAATGCGGTGGGGATGGCCTTAGCGGAAAAAGTGCTTGCCGCACAGTTTAATCGCCCAAGCCACGACATCATCGACCATTACACCTACACCTTCTTAGGTGATGGCTGCTTGATGGAAGGTATTTCACATGAAGTATGCTCGTTGGCGGGCACGCTTGGTCTTGGCAAGCTAGTTGCCTTTTATGACGATAACGGCATCTCGATTGATGGTGAAGTTGAAGGCTGGTTTACCGATGACACGGCCAAGCGTTTCGAAGCTTACGGCTGGCATGTTATCCGTGACGTTGACGGTCATGACGCGGAAGCAATTGATAAAGCTATCCAGGCTGCGCGCAGCGAAAGTGAAAAGCCGACTCTGATTATTTGCAAAACCATCATCGGTTTTGGTGCGCCAAACAAGCAAGGCTCTGAAAGCTGCCACGGTGCACCATTGGGTGCCGACGAAATTGCTGCGGCGCGCGAGCAACTGGGCTGGAACTATGCGGCCTTTGAAGTGCCTGACGATGTTTATCAAGCTTGGTCCGCTAAAGACAGCGGTGCCGCACAAGAAAACCAATGGAACCAGCGCTTTGATGCCTATGCGCAAGCGCATCCAGAGCTGGCGGCAGAACTAAAACGTCGCTTAGCAGGAGACTTACCTGCTGATTTTGCGGCGCATGCACAAGCGTATATCGAGAAGCTGCAAGCTGAGCCCGCCGATATCGCGAGCCGCAAAGCGTCACAAAATGCGATCAATGCTTTTGCCCCTAAACTGCCTGAATTACTCGGCGGTTCTGCGGACCTTGCGGGCTCCAACCTAACGTTGTGGGACGGCGCTAAAGGCGTCACCGCCGACGACGCCAGTGGTAATTACGTTTATTACGGGGTGCGGGAGTTCGGCATGTCGGCCATTATGAACGGTATAGCCTTACACGGCGGTTTGGTACCCTATGGTGCGACCTTCTTAATGTTTATGGAGTACGCGCGCAATGCAGTGCGTATGGCCGCGCTGATGAAACAGCAAAGCATTTTTGTTTACACCCACGATTCGATTGGTTTGGGTGAAGACGGTCCAACTCACCAACCGGTAGAGCAGTTGGCCAGTCTGCGTATGACGCCAAACATGAGTACGTGGCGCCCGTGTGACCAAGTCGAGTCGGCCGTTGCGTGGAAAGCTGCGCTTGAGCGCAAAGATGGCCCGACGTCGCTGATCTTCAGTCGCCAAGGTCTACCACAGCAACCTCGCAGTGCGGAGCAACTTGCAAATGTTGCCCGCGGTGGTTACGTGCTGCTTGATAGCCCTGCAACCCCAGAACTTATTTTGATCGCGACCGGCTCTGAAGTGGGTATCACGGTCGCTGCGGCGAAAACCTTGCAAGCGCAAGGCAAACAAGTGCGGGTTGTCTCATTACCGGCAACTGACGTGTTTGACGCGCAGTCCAGCGAGTACCGCGAGAGTGTATTGCCGAAAGCAGTTACCAAGCGCATTGCTGTTGAAGCTGGGATTGCCGACTACTGGTTTAAATATGTTGGCTTGAACGGTCGTATCGTAGGCATGACGAGCTTCGGCGAGTCGGCGCCGGCTGGCGATCTGTTTAAGCACTTTGGCTTCACTGCGGAACATATTGTCGCGACAGCTGAGGAGTTACTCGCAGAATGACACAAGCTCCTGCGCGGATAGCTATCAATGGTTTCGGTCGCATTGGCCGCAATGTCCTGCGTGCTCTCTACGAGCGCGGCTATCGTGAGCAGTTGCAGATTGTCGCCATTAACGAACTGGCACCGGTGTCGGCGATGGCCCACTTGCTCAAGTACGACACCAGCCACGGGCGCTTCCAGCAGCCCGTGGCAACGCCTGATGCCCATGTATTGCAGGTCGGCGATGATCGCATCAAGGTATCAGCCGAGTCGGAAATCAGTTGTTTGGAGTGGACCCAACTGAACGTCGATATCGTCTTGGATTGCACGGGTGTACATGGCTCGCGTGAAGATGGTGCGCATTATCATGAGCTCGGTATTGAGCGCGTGTTGTTTTCTCATCCAGGCGACCCGGATGTCGATTTCACAGCAATTTTTGGCGTCAATAGCGATCAGCTGTCCGCCGCGCACAAAATCGTTTCGAATGGCTCGTGTACGACCAACTGTAGTGTCCCGGTTCTCAAGGTCTTGGACGACGCATTTGGCATCAAAAGCGGCGCAATCACGACAATTCACGCCGCCATGCACGATCAACAAGTCATCGATGCTTATCACCAAGACCCACGCCTTGCGCGGGCCGCAGGGCGCTCGATTATTCCGGTGGATACGCGTTTAGCGCGCGGAATTGAGCGTATCATGCCGCACTTTGCCGGTAAGTTTGAAGCCATTCAGGTACGGGTGCCGACCACCAATGTGACGGCCATGGACCTTAGTGTCACCGTGCGTGACGAGGTGAGTATTGAGCGCGTCAATAGTGTCTTGTCACAAGCTGCGCGCGGCAGTATGGCATCGATACTTGGCTATATAGATGAACCTTTGGTATCGATCGATTTTAATCATGATCCGCGTTCCAGTATCGTCGATGGTACGCAGACCCGTGTCGCCGATAAGCATTTAATTAAAGTTCTGTGCTGGTGTGATAACGAGTGGGGTTTTGCCAACCGTATGTTGGATACCGCACAAGTCATGCTCGCAAAACAAGCAGTTTCAACTTAACGAATTAGTAAGAGGGTGCAGGAATGTCTTCAGTCATCACGATGGATGATCTCGATTTAACCGATTTGCGCGTTTTGATTCGTGAAGATCTGAACGTACCGGTTAAAGACGGTAAGGTTACTTCAGATGCACGTTTAAAAGCGGCAATTCCGACCATTCAAAAAGCCTTGGATGCGGGTGCCAAAGTCATGGTCATGTCGCATCTAGGACGTCCTGAAGAGGGTGTCTATGACGCGCAGTTTTCCCTACAGCCAGTCGTTGACTATCTAAACGAAGCGTTGTCGGTACCGGTAAAACTCAGCAATGACTACCTTGACGGCGTTACGGCCGCCAAAGGCGAAGTGCTGGTGTTCGAAAACGTTCGTTTCAACGTCGGTGAAAAGAAAAACGATGATGCTCTAGCACAAAAGCTCGCAGCCTTATGTGACGTCTTTGTGATGGATGCGTTTGGTACTGCACACCGTGCGCAAGCGTCTACCCATGGGGTAGCAAAATATGCCGACGTGGCATGTGCGGGGCCATTATTGGCAGCTGAGCTTGAAGCCTTAGGCAAAGCTTTGGCCAATCCAGCACGGCCTTTGGTCGCAATTGTCGGTGGTTCAAAAGTATCGACTAAATTGACCGTATTGGAATCGTTGTCAGGGGTCGTCGATCAGTTGATTGTTGGCGGCGGGATAGCCAATACGTTCATCGCCGCGAGCGGTCATGCTGTCGGTAAGTCACTCTATGAGGCCGACCTGCAGGATGAAGCGCAACGTCTTATCGCTGCAGCACAAGCCAAAGGCGGAGATATTCCCGTTCCGACGGATGTCGTCACTGGCAAAGAATTTAGCGCTGAGGCCACAGCAGAAACAAAAGCGGTCGACCAAGTAGCTGCCGACGACATGATTTTCGATATTGGTCCAGAAACCGCTGCAGCTTTTGCAAAAATTCTGCAAAATGCCGGTACTATCGTATGGAATGGCCCGGTTGGCGTGTTTGAATTTGATCAGTTTGGTGCTGGCACTAAGGCGCTTGCTGAGGCCATCGCTGCGAGCTCAGCATTCTCAATTGCTGGCGGCGGCGATACCCTAGCGGCAATTGATAAGTACGGTATCGCTGATAAAATTAGCTATATTTCAACCGGCGGCGGTGCCTTTTTAGAATTTTTAGAGGGTAAAAAATTACCTGCAGTCGCGATTCTGGAAGAACGCGCAGAGAATGGTTAAAAACCATTACGATTCAATCATCAGGAGATAAATCATGGCCTTAATTTCACTACGCCAATTGCTCGACCACGCAGCCGAAAATGGTTACGGCGTACCTGCGTTTAATGTAAATAACCTCGAGCAAATGCGCGCCATCATGGAAGCAGCGGACGCGACCGATAGTCCTGTGATCGTGCAGGCTTCAGCGGGTGCGCGTAGCTATGCGGGCGCACCTTTCCTACGCCACTTAATTTTAGCCGCCATCGAAGAGTGGCCGCATATTCCGGTGGTAATGCACCAAGACCACGGTACCTCACCAGCAGTTTGTCAGCGTTCAATTCAATTGGGCTTTAGCTCAGTGATGATGGACGGCTCGCTGAAAGAAGACGGTAAGACGCCTGCTGATTACGATTACAACGTGCAAGTAACGCAAACAGCCGTTGCGATGGCGCACGCTTGTGGTGTGTCGGTTGAAGGTGAGTTGGGTGTTTTGGGCTCACTAGAAACCGGTGAAGCTGGCGAAGAAGATGGTGTTGGCGCCGAAGGTAAACTCAGCCACGACCAATTGCTGACCGATCCAGAAGAAGCGGCACAGTTTGTTAAGGCAACCAACGTTGATGCGTTGGCGATTGCCTGTGGTACCTCGCATGGTGCATACAAGTTTAGTCGTCCACCGACAGGTGACATTTTAGCCATCGATCGCATCAAAGAAATTCATAAGCGTATCCCGACCACTCACTTGGTTATGCATGGTTCGTCTTCAGTACCGCAAGAATGGTTGAAAGTGATCAATGAATTCGGTGGTGAGATTCCAGAAACCTATGGTGTGCCGGTCGAGCAAATTGCGGAAGGCATCAAGCATGGTGTTCGTAAAGTGAATATCGATACTGACTTGCGTCTTGCGTCAACCGGTGCGGTGCGCCGTCATTTAGCGCAAAACACCAGTAATTTCGATCCACGTAAATTCTTGAAAGCTTCAACAGATGCGATGTTCGACATTTGTAAGGCGCGCTACGAAGCCTTCGGTTGTGCTGGACAAGCGCACAAAATCAAGCCGATTTCTCTGGAAGAGATGTTCAAACGCTACGAAAAGGGCGAATTGGACGCTAAAGTGAACTAATCGGGGTTCTTTTTCATTACGATCCCACGTTATACTTACAGATAATGTGGGATCGTGAAAAAGACGAGGTGTTTGTGAATTTTAAAAAGACTTTGCCGGCTATTGCCGTAGTAGCATGTTTGAGCACGCCAGGTGCCTACGCGCAAGCATCGATTTTTATGTTCGATGATGCGAGTGACCTCAATACGGAAGAGAAAAAAGACTGGGATGCCTCTGCTGAGCTCGGTTTACTTTTCACCTCAGGTAATACCAAAACTGAAACTTTCAAAACCAAATTGAATGCAGCCCGTGACTACGAAAATTGGCGTCACAAGGGCATGATCGACTATTACCGCTCGGAGCAAGAAGATCAGAATACCGGTGACACCTACGTCACAGGCGATCGTTTGTTTGTATCAGGGCAGTCAAACTATAAGTTTAGTCCTGATAGCCGTTCATCGCTGTTCGTGTTCGGCTCGTATGAAAAAGACAAATTTAGTGGTTACGAATACCAAGGTACTGTCGCCGTAGGTTATGGCGCGCGCTATCGTTATAGCCCGACCTTGTTCGCTGATTATGAGATCGGTCCGGGTTACTCGGTGAATAAACCCATTGTAAACGGTGTTGTGCAAGAGCAAGAAAGCAGCGCAATTTTGCGTCTAGCTGGTAACTTGGTGTGGGACATTACAAAGAATTCGAAGTTTAATGCCTTAGCATCAACCGAAATTGGTGAAGAAAATACCAAGTCGCGTGGTGAGTTGTCGGTATCGGCAAACGTAAATAGCTCACTCGCACTGAAGTTTTCGGTCGCTGCCAACCATAACTCCTATCTAGAAGACCCAAGCAAAGAGAAGCTTGATACTGAAACGGCTGTGACGCTCGTCTACAGCTTCTAACTTCTCTCGCTCGGAACAGCTTAAGCGGGTTGCCGATTAGTCCTCGGCAATCCGCTTTTTCAAATGAACCGGCTTATTACGCTTCCGCACACGAATGTTGAGTAGCTCGACGATAAGCGAGAACGCCATTGCAAAGTACACGTAGCCTTTCGGTACATGGAATCCTAAGCCTTCGCCCATCAGGGTAAAACCAATCAAGATAAGAAAGCTCAAGGCCAACATTTTGATGGTGGGATGGCGATCGACAAAATCACCAATCGCTTTCGCCGCCAGCATCATCACCAAGACCGCTACAACGACTGCGATAATCATCACCGCCACATAATCCACTAAACCCACCGCCGTAATAACCGAGTCGAGTGAGAAGACGATATCAATGACCGCAATCTGCGTGATAATGGCACCGAAGGTAGCTGCTTTACCGATTGTTTTGCTTTCTTCTACACCCTCTAGGCTATGATGAATCTCAAGGGTGCTCTTACCGAGCAAGAATAAACCACCAAAGAAGAGAATTAAGTCACGGCCTGAAAACGCGTAACCAAGCACTTCAAACAAGGGCTCCGTAAGGCCCATGACCCAAACGATACTGAGCAATAAGGCAATGCGCATCCCCATCGCCAGTAGCAAACCAATTTGTCGTGCTTTTTGTCGCTGGTGTTCCGGTAGGCGGCCGACTAAAATCGAAATAAAGATAATATTATCAATGCCTAAGACCACCTCGAGGGCTGTGAGCGTAGCCAGTGCAATCCAAGCTTCGGGTAAAAAGATCCATTCAAACATTTAGCTTTCTCTTACATTGTGGTGTGATTGAATTACAATAAACAGGTTATTTCGCAAAAACAATGTGGAATACTCTTTGCGCAGCGCTTTCATTTTGGCTAGTATGCGCACCCCGATAAAATGTCGGGAACACGATGATTCTAATAGCAGCAACAAAGGCGAACTTTTATGTCTGCAAACTCGTTTCTAGGTGTATTTGCTAAGTCTCCGATCAAACCGATGATCGAGCACATCGAACAAGTGCATGACTGTGCAATGACTTTAAAACCCTTCTTCCAAGCCGTTTATGCCGGTAATTGGGATGACGCTGAAGAGCATCGCAAGGCGATTGTAAAGAAAGAAAAAGCCGCAGATGATCTGAAACGCCAAATTCGTTTGAACCTTCCTGGTGGTCTATTTATGCCAGTCGAGCGCACCGATTTGCTCGAGTTGGTATCACAACAAGACCGTATCGCTAACAAAGCAAAAGATATTTCCGGCTTGATTACAGGGCGTGAGTTACAAGTTCCGGCGGCTATGGTAGAGGGCTTTGATGCTTATCTCCAGCGTTGCTTGGATGCGACGGACAAAGCCAAAGAGACCATTGGTGAATTCGATGATTTGCTCGAGGTAGGCTTTAAAGGCCGTGAACGTAAAATTGTCGATAGTCTTATTTCTGAGCTGGACAGCATTGAGCAAGATACCGATGCCCTGCAGGTGAAATTGCGCCGTCAATTGCGGTCAATGGAGCAGGACATGAACCCGCTTGATGCAATGTTCCTTTATAAAATCCTTGATTGGGTCGGTGATCTCGCGGACCTAGCCGAGCGCGTGGGCGCGCGATTTGAGCTCATGCTTGCACGAGTCTAAGTCGGAGACAAACAATGGATATTATTTCTACTTATAACCTCACGCTGATTTTGATGGCGGCAGCATTTGCCTTCTTTATGGCGTGGGGTATTGGCGCAAATGACGTGGCGAATGCGATGGGTACCTCGGTAGGTTCCAAAGCATTAACGATTAAACAAGCGATCATCGTGGCGATGATTTTTGAGTTTGCTGGGGCTTATTTAGCCGGGGGCGAGGTCACGTCAACGATTCGCAAAGGTATCATTGACTCAGCCTATTTCGTCGATGCACCTGAATTATTGGTGTTCGGTATGATTGGTGCGCTGTTAGCAGCAGGTTTTTGGTTGCTGATAGCTTCTTACCTAGGCTGGCCGGTGTCGACCACGCACTCGATTATCGGTGCAATCGTTGGTTTCGCCGCAGTCGGGGTAAGCCCTGAGTCAGTGGAATGGTCAAAAGTATTAGGTATCGTCGGTAGTTGGGTTGTGACCCCCATGATTGCGGGTCTGATTGCGTATTTCATATTTATAAGTGCGCAAAAGCTCATCTTTGACCGTGAAAACCCGCTTGATATGGCCAAGCGTTATGTGCCTTTTTACATGGCGTTGACGGGTTTCGTTATCGCTCTAGTGACTATCAAAAAGGGTCTCAAGCACGTTGGTGTGCAGTTCACGACCTTTGACGGCATTGCCCTTGCCATCGCGATTGGTGTCGTTGTCGGTATTATCGGTAAGATCATGATTAGCCGTCTGCGCTTTGACCCGTCAGCTGACAAAGACATGCACTATACCAACGTCGAAAAGGTCTTCGCCGTACTTATGGTGGTAACCGCTTGTGCCATGGCTTTTGCACACGGCTCTAATGACGTTGCAAATGCGATTGGTCCGTTGGCTGCAGTTGTTAGTGTGGTTCAGAGCGGCGGTGAGATTTCCAGCAAAGCGGCGCTGGCGTGGTGGGTATTGCCGGTGGGCGCAATTGGTATCGTCCTTGGTTTGGCGATGCTTGGTAAGCGCGTTATCGCAACCATTGGTAAAGGTATCACGCACCTAACGCCGAGCCGTGGTTTCGCGGCCGAGTTAGCAGCAGCTTCGACCGTTGTAATTGCCTCGGGTACAGGTCTTCCTATCTCTACCACACAGACTCTTGTTGGTGCGGTATTAGGTGTTGGTATGGCACGTGGTATTGCCGCACTTAACTTAGGCGTCGTACGTAATATCGTGGTGTCGTGGGTCGTGACCTTGCCAGCAGGTGCCATTATGTCGATTATCTTCTTCTTTATTTTGAAGGCGGCATTTGGCGTTTAAGCAAATCTCGTACACTATAAAAAGGCGACTTTGGTCGCCTTTTTTTGTGCGTGTAAGAAAATTTTCGCCTGTTGTGAAAACTTTTTGTGGTTGGCGCTCGACTACAGTAGCAAAGAACAAAGGAACTCAATTGTGTTTGCACCATCAGATGAGCGGCTCGTGCGGCGAGCCTTAGAAAATAACAAACAGGCTTGGTTGCAATTGGTACAGCGCTACGAAGGCTTAGTGTTTAACTACGCCCTGCGTATGAGCGGCAGCCGCGATGATGCGATGGACTTGATGCAGGATGTCTTTCTATCACTGTTTCGGAACCTAGCTGGCTGGCGCGGTGAAAGTTCGTTCAAGAACTGGTTGATGAAGATTGCCCATTATCGTTGCATCGAGCATTTTCGTCGCCGTAAGGATTTCGCTGACGAACATGACTTTGAGCAACACGAGAGTGAGCACGACTGGCATGATCCAGAAGCCGTCTACCAGGGACAGCAACGCACGCAGACACTGGTAAGAGCGATGCAAGAATTGCCGGTCGAACAACGCTTAGTCGTCGAATTGAAGTTTTTTCAGCATTTGAAGTTACAAGAGATAAGTCAACAACTGGATGTGCCATTGAATACGGTGAAGTCACGGTTATATAAAGCAGTCGAACGCCTACAGCAGTTGGTGGAGGAAGTATGAATAAGTCACACGAATTTGAAAACTGGATTCAGCAGACAGCGGATGCCACCCAAGCCGAGCGTGTTCCCGAGTGGCCTCGTGAGCTTACGTTCCGCGGCCATGCCGAACAGCCGCTACGCTGGTGGCAACGACCTTTTTTACCTGTTGCATCATTGGCGTGTTCGGCACTCGCTTTGCTAGCCATTGTTAGCCAACTGCAAGTCCAGGTAACCGAGCAAGGTTTCAATGTGCATTTTGGTGGCGGTTTAACCGAGCAGCAATTACAGGCGGCTGTGGCTGAACGAATGACCAGCTACGCGGCTGAACAACAACTACAGATGGCGGAATATGCGGCTAATTTACGCGAAGACTTTCGTGATGATGTTGCGGCAGCCAACCAACAACTGGTGAGTTATGTACTCAACACCAGTCGCACCGAACGCCAAGAAGATATGGAAGATCTGATTCGTTATGTAAATGCGCAACGCGAAGACGATCAAGTTTATTTTGCTTATCAACTTTCACAAGTCACTGACCAGATTCTTGAGCCAAGTGACTTGAATGCTACCCCAAATTTTGAGACGAAGGAGTAAGAACATGCGCACATTAATGGCATTATCAGCGGTCGCATTAGCATTGACTACAAGCTCTGCAGCGCATGCTGACCAAGCACAACGAAGCGAGTTACGAAAGCAACTTGAAATCATGAACAGTATCTTTTCGACTGCCTTAGAGCAAGAAAGTAAGTCGGAGCAACGCCGTGTATTCAGTCGTGACCGATTGAACTACAACTATCTTGCCGGGCAGGGCGTGGTCTACCGCACCCGTATCGGTGGCAACCGCATTATGTTCTTCGGCGGTGAAGTACCAATTCCACCGATGCCACCAGAAGTTGTTAGCTTGGCGGGTGTGGACAGTGTTGAAATCGAGCTGGCGGTTGCCGAAGGTTTAGCTGCGGCGGAGGAAGCACTTGAGGGCTTAGAGATTGTTACTGAAGATATCGAGGATGATGGTGAAGGGAACATCCGCGTTATTCGCCATGTAACCGATAAGGTTCGCGAGAATGCCGGTGAAATGCGTGAATTGCGCCGACGTGTACGTGACTTAGAACTCGCACAACGCAATGCTGACGGAGCCGAGGGCGAAGCCATTGCCCGGGAACTTGAGCAAGCGCGCCAAGAGTTGGAAGCGACGCAAGAGGCGTTAGAAGTCGCGCGCGCTGAAATCGCAGAAGCTCGCCAAGAAGTGCGTAAAAAGGTTGAAGTTCGCAAGGCAGAACGCACCGAGCAATTACAGCAGCAACTGGCGAGTTTTGAACAAACAATGGCGAGTACTCTTTGTGACTACGGCCGTACCTTGCGCGCTTTGCCTGACGCAGAAAATGTCACCTTTGTGCTCGAGGGGGCAGGTCAAGAAGAACAGGGCGGTAAAGATAAGATTTATATCTTCTCAAAACGCCAACTAGAAAATTGTGAGTCACCAAGTGATCTTTTAACTAAGGCTACGACGTACAACTTTTAGCTGATCAATAGGATCGGTTGTCATCTCTGTTTCGCACGCCTTCGGGCGTGCTTTTTTTTGCCCGCCAAAACAGGTAAAGTACGCGCTCAAAATAGCGGCAGTGAAACCTATGGACGTAAAAGATTTTACCTTTGTATTACCTGATGAGCTGATAGCTCGTTATCCCCAGCCCGATCGCAGTGCGAGTCGCATGTTACGTCTTGATGGCGCGACCGGAGCCGTTGAGCATTCCCAGTTTAAAGCCATCGTAGATGAGCTTAACGAGGGCGACTTGTTGGTTTTCAACGATACCCGTGTGATCCCGGCGCGGATGCTTGGCGAGAAAGTGTCGGGTGGCAAAATTGAGGTTTTGGTTGAGCGTCTATTAGATGATTCGCGGGTGCTGGCGCATGTGCGCAGTAACCGCGCAC
This sequence comes from Pseudidiomarina aquimaris, assembly GCF_003987395.1. Taxonomy (GTDB): domain Bacteria; phylum Pseudomonadota; class Gammaproteobacteria; order Enterobacterales; family Alteromonadaceae; genus Pseudidiomarina; species Pseudidiomarina aquimaris. The sequence continues at coordinate 68,299 of NZ_PIPT01000006.1, forward strand.
CCAAGGTCGGCGCTAAGTTTTTACTCGAAGGCGCAGTTGAAGTTGAAATGTTAGGCCGCGAGGGTGCGTTATTTGAATTGAAGTTTTTAACTGAAGCGCCGGTACTTGAGGTGCTTGAAAGTTATGGCCACATGCCGTTGCCGCCGTACATCGACCGTCCAGACGAGGCCAGCGACCGCGAACGCTATCAAACTGTCTACAATAAAAAGCCCGGTGCTGTTGCAGCGCCTACCGCCGGCCTACACTTTGATGACGCAATTCTAGCGGCGCTTGCAGCAAAAGGCGTGCAGTTTGCTTACGTCACCTTGCACGTGGGTGCAGGAACTTTTCAGCCGGTGCGGGTGGATAACATCGAAGAACATCACATGCACAGCGAGTACGCTGAAGTCCCGCAAGAGACAGTCGATGCAATTCTGGCAACGAAAGCTGCGGGTAAACGCGTCGTAGCTGTGGGGACAACCTCCGTACGTTCATTGGAGTCAGCGGCACAAGCTGCACTGCAGCAAGGCGAGCTCATCGCTCCGTTCTTCTCTGACACCGATATCTTTATTTATCCTGGTTATGAATTTCGCATCATTGATGCCATGGTCACCAATTTCCATTTACCAGAATCGACCTTGATCATGTTGATCTCAGCCTTTGCTGGGCGCGAGCAGGTGTTGGCGGCCTATGCCGCAGCAATAGAAGAGCGCTATCGCTTTTTCAGTTACGGTGACGCGATGTTTGTGACCCGTAAACCTAGCTAAGGTATACTGGCCGTCTCGGACTGTTTTTCCGTGAATCTAATCGAACGGTGATGAAATGAAGTTTGAATTACTTAATACCTGCGGCAAAGCACGCCGCGGGCGCATGATTTTTGAGCGCGGCGTGGTTGAAACGCCAGCTTTTATGCCGGTGGGTACCGCAGGCACAGTTAAGGGGATGACCCCTGAAGAAGTCAAAGCGACCGGCGCCCACATCTGCTTGGGGAATACCTTTCACCTAATGCTGCGACCGGGCACGCAAATCATTAAGCAACACGGCGATTTGCATGACTTTATGAACTGGGACAAACCGATTCTGACGGACTCAGGCGGCTTCCAGGTGTTTAGTCTTGGTGAGCTGCGCAAAATTACCGAAGAAGGGGTGACCTTCCGTTCACCTATCAATGGCGAAAAGATTTTGCTTACGCCCGAAAAATCGATGGAAGTGCAGCGTGACTTGGGCTCAGACATAGTCATGATTTTTGACGAGTGTACCCCATACCCAGCAACGCAAGCTGAAGCGCGTAGTTCAATGGAATTATCACTGCGATGGGCCGAACGTTCAAAACAAGCGCATGGTGACAATCCCTCAGCCTTGTTTGGCATCATTCAGGGCGGCATGTACGAAGAGCTCCGCACCATCTCATTAGACGGCTTAACCAAGATTGGTTTTGATGGCTATGCCATTGGCGGACTTTCAGTCGGTGAACCAAAAGAAGACATGATGCGAGTGCTTGATCATATCGCTCCGCAAATGCCTGAGGATAAGCCTCGTTACCTTATGGGCGTGGGTAAACCAGAAGATTTAGTGGAAGCTGTGCGCCGTGGCGTCGATATGTTTGACTGCGTCATGCCAACCCGTAATGCCCGTAATGGCCATTTATTTGTGAGCAGCGGGGTAGTTAAGATCCGTAATGCCGTGCACCGCACTGACACGGGGCCGCTTGATCCTGAGTGTGACTGTTACACCTGCCAGAATTATTCACGAGCGTACTTGCACCATCTTGACCGCAGTAATGAGATGTTGGGTGGGCGCTTGAACACTATTCACAATCTGCATTTCTATCAGAAAGTGATGCAAGATTTGCGTGACGCTATTGCCGCAGATCGGCTCGAAGCGCACGTGGCAGAATTTTATGCCAAACGTGGTTTAGAGGTACCTGCTCTCGCGTAAGCAGTGGGTCGATCCCAGTGTTAGGCTGGGATCGATCGCGCGATATCAATCACGTAAGGCTTGATACCAGCGAAGAAAAACTCCACCGCGATCAGCATTACGATAAGCCCCATCAAACGCATCAAAATCTTACTCCCACTGCGACCCAGCTTAGCTAAAAGCTGCCGACCGCTCGCTAGAACCACAGCAGTCAGTGCGCAAACCAAAGCAATGGCAAGGAAAAGGCTGATAGTTGCCGATGTGGTCGAGGCCGCAGTTTTGCCTTCTTGAATGACCAAGATCACCATAGTAATAGCACCTGGGCCGGCAATCATAGGAATACCGATCGGTGTGACCGCCACATCGGAGCCAAAGTCGCCGTCACTTTCGCCGTCGACACACTTGGGGACGGTGCGTCCACGCAACATTTCAAAGCCCATCACAAAGAACAAAATACCACCGGCAACCCGCAAGCCATTTACCGAGATGCTAAAAAAACTGAATATGGCTTCGCCTAACAGAGCAAATACACTGAGAGCAATAAATGCAGTCACTGCTGCGCGCATGGCGACCCAACGCGCAGCCTTTGGTGTCATAGCTTCGGTCAGAGCAATATAAATCGGCACCGCTGCCACTGGATTGATCATGGTAAACAACGAGGTAAATTGAAAAATAAAGGTTTCGAACATGCCAGACTCCCCACAAGCCTTGTCAACGAGCACCGATGTTGCTTCGGTAAGTTACAGTATTCTATCAAGTTTTAAAAAAAGAGGTAAAAAACATAAAAAATACTTCCAGTTGCGACACAATTTGACGTATAAAAGTGCCATACTTCTCGATACAAAAATAAAACATAATCTCCCAATGCAGTTAATAAGCGTTTCCACTTTTGGAAGCGGTGAATGAATAGCATGAGTGTCATGCCGACCAGCCTGATTGTCATGCTTCACCGCTTCCATCCTTTTCTGCGCAAACCTAAAAGAATTAAATCGATCGCGGGCTTTACATCAGGATCTGAACTCGCTACAATTCAGCACCATTTTTATTCGTCTTGGTCAAAAAACGACCAAAGTTGATAACCAAACAACAGAATTTTCATTGAGGTGAGATTTTAATGCCAGTTGTTAAAGTAAAAGAAAACGAGCCGTTTGACGTAGCGCTGCGTCGTTTCAAGCGTTCTTGCGAAAAAGCGGGCGTATTGTCAGAAGTACGTCGCCGTGAACACTACGAAAAGCCAACTGCAGAGCGTAAGCGCAAGAAAGCAGCAGCAGTAAAACGTCACGCGAAGAAGTTGTCGCGCGAAAACGCGCGTCGCACTCGTTTGTACTAAGTTGTAAGGTCGTTCGCCGACCTTACGCTTTTACATCGCGACTGGTTACTGATGAGCATCCTGCTTTTACAGTGACTGCTGAGAGCCGAAGCCGTATCATACGCTTCGGCTTTTTCATTTCTGCAAGAAGCGGTACAATCGAGACACCTTCGCTCGATTTAACTTACAGGGAACCGCAACGACCATGGCAGGGCTTATCCCCAAAAGCTTCATTTATGATCTGCTCGACCGCGCTGACGTGGTGGAGGTTGTAGATAGCCGTGTGCCTTTGAAAAAGGCCGGTCGTAATTACCAAGCCTGTTGTCCATTCCACAACGAGAAAACGCCGAGTTTTACTGTTGCGCCCGATAAACAATTCTTTCACTGTTTTGGTTGTGGTGAGCATGGCAACGCCATCGATTTTCTCATGCGCTATGACGGCTTAGAGTTTCCGGACGCTGTCGAGGAACTCGCGGCGATGCTTGGCGTCGAGGTACCGCGCGAAACCTCAGCGAATCCACAAGCCGATGCGCGTAAACGCCAGCAAGCCGCCGATGATTTTGAGCAAATGGAGCGTGCCAGCAAGTTCTTTGCTTATCAATTGCGTCAGCATAAGAAATCAGCAGAAGTCGTCGAGTATCTTAAGGGCCGAGGTTTAAGCGGTGAAGTGGTCAAACACTTTCAGATTGGTTATGCGCCTGATGGCTGGGATGATCTGCTGAAAAGCCTTGCCAAGGATCAACGATCGCGCGAGCAATTAGTTGATCTGAAGCTCGTGAATCGTAATGACAATGGCCGCTACTATGACTTCTTCCGCGATCGTGTGATGTTTCCCATCCGTGATCGTCGTGGCCGCGTGGTTGGCTTTGGTGGGCGCATTTTATCTGGCGATGGGCCGAAATATTTAAACTCTCCCGAGACCCGTATCTTCCACAAGGGCCGCGAACTTTATGGCTTCTATGAAGTTAAGCAGGCGCACCGTAATCTCGAACAAGTGGTCATTGTTGAAGGTTATATGGACGTGGTGGCGCTCGCACAAGCGGGGATCGATTTTGCTGTGGCTTCACTCGGTACTGCGACCACCACAGAACAATTACAAATGCTCTTCCGTGCCACCAAGCGGGTCACCTGCTGCTACGATGGTGATCGTGCAGGCCGTGATGCTGCCTGGCGTGCCCTCGAAAATGCACTACCACTGTTGACCGATGGTCTCGAGCTTAACTTTCTGTTTTTACCCGATGGTGAAGACCCGGATAGCTTAGTTCGCCAAGAAGGGGCCGAGGCATTTACTCAGCGCTTGCAGACAGCGCAGAGTTTCACGCAGTACTTTTTTAATCACTTGACTGAAGCACTCGATTTGACCAGCGATGCCGGACGTGCAGCTTTATTGAGTCAGGCGCGGCCGCTTATTGAAAAGGTTGCGAGCGATTACTACCGCGAGGAATTATTGCGGGAACTAGCGCGGTTACTGCGCCGCGAAGTGTCGCAAATTGCTGGACAAGTGAAGCAAGGTGGGCAACGCACACAAGCGCCCGAGCAACTCAAGATGACCCCGATTCGACGGGCCATTGCGTTGCTATTGCAGTATCCGCAACTTGGCCACGAAATCCCGCTACATGAAGAGCTCGCCCAACTTAAGTTGCCCGGTATTAATGTGCTACTTGAATTGCACCGACAGACGCGAGAACAGAACCTTAATTCTGCCCAATTGGTGGAGCTTTGGCGAGGACGCAGAGAAGAGAAGTTACTGCGTCAGTTGGTGAGTTGGGAGCACCACCTTGAGCAGGACAATATTAGCCAAGAATTCTTTGATACCTTTCTCTATTTCATCGATCTGTTTGTTGAACAGCGCGCGAATGAACTGCTCGCAAAAGAGCAGCAAGCACCGTTAACAGCGGCAGAAAAGCGCGAGTATATGGCATTGATGCAACACAAAGCGCAGAAAAACGCCGTACAAAATTAGCGAAACTCCCAAAAAGTAGTGAAATCGCCCAATGCTCTGGCTGTATTTAAAATGTGGGTGCGACCGTAACCTCATGAATAATAATGGATTTTAAATGTAATTATGAGTTGGCATTATCTTTGCTTTTACTAGTGAAGTGAGCACCTCCCTGGTCACGCAATCATTTTTCAAAACTGGAAGACAAAGGAATAAGAATGAAAACCATGAAAGCTTTCGCCGCCGGCGCGATTATCTTTACCTCAGTTTTAACCCTACAGGGTTGTCTCATCGTTGCAGATGGCCACGGTGATAACGACTGGTCTACGAGCGATTTCCGTAAGCTTGAAGAACAAAACCGCGCGCATATTGCAGCTTTGTCGGCTGCGGCAACTCCAGAGAGCGTGCGTGCTACTATGGGTACACCTGACTTTGCTGATCGCACAACTGTTGATGGTATACGCTACGACGTACTTTATTACCGCACGCATCGGGTTGAAGGTGACGGTAATACCACCCGCGACGAGTGTACGCCGCTGGTTTTTGAAGATGGCAAACTGGTAGGTACGGGTCAATTAGCACTGGACCGAATCCCACAATAGAATTGATTATTTTCTGGCTCGAAACTGCATAATCTGCTAGACTAACCGGTCTTGAATTCGATACCTCAGTTTAAGACCGGTTATCATTTATCCATTTGAAATCACAGGTGGTAGATCTGTATGCAGCAGAGTCGTCAATCGCAACTCAGAATTCTTATTGCCAAAGGAAAAGAGCAGGGTTACCTGACATTTTCCGAGGTTAACGATCATTTACCTTCTGAGATTGTAGATTCCGATCAAATTGAAGATATCATCGCCATGATCAATGACATGGGTATCAAGGTGTTTGAAAACGCCCCTGATGCCGATGATTTGATGATGAGCGAAGACACCGCAGACGAAGATGCTGCGGAAGCAGCGGCGGCAGCGCTCGCAAGTGTTGACGGCGAATTAGGTCGCACCACTGACCCTGTGCGTATGTACATGCGTGAAATGGGTACGGTCGAGCTATTGACTCGCGAAGGTGAGATCGACATTGCCAAGCGCATTGAAGAAGGGATCAACCAAGTTCAATGCTCCGTCGCCGAATATCCTGAAGCGATTAACTTTTTGCTCGATCAGTGGGATCAGTGTGAAGCAGAAGAAATGCGTCTTACCGACATCATTTCTGGCTTTATCGATCCGAACGAGGTCGACGAAGCGCCTGTCGCGGCGACACACATCGGCTCTGAGCTTTCTGAAGAAGAACTCGAAGACGAAGATGATGATGCCGATGACGATGACGACGATGATGATGACGCGAATGAAGGCGGCATCGACCCTGAGTTCGCACGGCAAAAATTTGGTGAGCTGCGTGACCAGTATGAAAAGACCCGTGCTGCGATTAGCAAAAATGGCCGTGATCATGCCAAAGCTCGTATCGAAATCGACGCGTTAAGTGATTTATTCAAACAGTTCCGCCTGGTGCCGAAGCAGTTTGACCGCTTAGTTAAAGACATGCGTGACATGATGCATCGTGTCCGTGTGCAAGAACGTTTGATTATGAAAATGTGCGTTGAACAGGCGAACATGCCGAAGCGTGCATTCATGAAAGCTTTTGCGGGCAACGAGAACAGTACTGCTTGGATTGATGCCGCTGTAGAGAGTGGTGAAAGCTACGCCGATGGCATCGCTGAGCTACGTACCGAACTTGAGCGTTGTGTAGCGAAACTGTCAGAAGTTGAAGTCGAGACCGGCCTAACCATTGCCAAGGTGAAAGACATCAACCGTCGCATGTCGATTGGTGAAGCGAAAGCTCGCCGCGCCAAGAAAGAAATGGTCGAAGCGAACTTACGTTTGGTTATTTCGATTGCGAAGAAATACACCAACCGTGGCCTGCAGTTCTTGGATCTCATCCAAGAAGGTAACATCGGTTTGATGAAAGCCGTGGACAAGTTCGAATACCGTCGTGGTTACAAGTTCTCGACCTATGCAACCTGGTGGATTCGTCAGGCGATCACACGTTCGATTGCTGACCAAGCACGTACCATCCGTATTCCAGTGCATATGATCGAAACGATCAATAAATTGAATCGTATTTCGCGTCAGATGCTACAAGAAATGGGGCGTGAGCCATCACCAGAAGAGTTAGCAGAGCGCATGGTGATGCCGGAAGATAAAATCCGCAAGGTACTGAAGATCGCAAAAGAGCCTATTTCGATGGAAACACCGATTGGCGACGATGAAGATTCACATCTTGGCGACTTTATCGAGGACACAACTCTCGATTTACCGGTCGACTCAGCAACATCTGAGAGCCTCAAGAATGCGGTTCGCGGCGTATTAGGTGGCTTGACTCAGCGTGAAGCGAAAGTTCTGCGTATGCGTTTTGGTATCGATATGAATACCGACCATACCTTGGAAGAAGTTGGTAAGCAGTTTGACGTGACCCGTGAGCGGATTCGTCAGATTGAAGCGAAAGCGTTACGCAAACTTCGTCATCCAAGCCGTTCAGAACAACTTAAGTCGTTCTTGGACGAGTAAGGCTGAAGCCGAACGAAAACGCCTCTGTAGTGTCGAGCTGCAGAGGCTTTTTTTATGCTTGAATTCGCACTGGTCTGTAGCCAGTATAAATACCGCTGATATGAAATCTGCCGCCATTTTTGTTAAGGTGGTGCTAATTTCGCTGAAAAGGATACTTTATGACCGCAATGGATCAGAATAAGACTGATACTCCGCAACCACGTCGTATCGTGGATGCGCATTTGCATATCTACAATGACGCGTATCCGTTAATCGAGAATCAAGGCTTCTTGCCACCACCTTTTTCGGTGGAGGATTACCAACACCGCACGCGTGACCTACCCATTGTAGGTGGTGTTTTGGTGTCAGGTTCATCGCAAGGCTTTGATCAAAAATACATCGCCCCAGCACTTGAGCAGTTGGGCGAGAACTTCAGTGCGATTACCAATTTACCCAGCACGGTTTCCGACGAGAAGATCCTATCGTTACGCGATGCCGGCGTACGCGGCGTGCGAGTGAACCTAAAACGTCGTGTGGTAAGTGGACTCGATAACTTAGTCGATTTCGGTATGCGGATCTGGGACCTTGCCGGTTGGCATCTCGAAATGTATGTCGACAGCCGTGAACTCGATGAAGTGATTCCGAAACTTATCAAGTTACCGAAGGCATCGGTGGACCATCTTGGCATGGCGCGTTCAGGCTTGTCACAGGTGCGCAAACTGGCAGAAGCTGGCGTTCACATTAAAGCTAGTGGCTTTGGTCGCACCGAAGTTAATGTTGCCGAGGCCGTAAAAGCACTCTATCAAACGAACCCAGATTGCTTAATGTTCGGTACCGACCTACCATCAAACCGTGCTGAGCGCCCGTTCAACGTGAGTGACATCGCCACGGTTGCTAAGGCACTCGATAACGACGATGCTATCGACAAAGTGTTCGCGCGCAACGCCGCCGAATTCTATAACCTCAAACTGTAAAAACACCGCTTTGGGGTCATGACAAGCGGGCCAAAATTGCATATACTTGCGCCCGCTTTGTTAATCCCACGGGATTAACCACCTTCCTGAAATGGCCCCTTAGCTCAGTGGTTAGAGCAGCCGACTCATAATCGGTTGGTCCCCAGTTCAAATCTGGGAGGGGCCACCATCTCCACATTATCTTTTTATTAATTCCAAATAAGCCTGCACGAAGCGCTTAGGGCTTTCAGCGTCGACGCCAAAGTAAAGACTTGGTTCAATCAGCTCCATCTCGATGATGGCTGGAGTTTGGTCGTCGAGCATCGCGACGTCAATGCGAGCGTAAAGCAGATCTTCATTGACGCAATTGAGTGCTTGCTCGGCGACCTCTTTAACCGCTGCAGTGGGTGTTGCGAGCGCGAAGGTGCCACCGTGCTCTTCTTGCACGCGGAAGTCACCGTTCTTGGGACGCTTCTTGATGGCATGACTGTAGGTACCACCGAAATAGAAGAGTGAGTATTCACCATTTTCGATGATTGAAGGCAAGAACGGTTGCAGCATAACTTCTCGACCCGCAGGAAAAAGGCTGCCGATGCGTGCGAGAAGTGCTTCGCTGGTCTCGCTTAAGGGGATGCGGAAGGTGTCATCGGCATTTGCTGAAACCGCTGGCTTCACAATAAGCTCTCGGTTCGGCCATTGACTCCGGGCGTTGGCAATCGCGTCGACATTGAGATGGTTTGTCCAACGTGTTGGCACCACTGGAACACCCGTAGCCTCAAGTTCTTTAAGGTAGGTTTTACTGATGTTCCATTGGGTTACTGCAAGTGAGTTCATGAGCCGTGCTGAGCTTGCTTCGATAGTTTGCAATACGCGCAGAAACGCATCGCAGTCATCCTGGTAATCCCACGTGGTACGGATAATAACCGCGTCGTAATGATTCCAGTCGCACTGGTCATCGCGCCATGAAACAGTTTCTACTTGAATACCTTGCTCTCGAAAGGGCTGTTCTAGCAAATGGTCATAGCTAAAAAAGCCGTCGAGGCTATCCATGCTTAAAATCGCAATTCTGTTGTTCATCGTCACTCTCAAGTAAATACAGCTTTAAAGATTGAAAGGGTTATCGATACTCGATGATGGCTCGGTGAACCACACCGGTCCCTCATTGGTCATGTAGAAATGATCTTCAAGCCGCACGCCAAATTGTTCTGGGTTAATCACCATCGGCTCGTTACTAAAGCACATCCCAGCAGCGAGCATCGTTTGATCACCGCCGACAAGATACGGCCATTCATGCAGATCCATTCCAATGCCATGCCCGGTGCGATGAGGAACACCTGGCAGTTGGTAGTTATCTTTGAGTTGGAGCTGTGCAAGCTCGGTCCGCACTGCGTCATCGACAGCAGCGCAGGTTCGTCCGATTTGTGCGGCGTCAAAGGCAGCTTGTTGCAGTCGGCGTTCGTAGTTCCAAAACTCTTTTTGCGCATCACTTGCCGTACCAAATGGGTAAGTGCGTGTAATATCGGAATGATACCCGTGCAGTTTGCAGCCAGTATCAATCAAAACCCAGTCATTTTTCTGTAGATGCTGCTCGTAGTTCACGCCATGTGGATAAGCTGTCGCTTCACCAAACAGCACGATACAGAAGTACGATCCGGTGGCTCCAACTTTTTGGTGAGCCGCATGAATAAAGGCTCGAACCTCTGATGCTGAAATTCCTTCATGGAGAATGGATGCCGTTGCGCGGTGAACAGCTAGCGTCATATCCATGGCGGTTTGTATCAGCGCTAATTCAGCGGCAGATTTATGCATGCGACAAGCTGCGGTGATGCCCGCTGCATCAACGAGTGTTACGTCAGGATGCGCATTTTGAATTTTTGCGACAAAAGAGAAGGCGGTTGATTCATCAACGGCAAGACGCAATTCACACCCAAATCTCTGCCTCAATTGCTCGAGCATCACGTCGGTTGGTGACTCATGCTCGTCCCACCACACGCTCTCTAGCGGCAACACCATAGCTTGGGTTAATGAGCCCTGTTCAAAGGCTGGCGCAATAAGTACAGGTGCTCCCTCTGGGTAAAGAATTGCACCGACAAGACGTTCACTCGGATACCAGCTTAAACCAGTAAAGTACTCAAGGTTGGTTCCGGCATTCAAGTAGACAGCGTCAATCTCGTGCTTGCGCATGAGTCGTTGCGCTTTCGTCACGCGCTGTTGGTATTCTTCGAGCGTGATTGGGCTGACGTCTGTCGTCATATCCGAAAGTGCATTAAGGGCTTGTTGTTGCTGCGCAACTCCTACACCAATAGTCATTTGGAGCTCCTTGCTCTAGGAAAGCGTTGAATAAGGAGGGCACAGACAATGATGCTGAGCCCAAGAATCGTGGAAGGGTAAATCACTTCTCCACGAATAACATGTAATAGCCAAAGTGAGACAAAAGGCGATAAAAAAATAAGGTTTGCTATGATGGCAGTATTTGTGGCTAAGCGCATGGCTTTCGACCAAAACAAAAAAGTAATGCCCATCTCAAATAGACCGATATAAAGCACGGCACCAAAAGACGTTACTGACAAAGCGCTACTATCGAGGGTGTGGCCCAACACTAGCCAAAGTAGGAGTGTCGCTACAACAAAGCTATTTGTTAGTGAGACAGTCGAGTCCACCTCTGAGCGTGCATTGATGATCCAGTAGGCGGACCACAGAAACGTAGAAATCAGCGCCAGTAACACACCCCACGCGCTATCAAACTGACAGTCGGTGATATTGCCTTGAGTAGCAACAATCAAGACGCCAGTGTAGCCAAGAAAACAGGCAACCACATCAACTTTTCTAAGTGTTCGACCTAAAAAAACGACCGACAAAATCGTCAGTGATATGGCCCATGTGTAATTGATGGGCTGCGCTTGTGAGCCCGGTAGTAGATCATAGGCACTAAATAGAACGAGATAGTAGCCAACTGGATTAATGATACCGGTGAATAAGTAGAAAAGTGGGCGTTTTTTTAATTCAATACGGCAGGCGGACAACTTTCCTTGGAACGCACAAGTCGCGACGAGTGCGAGCGCTGATAGCGTTGTAGCATAGACGACGAGAGCGGTTGGCTGCAGATGGTCTAATGCCAACTTAAAAGCGGTTGCGACAGTGGACCAGAGTGTTACGGCCAAAAGAGCCCAAAAATAAGCGTTTTGTCTTAACTGCATCAACGTTACTCATGTTTACAATGTTTACAACTGTTATTGTATATTGTATACAATTTATATTTTGCTTAAAAGACCCCATTGGTCAGTTCTGTTTAATGCATTCTTTTGCTATGGTCCCCTTTCATCACGCTAGGAAAATAAGTTATAGCAAACTATGACAAACGCTTATAAAACACGTACACAGCTCGCTGTGGAGGCGATTCGAGAGAAAATATTGACAGGTGTTATTCAGGCCGGTGAACCGCTTAGACAAAGTGCTCTAGCGGATGAGCTTGAGGTAAGTCGCATTCCTATTCGTGAGGCACTCCTTCAGTTAGAGGCCGAGGGGTTGGTAGAGTTTGAAGCTCACAAAGGCGCCACAGCGACGAGGTTAGCTGCAGATCAAGTGCATGAGCTATTCGAGTTGCGTGCGCTTTTGGAGTGCGATTTGCTCCGCCGCGCGATTCCTAATTTGAAAATAGATGACTTCAGGGCAAGTGAGCGTCTCGTGCAGGAGATGGCAGCTGCTTATACCAATAACTCCGCCCAAAACTCATGGAGTGATTTGAATACGCGTTTTCACCTGAGTCTGTATGAAGCAGCGCAGCGTCCACAGACCTTGGAGTTGGTACAAAACCTCCTAGTGAAGTCAGATCGTTACATCAGAGTGCACCTAGCTTTAGCTGGTGGTGTCGATAATGCAGAGCGTGAGCATGCTGCTCTCCTTGAATGTTGCCGAGAGCGGCACATCGACGCGGCCTGTGCGTTACTGCAGGAGCATATCGAGCGTTCTGCGCAAGAGATTGCCGCCTTACTAAAGTAAACGCCTGAAACGTGCACCGCGAGTTGATGCGGAAGGTTAAGAGTGGGCCTTTACACTTCGGGCCACGGAACTCATGTAGCGGGGACAGTTAGTGAATAAAAGCCGACAGTATTCTACATAAGCTACGGTTTAAGTTTGTAAAAGGCGTCATCGGCGCCTTTTTTATTTAGATATTTTGACCGTTGTAGTTAAGAGCTGTATAAGTCCATTCTATGGGAATCTTTGTTGAAATTACGGCGATGGCATTTTGATGAAACCAATCTCACGAGCACTGGTAGTTGAAGGCGGCGCGATGCGCGGCATATTTGCCGCAGGCGTACTCGATGGATTTTTGCGCGAGAGTTTCAAACCCTTCGATTTAGCGATTGGTGTTTCTGCGGGCTCGACCAATTTGATCGGCTATCTTACTGAAGATTATCAACGTAGTTATCGCATCCTCACTGAGCTGGCACAATCAAAAGACTTCATCGATCCGATTCGGGGAATGCTAGGTGGCCACCTCTGCGATGTCGAATGGTTGTGGCGCACGTCGTATGATCAAATTGAATTGCACTTTGATCGTTACGTGGCAGGTAAGATCCCGCTATACGCGGTTACGACACGAGTTGAAGATGGCGCGCCTTGTTATTTTCAAGTCGATGCGGAAAACATGCATCAGTTGTTCCCTGCGTCGTGCGCTATTCCCTTGGCTTTTCGTGACTTTCCCGAGGTCGATGGTGTGGCGATGACCGATGGTGGCGTAGCCGATTCAATTCCGGTATTGAAGGCCTATGAGATGGGCGCGCGGGAGATCACTGTCATCTTGTCGCGCGCCGAGGGCTACCGCAAAACCTCAGGCCGCTCACTGGGCATTACTCGCCGAATTTTGAGCCAATACCCAAAGCTATGTGACGCCATTGAAGATCGTGCAGATCGCTACAACGCTACCATCGATTTTATTGAAAACCCACCGGAAGACTGCACCATACATATCATTGCGCCCCCTGAGTATATGCCAGTAGGGCGTTTTACTCGCCAACGTGAGCGCCTAGAAATTGGTTACAACGCTGGTTTGCGGGCGGCCTTCGAGCATATGGATCACTTGTAACTGGAGGCCCGAGCGGCATGCAGTTTCTTGTAGCTCTCGATGAGGCGTAAGTGTTTATCTAGCCCTTCTAATTGCATATTAGTCGGTGTCAGTCCATGAAAACGTACGTCACCAAGGACAGAACCAATCACGGCTTCCATGGTGTCGTCACCATACATACGCGCTAAATTATAGCGATAATCATCAAGTTCTAGTTCGTCGTCGAGCTCGATTTCGAGTACGGCTTGGACCGCTCGGTAAAACAACACGCGCTCAACGGTATTGTCGTTGTACTGCAAGAACATTTCGACACAGTCGAGAGCGTCTTCATGGCGACCCAGTGCAAGATAAATCAGTAGTTTTAACTCGAGAATCGTGAGCTGGCCCCATACGGTATTTTCGTCAAACTCGATACCGATCAAGGTAATGATATCGGTATAGTTATCCAGTTGGCTTTCCTCCAACCGTTCGACCAAGTCGAGCAATTGCGCGTCGGAGAGGCGGTGCAAGTTTAGAATGTCTTCGCGATAATCGAGGGCAACATTAGTGTTGTCCCAGACCAAATCTTCAACTGGGTAGACTTCCGAATAGCCCGGCACAAGGATGCGGCACACCGGTGCACCCAATTCTTCGTACACGGCGACATAAGCTTCTTTGCCGATATCCGCTAAGATATCAAAGAGTCGCTCAGATTCTTCAGCGTTGCTCCCAGAAAAGTCCCAATCAGCAAAGTCATAGTCGCTGCTAGCACTGAAAAAGCGCCATGAGACCAAGCCTGATGAGTCGATAAAGTGCTCAACAAAATTATTCGGTTCACTCACCGCCATCGAATTAAATGTCGGTGGCTGGAAGTCATTCAAACCTTCGAAACTGCGGCCTTGCATTAGCTCAGTAAGACTGCGCTCTAGCGCCACGTGCATGCTTGGGTGAGCGCCAAACGAAGCGAACACACCTCCGGTACGTGGGTTCATAAGCGTGACACACATGACTGGGAACTGACCGCCGAGCGAGGCATCCTTAACTAAAATCGGATAGCCCTGGGCTTCCAATGCCTGTACGGCTTCAACTAAATCAGGGTAGCGCGCCATGACTTCAGCAGGTACGTCAGGTAGGGCGATCTCGTTTTCTAAAATTTCGCGTTTCACCGCGCGCTCGAAGATCTCAGACAAACATTGTACTTGCGCTTCGACCAGCGTATTGCCAGCACTCATGCCGTTACTCAGGTATAAGTTTTCAATAAGATTCGACGGAAAATACACAGTCTCGCCGTCAGAATGGCGGCGGAAAGGCAAGGCACAGATACCGCGGTCACGACGCCCAGAGTTGGTATCAATCAAATGCGAGCCCTGCAACTCGCCTTCGGGGTCGTAAATCGGCAGGCAATAGCTATCAAGCAGTCCGCTTGGCACAGCATCATCGGCGGTTAATGGGAACCATTTTTCATTGGGATAATGGACAAATTCACTATTGGCAATCTCTTCGCCAAAAAACTGGTCGTTGTAGAAAAAGTTACAATTCAGACGTTCAATGAACTCGCCTAGAGCTGAAGCCAAAGCAGCCTCTTTGGTCGCGCCCTTACCATTGGTGAAGCACATAGGGGAGGCGGCATCACGTATGTGAAGCGACCAAACATGGGGGACGATGTTGCGCCAAGAGGCAATCTCGATTTTCATCCCTAGGTCGGCCAAGATCTGGGTCATATTGGCGATGGTTTGCTCGAGCGGTAGGTCCTTCCCTTCGATGTAGGTGAGAGCGCTTCCTTCAGGAGCTCCCATGAGCAATGCTTGGGTATCTTCGTCAAGATTCTCGACCACCTCAATTTGGAACTCAGGCCCAGTTTGCACCACTTTTTTTACTGTGCAGCGCTCGATAGAACGCAAAATACCTTGGCGATCTTTCTCGGAAATATCTTCCGGTAGTTCGACTTGGATTTTGAAAATCTGGTTGTAACGATTTTCTGGGTCAACAATATTGTTCTGTGACAAACGAATATTTTCAGTCGGGATATCGCGTGACAAGCAATAGACTTTGACAAAGTAGGCGGCGCACATGGCTGAAGAAGCCAAGAAATAATCAAATGGGCTAGGTGCCGAACCGTCGCCTTTATAACGAATCGGTTGATCGGTAACGACGGTAAAGTCGTCGAATTTAGCTTCAAGACGAAGATTGTCGAGAAAATTTACTTTGATTTCCATGATGTGCGCTACTTTTTGCGGGGGCGTTTGCCCTGAATGTATTCAACCTGCGCTATTATCCACATTTTCACCCCTTTCGTCTGCGTGGAATTTTTCGCCATTATGTATTACGCTTGGCAAACAATAATAATTATACAAACCGTAAAGACTTTTCTACATGAATGCATTGTTACGCCAGCTCAGCTGGGTGTCTATCTGCTTACTCAGCTTCCTATTGTTGGCTACGGCAACGTCGGCTCGTGCTGCTATACCTACCAGCAAGATTGGTGCCGAGCCGATTCGACTCGAAAGCTTTCCGATTGAGTACACAGTTGCACCGCGCACTGATATGAGCTTAAGTGAAGTTCGCACGCTGTCTTACACCCCTTATGAAAGCAGGTTGGCGCTTGGAACTGAGGCGAAATCAGTATGGGTCCGCTTCCGTATAGAAAATACGGGCAGTGAGGCGCGCCGACTATTTATTCATTTTCCTGAGGCTTATCACAACCGCGCGGTAGAATTTTACGAATTACGCGAGGGCGTCGTGCATGAGCGCGTTAAAATAGAATTAAATGATGCTGAGCAACATCCGAAGATGATTCGCGAGCAGGCGGTTTATGACACCACGCTTGCGGCTGGGCAAAGTGCTACCTTTTACGTGCATAGCTGGTCATATTCACATCAATGGTTCGCACTCAATGTTTATGACGAGCAACATTCACGTGATGCGCTGGCAGGAACAATGCTCGATATCGCGTTGATGGTAGGTATTTTACTCGCGTTGTTTATCTTTAACTTCTTGCTCTACTTTTCTTCTCGCTCTGTTGAAAACGTCTACTACGCCTTGTATTTGATATCAGGCGCAACATGGATTGCACTTTCATACGGCTTGCTGAGCAATATGCTTGGGCTATTTGGCGATATAGCGTTGCAGTTTCATTTATCGCTCATGGCAATGGCAATGTTTCTGGTGTTATTCATGATTGCCATATTTGATACCAAGCGCAGCTTTCCGATTGAACACAAGATACTGGTAGCACTTCTTGCCGTCATCGTGGCGGACTTTATCTATGGCATTTTTGATATTGTCGCAGCGCTTAGTTATGCCAGTAGTATTGCCGCAATTATGATCGTGATCACACTCTCCGTTGGCCTCTCGATTTGGCGTAAAGGGCATCCGCTGGCGATCTACTTTTTACTTGGCCATAGCTTTTTCTTTATCTTCAATGCGCTTGCGGTGCTGTACTACAAGTCTATCCTCGATTTCAGCTATATCACCAAGCATGGTGTTGGCATTGGCATTATGCTTGAAGCACTCATGCTTGCTTTCATTGTCGCCTATCGCATCAAGATGTTAGAGCAGGTGAAAGCCAGCCAAGAGCAATTGCGTATCGAGGCGCAAACCGACTCGTTGACCGGTCTTTATAATCGCCGCTATTTTCATCGTCGTGCGAACGAGCTGTTAGAGAAAGCGAAAGCGCAGGGCGTCGAGATGGCGGTACTTGCTGTTGATCTTGACGACTTTAAACAGGTGAATGATGCGCATGGCCATCATGTGGGCGACCGTGTTTTGATAGAGCTAGCAAAGCTTCTAACCGCCTCATGTCGATCACATGACATCGTTGCGCGCTTTGGCGGCGAAGAGTTCATGATCTTGCTCTACCGCACTTCTTTGAACAGCGCTGAAGCCATTGCTGAAACCTTGCGTCGACAAGTGCACGATATCAATGTAGCCGAACCGAGCTCTCAAGCCTTGAGGGTCACCGTGAGTGTTGGCGTTGCTGGTGTCGACCTCAATGTGTCATCTATCGAGCTGGCGCTACATGATGCGGATACAGCTCTCTACCAAGCGAAAGGCAACGGCCGTGACTGTGTCTGTGTCTATGGTGAGGCCAGCGACGTGAGCCTTTCGCGCGAGACCAATTAATAAGGCAAGCGTGGGTCGTTGTCAGCGTAACCGCTACCAATAGCACTGAACGGTAGCTGTAGACCTAATTCAGGAAAACGCAGCGCGATCCAGGCGGGAAAGGTGTTGCTGTTTGGACCCGGCACTGCTTCGTATTCATTCGCCCAAGGATATTCATCTGCTGCAGCGGCAATCTGTGGAATTAGCTGTGCAGCTTGACTCCCTGTAACTGTCAGCAGCTTCTCTGGTCGTGCGCCATACCAATAACGATCCGGCGTTGCCGTTTGGTAAATGCGTAGTGCTGGTTGGCCACTATCGACGCGCCAACCGACCACCTCATAGACCGTATATTCACTCGCATCGGCAGGCTTCACTGCGAGCCAGCTATGCACAGCAAACCAGCCGCGCCAACCAAAGGCGTCCGCAGCATAGGCTTCAATCACCGCCTCGCTGGTAACAGTTGGCGATAACGAAAGGCCTGCCGGCTCGCGCGAAGTGTTGCGCCAGTCTTGCGAGGAACAGGCAACCACGCTGCTCGTTAGCAGCAGTACGGCAAAGATTGAAAAGATAGAACGCTGCAAAGTTTTAACTCCAAAATTCAAGTTTAAGACTATTTAATTCTGCCTTGAGTAGCTAAAAGATCACTTCATTCGCTGTTACAATTAGCTTACGCCGAGTACATTGAAAACAGCAAATAGGGATGACGAGATGACCGAACACATTGTTGTGGTAGGGGGTGGGGCCGGTGGTTTAGAGTTGGTGACGCGTCTTGCGCGCAAGTTTAAACGTGACAGCTCAGTTCAAGTCACGCTCGTGGATCGCAATCTCACGCATATCTGGAAACCCTTATTGCATGAAGTGGCTGCAGGCGCATTGGATGCTGATGTTGATGGCGTTGATTATCGCGTACAGGCGGCAAGTGCGGGATTTCGCTTTCAGCCCGGCGAGTTAATCGATGTTGATGCTGAGCAGCAACAGATTCGCTTAGCCGCGATGACTGATGATGCGGGGCATGAAATTGTCGCGGAACGCGTGATTCCCTACACCACTTTGGTTCTCGCAATCGGTTCGGTGACGAATGACTTTGGTACGAAAGGCGCGGCCGAGCACTGTTATTTTCTTGATAGTGTGCGCCAAGCGCGACGCTTCCACCATACTCTTATGAATACCTTTCTCGCACTCCAAGCGAAGCAATATCCGCAACCACTAAGTGTCGCGATTGTTGGTGGTGGCGCAACGGGAGTAGAGCTTTCGGCCGAATTACATAAGTCTGCGGAACTTATTCGTGCTTATGGCTTTGATGATTTCAATATGAGCCAGCTACAAATCACTTTGGTTGAAGCGGGTGAGCGGATCTTGCCGGCATTACCAGAGCGCATTGCGGCGTCGGCATTGCATGAATTAGAAGCGCTTGGCGTGCAGGTGCGGACCGCCACGGCAGTCACCGAAATCAATGAGCAAGGCCTGGTTACTAAAGACGGTGAACTCATCGCAGCACCCATCAAAGTATGGGCAGCAGGGGTAAAAGCGCCACCATTTCTCGCCAATCTCAATGGCTTTGAATGTAATCGAGGCAACCAGATCATTGCTCGCCCAACGTTGCAAAGTTCGACTTACGACAATGTGTTTGTGCTCGGCGACTGCGCTGCGGTTGAGCAGCCCGATGGTTCTCGTGTACCGCCACGAGCGCAAGCGGCACACCAAATGGCAAGCCATATCTACAAGGTCATTTGTGCACAAAAACAAGGGCACGAGCTACCGTCTTTCCGTTATCGTGATCACGGTTCATTGGTTTCGCTATCGAGTTATTCAGCAGTCGGCAGTCTTATGGGCAATTTGACCAAAGGCTCAATGAAAGTCGAAGGTTTACTGGCCCGGGTGATGTATAAATCGCTCTACCGTATGCATCAGGTAGCGGTACATGGCTATTTTCGGACCTTGTTATACATGCTGGCGCAAGTTATCAATCGCCGCTTGCGGCCACGCCTTAAGTTACATTAGACGGTAAATTAAGTGACCTTACGCGTTTGTTTACAATTCAACCTAGCATTTGTAACGGAATTCTAGTGAACTATTGCTTTTATTTCGTTAGGATAACGTTTTTACAACAAGCTACGGAAGTTACAAAATGAGCAAAAAAGGATGGGGCATTGGCGTTGCTGTAGTGGTTGCTGGGTTGGTTATCAGCCCAACATTAATTGGCTCGCAAGCAGAATCGAGTATACGTGAACATGTGGCGCTATTTGACCAAGAGCAACCTGCCTACAGTCTAGAAGTGGTCAGTTACGAGCGCGGTTGGTTTAGCGCTAATGCGGTGCTAAAAATGAGTGTCGATTTGGCAACGTTAATGGTAGATCCAGACGCTGAGGAAGTCAGTACGCTTATCGACGTTTCGATTCAGCATGGTCCGATTCTGACGGATCAAGGATTTGGCTTAGGTCTCGCCGCTTGGCAAGCCACCAATGATGGCGCCGGGCTTGAGACTTATGTTCAGTGGGATACTGAACAACCATTTTATTTGCAGCAAGGCACAGTCAACCTCTTAGGCATCGGCGTTTTTCAAGACTACATCCCTGCTATTCAGAGCACCTCTGCACTGCCAGACTTCAGCTTTAGTATGACCGAGTTCCGTGGCGATGGTCACTACAGTAATGGTGAATTCAGCTATCAAGGTAACCACGAACAGTTACAGCTAAACGTAGCTGATGAGTTTTCGGTTGATGTTAATGCGATGGCGATAAACTTTGATGCAACTGCGGATCTGAAGACCATGCTGCGAGGTGTTTATTACCCCTCTGCAGTCACTTTTACGCTGGGGCAGATGCGTATGGCTGCTGCTGAAGAAGAACTCTTTTTGATGAGTCACTTAGTCAGTGATATAGCGATGCTAGAAAGTGAAGACGGCAGCCTCGTGCACGTTCACATGGGTTATAAAGCGGATAACCTCTATGTCGATGGGACCGAAGTGAGCGACGTGCGTATGCTGACGCAGGTAAATAATATTGATCGTGGGTTTATCGATGACTACTTTAGCTCAATGAAAGATCTTGTGGGTGAGGACGATCCACAAGTTCTTGCCACGAGAATGACGGCGATGATGGAGCGGCATAAGGCTGACTTACTGACAGCACAACCTGAGCTCGCTTTCCCTGACTTTGGCTTTAGCATGACAGAAGGAAGTCTGGATGGCTCAATGTTGATGACGCTAGCGCAAATTGATCAGTTGCCCGCGCAAGTTGACGATGCCTTTATTCAGCAGAACCTGATAGCCAATGCCGATCTGAAAATCGACAAAGCGCTAGCGCATAAACTTGCGAGCGCCTACGTGCGCACCGCATTTGCCGCAGGTGGACCGGTTGACATGGACCCTGAGCAGTTAAATGAGCTCGCCGAACAACAGGCAACCACGATGCTGCAGAACTTTGTCCAGCAAGGCATGTTAACGAGCGAAGAAGAGCATTATTTATTCCATGCGGAAGTCGCGCAAGGCATGCTTAATCTAAATGGCCAGCAGTTACCTTTAGGGCAGATGATGTAATGATGCGATTAGGCACGCTAGCTCTACTAGGCGCTTTAACCTTGATGCCCAGCGTCGCTATTGCGGATGGAACCGAGTCGGTAACGATTTGCCAAGACGGCAATTGCGCAACCGAATTAGCCAAGTTAGAACGGTTTGCGCGCAAGGGCAGTGGCGATGCTGCTGCTGTTGTCGCACTCGCCTACGCTAGTGGCGATGGGGTTGCACAAGACCATGATAAAGCCCGAAGCTTTATTCAAGAAGGTGCGCATCGCCGCAACCCAATGGCGATGTTTGTGCTGGCTGATTGGCATGCTCGTGGTTTTATCGTCGAGCAGGATCAGGCGTTAGCGCAACAATGGCTTGAACGCTCGGTTGCTGCCGGCTATGCGCCGGCGCAGTATGAACGTGCAGTGCAGCTTCTTGGCTCAGCCGATCGTGATGAGCAAATGGCTGGGGTCCCGTTACTTGAGCAAGCCGCCGAGGCGAACTTACTGACGGCACTCTATGCGTTAGCTCGCTTGTATCAGACGGGTACCCTAGTGGAGCAAGACCTACCTACGGCGGGCGTGTTCTTTGCTCGGTTAGCACGCGTTGGCTATAGCGACGCGAGGCAACAACTGAGTGCTATCAACAAAGAACTGAAGCAAACGGAATTTGCGCAAACTGAGCAAGGTGAACGCCTGCAGGCGGCCGAACAAGCCATGGAACGTATTACGGTGACGGCGGATGCCAGTCTGTACCGAACTCAATTAGGACGATTGCTGGAAAATTTAGAATCTTCTCCCAAATTTGATAAGCGCTCCATTGGTTCGCGTATCCAAGGAGTAGGGTGTGGTGACACCGGCAGTCCCTGTGCCGTTGTGCGTCCGCAAAAAGGCCAAGGTAGCATCGCCGATGTGCTGTCAGGAAGCCGCGGCAACTAACCAAGCAGCATAGCGCAGAGCTTTGTAAATTTGAGGACAGGGGGCGGGTAGTGTATACTCCGCGCCCTGTTTTTCGAGTATTTGGAGAAAGAGCGTTGCAGCTGCTTACGCCACCCTAGACGTAACAGACCTCCCTTGTTGGCTGCCTCATGAAGAGGCGGCAATTTTATTGTTCTCGCTCCGAGATAGAAAACCTATAACTTTTAAAAGTGAAAATTATGATGAATACGATTCGTAGTCAGTGGCTAGCGAACATTCGTGGCGATGTGCTTGCGGGTATCGTGGTCGCGCTGGCGCTTATTCCTGAGGCCATCGCGTTTTCAATTATCGCCGGTGTCGATCCAAAAGTCGGGCTGTATGCCTCGTTCTGTATTGCCGTGATCATTGCCTTTGTTGGTGGACGTCCGGGCATGATCTCTGCCGCCACCGGTGCGATGGCTCTGCTTATGGTGACGCTGGTCCGGGAGCATGGATTGGAATATTTATTGGCAGCGACCCTTTTGACCGGCGTATTGCAGATCATCATGGGCGCCTTGAAGCTTGGTGACTTAATGCGCTTCGTGTCGCGCTCGGTTGTGACTGGCTTTGTCAACGCGTTGGCCATCTTGATATTTATGGCACAGCTACCAGAGCTAACCAATGTGACGTGGCATGTCTATGCGATGACCGCTGCGGGCTTGGGTATCATTTATCTGTTCCCTTATGTGCCTAAAATCGGCAAGTTACTGCCGTCACCGTTGGTGTGTATCGTTAGCATGACCATCGTCGCGATTGTCTGGGACATTGATATCCGTACCGTTGGCGATATGGGGCAATTACCGGATACGTTACCGGTATTCCTCTGGCCTGATGTACCGCTGAATCTCAACACGCTGATGATCATCTTGCCGTACTCCATCGGTTTGGCCGTGGTGGGTTTACTTGAGTCGATGATGACCGCAACCATTGTGGATGACCTTACCGATACCACCAGTGACAAGAACCGCGAGTGTCGTGGTCAAGGGATTGCCAATATTGGTGCTGGCTTGTTCGGTGGTATGGCGGGTTGTGCCATGATTGGACAGTCTGTCATAAATGTGAAGTCAGGCGGTCGTGGGCGGCTGTCGACCCTCGTCGCTGGGGTGTTCCTCATGGTGATGATTGTGGTACTCGACGAATGGCTCAAACAAATCCCGATGGCGGCACTGGTCGCAGTGATGATCATGGTATCCATCGGTACCTTTAGCTGGGCTTCGATACGTGACCTGCGCAAGCATCCGTTGTCGACTAATATTGTGATGGTAAGCACTGTAGTTGTCGTAGTAGCAACGCATAATTTAGCGCTGGGTGTCGGTGTGGGCGTGCTGTTGGCAGCAATGTTCTTTGCCAACAAGATTGGCCATTTCATGCATGTCAGCTCAACGATTGATGACGATGGTGTGACCCGTCAATACCAGGTCGTAGGTCAGGTATTCTTTAGTTCAGCGGATAAGTTTGTCGCGTCCTTTGACTTTAAAGAAGCCGTTGATAAGGTAGTGATTGATTTGACCAAAGCCCACTTTTGGGACATCACTGCGGTCGGCGCACTTGATAAAGTTGTCATCAAATTCCGCCGTGAAGGTGCTGCAGTTGAAGTGATTGGCCTTAATGAAGCAAGTGCCACCATCGTTGACCGTTTTGGTGTGCATGATAAGCCAGGCGCAACGGACGAGATTATGGGCGGCCATTAAGCGACCCAGTTGAGGAGAAAACCATGTCATATGTAATTGGATGCATCGATGCAGCAACGACGAATACCGCCGTATGTGACTATTCGGCGTGGGCCGCACGGCAATTGTCTGCGCCGCTGATGCTGTTGCACGTGCTGGAAAACCACGAACGGGAAGCGAGTACGGATGTGACCGGTAACATCGGCCTAGGCACGCGTGAAGGCTTACTTGAGCAACTTGCCGCGCTGGACGAACAGCGCGCCAAACTGGCACTCAAGCATGGGCATATGGTGCTAGATCAAGCCGCTAGCAAAGTACGGGAGCTGGGCGTTGAGACCGTTCATCAACGTCAACGCCACGGTGAGCTTGCGGAAACTTTGGTTGAGATGGAAGGCGATGTGCGTTTGGCGGTACTAGGGCTGCATGGCGAGGACTCGGTGAATCAACTGCATAAAGTCGGCAGTCATTTGGAAACGGTGATCCGCACCGTCCATCGGCCTTTGTTGCTTACCCCTGATGCTTTTAATGAACCGCAAAGTGCGATGTTAGCGTTTGATGCGAGTGCGACCACCAAAAAAGGTGTTGAGCTATTAGCGGAAAGTCCGTTATTCAAAGGTATGCCAGTGCATGTGGTAATGGTGGATGCGGATACAGCGGACAATCGTGAGCGTCTGGAGTGGGCGGCAGAGCAGTTGCGTGCCGGCGGCCATGAAGTCGAAACGGCGCTGCTTGCCGGTGATGTTGAGCACGCCTTGCATCGTTACCAACAGCAGCACAGCATTGACATGATGGTGATGGGCGCCTTTGGGCACTCACGCATCCGCCAGTTCTTAGTCGGTAGCACCACCATGCGTATGCTGCAAGAAAGCACCACTCCAGTGCTGGTGCTGCGCTAATAAACTCACTTCAAGCTGCCTAAGTCACTGCGTGTCGCTGCTGAAAGCGCGGCGCGCGGTAACTTTCTTCCTGCATAATCGCCGCGAGGCGTTCGACCGCCACACCGATGTCGGTATAGCTGGTATAAAGCGGCGTAAATCCGACCCGTAAATAGTTAGGTGCGCGAAAATCGGCGATAACGTTGGCTTCGATCAAGGCCTGGCAAATAGCATAAGCATCGTCGTGGGCAAACGAAAGCTGGCTGCCGCGTGCTCGTGGATCGGCTGGCGAAATACACTCAAATGCGTGAGCAAAGTCATAACTAGCAAGCAGCTCGAGAAAGAGTTCACTCAGCGCTATCGACTTTTCTCTTACCTGTTGCAGGTCCACCCCAGTAAAAGCATCTAAGGCAGCGTCAACTGCGCTCATCGCAATGATCGAAGGGGTACCGCTGAGCATTTGTTTAATGGTATCCGCTGGCTGGTAAACAGGGTCAAAAGCGAACGGTTGGGCATGACCGAACCAACCAGCCAGTGGTTGGTTCAGGCGTTGTAAGTGGCGTTTGGCAACATAGACGAAGGCTGGTGCGCCAGGGCCACCATTCAGGTACTTGTAGGTGCAACCTACAGCGAAGTCGGCTTGCCACGCGTCTAGCTCGACCGGCATCGCGCCAGCACTATGGGCAAGGTCGACAATGACTAAAGCTCCGACCGCATGCGCATGTGCAATGAGTTGTTGTAAAGGTAAGCGCCGACCGGTACGGAAGTTGACTTCAGTCAACAGCACGACCGCAGTGTGCTCGTTGATGAACTGACTCGGTTGTTCGAGTATAGCGTTTTCATCAACCGTCGTTAACGCACAATGTTTTTCACCAAGCAGTTGGCTGAGCCCTTGCACCATATAGAGGTCGGTGGGAAAGTTATCCTGCGTTGAAACCACTTGTGTGCGGCCATCTTGCAGTTTGATCGCTGCGCTCAGAACTTTGAAAAGGTTGACCGAAATAGAGTCACAACAAATCACTTGCCCGGGCGCTGCACCGATGATGGGGGCAATCTTATCACCCACCAGCGAGGGCAGATTGACCCAGTCGTGCTGGTTCCAACTCTTAATGCCGTCGTTTGCCCATTGCCGCTGTACCACCTCTTGCACCCGTGTGGCGGTGGCATGGGTCATTAAGCCGAGCGAGTTACCATCGAGGTAAATCGTATCTGTGGGGATACGAAACAGGTTACGCTTGGCGGCAAGCGGATCGGCATGATCCCGCTCGGCAAGGGCGGCGAAGTCTATACTACTCATAAAAGCTTCCTAATCTTGTGCGCTTAGCTGTTTAAGCTTGTTTAGGATAGTAAGCCATGCTCTGCTTTGCGGATCAATGACATCAAAGTGTCCTGCGCCCTCCAACCAAACCACTTCGACCTGTTCGCGGGTGGCAAATTCGTGGCTTTGGGAGACTGGCACGATGTTATCTGCATCACCATGGAACAGATAGGTGATGTGTTGGGCTGCTTGCTCTGCTGGGTTTGCTGCCTTCCACGCTTGATCATCCGCGCCTTCCATAAAACGCTTACCTGCCTGTTGGCAGCTATTTTCACCTGCAGCGTAGGCCTTGATATCCGTGATTGCTGCCAAGCCAACGATGCGGTCAATGAGCGCTGCTTGTTGCTTTCCTGCCAGCAAAGCTAAATGTCCGCCAGCACTGTGGCCAATCAAGGTGACATCGCGTTGGGCCAAGGCTTGTTCTCCACCATACTGTGCGGCGATGGTTACGAGACCGTTTTGAATATCGTTGAAAGTACCCGGCCAACCTCCGCCATGGTCTCCCACACGGCGATACTCGAGTGACCAGACGTCAAAGCCGGCATCGCGTAACGCTGTGTTCATGGCATAGGTATGTTCAATTGCATAAGCATTCAACCAACAGCCACCATGAATCGATAGGATGATGGGCGCTGACGATTGGCGCTCCAAAGCTTGCCAATTTTCAACAAACTGTATCGGTGAATCGCCATAGAAAATTCGTTGGTCAGGCTCAGCAAAAGGTACTGCGAGCACGTCACTGAAACTGACATTACTACGCGGTTCCTGCGCAAGCGCGGAAAACACTGATACGGAGATAAGAAGTGCACTTAATTTTCTCATTGTACAACTTGATGCAAGTAGCTTATTTAGGTGTTTTAGCTAGCATACAACTTGTAACTCATTGAGACAATTGAAGTTGCAAAAATCCCAAAAATTGTAGCTATACTTTAGTTAGCAACAGACACCGCAGGAGGTGATTATGCGTACGTTAGTACTCACACTAGGCCTGTTGGGCGTTGTATTGATCAGTGGATGTTCGAGCACGCACACAGCACAAACGTCAACCAAACGGGTAGTTGATCAGGAGTATGTAGCAGCAGTAGAAGCGGCTGCGAACCGTTCAACAGTCCAAAACCGCATCATTTGGGTCAATCCACCAACGGAAGAAGTAGCCGACAATGGTGCAAGTAAGACTCAGCATTAAAGCTAAGCTAGGACGTCATTGTTGACACGGATGTCATTTAGCCTTTCTCGAAGCGAGCCTCAATGGCTTGCTGCAGC
Organism: Pseudidiomarina aquimaris; assembly: GCF_003987395.1. Classification (GTDB taxonomy): domain Bacteria; phylum Pseudomonadota; class Gammaproteobacteria; order Enterobacterales; family Alteromonadaceae; genus Pseudidiomarina; species Pseudidiomarina aquimaris. The sequence continues at coordinate 95,671 of NZ_PIPT01000006.1, forward strand.
TGCTTTTTTCCGCCGACCATAAACACCACTTCGGCGACAACAAACAGCGGACCAATCGCAAGACCCATAATATCGTCAACGAATGCTGGCTTGCGTCCTTCAAAATAATGACCGATGAACTGAAATAGCCAGCCAACCACAAATAACCCAATTCCCCATGTTAGCCACAGCGTAGTGCTGAGTGCCGCAACCTTCACGCCTAGGATAACCGTGAGCGCCAGTAGTAACGTCATTAGGATGCCAAGAGGGCGGTCAAGACGTAAGTAAAACAGCGACGCCAACACGGCAACGATGAGCGCGGGGGTAATAAACCAGCCGTCAAAGCCCCAGTAGGGACGCGACAATAGAATTTGCAAGGCAATGACAATCATTGGGATGCCCACGAGGTGGGTCGCAATATTGCGGCGGTCACGATGATACGCCGCATAATCGGCGAGGTGATCGGTAATAGTTTTCATACGCTTGCTCCGCTCTTGGCAATTAATCTTTGCTACCCTGATGAACTCTTGTCACTATGTAGCTCTGCCATCTACTATAAATAGAAAATAAACAGAAAGGAAAGCCCATGCGCGATAAACTGGAACGTCGCTCATTTTTGATATTGCTGGTATTGGTCAGCATTGCGTTTGGATTTATTTTAGAACCCTTCTGGGGCGCTATCTTTTGGGCTTGTGCCGTGTCGGTCATTTTTGCACCGTTGCAGCGCTGGGTGCTTAGCAAGATTGGCGAACGACCGAATACAGCTGCTTTATTGACGCTATTCGCGCTCATGGCGATTGTCGTGATTCCGGTGATTTTACTAACCTCGGCATTTGTCAGCGAGGGTATCCAGTTTTACCAGCGCATTGAAGCTGGCGAAATCGATCCGCGGCAAATCTTGCAACGCCTACGCGACGCCTTCCCATGGGTTGATCAGCTCCTCGTTGAGTTTGGTGTTGATACGAACAATCTAAAGGAACGCTTATCGCAAGCACTGATGAGTGCCAGCCAGTTCTTGGCGAAAGAAACATTTACGATCGGCCAGAACACCTTTAGCTTTTTGGTCAGTCTTGCACTAATGCTGTATTTGACCTTCTTCTTGCTGCGCGATGGCAAGACTTTGGTGAATTTGATTATCAAAGCCTTACCGCTCGGTGATGAGCGTGAACATGCGTTATTTACCAAGTTTGCCGAGGTAACGCGGGCAACCGTGAAAGGCAACTTGGTGGTGGCAATCGTCCAGGGTGCGCTGGGCGGGATTATATTTTGGATATTGGACATTCCGGGCCCGCTGTTGTGGGGGGTGGTAATGGCCTTTCTGTCCCTTATCCCAGCGGTGGGTGCAGCAATTATTTGGTTCCCAGTTAGTTTGTATTTATATGCGACCGGCGCTTGGATAAGCGCAACGGTGCTGTTGGCTTACGGCGCCATCGTGATTGGCTTGGCGGACAACTTGTTGCGTCCTATTCTAGTTGGTCGTGACACGAAGTTGCCGGATTATGTGGTGTTGTTTTCCACCATTGGCGGGATTGTCTTGTTCGGTATTAATGGCTTTGTCATTGGCCCGCTCGTCGCCGCTCTTTTCATGGCAACCTGGCAAATTTTTATGAAGGACTTTAATGGCGAGCTTTAATTGCTCGCCAGTTAATCGAGAACAGGGCGGTGATAGCCATTTGCTAGGCCCTGCTTGCTAAATACCCACTGCCAAACTTGTAGGTCGCGGGCCCGGAAAGCACCGGCACATGACAGAAGATAGTAACGCCACATCCGGAAAAACGTCTCGTCATACTGGTCCTTTAACTCAGGCCAGTGCTCTTCGAAATTAGCACACCATGCCATTAGAGTAGTATCGTAATCAGCACCAAAATTGTGCATATCTTCGCAGCAGAAAAGCTCACGCGAGGCGTCGTCGATATGGCTGATGCAAGGGAGTTCGCCATTGGGAAAGATATAGCGATTAATCCATGGATCCGTGCCGCGAACATCACGATTGCGGCCGATGGTGTGCAGTAAAAAAAGTCCATCGTCGCTGAGACAGCGCTGCGCAACTTGCATAAAGGAGGCGTAATTTTTCTGTCCGACGTGTTCAAACATACCAATGCTGACCACAGCATCGAAAGGTTCGCTAATTTCCCGATAGTCTTGCAAGCGAAACTCTATGGGGAGTCCTTCACAGAGTTGTTGTCCCAATTCAACCTGTGCTTCGGATACAGTGAGCCCAACACAACGCACGCCGTAATTTTCGGCAGCGTATTTCATGAAACTCCCCCAACCACAGCCAATATCAAGCACGCGCATACCGGGTTTCAATTGTAGTTTACGACAGACTAATTCGAGCTTGTCGCGCTGTGCGTCATCGAGGTTATCCGCTTTACGCCAGTAGCCACAGGTATAGACCATGCGTTGGTCGAGCATCGCGCGGTAAAGGTTATTACCCAAGTCATAATGCTGCTGGCCAACTTGCCAGGCGCGGCGGCTATTTTGTAGATTTAAGAGTCGCGCTTTAAGGTGATGCCAAAGAAGTTTGACAGGGCGAATATGCTGGCCAAGCTGTGCCTGTAAAATGCGCTGAAAAAACACGTCGAGTTGATCGCAATCCCAATCGCCGCGCATATAAGCTTCGCCAAGACCAAGGTTCCCGCGCGCCAAAACGTCGGCGAACATCTTGTTATTGTGAACCTTCAGATCCCAAGGGCGCGAACCATTGAGTTGTACATCGGCTTGTTCTAATAGTTTTGCGATATAAGCTTCAGTTTTCATAAGGCCTCCGCAGGTTGCCACTAAGTGTAGCTAAGCTGAGAAAAAATGCAGCTAAGCGCAGGAAAGTTATAGCTTAGTCACAAACAGACTAGACTTATAGTAACGAGCGCCTTAGGGTGATGAAAGTAAACATGGAAGAGGCAGAGTATGCGTATTTTACTGATGGCAGTGCTAAGTTGTGGTGTGTTGCTGGGCTGTGCAACACAGGTCGATCGGTTTCCTGCCGCTGAGCTAGCGCGCAGTAATTCGGTTGAGTTCATCCAGCCTTATCAGCTATCGAGGACGGACGTTGAGTTTGTTGATATGGGCACGGTCCGTGGTGAATCGTGCCAACGGCCTTTGCTTGACGGCCAGGCCTCGCAGGAAGAGGCGCTTATCGCAATGAAATTAGCCGCAGCAGACAAGCAAGCCAATCGTGTTGTGCTAAAACGTTGTCAACAAGATAGTAAGGATGGCTGTACGGCGCGTTGGTGGTGCGAGGGTACCGCTTTCCAAATGCGCCCGTTACAATAGGCAAAGTGAACGAGTAAGCTGTATAGGAGTCGTTTATGCGTAGTGCGCACCGTCCGATTGACTTGATCGGTCAGACAGACATGATTCGAGTGGCGTCGTTATCGAAGCTCACTGGCTGTGAAATTTGGTTAAAATTAGAATCACAGAACCCCGGTGGCTCGATAAAAGATCGCGCCGCCTTACAAATTATCAAAGATGCGATGGCCAGTGGCGAACTAGAGCCAGGTATGACGGTGGTCGAGGGGACTGCAGGTAATACCGGCATTGGTTTGGCGATTGTGGCTCGTTCACTTGGGCTCAACATGCTGGCGGTTATGCCAAACGATCAGTCGCCAGAAAAAGAGCGCATGATCAGCTTGCACGGTGCGCAGCTAAAAACCGTTGATCCTGTGCCGTTTCGCAATGAAAACCACTTCTATCACACGGCGCGCAAGCTAGCTGAGAGTCGTGATGACTATTGGTGGGCGAATCAGTTTGAAAACACCAGCAATGCGCGTGCTCACTATCTAACCACAGGGCCAGAGATTTGGCAGCAGACGGACGGAGACGTTGATATATTCGTTTCGGTAGCGGGTACCGGTGGCACCATTGCGGGCAATTCGATGTATTTGAAAGAGCGTAAGCAAGACGTGCAAGTTTGGCTCACCGATCCTGATGGCTCAGGCATTTATAGCTACTTGAAGCAGGGCGAGTACGTAGCTAACGGTGGTTCGTTCACTGAAGGCATAGGCATCATGCGCTTAGTCGAGAATTTCAAGCAAGCGAAAATAGATGCGGCGGTCAATCTCCCTGACCAAGACTTGCTGGCGTTGTCGCGCTATGTACGCGATCACGATGCCATTGTCTTGGGCAGTAGTTCAGCGCTTAATCTCGCCGGTGCATTGCAAGCTGCCGCACTGCATGGCCCCGGCAAAACCATCGTCACTTTCGCTTGTGACCTAGGCGAGCGCTCGGCGAGTAAACTCTACAATGAAGATTACCTGAAAGGTCGGGGCTTAAACCTTGAGTTGGAGCCAATTAATGAAATGTTCGCACGCTATCGTGATAGCGGCGAACGAGTTTGGTACAAGCCAAGTTAAGTGAAGCTTAGACGCATGCGGTAGCCATCGGCATGGCCCGGATAGTAATCGTGCAACACATCGACAACTTCAAAGTCATAGCGGCGATAGAGTTCTATCGCCGCTTTGTTATCCACTTTTACTTCTAATGAGAGAGCGCTAGCGCCTTGGCTGCGCGCCAACTCTAGTGCGTGCTCTAACAATTTGCGCCCAACGCCTGTCCCGCGTGCAGCCGCAGCTACTGCAATGGAGTACAAGCGCCAAACACGGCTATTTTTGCGCGTGAGCAATAAGCTGTAACCAAGCAGTTGTTGGGCGTCATGCATGACAAATAACTTAGCGCTCGGGCTTTGCAGTAGACGGCGAAAACTTTGCCTGCCGAGTTGACTGTAATTAAAGGTGGCCGCTTCCAGTGTGACCAAGTCACTCAGATCTGCAAGCGTCGCTTGCCGCAAAGTTTGCGTCATTACTTCTCATCCAAGCGGCGCGCGAAATCTCGCATAATGATGTAATACAGCTCATCGCCCAACAGTAAATCTTCAACCCCAGACTCAATCGAAGGGTTGTCATTAATCTCAATGATCACAGGCCCTTTGTCGGTGACCTTCATATCAACACCATAGAGGCCATCGCCAATCAAGCGGGTGGCTTGCAAAGCGGTTTTGACTACTTCTTTCGGTACCTGATGCACGCCCACGGTTTCAAAACCACCCGACTTACCGCGGCTGCTTGCACTGGCATGGTTGTAGATTTGCCAATGGTTGCGCGCCATGAGGTACTTACAGGCGTAAATGGGGCGGTTGTTGAGCACACCGATACGCCAATCGAATTCAGTACGAACAAATTCTTGCGCCAATAAGATCGTCGATTTTTTGAAAAGATCGGCGGCGATCGCTTTAAGTTCGTCGATATTCTCGGCTTTTTCGACACCAATCGAGAAAGAGCCATCTGGAATCTTTAACACCACCGGGTAACCTAAACGTTCACCAATCGCTTGAAAATCAATCGCTTGTTGGTTTAACAAAAGCTCAGTACGCGGCGTAGGGATCTTATGTTTGTCCAATAGCTCTTTCAGAAAGACCTTATTCGCACATTGCAAAATCGAGTGCGGTGCGTCAATTACAACCATGCCATTAGCTTCAGCTTTCTTGGCAAAATGATACGTGTAATGGTTAATTCGCGTGGTCTCGCGAATAAACAGTGCATCAAATTCCAGCAGCCGATTGTAGTCGTCAGCGGTGATCAGCTCCGCGTCAATATCGGCGTCTTTGGCCGCTTTGATAAACTTCTGCAAGGCTTTCTTGTCGCTGGTCGGTATGGTCTCTTCTGGATCGTGCAAGATCGCCAAGTCGTAGCGGTACTCTTTAGGCGCGCGAGCTTTCCGCCACACGCGTTTACTGAAGCTATCAAGTGCGTTGCCGAAAAAGGTTTGTTGCTCATCATCTAGCTCAGCGAGGTGACCCGCACCAATGTTAGTGATAAACCAACGTCCCTGATGGCTGAACTCAACCCAGAGAATCGGACACGGATAGCGGTCGAAGATCTGTCGGGCAAAGTTGCTCAGTTGTTGATTTTCGGCTTGTCCGAAGCAAATAAGTACGCGTTGCGACGCCGCGGTCGACTGCTGAGCTAAGTACTTACTAATTTGCTTATCGGTATTAGCGGGCAGCACCAATTGATAGTGTGAAAAGTTCGCCAAGTCGTTAATTGTGGTTACCGAAGGCAGAACACGTTGGCCCCGCGCCTCAGCGAGAAGGCTGACATAGTAGCCAGTCGACAAATAGCTTAGGTCGCCGCACAAATTAAGGATTTGCGCACGTGCTTTGGCGTTTTGTTGCAGTAAATACTCACTGGCGGTAACGATAGATTGGCTCGGGTAATAGGGTTGCCAATCGGTAATATCATCAAGGATGATCAAGGCTGCATTTTGCATAAAAGCTCCGCATGAAAATTGCGCGCATATTTAAGGCTAAATTAACGAAAACACAAGTAAAATTTTCGTCGTGTGTTTACAAAAAAAGGGTAGCAGATAAAAACCATTACGCTATGCTTTAAATCAGCATTAACTAAGGGAGCTATCGGATGCTAACTTTATTAGCTAGGCTATTGAAAGCACTCAATTCTGAGTCGGGTGCATGGGCGCTTGCTATCGCCTTCGTGCTTGGAATGATTATGGGATTTACGCCGTTGTGGCGTGTACATAATCTAGTGATCTTACTCGTAGCATTGTTATTCCGAGTCAATCTATCTGGCTTTATTTTGAGTTTTGTCATCTGCTCCGGTTTGGCCTATCTCCTTGATCCCGTTTTCCACGCTATCGGCTTTGCGATTTTATCGGCAGAGAGCTGGCAGCCAGTATGGCAAAGCATGTACGACTCGGCCTTTTGGCGAGTGGTGCAATTTCATCACACCATTACCCTCGGCAGTCTCGTCTTAAGTCTAGCCTTCGCTCCTATTTTGGCGGTCGTTAGTTTCTGGATTGTGAGTCAGTATCGGCGCCGTATTCAGGCTTGGTTTAATAAGTTAAAGATTGTGCAGGCGTTGAAAGCAAATCGCTTTTACACCATTTATGCGAACTTAAAGGGGTAATGAGCATGGAACAGCATACCGTCCGCCGTAGCGCCTTCCGTTGGCCGGGATTAGTCGCCTTCTTGATTATTGTTGGGGTGATTGCAGCATTTTCTTGGTTGTTGCTCGATACTATTTTGAAGTGGTCGCTGGAGCGGACCTTGGGCACTCTCAATGGCGCAGAAGTGAACATTGCACAAGTCGAGCATCAGTGGGTGCCGCTGAAGATTCGTATGAGTGACGTCCAGGTGACCGACCCGGCACAGCCAGAGTACAACCGTGTGGCTATTGGTGAAGTTGCGGGCGAATTGAGTTGGGAACAACTGTTGCTCGGACGCTTCCATTTCGAAGAGGTGGTTAGCACCGGTATTCGTGTGCATACGCAGCGGGATAACGCCGGTGAGGTGTATCAGCTCCCCGATAAGTCGCAGATGCAAAGTTGGTTCGGTGAGAACATGCAAGAGCTGCAACTTTCAATGCCTTCGGTTGATGAAGTCATAGACCGCGTGGATTTGCGCACGCCAACCGCGATTAGCGAAGCGAGACAAAGTTTTGAAACACAGAAACAACGTGTCGAAGGTCTCATCAGCAAGCTACCGAGTAAGGAGCGTCTTGCCGAATATGAAGCCCAAGTTAAAGAGCTGTCTGAAGGAGATATCTCTACTCCAGCGCAGTTGCAGCAGCGCAAAGAGAAGTTCGACAAGTTAAAACAACAGTTCGCCAGCGACAAGGCCGCCATTGAAGAATTTAAAGAAGTGGCGACCACTGCGGTAGCAGAGCTGAAGACGCAAATGCAAAACGTTAAAGAGGCGCCGCAGCATGACCTCGATCGCGTCGGTGAGTTGATGCAGCTCAATAGCCAAGGGCTAAGTGAGATCACCGCGGTGCTGTTTGGTGAGCAGGCGCGCCGTTGGGCTGACTATATGCTCCTCGCTTATGAGCAATTGATGCCGATGTTACAGCGCTCTGCTGACGAAACGGCAGTCAAACCGCCACGCGGCGAGGGCATTTGGTTTTCCTTCACCGGCGCAGATGCGCCGCCGGATTTCTTGATTAAGAAAGCGCGAACTGAGTTTGCAGTCGGGCCTACGGTGCTCGACGTGGACTGGGAAAACATCACCCATCAACATGCACAACTTGGCCAGCCGACGGTGTTCCGTGCCCGTGGTGAAAATAATGCATTGTGGTCGCTGTTACAGCTAAATGGTGAGCTCGCGCTGACTGCCGAAGGTTTCGATGCGCGTCAGCAATGGAAAGTGCAGGGCGTTAACTTAGCTGAAACCGCTTTGAGTCAACGCAGTGAGTTTGCAGCTAAGATCTTGTCGGCGTTGCTCGACAGTGAGGGCAATATCGTGCTGCGCGATAGCCAATTTGATGGTAACGCCATCTTACGACTCGCCAATATGACCATTGATGCGGAAGCCGAGAATCAATGGGCACAAGTTATCGCAAAAGCGCTGGAAAGCTTGAACCGATTGGATATAAATGCCGATATCAAAGGCGCCTTAATGTCACCTGATTTCAAATTAAGTTCTGACCTTGACCGTCAGTTGGGGCAAGCGCTGAAAAGTGCCGCAATGGACGCTGCCGGCAGTGAACTTACGGAGCTTCGACAACGGTTAGCCACCCAGTCAGAGGGTTTTGTCGGTGAGTACGGTGATGATTTAAGTGAGTTATCGGGTTTGCTTACCGATGCAGAAAATCGTGAAGAGCGTCTGCAAAGTTTACTCGAAGCCAAGCTGCAAGATAAGCTCGAAGATAAAGTGAAAGATAAGCTTAAAGGCCTGCTCGGCGGCAACTAAAATCAAGAAAAAAGGGGCGCAATGCCCCTTTTTTAATCACTCTCTAAAAACGTTCGTAAATCTTCTGCTTTGGTCGGAATCGAGAACAATCCATCGAGGTGACCCCAGACGCCCTCTATTTCGGCATACTGAGGATTCTTCCCTTGCTTCTCTAAAATCGTAACCGCCTGTTTGGCTAAGTAAGGTTGTAGCAAGAGGTCATTGGTTGCCGGTAAAAACAATGTTTTTGCTTTGACCTTTGCCAACCCACTCGCTAGATCGCCCTCATGCCCAGCAACAAACAGCTGGTTGGCACGGACGAGGTAAAGTAAGTGGTTACCATCGGCTAAAGGCGCGCGGTTAGCCGAGTTAGCAAACAAATAATCCAGCACAGGAGTGCTTTTAAGCACACTCTCAAGCGCAGTTTCAGGCATCACTTCCGGTTGTGGCGCACGCATGTTCATGATGACTGGATGCATGGCTTGTTGCGTGATCATTGCTAGCGTACTAGTGATTCCTGTCAGTGGCGCCTCGCCCTCATAGTAATCGCCACCGTTGAAGTTAGGGTCATGCTTGATAGGTCGTGCCCAGTGCTCTAAAGCCATAATGGTCCAAGCGTCCATTGCTCCGGCGCCAATCACGGAAACCATGCGCTCGACCATGTCAGGATAGGCAACGGACCATTCTAATGCCTGCAGTGAGCCCATTGAGGCACCCACAACAGCGTGTAACTTATTGATATCTAGACTCTTCAGCAACTCATATTGCACATTCACAAAGTCACGAATAGTTACGACTGGAAAGTCGAGACCGTAAGGCTTCCCTGTTTCTGGATTCAGCGAAGCAGGGCCCGTGGTGATGACGTTCGGATCGTTAGGAAAAGCGTTCACTAAGGTATCGGAACTGATAACAAAGAACTTATTCGTATCAATGGCTTTGCCCGGACCAATAATGCTATCCCAGTAGCCTGGTAAGACGTCGTCAGCGCTGTATTTTCCAGCGGCATGGCTGTTGCCGGAAAAGAAATGCGTGATCAGAATGACATTATCTTTGGCCGTATTGAGCTCACCATAACTCTCCCAACCAACGGTTACTTCTGGAATCACCTCGCCACCTAAGGTGGTGTAGTTGTTAAAGGTAAAGCTTTGCTTCTCGACCAGCAGCGGCTCGGAGGCTTCTTGTGCGGCACAGCTAGCACTAAAAAATACTGCCGAGATCATAAAAATGCTGGTAAATACACGTTGCATCATAGTTTGCATTGGCTACTCCTCGTTCGCGTCCTGCGCTTCAATAAGATAGTTGGCATACTGCTTGCGCAGCTCGTTCTTGACCAGTTTGCCGGTGCCGGTATGGGGCAGGTCGTCGACGATGAGAATGTCATCGGGCATCCACCATTTGGCAATCTTGCCTTGTAGAAAATCGTAAAGCATCGCTTTGTCGAGTTTCTTGCCTTTGTTGGCAACGACTAACAATAACGGTCGTTCGTCCCACTTTGGATGCTTCACGCCAATCACGCAGCTTTCGTTCACTGCAGGGTGTTGGCTACAGATATTTTCAATATCCAACGAGCTTATCCATTCGCCACCACTCTTGATCACGTCTTTTTTACGGTCGACGACTTTCATGTAGCCATGCGCATCAATGACGGCAATATCGCCAGTGGCGAGCCAGCCATCAGCAAAGGTATCAGGGTCGTCGCGCTGAAAATAGCTGCTCGCTATCCACGGGCCGCGTACCCGCAGCTCACCACTGGTCTCGCCATCGTGGGGCTGGGCAACGCCATCGGCATTGACAATCTCCATCTCGACACCGAAACAGGCGCGTCCTGCGGTGGTTTGGATACGGTAGCGCTGCTCTTTTGGCAACGCCATCAGACTCGGTTCAGGTGGTGCTGAGCATGCCAGTGGACCGGTTTCGGTCATCCCCCAAATCGGCTGCCAGTAAACGTCGTAGCTTTCATCGAACGTTTTGACCAAACCTAACGGTGATGCTGCGCCGCCGACGCAAACTCGTTCGAGTGAGGGCACCGCAGCAGCCTTTTCATGTAAATAGTTATGCAGGGTTAACCAAATCGTCGGTACGCCGAGGCCCACGGTGACGTGTTCTTGCGTTATCAGCTCATGCATGTCGGCGCCGCTCATACCGCTGCCCGGTAATACCAGTTTGCTACCCGCCAACGGCGCGGCATAAGGTGCGCCCCATGCGCCTGCGTGGTACATCGCGACCATTGGCATTAGTACGGTGTTCGCACGTAAATCGAGTAACTCGGCACTGGCGGTTGCTTGGGCATGTAGCACCATGGCGCGGTGGGAACTGAGTACGCCCTTCGGATGACCGGTAGTGCCTGAGGTGTAACAGAGCAATGCTGCGGTATCCTCATGCAAGGCAGGCCAAGTGTAATCTGTGGCTTGTTCGAGCAACAGTTGTTCATAGGCATAAAGGGGTTGCTTAACATCACTGAACGCAGGTTGATTCTTGGTATCAGCTAAAACCACAATACCTTTTAGCTTAGGAAGCTGCGCAACCACTTCTGCGGCAAGTTCAGCAAAACAGGCGTCAACAAATAGCCACTGGGCATCGGCATCGGCCATGATCCAGGCAATTTGCTCTGCCAACAGGCGTGGATTGACGGTATGTAGAACCGCACCTATGCCACTTACGGCGTAATAGAGTTCGAGGTGGCGGTAGGTATTCCAAGCCAAGGTGGCAACACGGTCACCAGGCTGAATGTTGAGCTTGGCCAGGGTGTGAGCTAATTGGCTGGTGCGGGCATAGCAATCAGCATAGGTATAGCGATGAATATCGCCTTCGATGCGGCGACTGACGATTTCTTGCTGTGGGTGCCGGCGCACGCCATGACGGAGTAAATCTATAATGAGCAATTGGCTTGGCTGCATTGCTGCAGCCATCACTGGAGCGGATTGCGGTGTTGTTTCAAACATATGTTACGGCCTTCGCTTAAAACAGGTGAAATTAGAAGAAGTTGAACAAGGCAATAGCAATGCTCAAGCCAATAAACGGCACTACGACAGTAACGGCCGCCACGGGCCAATAGGCTGCCTGATGGGTCTCACCACAGATTGCCCGAATTGTGGTCACCACGTAGCCGTTGTGTGGCAACGAGTCTAATGCACCCGATGAGATAGCCACGATACGGTGCAACTGATCGGCGTTGACCCCTTGCTCCATATAATGAGGTCCAATTTCCGGTAGCGCGATGGCCTGACCGCCCGATGCGGAACCAGTTAAGCCAGCGATAACGCTAACTGCAACCGCAGCACCGACTAGTTCGTTACCTGGAAGGCTGGTCATAAAGGTCACCGCATCGGCAAAGGCTGGTGTGACTTTCGCAATGCTGCCAAAGCCAACCACAGCTGAGGTATTACCGATGGCAATAAGTGCGCCGGTAGAAGCTTCACCAATCGCCCGTGACATATTCTGGAAGTAGCGAAAGTTGATGATTGCGATGGCAAGAACACCGCCACTTAAGGCAATAATCAAAGCATTTTGCTTGAGGTCTTCATGAAATAAAAAGCTCAGGGTGAGCACGACAATCAACGGTACTAAGCCGCTAAACGGTGAGGGTAATTTCCGTTCAACGAGCTTTGGGTCACCCTCGCGTTGTTGAAAGCTCTCGCCACGAGAAACTGCAGCTTTGATCATTTTCGACAGCCACCAGTAGCCCAACACGAACATAATGACGGCGACCACTAAAGAAACTTCCCAAGCGGCGTAAGGTGAAGTACCGAGGTACTGAATCGGGATCCAGTTCTGAATTTCTGGTGAACCGGCCGAAGTCATAGTAAAGGTGACCGAGCCAAAGGCTAATGCAGCTGGAATGAAGCGTCGCGGTAGGTCGGCATCTTTGAACAATGCCAGAGCCATGGGGTAAACCGAGAAAGCTACGACAAAAACGCTCACGCCACCATAGGTCAAAATTGCACAGGCTAAAACTACGGCAAGGACTGCCTGGCTTTTACCAAGCTTGCCAATAATCCAATGGGCAACGCTATCTGCGGCGCCGGTATCTTCCATAAACTTACCGAACAGCGAACCAAGTAAGAACATGAAAAACCAAGCGGCAACAAAGCTAGCAAAGCCGTCCATGTAGGCACTGACAAAGTTAATGTCGCCTTGAAACAGTGGCACTCCACTGGTGAGGGCGACGATAACGGCGCACAATGGCGCACTGATAAACAGGTTCATGCCGCGCAAGGTAAGGACTATTAAAAGTACCAGACCGCCGACTAATCCAATCATGCTTAACATGCATTACCTCGTTGTTATTATTTTTGACAGCAACATCATGCGTGAGACGCGGTAGAATTTACATAGTACTAACGTACAGAATACAAACTCGATTCTTTGCGCTAGGGTAAGCCTGCCATAAAAAAAATGTGCTACGACAGCACGTAACGATAACAGTACAACAATAACAGTTACCGGGAGAATGACATCATGAGTCAACCCAAGTTTCGACATTCCTTGCTGGCTTTAGCCGTCGCGTCAGTGGTCAGCATGCCTGCGTACGCGCAACAAGAAGCGCAAAGCGAAGAAAATGAAGCGAAAGCGCTTGAGCGTATTGAAGTAACCGCACGCCGTAAAACAGAAAGTCTGCAAGAGGTTCCGGTTTCGGTGTCTTCATTCAGTGCTGGCGATCTTACAGACGTTGGTGTTGAGGACATCACAGAGCTCCAACAACGTATTCCGAATGCTACTATTCAGGTCAGTCGTGGTACCAACTCAACCCTGACTGCCTACATTCGCGGTGTTGGCCAACAAGATCCTTTGTGGGGCTTCGAACCTGGCGTAGGTGTCTACATCGATGACGTTTACATGGCGCGGCCACAGGGTGCGGTATTGGAAGTCTTCGATCTTGAGCGTATTGAGGTTTTACGTGGCCCGCAGGGAACTCTTTACGGTAAGAACACCATCGGTGGCGCGTTAAAATACGTGACTAAAGAGTTGACCGGTTACGATGAGCTGTCGATTCAAGGCACTGTAGGTAGCTACAACCAGCGCGATATCAAAATTTCGGGACAAACTGCCATCAGCGACAATCTTTATGTTGGCGCAGCGGTGGCTTCTCTGCAACGTGACGGCTTCGGTGAATACGTTAACACCGGTGAAGATAACTACAATAAAGATCTACTCACCTATCGTATTTCAGCCAAGTGGCTGATCAATAGCGATATGGATCTGAAGTTTTCTTATGACAAAACCGAAGATGACTCGAATGCGAAGGGTGCCTATCGCCTACAAACTAGCGCCGTAACGGGTCAAGAACCTTATGACGACGTTTATAACTCGAATACTGCAATGCCGGTTGATAACTTGGTTGAAACCGAAGGCTGGTCACTTATCTATAATTGGGATGTGAACGCTAATTGGGGCTTCAAGTCGGTAACCGCGAGTCGTGAGGGTTATACCAACACCAATATCGACTTTAACTCGACAGGTGAGCCGATCTTCATGGTTCCAGCAATTTATGAAGATGAGCAATTCACCCAAGAATTCCAGTTAAGCTATACCAACAACCGTGACTTTGATTTCGTTGGCGGTGTCTATTTCTACGACGGTGAAGCTTGTGGTGTATTCGGTACCGTATTGCCAATGTACCTTGCTGCATTAGGTGGGGTTACCGTGGATAACGGCGGTTGTGTAGATACTGATAGCCTTGCATTCTACGGCCAAGGTACCTACCAAATGAACGACGATTGGAGCCTTACGCTCGGTGGTCGTTATACCAAAGACGAAAAAGAAGCAGATGTCTTCCGTTACACCTACCTAGGTGTGCACTACATCAATGATGGAAGTGTTGGTACGCCTTACGATCCGGCACAAGTACGAGCAGCTTATGGTGACCCATTCGCGGTGAACTCTGAATTCACGAGTGGTGGTGATTGGAGCCGTTTCTCGCCGCACGTTGCGGTCAACTTCCAAGCGACTGACGACGTAATGCTTTATGCAAGCTACAGTAACGGCTTTAAGTCGGGCGGTGTGGATATGCGGGCTGACAAGTCGCTCAACCCAACCATTGATGAGCCGTATGATCCAGAAATCGTGGATACCTTCGAATTTGGTTTGAAGTCAGAGTTGCTAGATGGCCGCATGCGCTTGAACAGTGCGGTGTTCTTCTCGGATTACACCGATATGCAAGTCACTGTGCAGCGTGTAGTTGAAGCAGGTATCTCATCGCAAGTCTTGAATGCGGGTGAGTCAACGGTGAAAGGTTTTGAAGTTGAAACCGTCTTTGCTGCGACCGATAGTCTTAACTTTACGGCAATGTTAGGTTACATCGATGCTGAATTCGATGCGGTGGTTTACACTGAACCGGCTACCGGCGAAACAACGGATGTGACTGACGCATGGTCGTTCCAAAACACACCTGAACTGACCTACAACATCGGTTTTAACCAGACCTTTGACCTCGAAAGTGGGCAAATCGTATGGTCGGGTAACTATGCTTACCGCGATGACGTACAAATGTTTGAAGCAGCATCGCCGCTGGACCAAGATAGCTATGGTCTGCTCAATACCAGCGTGGTGTGGTACTCAAATAGTGGTCAATGGAGTGTGGGCTTGCACGGTAAAAACCTGACCGATGAGGAGTATCGCGTAGGTGGCTATAACTTTGGCCCGACCTTCGGTGATGACGCCATCGTTGGTTACTACGGTGACCCACGTACTGTCTCCCTGTCAGTGGGGTATAAGTTCTAAACCCCTCTGTTACAAGTGGTTACTTACTCACAGGGAATTGCGAGTAGGTAACCACTGACTTTTCTCTCTGGACACGCTAGCATGGTCATCAGTCTTCACCAATCCGATACAACTATGGCTCGAGCTGTTATTGCTGATGATCATCCTTTATTTCGCGCGGCGTTAAAGCAGGCACTTGGCGAAACACTTTCAACCGATATTGCCGAGGCCGCGAGCTTCCCGCAATTGCTTGAAGTTCTTCAGCAGCAACCGCAACTCGAGTTGGTGCTACTCGACTTGTCGATGCCGGGTAACAAAGGGCTTTCGGCCATCACCTCGCTGCGTAGTCGCTATCCCGACATTTTGGTAGTGGTGGTTTCGGCGAATGAGCAACTTCCGGTGATCCGTCAAGCAATGGCTTTTGGCGCCAGTGCTTATATCCCCAAATCCATGCCCTTAGCAGAGTTACAGGCTGCCATTCACCATGTTTTAGCGGGTGATACTTGGCTGCCAGCGCACCTGCGAGATGCTATTGCCAATGATGAAAGTGCGCCCGAGGTTGATTTTGCGCAGCGTTTAGAGCTTTTGACGCCACAACAATACCGTGTATTGGAGTGTTTGGCGGATGGCTTGTTGAACAAACAAATCGCCTATGAGCTTAATGTGCAAGAAACCACGATTAAACAGCATGTTTCGGCCATTCTACGTAAACTAGAAGTCACCAATCGTACGCAAGCAGGTATTGTGTTTAAGCAAATGCTCAGCGTGCCGGATCAACACCAAGAATAAGCCTGCGACTTACTTTAGGTAACGTTTCAGGAGTCGACGTAATGCTGCTGGTTTAAGAGGCTTAGGCATGAATCCCGCTTGTGCCGCAATTGCCTGTTCACGTAACACTTCATCAGGATCAGCTGAAATGACAATGGCAGCTAAGTCATGGAGGCCGGGTTGCTGGCGCAATTCGTGCAGCACTTCGATGCCAGTCACGTTGTTGTCGAGGTGGTAATCGATGATAAGGAGGTCTGGCTGTTGACCATTGCTGACTGCCGCGAGCGCTGTTGCACTGGTTGCACTGGTGACGCGGGCCCCCCAGCTTTCGAGCAGCTGTTGGACCGCCGCTAACATACGGCTATCGTTATCGATAAGCCAGAAGTCGTTGCCGTGTAAAAAACGCTCATCATTGGGCAGCGCAGGTGCTTCAGAACGCAGACTGACACTGCGCCAACGCTCCACTGGCAGTTGCATTGAGAAATCGGTGCCTTGGCCGACGGTAGAGCGCACTTGTAACGGTATTTCCAACAATTGCCCCAACCTTTCCACGATAGCCAAACCTAGCCCAATACCTGGATTGTCACCTTGGGGCGAAACTTGATGAAACTCTCGGAAAATAGCTTTGAGCTGATTCGGTGGAATGCCCTCGCCGCTATCGATGACATGCAGTCGCACATTTTGTTCATGTCGCCGGCAACCAACCACTATCTTGCCCTGCTGGGTGTAGCGCACAGCATTCGAAAGCAGGTTTTGTAGCATACGGCTGAGTAGTTTGCGGTCCGTATAAACCTCCGCTTGGCAAGGCACATAGCTGATGGTGAGACCTTTTTCTGCCGCAATCACGCGCTGTGCGTCGATAACCGGCGCCACCACCTCATGCAGATTAAGGCGTTGTTTATTCACCGGCAGGTTGCCGGCTTCGAGTCGTGTCATATCCAAGAGCATGGTCAACAGCTCTTCGGCATTTTGCAGTGATTGCTGGATCTGCCGTGCCAACGCGCCGTGCTCGCCATCCAAGCGCTGACGTAACATGTCGCAAAACAGCGTGGCGGCGTTAAAGGGTTGCATGAGGTCGTGACTGACCGCAGCAAAGAAGCGCGTTTTACTCTCGTGTGCTTTTTCCTCGGCTTGCTTGGCTAGCAGCAACTGCTGGGTGCGATCGGCAACGCGCTGCTCCAGCTCACGGTTAATTTCTTCGAGCTGCTGTTGGGCGGCAACAAGTTCTGTGATGTCGGTATAGGTGGTAACGAAACCGCCACCTGGCATGGGCGCACCTTGCAATTCAATATGCAGCGAGCCTTGTTGGCGCTGATAGCGATAGGCACTACCCGAGCGTAGGTAATTCAGGCGCTTGTCGATTTCGAGTTCTAGGTCCGCAGCCTGCCCACTACCAAGGAGTCCGCGGTCAGCGTTATACCGCAGTAGCTCAGCGACCGGCATGCCGGCGGTTAAGAAGCCCTCGGGGTAGTTGAAGATTTCTTCGTAGCGTTGATTCCAAGCGACTAGCCGCAAATCCTGATCGACAACGCTGATCCCTTGCGGAATATTCTCGACCGAGGCTTGGAGCAGTTCGCGGTTAAACTTGTAGAGCTGCGACGCTTGAGTTGCCCAGTTGACCACTTGCGCTATGGGCATGGCCGGTTGTTGTGCCACGGCCTCAAGCAATATGCGGCTGGCGGCGCTACCAATGACTGCAGCAAGTTCACGTTCGACTCGCGCAAGTATTGGCGTGGGCACCCATTCGTCGCTATCAGCGCTGGTGAGATTAAGCTGCGCACGCTGTTGTAGGCGCTCGATTTCAACCGAATCGAAAAAGCGTGCGAGCACCTGACGGAGACGGCCCCAGTTAATAGGTTGGTGTTGATAAAGTTCTTGGTGATAAAGGGTCGGATTGGTCCAGTCGCGCTGTTCGCTCGGTGGGGTGCGCAGCGTTGTGAACCACGAGACTGAAAGATAAAGGCCAAGGTTACAGGCTAAACTCACTAGTACCCCTGAGGCGAGTTCCACGTCGAGTAAATTGTGAGACGTAGCCAGTGATGGCCA
The DNA here is from genome assembly GCF_003987395.1 of Pseudidiomarina aquimaris. Classification (GTDB taxonomy): domain Bacteria; phylum Pseudomonadota; class Gammaproteobacteria; order Enterobacterales; family Alteromonadaceae; genus Pseudidiomarina; species Pseudidiomarina aquimaris. The sequence continues at coordinate 113,843 of NZ_PIPT01000006.1, forward strand.
GAAGAGTAACCAAGCCCATAACGCAGTGCCGGCGACCAATCCGCTCACCACGCCATAATAACTGCCACGACGCCATACCAAGCCACCGAGCAAGGCTGGTGCCAGTTGGGCAAGCAGGGCGAGCGATAATAAGCCGGCATTCACCAGCGGTAAATTCGCTTCGGTCAGTTTATGGAAGCCAAAGGCCAGTATGATGATGGTCGCAATTGTGGTTCGGCGAATCGTCAATATACGATTGGGGGTAAAGGTCAGTTTGCGCAATTTGCGCTGGGTAAGCTTTAACCACATCGGCATAATCACGTCATTTGACATCATGATACTGAGTGCAAGGGTCGCGATGATGACCATGCTCGTGGCTGAGGCAAGCCCGCCGATAAAGGCGACCGCGGTAATAGTCGGTTGGTCGGCTAGCAGCAGTAATTGCAGCATAAAGGTGTCTTGCGTCGCCGCCTGTGGTACCAGTAACAAGCCTGCCAGGGCGATTGGCAAAATAAATAAGTTGATGGCAAATAGATAAAGCGGGAATGCCCAGCGTGCGGTACGTAACTCCTCTGGATCGGTATTTTCGATGTAGCTGACGTGAAATTGGCGCGGCAAACAAAACATCGAAATAGCCCCCAATAAAACATGGGTAACATAAATAAAGGCGCCGTTAGGTTGGCCTTGCATGACCTCTGCAATTTCGGCTTGTTGCGCGGCCTGTGTGAAGAGATCGCCGACACCATCAAACATGGTGTAGCTAACGAATGCCCCAACCAGCATAAAAGCACCGAGCTTGACGACTGACTCAAAGGCTACAGCATCCATCAGGCCTGAGTGTTGCTCCGCAAGGCTCAAGCGACGGGTACCGAATAGAATGGCAAAGCCCATCATTGCTAACGCAACTAATGCGGCGACATCGCCAAACCAAGGCAACGGCTGATCGACAAGGCCGGTGACCGTCGCAAAACTCCCCGTTACGGCACGCAACTGCAGCGCTATATAGGGCACAATCCCAAGCAGCGCCAATAGGGCGACAACGATTGCCAAGCTAGATGACTTACCGTAACGATGACTAATGACGTCAGCAATGGACGTTAGGTTTTTTTGCTTACAGACGTGCAACAAACGCATTTGTACGCGATGGGCAAATAGAAAGACCGCGATAGCACCGAGGTAGGTGGGAGCCATCGACCAACCGTAGTATGCGGACTGAGTGACGGTGCCGTAAAACGCCCAAGTGGTACAGTGAATACCTTGGGCGAGCGCATAGCGGTAGGGCTTTATTTCGTTCGGCGTCTTGCGCTCACCACGATAGGCAATACTGTAAAGTAATGCTATATAGAGAATGGCGAGGACAACAGCAAGCGACGTCGGTAACATGACTAACGTGATTCACCGTGTTCTTGGAAAACTGGCAAATGCCACTGCCAGCGAATCGCTCCGAGCCGCATTAGCAAAGTAACCACACCGCCCACGAGCAACGCCAGAAGCGGACTGAAATCGGCGATGAGTACATAAACACTGGCACCTACGAGGCAGGTCGTCGCGTACAACTCGCCTTTGAGGACCATCGGGATGTCACGGGCCAGAACATCACGTAGCATACCGCCGAAACAGGCAGTCATGGTGCCCATCACTACACAAATTATTGCTGGGAACTCAGCCATATGTGCTTTCTGCGCTCCCATTACGGTAAAGAACGCTAGACCAAAGGCATCGGCGGTAAGCAACGTCTTTTGGTGAATGTAATCGCGAAAGCGCAACCAAACAATCGTGCCAAGCGCCGCAACAATGATGGTGTAGAGGTAGGTCGGGTCGTAGGCCCAGAAGACCGGCAGGTCGAGGATCAAATCACGCAAGGTACCGCCGCCGATGGCCGTTACCGAGGCGAGCACGATGACGCCAAAGCCATCCATGTTTTTGCGGAACGCTAGCAATGTGCCTGAGATGGCGAACACTGCAACACCCAAATGATCAAACCAATAAAAAAAGAGTTCCATCGCGACAATCGACTGTTTTGCCCAATAAAAAACTCAGTTTGGCATGGATTGTTACAGATGCCTAGCGGTGACTTGCGAAGATGACTCCCCATTACACGATAAATTCGTTAGAATGCCTGACAATTTTTATAAAAAGTTGCAATGAAGGGTTGTTTGCCATGCGAAGAACCCCATTTCAAAGTGATTCAATCTAACTCGATACGAATGAGGAAATTATGGACTTTTTAATCGGTACCGCATACGCACAAGACGGCGCAGCCCAACAAGGTGGTGGTATGGAGCTGATCTTCATGCTGGTTATGTTCGGTTTGATCTTCTACTTCATGATTTACCGTCCGCAAGCGAAACGCGTAAAACAACATAAAGAATTGATTGCGAGCGTAAGCAAAGGCGACGAAGTATTGATGAACGGTGGTATGGTCGGTCGTATCACCAAAATCAGCGAAGACAAAGACTTCATGGTTATCGCGCTGGCTGAAGGCGTTGAAGTAACCGTGCAAAAATCGGCGGTAACAGCGGTTCTGCCAAAAGGAACCATGAAATCTCTGTAATAGAGATAAGGATGTAACGTGTTAAACAAGTTTCCGCTCTGGAAAAACCTGATGGTCATCGTCATTTTGGCGGTGGCCGCACTGTATGCCTTACCGAACCTTTATGGTGAAGATTTTGCAGTGCAGGTATCTGCGACGCGCACCACAACAGTCGATACCCAAGTTTTAGGGACCGTCGAAGAGACACTAGAAGAGCTCAACATCGCCCCTAAATCGGTGGTAATGGAAGAAGGACAAATCTTAGTCCGTCTGAATTCTGACAGTGAACAGTTGCGTGCTCGTGAGGCAATTTTGCAAGCGCTAGGTAGCGATTACGTGGTCGCTCTAAACCTTGCCCCAGCAACCCCTGAATGGTTAGAAGCCTTCGGCGCTTCACCGATGAAACTGGGGCTTGATTTGCGTGGTGGTGTGCACTTTCTGATGGAAGTGGACATGAATGAGGCGATGCGCAAAATCTTAGGGCAAATGCGTGACACCATTCGTGCAGACTTGCGAGAAGAGCGGATCCGTTACACCAGCGTTGAACGCAACGGCGACGACCTTACCGTGCGTTTACGTACTGCAGAGGATTACGCTGCTGCGGCAAGTTACCTCGACGGTGCATATGAAGGTTACATTGTGCTGGAAGATGAAGACGCACAAGAAATCACGCTGCGTATGACCGAAGCACAAATCGCCGAAACCCAAGATTATGCGATTTCACAAAACGTCACGATTCTACGTAATCGTGTCAACGAACTCGGTGTTGCTGAACCGTTAGTGCAACGTCAAGGTGCAGACCGTATCGTCGTACAGTTGCCTGGCGTGCAGGACACGGCGCGAGCCAAAGAGATCCTCGGTGCTACGGCAACGCTGGAATTCCGCTTAGTCGATACCGAAAACAGTGTGCGTGATGCCGAAATGGGCCGTGTACCTTTTGGTTCAGAGCTGTTTCCAAATCGTAACGGCGGTAACGTATTGCTCGAAGAAGACGTTATCTTGACCGGTGACCATATCGTCAAAGCTAACTCGGCGTTCGATGAGAACCAACGTCCATCGGTGAATATCACCCTTGATGGCGCGGGCGGCGACAAAATGTCGTTGGCAACGCGCGACAATGTGGGTAATCCAATGGCAACCCTGTTTATCGAATTTAAAGCCACCGGCGAACGTGACGCTGAAGGTAATATTATCTTCGAGCGTAAAGAGGAAGTCATTAACGTTGCCACCATTCAGTCGCGTTTGGGTAGTGTCTTCAGTATTACCGGCATTAGCTCAGTGCAAGAAGCGCAAAATCTTGCGCTATTGCTACGCGCGGGTGCTTTGATTGCGCCGATTCAAATCGTTGAAGAACGTACGGTTGGACCAAGCCTTGGTCAAGAAAACATTGACATGGGTACCCAAGCGATTGTTTGGGGCTTTGTTTTGGTGTTGATCTTCATGGTGATGTACTACCGCAAGTTCGGCATGGTTGCCAACTTAGCATTGGCGTCGAACTTAGTGTTGATCATTGGCGTTATGTCGATGATTCCTGGGGCGACCTTAACCTTGCCTGGTATGGCCGGTATCGTTCTAACCGTTGGTATGGCGGTCGACGCCAACGTGCTGATTTTCGAGCGCATACGTGAAGAGATCAAAGCGAAACGTAGTCCGCAACAGGCCATCCATCACGGTTACGATAGTGCGCTATCTACCATTGCGGATGCCAACGTAACGACCCTTATTGCTGCCATCATTTTGTTCGCCATCGGTACAGGGCCTATCAAAGGCTTCGCGGTGACCTTAATGATCGGTATCGTGACCTCAATGTTTACAGCTATCGTTGGAACGCGTGCTGTTGTCAATGCCATCTGGGGTGGCAAACGCATTGATAAGTTGTCGGTTTAGGAGGCCACATGCACGAGATAATCAAAACTCATAAAACGATTCCATTCATGCGCTTCCGCATTGGCGCATGGATTTTCAGTGGCCTATTGCTAGTCGCTTCAATCGTTTCTTTAGCTGTAAACCAATTGAACTGGGGCCTCGACTTCACGGGTGGTACCGTGATTGAAGTCGGCTACTCACAAGAAGCCAACTTAAGTGACATTCGCTCGACACTTGACGCTAATGGCTTCGAGGGGGCAGTGGTACAGAACTTCGGCACCCAGCAAGACGTGCTGATTCGGATTGAGCCGCAAGAAGGCGTGAAAGCGCAAGAAGTTGGTGAAAATGTGCTGAGCATTTTGCGTGCGGCCTCGACCGACGAAGTTGCCATGCGTCGTATTGAATTTGTTGGACCAAACGTTGGTGAGCAGCTGACGGAGCAGGGTGGTTTGGCAATGCTAACCGCACTGATCTGTATCTTGGCCTACATTGCCTTCCGCTTTGAATGGCGCCTCGCGCTTGGTGCAGTGGGTGCCTTGGCGCACGACGTTATCCTGACGCTAGGCTTGTTCTCGGTGCTCGGACTTGAGTTTGACCTAACCGTTCTCGCAGCTTTGCTTGCGGTTATTGGTTACTCGATTAACGATACCGTGGTGGTGTGCGATCGAATTCGGGAAAACTTCCGTAAATTCCGTAAAGGTGAGTCAGAAGAAATTATCGATGGAGCGCTGACCGACACCATGAGCCGTACGGTGATCACCTCATTGACCACGGTATTGGTACTATTAGCCTTGTTCTTCCTTGGCGGCGCCTTGATTCACGGTTTTGCCACGGCGTTACTGTTTGGTGTATTTATCGGTACCTATTCATCGATTTACATCGCCAGCTCACTCGCGCTCGCTTTGGGCGTCAGCCGCGAAGATCTGATGCCACCTGAAGTTGAGAAAGAAGGCGAAGACCTCGAGCCGATGCCTTAATCGGTAAACCGGACAAAAGGAGAACGGATGATGCTAGTGGTATTATCACCCGCGAAAAATTTGGACTATGAAAGCCCGTTGCCGACGGATGACTACAGCCAGCCACGCTTGCTTGAATACGCGCAAGAGCTCGTTGATCGTTGTCAGTCGCTCAGCCCACAGGATCTTTCGTCGCTAATGAAAATTAGCGACAAGCTTGCGGGTCTGAATGCGGCGCGGTTCGCCGAATGGCATCAGCCGTTTTCCCCCGATAATGCGCGTCCAGCAGTGTTCGCTTTTGATGGCGATGTCTATGCTGGTTTACAAGCCGAAAAAATGTCTGCCGAAACAATTGCCTTTGCTCAGGAACATTTACGCATTCTATCGGGTCTATATGGAGTATTACGGCCTCTCGATTTGATGCAAGCCTATCGATTGGAGATGGGGACGAAACTCGACACCGCCCGTGGTAAGAACCTTTATGAGTTCTGGGGCAATGTCATTACTGACATGTTGAATGAAGACCTCAAGGCCGTCGGTAGTGATGTATTGGTAAACCTCGCCTCGAACGAATACTTTTCGAGTGTCGAGCCGAAAAACTTAAATGCCAAGGTAATTACGCCAGTATTTAAGGACGAGAAAAATGGCCAATACAAAGTCATCAGCTTCTGGGCGAAAAAAGCGCGTGGCGCGATGGCTCGCTACATCATGAAAGAGCAAGTCACAGACGTTGCGGGTTTAAAGCAATTCAATGCGAATGGCTATCGGTTTAACGCGGAACAGTCGAGTGATACTGAGTTGGTATTTCAACGCGCCGAGCGCGATCAATAGATATTGATGAATAAACCCTGAGGAGCGGACCATGAGTGATAGAGACTTTAATGACCAACCATCGAGTGCCGGGAAAGGCAAACTCATCGCAGCGTTATTGGTCGTTATAGCCCTTGCTATCGTCATTCTATGGTACCTGTCGCAGGACACCCAGCAAAAGCCTGCGCCTATCGAACAACCCGTTGTGGTACAAGAAGCGGAACCTGAGCCAGAGCCTGAAATGGTGGCAGAACCCGCCGAAACCGTTGAGCTTGGTGAACCGACTGAGGTTGCCGAAGAGCCGGTTGCTGAACCAGCAGAGCCTGCTGTGGAGTTACCGCCACTGAATCAAAGCACCGACGAAATTGTGACGCGTTTACGTGAACAAGAGCAGACGGTAGAACCACTGCAAAGCGAACAACTGATCCGTGACGCAGTGGTTTTTGTCGATAACTTGGGAAATGGTGTGGTAGTGAAGGAAGCCGCTCCTGTGCAAGGTCCGAAGGCCCAGTTTCGTGTTTTGGAGCAAGACGGCAAAATTTACATCGACCCACGCTCTTATGACCGCTACAACACTGTTGTTGATTGGTTTGTTAGCTTAGATACCGCGGTGTTAGTCGACATGCTTGAGGATTATCAGCCGTTGGTGAAAGAAGCCTTAGCGGAAATTGGTTACCCTGATGCTGCGCCGCAAACAGTGCTCATTGAAGCGATTGATATGCTCATGCAAACGCCTTCAGTAGGTACCGTGATTGAGCTGACCGATGAGTCCGTCATGTATCGTTACGCTGATCCAGCACTTGAAGCCTTACCCGATGCGCAAAAGCAAATGTTGCGCCTTGGCCCAGATAATATGCGTCGCGTGAAACTTAAGCTTGAAAGTCTACGCAGTGCATTAGAGCCAGCACAGTAAGTCGCTTATGCGCCACATCCCAGAGCATTTGCGTGCCCCCTTGCCGACGCGTGGCAACCGCTTTAGCCGTTGGGTAGGTCGTGTCGGGATGCGCCTGCTGGGTGGCTGGCGCATTGAAGGTAAGTTACCGAACACGCGACAAGCGATCATTCCAGTGGCCCCGCATACCTCTAATTGGGACTTTTTTGTCGGCGTCTTTGTCATGCTCGCGCTTGGGCTCAAGCTTTCTTACCTCGGCAAACATACTATTTTTCGTTTTCCGGTCAACGGTATCTTGCGATGGCTAGGCGGCATTCCGGTGGATCGGCGCTCTGCACAGGGCGTCGTCGGGCAAATGGTCGAGGAGTTTAAGCAACGACATGAGCTCATACTGGCGCTGGCACCAGAGGGTACGCGAAAGAAAGTGACTGAATGGAAAAAAGGCTTTATTCATATCGCCAAAGCAACGCAAGTGCCCGTGATACCTGTCGGAATGGACTTCTCGCGTAAAGTGATTGATATTCGCCCGCCAATGATGATTACCGGCGAAATCGACGCTGAGCTAGCACGAGTCAAGCAAGCAATTGCCCACGCAGTAGGAAAAAATCCGCAACATGCCTGATAGCAAATTTTGTGCTATTATCCCGCCGATTTCTTTAAAAGGATAGAACCATGAACGTTATTGAAGCTGGTATCGCAGCACCTGGCAAAAAGTTTGCTCTGGTGGTTTCCCGTTTTAATCACTTTGTTGTCGACAGTCTCCTTGACGGTGCTGTGCAAACATTGAAGCACTATGGGCAAGTGAGCGATGATGCGATTACGGTAGTGAAAGTACCTGGTGCTTATGAACTCCCGTTGGCAGCTAAGAAACTTGCGGCGAGCGGTAATTATGATGCCGTAATTGCGATTGGCGCTGTCATTCGCGGCGGTACGCCTCATTTCGACTTTGTCGCCGGTGAGTGTAATAGCGGTTTGAGTCGCGTGATGCACGAATACAACGTTCCAGTCGCAAACGGTGTCATCACCACGGACACCATTGAACAAGCCATTGAGCGTAGCGGCACAAAAGCCGGTAACAAAGGTGCAGAAGCAGCTTTGAGTGCGCTTGAAATGGTTAATGTGCTAGAACAGCTTTAAGAGGATTGAAAATGAAACCTGCTGCACGCCGGAAGGCGCGTAAATTAGCGGTTCAGGCCATTTATTCATGGCAGTTGAGTGAGAACAGCATGAGCGATATCGAAGCGCAGTTCCTCACTGACAATGATACCAGTAAGATTGATGTCGATTACTTTTTAGCACTGGTGCGCGGCGTTGCCGGACAAGTGAAAACCCTTGATGAAGCGCTGTCACCTTTTCTTGACCGGCCGTTAGCGGAACTCGATCAAGTCGAACGTGCTGTGTTACGTCTTGCCGCCTTCGAGCTGCGCGAGCGCCTCGATGTGCCTTATAAAGTCGCTATCAACGAAGCAATTGAACTAGCGAAGTCGTTTGGCGCCGATGAAAGCCACCGTTTTGTCAACGGCGTGCTCGATAAAGCCATCGACAGCCTTCGTCCTACCCGCAAGTAAGCTTTGCCATTATGGCATTTGGCGAGTTTGACCTCATTTCAACCTATTTCACACAGCGCTGGCCTAACCGCGCTGATGTGGAATTAGGTGTGGGTGATGACGGTGCCATCCTTAACGTTCCTGAAGAGAACCAACTGGTCGTCGTTACCGACACCATGGTGTCGGGCGTGCATTTCGATGAGCAAACCCCGGCGCGCGCGATTGGCCACAAAATAGCAGCGGTCAACCTCAGTGACCTAGCGGCAATGGGCGCCGAACCCGCTTGGCTATCGCTCGCCATCACCCTACCTGAAGTCGATCATGAATGGCTCACAAGTTTTAGCCACGGCTTACGTGAAATTTGTGATTACTATGACTGTCAGCTGGTAGGGGGGGATACCACACGCGGACCGCTCAGTGTGACTTTAACGGCGCATGGCTTGCTGCCGAAGGGGCACGCATTGCGCCGTGATGGCGCCAAACCTGGTGACTGGATTTATGTCAGTGGTACCCTCGGTGATGCGGGCCTGGCGTTGGCTTGTCAGCAGCAGCGCTGTAAGGTTTCTGATAGTCACTATCGACGCGTACTCGAGCGTTTGTACTTTCCTTCGCCACGGGTTGCGCTGGGCCAAAATCTGCGAGATGTTGCCTCCAGTGCCATTGATATTTCCGATGGCTTGCAAGCTGACCTTGGTCATATTCTTAAAGCCTCGAATGTAGGTGCGCGTCTTGATGTTGATGAAATCCCATTAAGCATGGCACTTACGGAGTCCGTCACCGCAGATTTAGCTATTCAGTTCGCCCTGAGCAGCGGCGATGATTACGAACTTTGTTTTACCGTACCAGAGAGCCGTCGTGGTGTTTTTGACACGCTGATGGCGCGTCACCCAGCCAAACCTACTTGCATTGGCCGGGTGACCAGTGAGCCGGGCAAGTTGCGCTTGGAACGTGACGGTGAGCCATGGCAGGGTCCTGAAGCAGATACTGAGAGTGTCGGTGGCTATGAACACTTCCGCTAACAAACTGCCGAAAGTGACAGTTAAAACATTACTGCACCCGATCCACTTTCTTTCGCTTGGTTTTGGTAGCGGACTGGCCCCGAAAGCACCAGGTACTTTCGGCACACTTGCGGCGGTGCCGTTGGTGTTGCTGATGCAAGGCTTACCGAGTTGGCTTTATTTCGTTATTGCGTTCGTTGCGGGTCTAGTGGGAATTGTGCTGTGCCAGCGCACGGCAGAACACTTAGGCGTGCATGACCATCCAGCTATTGTCTGGGATGAAATTGCCGGTTACCTGTTGGCGTTAAGTTTTCTACCAGCTACATGGTTTAATTTAGTGGCTGCGTTTGTGCTGTTCCGCTGGCTGGATATCCGCAAACCGGGACCGATCGGATGGTGTGATAGAAAACTCCATGGTGGCATGGGCATCATGCTCGATGACTTGCTGGCAGGTCTTGCCAGCGCCGCCATTCTACATGCGGGCCATGCGCTCGCGAATACGTTTTTCTAGGCCTTCGGCATCGAGCTCTAACTCAGCGCGGATCTCGTCTTGTCCACCATGTTTGATAAAGCTATCAGGTAAACCTAACTGCAACAGCTGGGTATTGCTACCTTGCGCATGCAAATACTCTCCAACGGCGCTACCCGCACCACCAGCAACCACATTGTCTTCCACTGTCACTAGGAGTTCGTGCGACGCAGCAAGCTCGTTAATAAGTGCTTCGTCGAGTGGCTTCACAAAACGCATATCAGCAACAGTTGCATCCAATTGTTCAGCGCACGGTAAGACGTCATGCAAAGCCGTACCAAAACTTAAGATAGCAATCTTACCTGCTTCGCTCTTGCGCACCACACGCCCTTTACCAACCTCGAGTTGCTGCATTTCGGTATCAATTGCACAACCGATACCATTGCCGCGTGGATAACGGACAGCGGCAGGCTGTTGCAACAGGTGACCGGTATAAAGCATATTACGACATTCGTTTTCGTCGCTTGGCGCCATGATCACGAGATTTGGAATGCAGCGCAAGTAACTGAGATCAAATGCACCTTGGTGCGTGGGGCCATCGGCGCCAACAACACCCGCGCGATCGATAGCGAATAACACCGGTAGGTTTTGCAGGGCAACATCATGGATAAGTTGATCGTAGCCGCGTTGCAAGAAGGTTGAATAAATCGCTACCACAGGGTGATAGCCTCCAATGGCTAAACCTGCGCCAAAGGTAACGGCGTGTTGTTCAGCAATTGCGACATCGAAGTACTGTTGCGGGAACTCTTGCGAAAAGCGCACCATTCCCGAACCTTCGCGCATCGCTGGCGTTACCGCCATTAATTTCGGGTCGCTCGCCGCCATTTCACAGAGCCAGTCGCCGAACACTTTTGAGTACGACGGGTGAGTAGGCTTTTTACTCGGCAACGAGGTAGTCGCAGGATCAAATTTGGGCACCCCGTGGTAACCAATTGGATCTTTCTCGGCTGGCTCGTAACCTTTACCCTTGCGCGTCACGATGTGCAGGAACTGCGGTCCCTTCAAGTTACGCATATTGCGCAAGGTTGAAACCAATAGGTTCACGTCATGACCGTCAATAGGTCCGATATAGTTGAAGCCGAGTTCTTCAAAAATCGTCCCAGGGGCAACCATACCTTTCATGTGTTCTTCGGCACGGCTGGCCAGATGTTGGATGCCAGGCATGCCCTGCAGAAGCTTTTTGCTACCTTCGCGTACAGAGTTATAGAAACTTCCGGAAAGTACGCGCGCGAGGTGGTTATTTAACGCACCCACATTTTCTGAAATCGACATGTCATTGTCGTTCAGGATAACCAGCATGTTGGGCTTAATGTCGCCCGCATGGTTAAGGGCTTCGAAGGCCATACCAGCAGTCATCGCACCATCACCGATGATAGCCGCTATTTTTTGTTCGGTGCGCTCGCGTTCAGCGGCAATGGCCATGCCAAGCGCAGCACTGATCGACGTGCTCGAGTGGCCCACGCTCAGCGTGTCGTATTCACTTTCTGGACGCCAAGGAAACGGATGCAGACCATCTTTTTGTCGAATGGTATGCAGCTGCTCTTTACGGCCGGTGAGTATTTTGTGGGGGTAGGCTTGGTGGCCTACGTCCCATACCAATTGATCGTACGGGGTCGCATAAACATAGTGCAGGGCGACGGTCAGTTCGACGGTACCAAGACCTGAAGCAAGGTGACCGCTACTCTGGCTGACAGAATTCAATAAAAACTCACGCACCTCAGCACACAGCTGCGGTAGCTGGCGTTCAGTTAGCGTACGTAAGTCTGCCGGTGAATCGATATTATCAAGCAGCGGATACGAACCGTGTGCGGCGTGAGAAGTAGATGACATGCGTTTAGTGATCCCGATTTAACAACTGTTCTGCAAAATTTTCTAGTAGCTGTGTATTGTAGGGGATTCTTTGCAGTGCTTGAAGCGCTTTCTGGTGTAATTGCGCGAGCTTTACTTGCGCCTGCTCAAGACCGAGCAGTTGTACGTATGTACTTTTGTTGGCCGCTTCGTCTTTGCCATTGGTCTTCCCAAGGGTTTCGGTCGAGCTGGTGACATCTAAAATATCATCTTGGACCTGAAAGGCCAGGCCTAACCAGCCGGCAAACTCGCTGAAATCATCAAAATAAAGTTGCGCTTCGTCATGACCTGCCAGCACGCCGAGTTGCACAGCAGCTTGTATGAGGGCGCCGGTTTTGAGTTGATGTACCTGCGACAACTGAGCTTCGGTAAGTTGTTTCCCGGTTGCCGCAAGGTCCAGCGCTTGGCCACCACACATGCCACGACCGCCACTGGCGCGACTTAATACTTGGAGCATTTGTAACTGCCGTGCCGCAGGCAACTCAAGCTGCTCATCACTTAGCAATTCAAACGCTAGGGTTTGCAAGGCATCCCCAGCCAAAATGGCGGTCGCTTCATCAAAGGCTCGATGACAGGTGGGCTGTCCGCGCCGCAGGTCATCGTCATCCATCGCGGGTAAGTCGTCATGAATCAGTGAATAGGCGTGGATACACTCAACTGCAGCCGCTGCGTGGTTTAAAGCTTTCGATGGCGCACCACAAATGCTGCCGACCGCATAGGTAAGAAACGGCCGTACACGTTTGCCACCTAACACCAAGGCATAGCGCATGGCGTCCTGCAGGCGGACTGCAGGCGAGGCGAACTGCTGCAGTTGTTCTTCTAAAACGCGATTAATGGTGTCTCGTTGCGGTGCAGTTAAAGCTTGGAGGGTCACTACGAAGCTGCTCCTTGGTCATCGTTATCGGTCGCAAAAGGTGCCAATTGCTCACCGTTTTGTTTTTGCAAGAGCTGACTCACTTTCTGCTCGGCCTGTTGAAGCTTTTCTTGGCTTACGCGTGACAAACGCACCGCTTTTTCGAACTCTTCAAGGGCTTTCTCTAAGGGTAAGTCGCCTTGTTCCAGTTGAACGACAATTTTTTCTAATTCGGCAATCGCCTGCTCTAACGTGACATCACTCATGGTGCTACCTGATTAAAGGGTTCGCGCACAAGTTACCCTGATTCCGATGGACCGTCAAATCGGTTATACTAGCGCGTTTTTAGCATCCGATAAGTTGTTCGTTCATGAAATTTGTTATTCGCTTACACGCCGAAATCACCATCAAGAGCAAAGGCGTTCGCAAACGCTACGGCAAGGTCTTGGTAAATAACCTGAAAAAGATTTTGCAACGGGTTGAATTACCCCCTGCAGCGCAAGTAAAAGTACTCTGGTGTTGGGATCGTATTGAGGTCAATGTCGACAGCAACGATGCGCTGGTAGCCGAACAAATAGGCGATGAACTGCAACGTATTCCTGGTATTGCCTGGTTTAGTCAGTCCCATGAGTTGCCGTTAAACGATTGTGAGAGCGCTGATTTCACACCGATTCTGCAACAGGTATTGGCAACGTGGGCGCCGCGCTTAACGCGGCGAAGCTTTGCCGTACGCGTAAAGCGTAAGGGTAAACATGGTTTTAGCTCGCTCGATCTCGAACGTTATATCGGTGGTGGTGTGTTGCAAAATGTGAGCGATACGCGGGTCGATTTGCGTAAGCCTGATGTTGAGTTACGTATCGAAGTCGACAACGACTTAGTCCGCGTGTTTGGCGACAAGCAGGCGGGGTTGGGTGGCTTCCCATTACCAACGCAAGAAACTGTCGTGAGCTTATTGTCCGGTGGCTTCGATTCAAGTGTCGCGAGTTTTCAGCTGTTGCGGCGCGGTGCCCGCACGCACTTCTGCTTTTTTAATCTCGGCGGCGATCGCCACGAAACTGGGGTCCGACAAACCGCCTACTATTTGTGGGAAAGCTACGCTAGCTCACATCCGTTGAAGTTTATCAGTATTGACTTCGCGCCAGTGGTGGAAGAAATTCTCGAGCACGTTGATAACGGCTTGATGGGCGTCGTGCTCAAGCGACAAATGCTGCGGACCGCGCAAATTGTCGCTCGCCGTATTAATGCGAGCGCATTGGTGACCGGTGAAGCCTTAGGCCAAGTATCGAGCCAGACGCTGAGTAACCTTGCGGTGATCGATGAAGCCATCGAAAGTCTCGTATTGCGGCCGTTGATTACTATGGATAAACAAGAAATTATCAATATTGCAGAACAAATAGGTACCGCAGATATTGCGCGGAGCATGCCTGAATACTGCGGTGTGATCTCGGTAAAACCGAATGTAAAAGCACAGCGTGAAGCGGTCTTAGAAGCAGAAGCTAAACTTGATCCAGAGTTGCTCTATAAAGTAGTGCGGGCAGCGAATGTCGAAGAAGTTCGCCATATCGGTGAACAGACGGCTGCAGAAGCGCAAGTGGTCGACAGCGTAGATGCAGTTCAAGCGGATGAAATCATCATCGATATTCGCAGTGCCGATGAGCAAGAAGCGAAACCGCTTGATGCGCAGCATTTAGGTGTCGCAGTAAAACATGTGCCGTTTTTTAAATTAGCTACGGCATTTGCGGAACTAGATCAGGCGAAGCACTATCTACTGTACTGCGAAAAAGGTGTGATGAGTAAATTGCAGGCGTTGTACTTGCACGAACAAGGCTACGCCAATGTCGGTGTCTATCAACCGAAACGCAAAGGTTGATGTAGTAAGCACAAGGGCTAAATATGCTATCGAAGAATTGGGCTAGAGTTCTCTTTTTGGTGTTATTGGTGGCGGTGACTGCGATCTTTCTGATGCAGGTCTCGACGGGCGACTTACCGCGCTTTGAACACATGGACAAGGTAGTACACTTCGGCGCCTTTTTTGTTTTGGCGTGGGCGTTTTACCATGCCTTTCCTATCCCAATCTGGCTCGCACTGCTGGTGTTAACCGGCTATGGTTTGCTGATTGAGTACGTTCAGGAGCTCTTGCCTTATCGCACCTCAAGTTGGGCTGACTTAGCCGCTGATGCGGCTGGTGCTGCGAGTTTTTATTTTATTGCGTGGTGGCGCTTTATGCGCCACCGTAAGCGCCGCACTAAGACTTCTTCTTAGCTTTCTTGCTGTCGGTTTTCTTCTTTTTCTTCTTCGCTTTTTTACGCGGATCGGGGAATTTATATTGCGGCTTTAACTCAGCAAAGACGCGGCGTTCGATTTTAGCGTCTTGATAACGCTCGATGCGGCCAAGTAGGTCGGCATCGTGCGCTTCCACTAATGACACAGCGACACCGGTTTTACCGGCACGGCCGGTACGACCGATACGGTGCAAATAGATGTCTGCTTGACGCGGTAGGTCGTAGTTAACGACCAGCTCTACTGCTTCGATATCAATCCCACGTGCGGCAACATCGGTGGCGACCAGTGTTGCATCGCCAAAGGTTTCCATACGGGCAATGATTTTCTGCCGCTCGTCTTGGGGCATGTCGCCGCGCAGTGTCATATTTTTAATGCCAGCACTCCAGAGCTTGCCAGAGATTTCTTCGACTTTTTCGCGGGTGCGAACGAAGATAATCCGTCGGCCCGGGTAGTCTGGCAATAGGCGTAACAGCAGTTGCAGCTTGTGTTCGGCGGTGTCTGCCTGGTACCAACGCTGCAAGATCTTACCCTTCTCGCGTTTTGGCGGTTGGACGACGATATGTTCTGGCTCTTTCTGGATGGCGGCCGAAAACTTCAGTACGCCGGCGCTTTCGAGGGTGGCAGAAAAGAGCAAGGTCTGCTTTAAATGCAGCGCTGACTGAGCGATCATTTCGACCGAGCCAGCGAAGCCCATATCCAACATCCGATCGGCTTCATCGATGATCAGCCATTCGATGTGCTCCAGTTCATATTGTTCAGCATTGAGCAGATCAAGTAAGCGACCGGGTGTCGCAACGAGAATATCGTGCGGTTGTTCCAAGAGTTGATGCTGGCTGCCATAATTGACGCCACCCGTCACCAAAACGGTACGCAAGCCTGAGGTTTCTTCGAAGGCGTCGGCTTGTTCAGCGATTTGTTGCGCAAGTTCTCGGGTCGGTGCGAGAATAAGCACGCGCGCGCTACCCGGTTGGTGACGCGGAAAGTCGAGCAAATGCTGTAGTGCGGGCAGCAAAAATGCCAAGGTTTTACCGGTTCCGGTCGGTGAGTTGACCAACAAGTCCTGACCGGCCAGTGCTGCAGGAATTACGGCCTGTTGCACTTTGGCAGGCTTATTTAGCTCTGCAGCGACTAAGACGTCGATAAGGTCATCGTCGAGTTCGAGTTGATCCCAGTCAGGGGTCATGATGTCATCCTTTCATTGCAGCATCGCGCTGTGGTTGGAGTCAAAATGGGCTTTCAATGCCGGCAATTTTATATCAAAGACGACCAATGTGCGATGAAAGTCAGCACCGATAGCCTGCTTTTTGGCAGTTATGTGCCGGTCGCAGGGGTCAAAAGGGCACTGGATATGGGCACTGGCAGCGGCTTGTTGGCATTAATGCTGGCCCAGCGTGCGGCGCAAGCGTATATCGATGGGTTTGATGCGGATGCGGCGGCAATCGCTCAGGCGCGACAAAATGTGCTCACGAGTCCATGGCCGGAGCGTATCCAGCTTGAGCAACAATGCGTTTCGGCTTGGCAGTCACCGCAGCCCTATGATCTCATTGTTTGTAATCCACCTTACTTTGCCAATCATCTTGCCAGTGCTCAGGATGCGCGTGCACTAGCGCGGCAGGGAGAGGTTGCTCCCAGTGCTTGGCTCAAATGCGCCGCGCGCTCACTGTGCGACACAGGGACATTTTATTGGGTGTTACCGACCCACCAAGCTGAGCAATGGCAGGCTTTGGCCGAAGCCGAGGGCTTCTATTTAGGCAATGAGTTACGGGTACAAACGACAGTTAAGAAAAAGCCGAAATTAGTCGTGCAAGGTTGGCAACTCAGCGCGCCGCAAAATATAGTGCGAGAGGCGTTGGTGATTCACGCTGAAGACGGGAGTTATAGCGAAGCTTATCGGCGTTTGACCGGCGAGTTTTATCTCGCCGGTCAAAACTTTTAAGCCGATAAAGGTTAGAGACCTAGCGTGGCCTTACCTTGATTGAAAGTAATATCGACTGGAATGCTCGCTGCGGAGAGACGGTCGAGGTCGGCTTGCAGTTGCGCACTGACGTTGCCCATCTGATCGAATAACTGGCCAACACCTGCATAATCACCGTCACCTTGTAGGGTGAGGATCTTTTCTGACAGGCTATTCATGGCACTACGCATGGCGTCCATGTCGACCGCATATTGACCCTTTTCATTACGAGTGAAAGCACCGGCATCGGCGAAATAGTTAAACCGAATCATATTAGCTTTCCCGTGCGCACTCGATGCGCCAAAACGCACTGAACGGAAGATCCCAGCTAAGAAAGTCGTGTAATAATCTTCCAATTGGCCTTCGCTGATCACACCTTGCTCAAGCAGTTGCGTGACCATGTAAAGACCTAAAATATCCGCTTTGCCCTCTTCGAGCGCAGAGGCGTGTTCCTTCAAGGCTTGGCGCACAGTACTTGTACCATCAATGGTGTTTTTGATGCCAAGCCCATGAGCGACTTCATGGAACATGGTATTGGCAAAAAAGGCATCAAACGTAATGTGTTGACGTTGCTCTGGTACGATTAACACGTCCGCAATCGGCACTAGAATTTCATCAAACTTGGCGCGCATCGCATTTTTAAGCTGTAAGCGGCGCGTGCCTTTTTCGAGTTGCACCTGCTCATCATTAGGTAGGTTAATCGCAATGGTCTTACTACCGGCGTTCGAGTGGCCCGCATAGTAAACCACATCGTAAGCGTTCAGTTGGGCACCAGAGCCCGGCATTTCGGCTTTGTAGGCATCCTCAACGGGCAGACCGCGTTGCAGGCTTGGCAGGTATTCAGCGTATTTTTCTAGGCGCTGGCTCCAGTCCATGTCTTTGATGAGTACGTAAGACTCAAACCCCGCGCGATACCCGTACAACTGGTCTTCGTAGGTTTCGATAGGCCCCATGACGATATCGATTTGGTTGTCGGTCATGTCCATCCAAGCGAAATCAGAAGCTTGGTAACTGTTACTTTCAAAAGCATCGGCGCGCAGGTTGAGGTAGTTCGCGAAGGCTTCGCTTTTAGCTAGCGTGGCGGCTTCGCGTAAGAGGCTGGCGGCCGCTTGCAATTGCTCGGTGTAGGCCACGTTGTATGGAATTGAATAAAGCTCACCGTCTTGGTTGCGACGCACGAGGGTATACAGATCAATCTTGCCTTCAAAGTTTGCGGCTTCGAACTCTTCCTTGCTCATGTCGGCTGGATAGAAATTTGCCCCAGCAGGTTTTGCGTCAACGCCAGTTAGGAAAGGCTTATTACTGTTCAAGCGATCCCATGGACCGTAATTGATTTCGACGAACTTCTTCACTTTCGGATCATCAATAGCCGCTAGCAGCTCTTGCTTATCACCTGGGTACGCTTGCGACCAAAACAGCTCATCCATAATCTTCGAAGCGTCAATTAAGAGGCCAATCATCTTTTGCTGGTCAGCTGACAAATGGCTCAAATCGGCGGTTAAGTCTACTGGTTGATAGATATCTAAACGCTGTTCAGCGTCAGCAACCAGACTAACGCTGGCTGCTTGAGATGCAGCTTCCGCAGTAGTTGCGCTATTCTCGCTGGCCGGCTGGCTGCAGGCTGTAATGAGCAGCGCGCTGGCAATTGCGGTGAGTGAAAATCGAAACGTGTTCATTTTTATGTCTCTCTGTTGTGCTGTTTTAGTGCGTTTAATCTACGCTTATTTCGTCGTTAAATAAACTGACCAACTGCGGATACAGCTCGCGAATTTCGCCGCTAAGCAAGGCAAAATCGGCATCGATTTTTTCTTCCGCAGTAGCATCCACTAACTTGTCTTGGTCATCGAGCAAAACGTCGGTGGCTTTAAAGCGTTTAATGGCCATATCCTGTTCGATCACCATAGTGATGCGATCAGCCCAAGTGATACCCAGTTTAGTCAGCTGTTTGCCATGTTCCAAGTGAGCCAAAATTTCTGGAGTTGTCAGCTCATGATTTTTACAGCGCAGAATGCCACCGTCTTGGTCGTTGTCGCGCAATTCAGCTTCATCACCAAAATCGAAGTCACCGGGGATTTCACTGTTTTTAAGCCATTTCGTGAAATAAAGCTCGGTTGGATTGTCACTAAACCATGGTTTCACCGGTAACGAGCCGAGGCTACTGCGTAATAGGCCTAAAAAGTCCTCGGCTTGATTGCTCGCCGAAGCATCAACGACGACGATGCCGAGCTGGGTATCGAGCATGCCCCAGGTTAACTTAAAGCGCGTGAAGGCTTGCGGTAGCAAACGGTGCACGAGGTCTTCTTTCATCGTTTGCTTTTCTTTGCCGACTACGCGGCGACCTTGCTCAGCTTCGACCGCTTCGATTTGCTCCTCTAACTGTGCGTTGACCACACTGCTTGGCAATACTTTTTCTTCTTTGCGGGCACAGAAAAGGTAGCTGTCGCCGATTTTGTGAAACAACACTTCGCTGCGCGGGCCAAACGGCGACGACCAGCCAAAGCTAGCCAGCTCGCTGCGACCACACGGAGTAAAACTATGTTCGGCGAGGGCTTGGTCAAGATCCGTCGTCAACTCGAAGTCGTCAGCTAACGTATAAATACGCAAATTACGAAACCACATATACTGTTCCTTGCTGTAAAAATGGGACCGCGTTAGCGATCAATAAATTGAATCGGTAGTTCGATGGTATAAGCCAAACCTTCTTGCGGGGCCGACTTAATTGAAATTTTACCTTTGAAGGTTTGTGCCACGAGGCTGTGAATGATGTGCGTACCTAAGCCGCTCCCACCGCGCTCGCGACGAGTGGTATAAAACGGTGTGAACAACTGCTCTTGTTGGGACTCGGTTAATCCTTTGCCATCGTCTTGATAATGCAGCGTTAGCACATCGCCTCGACGCGACAGCGATAGTTCAAGGTGTCCCTCTTGATCGTCTTCAAAGGCATGAATCAGCGAGTTGAGAATTAAATTAGTAATGATTTGCGCCAAGGCACCAGCATTACAGCGCACATTAAAGTCTTCTGGGCAATCGAGGCTAAATTTGTGCGGAGTATTTTTAAACCGCGGACGTAGTGCTTGCAGAACGCTTTCAATATAGTTTTTTACATTGATTTCTCGAACTGCATCGGACGTTTGATCCACGGCAACTTGTTTAAAGCTCCCTAATAATTCTGAAGCGCGTTGAAGATTACTTTCGAGCAAGCCGACACTTTCACCGCCAGCGGCCAAAAACTCACGCAACTGGGCCTCGGTAAGCTCACGATTTTCAAGTGCAGTGCGCATGGCCTCGAGCTTTTCGCCCAAAACACTGGCAGCGGTGATACCAATCCCCAATGGCGTACCAACATCATGGGTGATACCGCCTACTAAGCGGCCAAGTGCCGCTAGTTTTTCTGCTTCGAGCAGCTGGTCTTGTAAACGTTCTGAGGCCGTGACTGAGCTTTGTAATTGTTGGTTTGCCTCACGCAAGTCTTCTTCAATAATTTTTCGTTGACGGATTTCCCGTTCAAGTTTCTCTTGGCGTTGCTCGAGTTCGTTCTTGCGCCGCTCGAGGTCAGTTAAAACCTGACTCAAGCTGGAGGTTTTACGCGCCACTTCTTGCTCAAGCATGGCATTTTGGTCATCTAATTGACGGTTGGCTTTGAGCAATTGCTGTTGCGTGCGTTTTAAGTCCTCTTGATAGTCTTCGATGCTATCGAGCAGCTGGTTGTAGGCTTGCTCTAGCATCGTAAACTCCGCTTGGCGGTGACTTTTCAGGTTGATACGTGAATGCTCAAGATCATCGAGGCGGAAGTTGCGTATTTGCTGGGTCAGCATCTCCATAGGACGGTTCAGCATACGACTAAACGCCAAGGTAAACAGCACAATCAAAAAGGTGCTTTTAATGATGGCGTTACCAAAAATAAAATAGAGACTAAAACGGATGCGCTCGAGGGCGATATCACGGGTTGAGAACAGGGTAACGTCACCGACACGGTTGGAGGTGCCTGCGAATTCAAAAATAATCGAGGAGTAATAGCCGAACAGCCCGTTGTGCTCTTCAATCACGTAGTCCTCAACGTCCGCCGCGAGGTTATAGGTATTGACGTTCTCGGTTAGGCCCAACTTAACGATCACGTCGCCGCCTTCATCGCGAATCACGATGCCAGCGATGGCTGGAATATTGATCAAACCCTCAGCAATCGCTTCAATTTGTGGATTATTGTACTCCCACAGCGAGCGGGCTACGGAATTACTAAAAGTGCTTTGTTGGTTTTGCAATTCCTGAACGAGTTGGCTTTTGGTATCAAAGTACTCACCCATTACCTGCACACAGGTCACCACCAGCGTCAGCACAAAATACACTGACAACACGTTGGTAAGCAGGGATTTGGAAATTTTGGTGGTACCTGACATCGACTCACTCATTTGTTGGCTGTGCTCAGTTTATCCAATCTCTCCTCGAGCGCAACTATTCCTATTGTCATGAAGTGTTCATAAACGCGTCACCTAGGTGTCACATAACCTCCTTAAAGTGCGTTCACGAAATTCAGATTCGGCTACAATCCTTTGGAGACTAACATGAACCGCACTAAAGCTTTCGCTCTTTCTGCCCTGACCGCTTCTATGCTACTTGCTGGTTGTGGTGGCGACATCAACTTGACGCCTACTTCAATCGACAACTCAGTTAATGAAGGTGGTGGCAGCACGCCAGATACCAACAACTGTGCTTCTTACGAGTCTTCTGGTACGACGATTCGTGGTGAGAAAATCGGTGCAGACTGCGTTTATCCACGTAGCTTCTCAACGCCAGAAAGCCCAGTGACGAGCGACATTCGTTTGGTAGAACTGCCAGGCGGCGCGCACATTTTCCCGAATGGTCTTTATATCGGTGAAAACGTTGAAGCTACTGCAGACGTCAACCGTGAAGGTCCAACCTTGACCATCGATGCAGGTGTAACACTTGCTTTTGAAGACGGCGACTCGTTCGTACGTATTGCACGTGGTGCAAACATCATGGCAGATGGTAACCGTAACGCGCCGATCACTTTCACTTCGGTACAAGAAGTTGAAGGCTTTGACATTGACGAAAATGCCCGTGGTTTGTGGGGCGGTATCGTTATTAATGGCTTCGGTATCTCGAACAAATGTGATCAGAACGACCTAGCCAACTGTGTACTGCAAGGTGAAGGTGGCGCAGGCTTCTATGGTGGTGATGACAATGCGGATGACTCAGGCGTATTACGTTATGCCTTGGTTAAGTATGCGGGCTACGAAGTCTCACTGGACAACGAGTTGAACGGTATCACTTTCAACGCAGTGGGCTCAGGTACGACTCTCGAATATATCCAAGTTCACAATAACCTGGATGATGGTATTGAGTTCTTCGGCGGAGCAGCCAACGTGAAAAACGTAGTTCTGACCGGTAACGATGATGACTCATTGGATTGGGCTGATGGCTGGCAAGGTAAGATTCAGTACATTCTGGTGAAGCATGCTGATGACCGCGCCAACCGTGCTATCGAAGCGGATGGTAACAGCGGCAACAACGACGCAACTCCGTACTCAGACCCGATCATTGCTAACTTCACTTCAATTGGTTCGCTAACAGCTACAGATGGTTCTGACGAGTCAGAAGGTGTGTTGGTGCGTGAAGGTACGCACGGCGCATTATATAACTTTGTGATCACTGAAGCGCGTGGCGAATGTTTGGAAATCGATGATGCTGCAACCCTAACCGCAGCAGCGAACGGTGACCTCTCTATCCAGAACTCAGTCATTGCATGTACTGAGAACTTTAAAGATACCGATACCCAGAACTGGTTCGAAGCTGGTACAGGCAACGTAACACTGAGTGCTGGCGCAAGTGTATTGACTTCAGGCTACATCACAGCAAGCGATATGGCAGACGCTTCAGGTGCACCAGTGACGGTAACGCCAAAAACTGACCTGAGCAGCATTGACCCATTCTTTGATGATGTCGACTTCATCGGTGCGGTAAGCGAAGACGACGATTGGACCAACGGCTGGACCGTAGGCCTGCGCGACTAAACACGGATTAGGGGCACATGGATGTGCATCTTTCCCCCGTATTTCTCAAGTCACGCAATCGGAGTTTCCTATGAAAAAGCAGGCTGTTTTAACTCAAAGTAAACTGGGCCTTGCCATCGCGCTAGCGTTGTCAGGACCTGTTGCTTATGCACAACAAGAAACGTCAACCAGTGATGATACGACAATTGAAGAAGTGGTAACCACTGGTACAAGGCTACAGGGCTCGGCTGCTGCAGTGGTTGAAGAGCGCAAGGCTCAAGCTTTCGTAGCGGATATTCTTGGTGCAGAGCAAATTTCCCGAACTGGTGATAGCGATGCAGCTGCGGCGTTGCGCCGTGTAACTGGTTTGACACTGGTGGATGGTAAATTCATTTATGTTCGTGGTTTAGGTGAGCGCTATTCAAGTACGCAATTAAATGGTGCGTCGGTACCATCACCTGATCCAACTCGAAATGTTATTCCACTTGATATGTTTCCAGCTAGCATCATCGAGAGTATGGCAGTACAAAAATCATACTCACCTGATATGCCAGCAAACTTTGGTGGCGGTAATGTTGATATTCGTACAGTCTCGATTCCAACCGAAGAAGTGTTTGATGTTTCAATTGGAACCGGCTGGAATACTAACTTATCTGACGACGGTTTTAGTTACTCTGGCGGCAGTGATGATTGGCTTGGTGAAGACGACGGTACCCGCGCTCTCTCGCCCGAAATGTGGTCTGCCTTAGCGCGTTATCAAGAGTCGATTAACACCGCGAGTATTGCCAGCTACGAGAATATCTCGTTAGCCGAAGCCGCAGAAATTAACCGTAGCCTTGCGGCGTCAATGAATACGCAAAACGAAGTGTACAGTAAGTCGATGGCGCCTGATATCAAGGGCTCACTGACCTATGGTTCAAACTACGATTTGGGTAACGATATTACCTTTGGTTTCTTAGCCGGTGTTGATTATGACAGCGGTTGGTCGAACAATGAAGAAACTGAAGAAGTGCTCGGTATCGCCAATGGCGAGACCGTGGTGAATCAACGCAGTGAAACCCGCGTTACTACCCAAGACGTTGAACTGAGCGGCTTATTAAACTTCGGCTTGCAAATTGGTGACTATCATAAGCTTGAAACCTCGACGATTTTCTTACGCAACACTTCAGATCGTGTAGAGCAGGGTGGCATCGAAACGCCGAACTCAATTAATGAGGATGGCTTAAGCTACTATGACACTGATATTCGCTATGAGCAGCGCGAACTTTTAACCAACCAAATCCGTGGCTCGCATTATTTTCCTGAACTGTGGGGCTTTGCCTTGGATTGGCAATATGCTGACTCACGCGCTAACCGTGATGCACCGGGTGAAGTCTTTTACCGCCGTATCAACAATCGCGATCTAGGTGAAGGCATTGGTGACTTGGCGTTCCAACAGACGCGTACCGCGACCACCATGCAATTCCAAACGCTGCAGGATGATGCCCAGGATTGGCGAGTGGATGGAGAGTTGCCATTGTATTTGGCTGATATGGAAATCTTAGTCAAAGGCGGTGGACAAGTTTCGAAAAAAGCTCGTTCTTCGTATTCACGTCGCTTCGCCTTGAGTGCTGAACAAGTGGCGAATGAAGACCTGGTTAATGTTGGCTACAACGACTTGTTTAGTGTTGGCAACATTACTGATGCTGACTTTGGTCTAGCGTTGTTTGGCGCGCCAACGGCAACCGATCCGAACTACCTTGCTGCTCAGCAAATCGAAGCTGGTTACGGCTTGCTTGATGTCCAAGTGAATCAAGATTGGCGGGTCAGCGGTGGTCTGCGTTGGGAGCAATATACCCAAGTTGCAGCGCAACTAGACATTCGCGACATGACCGTTATCGGTGACGCGGCAGAAGCAGGTCGTATGGAAGACGATATCTATGGCTCACTCGCACTGACCTATCAACTGAACGATGAAATGCAACTGCGTTTCGGCTACGGCAGCACTGTTGTACGTCCAGACTTGCGAGAGCTAACCGAAGTCATCTTCGTTGACCCGATCACCAACTTCAAGGTGCGTGGTAACAGCGAGCTGATGACCACCGACATTGATAACTTCGATGTGCGTTGGGAGTGGTACCTGCCTTCAGGTGAAAACTACTCTGTGGCAGCGTTCTACAAAGATCTCGCCAACCCAATTGAGGCAGTGGAAGCCAAAGGTACCGACTCCGACCGAGTGATTACCTTCTTGAATGGCCAGGCTGGTGAAGTGTATGGCGTTGAATTTGAATTCTTGAAAGACTTAACAGCGCTTGCTGACGGCTTATTTGTCACTGGTAACCTGACCCTTTCAGATTCTGAAATTAGCATCGCTAACACAGGTAACGTGGAGCTCACCAACAATACCCGTCGTATGACTGGGCATTCGAAGTATGTTGCCAACTTGCAGTTAGGATACGATTCACTGAATGGTGAACACAGTGCCTCGTTGATCTACAACGTCGCAGGCGAGCGCATTGCGTTTGCGGGTGTGAAGCAGGGTGAAATCGGTATCGACGATGCCTTCGAGCAACCGTTCCATAGCCTGGATGCAGTTTACACGTACTACCCAGACTTCAATTCGAAGCTGAAGTTCAAGGTGCAAAATCTGTTGGGTGACGACGTTGAAATCGAGCAGAACGGTCGAATGATTCAGATGCGTACGGTCGGCACGGGCATTAGCTTGGAGTATAGCTATTCGTTCTGACGGTGGTTGCTGAACGTTCTGACTGATTTGAAACGGGGGCCAAGGCTCCCGTTTTTGTATGTAGCCCGCAGTTCTACTGCGGGGAATAGCGAATTGAACCAGCATCGTTGAAACGTGAGATCTGTCCCGTGGTAAAACCACGGGCTACGCTATTTGTTGAAACCTAAAGCTAGATGGTTTCTAATCATTAGCGAACAGCGAACAGCGAACAGCGAACAGCGAACAGCGAACAGCGAACAGCGAACAGCGAACAGCGAACAGCGAACAGCGAACAGCGAATAACGGACTTTATGCAGGACTTACAAGAAAAACTTGAAACCGCAGAACAATGGCTGATTGAACGGCCCGACATGGACACGCTTACCAAGTTAGGTTTGCTCCTGCTGGGTGCCTGGATCGCCAACTTCATAGTGAAGAAAGTTTTACTGCGTGGCTTGCTGAACCTCATCAGCTACACACCTGTGGGCAAAGATCGACAAGCAATTGAGCGCAATATTGTGGCTCGCCTTGCGAATGTCGTTCCTGCGCTAGTCATTGCTTTCGGCATCACCTCGGTTCCTAATCTGGTTGAAGAACTCACGATTGTTGTCACTAACGTCTGTTATGCATTTATTGTCATAACCATCGCACGCGCTATCAGTGGCACGCTGACGATTATTAATATGCTCTATGAGCGGCAGCCGGATGCTCATGAACGCCCCATCAAGGGCTATATCCAAGTTGCCAAGATCGTGATCTATGCAGTGGCTACCATCTTAATGGTGGCGGTACTGATCGATAAATCGCCAGTGATTTTGCTGTCCGGTTTAGGTGCTATGGCGGCGGTCTTGATGTTGGTATTTCAAGATACCTTGTTGAGTCTCGTGGCTAGTGTGCAAATCACCTCGAATGATATTATTCGGGTTGGTGACTGGGTCGAAATGCCAAACCTTAATGCCGATGGTGATGTCATCGATATCGCCTTGCATCAAGTCAAGGTGCAAAACTGGGATAAAACCATAACCTTTATTCCTACGCGCCGCTTCATCTCAGACCCGTTCAAAAACTGGCGCGGTATGCAGGAGTCGGGCGGGCGTCGTATCAAGCGTAGTCTATTACTCGATCAGCAAAGTATTCACTTTTTGACCGAAGATGAAATGAATGCGGTAAAGCGTTTTCGGTTGTTGAAGGATTATTTGAAAGACAAGCAACAAGAAATCGATGAGTGGAACCAGCAGCTCAAGGACGAAGGCAAAGAGCCAGTGAATACGCGCCGTATTACCAACATCGGTACTTTCCGCGCTTATGTGAAGAAATATTTGGAAAATAACGAGCGCGTGCATCAGGAAATGACACTGATGGTGCGCCAGTTAAATCCGACTTCTGATGGCCTACCGCTCGAAGTCTACTGCTTTACCAACACCACAGCTTGGACCGAGTACGAAAGTATCCAGTCGGATATTTTCGACCACTTGCTGTCGATTTTGCCTGAGTTTGGCTTACGTGTGTTCCAGCATCCAAGTGGTATCGATATGCGCGAAATGACACGAAACTTAAATCAAACTGGCACAAAAGATTCATCCTGACATAAAACTGCCATAATACAGTCACCAAGCTGTCACAGAACTGACGTATCTTGCACACCATCATTCACAACGTGTGCAAGGTGTTTCCATGAACCCATGTTTCACTCGCACGCTGTTGGTGGCCAGTTTTCTAGCCACCGTAGGCGTTGCCAGTCCGCAATTAAACGCGCAAGAACAGGCACTCGACCCCGTGGTCGACGCTGCTAATGAAATCAACCAAGCTGCGCGTTCTTCTCAACTTACCGTCGATAAAATTGCCGATACGACGCAAGAGCGTTTGCAGCAGTACAAGCAAATTAGTCGTCAAATCGAAGGACTCGAAGTCTATGTGCAGCAACTGCAAAAGCAGATCGCGTCGCAACAGACCGAAAAAAGCGATTTGAACGCCTCAATCGATGAAGTGAGCGTCGTCGAGCGTCAAATCACACCTCTCATGCTGCGCATGATCGATAGCTTGGCTACCTTTGTGGAGCTAGATGTTCCTTTCTTACCAGAAGAACGCAACAACCGTATCGCCGGACTTGAGGACTTGATGGACCGTGCCGATGTTGATGTGTCTGAGAAGTTTCGTCGGGTTATGGAGGCCTACCAAATCGAGTCGGAATATGGTCGTACGATTGAAGCCTATAACGGTGCGATGGAAGTCAATGGCCAAAGCCAAGATGTCGAATTCCTTCGCGTAGGGCGCACCGCGCTTATCTACAAGACCCGTAATGGTGACACCATGGGTGTCTGGAATCAGCAAGCGCGAGCTTGGCAAGAGCTGGACTCCAGTTATGCCGCAAATGTTCAAGAAGCACTCCGTATCGCGCGTAAGCAACTTGCGCCGGACTTGTTGATGTTGCCGATCTTTCACTCTGACGTTCAGGCAGGAGAGTAATCCATGTTGAAGCTCAAACATTTGTTAACTGCCGTCGTGTTGGTGGCTAGCTCGTTCACAATGGCTACGCCCACTATTGCCCAAGAACCGGTTGACTTAGACCAACTTCTACAGCAGTTGAAAGAAGGTAAGTTTGCCCAGTCGCAAGCCAACCAGGAACGTGAAGCTCGGTTTCGTGCGCAAGCAGAGCAACAGCAGCAAATTCTGCGCGACGCGATTGCCCAGCGTGATCAATTAGAGGCTCTGAGTGCTGAACTCGAAGGGCAGTTTGAAGAAAATGAACGTGATTTAGCGGCACTTGAAGATGCGCTTACCCAGCGCATGGGCTCGCTGAAAGAGTTATTTGGTGTGTTGCAGCAAGTCGCTGGCGATACGGCAAGCACGCTACAGAATTCCTATGTATCAGTAGAGTTTCCAGGCCGCAGTGATGCTCTAAGTGACTTGGCACAGAAAATGGGCTCAAGCTCTAAGCTAGCCAGTATCGAAGAAATTGAGTCGGTGTGGTTTGCGCTTCAGCAAGAAATGACCGAGTCGGGCAAAGTGAGTCAGTTTGACACCACTGTAACCTTGGCGAGTGGTGAGAAAGTAGAGAAGTCCGTCGTGCGGGTTGGTACTTTCAATATGGTTGCTGATGGCAAATACCTTGAGCTGATTCCCGGTACCGATGCTGTTGCCGAGTTAGTTCGTCAGCCGAGTGGCCGTTACTTATCGACTGTTGAAGCACTAGAGCAGGGCGATGAAAACCCAGTGCGTTTTGGTTTAGACCCTACCGGTGGCTCAATTCTTGGTTTGCTTGTGCAAGCACCGGGCACCATGGAACGTATTGAGCAAGGTTCGACTGTGGGTTACATCATTCTTGGCTTAGGTGTGATTGGTTTATTGATTGCACTGGAGCGCTTTATCACCTTGACCCTGATGGGCGGCAAAGTGAAGCGTCAATTGAAGCAAAATGATGCCAAACAAGATAATCCGTTGGGCCGCGTTATGGCGGTACAAGATAAGTATCCGCAAGTCGACACTGAAACTCTGGAGCTGAAACTAAGCGAAGCGATCTTGCGTGAGGTACCTAAGATTACCCGCAACTTGACCTTTATTAAGATCATCTCAGTGGTGGCGCCTTTGCTGGGTCTACTCGGTACGGTAACCGGTATGATTAACACCTTCCAAGCCATTACCTTATTCGGTACGGGCGACCCGAAACTCATGGCAGGTGGTATTTCGCAAGCGTTGGTAACCACCGTACTCGGTTTGGTTGTAGCGATTCCGATGACGTTACTGTTCGCGACCCTTAACACGCGTAGCCGAAATATTGTGCACGTCTTGCAGGAACAGGCCTCTGGCATTATCGCGGAGCGTTCTGAGCGGAGTCACTAATGATGGTGTTCTTCATCGACTTTTATAGTGCGATTCAGGACTTTGTTGAAACCGGTGGCCAAGTCTTACTGGTCATCGGCATCCTCATCTTCGTGATGTGGTTGATGATTCTGGAGCGCGTTTTTTATTACAGCCGTGGTCATCAGCAAGAGAAGCGCCGCGTTTTGCAAAAGTGGCAAAGCCGCGATGACAAATCGTCATGGCATGCTGAGCAAATTCGCCAGGCGATGATCTCGCGCGTTTCCTTAGCTTTAGGTGGCAAGGTTCCGGTTCTGCAAGCCTTGGTTGCGCTTTGTCCGCTGCTTGGCTTGATGGGAACCGTGACGGGCATGATTGAAGTATTTGATGTGATGGCCATTGCTGGCACTGGCAATGCGCGTTCGATGGCAGCTGGTGTATCGAAAGCTACGATTCCAACGATGGCTGGCATGGTAGGCGCACTATCAGGCGTTTTCGCCACCACTTGGTTGCAACGAACAGCAAAGCGTGAGCGCTTGAAGCTTGAAGATCGCATGCTGATGGAACATCACTAGAGGGTCAACTTATGAAACAACATTTTGCTAATTTACTTGACGAAGAAGAAGCGCAAATTGATATGACGCCGATGCTGGACGTGGTGTTTATTATGCTGATCTTCTTCATTGTTACCGCAACCTTTGTGAAAGAGGCGGGGATTGACGTGAATCGTCCAGATGCCGCAACTGCTGTACAAAAAGATCGTGCCAACATCTTGGTTGCTATTAGCGAAACCGGAGAGATCTGGATCAACAAACGTCAGGTCGACGTACGCGCAGTGCAAGCGAATATTGAACGGCTATATGCCGAGAATCCGCAAGGTTCAGTAGTGATTCAAGCTGACAAGCTCGCGACTACCGAAACCCTGATCAAAGTCATGGATGCAGCACGGGCTGCTGGTGTGTTCGATGTCTCGATTGCCGCACAGGAAGAATAATTTATGCGTTTTTTAGCTGCATTAGCCGTTGCTGCCGTTGTGACCTTAGGACTGTTTTATTTGATGCAGTCCTTCATCACCGG
This sequence comes from Pseudidiomarina aquimaris, assembly GCF_003987395.1. Lineage (GTDB taxonomy): Bacteria > Pseudomonadota > Gammaproteobacteria > Enterobacterales > Alteromonadaceae > Pseudidiomarina > Pseudidiomarina aquimaris. The sequence goes on from NZ_PIPT01000006.1 coordinate 144,478, forward strand.
CGGTGAAGGTGCGATGACGGAGCCACCGAAGGGCAGCGTACTCGATTTCGTACGAGTAAAGCCCGAAGAAGTGGTGCAAGAAAAGGAACGTAAGCCACAACGTCCGCCCGAGCCTGAGCAACCCCCTGAGGATCTGCCACAGCCGCAAATGGATAGTAGCGAATTAACGCCGGGCGAGGGTAGCTACGACTTCTCTGCTGTTGCACAAGCTGACACGGGTCTAAGCGGTGGGATGAATCTGGATACTAGTGATGGTGAATACTTGCCGATTGTAAAGGTTCAGGCTGCCTACCCACGTCGTGCGCTACAGCGCGGCATCGAGGGTTATGTGGTGGTTGAGTTTACGGTCACTAAGCAAGGCACAGTTCGCAACCCACGGGTTGTTGAGGCTGAGCCTGAGCAGATTTTTGATCAAGCAGCATTGGATGCAGTGGTGAAATTTAAATACAAGCCGCGCGTTGTGAACGGTGAAACGGTTGAAGTTGAAGGCGTACAAAACCGTTTAACCTTTGAAATTGACGGCTAGGAGAAAAACCATGCGTAACTTACTTATTGCGATTGTTTTGCTGGTTGTTGCTCAATCGAGCCTGCAACTGGTTCATGCCCAGGAAACCAAACGAGTACCTGCGCTGCGTGAACAAGTCTATTCACAGTTGGCGCGCGCCCAAGAATTGGCAGATAACGGGGATGTTACAGCCGGTTTAGCAGCGCTTAAAAACGTTGAATCAAAGCTCAGTAGCATGAACAGCTATGAACGAGCGATGCTGTGGAATTTCTATGGTTACATGTACTACGGCAAAGATCAGCTCGCTGAGGCGATAGACTACTTTGCTAAGGTGGTTGATGAAGACCCTATCCCGGACGCTTTAAAGCAGAATACGTTGTTTAGTTTGGCGCAATTGTCATTGGGACAGGGGAATTACGCAGAAACATTGAACTACCTTGAGCGTTGGCAGCAAGTTGTGGGTGATGAAAATGCGCAAAAAGCCGATGTTCTGCGTGCCCAAGCGTTGTACCAAAAAGGCGACTACCAACAAGCACTAGGTCCGATTCAGCGGGCGATTACAACTGCCGAGCAGAATGGCGGTGCTGGCGACGAAAACTGGTACGTGCTGCAACGCGCAATTCACTACGAGTTGGGACAGACAGAAGCGGTTGCATTGGTGCTCGAAAAAATGATCAAGCATTTCAATAAGCCTGAATACTGGGTGCAACTTGCCGGTGTTTATGGACAGTTGGGTAACGACGAGCAGCAATTGGCAATGCTGGAAGCTGCTTATCAACAAGGTTTCTTAACTAAAGGGCAAGACTTGCAAATGTTGGTACAAAGCTACTTCTTTGGCGGCATTCCCTACAAAGCAGGTAAGGTAATGGAACAGGCTTTGCTTGACGGCAAACTGGAAGCTAATTTACGTAACTTGAAACTACTGGCGCAAAGCTGGATTGCGGCGCGCGAGACAGATCGTGCTGTCGCCGCACTTGAGCGCGCGGCTGAACTCAGTAGCGATGGTGAGCTAGATGCACAACGTGCGCAAGTGTTATTGAATGCCGAGCGTTACCCGCAGGCTATTGCCGCGGCTGAAATGGCGTTGAACAAAGGCAACCTAGAAAAGCCAGGAACCATGCATTTAGTTATCGGCATGGCTGAACTAGAACAAGAGAACTATAATCCTGCGTTGCAAGCATTTGCCAAAGCGAAAGCTTTTGACGATGCGCGCAAGGCAGCAGCACAATGGGAGCGCTATGCAACCTCTGAAAAAGAGCAAGCAGAGCGGATAAAACAGTTACAAGCGTCATAAATACGCCATAAAAATTTTATCGAAACGAAAAAAAACTGACATATAGTCATCAAACTGTCATAAAAGTGCCATATGCTATGCGCGTGTTGAGTAGGCGGGTGCCTGCTTGAATTTCAATTTAGCAATCATGGTAACCGTTATGACAGTTAAATCTTCAATTTGGACGGTACTTCCACTAACACTTCTTAGTGGCGCAGCTGCAGCTCAGGACGAGAACCCAATCTCTTTCGACTTTTACGGCAAGGCCAACCTCTCATTGCAAAGCAATGATGAAGGTGACGGCAGTGAAACTGAGTTAGTAAGCAACGCCTCGCGTATTGGCGTAAAAGGCGGTACTAAGCTTAATGATGATTTTGAAGTTATCTACAAGCTAGAGTGGCAAGTCGACCTTGCTGACTTGGGTGGTGACGGCAATTTGAAGTCGCGTAACCAGTATGTTGGCTTAAAAGGAAAATTCGGTGAGCTTACTGTAGGTCGTCGTGATACTGCGTTGAAAACGCTGCAAGGCGATATTGATCAGTTCAGCGACTACGAAGCTGATATTAAAGCGCTTTTCGAAGGTGAGAACCGTACCAGCGACACCATCTCCTATTACTCGCCAGCATTCGCTGATTTCCGTGTGGCTGGCTCGATTGTTCTGAGCGAAGATGAGACCCAAGACGACGGTTACTCTCTTGCCCTTACCTATGGCGACGAGGGTTTAGATGATACACCCTACTATTTCGGTGCTGGTATTGATCGTGATGTAGACGGTTACGATATTGAGCGCTTGATCGGTTACACCAAGGTCGCTGACACGATGTTTGGTCTTATGTGGCAACAACAACAGGAAGTTGCAGGTACTAATGAAGCCGATGGCTTTGTTGCCAGCGTGGAGCATGCGCTTGGCAGCTGGCGCTTGAAGGCACAATACCAAATGATGGAATTCGTTGATGGTGACGACGATTCGATTGCTTTCGGTGCTGATTACAAATTTAGTAAAAACACTAAAGTCTACGCTTGGTATACCGGTCGTGACCTCGATACTTTAGCGGAAGAGCAAACCTACATCGCTATTGGACTTGAACACCGCTTCTAAAGTCTAATTTCTCTTGGCAACGAAAGCCTTGTAGACTATCGCCATCACTCACTAGCTAGCTTGAATGATGGCGAATTTTCTTTATATTGCGGGCTACGTTTTGATTGGCTTACTGCTCAGACGTAGCCGGCAGTTTCCCCAGAATACCGGACAGATTCTTAATGCCTACGTAATTTACGTGGCATTGCCCGCTTTAGTACTGCAAAAGATCCCAGCGCTTACCTTCGGTAAAGAGTTGCTTTTTCCTGCTCTAATTCCTTGGCTGCTGCTGGCGCTAACTGTCCCCGTGGTGCTTTGGGTTGCGAAATGGCGTCAATGGTCGCGCACGACGACGGGTGCCATGCTTATTGTTATCCCGCTGGGTAACACCTCGTTTGTCGGCTTTCCAATGATCGAGGCGTTTTTCGGTGCCGAGGGTATTCCGTACGCGTTACTCTATGATCAACTCGGCTCATTTTTTATCCTCTCGATCTACGCTACCATCATTGCCGCCGTTTACAGTCATAGTGAGGGCGAGCAAGCGCAACGTCCAGCGGCCAAGACAATCGCCTGGAAAATCATCAAGTTTCCCCCTTTCGTTGCGCTCGTGGCAGCGTTTGCACTGCGCAGCTTCACCTATCCCGATGTCATGCAGAACTTTATTGATTCACTCGCAGTGACCCTCGTGCCAGTTATTATGGTCGCGGTTGGCTTTCAGTTGCGCTTCCGTTTACCGCAGGAAGATCGTGGACCTTTGGTTTGGGCATTGGTACTCAAATTAGGGCTTATGCCATTGGTTGCGTTGCTGATGCTGTGGGGTTTTGGACTTGAGCAACTGGCGGTGCAGGTCACCATTATGGAAGCAGCTATGCCGGCGATGATTTCGGCTGGCGCCTTAGCCATAATGGCTGGGTTGGCGCCAACGCTCTCTGCTGCAGTGGTTGGCTACGGGGTACTCTTTTGTTTTGTCACCTTGCCACTTTGGTACTTTATTTTGCAGACCTTGCAGGGGCTTTAATGGCGTTAAACTCGCCTTCGGCGACGCGAACCGAGAATACTTCGTCTTGGCTGAGCTGAGCAGGGTCACGAATTACTTCACCTTGCTGCGAACGCACCACTGCATAGCCGCGCGCAATCGTTTGGAGCGGGCTTACCAACTGTAAGTTTTGCACGACCGTCTGCTGGCGCTGTTGCCAGTACTTCAACATTTGCCGCATCGCCAAGTTTTGTCGCTGTTGCAATTGTTGCAGTTGTTGCTGTAGCGGTGCGAGCTGGCGCTGCGGATGTACAGCGACAAGGCGTTGTTGCTGGTAGCCCAAACGTTCGCGCGTCTGCCGTTGACAGCGTTGCATCGCTGCCGCTGCGCGGGCGATGAGCTCATCGACGCGTTGGCTGTGTTGTTGTAACCGACGCTGCGGATGTTGCTGGTCAAGGCGGTGCTGCCAATGTTGTAAGGTCTGCTGAATAAAGTTACGCTGCCGTTGCCAACACTGTTGTAAGCGGTGGTCAAGTTGTTGCAAGCGTTGTAGCACTTCACGCTGGTCACGACTCACTAACTCTGCGGCCGCTGAGGGCGTAGGTGCGCGTACGTCGGCCACGTAGTCGGCGATGGTAAAGTCCACTTCGTGGCCCACAGCACTGATGGTTGGCAATGGGCAGCTATGCAGAGCAGAGGCGAATTGTTCATCGTTAAAGCACCATAAATCCTCGAGCGAACCACCCCCACGACTGACAATCAGTACATCGACCTCGTTGCGCGCAATGGCACGCTGCAGCGCAAAGAGTAAATCGTTGGCAGCACTCTGCCCTTGCACGGCACTTGGATAAATAATCACTTCAATGCTTGGATCACGACGTTGCAGAACGGCCAGAATATCGCGAATTGCCGCGCCCGTTGGAGAAGTGATGACGCCTACCTTACGAATCGTATCGGGCAGGGGTTGCTTGTGTTCAGGGGCAAACAGTCCTGCGGCCTGAAGCTTATTCTTCAACTGCTCATAGCGCTGCTGCAGCAGGCCTGCCCCAGCGTCTTCCATATGCTCGACAATCAGCTGATAATCGCCACGTGGTTCGTACACCGTGAGCTTGGCGCGAACCAACACCTGCATGCCGTGTTGCGGACGGACTTTAGCCCGTTGATTGGCATTACGGAACATCGCCGCGCGGATCTGGGCGCGTTCGTCTTTGAGGGTAAAATACCAATGTCCCGAGCTTGGCGCCGCAAAGTTCGAAATTTCACCAATTAGCCAAATCGAGCCAAATCCTTGCTCAAGTACTTGACGTACTTCAGCATTCAATTGAGCAACGGTAAAAATGGCGGCATCGGGCATGAGGCGGAACCTTAGTTAAGTAGCGATTAGTAAAAAAATTAGTTTACTGAAAAGCCGATTACGAGTAAAATCTGCCCGCAACATTAACTCAGCTAGTGGGATGTTGCCATGCTACGAATCGCTCAAGAAGCACTTACCTTTGACGATGTTTTACTCGTCCCCGGTCACTCGACCGTTTTACCTCATACTGCTGACCTGCGCACGCGTCTGACGCGCGGTATTGAGCTGAATATTCCAATGGTCTCGGCCGCTATGGATACCGTTACTGAAGCGGCGTTAGCTATTGCGCTAGCGCAAGAAGGTGGTATTGGCTTTGTCCATAAAAACATGACCATTGCTGAGCAAGCTGCACATGTACGCAAAGTTAAAAAATACGAAAGCGGTATGGTGTCTGACCCCGTTACGGTTACGCCTGACACCACGCTTGGTGAAATTCGCGCGTTAAGTGTCGAACATGGCTTTCACGGATTTCCGGTCGTTGAGAGTAGCGGTGAGCTCGTTGGTATTATCACCGGCCGTGACGCTCGCGCAGAGAGCGACAATAGCAAGCGTGTTGCCACTATCATGACGCCAAAAGAAAACCTCATCACGGTCAAGGAAAGTGCTGGCAGCGAGGAAATCTTAGGCTTAATGCACAAACACCGCATCGAAAAAATTCTCGTGGTGGATGACGCCTTCCATTTGCGCGGTATGATCACCCTGAAGGATTTCACCAAAGCTGAAAACAAACCTAATGCCTGTAAAGATGAGCTCGGTCGTTTGCGCGTAGGTGCCGCTGTCGGTGTGGGTCCTGGCACGGAAGAACGCATCGCAGCGTTGGTCGAAGCAGGCGTTGATGTGTTGCTCATCGATACCTCGCATGGCCATTCACAAGGCGTGATTGATCGCGTCGCTTATGTTCGTAAAGAATATCCGAACCTCCAGCTTATCGCAGGTAATGTCGCGACAGGGGCAGGTGCCAAAGCACTTGCCGATGCCGGTGTTGATGCCGTGAAAGTGGGTATCGGTCCTGGTTCTATTTGTACGACCCGTATCGTAACCGGCTGTGGCGTCCCACAAATCACTGCCATCAGTGACGCCGTGGATGCACTGAAAGGGACTGGTATTCCAGTGATTGCCGATGGCGGTATTCGCTTCTCAGGCGACATTGCCAAGGCGATTGCTGCTGGTGCGGACTGCGTCATGGTTGGCAGCATGCTAGCCGGTACGGAAGAATCTCCAGGTGAAGTAGAGCTGTATCAAGGCCGTTACTATAAGTCTTATCGTGGTATGGGAAGCTTAGGTGCGATGAATCAGCGTCACGGCTCATCTGACCGTTATTTCCAAGCCAGTAACGAAGCCGAAAAGCTAGTACCTGAAGGCATCGAAGGGCGCATCGCCTATAAAGGCCCAATTGCGACGATTATCCATCAGCAAATGGGCGGTCTGCGTTCAGCGATGGGGCTGACTGGCAGTGCGACGATTAAAGAAATGCGTACCAAGCCGCAATTCGTTCGTGTGACCTCTGCAGGTATGGGCGAATCACACGTGCACGATGTGCAAATCACCAAAGAAGCTCCAAACTACCGAATGGGTTAAGCCGACATGCAAGATATTCATGCGCATCGCATATTGATTTTAGATTTTGGTTCACAGTACACGCAGTTAATTGCGCGTCGTATTCGTGAAATTGGCGTTTATTGTGAGTTGTGGGCGTGGGACGTCGACGCCGAAGATATTAAAAACTTTAATCCAAACGGCATTATTTTGTCGGGTGGTCCAGAATCAGTAACCGAAGAAGGTTCACCACGCGCACCTGAGTATGTTTTTGAAGCGGGTGTACCCGTCTTAGGTGTCTGCTACGGCATGCAAACCATGGCCGCGCAACTGGGGGGTAAAGTTCAAGGCTCATTGGAGCGTGAATTTGGTTACGCCCAAGTTGAACGCACCGAGCCGTGCCCGTTGTTCCATCACATTGAAGACGCAGTACACGAGAATGGTAATCCACTGCTTGATGTGTGGATGAGTCATGGCGATAAAGTCATTGAAGCGCCAGAAGGCTTCCATATCGTGGCACAGACACCAACCTGTCCAATCGCGGCAATGGCTGATGATGCGCGTGACTTTTATGGCGTGCAGTTCCACCCTGAAGTAACCCACACACGCCAAGGCATGCGGATGCTCGAGCACTTCGTGGTGGAGATCTGTGAGTGTGAGACCAACTGGACAGCTGCGCACATCATTAATGACGCCGTAGCGCGTATCCGTGAGCAAGTAGGTAATGGCAAAGTGGTGTTAGGCTTGTCTGGCGGCGTGGATAGCTCCGTCACTGCCATGTTACTCCACCGCGCCATCGGCGATCAGCTGACCTGTGTGTTCGTCGACAATGGCTTGTTGCGTTACAAAGAAGCCGAGCAAGTCATGGAAATGTTCGGTGACCATTATGGTTTGAACATCGTTCATGTCGATGCTGAGAATCGCTTCCTGGACGCACTTGCCGGTGAACATGACCCAGAAGCGAAGCGTAAAATTATCGGTCGTGTATTTATCGAAATTTTTGATGAGCAGGCAACTCGCATCAACGACGTTTCTTACTTAGCGCAGGGCACTATTTACCCGGACGTGATTGAGTCGGCTGGCTCAAAAACTGGTAAAGCGCACGTGATTAAATCGCACCACAATGTGGGTGGCTTGCCAGAAGACATGAAACTTGAGTTAGTTGAACCGTTGCGTGAACTGTTCAAAGACGAAGTACGCAAGATTGGTCTCGAACTCGGTCTGCCATACGATATGCTCTATCGTCACCCGTTCCCAGGCCCAGGTCTTGGGGTGCGCGTGCTGGCGGAGGTGAAGAAAGAATACTGTGACTTGCTGCGTCGCGCGGACCATATTTTTATTTCCGAACTACGCAATGCTGGGATTTATCACGATGTCAGCCAAGCTTTCGCCGTGTTCTTGCCGGTACGCTCAGTAGGTGTCATGGGCGATGCACGAAAGTACGATTGGGTGATTGCATTGCGTGCTGTCGAAACTATTGACTTTATGACCGCACGTTGGGCACATTTACCTTATGAACTCTTGGAAAAAGTGTCCAACCGTATCATCAATGAAATTGATGGTATTTCACGGGTGGTCTATGACATCTCAGGTAAACCTCCTGCCACCATTGAGTGGGAGTAATTAGCATGGCGCGTTGGCTTGCCGTTATAGCGATAGTGCTATTGGCTGGCTGCGCGCCGCAACCGCAGCCCGACCACCTTGCACAAATTAAGGAGCGTGGTGTGTTGCGGGTCGGAACCTTGTTGGGGCCGACAACCTACTACCATGATCTCGAAAGTGAAGGAGGGCTTGAATACGCACTCGCTGCTACTTTTGCTGAACAACTCGACGTAGAGCTCGAAGTCGTTTCACGCTACAACGTCAATGATCTCTTTTCGCTCCTTGACCAAGCGCAAGTCGATATCATCGCTGCCGGTCTCGACCGCACTCCGCGCCGCGATCGCCGTTATCGCTTCGGTCCCCCTTATCAAGAAGTCGCCCAACGGCTGGTTTACCGCCAAGGCTCCCGTGATCGACCGCGTGACTGGACACAAGTAGATGGTGAAGTGGTCGTCGTTGCGGGCAGCAGCCATCATGATTGGCTGCAACGCAATGCTAAGGACTATCCGAATCTACAATGGCGCGCCACCAATGAGCATGATGCCACGGAATTATTGCGCTCTGTCGTTGAGGGGGAAATCGCTTTTACGATTACCGATAGCAACATACTTGATATGCAGCGGCGCTATTTTCCGAACATCAGTGTCGCGTTTACCGTACGTGAGGATCTTGATATCAGCTGGATGCTGGCGCCTGGACGTGATGGCTCGTTGTACGCGGAAGTTATCCGTTTCTTTGGTGACTTGCGCGCCTCGGGTGAACTAGCGCAGTTGGTTGACCGCCATTTTGGTCATGTTTCGCAATTTAATTATGTCGATACCAGTTATTTTATCGATGCAGTGCAAAGCACACTTCCTAAATACCGCGACTTCTTTGTTGAGCATTCAGGCCGCCTTGATTGGCGTTTGCTCGCTGCCATTTCCTACCAAGAAAGCTTATGGAACCCGCGGGCTACATCCCCTACGGGTGTGCGCGGTTTGATGATGCTGACGCTGCCGACCGCAGAACAGATGGGGGTAAGCAGCCGCTTGAATCCAGAAGAGAGCATTCGTGGTGGGGCGCGTTATTTTGAGCGCATGCTTGATACCATACCGGCGCGCATACCAGAGCCAGACCGCACCTGGTTTGCACTTGCTGCCTATAATATTGGCTATGGTCATTTAGAAGATGCGCGGGTACTGACAGAACGCCAAGGCGCTGACCCCGATCGCTGGATTGACGTGCGCAAACGACTACCCTTATTACGACAGAAAAAATATTACCGTCAAACGCGTTATGGCTTTGCGCGTGGTGATGAACCGGTGCGATATGTAGGGAATATTCGTCGCTACTACGATACTTTGGTTTGGTTGGATGAAAGAGGACGCATCCCAGCTCAGCCGCTAGATATTTCACTTCCCACGGGAAGTGGTGATGAGGCCCCCTAATGCGTACAACAAAACGTCTGGTTCCGCATGCGCGTCGCCGAGCATGGTTACGCAAGAAACGCCACCTGCTGAATGATCGTCGGCAGAAGTGGTTTCGGTTATGTGAAAAAGACGATTAAACCTTTATAATACGCGGCTGCGAAAAGTCGTAATTGCCATCCAATGCCAATCTGGAGAATGATCTGTGGAGATAGTACGCGGCGCCCCAGCCCTATCTGAATTCCGAACGGAAAAGTTATTGCAACGTCTGCAACAAGCCGATGTGCCGGTGCAAGACATCTATGCTGAATACATGCACTTTGTAGATGTAAAAAGTGCATTGGATGAAGCGGACCAGCATGTCTTGAAAAAGCTACTCACGTACGGCCCTGCATTAGCGCAGCATCTACCAGAAGGGCGCTTGCTGGTAGTGACGCCACGCCAAGGAACAATTTCGCCGTGGTCATCGAAAGCCACCGATATCGCCCATAATTGTGGTTTGCAGCAGATTCGTCGTATTGAGCGCGGCATTGCTTATTATCTTGAAGGTGAATTGAGTGAAGAGCAGTTTGCGACTGCACAAGCGCTTTTACATGACCGAATGACGGAAACAGTCATGCATAGCCTACAAGATGCGCAAACATTGTTTGCCGCTGCAGAACCGGCTCCGCTGGCCTCGGTCGATATTCTTGCTGGTGGCCGCGAAGCATTACAGCGAGCGAATATCGAAATGGGTCTTGCGCTTGCGGACGATGAAATCGATTACCTTTTCGAGAACTTCAATGCATTGGGTCGCAATCCAAATGACATTGAGCTCTACATGTTTGCGCAAGCAAACTCTGAACACTGTCGCCATAAGATCTTTAACGCGGATTGGACCATCGATGGCAAAGAACAGCTGAAGTCGCTGTTCAAAATGATCAAGAACACCTTCGAAGCAACCCCGGACCATGTGCTTTCGGCCTATAAAGATAATGCCGCAGTGATGGTAGGTTCAGAAGCGGGGCGCTTCTATCCTTATCCAGCGGGCACTGCAGCAGCCGGCGAATATAGCTATTTCCACGAGCCAGTACACATTTTGATGAAGGTCGAAACACACAACCATCCGACAGCGATTTCGCCATTCCCTGGCGCCGCAACCGGCTCAGGTGGTGAAATTCGTGACGAAGGCGCAACCGGCCGTGGTGCGAAGCCGAAAGCTGGTTTGGTTGGTTTTAGCGTTTCCAACTTGCGCATTCCTGGCTTTGAACAGCCGTGGGAAGAAGACTTTGGCAAGCCCGATCGGATTGTTACAGCGCTTGAAATCATGCTTGATGGCCCGCTAGGTGGCGCAGCCTTTAATAACGAATTTGGTCGTCCGGCACTGACGGGTTACTTCCGTACCTTCGAAGAAAAAGTAAGCAGTCACAATGGCGAAGAAGTGCGCGGCTATCATAAGCCGATCATGATCGCCGGCGGTATGGGGAATATTCGCGAGAACCATGTCGAGAAAGGTGAGATCCCTGTTGGCGCGAAGCTTGTTGTGCTGGGTGGTCCAGCGATGAACATCGGCCTTGGTGGCGGTGCGGCATCGTCTATGACCTCAGGTACCTCGAGCGAAGACTTAGATTTTGCCTCGGTGCAGCGTGATAACCCAGAGATGGAGCGTCGCTGCCAAGAAGTTATTGACCGTTGTTGGCAACTTGGTGAAAAGAATCCTATTGCCTTCATTCACGACGTCGGGGCGGGTGGCCTTTCGAACGCGATGCCAGAGCTCGTGAGCGATGGCGGTCGCGGTGGTAACTTTGAGTTACGCAAAGTGCCGAACGATGAACCTGGCATGTCGCCATTGGCGATTTGGTGTAACGAATCACAAGAGCGCTATGTGTTAGCTATCGCTGCTGAACACATGGACACCTTTGCGGCGATTTGTGAGCGTGAACGCGCACCTTATGCAGTTATCGGTGAAGCGACGGAAGAAGAACACCTTACACTGACGGATTCGCATTTCGACAATACCCCGATTGATTTGCCTCTTGAGGTGTTACTCGGCAAGCCACCGAAAATGCACCGCGATGTGCAGTCGAAGCGTGCCGAGGGCAGCGAACTGGCAAGCCAAGAGATCCGCTTGGATGAGGCTGCCGAGCGTCTATTGCGCTTACCTGCGATTGCGGAAAAGACCTTCTTGATTACCATCGGTGACCGCTCGGTTACCGGCCTCGTTGCGCGTGACCAAATGGTGGGGCCATGGCAAATCCCAGTGGCTGACGTGGCGGTGACCGCCGCAAGTTATGATAGCTATGCGGGTGAAGCAATGGCGATGGGTGAACGTACCCCATTAGCGCTATTAGATTTTGCTGCCTCGGCAAAAATGGCGGTGGGTGAAGCGTTGACCAATATTGCCGCTGCAGATATTGGCGATTTGAAACATATCAAACTATCTGCCAACTGGATGGCCGCGGCAGGGCACCCTGGCGAAGATGCGGGCTTGTATGAAGCGGTAAAAGCCGTGGGCGAAGAACTATGTCCAGCGCTAGGTCTGACCATTCCGGTGGGTAAAGACTCCATGTCGATGAAGACCCAATGGCAGCAAAATGGTGAAGATAAAGCCGTTACTGCGCCATTAAGCTTGGTCATTACCGCATTCGGTCGCGTCCGCGATGTACGCCGTACGCTTACTCCACAGCTACGCACCGATAAAGGTGCAAGCAAGTTACTCCTGATTGACTTAGGGGCCGGTAAAGCGCGCTTAGGCGGTTCGGCATTGGCTCAGGTTTATCGTCAATTAGGCAAAAATGCTCCTACGGTGGACGACGCTGAGCTGCTCGCAGGCTTCTTTAATGCGACGCAAAAACTGATCCGTGAGAAGAAATTACTGGCCTACCATGACCGCTCGGATGGCGGTTTATTCGTTACAGTCGCAGAGATGGCCTTTGCCGGTCACTGTGGTGTGCATGTGCGCCTTGACGGCATGCATGAGCATGACCTTGCTGCGCTCTTTAACGAAGAGCTCGGTGCGGTGATTCAAGTACGTAGCGAAGACGTTGATAAAGTGCAGGCGGTCTACGCTGAGGCAGGCCTTGCAGATGTCGTAAACGTGATTGGTGAGGTCACCGACGAAGACGTCGTACAGTTTACCCGCGATGGCCAAGTGGTGCTTGAGCACGCGCGCAGTCACTATCGCTCAATTTGGGCGGAAACGACACATCAAATGCAGCGCTTGCGTGATAACCCTGCCTGTGCCGATGAAGAATTTGCGGCGAAGCAAAATACCAACGACAGCGGTTTGTTTGCTGATTTAAGTTTCGATAGCAGCGAAGATATCGCGGCCCCTTATATCAATACGGGTCGCGATCCAGTGGTTGCTATTTTGCGTGAGCAAGGGGTGAACTCGCACGTGGAAATGGCTGCTGCCTTTGACCGCGCGGGCTTTGCCGCTATCGATGTGCACATGAGCGACATCTTAAGTGGTCGCGTAAACCTTGAGAAATTCAATGGCCTCGTGGCTTGTGGTGGTTTCTCCTACGGTGACGTTTTAGGTGCCGGTGAAGGTTGGGCTAAATCGATCTTGTTCAATAGCCGTGCACGCGACCAATTCGCAGCCTTCTTTGAGCGTGAGAAGACCTTCGCGCTAGGCGTCTGTAACGGCTGTCAGATGCTGTCGAACCTACGCGACTTGATTCCTGGCGCTGAAGCATGGCCGCATTTCGTAACCAACCGTTCTGAACGTTTTGAAGCGCGCTTTAGCATGGTTGAAGTACAGGACAGCCCATCGCTATTCTTTAAAGAAATGGCGGGCTCAAAAATGCCAATCGCGGTTTCGCATGGTGAGGGACGCGCCGAGTTCAAAGGTAATAACCTTGCCGAAGTAACAGCGAAAGGCTTGGTGGCAATGCGCTACATCAACAACGATGGCAGTATCGCTAGTCAGTATCCTGCGAACCCGAATGGCTCACCTGAGGGGATAACCGGCTTAACTACGCCAGATGGCCGCGTATCCATTATGATGCCACACCCGGAGCGCGTATTCCGTACGGTAGCCAACAGCTGGCATCCAGATGATTGGAGCGAGGATAGCCCATGGATGCGCATGTTCCGTAACGCGCGCGTCTATTTAGGTTAAGCCTTTTAACGACCTATAAGACCTGTACTACCTGTTAATACAGGCAATAAAAAACCCGGCTCGAAAGCCGGGTTTTTTGTGCTCGTCCGTCAGACTTAGAAGTCGTACTGGAAGCCTAAGCGAACGCTCCAGAGTGATGGAGAGCCAGCACGGCCTTGAACAGAGTTGATGCGTGGGTTGATCTCTTCGAATACCCACTGGTTTTGGTCGTTGATATCAACTTCAGCAACGTTTACTGCGCGTGGGAAGCTTGCTTCGTACAAGACACCCCAGTCGTCGTTCAGCATGTTAGTGAAGTTATCGACAACAAAGTAAATGCTAGATTTATGACCTTCCATAAAGCCTGGCAATTCTTGCTCTACTTTCAGGTCAACCTTGTGCCACCAGTCGCTGTTGAACTCGTTACGAGGAGCGATACCGCCCGCGTATTGGCTCAAACCGTGGTTATCGATAAACGCCAAGAACTCTTGGATTTGCGCTTCAGTTAGGTCATCGCCCCAAACTACGTTGCTGTCGTTCATACCGTCTGGCACGTAGAGTAACGAGCGACCGCTGGTGATATCACCTACCGCTGCGTTCATGGTGTAGCTGTATGGACGACCTTTGTTCGCAGAACCGAATACGCTGAACTTAGTATCGTATCCGTTTAACCATTCAGTGGTGTAAGTACCACGGAAAGTGAAGCGGTGTGGGATTTCATAGTTCGACGTAGCGATGCCAGGGTTTTCAGCATCAGCAGTTGCAACGCTGGTGTAGTTTGAATACGCAACAGAGCTGGTCATTGGGTTGACGTCTTCAGCTTTGTTCCATGCGTAAGCAAGTGACCAATCGAAGCCCCAATCGTGCTCTTTTGAAATTGCGAAGCTGATGCTCGTTTGGTCGCCAGCGTCGCCATCAACGTTGGTTAACAAGAAGGCATCTGAACCGCTACGTGAGTAGATTGGACGACCGTCTGGAGCTGTACCAGATTGAACCGCACGAAGGTCTTTAATGATTGCCGCGTCTTGCTTGCGAGTGTGCAAGAAGTCAGCCATCAAAACGTAGTCGTTTTCAGTCACATAGGTTGCACCCAATGCGAACTTCCATTCGTTTGGAATTTCGAAGTTCGGGTCAAGTGCGTTCACTGGGCCACGGCCTGCTGCTTCGGCAACTTCGTCGATCATTTCCAATGGGATGTCGATGATTGGGCTACCAGTACCGTAGTCAAGGTCAAACAAGTTGACGCCGAAACGGTTAGCTTCATACAAGCTCACACCGTTGTTTGAGTAGTTGTTAGACAACCAAACGTTCGGGTTACCACCTGAGTACAGACCGAAACCACCACGTACTTCTAATTGGTCATTCACAACCCAGTTCATACCAACACGTGGTTGAATCAAACCTTCGCCATCTAGGGTCGCAGTGTTAGCGAAACCATAGGTGTCTTGGAAAGCTTGGTTTAGGGTTGGTGCATCGCTGGTGGTGTACCAGTCATAACGAAGACCTAAAGTAAGGGTTAGGTCGTGATCAATAAAGTAGTACTCGTCTTGCGCATAAAGCGTGTTAACTGCGTACTTGAATTGACCCGCGCCATCGTCAGGGTTGTTGGTACCTGCAGCATTTTCATAAATGATGCGGTTAACTATACCATTTTCGAAGTCGTCAATTGAGCTAAAGCGGTGCTCACCTTGTGACTCCTGAATGAACAGGTTGAACACGTCATAACTTTCATATTCGTAACCGAAAGTGAAGGTATGATCGTTGTACAAGTAAGTACCTGAAAGCTTGTAGAACATAGTGTCATAAGCAAGCTTGTTCGAGTGACGTGAGTCATCAGCGCCGAGGTAAATGGTGTTACCGTTGTGACGGATTTGCACTTCACCGATTTCAGTTCCACCTAAAGGTACAACCGCGTTCTCTAACTCTGAGTAACCAGCACGGAGCTCAGTTGAGAAGTTGTAAGTCCAGTCAGAGTACAACTGCGCAACGTATGAGTTGAACTCTGCACCACGTGAGTAGAAGTGGTTTGAGAATTCTAGCTCGTTGTCATCGCCGTCTGATTCTGCGATTGAGTAGCCATCGTTGTAGTTGTAAGTGAACTGTGCACGGTGGTCTTGGTTGATGTACCAGTCAATTTTTGCCAAGAATTTTTCATCTTCAACCGGCAAGCTTGATGGGAATGAACCTGGCTCAAAGCCGTAAACGTCACGCGCGATACCAGCGATACGGTCAAGATCTGCTTGCGTTACGCCAAGCACTGGAGTTGCAACGTTGGCATCTTCAGGACCACGGTCGAAAGTGTCAGAACCTTCAAGCTTTTCGTAAGCAACAAATGCGAAAAGTTTGTCTTTAATCAGTGCGCCACCGCCATTGAAGCCGTAACGTTTCTCGTTAAAGGCACCAATATTTACTGGCTCACCTTCGAGTTTGTCACCGGTCAAAGAGTCGTTGGTGTAGTCAAAGAAGACGCTACCGAAGAATTCGTTTTCACCTGATTTGGTAACAGCGTTGATGTTACATGCGGTGAAGCCGCCGTACTGAACATCAAACGGTGCTAATTCTACGGCAACCTGCTCGATGGCATCGTAAGAGAACGGCATGCGCTCAGTAGGGTAACCACTTGAGTTCAAACCGAAGTTATCGTTGGTGCGCACACCATCAACGGTCAAGCTATTGAAACGTGGGTTGGCACCGCCACACTGAATGTCACGTGCGTTGGTTTCGTTGATATAGATACGTGGGTCAATTTGTACCACGTCTTTGATATCACGATTCGCAGCAGGTTGCTCTTGTAAGTCATTCAAGCTGAAGTTAGATGCTGGGCTGCTTGAACCAGAAGTCATGGTTAAGCGACGGCCAGAAACCTCAATACGCTCAACGCTTTGTTGCGCGATTTGCACACTTAAGTTTTCAGTTTCACCAAGAGTTAGGTAGACGTTTTCAACAACTTCGGTATTACCCATGTTGTCGGTAACGGTTAAAGTGTAAGGACCACCAACTGCAAGACCACGAGCTGAGAACAGACCATTGGCGTTTGCTGACAACGTAGTGCTGGTGCCGGTACGTTCATCACGTAAAGTCACGCTTGCATTAGCGATGGTTTGCCCGGTGCTTTCGTTGGTTACGACGCCACGGATACTAGATGAGGTCTCTTGTGCCGTAGCAGTTGCGGACAAGCCAATGGCAAGTGCGACTGCGGCAGCAATACGACTAGGTTTATTATTCAACATGATGTTGCTTTCCTGGGTTGTGGTTAGAACAAATTGTCTTTATTGGGTGACAAATCCTATGCGACTTCTATGACAGTTTGATGAAATAGTAGCCAAAAATTGATCAATGCACACTATTTTCTTCACGTTTCTTGTTCTTTGCCTGTTCACGCTTTTTACGGAAGAAATTCTGCAAAATCGCTGCTGATTCGTGTTCAAGGACCCCACCGACCACCTCAACTTTATGGTTCATGGTGGCGTGATTAAGCACGTCGATGGCGCTGCCGGTAGCGCCGGTACGCGGATCTGGTGCAGCGAAGACTAAGGTTTTGATGCGCGCATGTGTAATAAGCCCCGCGCACATGGCGCAGGGCTCTAAAGAAACATATAAAGTCGTGTCAACGAGACGATAATTTTTGAGATGTTGCCCAGCGGCACGAATGGCTTGGGCTTCGGCATGTGCCGAGGGATCGCTAAGACGGATAACTTCGTTATAGCCTTCGCCGATAATGGTGTCATTGGCGACCACAACGGCGCCGACAGGCACTTCACCGATAGCTTCGGCTTGTTGTGCCAGTTCAAGGGCGCGACGCATGTAACGTTCGTGGTCCATTAGCGATCTCTGAAGTAAGAAAGCAATATGGCGCGCATTCTAAAAAAAAGCCCCCGCAATTGCGAGGGCTTTTTGTACATTTCTGTACTTTTTTACACTTTAGATGTTAGCAACGCGCTTAGAAGCGGTAACGGATACCGATCTTAGCCTGCCACGTTGAACGCTCTGGCAAGTAACGCGTAGGTGCTTGAGTTACCAAGTCGAAGGCACGATTGTTGTACGGGGTACCGTAAACATATTGGCCGTCGTCGTTGATATAAGCACTTACCAACTCACGCACGTTGTCGCCGTATGGCAACACGTGTTTCTGTCCTGCATCTTTATCGAAGATAGCAATCAAGTTACGCACGTTGATATACAACTCACCTTTGTGGCCTTCAGCAAACCCTGGAAGTTCTTGGGTAAATTTGAAGTCCAAGTTGGTGGTCCAAGGACCGCGCTCAGTGTTACGTGGCAAGTATTCGCCAGCATAACCAGAAAGACCTGCGCGCTCGAGGTATTCCATGAACTGGTCGTAACCAAAGCCATCTTCGTAGGCAACTGCTGGATCATCAGCACCGGTTGGGATGTACGGCAGGTAAACTGACGATTGACCCAAGGTACCGAACGGCTGGTTACCAAAGCTTACGTCACCGTAGCTGTCATACACATAGCCCCAAGGACGACCTGAGTAACGTTCCCAGAAGAGACCGAAGGTTGAGGTGTAACCATTAAAGATTTCAGTCTTGTAGGTTACGTCCGCCATGAAGCGGTGCTCAACTTGGTAAGACGCAGTGCCTGGACGAACGTTTTGACGGTCGATAGCAACCGGGAAACGGTAGTTAGAGATAGCAGTACTCGAGCTACCTGCAACCGCTTCTTGGATGTCTTGGTTGGTGTAGCTTGCACGCATGCTTAGACCGTTGTCCCATGCTTTACCAAGGGTTGTGGTAAAGATTTGGCTCTTACCACCGTCGCCGTTGGTAAGCAACAAGTCATAACGCTGTACGTTACCGTGATCGCCAACACTGCCTGGAGTGTGGTCGTCAAGCGGATCGTCAACTACATAAATGATACGACCGCCGTCGACGGTGCGACGTGGTTGGCCATTTTCGTCTAACAGCGGTACACGAGTTAAGTCTTTCCACTGCACGTCATCTTTACGACGGGTGTAGATGTATTCAACACTTGCGAACCAGTCATCACCAAGTGCTGGGATGCTGAAACTGTTGAAATCAACCCCGAAGCTACCACGCCAGTCTGAAGGCAAGTCAAAGTCCGGGTCAATAGCATTCACATAACCGTCAGCAATCAAACCGTCTTTAACAGCTTGTGGTACTTCAGTTGGGTCGACATTGTCGAAGAAGACTGACCATGGCACGTCTGACAAGAAACGGTCAAACTGAGAGAAGGTCAAGCCATTGTTAGTGTATGAGTTTGATACCCAAACATTAGGACGACCACCGGCATAGCGACCGAAGCCACCACGCAATTGAACGTCGTCAGTCAACTGATACTTGAAACCTACACGTGGCAAGATCAAGTCTTTACCGTTGAGGTTTTCAGTGTTTGCAAAGCCGTAACGTGCAGCAAAGTTCGGGTTGTACATCGGCTTGTCTTCAGCGTGCATACGCTCGTAACGCACACCGAACATTAGCTCTAGGTCCCAAGTTGGCTGCCACGTATCTTGGATATAAACAGCTTGCTGGCCTTGAGTGAAGTTCGCAGCGGCATCGTTGATGTCGCCAGTCAAACTACCTGAATAGTAGAATGCGCCTGCTTCACGGTTACGGAAGTCTTCGATGCTATCGAATTCCCATGAACCTAAAGCGTTCTGTACGAACAAGTTGTAGATATCGGTTTCTGAGAAAGCATAACCAAAGCCAATCGCGTGGTCGCCGATCAGGTATTCACCGTTCGCTTGGAATTCGATGGTGGTGTTTTCACCTTCGTTCGCGTGGCGTGAATAGTCAGGACCAAATTCAATGGCGTTACGGCCACCCACTTCAACGGTAACCATACCCATGGTACGACCGTTCAAAGGATCTTGAATCGCTTCAACGTTCTTGTGCGAAAGCTTGATGTCGCTCGAGAAGTTTGAGCTCCAGTTTGAGTAAACTTGCACTGCGTAAGCATCAAGAATTTGCTCGTTGTTGTACCAGCTTGAAGACAACGTCAACGTACCGTCGCCGCCGTATTGGTTACGAATCGAGTTGCCGTCGGTGCGCTGATAAGTAAACGCAGCACGGTGTTCGTTGCTGATGTTCCAGTCAAGTTTAACGAGAAGTTTATTGTCTTCTTCGTCTGCTGGAATGTCCCAGCCACCGAGTTGGCTGTCGCTTAAGCCATAGACTTCGCGCGCAATTGCCAATACTTCGTTAAGCTCTTCGGTAGTGATGTTCGCAATGTTTGCTGCGTCAGAACCGATAGGACCACGATAAGGCGCGTTGCTCTCATCTTGGGTCTCATAGTTCACGTAGAAGAACAATTTGTCTTTGATGATTGGACCACCAAGACCAAAACCTAAAGTCTTCTCTTCGTAGTCAACATTCGGCGGCAAAGCATCTTCGTCGTACTTTGAAGCTTCAGCGTCGCCGGCGAGGCTGTCGCTGGTGTACTGATAGAAGAATGAACCTTCAAGTTCGTTGGTACCTGATTTGGTTACCGCGTTCACTTTCGCACCAGTGAAGTTAGTGTCTTTCGCATTGAAAGGCGCTACGTCAACAGTGATCTGCTCAATCGCGTCGATTGAAATCGGTGAACCTTGGGTTGGGTATCCGTTGTTGTTCAAACCAAAATCATCATTCTGGTTGATACCATCAACAGTAATAGAGTTGTATTTCGGGTTGTTACCTGCAACAACCAACTGGTCGCCGTCGCCCAACTGAGTCGCAAGTGGGTTCAAACGTACGATTTCTTTCAAGTCACGGCTATAAGTAGGCAGTGATTCGATTTGCTCTTCGCCGAATGAGCTGCTTGAGCCATTATTCAATTGTGCGTAGTTGATCGCTTGACCAGTCACACTGATGCGCTCAACATTAGCTGATTCAAGTTGTGCATTAAGGCGGAAGGTTTCGCCAAGTTTCAAGAACACTTCTGAGTATTGAGCGTCTTGATACACGTCTGAATCGATAGTGATGCGGTAAGGACCGCCAACACGTAAACCGCTGGCAATGAAGCTACCGTTGTTATCGGTATTTACTTCAGTACGGCTACCTGAAGGCATGTGTTCAATAACAACCGTGGTATTGGCTGCGCCACTACCTTGGGGTCCAAGAATTTCGCCTCGCATAGAAGCTGAGGTGTCTTGTGCTACCGCTGTTGCTGAGGCAAAGCCTAAGGCAATTGCGACGGCACTTGCGGTGCGCGAAAATCGCAGAGATGTACTCATCTTTCTTAATTTCCTGGGTTGTGGTTTAAAAAAAAATCTTAGAAAGGCAATACCGCTTGATGTTGAGCCTTGTGAATTAATTCTACGCTTTTATAACACTTGGTTGTGTCAAAAATGTGACAGTATTTTAATCAATTTTGCTGGCAATTGCACCGATAAAGTCGAACTAATATGATAAAAAACTGTCCTATTCGCTCTTCAAATGTTGCAGGAATGTCTATGAAGCCTATTCTGTTCGGTGTTGTAGCTTTGTTCACTTTTTTCTTAAATGGGTGTGATGTGCCGAAAAAAAATTTACAACCGCCGGTGACACTTCGTGTGGCAACTTTCAATGTGAGTATGGACGCGTCGAACTACATACCTTCTGAGCAATGGCAAACCACCGGCGCGCAAGCCTTGCCACAAGCACTTGCGGATCAGCATCCACAAATTCGTGCCATCGCAGAAATCATTCAACATGTGCGGCCGGATGTGATCGTTCTGAATGAATTTGATTACTTACCCGAAGCGCAAGTATTGGAGAGTTTTCGCCGCGACTTTTTGGCGGTCAGCCAAAATGGCGAAGCACCGATTGAATATCCGTACAGCTTCATTGCACCGGTCAATACAGGGCGGGCCAGTCCGTTTGACCTCAATCGCGATGGCAAAGAGAGTGGCGTTGCAGATGACGCTTGGGGGTACGGAAATTATCCTGGGCAATATGGCATGGCTGTGTTGTCTAAGTATCCGATAGACCAAACAGCGACGCGAACCTTTCAGTTTTTCAAATGGCGTGACTTACCCGGTGCCTTACAGCCGTTGGTGCCAAATTCTCACGAACCTTGGTACAGCGCCGATGCGTGGTCACAAATGCCGCTTAGCTCAAAATCTCATTGGGACGTGCTGCTCGATGTCAAAGGCTACCCATTGCATATGCTGGTCAGCCATCCGACACCACCGGTATTTGATGGTGGAGAGAACCGCAATGGGCGGCGTAACCATGACGAAATACGTTTTTGGCAGGAATATGTAAGTGACCTCGACACCGACTACATCTATGACGATCAAGGACGGCGAGGGGGACTCGACTCACAACAACGATTTGTCATCGCAGGTGATTTGAATGCTTCGATAGAGAGCGATGATAACGTCCCAGGAACCATTGAACAGTTGTTAGAAAACACCAAAATACAAGGTGAGTTTCTCCCTAAAAGTGCTGGTGGTCAGGCTCACACACCAGATAACCCGCTGGCGGGTCAACATACTGCAGGTTGGCGTAAACGCGCTGACTATGTGCTGCCATCAACGTTTGGTATTCGGATCATCGATGGCGGAGTGTTTTGGCCGGCCCAAGGTGAACCTAAAGCAGATTTAGTCAGCAAGCGAGAACGCTCTTCGGACCATCGTTTAGTATGGATTGACATTCAATTGCAGTAATTTTCACAAATATGTCGTAGATTCATAAAACTGTCATATTGTGTCGTAATAATGGCGGTGCTTAAAAACGACTAGGTGAAGCACGATGTCACGAAAAATTTTGATTGTTGAAGACGAAGCTCCGATTCGCGAAATGCTTAGCTTTGTCATGGAGCAGCATGGCTACCAAGCAGTGGAAGCCAACGATTATCAAGTAGCCCTAGAGAAAATTGTCGAGCCTTTCCCTGATATGATTCTGCTCGACTGGATGTTACCAGGAGGTTCGGGCATCCAGTTGGCGAAGAAGCTCAAGAGCGATGATTTTACGCGTGGTATTCCAATTATTATGCTCACCGCGCGTGGTGAGGAAGAAGATAAAATCCGTGGTCTTGAGGTCGGCGCTGACGATTACATTACCAAACCGTTTTCGCCAAAAGAACTGATGGCGCGGATGCGCGCAGTGTTCCGCCGAGTCTCGCCTACAGCGCTAGATGAACCATTGGAAATCGAAGGACTCAAGCTTGATCCCATTTCGCATCGAGTGAGCGCCTACAATGACCGCCTCGATATGGGGCCAACTGAATTTAAATTACTTCATTTCTTTATGACACACCCAGATCGCGTGTATAGTCGAGAGCAACTCCTCGATAACGTTTGGGGCACGAATGTCTACGTTGAAGACCGTACCGTGGATGTCCATATTCGCCGATTACGCAAAGCCATCGAAATGCACGGCCATGATCGCTTGGTGCAGACGGTGCGTGGTGTCGGCTATCGCTTCTCACCAAGATAAATTGTTGCAGCGTAGGGTAGTGCGACATGGATAAACGATTCTCCGCCGTATTTATTCTGCGCGGCTTCCTTTGGTATGTCGCCCCTCTTGCCGTAATCGGCTGGCTATTTGGCTATTTCTGGCAAGTGTTGAGTATCGGCTTACTCGGCATTCTCGCGTGGCATTACTTCTATCAATACAAGCTTGTCGATTGGTTGTGGCACCGTCGCACCATGTTGCCGCCGAGTGCTCCGGGTAGCTGGAGCTATATCTACGACGGAATCTACCGTACGCAGCGTCGCAGCCAACAACGTCGTCGTGCGCTTGCGCGTATCTTGCGTCGCTTCCGTGAGGCCTCAGAAGCTATTCCTGATGCGGCAATTGTGTTTCGTAAGGACGGTGGGCTGATTTGGTGTAACAAGCTTGGACAGTTTTATTTTGGCTTAAAGTGGCCTGCGGACACGGGCATTCGGTTGTCAAACCTGATCCGTTACCCAGAGTTTATTGCGTACTTGCAAAAGGGTGACTTTAGCCAAGAAATTTATTTGCCGTCGCCGGTGCGCGAAGATATCGAGTTAGAAATTCGCGTCATGCCTTACAGCGAGGATCAATACTTGCTGATGGCGCGTGATGTGACTCAGCTGCGCCGGCTCGAGCAAATGCGCAAAGACTTTGTTGCCAACGTATCTCATGAATTGAAAACACCGTTGACGGTTATTCAAGGCTACCTCGAAATGCTCGACGATGATGTCAGTGCGATGCCTCCTGCGCTGCTACAAAAAGCGGTGAAGGATATGAATGGGCAGTCGACACGGATGCGTAATTTGGTCGACCAACTGTTATCGTTGTCACGCATTGACTCAGCCCGCGGGGATATTTTTGAGCGCGCCGTTAATGTTCCGGAACTGCTTCGTCGTATCCAACAAGATGCCGAGCAACTCAATCAAGCAAAACAGCATGACTTACGATTTGAGATTGCTGACCAGACAATGTATGGGCGCGAAGATGAGTTACGCAGTGTGTTCGCCAACCTCATTACTAACGCCATTCATTATACTCAGCCAAAGGGCACGATTACCGTGCGCTGGCGCTCTGTTGGTAAACAAATGGAATTTAGCGTCACCGATAATGGCCCGGGCATTCCGGCCGAGCATATTCCGTTGTTGACCGAACGCTTTTACCGCATCGATAAAGATCGCAATAGTAGCAAAGGCGGCTCAGGACTTGGCTTAGCTATCGTTAAGCAGGCCGTTGAGCATCATCATTGCAAACTTACCATCGACTCCGTAGTAGGACGTGGTTCGACCTTTAGTGTGCGAGTTCCAGAAGAGCTGGTGATTACGCCCGCATAGCGTGACACTAAAATGGCAGAAATATGACAAATAAATAGCTGTTGTCATTAAAGTGTCACATTGACCTGCTAAAATTCCCAGTGTTGATTAAGCAAAGCTAAGTTTTTAACCCATTATTTTTGGCATGACCTTAGCACAGACACTTGGAGTCATTATGAAAGTTAAATCAGTACTTCTTGCTTTAAGCGTAGCCGGCCTCGTAGCCACTTCAGCACATGCGCAAAAAGCTACCGACAACCTTCCTGAATACGAGAAAGTAAGCGGTTTATCTGGCAACCTTTCTTCTGTTGGTTCAGACACCTTGGCCAACATGATGACCTTCTGGGCAGAAGAGTTTAAGCGCCTCTACCCGAACGTGAACATGCAGATTCAAGCGGCTGGTTCATCAACTGCGCCACCGGCCCTTACTGAAGGAACTTCAAACTTTGGCCCAATGAGCCGTGGTATGAAGTCGAAAGAAATCGAAGCTTTTGAAAAACGTCATGGCTACAAACCGACGCCTGTTCGCGTAGCAATCGATGCCTTGGCGGTATTCGTGCACAAAGACAACCCAATTGAAGGCATGACCATTGCTGAAGTTGACGCAGTATTTAGTAACACACGTCTTTGTGGCGCTACTGAACAAGTTCAGCGTTGGGGCGATTTAGGTCTAACTGGCAGCTGGGGCAACCGCGACTTGCAGCTATACGGTCGTAACTCAGTATCAGGCACCTACGGTTACTTCAAAGAGATCGCCCTTTGTGACGGTGATTTCCGCGCGAACGTGAATGAACAGCCAGGTTCAGCTTCTGTTGTGCAGTCTGTTTCAACCTCGTTGAATGCTATCGGTTACTCAGGTATCGGCTACCTAACCTCTGGTGTTAAAACCGTGCCTATCGCGGTTGAAGAAGGCGGTGAGTATGTGGATGCGACAACTGAAAGCGCATTGGCTGGTAAGTACCCACTTGCACGCTTCTTGTACGTTTACGTAAATAAGCACCCAAACAAGCCACTTGACCCAGCAACTGCTGAGTTCTTGAAAATGGTACTGTCGAAAAAAGGACAAGAGATTGTCGATAAAGACGGTTACATTCCGCTGCCGAAAATGGTCGTTGAGCAAGAACTAGAAAAGCTCGGACTCAACTAAAAACGAAAAACCCGGCACCCGCCGGGTTTTTCTTCGTTGTTCGCTATTCGCTGTTTGCTGTTTGTTTAAACCAAGAGCGAGCGCAGCGAGCGTGCAAACAGCGAACATCAAACATCGGTTTTCGTGAAAATGTCAGTTTTATGACGGTGCTGTAACAATTCTGTCATACTTCTCGACTATACTGCGCGCAGTGAAATTTCTAACTTGCACAACCACTCGAGGTTACGATGGCGGCAGCAAAACCCTCAATGGGAGCCAGCAATTATCGACTCTTTAAAGACCGCGCGGCGCGCTGGGGCGTAAGCTTCGGCGGGGTGATGGTCTTGGTCGCATTGTTGCTCATCTTCTTTTACCTACTTTACGTAATCGAACCGATTTTCCGTGGGGTCGAAATCAACCACCAACGCAGCTTCCAAACGCCGGCGGAGAATGTCGTCGCCATGGGCATGGAAGAGCAATCGGAAATTGGTTACCAGTTCACCGCTGAAGGTGAGTTGGTGTATTTTGCAATGCAGGCAAAGAAAGGTACCGATTGGCAGCCTGGTCAGGAACTATTGCGGGCCAAAGTGACGGCGGAGCAGCCGACTGCGTTTACGCAAACGCAGCCGCAAAACAACCGTTATGCCTATGCTGTACCCGGTGGTTCGGTGCGAATTGTGGAGCCCAAGTTCAACAGTCGTTTTATTGACGGTGAAATGTTTGTCGAGCCGCGCGAGGTTGAACTTTCAGATCGGGAATTACTGCAGGTTGATCCGCAGCAACAAAACATCGTGAAGCTTGCTTATGAATATGATGGCGAGTCGAAGTTGTTTGCAGCGCAAACCAGCGACGGTCGTGTGCTGGTAAACTTTATGCAAGCCAAGCGTAACTTTTTAAGTGGCGCAGTGGAAATGGAATCAAAGGTTAGTGAGCTGCCGATTAACGGCGCAGTTGACCAGCTGGTGGTTACCCCTGATTTGCGCCAAGTGATGGTGCGGCAGAACAATCGTTTTTGGGTTTATGATGTGACCCGTACGGGTTCCATAAAAGAACGTCAGTTGATTAATGTGGATGCGCGACGCTATGGCGAAGTGACCTCAATGAGCCTATTAGCGGGCGCGAGCTCGGTGTTGTTTGGCCATGCCAACGGTAAAATCACGCAATGGTTTGAAGTAGCCGGTGACGATGGTCGCCGCTATCAGTTCATTCGTGACTTCCAAGCGGCTGACAGCGCGATTGCCGAGATCGTTGTTGAGTATTACCGCCGCACCTTCTACACCATCGCCGAAAGCGGCGAAGTAGGCGTGTTCCACACCACCTCAGAAGCAGAGTTGTACCGTGGACACCCTGATGCTTATCAAGCCGAGCAACTCGTTATCGATCCTCGCGCAAATACCTTACTGATGCGTGAAGGCAATCAGTTGCATATGTTCGAACTGATCAACGAACACCCAGAAGTTACTTGGAGTGGTTTGTGGCAGGAAGTCTGGTATGAAGGTTATCCGGAACCAGATTACGTGTGGCAGTCGACTTCGGGTTCAGATGACTTTGAACCGAAGTTTAGCTTAGTCCCGATCTCTTTCGGTACCATTAAAGCAGCGGCCTACGCTATGTTGTTTGCGGTACCGATTGGCCTCGCAGCCGCGGTCTATACTGCCTACTTCATGTCGCCAAGCGTGCGCAAAGTAGTGAAACCAACCGTAGAAATCATGGAGGCGTTGCCGACAGTTATTCTTGGTTTCTTGGCTGGGCTATGGCTGGCGCCGCTGGTGGAGTCCTATCTACCAGGAATCATTGCGGTAATCGTGTTGGTGCCGTTAGCCATCGTGTTATTTGCGGCGGCGAGCGCTTTGCTGCCGCAAGTGATTCGGGCGCGTCTCACCGACGGTCGAGCTGCGTTAGTTCTAGTACCGTTGGTCGCTTTTGTCGGTTGGCTCTCGTTTCAACTGTCACCAGCGATCGAGAACGTTCTATTTGATGGCAACGTGCGTCAGTATCTCACCAACGAACTTGGTATTACCTTCGACCAGCGTAACTCGTTGGTAGTGGGGATCGCCATGGGCTTTGCGGTGATACCAACTATTTTCTCGATTGCCGAAGATGCCGTATTTAGTGTACCGAAGCACTTATCGAACGGCTCGTTAGCACTTGGTGCAACGACGTGGCAGACGCTCACCAAAGTCGTTTTGTTAACGGCGAGTCCAGGGATTTTCTCGGCTGTCATGATGGGGCTTGGTCGTGCCGTTGGTGAGACCATGATCGTGCTTATGGCGACGGGTAACACGCCTATTATGGACTGGAATATCTTTGAAGGAATGCGCACCTTGTCGGCCAATATCGCCGTTGAAATGCCAGAGTCTGAAGTTGGCAGCTCGCATTATCGCATTCTGTTCTTGGCGGCCTTTGTGCTCTTTGTTTTCACCTTCGCGTTCAATACGGTGGCGGAACTTGTTCGTCAACGTCTACGCGATAAATACAGCTCGATGTAAGCGAGAGGATTTCCATGAAGCAATGGTTTAACTCAGGAAAACCCTGGATTTGGCTCACCGCAGGTTCTGTGAGTATCAGTCTGATCGCGGTTATCGGGCTGCTGATACTGATTGGCTGGCGCGGTCTGTCGTTCTTTTGGCCAGCGCAGATCCACGAGATGGATGTGCGTGCCAACGATGGCTCGATTTCGACCATCATTGGTGAAGTCTATGATACCGAAACGATTCCGCTTGAGCGTTTACAAGAGTCGGGTGTACAGCTGGATAACTTCAATGAACCGACACTTGATCGCTGGTTGATTAAGATTGGTAACCGTGAATACGTGCCACTTGATTTTACTTGGGTGCTCAAGCCGCAAATCGTCCGCGACGAAACGCCTTCCGATTTGGCTAAATTAGAACGCTCGAAAGACGGTAACTTCTACGGTTACGTCGTCGATGTTCTCGAAAATGGCGAGTCAGTAGCGAATTCAGAGAACGTGCATCAAATTCTTGAGGAGCGTATAGAGCGCGTCGTTGAAATCAACGAGCAAGCTGCGGATCTGCAAGACACCGAAATTGGTGCCATCAACTATCAGTTGAACCAGTTGCGTCTTGAGCGACGCGCGTTGGATCTTGAAGGGCAACTCACCGCTGAGGAAGAGGCTCGCATCAGTGCCGCTGAGCAACAACTGCGTGAAGACTATCAAGTGCTGGAACAAGAGCTGTTCGAACTGCGTGATCAAGCTAGCCGTGATGAAGTCGTGATGCGCGACATGCGTGGAGTAGAAGTAACGCTACCGATGTATCGCATGTTAGCCGTGTACTTTCCAAACGACATGAACTTGGTTGAAAAGCTTGGCCACTTCTTCGTCCAAATCGGTAAGTTCGTCAGCGAAGACCCGCGCGAAGCGAACACTGAAGGTGGTGTATTCCCAGCGATTTTCGGTACCGTATTTATGGTGCTGTTGATGTCGGTGATTGTGACGCCATTTGGTGTCGTTGCTGCAATTTACCTGCATGAATACGCAGGTAAAAACGCAGTGACTCGGCTTATACGGATCGCGGTGATTAACTTGGCGGGTGTACCCTCGATTGTTTACGGGGTATTCGGTTTAGGTTTCTTCGTCTACATGGTGGGTGGTTCGCTTGACCAAATCTTCTATCCAGAAGCCTTGCCGAGCCCAACCTTTGGTACACCGGGCGTCATGTGGGCGGCGATTACCTTGGCGATTCTAACTTTGCCAGTGGTCATTGTCTCGACCGAAGAAGGTTTGTCGCGTATTCCAAGCACGCTGCGCGAAGGTAGCTTGGCACTCGGTGCGACCAAAGCTGAAACCCTGTGGCGGATTATTATTCCAATGGCGTCACCGGCGATTATGACCGGTCTGATCTTGGCCGTCGCCCGAGCGGCGGGTGAGGTTGCACCATTGATGTTGGTAGGTGTGGTGAAGTCGGCACCGATGTTACCGGTGGATGGTAACTTCCCGTACTTCCATTTAGATCGCAAATTTATGCACTTAGGTTTCCACATTTATGATGTTGGCTTCCAGAGCCCGAACGTTGAAGCGGCGCGGCCGCTGGTTTACGCCACCTCGTTCCTGTTGGTAACGGTGATTATTGGCTTGAACTTAACGGCTATTGGTGTGCGTAACCATTTACGTGAAAAGTATCGCTCACTTGAGCATTAATTAACGAAGCAGAAGCGAAAAGGTCTTACTATGATTTCGGTAACTCCGACAAACAATCAGGCAGAGAGCCTCGATTTAGAAAATTTAACGGCGGATCAAACCGCTCTGGAAATTCGCAATTTGAATCTGCACTACGGCGATGCTCAAGCTTTGCATGATATTTCCATGGCAATTCCAAAGAACCGCGTCACCGCTTTTATCGGCCCATCGGGCTGCGGTAAATCAACCTTATTGCGTTGTATTAACCGCATGAACGACTTGGTTGAGATTTGTAAAATTACCGGCGAGATTCGTCTGCACGAGAAAAACATCTATGACAAAGATGTCGACGTTGCGGAATTACGTCGTCGTGTGGGCATGGTATTCCAGCGCCCGAACCCGTTCCCAAAATCAATTTACGAGAACGTGGTTTATGGCATGCGCTTGATGGGTGTGAACGACCGCCGTACTTTAGATGAAGTGGTCGAGCGTTCATTGAAAGGCGCAGCACTTTGGGAAGAAGTAAAAGATCGTCTAAACGCGAGTGCTTTCAGCTTGTCAGGTGGTCAGCAACAACGTTTGGTCATCGCCCGCGCTATCGCGATCGAGCCTGAAGTATTGTTGCTCGATGAACCGACTTCGGCACTTGACCCAATTTCAACTTTGACGATCGAAGAGTTGATCACTGAGTTGAAAGAAAAATACACCGTAGTCATTGTCACGCATAACATGCAACAAGCGGCGCGGGTATCGGACCAGACAGCCTTTATGTACATGGGTAAGCTGATTGAATATGCTGATACCAATACGCTGTTTACCACGCCGACCCAGAAGCAAACCGAAGATTACATTACTGGACGTTACGGCTAAGAGGAGCTGAATCATGGATAAATTAAATACTGGTCGGCACATCTCCGGCAAATTTAATGACGAACTCGATGCCGTCCGTACCCAAGTGATGAACATGGGCGGCTTGGTTGAGCAGCAACTACGTGACTCGCTGGTCGCGATTGAAAACTCAGACCATGAGCTTGCCGAGCAAGTCTTGCAACGCGACTATAAAATTAACGCGTTGGAAGTGCAGATTGATGAAGCTTGTGTGCAAATCATTGCCAAACGTCAGCCTGCGGCAAGTGACCTGCGTTTGATTATCGCTATTTTCAAAACCATTGCCGACTTAGAGCGCATTGGTGATGAAGCTGAGCGTATTGCGCGTGTGGCTCTTGAGAGTTTCAACAACGACCAGCAGCAGTTCTTGGTCAGTCTTGAGAACCTCGGTCAGCAGGTCTTGGCGATGTTGCATGGCGTGCTTGATGCATTTGCACGTATGGACCTCGACAGCGCCTATGAAGTGCACCAAATGGACGCCCAAGCCGACCGTCAATACGAAGGCTTAACGCGTCAATTGATGACTTACATGATGGAAGACCCGCGTGGGATTCCGAAGGTCATGAATGTACTTTGGTCAGCGCGTTCACTCGAGCGCATCGGTGACCGTTGCCAGAACATCGCCGAGTACATTATTTTCTTCGTCAAAGGTAAAGACGTACGTCATGTGTCGCCAGAATCCATGGCGCGCACCGTGGGTCGGCCGCAGCCTGACACTGAGTAAATAGGATTGCTTGCTGTAAGCGCCGACCACTAGGGTCGGCGTTTTTATTTGAAGGGCATAAACTTGGTCCGCAGCCAGTTGAGAATCACTGCTGCCAAGATAATATAAAGCGCTAAATTAACATGGGCGATAATCATCCAGCCGTCATTCGCACATGACGTCGAGAAGATAAAGCATGCGTGCCAAGTCACGAGCGCGAACGTGATGATTGGCGTCAACAACAGCAGGAGCACTGCAAACCCACGCCAGCGTAGTCTGAAAACATAGCTCAGAACAACAATAAGCAGTGCGGCGATACCAACTTCGGCGACTAGTGTTAAAGTGTCTGCCATTTGATTATCCTTTTTGCAACGTTTTTTTAAAATAACCAAGTTGGAATGGAACTGCAAGAGTCCAACTACATAGCGCCGGTGTCATAGCTGTTTTACAAGAGCATCGCGAGAGCGTTCAATGCGTTGCGAAATAAGCCGTCGGGTTTGTTGCTGAATATCGAGCTCCTTTGCAATTGCGTTAAACTCATCAACAACCTCGGTAACTGCAAAAATATCGTGTTTTGCCTGTGACCAGCGCGCGTAGCCAGCAGAGTTCGCTAACTTCTGCAGAGCTTTAAGCGGCGGTTCTTTACCATAACCAGCGTAGGCTGTGGCATGCTCGTTAAATGCGCTGGGGTTAAAAATGATGTCGTAGAACGGAGCTGGATGCCATGCTCCATTGTCATCGAGTAAAAATCCCCAGTTTTTACTGTGATCATCCTGATTACAGGTGAGTAAATTGAAAATTGCGCGCTTAAATTGTAATTGACCATAGGCTGGTGACCTACAGAGCATTCTGGTTGCTTTGATTAAATCATCATAGTCGAGGCTTGGCGTGCGAAAATCAGCGTCAAGCAACCCACAAGCACTATGAAAATGTTGTCGCCCCGAAGTAGTCGCAGAATTTCTCACATAATCGAAACGTTGCGTTGCGAGCCATTGTCGAGCCCCCGAGGCTTGCGGTGCATCGAGTAACTGCCACTTCGGTGGGCTGAGCTTAGCTTTTGCCGCTAAGGTTAAATAGGCTGCTTCACATAAGCCTTCTTCATGGCCTAATGGCAGGCTAGCTGAAGTAAATTTGACCAACCAAGCATCGTCTCCCGCAAGAGGCTTAGTGCGACAACTGGCGTAATCATTACCTTGGAAATAAATTTGTGCTTTCGGGCGTGCACCGCCTGAACCGCCAGCGGCAATAAGCTGTGCTAACACATCATCGGTTTGTCCATCGAAAACGGCTTGGGCGTTGAGACCAAGTGTAGCCAAGTCGATTTCTCCCTGGTCGAGCGGAACGTAATCAGATGTGGGGCTGAAACTCAGCGCTCCGAGCGCGGAATTGCCGACGAACGCAAGTCGATCCATTGCGGTGACGGTGTTAGGTAGTAGGTCGTGTTGCCGAAACACGCGATCTTGTAGCAACAATCCCCAACCATCAGGCAGTGAGTCGGCAAACAATCCATGTAAACCTGCGTGTGGTGAATGTGGCGCAGCTTGCACAGAATTGTCGAAGCGAAGACCGAACGGTGAGAGGTTATCGTGCTGGTCGAGGTAGTTTTGCGCGTACTGAAAGAATACACCCTGCCGATTTTGTGCAAGCGTACCCACGAGGACTTTCACTCCAGACATAAGGGTGCGGTGTACTTGGAGTTTCTTAACGGGTCTAAAACTCATCTTTCAGCACCTCTTCGATAGAGGTCGGCGTCATTGACCGTTGTGCTTGAGTAAGTGCGTAAAGTCGTTTTAAGTCATCGAGGGTTTGCCACAACAATAGCAACTGGCGAAATGAAATTTGCCCAGTTAACTCGAATTTCTTAATTGTGGAGGCGGGAACAGTGCTTTTTTCGGCAAGAGCCGCGCGCGACAGTTTTGCTTGCTCACGCGCGGCACGCAGGTAGTCCGCAAACGCAGACTGAACATCTTGCTCCACCAATAATTGATACTTCATAGTGCACCCAAAGTAGACATAATGGTGTCTATTATAGCCTAAAAAATGTGCTTTTGGATACAATGATATCTATTTGAGCGGCTATTCTTAGTACAAAACCCTAGCGCGAATGGTGCCTTCAATGGCGCGCATTTGCTCGAGCAGGTCGTCGGCGATGGTGCTCTCTTCCGGCGTGTCGACGTCGATGACCACGTAACCCACTTCGCTGTCGGTTTGCAGGTACTGACCCGAGACGTTGATGTTTTGCTCGGCCATGATTTGATTGATTTTGGTCAACATGCCGGGGCGGTTTTGGTGAATATGCAGCAAACGGCGGGCGCCGTGGTGCGCTGGCAATGATACTTCTGGGAAGTTGACTGCTGACAAGGTAGAGCCGTTGTCAGAGTAGTGAGCCAGTTTACCCGCCACTTCAATACCAATGTTTTCTTGTGCTTCTTGGGTTGAGCCACCAACATGCGGGGTCAGAATGCAGTTGTCGATACCGCGTAGTGGTGATTCGAACAAGTCGTTATTGCTGCTTGGTTCCACTGGGAAGACGTCAATCGCTGCGCCGCCCAAGTGACCGCTGCGCAGACTGGCAGCCAAATCTTCAATATTTACCACAGTACCGCGTGAGGCATTGATAAGAAGGGCGCCTTGTTTCATCTTGGCGAGTTGTGAAGCACTGATCATCCATTGGGTTTGCGCTGTTTCGGGTACGTGCAAAGTCACCACATCTGCTTGCTCCAGCAGGGCGTCGAGTGAACCGACCGAGAGGGCATTCCCTAGTGGCAGTTTGGTTTCAATGTCGTAAAAACGCACCTGCATACCGATTTGTTCGGCGAGGATACTCAACTGGCTACCTATATGGCCGTAGCCAATAATGCCAAGCACTTTGCCGCGCGCTTCGAATGAGCCGTTGGCTGATTTGTCCCAGCCTCCACGGTGAGCTGCGGCATTTTTCTCAGGTACGCGGCGCAACAACATAATGATTTCGGCTAGAACCAGTTCGGCTACACTACGGGTGTTGGAAAATGGTGCGTTAAAGACCACCACACCGTGACGGCGCGCCGCTGCCAGATCCACTTGGTTGGTACCGATACAAAAACAACCGACGCCGATTAACTTCTCAGCCGCGGCAAAGACTTTTTCGGTCAGTTGCGTACGAGAACGTATCCCCAAAAAGTGAACGTCTTTGACGCGCTCGCAAAGTTCCTCTTCGCTCAATGAAGTTTTCACATACTCAATCGAATCATAGCCCTGCTGTTTGAGCACGTTGACCGCACTGTCGTGAACGCCTTCTAAAAGTAAAATTTTGATTCGGTCTTTGGCGAGCGATACTTGCGACATGGCTGTTATTGCACCTTTTATTGGGATTATTTAAGGGTTTGGATACCGCTTGCGCTGGCAACGATGGTCACGTCAGCGCCGCGCTGGGCAAAGAGTCCGTTGGTGACGACACCGACGATATTGTTCAGCTGCTGCTCGAGATGAATCGGGTCGAGGATATCGAAGTTATGCACATCGAGGATCCAGTTACCATTATCGGTGGTCACGCCTTCACGCCAAACCGGGTCACCGCCGAGTTTGACGATTTCGCGGGCGATATACGAACGCGCCATGGGAATGACTTCGACAGGTATTGGAAAGCGACCGAGGCGACCTACTTGCTTACTTGAATCAACAATACAAACAAAGGTATCAGCAACTGCGGCGACAATTTTTTCGCGGGTGAGAGCAGCGCCACCACCTTTGACCATGCGCATGTGCTCGTCAATTTCATCGGCGCCATCGACGTAAATCGGTAGCTCGCTGACGCTATTTAGGTCAACCACACGAATGCCGTGCTGCTTCAATCGCTCAGTTGAAGCTTCCGAGCTTGAAACGGCGGCTTCGATATCATGTTTGATACTAGCGAGCGCATCAATGAAGAAGTTGACCGTGGAGCCCGTGCCGACACCTATGACTGCTTGCTGCGGCAAATTGGCTTTGACGTAGTCGAGAGCTGCTTCTGCAGCCTTTTGTTTTTGCTCGTTTTTCTGTTGTTCTGATGAGGTAGCCATGCCTGCTTCCTGAGTGAGTGGGCTATGGCTTTTCAGTATACATTTTTAGCATCTAAAGTCCCATATTTTTGTTGGTGTAATGACCCTAGGTAGTGGTACGTCCCAAGCTTCGGTCGGCAGGCTTTCGACGAACTGGCAATCATAGGCGAGGCCGATGGGATGTAGGTTGGGGTAGCGACCTGCGCGCCAACCGGCGAGGGTGCGATCATAAAAGCCGCCGCCCATGCCGAGACGGTTGCCCACAGCGTCAAAGCCAACCAAAGGAACGAATAAGACGTGGAGGCTTTGCAGCGGCACAACACGCTGGCATTCAAGCACTGGCTCCGGTATGGCGTATTCGTTGTGGCGCCATTCGCTGTGTTCGTCAATATGTAGCATCAATAAATGATGCTTGACGATAGGGTGCAGGACCGGGAGCGCCACACTGTGACCGCCGTGCTGTAGCGCTTGATTGAGCGTATGGGTTGGCAGCTCGGCACGAACACTGTGATAGCTGCCGATAGAGCACGGTTGCTGCAGCTCTGCAAGGGTCAATAGTTGCGTTTGGATGGCAGCAGCAGCCTGTTTGCGCTCTGCGGCACTTAGCGCTTTACGTGCGGCAAGCAACTCGCGCCGTAATTGCTGTCGGCTCGGCGCACTGCTATTCTGAGGCAATTGTCTTTTCATAGAGTGATTTATAGCATGTTGAAACGGGTTCTGACTACGCTAGTTTTGTCCACCATTATGTCTTCACAGCTCATGGCGGCTCCGCCGAAAGCACCACCACGTGGCGAGCAAGGTGAAGGGCCCTACGAACGGCTGATTTTGCGTGGGGTGAATCTGATCAACGGTGAAGGCGCACCGATGCAAGGCCCGGTCGACATTGTGATTGAAAACGATCGCATCAAAAATGTCGTCAGCGTGGGTAATCCTGGCGTGCCGATCCTTGAGCAGCGTCGCCCGAAAGCGGAGCCTGGCGATAAAGAACTCGATTTAACCGGCCACTACGTTTTGCCGGGCTTCATTGACATGCATGGACACATTGGCGGTTCTGCCGACGGTATCCCAGCAGAGTACGTGTTGAAATTGTGGTTAGCGCACGGCATTACCACGGTGCGCGAGCCGGGTAGTTTTAATGGGCTCGAGTGGACCAAATGGCACCAAGAGCAGGCCGCAAATAATTCCATCGTTTCACCGCGTATTATTCCGTACCTCGGCTATGGTATGAACAGCGACGAGCCGATTTTCAAGCCAGAGCAGGCCCGTGAGTGGGTGCGTGACATCAAGCAAAAGGGCGCAGAAGGCATTAAATTCTTCGGTGCACGGCCTGAAATTATGGCCGCAGCGCTCGATGAAGCTGAGAAGCAGGGCCTTGGCACCATGATGCACCATGCACAACTCAATGTAGTGCGCACCAACGTGGTGGACTCAGCGCGTTTGGGCCTCGACAGCATGGAACATTGGTACGGCTTGCCAGAGGCATTGTTCACCGAGCAAGTGATTCAGGACTATCCAGCCGACTACAATTACAACAACGAACAAGATCGCTTTGCCGAAGCGGGGCGCTTGTGGAAGCAAGCTGCCGAGCCGGGTTCAGAAAAATGGAACCAAGTGCGAGATGAGTTGATTGAGCTCGATTTCACCATTAACCCGACGCTGACCATTTACGAAGCCAGCCGCGACTTGATGCGTGAGCGCCAAGCCATTTGGCACAACGAATACACGCTGCCGCAGTTGTGGGAGTTCTTCGAACCCAGCCGCTATGCTCACGGTTCTTACTGGTTTGACTGGACCACCGACGAAGAAGTCGCGTGGCGCAAGAATTATCAAAAGTGGATGACCTTCTTGCAAGACTACAAAAACCACGGTGGGCGTATTACCACGGGTTCTGACGCGGGTTACATCTACAAAATCTACGGTTTCGGATTGATTCGCGAATTCGAATTGCTGCGTGAAGCGGGCTTTAACGCACTCGAAGTGGTGCAAGCGGCAACCTTGAATGGTGCAGAGGCATTGGGTCTTGAGCATGAAATTGGCTCTGTGGTGCCCGGTAAAAAAGCTGACCTCGTGGTCGTAGCAGAGAATCCACTGGCGAACTTCAAAGTGTTGTACGGCACAGGCCATTTCAAGTTGAACGATCAGAACGAACCGATTCGCACCAAAGGCGTTCGCTACACCATTAAAGACGGTATCGTTTACGATGCGCAAGAATTACTCAGTGATGTGCGTCGCTTGGTCGCCGAGGCGAAGGCCGACCAAGAGTAAAAATAGGGAAAAGGGTGATCACCCAGGATGCCGCTGCGTGCTTTGGCCCTTGAACCCACTGGTTCAAGGCGGGGCGCAAATCAACGGCCGTAGGCTTCTCGATACATGTCGAGCTTGCACAATAGCCGGTCAGTGAGCCCCTTTACTGATGACATCGGCTCAGGGACATTAGCGTGCTGGCGCACATCCCAGGCGATCCTAACTTTTTACTTCCGCCCTGGACGCTGTTCGCTGGTAACTTGCTCCAGGGTTTCTTGCAGCAACTTAATCTTTTCTTCCAGCTCTTGAATGCGCTGCTGTTGTTCATGCTCGAGTTTGCTGCTCTCGTGGCTTAAATTCAGCGCTGCCATCACCGCTATCTGCTCGGGGTGGCTGAGCTTGGTCGCTTGGCGAATATGCTCAAGCTTGTGATTCAGCTTGTCTGCGGCTTGCTGCAACGCAACTTCCTGCCCCTCAGGGCAATTCACTTTGTAGTGACGGTCCATCAACTTGATGTCCATGGTGCGTTGAGTCATTTCACAGTTCCTTGCTGTTTTGTTGTCGTTTGCGCACATTATGCCATGCTTGAAGGGGCTTTGTCAGCTAGCCTGAAAAGACTGACAGTGGTAGGATGCAATGCAAACCATGCAAGAGAAAATAGCTTATGTCAGAGCGCAAATCGCCAGAAGATAAAACTGAACTTACCAGCTCACAGAGCTACGATCGGTTGACCGAGTTTTTTGAGCATCAAGGGTTACTTGCAAGCGGGGCAGAGGTGCATGGCTTGCTGACCGGGATGGTCGCTGGGGGCGCCAGTATTGAAGGTGACGAGTGGCTGTTGTTGCTCAGTGATTTGATTAACGAAGGGCAATCGTTTAAGCCGCAGTTGCGTGAACACGTAAAAATGATGGCAGCAGAAACCTGTGCGAGCTTGCGTGATCCGGATCTTGGTTTTCAGCTTATTTTACCTAGCGATCACGAGCCGCTGCATGAGCGTCTGCAGGCACTCACAGCGTGGGTGCAATCGTTTTTAGTCGGTTTTGGCGTAAATCAAACGAATTTAGCCGGACTTTCTGCCGATTTGCGTGAAGCTATCGATGACATGGTCGAAATTGCGAAACTCGATATCACCATCGAAGACGATGAAGAAGCCGAGCGTGCCTATTTTGAAATCATGGAGTATCTGCGAATTTCAGCCATGTTGTGCTTCAACGAGCTTGGGCAAAACGCCAATACCACCTGCAAAACGAATAAAACCCTGCATTAAGTTGATCTCCAAGGAGTAATGTTGCTATGGCCTCAGCTGTACCCGTTGCCGAATACCAGCGCCGCCGCGAGCAGGTTCTCGAAAAGCTTGAAGCGTGTGGCGAAACGGCCATTGCGGTGATTCCAAGCGCCCACTTAGCTACGCGGAGCAACGACACGGAGTACCCGTTTCGGCAAAATAGTGACTTCTTTTATTTGACCGGTTTCAATGAACCCGATGCAGTACTGGTACTGGCGCCACATGCCGAATTACCGGTACAACTCTACTGCCAACCGAAAGATCCGCAGCAAGAAGTGTGGCACGGTCGTCGATTAGGCGTCGCGCGCGCGGTCGAAGCCCTGGGTGTAGACGTTGCGCACGCCATTGACGACCTTGATGAGCACTTGTGGCAATTATTGGACGGTACCCACACGGTGTATTGCGATCAGAGCAATCAAGACTTCTTTCAACAGCTCTTGGGCTTAGCAGCCGAGCTGCGCAACAGTGGTAAGCGCGGAGTGCAGCCGCCGCAACGCTGGCAAGATGTGTCGCCTTGGTTGCATAGCATGCGATTAGTGAAATCCGCGGCTGAACTTGAGGTCATGCGCAAAGCTGCAAACATCAGTGTCGATGCCCACAAAAGGGCCATGCAGTTTGTGGCGCCTGGGCGCTTTGAGTATCAAGTGGCAGCTGAGCTGCATCACGCGTTCGCTATGCAAGGTGCTGCGGCACCGGCTTATGGCACCATTTGTGGAGGTGGTGAAAACGCCTGCATTTTGCACTACACCGAAAATAATGCAGTGCTAAATGACGGTGACTTGATCTTGATCGATGCCGGCGCCGAATATCAGGGGTATGCTGCCGATATTACTCGGACGTTCCCGGTAAATGGCCGTTTTAGTGAGCCACAAAAACAGCTTTATGAGGTCGTGTTGCAGGCGCAACTGGCCTCTTTGGAGAGTATTAAGCCCGGCGCGACGTTGCAGCAAATACAAGATATCGCGGCACAGGCATTGACCGAAGGTCTGGTTGAGCTTGGAATCCTGCGCGGCTCCGTACAGGACAATATGGAGCAAGCAACCTACCGGCGCTACTTTATTCATGGCCTCGGCCATTGGTTAGGTCTTGATGTGCATGACGTGGGTGATGTCCGTCGCGGCGATAAATCAACGCCGTTTAAGCCGGGCATGGTGCTGACCGTCGAACCTGGACTTTATATTCCGGCCGATGCCGAAGAAGTTGACGCAAAGTGGCGTGGTATGGGGATTCGTATTGAGGATGATGTAGTGGTGACCGAAACGGGCCATGACAACCTCACCGCAGCCGTTCCGAAAACAGTGACAGAGATAGAAGCGTGGATGCAAAACAAGTAACACCGGTGGTGATTGCTGGCGGCGGCCTCGTTGGCTCGCTGATGGCGTTTTTGTTTGCCCAACAACGCCCAGACGTTGTGGTTAAAGTTGTTGAACCCCAAGCGGACGGGCCAGTACCGGACAAACGCACCATTGCCTTAGCGGCTGCTACCGTAGACCTGTTGAACGGCCAAGGAATTTGGCATGATCTTGCGGCGCAAGCCGAAGCGATTCGTCACATCCACGTCAGCGACCGCGGTTATCTGGGCGCCACGCGACTGCATGCCGAGCAAGAAGGCGTTGCCGCACTCGGGTATGTTGTGCCTGCGGCCGCGCTCAATAAAGCTTTATATGAACGCATCCAAAGCTTACCGAACGTCGAGTGGCTTGCCGGTAGCAAAGTCGCACGACTCGAACAACAGCAAGATGATTGTATCGTCACGCTTGAAACGCCCAGCGGCGAGCAACAACTACAAGCGCAACTAGTGGTGGGAGCCGACGGCCAACGTTCGTTTATCCGCGAGCAACTTGGCATTGGCGTAAAGACCACCGACTATGGGCAAGTGGGCATTATTGCCAACATTGACTTGGACAAACCATTAGAAGGCTGGGCCTACGAACGCTTCACCGAAACCGGGCCATTGGCATTATTGCCACTGCCGGACCAGCAAGCGTCATTGGTATGGAGCGTTGACGAAGAGCAGGCGGAAGCCGTGTTGGCACTCTCGGACAATGAATTCTTAGCGCAATTACAAAGTGCATTTGGTTACCGCGCAGGACGCTTTACCGGCATCGGTCAGCGCCTGCAATTTCCGTTGCGTTTACACTTAGCTGAACGCAGCGTGGCGCATCGAGCGGTGCTCATAGGTAATGCCTCGCATACTTTGCACCCGATTGCTGGACAAGGCTTTAATCTTGGTGTTCGCGATGCGATTTGTTTAAGCGATCAGCTCGCGCGAGCCACCGATTTTGGCAGCTATGCAACGCTTGCTGCCTACTGGCGCGAACGTGAACAGGACTACAACAACATCATTGGCTTAACCGATCTTTTAGTGCGTGGCTTTTCCAATCACCACTGGCCACTCACCAAGTTCCGTAACCTTGCACTTTTGGGACTCGATGCTGTGCCGCCATTGCGCCAAGCGTTTGCGCGACAAACCATGGGGCTGGCGCCGCTCGCCCGTCGCGCAAGCTCGCTGCAAATAGAGAAAGGAGAGAGATCATGAGCCAACGTTTTATTGTGGTCGGCGGCGGCATGATTGGCTTAGCGGCTGCTTTAGGTCTGCGTCAGCAAGGTCACCGTGTGGTGCTGCTTGAGCGTGGACCACAACCTTCTTATGGCGAGGAAACAGAGTTGCGCGTGAGTGCTATTGCGCATCACAGTCGCGACCTGTTGCAACAACTGGGTGTTTGGGAGCGCCTGCCCACTGCCCGACTAGGGCCCTATCAAGCGATGGAAGTTTGGGACCACGACAGTTTTGGCCGTATTCAGTTTGGCGCACACGAAGTCAATCAAACGGACCTCGGCGCCATCGTTGAAAACAAAGTTATTGAAGCCGAATTATGGCTGGCAGCGGCAGAGGCTGGGGTCGACTTGCAAGCCGAGACCGAAGTGCTCAAGCACAGTATCGCGGACGACCAAGTAAGCGTGACCACCGCGGCGACCACCTACACTGCGGACTATCTGATTGCCGCCGATGGCGTGCGCTCGCCACTGCGCCAAGCCGCTGGCTTACCTATGACCTTTTGGGACTATGAACAGCAAGGCTGTGTGGCAGTGGTCAAATGTTCAGCGCCGCACGGCGGTTGTGCGCGCCAAGTTTTTTTACCGAGTGGCCCAGTGGCGTGGTTACCGTTGGGTGATAGCCATCATGTCTCTCTGGTTTGGTCGGCGGATACCGCGATTGCCGAAGAGCTTAAAGGTCTGAGCGCTGAAGCGTTTAGCAAACGTCTACAAGCCGTCAGTGATGGCGCTTTAGGCTCCTTAGAGTTAGCCTCAGAGCGCGCCTATTTCCCACTGCGCATGCAATACACTCGCAGTTGGTTGGCGCAGCGTATGCTATTGCTTGGTGATGCGGCGCACAGTATCCACCCGTTGGCAGGGCAGGGAGCAAACCTTGGCTTTGGTGACGTACAGGCGTTGCTGAAGCTCACCAATAACGACTTCGGCCACACCGAATTACGCAACTGGGAGCGCGAGCGCAAAGTGGCAGCGGTACAAATGATCACCGCCATGGAAAGCTTCAAGCGTGGTTTTGCTGGCAGTAACCCACTGCTTAAACTGGTTCGCGGTATCGGTTTGAAACTAGCTAACGATGTGGCGCCATTAAAGCGCAGCCTGATCAAATCCGCTCTTGGATAAAGGCCGCTAACTGCTGGGCGGCGGAATTCTCTGCTGCCCGCGTAGACAACATCACCCCAACTTCACCTAGCTCTGGTAACGGCGTGCCATCAGCACAGCGCTGAATCTTTTCAAGGTGCGGTGGGACCGTACTTTGCGCCAAAACCGTGATCCCCAAGCCGCTCTCAATCGCTGCAGTAAGACCACTAAAATCAGAATTGGTATAGGTAATACGCGACTGAATTCCAGCGTTGCGCAGGGCCTTCAAGGCGCGTCGGCGATAAATACAGCCGTCCGGCGCAACCACCAAAGGTAGCGGTGCGGGCAGTAAGTGGCTATCACTATTGCCCACCCAAACCAGTGGTTCTTGGCGTAATTCCAGCCATTGCACCGGATTCACCCATTGCGCCGCATCTTTGCCGCCACTTTCGGTGAGCGCAATAATGACATCAAAATCATCGGCGCTGGCCACCAATTGACGGCTCAGGCCCGAACTGACTTCGAGCGCGACGTTAGGATAGCCCTGGGCAAATTGCCCAAGCACTTGCGGTAATAACTTACTGGCAAACTCACTGGTCATGCCCAGCCGCACGCGACCGCTCAGTTCTGGCTCGGTTAGGCGAGCGATGATTTGATCGTTCAAGCTCAAGATGGAACGCGCTGCTTCAAGTAGCTCATTGCCTGCCGGGGTGAGCTGAATGCGGCCTCCGGTGCGAGCATATAGACGCATCCCTAGCATTTCTTCTAAACGCTGCAACTGCAGGCTAATAGCCGGCTGCGAGCGATTGAGCTGTTGTCCGGCAGCGGTAAAACTTTGTAGGTCATAGACGCTGACAAAAGCACGAAGACTGTCCATCGAGAGCTGCTGCATAGGTGATTTAGCCCTTAAAATATAATTAGACGTAATATACGGCTAAAGATTATTAATAAAACAAATAATAGCATAAGGAATTTTAATTTGTTGCCAGCGCCTTAGAGTTTTATAATTGCCGCCACTTTTATGCGAAACAACAGGACATCGATGCCATGGCAAATCGTACCCCTTTATTCGACGCGCATGTGAAAGCTGGCGCAAAAATGGTCGACTTTCACGGTTGGGACATGCCGCTCAACTACGGCTCGCAAATCGAAGAGCACAATGCCGTGCGTAAAGATTCGGGTGTGTTTGATGTCTCCCACATGACCATCGTTGATGTAGCGGGCGCCGAAGCCAAAGCCTTCTTACGTAAAATGCTCGCCAACGACGTGGCGAAGTTATCAGTCCCTGGCAAAGCCCAGTACAGCAGCATGCTGAATGACAAGGGCGGCGTTATCGATGACCTTATCGTTTACTACTTTTCTGATGAGTCGTACCGCTTAGTTGTTAACTCAGCAACGCGTGAGCGCGATGTTGCTTGGATCCAAGAAGTTGCCAGCAAGTTCGATGTGACCATTACTGAACAAACCGAGCTAGGCATGGTTGCGTTGCAAGGCCCGAAAGCTGCTGAAAAACTACGTTTAGTGATTGGCGACGAAGCATTCGCTGAAGTTGATGGCATGCGCCCATTTATGTCTGCACAGGTCGGTGACTTGTTCATCGCGACCACTGGC
Organism: Pseudidiomarina aquimaris; assembly: GCF_003987395.1. Taxonomy (GTDB): domain Bacteria; phylum Pseudomonadota; class Gammaproteobacteria; order Enterobacterales; family Alteromonadaceae; genus Pseudidiomarina; species Pseudidiomarina aquimaris. Next base: position 188,623 of record NZ_PIPT01000006.1, read on the forward strand.
TACACTGGTGAAGCAGGCTACGAGATCGTATTGCCAGCAAGCGCCATTGAGAAAATGTGGGATGACCTGTTAAACGTTGGCGTACAGCCATGTGGTTTAGGCGCACGTGATACCTTGCGCTTAGAAGCAGGGATGAACCTGTACGGTCAAGATATGGACGAGAGCATTACTCCACTCGAAGCCAACATGGGCTGGAGCGTGGCATTTGAGCCAGAAGACCGTGATTTCATCGGTCGCGAAGCACTCGAGAAACAAAAAGCCGAAGGCCACGACAAGCTTGTCGGCTTAGTCATGCGCGAAAAAGGCGTATTGCGTCACGGCCAGAAAGTGGTGGTCGATGGTGGCGAAGGTGTGATCACCTCAGGTACCTTCTCGCCAACCTTAGGCTTCTCGATTGCGATGGCGCGCGTACCGAATTCAGTGGGCGAAACCGCTGAAGTGGAAATGCGCAAAAAATTCGTTACAGTTAGCGTGGTGAAGCCAAGCTTCGTACGCAACGGTAAAGGTCTGGTCTAAGCGACAACCTGCAAACACAACAGAACAACTAATTTGAGGATCACAACATGAGCTCAATTCCAAAGGAATTAAAGTACGCATCAACCCACGAGTGGGTTCGTAACGAAGGTGATGGTGTGTTCACCGTAGGTATTTCTGAGCACGCTCAGGACTTGCTGGGTGACATGGTGTTTGTCGAGTTACCAGAAGTTGGTGACACTGTAGCGGCAGGTGATGATGTTGCAGTAGCAGAGTCAGTTAAAGCAGCGTCTGACATCTACGCGCCAATTGGTGGCGAAATTATCGCTATCAACGAAGACCTCGAAGATGCGCCAGAAACAGTAAACAGTGATCCTTATGGCGACGGTTGGCTATTTAAGATTAAAGCCGACGACCCAAGCGAAGTAGAAGGCTTGCTTGATGCCGAAGGTTATCAAGCAGTTATCGACGAAGACTAATTTGGCAATGGATTGCAAAACCCCGGTCACGAAACCGGGGTTTTGTGTTTCCTGACCTGTGTTTTAACCCCGAACTGAGGGACGAGAAGTAAATGACCACAGCAACGCTCAAGCAGTTAGAGAATCATGGCGAATTTATCGGCCGTCACATTGGCCCAAGCGCCGATGAACAGGCTGAAATGCTCGCCGTTTTAGGTGCCGAGTCACTCGAAGCACTGACCAAAGACACGGTACCAGGCGCAATTTTGCGTGACCCGTTCTTGCAAGTAGGTGAGCCGCTATCTGAACGTGAAGCTCTTGCGAAGCTGAAAACCATTGCGCAGAAAAATAAAGTTCTGACCTCGTTCATCGGTATGGGTTACTACGACACCTTAGTGCCAAACGTTATTTTGCGTAACGTATTGGAAAACCCAGGTTGGTATACAGCGTACACGCCGTACCAGCCGGAAATTGCCCAAGGCCGTTTGGAAGCCATTTTGAACTTCCAGCAAATGACCATGGATTTGACTGGCCTTGACCTTGCCAGCGCGTCATTGCTTGATGAAGCCACTGCCGCTGCCGAAGCCATGGCAATGGCCAAGCGCGTAAGCAAGAGCAAATCGAACGCATACTTTGTTGCTGACAACGTCTACCCACAAACCATCGACGTGGTAAAAACCCGCGCCGAAATGTTTGGCTTTGAAATCATTGTGGCTCCTGCCCGTGAAGCGGCTGACCACGATGTTTTCGGTGCTTTGTTCCAATACCCAGATCGCTTTGGTCAGTTGCACAACCTTGAGCAACTGATTGCTGACGTACAGGCGAAGAAGGGTGTGGTAGCGGTTGCTGCGGACATCATGAGCTTGGTGATGTTGAAGTCGCCGGGCGAAATGGGTGCCGACATGGTACTCGGTTCAGCGCAGCGCTTCGGTGTACCTATGGGCTATGGCGGTCCACACGCAGCGTTCTTTGCTACTCGTGACAAGTACAAGCGTTCATTGCCTGGCCGTATTATCGGTGTCTCAAAAGACAGCCGCGGCAAGCTTGCTTTGCGTATGGCGATGCAAACCCGTGAGCAGCACATCCGTCGTGAGAAAGCCAACTCGAACATCTGTACCGCGCAGGTATTACTGGCCAATATGGCGTCATTCTATGCGGTGTATCACGGTCCACAAGGCTTGCGCACAATCGCTGAGCGCATTCATCGCTTGACCGACATCGTTGCGCTTGGCTTGCAAGATAAAGGCGTACAGCTGGAAACCTCACACTGGTTCGACACCTTGACCTTTATGCTTGAAGGCAATCAAGAAGAAATCATCGACCGCGCCGTGGCGCATGGGTTGAACTTACGAGTGGATGGCGACAACCAGTTTGGCGTAAGCTTGGACGAAGCCAAGACTCGTGATGACGTGGAAAACCTCTTCACCGCATTGTTCGGCGATGACCACGGCCTTGACGTGGACATGCTCGATTCGCGTGTCGGTTCAGGTGACGTACAGTCGATTCCAAGCGAGCTTGAGCGCACCAGCGCTATCTTGGAACACGAAGTATTCAACACGCACCACTCAGAAACCGAGATGCTGCGTTACATCAAAAAGCTTGAGAACAAAGACTTGAGCTTGAACCACAGCATGATCTCACTCGGCTCGTGTACCATGAAGCTGAACGCGACCGCTGAGATGATCCCAGTGACCTGGCCTGAGTTCGGTCAGTTGCACCCGTTCTGCCCTGAAGATCAAGCTGCTGGCTACTACGAGTTGCTACGCACCTTGTCGACCTGGCTCATCGACATCACTGGCTACGACGCCATGTCAATGCAGCCAAACTCAGGCGCACAAGGTGAGTACGCTGGTCTGTTAGCCATTCAGAAGTACCACGAAAGCCGTGGTGACGCGCACCGTAACATCTGCTTGATCCCAAGCTCAGCGCACGGCACCAACCCTGCGTCTGCTCAGATGATGGGCATGAAAGTTGTGGTTGTCGACTGCGACAAGAACGGTAACGTTGACCTTGACGACCTGAAAGCCAAAGCGGCAGAAGCGGGCGACAACCTGTCGTGCATCATGGTCACCTACCCGTCAACGCACGGCGTGTACGAAGAAGGTATTCGTACCATCTGTGACGTAGTGCACGAGCACGGCGGTCAGGTCTACCTTGACGGTGCCAACATGAACGCGCAAGTAGGCGTGACCTCACCAGGTTATGTAGGCGCGGACGTATCGCACCTGAACTTGCACAAAACCTTCTGTATTCCACACGGTGGTGGCGGTCCTGGTATGGGCCCAATCGGTGTGAAGAAGCACTTAGCACCGTTCTTACCAAACCACAGCGTCGTGCCAATTCACGGCACAGGCTTGAACAATGGCGCAGTCTCAGCAGCACCATTTGGTAGCGCGAGCATCTTGCCAATCTCATGGATGTACATCGTGATGATGGGCTCACGTGGCTTGCGCGAAGCGACTGAAGTAGCGATTTTGAACGCCAACTACATCGCTAAGAAGCTCAGTGGTCACTACCCGATCTTGTACAAAGGCCGTAACGACCGTGTTGCGCACGAGTGCATCATCGACCTGCGTCCATTAAAAGACGCCGCCGACGTTGCTGAAATCGACATCGCCAAGCGCCTGCAAGACTACGGCTTCCACTCACCAACCATGAGCTTCCCAGTTGCGGGCACCTTGATGGTCGAGCCAACCGAGTCAGAGTCGAAGTACGAGCTGGATCGCTTCATCGAAGCCATGATCTCGATTCGCGAAGAAGTGAAGAAAGTCGAAAGTGGCGAGTGGCCGCAGGACAACAACCCGTTGCACCATGCACCACATACCTTGGCTGACATCACCTCTGGTGAATGGGACCGTCCGTACGACCGCGTCACCGCTGTCTACCCAGTCGCTGCCGTTGCCGAGAACAAGTTCTGGCCATCGGTTAACCGTATCGACGACGTGTACGGCGACCGTAACCTGATGTGTAGCTGCCCAGCGATTGATGATTATCGTTAACGCCTGTTGGTAGTTGGTTTTGAATGATGAATGCCCTCCGCTTGGAGGGCATTTTTGTTTGTGGGGGTTGGTAAGCAGATATTGTCCACTATGACTTTTGTGTAATTGCGCACACGGAATTAAGAAGCTAGCTTAATATTTTTAAGCCTTACAGGGAGTGTTCGTTGTGAAGTGGCTTCTCATTGCATTAGTTAGTATTTTGACTTTTTACTCACCGACAGCAGAGAGCTGCTCATTTCGCATTAAAGGTGGCGACCTCATTCGTTGTGGCATGACTAAAATTGAAGTCATGGACAAAATCGGCAACCCCGACATGCGCGATCGACAATCTGTTGGCGTCAATACCGGATTCGGCCGTGGCGGCAGATCCGCCGAAGCATGGTCTTACATCGTACGCGGCGACATCGGCGGTGAGTACTACCTAACCGTTCTATTTTCGGGCAGTAAAGTTGTGGAGATTGAATCGCGGCAGGCGCGTTGGTAGTGTCGGCTTTGAGCGAAGAGCGGACGTTGACTTGTTCTTATATGTTCGTCCGTTTCAGACAAATTGCGGACCTTCAACGCCGCCTTAAGCTGCGCGAGCGTCGGGCGACCGAAGGGAGCGTAATTGATGGCTTGGTTATGCTTATTATAGGTCTACTGCGTCCTGAACTACTTCAGACCAAGATTTATTGGAATGCCACTCATCGTACTTTACCATTATTGGCAAGTAATGCTCTGGAATGTCTGATTCTGGCGCGTTGCTATACACATACGCCATACCTTCTCTAAACCATTCAGGTTTCATCATGGTCGAAACAGGGCCAATCTCATAAAATTGGAACCAATGAACCAATTCGTGCTGAGTGATGTAACGTTGCCACGATTCAGGAGCTATAACCGTACCGAGAAACGGATAAGAAATCGCTCGCTCATTTCCTCCACCAAACGACTGGTAGCACTCTACAGTAGAGCAATAAACAAACGTGGGGCTAGCTCTAAGTGGAAGTCGAGCTGCAGAGATGTTCTTTACCGCAGAGCCATAAAGTTCAATAGCCTGATCCATCCCCCTCGTATCCTCCACGCACACTGAGCCGTTGCACGTCACTCCATTTAAATGAGGCAGAAGTAACCTTAACGGCTTTGCATATGACCAAGCGAGCGCTGGAATTAACGCAATTACTAAAACCATAAATAGTTTTCGCATCACACTGAGTCCTTATGCATAACAGCTTATTACTAAGACTTCATAGTAGCACTCGTTTCCCCTTAGAAACCATATTCTTTGTTTTCTTAGGAAGGAATCTGAAATGTCGGCTTTACGTACTAAGCTGCCCTCGCGAAATAAATTAGAGGCGGCAGCTGTTGGCACATAGCGGACGACCAAGTTTAAGCACCCAAGGAATAATCAGAAAATGCATTCTCACTCGCAGAAAGTTCAGATTGTCCACTTCCCCATTAGTGAGACGTTCTAAACTCGACTGTTCCGATAATTGGGTCTAGACCGAAGATTGTGGCAAATCACTAATAGGTTCATGCGGGCTTTCATCGGAGTAATTGATGCGATTTCGCATGCTCGCGAGAATAACCCAAATAAGCACGCATCGAGAAATCCTAGCCGAAAGGTTTCAACGAACGAAAAAGCCTACGTTTCAAAAGACCGCTCAATCCCCTAGCTCTCTTCATATTTGCTTACAGTATGTGAGCTTTGTCGTATTGACACATGCGCAATTATTGTTCACATTTAATTACAAAAGCGTACGTAATTTTTACACAAACCTTGGTTGGTAAAACGAATGACAGGCAGATGCAGGGTGTGGCAGTCGGGCTTTACGCTGGTAGAGCTAATGATTGTCGCGGCGATTGTGGCTATTTTGGCTGCGGTCGCCTTACCTAATTATAAAGATTATGTGGAACGTGGTTACGTGACCACCGCCAGCGCAGACCTTGTGGCACTGAGTCTTGCGTTGACGAATCGGTTCCAACGCCAGCTCAGTTATCCAACCGTTACGACGACTTCAACTGCAGATACTAAAAGTGAGGTGACCGGTTGGGCGCCCGCTGAAACGCAGTATTTCGATTTCACCATGGCCTCAACCACAGCTGGGTATACCTTGACCGCGACAGGTAAAGGTCGCCTCGATGGTTGTACTTTAACCTTGCAAGATGACAACACACGCAGCATTTCAGGCGATTGCGCGGGAGTTGAATCATGGTAAATCAGCGTGCTTTCTCATTAATTGAACTGCTAGTGGTGGTGACCATTGTCGGCATCCTTATTTTAGTGGCGATACCTTTTACGCGTGGCTGGAATGATAGTGCCCAAGTGGCGGAAGCCGAATCGATTTTGAAGCGCGCGGTTGGCAAGGCGCAGGCAGTGGCATTGCGCAATCCCACTGGCAGTGACGCCAGTGCGGCCGCTGCGGGCGTAAAGCAAACCGGTACGACGCTGTTAGTCTGCGAAGGAAGCCCGACATCTGCCAGTTGCAGTGCGGCCGGCAGTGCACTGATTTGGCGTGAAGAGTTACCCGCCGGTGTAACGCTCAATGTAGAAGGTGCCGCTTTAGCAACCATCGCGATGAATAATCGCGGCCGTATCATCAACGGTAGCGGCCAAGTCCAAGTCCTTAATTACACCGTGGCCCGTGGGGAGGTGCGTGATGATGACGCGAATAACCGTCTCTACTAGTCAGCACAAACAAAAAGGTATGACGCTCATCGAGGCGCTGGTTGCGGCAGTGCTACTCGGTATCATCCTCTTAGGGCTTACCTACGCGTTGTCGCGAGCAATCGTGAGCCAGCGCTACACCGAAACGCAAAGTCTTTGGCTACAAGAAACCCGAGAGAATCTGCAAGGTGTTGGCCTGGAGCGTATCTGCGCTCAGGGTGAAACTCCACAAGCGGTCACGAACTTGCCAACGAATGTAGCGGCCACGGCGCAATGTATTAATGCTGACGTTGAAGTGTCAGTACCGGGGTTGGAACGCACGATTGCCAGCTCGCGCTTGCAATTGACCACAGCGAACACAGCGCAAAACCAATCACTTTTTGGCGGTGATGGTGAATTGCTGTTCACTGAGAACTAAGGAACCAAGACGATGATGCAACAGACGCAACGCGGTGTTTCCTTAATCAGCTTACTGGTGGGCTTAGTTATTGCTTCCATCGTGGTCTTAGCGATGATGACTGTCTACCAAACCAGTGTGCGCGCAATGGCGACTTCGGCGGAGTCGGCGCGCTTGCATAGTGAGAGCTTGGCCAGTCTGCTGACCACACATTTGAGTATTCAAGGTGCCGGTTTCGGCGTACCGCCACAGGAGCTTGCCGATAATCCAGAATCAGCAATCGACCTAAATGCCGCGCATTTTAATGGCGCCGGTAAACTCGTGCCCGGCGGCGCAGGTACCGCTTTGGTCTGGCGCGTCGGTATTGATACGAATAATGATTTTTTTGCTGATAGCTACCAGTGCGAAGGCCTCTATGTCAGTGCCGACCGCGGAATCGTGCAGTTGGTCAGCTCAGATAATTGCGCCACTGCGCGCAGCAATACCTGGCCAAGTAAGAACTGGGTTCAGTTACCTTTGCTCGAGCCTTCGCGTTTGGTATCCCCAAGTGGCGAGGCGCCGGTAATTGCCAACTTTTTCATGCGTATGGACGACCGCGATCCGCCTTGCTCGCCTTATGGAGTAAGCGCGACGACAAGCTCTGAAGGAGTGTTGGGGCGTCGTTCCGTCACTATCGGCTATCAACGTTTGGTGGACGGTACGAATCAAACGGTGGCAAGTACGACTTGCTTAGTCAACTTATTACCGGAGGACGCCTAAATGACTCGTCTACGTCAGCAAGAAGGTGCTGCAGCGGTATTGTTGTTGTTAGTCGTGAGCTTAGCAATTGTCGCCGCGGTATTTGTTGGCATGCGGCAAATATCGGTGTCGCAAGACAAAACTCAAGCATTGCACGCACAAAGCCAAGCGCAGCTCAAAGCATGGCGCGGCGCCGATGTTGTCTATGATTATTTTCACCAACTGACTGTTACCGAGGGCAATAGCTGGGCCGATCTTGAAGTCGAGCTGAGTAACGCCATTAGTTCGACCAATGTAAGTGAAGCCGACATTCTCGATGGTGATCCTGCTGCCTTTATTCGTGCAGTCACCACCCCTGACCCGAACCTTGATGAGCACTATGTAACAGTCGATATCGTGGCTTCCTCAGGTACCGGCGGGCCTGCGGCAGCAACCTCGACTTTGCGCTTGGTCTACTTGTTGGCTGGGCCAGGTAGTGTCGGCGGAGGTAATGGTTTACCTTCAGTCATCACCTTTAATCGTAACCTTAATCTGCGCGGCAATATCGATGTTGTCACCGAAGACGACCAAGAATATGTGGTGAATGTGAAAGGGGACGTCACCACCCAAGGCAACAGTATTCGCGGTATCGATACGATTAACGCAGACGGTTCGATTGAAATTGGTAGTGGCTCCTCGTTCAACAATCTCAACGCCAACGGTGACATTAAACTTACCGGTAGTGTTTCGGGTGAACAAAACCTAACAGCGCTCGGAGATATTTGTATCACCGGTGGTGCCTCTGCGATGGGCACGGTGAAGGCAAACGGTTCAGTGGTTGGCTCCGGCAGCGCGAGTTATGGTGACGTAACGGCAATAGGTAAAAGTGACAACCTCTTTCATACCTTGTTATGCCGTCCTATAGGTGACGATCGCAACGGCGACATCATTGCAGTCGACTTGCGCAATAATGCGTCGGCGATTTCCGTTAAGAGTGGCGGGACTGTGCAACTTAACTCTGGCGACATTGGGAGTTTGCAGGGCGAAGCTGATCTCATCACCCTAAACTGGGGCGGCAACGTTGATGGTGTAATCAAAGGAAACTTTTACAACTACGGTAACCCAGCGATGGATAACCGGGTGACGCGCAACCCTAATTTAAGTTTAGGGCTCACTCCGCTCGACCCGTTGATTGTCGATACCGCAACTTTCAATGCTTACCAGTATGAATCCGAGGCGAACTACGTTTTCCGTATGGCCAACAACGACATGAAAGTTGAAGTGAAAAATGTCGAGGGCATCCCCGATGGTGAGTATTTCTTAGGCGACAATACCGGTGTGCAAGGGCCGAAAAAAGATCGCCTTTGCCAAAACAAAAATTGTAGCGGCCAATCTTTTGCCCTGTGCCGAGGTCACTCAGACTGGAATAACTGTTTTAGCTATCAGAAACAGCAGAATCGATGGGTGATAAACGGCGTCAGTATGGCTCCTGGCGTAGCGCTTTTTGAGGGCAATCTGCGCTTGAGTAATGGTGTTTACTACAACACGTTCATTGCCACCGGTGATATTGAAACTTCAGGTAACCACGCGAACTACGCTCCCAACTATGCTGGTTACAGCGGTGAAGTTGACAACGTTGAGTACGCACCCAAAGGGGTTTGTACCAACCGTATCGTCGGTATGGCACCCAAGCAATTCTGTAAAGCCGACGGTAGCTTTGATACAGAAGCTTCAAATGGCTTAGGAAATTACGCTTATATGGCTGGTAGTGAAGTCAACCAGACCTATGTCGGCGGCAATATTGAGCTCGGTGCTTCAACGCGCTCACATGGTAATGTGCTCGCGGGTAACGAATTCCAGAGTGGCGGTAACACTGAAGTGCACGGATATATCAGTGCTTTAGCGCAGGGCGCACCAAGCTTTAATGATATGGGCGGCAGCACCAGTATTATCTTACGTGACTTACCGCCAACCTTCACTCCAGGCAGTGCGCTCAATCCAGGAAATGGCGGCGGTAATAATGGTGGTGGCGGAAGCGCTGGCGCCCTCGATAGAGTGGTATTAGTATGGAGTCGTTATTTATAAGTTAGTTGGGAGTAGAAGCGATCAAACAGGTCGACATCGATAAAGCTTTCCATTTATTCGCAGCAAACCTTCGCGAGGCGCGAGAGCTTGAATTCATTGAGAATCTGACCAAGTTGCTGAGTCGGCTGCTTGGTGCTGATCACGTCATGGTCTCAGAAATCTTTGAAGATGCACCGGATACCGCACATGTGGTGGCTTTCTATTCCAACGGCGAACTACAACAGCCGGTAAGCTATAACTTAGTCGGTTCACCATGTGAAAAGGTTTTGAGCGCGGACTCGTGCGTTTTTAATGAAGGTGTGTGCGAGTCATTCCCACACGACGAAATGCTGCAAGAGTTAGGGGCGGCAAGCTATATCGGTGTTCCCATGCTTACCGCCGATCAAAATAAGCTTGGCCTGCTTGCCGTCCTGAATGACACCCCTACCGACTATTCATCAACAGTATTTGAGCTATTACAGGTCGCAGCAGCGCAAGCGGCGGCAGAGCTTGCTCAGCTGCGTATCACGCGCAATCTTCAAGAAAGCCAACGTCGCCTCGAAACGCTCATGAATTCCCTACCCGGAATGGCGTATCGCTGTAAAAACGACGAGCTCTGGAGTATGGAAATTGTCAGCCGTGGCGCACTGGATTTAACTGGTTACCAACCGCAAGATCTCATTAATAACAGTCGGATTGCTTGGGGTGAATTGATTCACCCAGAAGATCGTGAGCTCGTGCAGCAAGGGGGCGACGATGCCACCAAGCGGGGTCAGTATTTTCGTTTGGCCTATCGGATTATCTGTGCCGATGAGAGCATTCGTTGGGTATGGGAGCAGGGCAAAGGTATTGCCAATGACCAAGGCGAGGTCACGCATTTCGAGGGTTTCATCCTAGACGTGACGGAGCAACATCAGCATCAAGAGCACATTGCCGAGATTGCCTTCCGCGATGAACTGACAGGCCTTGCGAATCGCGCGGGGCTCCTCGACTTTCTTGAAAGCCAATATGAACAAAATGGCGAGCAAGATTACCTATTAGTCTTGCTCGATGTGCGTTACTTTCGCAGTATAAACGAGCGTTTTGGGCTCCATGCTGGAGACCGTCTACTCAGTATTGTTGCCGAGCGACTGCGAGACGGCGCTCGCGACTTCCAGGACATCGTCATGTTAGCGCGGATAACAGGCGATGAGTTCGTAGTGGTTGTGAAAACTAATGCGTTAAAAGCTGAGCAATTCATGACGGTCGCCAACAACCTAAAATCCTGCTTCGAAGACTCAATTTTGCTAGGCGAGCATAAATGGGACGTGGAGTTACGTATCAGTGGCGCATTTTCATACAATGCGGATTCGGCCGCTGAATTGCTGCAGCAAGCAAGTATTGCCATGCACGAGGCGAAACAACACGAACTCCTCTACTGCATTTTTGATGAGGGCTTAGAGCGCAAGGTTTCTGCTGAGCGACACCGCACCGAGCGCTTTCTTAAAGCGCTGCGTGAGGACAAGTTAAGCATTTACTTACAACCGCTGATTTGCCTAAGCGACAATCAATGTGTTGGCGCAGAAGTTTTATGTCGATGGTTTGATGATGAACTCGGAGCTGTGAGCCCTGACGTTTTCATCGACATTGCGCGCAAGCAAGGAGTATTGCCGGAGCTGGGCTCACAGGTTTTAACCAAAACCTGCGAGCAGCTAAGACGTTGGCAATACGACGGTTTCGAACTGCCTTATGTCTCAGTGAATGTCGGCGCGCAACAGTTCGCCGCGCCCGATGTGGTCGATGATTTTCTTTCGACCTGTGCAGGGCTCGACACGCAGCTCATCACCTTAGAAATTACCGAAAGTGACCTGATGCTGGATCCGCAGTTAGCGCTGACGGTCACCGGACGGTTACGCGACCATGGATTTCGCCTAGCCATTGATGACTTTGGTACCGGTTACTCGTCGCTCGCCTATTTACAGCAATTTTCAGTCGATATCTTAAAAATAGATATGAGCTTTGTGCATGAAATGCTCCGTGATGCTTCAAGCAAAACACTGATCAATACGATTATTGCGATGGCTCGTTCGCTGGATCTGGTAACGATTGCGGAAGGCGTTGAAACGGAACAGCAAGCCCAGGCACTAAAACAGCTTGGCTGCGAGTATGGGCAAGGCTATTATTTTGCTCACCCCATGTCGCCCGAAGATTTCGCTAAGACTTGGTTACAACAACAATAACAAATAACTAGGTAACTATGGCCTCATCAACTACTGCCTCGCGCCTCAAAAGTCTTGGGCCTGGTGTCATTCTCGCCGCCGCAGCTGTTGGCGCTTCTCATTTGGTCGCTTCTACGCAAGCCGGCGCACTCTTTGGCTGGCAGCTTTGGTGGCTCTTATTGCTCGTAAACGTGCTCAAGTATCCGTTTTTCCGCTTCGGCGTCACTTACACACTGACTCACAACGAAAGCTTAGTAAGTGGTTACTACCGCAAGCATAAGCTTTATCTATGGGCATTTACGGCACTCAGTATTATCGCTGCAGTTGTGAACACAGCCGGAGTTTTATTGCTTACGGCGAGCCTGCTGCAGCTGTTTGTACCGCAATTAAGTTTGGTGATGCTCTGTTGGCTTATCTTGCTGGCCTGCTTGCTTATTTTATTAGGTGGTCAGTACCGTAGTCTCGATGCGATCGCCAAATGGATCATGGTGACGTTGTCATTGGCAACGGTCATTGCTGTGGTCATTGCTTGGCAAACGGCAGTGCCACCGCCAGCTGATTTTGTTGCGCCGTCGCCTTGGGAGCTTGCGGCACTTGCATTTCTCGTGGCGATGATGGGCTGGATGCCGGTACCTATTGAGCTTTCTGCGATTAACTCACTGTGGTTGCGCAGCAAGCAGAAGCTAACAGCAGTTACACTGAAAGATGGCTTATTTGATTTTAATTTGGGGTATTGGAGCACAGCACTATTGGCCTTGGTGTTTCTGGCGCTCGGAGCCTTAGTGCAGTTTGGTGCGCCGCAGCCTATCGCGATGGCGGGGACCAAATTCGCTGAGCAATTTGTGGCGATGTACAGTGCCACCATTGGAGCGTGGTCAGAGTACTTGGTCGGCGCCATTGCCTTTTTGTGTATGTTTGGAACCACCTTAGCCGTACTCGATGGCTATGCGCGCACTTTACGCGAAGCTTATCGACTGGTCACCAAGCGTCGTTCGAGTTTGCGTTACTGGGTGTTAGGGCAAGCCGTTGCAGGGATGTTAGTGATCATTTACTTCCAAGCTGCACTGGGGCCCATGTTGAGCTTTGCGATGACCTTGGCCTTTTTAACCACGCCGTTTTTTGCATGGTTGAATTACCTGCTCGTACGACGTCAGCCGATGTCCAAGGCACTTCATTTGTGGGCATGGTTAGGTCTTGCGTACCTCCTTGGCTTCGCTTTGCTATTTATCTACTGGCGCCTGTTCCTATAAGGCTAGCCCCTGGTTCGTGCGGATTATCTGCAATTTAGGGGCGTTGACCTCACTGCACTTGAGGTTTGCCTTAGCATCTCCTTTAATGGTTCCATTCCAACAAGAATTCCAACAAGAATGAGGTTGAATCCATGAAATTAGTTTCACAAGCGGTAGCAGCGACGTGCGTTGCCGCAACGCTGATGTTGAGTCCTTTAGCGCATGCCCAGCAAGAGGCCTCGTTACCAAGCGCGAAAATTGCTGCTGATGACGTGGTCGTCACTTCGCATCGCGCCAATATTAACGGTGAGCGTTTTGAATATACAGCGACCACCGGCACCCAGCCGGTTTTCGATGACAATGGTGACGCCACCGCGACCTTGTTTTTTACTTACTATGAACGCCAAGACGTGAAGAACCGCGAAGAGCGCCCATTATTGATTTCATTCAATGGCGGTCCGGGTTCAGCGTCAGTATGGATGCACATTGCCTACACCGGTCCGAAATCGTTGCGTGTTGACGATGAAGGCTTCCCGATCATGCCTTACGGTGTGAAAGATAACCCTCACTCAGTGCTTGATGTTGCCGATATCGTGTTTGTGAACCCAGTCAATACCGGCTATTCACGCGTGTTGCCAAATGAGAAAGGCGAAATGCCATCGCGTGAGCAACAGCAAAAAATGTTCTTCGGTGTGAACGCTGACGTTAGCTACCTCGCTGATTGGGTCAATACCTTTGTGACCCGTCATGAGCGCTGGCGCTCGCCGAAATACCTGATCGGTGAGAGCTACGGTACGACTCGCGTTTCCGGCTTGGCGTTAGAGCTGCAGAACCGTCAGTGGATGTATTTGAATGGCGTCGTATTGGTATCGCCAACTGAGATTGGTATCAACCGTGAAGGCCCGGTCGAAGCCGCCAACCGCTTACCGTACTTTGCCGCCACAGCTTGGTATCACGATGCCTTAGGCGAAGATCTGCAAAACAAAGACTTACTTGAAGTGCTTGAAGAAGTTGAAGCTTACACCCTGAACACCTATTTGCCAGCGTTGGCGAAAGGCGCCATGTTGCCTGCTGACGAGCGTGATGCCGTTGCCACTGAAGTCGCACGTTTCTCTGGTTTAAGCAAGCAAACGGTTCTTCGTGCAAACCTCGACATTAATCCGCGCTTCTTCTGGAAAGAGTTGCTGCGTGACCGTGGACAAACAGTCGGTCGCTTGGACTCGCGCTACTTAGGTATCGACCGTGACGACGTTGGCGATAGCCCTGATTACAATGCGGAACTGACGTCATGGTTGCACTCTTTCACGCCAGCGATTAATTACTACCTGCGTGAAGAACTCGGTTATGAAACTGACGTGAAGTACAACATGTTTGGTCCAGTCCATCCTTGGGACCGCACCAATAACAACACTGGTGAGAACCTGCGTCAGGCAATGGCACAAAACCCTTACTTGAACGTGTTGATTCAGTCAGGCTATTACGACGGCGCCACTAATTACTTTGACGCGAAGTACACTGGCTGGCACTTGGATCCGAGCTCGCGCATGTCTGACCGCATCGACTTTAAAGGCTACCGTAGCGGTCATATGATGTATTTACGTGCCGAAGATCTAAAATTAGCGAATGATGATTTGCGAGACTTCATCAACGCAACGGTGCCAGCTAAAGGCGAGGCCGCGAAATACGAATAATAAGGAGATAACCCATGGCTGATTTAATCCGTATTCTGATCGCAATTTTATTGCCACCACTTGGTGTATTTTTGCAGGTCGGTATCGGCAAACACTTTTGGATCAATATTATATTGACGTTGCTTGGTTACATTCCGGGTATTGTTCACGCGGTCTGGGTCATTGCTAAAAAATAACACTATAGGTTGAACTATGACTAAATTATCAACGCTGGCCCTTGCGGTCAGCGTCGCGCTTTCTGCGTCTGCTGTTTCTGCGCCAAGCGTGGCGTTTGCACCGCAAGACGACGAAGCCAAGTGGGACGTGCAAGCTCCGCAAGGCGAATTTAAAGACATTAAAATCCAAGTCAACGAAGGTACTTGGATGAACGTCGACATGAGCCCAGACGGTGAGTACATCGTTTTTGATTTGCTCGGCGATATTTATCGTATGCCTGCCAAAGGTGGCGAAGCAGAGCTTTTAGCTGGTGGTATTGCTTGGCAAATGCAGCCGGTCTATTCACCGGACGGCAAGCATATTGCGTTCACCTCGGATCAAAGCGGCGGCGACAATATTTGGGTAATGGATGCCGACGGCGGTAACCAACGCGCGGTGACTGACGAAACCTTCCGCTTGCTCAATAGCCCGGCTTGGAGCCCTGATAGCCAATTTATCGTGGCGCGTAAGCACTTCACAGCGCGTCGTTCGCTAGGTGCGGGTGAGGTGTGGATGTACCACGTCAATGGCGGTTCAGGCGTGCAGTTGACCGAACGTCCAAATGACCAAAAAGACTTGGGTGAACCGGCCTTTTCACCAGACGGCCGTTACATCTATTTCTCACAAGATGACACGCCAGGCAAAACCTTCCACTACAGCAAAGACTCGTTGGAAGGTATTTACACCATCAAGCGTTTCGATCGCGAAACCGGTGATATTGACGTGATCCGCGGCGGTGCTGGCGGAGCAATTCGTCCGACCCCTTCGCCGGATGGGAAGCACTTGGCTTACATCAAGCGCGAAGACTTCAATAGTGTGTTGTATCTGTACAACCTCGAAACCGGCGAAGAGCAACGCCTCTACACCCAACTTGATCGCGACATGCAAGAGACATGGGCGATTCATGGCGTGTATCCGACCATGGACTTTACTCCAGACGGCAAAGCTATTGTGTTCTGGGCCGACGGCAAAATCATGCGTCTTGATGTCGCGAGCCGCCAAGCACGCGTGATCCCGTTTAGTGTGGAAACCACCAAGAAAGTCCAAACCGCGTTGCACTTCAAGCAAAACATCGAAGCCGATGATTTCAAAGTTAAAATGCTTCGCAACGTGCAGGTATCGCCTGACGCTGAGCAAGTCGTGTATGAAGCCTTAGGTCACTTGTATCAGCGCGACCTTGCTGGTGGTGACGTTGAGCGTTTGACGGACCGCGAGAGTGCATGGGAGCTTTTCCCAAGTTATTCACGTGATGGCAGTAAGCTGGTTTACGTCACTTGGGACGATCAAGAACAAGGACAGGTCATTGTGCGCAACTTGCGCAATGGCAAGGAGCAAGTGCTCGCGACCGGTAAGGGTAAGTTTGTTGAGCCGGTATTTAGCCCTGACGGTAAGTCCGTGGTGTATCGTAAAGTGCGTGGTGGCTACATCACCCCTGATACCTTTGGCATCAACCCTGGTATCTATCACCTCGCGTTAGAAGAGGGCGCTGAACCGCGCTTGATCAGCGAGAACGGTTTCCAGCCACAATTCGGTAAACGTAGTGACCGTGTGTACTTGATGGATTCAAGTGGTGCGCAAAAGCTACTTTCTGTCGATTTAGAAACCAAACAACAACGCACGCTTTATACGTCTGAGCATGCGACCGAATATCGCGTCTCACCAGACGGTCAGCACTTGGCCTTTGCGGAGCGCTTTAAAGTGTTTGTGACGCCTTTGGTTGAGCGTGGAGCGCCAATCTCAATTAGTCCAAGCGACAAGCAGTTCCCAGTGGAGCAGCTGTCAGTGCGTGCAGGTGAGAACATCTCTTGGACCGCTGATGGTAAAAACCTCTATTGGTCACTCGGTCCGGAGCTTTATCACGCGTCTGTCGCTGGCTTGTTTGCGATCGAGAACGCCGACAACAGCTTCGAGAAAGTTGCCAATGGCAGCGATATTAGCTTTACCGCCAAGCACGGCATTCATGACGAGACAGTCGCCTTTGTTGGTGGGCAAGTCATTACCATGAACGGCGATACGGTCATCGGTGAGGGTACGGTGGTTGTGCGTGGTAATAAGATCGTTGCGGTGGGCGCTAAAGACGAGGTACAGGCACCAAGTGGCGCAACGGTTATTGATACCACCGGCAAGACCGTTATGCCTGGCCTGTTTGATGGCCATGCCCACGGCCCAGCAGGTGAGTATGAAATTATCCCTGAGCAAAACTGGCAAAGCTATGCCAATTTGGCGTTTGGTGTAACTTCGATTCACGATCCGTCAAATGACACCACGGAAATCTTCACCGCGAGTGAGATGCAAAAAGCTGGTTTGATCGCCGCACCGCGAACCTTCTCGACTGGTACTATTCTGTACGGTGCCAATGGGCCGGGCTACACCTCGCATATCGATAGCTTGGACGACGCCAAGTTCCACTTGGAGCGCCTGAAAAAAGTCGGTGCTTTCTCGGTGAAGAGCTATAACCAACCGCGTCGTAACCAGCGTCAGCAAGTGATTGAAGCCGGTCGTGAGCTCGAAATGATGGTCGTGCCTGAAGGTGGCTCGTTGTTGCAGCATAACCTGTCGATGGTTGCGGATGGTCACACCACCATTGAGCACTCGATTCCTGTCGCAGAGATTTATGATGACATCGAGCAGTTCTGGCAGCAGACCGATGTGTACTACACGCCAACCTTAGGTGTCGCTTACGGCGGTATTTGGGGTGAGAACTATTGGTATGCCGAGACCGACGTGTGGAAGCACCCGAAACTCTCGAAATTTGTGCCACAAGACGTGTTGGTTGGAAAGTCAATGCGCCGCGAAAAAGCGCCGCATAATCACTACAACCATATCAATAACGCCGAAGTCGCCAAGCGCTTGACGGATGCTGGCGTGAAGGTGGTTTCGGGTGCGCACGGCCAACGTGAAGGTCTGGCGCAGCACTGGGAAATCTGGATGATGGCGCAAGGTGGTATGACACCTCTCGAAGCCTTGGCAACGGCCACCATCAACCCTGCTATGGAGTTCGGTATGGATCATGCGCTAGGCTCGCTTGAACAAGGCAAGCTTGCCGATATCATTGTTATCGACGGTAACCCGTTAGAGGACATCCGCGTGACCGATCGGGTCACCCATACCATGGTGAATGGCCGTTTATACGATGCAACGACCATGAACCAATTGGTGCCAGCGGCAGAGCCACGGGCAAAATTCTTCTGGGAATAGACCAAGGTCGTAGCTTTTACGGCTGTTTATTTTGCAGAAGCTAGTTATAATCCCGCTATATTCTTGTAGCGGGATTTATTTTTCTTATGAATAACATTAAAGATATCGACCTCAATCTATTGGTGTATCTCGATGTGCTTTTGCGCGAGCGTAATGTCACCAAAGCAGCAGCTCAGCTCAATATCACCCAGCCTGCTATGAGCAACGGTTTAAAACGTTTACGGAGTCTTCTCAACGATCCCATCCTAGTGCGTACGAGTGAGGGCATGATCCCGACCGAAACCGCATTGCGTATGCAAGAGCCCGTACGACAAATCCTCTATTCAGTTGAAGAAATGGTGCAACCAGCGCGCGAATTTGATCCGGCAACCACCGATCGTGTGTTCCGTATCATGGCTTCTGACTATGCCGCATCGACGCTACTGCCACGGTTACTGCCGGCAATTCAGGAGCAAGCACCGTCGGTGACGTTAGATATTATGACGCCCAGCGATATTAGCTTTCACGATGTTGAAAATGGCAAAGTTGACGTGGCCATCAACCGTTTTGAGAAGTTACCTCAATCGTTTCACCAAAAAGCGTTATGGAAAGACGACTTCTCATGTTTAATGCGTAATGATCACCCGCTGCTGCAAGACTACTGTCTCGAAAACTATCTTAAAGCCGAACATGTTTGGGTGAGTAAGACCGGTTTTGGTGTGGGAGTGGGGATGGACCCGCAAGACGTGCAAAAACTCGGTTGGGTAGACGAAGCGTTAGCGGACCTTGGTCACAAACGTGACATTCGGGTGTTTACCCGTAACTACCACGTGGCGATGCACCTAGCGCGCCAAGGTTTGATTGCTACATTACCGACGCGCGCAGCGAGTCTGTACAAAGATGACGACGAGCTCACTATGCGCGAGCCGCCGTTTGCGATTCCTGATCTTGATCTCACCATGATTTGGAGCCCGCTGCTCCAGCATGATGCAGGTCACCGCTGGTTCCGCCAATTGGTGGCGGAAACAGCAGCAGAAGGCTAGCAATTAAGTGGTGCGCGTCGCTAACGCTGGAGAGAGGTTAGCGGCTTTGCGGGCCGGACCCAGCACCGCAAGCTGTCCGACAACCACCAAGACTACCATGGCAATCGGCAGGTAATGCCAACCAATTCGTGGCAGGCTGAAAGTGTCGACGAGCCAAATATTCAGCGCAATACTAGAAGCCACACCAATAATAAGGCCACTGCCCGTAATCAATAGGTTCTCGAGCATAAACTGGCGCATGATGTCGCTCTTGGTCGCTCCTAGCGCACGCCGTGTGCCGATTTGTTTGCGGCGCTGATTCACGGTGAAGCTGACCATCCCGACAATCCCCAGTGCAGTCACGAGCGTCAAGACAGTGACAATAACCCAGAGCACCGTCTGCAAGGCGAAAAAGTCCTGATAGGCCTCGTCACGCTGCTCATCCATAGCGGTCACATTGCGGATCAAGCGGCCATCGCGTTTGGCGAGCAGCAATTCTTCGACTTCACGCATCAGCCGATCGCGCTCGCCTGGTTCAGCGCGTACGAGGTAACGGTTGGCGTTCCATAAGCCACGTTGCGGCACCAGCATGACATTGTTGACGTTACTCCATTGCACCCAAGGTGCCTGCAAGTGGTCAATAATGCCTTTAATCGTCATCGGCTCGTCGCCGCGAATGAACACTGTTTGTCCGACGATTTCGGCCATCGTGAGGTCAGGGAATAAATTCTTTGCCGCGGCCTCGGTCAGCAAAATATTCTGCGGCCATTGCTTGTCATTTGACTGGCGATAGGTGATTTCAGTCGGGCTAAAGTTCTCACCTGCAATCAATTCGACATCCAGTGTGTTTATCCCGTGGTCGTCAACGAAGTAGAGCGAGACTGGGGTGCCATCTTGGCTGTTAGCCGAGGTCGAGAGTCCCATCGACCAGCCTCCACCGCTGAGTGGCGTCGAGTTGATCTGAGTGGCATCGACCACTCCGTTGAGCTGCCGGATCTCCAGTAGATCGGTTTCCACCGCAACGCGCTCGTTGAAACTGTCTTTGTAGCCAACGTACATTAAGTGGAATTGATTCGCTTCATCCATGCCCGACTCACGCGCCATCATACTGCTGCGGTTTTCAATCATATGAATAGCATTAACGATGATGGTCATGGTTAAGGCGATTTGCAGTGCGAGCAATAATGCGCCAACTTTGTTACGCAGTAACGCTCTAAAAATAGGGCCAATTTGATTCATGATGCGTTTCCTTTGTAGGCGTTTTATTGCGTCTTCAACTGACCTGCGGGAGCAATACTGCAGGCCCGCCAAGTCGGATAAAGTGCGGCTAAGATCGAACTGATGATCGCGAGGGCAAAACCGACGAAAATCATGGTGCCGTCAAGTGAAGTAAGGCCTTCCGTAGAGTCACCGTAAAGTGCGCTGATGCCCTGTAAGCCGAACCATGCCAAGACTAATCCAAGTAGACCACCCAGCACGCCAACAATCGCTGCTTCAACCGAATATTGGAGCATTAAGGTGCGGCGGCTCGCACCTACAGCGCGGCGTAAAGCGATTTCACCGAAGCGGCCGGTAAACTTGGCCAACAACAGAGCAATGGTATTAAGCAAGCAAACAACCAAGAACATCAGCGCCATATACATCATCATTTGTGCGTCATCGGCGACGACTTCTTGGTACTCCAGCCACTCCATTACGTTGTGTAGACGGTTGTTTTGTTCGCGTGGAAAGCGGCCTAGTTGCTTTTGTTCAGCAACATAGTTGTGCAAGAAATCAAGGTAAGCGCCCTTATCAGCAGGGTCCTCAAGTTCAATCCAAAACTGTGAATTCACACATTCGGAATTTAAAAAAGCTTGAAAGGTTTCTTCCGCAATAGGCTTCCAGCAATTGTTGTTACCGCTGGTATCGAGCTCGAGTGCCTGTTTTAAGGTGTAGGGCATGTAGACATCTTCCATGTCATTGAATGCCCCCGTTGCGAGGTCAAAAAACTTGGGTTTAGGTTCCCACTCGTCGAGTACACCTACTACGCGAAAGATATTGCCGCTGAAAGTAACGGTCTCACCGACTGAATTGGCTCCACCAAAGATTTCATTGTTGGCTTCTTTACTGAGGACAATCACTAACTCACGTGCTTCATCTGCTTGTGAACTCCAGCCAGAGCCATAAAGAAACGGCGGCTCGAACATAGGAAAGAAGTCTGCATAAGTGATGCGCACGGAAGCCAAGTAGGGCTTTTGGTCCTGTCCTTTCGGTTCGATAACACCATAAGAAGTCCCCATGCCCGCTTGCCGATAGGCCATCTTCGCCTCGGTCAGTTGGGTGGCTTCGAGCCAGGTGACTTGATCGGGCGGTAAATTGGGTTCGCTATAAGCTTCATTTGGTGACCAGTTATCTACTTGCACGGCAAACAACCGATCGCTTTTATTTGGGATGGGGTCTGCGGACATCAAATAGTTGACGGTAATCGTCGTCATCGCTGCGCCGATACCTAGACCGATCGCAGCAATCATCAAACCGGTCAGTGACACGTTCTTTTTTAAACTGAGCAGGGCCAAGCGGCCGTAATATGCAATCATAACGACCTCACTAAACTTGCGCAGTTTGTTGCAGCAATTCTTTGATGTTGGTGCCAGTCTTAACCTCAGTGACCTGACCATCGCGCACGAAAATATTGCGCTGAGCGCGTTGTGCGAGACCCGGATCATGCGTCACCATAATAATGGTCGTGCCTTGTGCATTGATTTCACTAAGCAGATCAAGCACGCCACTGGCCATATTTGAGTCGAGGTTACCGGTGGGTTCGTCAGCGAGCAGAAAACGAGGTGAACCGGCAAGCGCCCGCGCAATCGCCACACGTTGCTGCTGACCACCCGAGAGTTGCGCTGGATAATGCTTCAGGCGGTTGGCCAAGCCAACAGTTTCTAAAGCCTGTTCGATGCGTTGCTTACGCTCGGCTGCGCCGAAACCACGGTAGCGCAGCGGCACATCGACATTGTCGAACAGGTTAAGGTCAGGGAGTAGGTTGAAGCTTTGAAAAATAAAACCAATTTTCTCGTTGCGTAGCTGCGCCAACTGGCGGTCGTTCATACCGCGAACACTCTTGCCGTCGAGTTGGTAGTCACCGCCGTCAAAGCTTTCCAGCAAACCAGCCACGTTCAAAAATGTGGTTTTACCGGAGCCTGAAGGCCCTGTTACCGCAACAAAATCACCTTCTTCTACGTGTAAATTGAAATCACGGAGGGCGTGCGTCTCTACCGTGTCGGTACGAAAGGTTTTGCGAATATCAGTCATTTTTAACATGCGGAATGTTCTCGTTTTAGTTAGTAAGGCGAACAGAGTCAGCGTCGCCGAAAGATTCAATACTGGAAATGATGATGCGGTCGCCGACCTGCAAGCCGTCGGCAATTTCGACCGCACTCATACTTGAAGCGCCGGTACGAATAGTGGTGCGATAGGCGATATCATCGCTAACGACATATGCGATACGGCCGCCGCCACTCTCGAGGAATTGGCCACGATTGACCTGCAAGACGTTTGGTTTTTGCTCAAGAATCACGCGTGTCGTGAGGCGTTGATTTTGTCTAAGTGCGGCAGGCATCTGATCAACGAAGCGCACATTACCTACGACTTGGTTATCGCGGATTTCCGGCGAAATAGCGACGAGCTGCGCAGCATAAATGGCACCGGAGTAGTTCACCTCAGCGGCCATACCAATACTTAAGTCATCGGCATAACTTTCGGGGATGGCTATCTCGACCTCAAAAGCTGATAGGTCGACCACGCCCAAAATGGCTTGATTGCGTGCTACTTGATTCTTTTGGTCGACTTCACGATTGCCGACCAAGCCACTTACGGGTGACAGGATTGACAAGCTCGCAACGCGGCGTTCTAAGTCATCGACAAGGGCTTGTTGGCGGGCCACCTGAAGCTCTGTTGTTTGCAGCTCAAACACCTGCGCATCGGCGGCAAGCTGAGCACTGGCGATAGCGTGCTCATATACCAGTTTGGCGTTTTCGAGATCGTCTTGTGCTTTTTCAAAATCAATTTCGCTAATGGCTTTTGCTTTCCATGCTTCGTCAGCACGACGTTTCTCTCGTTCAGCGGCAGTGAAGGTGACGCGCGCCATATCAATATCACGTTGAGCTTGTAGTTTGGCGCTCCGGGTTTCAATGCGTTGGCGTTCAAGATCGACGGTAGCGGCATCTAGGGAGGCGCGTTCTTGAGCTAATTGGCTCTCGAGCTCAGGACTTTCGATGGTTGCGAGCGCTTGCCCCTTGGTGACAGTGTCGCCAGCATCGACATGATAGGTGACCGTGCCTTCAGCGGGGCTATAGAGCGTTGGCGCGACTGCCGCAATCACACGCCCTTCAATTGAGACATCGCGTGTGAGGTCAGCGCGCGTTACCGCAGCGATACGCACGCGATCAAGCGGAATCGCTTGTTCTGTCTGACTCCATTTACTGAGTGCCGGCCAAGCTAAAGCTGCAACGATAAGGCATGCTGTTACACCTGCGATGAGCTTCCATGGGCGTTGTTTGCTAGGTTCGCGGACCACATCTTGGCCGCTGGTATCGGCGAGTTTAATCAAAGCTGTTCATCCCGTTCTAAGTTATTGTTTCGAACTTAGGACGAGATGAACGTTGGAAAGGTTTACAGGGTGTTAGTTAAATAGAGTGAACAGGTGTTCGTTAAGCCATAGATGCGCCAAGATACTCATTGCAAAGCCAACGGCAATCGCCGGCGCCCATTTGAGGTGGCTAGCAAACGTATAATAGCCGCGCGCTTGACCCATGAGCGCTACGCCGGCAGCAGAGCCGATCGACAGCAAGCTACCACCGGTACCTGCGGTTAGAGTGATCAATAACCACTGGCCATGCGACATATCAGGCTGCATTGAAAGCACTGCGAACATGACTGGAATGTTGTCAATCACGGCAGACATGATACCCAATGCAACGTTGGCATAGGTTGGTGACCACTCGTTGTAGAGAGTATCGGAAAGCAGGTGGAGATAGCCTAAGAAGCCCAAACCACCGACACACATAACGATGCCATAGAAGAACAGTAACGTATCCCACTCGGCGCGTTGCACACGGCTAAATACATCGAACGGTACCACACCACCGAGGCGTTTAAGACGTTCCATATCGCCAGCGCGTTCGGCCATTGCGCGTTTGCGTGCAAGTGAGCCAGGTAGGGTCATCCGCAAGAAGTAGCCAAAGAATTGCAGGTAGCCTAGCCCCATCATCATGCCGAGAACCGGTGGCAGATGCAGGAACATATGACAGGCAACGGCGGTAGCAATGGTCAGTAAGAATAGACCAGTAATGCGCAGTGCACCGCGCTTGAGTTCGACTTCTTCGTAGACGGCCTGTGGCTTTTTGTTCTCAATGAAGAAGTTCATAATGAGTGCTGGTAACAGGTAGTTCAGCAGCGACGGAATAAATAAAACAAAGAACTCTTGGAATTCAACAATGCCGGCCTGCCAAACCATCAGTGTCGTAATATCACCAAATGGACTGAATGCGCCGCCGGCGTTGGCCGCAACGACAATACTCACACACGACATACCGATGAATTTTTTGTCACCATCGGCAACTTTCATGACGACCGCACACATGAGGAGGGCGGTCGTCAGGTTATCGGCGATCGGTGAAATAAAGAAGGCAAGGAAGCCCGAGAGCCAAAACAGTTGGCGATAGGTAAAGCCCTTTTTCACCATCCACGAACGCAACACATCAAATAAACGGCGCTCTTCCAGCGCATTGATGTAGGTCATGGCAACCAACAAAAACAGCATGAGCTCAGCGAACTCAAGCAGGTTGTGGCGGAACGCATCTTCGGCGACACCGGGGAAGCCTTGATCAACATAAACCCAGCCGATCATAATCCAAATCAAACCTGCGGCGACCAGTACCGGCTTGGATTTGCGCATATGCAAGCGTTCTTCACCCATGACCAATATATAGGCGGCGGTAAAGATGATGATAGCGACAATGCCAACCGTCGAGGTAGTTAAGTCAAGCGGGCCAGCGGCAGCCAAAGCTGCAGGGCTCATGAGTAATGCAGCGAGCGCGATAAAGAGTAGCTTCCACATGTGTCGGAGTCCTTGCACACAAAGGTTCTAGAGGAGATTTGCGCGCGCATACTACCACAGAAATGACCAAATACAGTGCGGGTATTACGATTTTGTTAAAGGTCTTTAGAGGTACCTCCGATCAGGTACCTCTAGAATTGACTTAAGGCTTTGATTAGGAGTGCTTTTTGATGCTTCTATAGAGAATTCGGCGATACCATGAACGGGGCAGAAAACGCTTTAAGTACCAGGCGTATCGCCCCTGTTTATGAGGAATTGTATAGCTATGTTGACGTTCAATTGCACGCATAATTGCTTTCGCGATATCAGTTGCATTGAGCTTACTCTTGCTCATCAGCTTATCGAGTTTCGCTTCCATGCCGTCAATCGACGAGCGCATGCCTTGACCAAGATTGGTTTTGAAAAAAGATGGACATACCGCAGTCACGTGAATCTTGTCTTCGGCTAACTCATTCTCGAGGGTCTCTGACAAACTCACCACAGCTGCCTTGGTTGCGTTGTAAGAGGTCATGTTGGGCACATCGAGTAAGCCTGCCATCGATGCCACATTAATGATATGCCCGCCGTTACGCTGCAACAGTGGTAAAAACGCCTTGCAGCCGCGCACCACACCTAACAGATTAATATCAATGATCCATTGCCAATCGCTGATGCTGGTATCACTTAATTTACCAACTTGCGCAACGCCGGCATTGTTGACCAGTATGTCGATTCCCTGCCACTGCTCATCGAGTTCTTTGGCGACATTTTCAAGATCACTAATACGGGTTACGTCACAAGTGAAGAAACGCGTGTCCGGCTGCCAGCGCTGTAGACTGCCAATGACGGCTTCACCGCGCTCGGTGTCACGGTCAAGAATTGCGACTTTCCAACCAGCTTTAGCGGCAAGTTGTGCCAAGGCAAAGCCCAAACCACTCGCGCCGCCCGTGATGACGATACGTTGTTGCTGCATGAAATGAATAACCTATTAATTGGATTGTATAGAAATACGATTACGTCCCGTGTCTTTACTTTGATAAAGCAATTTATCGGCTTCTGCAACCAAGCGGCGGAAGCTGCCACCACCATAAGTTTGCCTTACTTCAGCGATGCCCATGCTCATGGTCATCGGTACCACTTGGCCATTGACCTGACAATAGGTGGCAAGGGCATCCTGAAAGTCTTCGACCAGTTTGCGGACGTCATTAACGCCACTCACAAAGACCGCAAATTCTTCCCCACCGTAGCGCCCACACAGATGCCCACGGCGCTCGAAGTGCGCTTTAAGCAACTGTCCGACACAACGAATGCATTCATCGCCAGCAGGGTGGCCCATGGTGTCGTTGATTTGCTTAAAGTAATCAATATCCATCAAGATTAATGCGATCGGTTCACGCGTTGCCATGGCTTCGTGATAACGCTGCTCGGCGAGGTCATCAAAAGTTCGGCGATTAAGCAGCTCGGTCAAGCCATCCTCGCGCGCGAGTTTTTGTAATTTCATATTCAGCTGTTCGAGATCAGCGGTCTTCTCAGTCACTTGGTGTTGCAGCTGACGGTTGAAATTCACCATCAACTGACGCGCTGCGGTAAGGTTATCGGCAATGGTTCGAACCTCCCGAGTCATTTCGTCACTAGAAACGTTGAGTGGGCTATCCGTATTGTCTCGCAGCTGTTCAGCGAGCTGCTCGAGTGGACGGTTGAGTTCCTGCGCAAAGCGGCGCGTAACAAAAGCAAATAGAATTGCAATGAGCGTCAAAAAGACTGACAAAATGATCAGATTATTAAGAAACAATTGGGTAATGAGCTCGGGGCTCGAAAATACATAGATATTCCACCCTTGTGTATTGAGCCTCTGAGTAAAGAGTAAATCTCGCTCATGAATCTGTGTAAGCGGTAAGTTTTGTGTGTAGAGGTTGGGTCGAGTGGTTGGTTCGAAATGACCAAGCGTTCGCAGCCGCAGGTCATCACTCGCGAACAGTACCTGATGCTGGTTATCAGTAACGACGACTGATTGGTAGTCAGGGTCGATATCGGTCCGGCGTACTAAGCGCACAAGCTCAGGCACATCCAATGAGCCTTCTACAATCCCTTGGAACTCCCCATCTGTTACGAACGGCTCGCTAATTGCCAGAATCGGTTGTGTGCCAAATCCACGCCCACGGAAAGCGCTCGAGACATAACCCTCACCAGTGGCCTTAGGCTGATAAAAGTACGAACGGTCAGTTATATCTGGCGGAGTGTTCGGGTTATTTTGTAAAACTTGAAACTGACGGGCTGGTACCCCATGCAGAATCCGACCGTCCGCATCGGCAAGCAACATAGAAACGAAGCCCGGGTAGCTTTCTTGCGTGATGCGTAACAACTCCAGTCGCTCTGGATAACTTGGAATGGCGCGCATGCTGTCGCGTAAGTTGCGAACGGCAACTCTGTAGGTATTGATAAAGTCATCGGTAACTTGTCGTAAGCTGTTAGCTTTGCTACCAATATCCGTCAAGATTTGCTGCTCGACCTGCTGTGCAGAGCGCACGGTATAGAGTAACGAGAAGCTTAACGAACTTACGATGATGCATAAAAAGCTCAAATAAAAGACGCGGCCACGTAACGAGTCGGGAACGGGCTTCATGGTTATGTTACGCCATGTCTTCGGCGTGAGTTGATAGAGCAAAATAGCGAGGGCGGTATAGAGCAAGCCATTTAATAGTAGCTTGGCGAGCACCAAGACTAAAAAGCTGGTGGGTACGTCAATAACCGTAGGCAAATACCAAAAGCTCAACGGCATACCAAAGATAAGCCAGTAGATAAGGTCGGCGAGGAGAATTGGCACTTGCCGTTTAAATAAAAACCAGACAACGATGACTTCCGCAGCTAGGGTAACAAAGAAAAAGGAGTTGTCGGTATAAAGGTAGACCGCAACAGAAGCAATGACAGTGCTGACGAGGGCACTAAGTAACCCACGGGTAAAGAGTGCTAAAAAGACAAAAACTTGGCCCAGTAGAATCGTTACTGAGCCATATAACTCAAAGGCGAGAAAGTAGTTAACTAAAGCAGCAACAGCACCGAAGCCAACGCCGGCGAAGATGCTGATGAGGTTTTGATTCATGTCATTTGCTGAGGATTGTGCATTCACAAAACTAGTAGTCCATTGCTTTGACGTCCTTTGAGGTTACCACATTTATCTAACATGGAAATGCACTTTTTAGCTAGGGGGTTGGTAGTCGTCACAATCTTCATCACGAGTGCATTTTTCTTTTTTCTTCGCTGCTTTTTTTACTTTGGCGTCGGTCCGCTTTTCCGCTGCTTTCGCTTGTCCTGCTGTCGCGTTCTCCACCCCCGTTGTGCTGGCACTTTCGCTGGGTGGGCTCTGGTTCACAGTGATGTCGATGTCAGGAATAGGGTCACCAGCAGCTTTAGCGGCTCCTTTGGGATAATCTGAGTCAGTTCGTGCTGCAGCGGCAACATCTCCATAACCATCACCATCGAGGTCACCATCTTGCGGCGCTTTTAATTTTCTATCAGTGCGTTCGATTTTCTCGACGGCTAATTCAATTTTCTCATTTTTCTTTTGTGCGCTAGCTGCTTGCTTATCTTTCGGTGGTTCCGCAAAAGCGGCGGTGCTAAAAATAAGGCAGCTCGAAATCAAGATATGTTGAATTTTCATAATAGTTCTCCACAGGCAACAGGCCTAAGTTGTAGGTTTAGCCGAATGTTTGTATGTACGCAAACTATTCCACGCTCATTGCACTTTCTTAACATAGCTCTACAAATGCCTCGCATGCTCATCTTTCAGTTGCTATAGGAGGCTAGCATTGTACGTTTTTTGAACTACGCTTTTTGCTCTTAGGGCAGGAAGCCCTTGCCGTAACGGAAGGAAAACCAGTAAAGGTCCTTCAGGAGGATAACCTATGCGGAAACTACCTTTCTATTTAACTGCAAGTGCATTAGCGATGACGCTGCTGCCAAATGTCACGCAAGCCGACGATCACGAAGACGAAAGTTACTATTTGTCGATGAGCGAGTTCACTTTGAAAACCGGTCATACTAAGCCCTTTATGGAAGGCGCGATAGCTTGGCGTGAATGCTATATGAAAGCAGGCGGAGATAAGCCCTACAACGTGTGGCGACGCCTGCAGGGTGATGGTAATACGATTGTGTTAACCAGTGTCTATAAAAACTGGCAGTCATTTTTTAGTGAAAGTGAAGCTGGGAAGCAATGCGAAAAAATAGTTGATGAACAGATTGTGCCACACATGGCGAGTACCTCATTTAATATGGCAGGTTTTATGCCGAAATGGAGTGGCGATCCCGCGGGAACCGGTAAATTTGTTGCCGTTTACAACTTCAAAGTTGCTGACTATGAACTCTTCGAATCGACCGTTGAAGCGATTGAGTCAGCGGTCAAAGATGACGGCGGCCCAGACTCTTACTGGTACTACAGTATGGGTGGCCGTGATGTCGCTGATTACTTCGTCGTCGAAGAGTTTGCGGATGCTGAGGCTCTCGATGCGGATGACCCAAGTATCTGGAAACGTGTTGAAGCCAAACTCGGTGAGGAGAAAAAGAACCAGCTACAGCAAGACTTCATGAAGTCACTCAATGAATGGTGGAGCTATATGTACATTCATTTGGAAGATATTAGTTTTGCTGGAAAAGCCTAATAACTGAACTAAAATTAAGTAAATGCGGCGAGTCAAGGAGCTCGCCGCAACTTATTTTTAGGAATGGAGAACATGACAATGAACGTCGCTAAAGCTCTTACCTTTCTAGTCTTTCTTACTTTTACCGTTCTCGTGCAAGCTCAAGAATCAGAACCTGTAGACCCTATTGCAAACTATTCACAGGAACAACTAGAGCGTGAAGTACTGGCGGTCGACAATGCTATGTTTGACGCTGCATTTGGCGGATGTGACGCTGAATTGCTGAAAAACGTATTCCCCGATGACCATGAGTTTTATCATGATATCGGTGGTGCACAACACAATTCAGAAGAATACTGGATTGGCTTATTTAGTGAGGATTTTTGCAAGTACAAACCCATTAAGCGTGAGTTAGTCGAAGGCAGTCATAAAGTTTATCCGATGCATAATTACGGTGCGCTGGTATATGGCGAAAACCGATACTATGTGAAAAACCAAGAGGGTGAATATGAACTCGATGATACCGGTAAGTACATGCATCTTTGGCGTTTAAATGATGGCCAATGGGAGCTTGCCCGTGCTATTAGTTACGACCATAAACTGCCTGAAGGCGCTCCACAATCAAAATAGAGAGACAGAAGATGTCTGTTAAGTTAGAAGACCGGCCTATTGAAAAGGTACGTGAAGAGACGATTGATAAACTCATCGTTAATTACAGCCATGAAGTGATTTCGAAAGAAGCTTTTGAGCGTCGCTTGGATGAGGCCATGGCAACCACCGTCCATCAAGAACTGGTCGATCTCGTTGCTGATTTACCTTTAGCGGCTGATGCTAATTATCAACAGCAGAAGCAGGCATCTTTTGGTGCCACTTCTACGGCCGACCCAGCGCCGGATGAAAAGCTCGTCAGTATTTTAAGTAGCAATACACGCAAAGGGCCTTGGGTCGTGCCAGCACATCTAAAGATTATCGATGTGCTCGGCTCGGTAACACTCGACTTTAGTGAAGCTCACTTTGCTCAACCGAACGTGACCATAGAGATGAACAATGTCTTGGGGTCGCTCAGCATTATCGTGCCCGATCATGTGGCCGTCGTATCCCGTGCAAGTCATATCTTGGGCTCAAGTGACGACCACTGCCCACCGCGCGATGCCGGCACCACCCAGACCATCAGTGTTACAGGCTGGTCGTTGTTGGGGTCCGTTGACGTGTCCATCAAGCGCAACATGCGCGAGCGTTGGCTATCGTTCGCCAACAGCATGCGCGAAACCTTTGGTATGCAGCGTCGCTGAATTTTTGGTTCGCTGAAACGAAAAAAGCCCCGCACGTGAGTGCGAGGCTTTCGGAATAATGGTGCCCAGAGGCGGAATCGAACCACCGACACGAGGATTTTCAATCCTCTGCTCTACCGACTGAGCTATCTGGGCAACGGGGCGTATTAAACGAGTTTTTCGGCTCTGAGTCAACCGCTTTTTCGTGATTTTCTACGGTTTCAGTGTCGTTTGCTCAGTAAATACGCAGTTTGTTGGATTTTACGCCTTTAAGTAGGTGCTACCCGCCAAACATTTCTCGTAGTAATCGGTCCAACGCACACCTTCGCGTGGCGCAATGTGACCTTTACGAACTTCACGGTCAATACACTTCTTCACAGTTTTGGCCATGAAGTCGGTATTGTACTGCATCGTCTCAAGAACTTTCTCGGCAGCAGTACCGGGCACAACCTCTTCGATGTAGAAGTCGCCTGGCTCGTCGTCGTGGCAGTAAATATGCACTTCGGTCAAACGGCCGAACAGGTTGTGCATATCACCCATCACGTCTTGATAAGCGCCGGTAAGGAACATTCCGACATAGTAGTCTTCACCTTTGTGTAAGGTGTGCATCGGAATATTATCGCTTATCTCGGTGCCTTCGATGTACTTGCTGAGCTTGCCGTCACTATCACAGGTGATATCAACGATAGAGCAGCGCACTTCAGGCTTTTCCTGCAGGCGACTGACCGGCACGATTGGCAATACTTGGCCAATGGCCCAAGTGTCAGCGGCAGATTGGAAAATAGAGAAGTTACACAAGTACTGGCTCGCCAGCATGTCTTCGAGTTCTTCGAGTTCTTGGAAAACGAACGTATCGCGATCGATCGAGCCATGGATCTCACTAAGGATCCGCCAGTACATGGTATCGAGTTTCGCCATTTCGCTCAGCGATAGAATCCCGAGCTTAAACGCTTCATAGGCGCTTTGCTTGAATGACGCAGCATCGTTGTAGCGTTCTTGTGGGTGCAATTCGGTCGCTGAAACCAGCTCACGCATGTTGGAAACGAGAATATGCTCGCCTTCTTCTGCTGAGATGTCGAACTGCGCCCCTGTATTCTTGATTTCACCCACAATGTTGGTTACCACACAACTATGGTGCGCCGTAATGGCGCGTCCGCTCTCGCTGACCAGGTTTGGATGTGGGACTTCTTCGAGATCACAGATTTGCTTCACACCATAGACAACGTCGGCAACATACTCGTCGGTTGAGTAATTGCGTGACGAGTCGGTGGTTGAGCTGGTGCCGTCATAGTCAATGCCAAGGCCGCCACCGATATCAAGGTACTCGAGCGGCACGCCTTCTTGAATAAGTTTGGCATACAAGCGTGCGCCCTCAGAAACCGCTTCTTTGATCTTGCGAATATCCGACATCTGACTGCCAATATGGAAGTGCAGAAGTTTGGCGCAATGCAGCATTTCTTCTTTCTTGAGCAGCTCAACGATGTTGAGAATTTCGGTAATACTCAAGCCGAATTTTGCACGGTCGCCGCTGGAGCCCGCCCATTTACCGCTGCTGCGCACCATCATTTTGCTACGCAAGCCAATCATGGGCTCCACCCCTAGCTTCTTCGCTAGCGGAATCAGCATTTCCAGCTCACTGTATTTCTCGATGACAATAATCATCTTGCGACGTAACTGGCGGCCTAACAGTGCGAGGGTCAAGTAATCTTCGTCTTTATAACCGTTTAGAACGGTAAGCGCATTCGGGTTTTCGTTGTAGGCAAGCACCGCCATGAGCTCAGGTTTTGAGCCGGCTTCAAGGCCATAGTTGTAGGGTTCGCCAGCGTCAATAATCTCTTCGACAACTTCGCGCATCTGGTTAACTTTGATGGGGAATACACCACAGTATTTTCCTTGGTAATTCGCCTCATCAATCGTTTTGGCAAAGGTCTCGTTTAAGATTTCAACTTGCGAGCGCAAAATGTCGTGGAAACGAATCACTGCTGGCAATTGAATGCCTTCGGCACGGATCTCATCCAACACATCTTTCATGTCGATGGTGACATCGGGTAGGCGATGGTTCGGCGCAATTTGAATATTGCCGTTCTCGCCAATTGAGAAATAGCCTGCGCCCCAGCGATTGACGCCATACAGCTCTTCTGCGTCGTCGATGCTCCAGTCGTGCGTGCTGTCGACCATTAGCGCGCTCCCTTTTCGTTCAAAATAATTAAGAGTTCACGGACAATTTTAGCCGCAAACACGTCAGAGTTACCGGTTGGATCAATCTCAGGCGATAACTCAACTACGTCGGCACCAACCAAATTCTTCTCGCGTAGAATCTTCATCAGGCTCACGTAAGAGTGAAAGTCTTCACCGCCTGGTTCCGGTGTGCCGGTGCCTGGTAGAAAGGCTGGATCAAAATAGTCCAAATCAAGCGTTAGATAGATCGGGCGGTCAGCCGCAAGCGCAGCAACGCTCTCGAGGAAATCTTTCCGCGAGGTGCGTACGGTCTTGTGTTCTTTCATGAACTGATATTCTTCACGCGTCCCTGAACGGATGCCATACTGAATCAACTCATGACCCGGACCAAAATGATCAAGTGAGCGGCGAATAATCGACGCGTGCGAATAGTGATAGCCCAAAAAGCCATCGCGCAAGTCCGCATGAGCGTCGAGGTGTAACAATACCAAATCAGGGTATTGCGCTAGGTATTTGCGAATCGGCGCATAGGAAATCGAATGTTCGCCACCCAGGGTGAGGACGCGAATTTGCTCCTTTGCCAAGTCGAGCGAGCCAAAAATAGCATCAAACTGATCGGTGGCATGTTGCCATTGACCTTCAATGTCCTCTCCGTGGCCGAGCGATAAATTCCCCAGATCATAAAAAGTCTGATCAAAAAGATCGGCGTCAAGGTACGGTGAATAGGATTCGATATCTTCCGAGACCGCACGCAGGCCATCAGGACCATTACGCGTTCCTTTACGGAAACACGCAGTACCGTCGAAACCAAAACCAATCATATGCGTAGCATTCGCATGAATGGCGTTATCAACTTGGGCACCAAAAAACTCGCGCACAGGCGCGACCGTTTGGACGTTTACGGAAGTTACCGCGTCAGTTAGATGTTGGCTCAAGGTCAAGCACCTCCGTCGTTGCAACAGGGCAGTAAAAATGGGCAAATAAAAAAGGGGGCTATTATCTGTGCAAAAGCCCCGAATTGCTACACTTTTACTGCGTTAATTGTCTGTTTTCGTACGCCGATTTTTCTTCACTGGATTAAATATTTCATGCTGGATACGTAGCAGGTTCTGATCAAGCGGATTTTTCTTCTGCCAAGTATCGGTTAAGGGCACTGCAACACGCTCATTAGCGCGTTTCCCAGCCATCACCCGATGCTCGCCTGCAAGTAATAGCTCAACTGCGTGAACACCGAGCTCTGAGGCTAAAATGCGATCTGCCGGTGCTGGCGCGCCACCGCGTTGGATGTGACCGAGTAAGCAGGGGCGACAGGGTAAATGATGTTCTGCTTCAAGCTGTTCTGCTAAAGACACCGCGCCGCCGGGCCATTGATGCTCGCTTAGCACCATAACGTAACTACCTTCACCACGAATCTCTTGCACTCGCTGAATGTGTTTAACGAGGGCAGCGACGGTCAACGGCTTCTCTTTTTGCAGTTCCGGCAGGATCATCCGTTCTGCGCCCGCGGCCATTGCACTGCCTAAGCCAATAAAGCCGGCATCACGTCCCATGACTTCAACAATAAAGACACGGTCCATGGCATCGGCGGTGTCGCGGATCTTATCCAAGGCATCCATGGCGATATTGACAGCCGTAGCATAGCCAATGGTCATGTCCGTACCGTAAAGGTCATTATCAATAGTGCCAGGCACGCCAATGACTTTGCCCTGCCAATGATTGGCTAAATGGTCGGCGCCACGAAACGAACCATCGCCACCAATGACAACCAACGCATCGATTGCGTGGGAGTCTAAGTTAGCTGCGGCTTCCTTCGCTGCGTCTACTTCTTTAAAGCGCTGACAACGCGCACTTTTAATGATGGTGCCGGAGTACTGCAAAATATGCAGTACGTCTTTTGCCACAATCGGCACCGCATCATTCTCTAGTAGGCCCTTATAGCCGTGGCGAAAAGCGATCGTCTCGATACCATAATGATCAGCTGCAAGCACCACGGCGCGCAATGCTGCATTCATCCCTGGGGCGTCACCACCACTGGTGAGTACGCCAATCCGTTTTATTGTTTGCGAAGACACCGAGCGCTTACTCCTCTGCAATGTGTCGTATGTTTCATAAATTATTTGGTAAGCTTATCGAACTAATCACGAATAACAAGCGATGGAGCTCATGAGCGAAGAAAAAAAGCCAACGGCAGCAGTAATGACGGCATGGGCGAGCCGTTGTTTGATGAAGCAGGGTGCGACACCAGATGTCGCACAGTCGATGGCCGAGCATTTGGTCGCGGGTGATTTGCTTGGCTTCAGGACTCACGGCTTACTGCGCCTACGCTATAACTTGCAAGCCTTGCAACGGGGGCAAACTAAGCCAGCGGGCGAACCCGAGCTCGTGCAAGGGCGTGCGGCAATTGAACTTTGGGACGCTGATTTACTATCAGGGCTTTACGTGGTGCCGAAGGCGGTCAAGCGAGCGATTGCTATGGCTCGAGTATGCGGTACGGGTACTGTAGTTATTCGCCGCACGCAACATGTCGCTGCGCTTGCGGTGTACCTTGAGCAGGCAGTGGATGCCGGCATGTTAATTCAAATGATGTGCAGCACCCCGGCACAAGAAGTCGTGGCCCCCTATGGCGCAAAATCAGCCTGTTTTTCACCTAATCCATTTGCCCTTGGCGTGCCAACCGAGTCAGCGCCGATATTACTCGATATGAGCTTATCAATGACGGCCGCAGGGAAAGTTCGTACCGCATTGGCGGAAAACAAGCAGTTGCCTTATGCAGCGTTGATAACGGCTGAGGGTGACTACAGCTGTGATCCTGCGACTTTTGTCGCTGAACCAGCCAGTGTATTGGCGAGCTTAGGTGGCAAGGAGCTTGGCTATAAAGGTACCGGCTTAAATCTATTTAGTGAACTATGGACCCTTGCATTAAGTGACTACGGGCGCAAAGACGCCGCCCCAGCAGATGCTGATGCTAATACGGTTTGGCTACAAGTGGTGGATCCTACCGCGGTGGCTGAACAGGGAGCTTTTGAGCGTCAAGCGAGTGCACTGGTTGAGGCGCTGAAAAATACCCAACCGATTGATCCGCAGCAACCTGTGCGGGTACCCGGTGCCGGTGCTCTCGCAACACGTGCACGGCAGTTAACGCACGGTATAGAGTACAGCGCAGCCACCTGGCGTCAGCTCGAGTGGTGCGCTGATTTTTGTGATGAGCCGTTACCTACGGCTGCAAACGCTCAATAAGCCATGCGCTAGCAGTGGATTTGCGGTAAACAAAACGGTCATGCAAGCGGTATTTACCGCCTTGCCAAAACTCAAAAAGTTGCGGCTCGATACGATAGCCGCCCCAAGTTTCCGGCATCGGTACGGTTTCTCCTTCATAGCGCTGGGTTAGCTCATGATAGCGGGCCTCAAGCTCATCGCGGCTCGCGATAGGGCTACTTTGCGCAGAGGCGAGGGCGCCGAGCTGACTGGCACGTGGGCGACTATGGAAGTAGGCTTCACTGTCAGCGGTCGCGACTTTCTCAATCCGACCTTCAATGCGTATCTGCTGCTCTAGTGGTAACCAAGCAAAATGCATCGAAACACGAGTATTGGCTTCGATATCTTGTCCTTTTTGGCTGGCGTAGTTGGTGTAAAAGACGAAGCCATGGTGATCGAAATCTTTCAGCAACACGATACGCTGGTGCGGCTGACCTTCGCGACTGACGGTCGCTAGGGTAAAGGCCGTAGGGTCTGGCAATAACCCACTTTCTTTCGCTGCGCCAAACCAGTCAGCAAACTGTGCAAAAGGATCGTCTTGGAGAACTGCGCGGCGTAACTGCGCACGTTCATAGTCACGCCGTTCATCATGTAACTTCATTGCTTACCTCTACTGTGATGACTGTTGGTAGACCGCTTCGCCCGCTACATAAGTAGCTAAAACGTCAGCGCGCCATAGTTTAGCGCTATCTACTGCGAACGGGTCTTGATCAAGAACAATGAAATCGGCCCACTTGCCAGGTTCAAGACTGCCGAGCAATTCCTCTTGGTTTGACGCATATGCGGCATCCAACGTGAAGGCACGCAAAGCCTGCTCCAGCGTCATCGCTTCATGGGCATACCAACCACCTTCCGGTTGATTGCTGCGATCTTGTCGCGTCACCGCGGCATGTACACCGAAAAACGGATTTGAAAGCTCAACCGGGAAGTCTGAGCCAGCCGCAACGATCGTACCTTGCTGTAGAAAGGTTTGCCATGCGTAGGCGCCACGCATACGGGCTTTCCCTAAACGGTCTTCCGCCATATTTTTGTCAGAGGTCGCGTGGGTCGGCTGCATCGAAGCAATGATATTGAGTTCGGCAAAGCGCTCAAGGTCGTCCGGGTGTACAACTTGCGCGTGTTCGATACGATGTCGAAGGTTACGCCCACCCACCGTGTCAAACGCCGATGCGAACTTATCCAAGGCAATGCGATTTGCGCGGTCGCCGATGGCATGGATATTGATTTGGAATCCATGGGGAATGATCAGCTCAAACAAGTCTTCAATGGCGCCAGGCTGGGTGACAAGCAAGCCACGATTATTTGGATCATCGTGGTAAGGTTCAATAAGCGCGGCCCCGCGGCTACCGAGAGCTCCGTCTGTGTAAATTTTAACACTACGCACGGTTAATCGGTCATCCGCTGTGGTGATCGGTCCGGCGGCGAGAAGTTCAGGTAGTGCTGGTTCCATCGCGCTTAGCATGGCATAAACACGGACGGGCATCGCTTGCTCCGCCGCGAGCTCTTGATATACCGCCAAGTTTGTCGCATCTACGCCCGCATCATGAACGCCAGTAATCCCCTCGGACACCAAGTGGTCAAAGGCCGCAGTAAGCGCTCGGCGATGGTAGCTGGCATCTTTCTGTGGTAATTGCTGCTCAACCAACGCCATCGCATTATCAATCAAAACACCGGTCGGTTGGCCGCTTTCATCCCGCACGATTTCGCCACCATCGGGGCTAACTGTTTCAGCGCTGATACCGGCCATTTCAAGAGCTTTGCTATTGGCCCAACCGGCGTGTCCATCAACACGTGTTAACCAAACGGGGCGATCGCTAAGAAACTCATCTAAGCTCGCTGTCGTCGGGAAATTACGTACTTGCCAGTTTTCTTGGTTCCAGCCACGACCGATTATCCAGTCGCCGCTCTCAATCTTGGCAAACGCCACCACACGCGCAACCGCATCTTGTTCAGACGTCGCTTCCCGTAAATCGACTTGCATTAAATTTTCGCCAAGCCCAAGCATGTGCCCGTGCGCATCGATAATGCCAGGCAAGACCGTCTTGCCTTGCAAGTCCACGCGTTTGAGATCCTTCCCAGCGAATAACTGCGCTAGTGTTTCGGCGTCACCGGTTGCCGCGACTTTCCCATCGCGCACAACGAGGCCATCGAAGCGTTTCAGTTGCGCGCCTTCACCGGCGAGTCCAGTTGGAGTGTAGCCTTTGAAATTAAAATAAAGCGTCGATTGTGCATTTACTGAGTTAGCGACTAAGCTAAATGTTAGCACTAACAAGGATAATACAATTCGCATGGGGTTCTCTCTGTAGTGTTTATGACAAATTACGTATCGTTTATTTAAAGTTTATATTTGTTTACAACTAACGCACCTAAATGTTTTAAAAAGGTTTATGATCGGTGTAGACTGTCAACATTCTAACAATTACGCAAATATCCATGAAAATTCTAATAATAGATTCTCAATTCTTTACTCGTGCAGGGCTTATCCACTTGTGTACCAGCTACACTTCGGACCTTTCAATCTTTGAAGCGCCCACGTTTGATCTGGCGAGCGAATATTTGCAACACAGTAGCCAGTATAATTTAATTTTCCTCGATGTGGACTTACCCGACGCCGAGTTACGTCCTGCATTAGCGCAAATAAAACATTACGCACCAACTGCGCATGTGGTTCTTTTTTGCTGGTCACGGCCGATGACTGAAATTCGTCAGGCAATGACCGCGGGCGTACGCAGCTACTTACCTAAAGATTCGAGTGCAGACGATGCCAAGCATGCGGTGCGCACTTTACTTCGCAATGACCGCTATGTGCCGGATGACGCTAAAATCACGGACAGCCCAACGCGTCATAGTCAGGCCGAGAATTTTCTTTCGCCGCGGCAACTCGAAATCATGCAATTGTTAGCACAAGGTCTATCGAATAAAGAAATCGCTACTATTTTGGGTATCACAGAAGGCACCATACGTGTCCATCTTTCTGCTATATTTAAAGCTATCAAGGTTTCGAATCGAACTGAAGCAACCCTATGGTATCTGCTTCGCCAAAAAAGACTCGTGAGTTAGTACAATGCAATTACAGCAGCTTCTAAAATCGTTAGAACTGCGCAATCATGCTCCAACAGAGCAGTGGAACCCGCAGTATTGTGGTGAAATCCCACTTCATATCGATGCCAATGGTAAGTGGTTCTATCAAAATTCGCCTATTGGCCGTCAGCGCCTCGTTAAACTATTTGCCTCGGTGTTGATTTGCGAAAACGGCGAACACTTTCTTGTGACGCCGGTTGAAAAAGTGAAAATCAGCGTCGCCGACGCTCCTTTAATGATTGTTGCTTGGCAGCAAATCGATAGTGAGCAAGGCAAGGTCATGCAAGTCACGACCAATGTTGACACTCAGTATCCCCTATCCGAAGACTATCCATTAGTGGTCAAAGACCAAGTCCCTTACGTACAACTTGACCACGGCTTGCGCGCGAAGGTCGCACGTAATGTCTATTATCAATGGGCTGAGCTCGCAACGGTAGATGAAGCGTCGCAAACCATGCGACTTACGAGCGGTGCAAGCTCGTTTATTCTCGGCCACCTCTAATCACAGCATTTGCCCGCCGTCGCGGCCTGCTATATTATGCGCAGCTTAGTTACGCGCAGAGGTAAAAGTACACTATGAAACCGATAACGGTGGCAATCGCGCAGCTTGACTTCACTGTTGGGGCTATCAAGCGCAATACCGATACCATTTTATCTACGCTCGGCGAGCACGATAACGCTGATATTGTTGTTTTCCCAGAACTAGCAATCACTGGCTATCCGCCCGAAGACTTATTGTTCCGTAGTGACTTTGAGCGTCATGTTGATGCGGCACTAGAGCGCATTGCTGCTGGCGCCCAGCATCAAGTCGCCGTGGTGGGTCATCCTCAACGCGTGGGTAATGAGCTATTTAATAGCGTTTCGGTGCTGCATCGTGGAAAGTGCTTGGCACGCTACCATAAGCAACGCCTCCCGCAATATGGTGTTTTTGATGAGCAACGCTACTTCATCCCAGGGCATGCGCCGTGTGTATTTGAGTGGATGGGGCATCGTATCGGCTTATTGGTTTGCGAAGATCTTTGGCACCCAGAACCTCTGGCGAAAACCATTGCGGCCGGCGCCGACTGGATCATTTCTATCAATGCTTCGCCCTTTGAGGTCGACAAGCACGAACAGCGGCTCCATGTCATGCAGCAGCGCGTGCATGAAGGTGGTTGCCCGATCGTTTATGTGAATAATTGTGGTGGCCAAGACGAACTCGTATTTGATGGTCATTCCTTAGTGCTTGATAGTGACGGTGAATTGGTTGCTGAATTACCACACTGTGAACCGTGCTGCGCTGAATTGCGTTTTGATGCCACCGGCATTCGACCTATTGATGCGGCTTTTGCCCCGCGTGCGCGTCAAAGTAATGAACAGCTACGCTTAGCCGAAGTGCGTCAAGCAGTCGTCTTGTCGATTCGTGACTATGTCCGTAAAAATGGCTTCCAAGGCGTCACGCTCGGCCTGTCAGGCGGCATTGATTCAGCACTCACGCTTGCGCTAGCAGTGGAAGCCTTGGGCGCTGCTGCTGTGCATGCCGTCATGATGCCGTTTCGCTACACTTCAAAGATGAGTCTTGAAGATGCTGAAAAACAAGCCAAGACTTTGGGCGTGCGTTACGACGTTATCGCTATTGAACCCATCTATGAAAGCTTTCTCCAGCAACTGGCGCCTCAGCTAGCTGGTCATGAACCTGATGTAACGGAAGAGAACTTGCAGGCGCGTAGTCGTGGTGTGCTGTTGATGGCGCTCTCGAATAAGACGCGCTCGCTGGTGTTGACGACCGGTAATAAGAGCGAGCTAGCGGTCGGCTATTGTACTTTGTACGGTGATATGTGCGGAGGATTTGCGCCGATCAAAGACTTACCGAAGATGATGGTGTTTGCTTTAGCGCGTCACATGAATGAGACGGCTGCGGAGGAATTGATTCCGACGCGGGTTATCGAGCGCCCACCTTCGGCAGAGCTTGCACCTGGCCAGACCGACCAGGATAGCCTGCCAGACTACGCTGTGTTGGATAAGATTTTAAGTCTCTATGTCGAGCAGGACTGGTCACCGAGTGAAATCGTTGATGCCGGCTTTGCAAAGGCCGATGTCTTGCGTGTTGTGCGCTTGATTGATATTAATGAATATAAGCGCCGTCAAGGCGCAGTGGGGCCGAAAATAACCTCACGCAACTTTAATAAAGATAGACGTTATCCAATTACCAATCACTTTCGCTATGAGTTAGAGCGCGAGTTAACTGCAGAGGCAACCCATGAAAAAAATTGAAGCCATAATCAAGCCGTTCAAGTTAGATGACGTGCGCGAAGCTTTATCAGAAGTGGGGATTGCTGGCATGACTGTCACCGAGGTGAAAGGCTTTGGTCGACAAAAAGGGCACACCGAATTGTATCGCGGTGCAGAGTACATGGTCGATTTTCTTCCGAAGGTGAAGCTCGAGATTGTCGTCGCTGACGACCAAGTGGAGTCTTGTATTGATGCCATCATGGAGACAGCTCAAACCGGGAAAATCGGTGATGGTAAGATCTTCGTGAGTACTATCGAGCGGGTTATTCGTATTCGTACTGGCGAGGAAAACGAAGACGCCGTGTAAAAACACGGCGTCCATAACATTTTGCTGAGCAACCCTTAGAAGTTTGTTGCGAGGGTTGCGCGCGCATCGGCGCTTAGTTCGTCTAAACCTAGCGCTTCATAACTGGTAACCATGACTTCAAGCGCTTGCTTAGTCTCTGGTGTATCCGGGAAGTTCTCCAGAATATATTTGCCACGGTTTGCAGCCGCTAGCCATGCTTGGCGCTTCATATAATATTCCGCTACCGCAAGTTCATATTTGGCAAGACGACTCTTAATCGCAATCATCCGTTGCTTGGCATCAGCTGAATATTTCGAGTCAGGGAAGCGACGCAACAGCGAAGTAAAGTCATTGAATGCTTCTTCGGCTTTGCTTGGGTCACGATCCGAACGGTCGATGCCAACAAACTCTTGAATGGCGTTTGAGTCTGCGCGTTGGTTAATTAGCCCGCGCATATACATTACGTAATCAAGGTTCGGATGATTCGGGTTCAATTGCATGAAACGATCCACTTCGGCGAGCGCCTTATCAATGTCACCGAGCTTGTAGTTCACGTAAATCTTATCCATCTGCACTTGATGTGCATAGGGTCCAAACGGATACCGTGTCGCATGTTGTTGGAGAATATTTTGGGCCGTACTGAAGTTACCCGCGGCGATGCTTCCTTGTGCTTTCTCATAAAGCAATGCCGCATCGTTAAGGACAGCTGAATTGAGCTCTTCATCCGGTGAGCTTGAACATGCCGAAAGCATGACGGAAAGCGCTAACAGCAAACTAATACGCAGTTTCATAAGCAGTTGTTCTGATCTCTGTTGATTTAGTTTTGGTGCGTAGCCGACCAAACAGGTACACTATACACATCGAATTTGCATGCATTCTATCGCAGCCTT
Organism: Pseudidiomarina aquimaris; assembly: GCF_003987395.1. Lineage (GTDB taxonomy): Bacteria > Pseudomonadota > Gammaproteobacteria > Enterobacterales > Alteromonadaceae > Pseudidiomarina > Pseudidiomarina aquimaris. The sequence continues at coordinate 231,833 of NZ_PIPT01000006.1, forward strand.
TGCTGCTTTCACAGGTCCATTGTCTATTTTATGAGTGAACATATTGAATTAACTGGTACGGTCCCTGCTTCCTGCAACGGTAAACGCTTGGACCAAACACTTGCGGAGTTGTTCCCTGACTATTCGCGATCAAGATTAAAAACTTGGATCACCGATGGTTGGGTGAAAGTTGATGACGAAGTGGTCGACAAGCCGCGGGAAAAAGTCATTACCGGAATGGACATCACGGTGAATGCCGAAATCATGGAAGAGCAGCGATTTGAAGCGCAAGCAATCGAGCTCGATATTGTCTACGAAGATGATGCTATTTTAGTACTCAACAAGCCCGCGGGATTGGTGGTTCACCCAGGTGCAGGAACGCCTGATGGGACTCTGCTCAATGCCTTGTTGCATCATTATCCAGCGATTGATCAGGTCCCTCGTGCAGGAATTATCCATCGGCTTGATAAAGATACCACTGGTTTGATGGTCGTCGCGAAAACCTTGCCAGCACAGACCCACTTGGTCGCCGCCATGCAAGAGCGTGAAATCACGCGTGAGTATGAAGCCGTTTGTAACGGACCAATGACTGCTGGGGGACACATTGACGAGCCGATAGGCCGGCACCCGACGAAGCGCACGCACATGGCCGTGGTACCGACGGGGAAACCAGCGGTAACTCATTATCGGGTGGTTGAACGCTTTCGTAATCATACGCACTTACGGTTGCGCCTTGAAACCGGTCGGACACACCAAATTCGTGTTCACATGGCGCACTTACGCCATCCATTAGTCGGCGACTTTACTTATGGTGGTCGCCCGCGTCCACCGCAGAACGCGTCACCGGAGTTGCTGAGCTTTTTGCGTAACTTTAAACGTCAAGCATTGCACGCTGCGCGACTCTCATTGCATCACCCAATCACCGGAGAATGGATGAGTTGGGATGCGCCAACGCCACCTGACTTTGTTGAGTTGCTGAAAATGCTCCGCGCAGACCGTCAAAGCCATGCCAACGACGACCAGCGCTAATAGCGACTTTGGCATTACGCCGGCATGGCCGTTAGCGAACGGAGTTCAGGCGCGCGTTACGACGGTGACCGCGCCGGGCAACCTTGCCGTACACGTTGGTGACGATCCGGCTGCGGTGATACGTCATCGGCGCATTCTACAACGACGTTTAGCCTTACCAGTGACGCCAAAATGGCTTAACCAAGTCCATGGCACGCAAGTCGTTAATTATCAAAGCTGCCAGGCTGGTGTCACAGCTGATGCAATTTGGGCGCAAAGCACTCCCTCCGTCTGTGCGGTTCTAACCGCTGATTGCCTGCCGATTTTGCTGGCCAGTCATGACGGCGAAGTTATCGCTGCCGTGCACGCCGGTTGGCGTGGTTTGGTTGCTGGAGTTGTTGAGCAGACTTTAGCAGCCCTACCAAAACCGCCGTCGCAACTCAGCGCGTACATAGGCCCAGCAATTTCTCGTGCACATTTTCAGGTCGGTAATGACGTGTATACAGCATTTGCCGAGCGAGAATTAGTTGACGATGCGACCTTTACCCGCGACCAACAAGGGAAGTGGTTAGCGGACTTACCTTTACTGGCAGAGCGTATTCTGCAAAGCACTGGCGTTATGCAGGTAATGCAAAGTGGCCTCTGTACCTTCAGTGACCCGCGCTTTTCATCCTATCGACAAAACCCGAAAGCGGGACGTATCGCCAGTTTGATCTGGAAAAACCATCCTCACTCTTGAATTCGCTTAATTTATACCCACTTTTACTACAAGGACTTTTATCGTATGTGAGGTATTAAAATCATGCGTTTTGACAAATTAACCCATAAATTTCAATTGGCGATCGCCGACGCACAATCGCTTGCGCTGGGGCGCGATCACCAATTCATTGAACCTGTGCACATTATGCATGCGTTGCTTAACCAAGACGGCGGCACGCTACGCCCGCTGTTAACTTATTTACAGGTTGACAGTAATCAACTGCGCGCAGCCTTGAGTGAAGCTCTTGATAGCCTTGCCCAAGTTGAAGGTGCTGGCGGCGAAGTCCAAGCTTCAGCGGCCACCGGAACACTTTTAAATCTGTGCGACAAATATGCACAGAAGCGCAACGATCAATATATTTCCTCAGAACTGTTTGTCTTGGCTGCCACTGAAGATAAGGGCAAACTTGGCGACATTCTGAAGGGCTTAGGCATTACGCGCGACAAAGTTGAAAAAGCTATCCAACAAGTACGTGGTGGTGAAAATGTCAACGATCAAAGTGCGGAAGATCAGCGCCAAGCATTGGATAAATACACCATCGATCTTACTGAGCGTGCCGAGCAAGGTAAGCTCGACCCAGTGATTGGGCGTGACGATGAGATTCGTCGCACTATTCAGGTGTTGCAGCGTCGGACCAAAAACAATCCGGTACTGATTGGTGAGCCGGGTGTTGGTAAAACGGCGATTGTCGAGGGTCTTGCCCAGCGCATCGTTAATGGCGAAGTGCCAGAAGGTTTGAAACATAAGCGTGTGCTTTCCCTAGATCTCGGTGCATTGCTTGCTGGTGCAAAATATCGTGGTGAATTCGAAGAGCGCTTGAAAGCGGTGCTGAACGAGCTAAGTAAAGAAGAAGGGCGCATCATTCTCTTTATTGATGAGTTGCACACGATGGTCGGTGCGGGCAAAGCGGACGGCGCTATGGATGCCGGTAATATGCTGAAGCCGGCACTCGCTCGCGGTGAGCTACACTGCGTTGGCGCAACAACCCTTGACGAATACCGTCAATACATCGAAAAAGATGCCGCACTTGAACGGCGTTTCCAGAAAGTGTTGGTTGATGAACCATCAGTCGAAGATACGATTACGATTCTGCGTGGCCTGAAAGAGCGCTACGAAGTGCACCATTCAGTCCAAATAACGGACCCCGCGATTGTGGCTGCAGCGACGCTTTCCCATCGCTACATCAGTGATCGACAATTGCCAGATAAAGCAATCGATTTGATTGACGAAGCCGCCTCGAGCATTCGTATGCAAATCGATTCAAAACCGGAAGATCTTGATCGCCTCGAACGCCGCATTATCCAGTTGCAACTCGAACAAAAAGCGATGCAAAAGGAAGATGATGAAGCGAGTAAAAAACGCCTTGAAACCCTCGAACGCGAGTTAACAGAGCAACAACGCAAATATGCTGAGCTTGAAGAAGTATGGTTGAGCGAGAAAACCGCTGTACAGGGTGCGCAAAACATAAAAGCACAGCTTGAAGACGCCAAACGCGACTCTGAAATCGCCAAACGTGCCGGCGACTTGAACCGTATGTCAGAGATTCAGTACGGCCGTATTCCTGAGCTTGAGCGTCAGTTGAAAGCGGCCGAGGAGGCTGAAGGCAAAGAGATGACCTTGCTAAAGAACAAGGTTACTGATGAACAAATAGCTGACGTCCTATCGCGTTGGACCGGAATCCCAGTGAGCAAAATGCTCGAAGGTGAACGTGAAAAGTTATTGCAAATGGAAACGCAGTTGCATCAACGCGTGGTCGGCCAAGATGAAGCGGTCACCTCGGTGGCGAATGCGATTCGTCGTTCTCGCGCAGGTTTGTCTGATCCGCAGCGTCCAATTGGCTCATTTCTATTCTTAGGGCCAACAGGTGTAGGTAAAACAGAACTCTGTAAGTCGTTAGCAGCGTTTCTCTTCGATACGGAAGACGCCATGGTGCGCATTGACATGTCGGAGTTCATGGAAAAACACGCGGTGTCACGACTTGTCGGGGCACCTCCGGGTTATGTCGGCTATGAAGAGGGTGGTTACCTAACCGAGGCCGTGCGCCGTCGTCCTTATTCAGTAATTTTGTTGGACGAGGTTGAGAAAGCTCACCCAGATGTCTTTAACATTCTTTTGCAGGTGTTAGACGATGGTCGCCTTACCGATGGCCAAGGACGTACCGTGGATTTTCGCAATACAGTGATTATCATGACCTCGAACTTGGGTTCTGATGTCATTCAAGAAAAAGCACATCAACAAAGCTATGACGAGATGAAAGCGGATGTAATGGAAATTCTGTCGCATCACTTCCGTCCAGAATTCTTGAACCGAGTTGATGAAACAGTAGTCTTTCACCCGTTGGCGAAGAGCGAGATTCGTTCAATCGCGCAGATTCAGTTACAACGTTTGTATAAACGTTTGGCTGAACGCGACTATCAGCTTGAGATGAGTGACGCAGCTCTTGATCACTTGGCTGCGGCTGGGTTTGACCCGGTCTTCGGGGCGCGACCTTTGAAGCGCTCGATCCAGCAAGAGATTGAGAACCCACTTGCGCAGCAGTTGCTGGCGGGTAAGTTACTGCCAGGTAAACCAATTAAAGTCGATTACAACGACGACGCTATTGTTATCAGTCAGTAACTCGAGTTTAAGGTACTAGCATAGCAGTGGGCTGTAATGCCTATTTATTGCAGTTCGCATGCTATGCTATCCTGCACGGTCTCAACATTTTGTAATCAGGAAGCTCTATGCCAAATAATGCATCGACCAAGAACCGAGGCATCTTTTTACTACCGAACCTGCTGACTACTGCGGGTCTATTCTCCGGTTTCTTTGCTATTGTCGCCTCAATGAACAACCAGTTCGAGTCAGCTGCTGTCGCGATTTTTATTGCAATGGTATTTGATGGACTCGATGGGCGTGTTGCACGCATGACGAATACGCAAAGCGACTTTGGTGCGGAATATGACAGCATGGCGGATATTGTTTCGTTCGGCATGGCTCCAGCTTTAGTTATGTATAACTGGGCTCTTTCGGACTTAGGGAAATTTGGCTGGCTCGCTGCGTTCATATTTGTCGCTGGTGGCGCGCTGCGTTTGGCACGATTCAATACCAACATAGGTTCTTCCGATAAACGCTTTTTCCAAGGCCTTGCCATCCCAAGTGCCGCAGCTATTGTAAGTGGTCTAGTTTGGGTCGGTTCAAAGTATGAAGTGGATCCTTCATCTATTAGCTATTTAGCCGCAATCATTACTATATGTGCGGGCCTGCTTATGGTCAGTAACTTCCGCTATCACTCATTTAAAGATGTTGACTGGCGTGGACGTGTTCCGTTCGTAGTTATCCTTGCGGTTGTGCTCGCGTTCGTGGTTGTTGCTACCGAACCATCCCTCGTGCTGTTTAGCATTTTCTTCTTGTATGCACTCTCAGGTCCAATTTTGACTGTGCGTTCAGTGAAGCGCCTCGAGTTAAAGCATGTCGTTGGTGACACTGACGACGAGTGTGAAGAAGAGGAAGAAAAGGCCGACAAGAGCGCGAAAAAAGAGCAATCTGACAATAAAAAGGACACGACCGATTAAAAACTGAGCGGTCGGAACTTATTTCGCAAAAAGATCTTGCACGCCGGTAAATGATCCTTATAATTCGCCGCCGTTGTCACCGAGGGCAAAGCCAACGGAGATAACGGTCAGCGGCGCGTAGCGCCTGCAAAAAAAAGATCGAAAATGATCTTGACGCTGGCAAGGGAAAGCGTAAAATACGCATCCCGCTTGAGAGTTCCGAGAGAGCACCAAGCAACGTTCTTTAACAATATATCAAGCCAAGCAAACTGTGTGGGCACTTACCGGATTCAGGCAGAGAAAGCATCTTCGGATGCGACAAGTACTTTAAATAGTACACCTGACTGATTGAACGAAGTGCTTAACAAATTAAAGCTTAAGTCATGAAATTCAATGAGTCGATTAAACTTTTAAACTGAAGAGTTTGATCATGGCTCAGATTGAACGCTGGCGGCAGGCCTAACACATGCAAGTCGAGCGGTAACAGAGAGAAGCTTGCTTCTTTGCTGACGAGCGGCGGACGG
>NZ_PIPT01000007.1 GCF_003987395.1 Pseudidiomarina aquimaris
AAAAGCCTCTTCAAGTCGCCCATCTTGAAAGTGTCCACTTCCCCTAAACTGACACAGACTTAATTAGAGTTTTCTGAGATGATAACCCTCAGAAGACGAAAATGAAAAAATCAAAATTTAGCGAAACGCAGATTGTTTCGATCCTTAATGAAGCAGAGCAAGGTCGCAAGGTTGAAGAGATATGTCGCAAACATGGTATTAGCTCTGCGACATATTATAACTGGAAGTCGAAGTATGGCGGTATGAGTGCCTCCGATCTGAAGCGCATTAAAGAGCTTGAAGAGGAAAACGCCAAGCTCAAGCGGATGTTCGCCGATGTGAGTCTTGAGAATCAAGCGATTAAGGAACTTTTTTCAAAAAAGGGCTGGTGACAGACGAGAAGCGAGACTGTGCTGCCTTCCTGGTTAAATTTGGCCTTTTTGAGTTTCAAAAACTGACCTTTCCGCTGAAATAACACCATATTTTCAATGAGATTTCTTTTTTTGTGACAGGCCCCGCGAGGGCGAAGCTTTGAATTCAAAATTACAGCACTACACTTTGGAGTAAAATATTGTCCTTACAGGTAGTTTCGAGCTTTGTCCTCGTGCAGCTTCTAAAACTTTTAATAAACTCGGTTATCAATACTTTATCATCAGAGGACATAGAAATATTGAGATCAACGGACGGGACTCTGCTGTCCGCTGGCTCGATCAAAATTCGATGATGTTGGTTATCAACTTTCAACGCTGAAACTAAATAACCATTGACACTCTCTTTTGAAAGATAGGCTCCTTCATAATCAAAAGAAGCAGGGTGATACCCCAAATAAATATTAACCTCATCTTCACTACTAAGTTTTATTTCATAAAAGCTAAAGTCCACTTGAGAAGTATACTTATACTCATCACCAGATTTCATTCCAAAGCAAGCTGTCCCGATGAAGACATTACAATAAGGATACAGCTTAGCGCTCGCACAAGTAGAGGCAGTCATCAAAATTAAAATTGACGCGAAAAGACTTTTCATAACTTTACCTCTCATTCTTTGCCCAATTCACATGACTCTTTATAGCTTCTTTAATATTTCAACTATTTGGTTGCGCCGGACTAAAATGCAGACTTTCTGACCAATATTGTCCACTTATACGGATATAGTATGCTCGACTGTCTTGTCCATATGTCGCAGCTTTATCTTGTTTACTAGTATGTTTGTAGTCTCCAAATTGATCGCCCCTGTAGCTCTCCGTCTCGGGGAGCAGTCATTTTTTTGTTCGAAAGATCTTACTGATCAATTTGACATCTAATATACAGGCAATAGCTACACCAAAAATGTACGAAAGCCAATAAGTATTGGTGGTTAGTGACTCAATTTTAAGAGCTACAAGGAATTGCTCAGAAAGACCTATAAGAGCAGACAAGCACCAAGTTAGAATCAAAAAGGCTAGGGAGAAAATTGAATCGTCGTACTGCATTTCAGTAACCTTGACAATGTAACTACCGATCGCGCCGAAAGCTGTTAATAATGTTATCGGATACCTTAAAATTCTCATGGTTTTTCAAACTCTTTTTTATCGAGTGGCTTGTCATACCCTGGTGTCGATACGGTAGGGGTAGGCGGAGTTGCTCCAACTGCCTTCAAGATTCCTGAAACATAAGAATTTGAGTTATTGCCCTCTTCCGAACTACTCGGGAAAAAGTCATAGTCAGCCTTATCGTCATAATTTCCATCTAACTCGAAAAGTTTATCAATAAACTCATCTTCATTCTTAAACGAGCTAGGAACCTTAACATCTAAGCCGCCAGAGTGAGGTGCAGCATCTGCCTCTCTATTGATATTACTAACTAAATTTTCACCCAGAAATCCTTCTGGGCCTGCTCCTAATGTGGCATATCTTTTTCCATCAGAGTCAAAATTTGAGAATATGCTTTTATCTAATCCGTTCTGGTTGTCAGGTTTTATTCTGATTAAGGTATGAGAGTGGCCGAAGGCTACTTCATGCCATTGTACTTTAATCTCTCTACCATCAGGGTCAGTATACTTATATGGGTTGTTATTCGCATAGGTATAACGATTAAACCCTTGAACACCTTGGAGGCTTACTAGGTGACCAATAGAGCCAACGGGATCATTGCTGTAAAACCGCCCAATCACTGGATCATAGTATCGTGCCTGCATATAACTCAAGCCGGTCGCATCATCTTTAATATGCCCGGTAAAGCCAGCTAAGTCTTGATTGGCAGAGACGTCATTAAGTGCTTCGCCGTAAGGCGTGTAGGCTTCCTGCCAGAGGATCGCACCGCTGCTGTCCGTTCCACTTTGCGCACTACCAAGGCTGTCGTGATGTAAATACGTCACGGCGTTATTGGTAATGCGTGCTAACGTGCCCTGTGCCCCGTGAATGTAATCCGTACTTTTGCCAGCATCGCGTTTATCGACATACACTAGCTGGCCGGCTTGGTCGTAGACGTTGTATATCGTCGCGCCATTTACAGTTTGTTTGACGCGTTTAAGATTGCCATCGTAAACATAGTTGCCGCTACTACTGCCACTAACGCCAATAGGCTGGTTCTCAGCATCATAGCTAAACTGCAAGGCGCCGGCGGCGGTGACATTGCCGCGACTGTCGTAGCTAAAGCTGCGCAAGCCAGAAGCGCCAGAGTCGTCACTTGTCACTAAGCGGTTCACGCTATTGTAGCTCAAGCCGACCGTACGCGAACCGAGCTGTTTCTGGCGCAGGTTACCTAGGGCATCGTAGGTATAGCTGCCACTTCCCCACAGACCACTGGCGCTAACCAAGCGACTGAGTCCGTCATAGCTATTGGCGCGTGAATTGCTCGGCACCGCGGCGTCGGTCAGTTGGGTTAAGTTGCCTCGCGCATCGTACGTCATGGACTGGTCAAGCGCGATCTGTGCGCCATCGCTTACATAAAGCTGCTGCGGTAAGCCGCGTGCATTCAGTGCTTGTGTAAACTGATGACCGTTAGCGTAAACAGCCTGAGCTAGACTGCCGTTCGCATGATAACTCATGCTTGAAGCCAACAGTGCGCCGTTATTGCGCACCGTTAAAGGGCGACCCAAGCCATCGTTGCTAAGTTTTATTGTTAATTTATTTGGTAACTAACGTAACAAGTAACATCACAAAAAAACAAATCAACTGTTGATTCACACTTGGTAGGATTTTTTTACCTCAAGACTCAGGTTTTAGGTCGATGATTGAGATTTTTTGTCGCAAGGCAAAGGTCAAAAATAGTGGGTTATAGGGGAGGTGTTCTGTGACCAGTTTTGTCGTTAAATGGTCTCAAAAGGACGAATATTTTATAGAAAGAAAAAACAGCAACACCATTTGAGCCCCTACCACGCCCAGCTTTGTCAATTTACCACGGTAACGGTGACTGCCCTCCGGAGGCAGAGGCCGCAGGTTCCTGAAAGTTCAAGAAGAAGTGTTAGAGATGTGTTTTATTGACATTGCGTAGAACCATGGATACTTTAGCATTTCAACTAATTTTTAACAGGTAGTTTACCTAGGTGTCTGCTTACTATAATAAACATTATCTTATCTTAGCTGCTGGGCTATTATCCTTCAGCTTGAAAACCCTTGCATCTCCGCTATTCAACGTTGCAGACCAAGTACAACCAGCGTCAAAAGTAGTTAAAGTGGTGACGATGACAAATGGGAAGTGGGGCTTACAGTTTAATGCTGATCCTAATCGCGCAACCGAAACAACTGACGCTAGCCTGAGTCAAAAAATAGACCTGTACGAACTTGCCACCTACAGAAATACACCAGAACAATTTCCGTTGGATCTGGCGGAGGTCGTTAGCTATTACTATGCGTCTGAAACTCATCATTTTACATTAGCGATGAGATACCCGGATAGCGAATCTGAACTTGAGCAAATCATCTATGACTTCTGTATTTACGACCTCGATCCAGCCGCAAAAACTCAGCTCTTTTGCAAATCCATGCATGTGCGCGTTAGCAAAGCTGAATTCATGAAATTATTAAAACAGTTCGGGGTCGACTACAAGGTCGTTAGTGGCAGCGTTTCAAAAAAAAAGTTAAACGGCCAAGATGAAGCACTAGAAAGCACTAGCATAACTCCTTTATTTTTTACGGAAGGGGACGACAACACTACTCCACCAAGTGAAGAGGATCCGCTTCAAGACTATATTGACCAGCTAATGGAGGAGTTAAGAGAGCTTTGCGAGCCAGAGCTGTGCATAGGGTACGGTTATGCCTTCACGAATAATAACCCGACGGGGACTACAGAGCTATTGAATAAGCTGTTATGAGGTTGGGGTCGTTAAGTTGTCTCAACAAGCGTGTCGCGATTCAATGGAATAAGCAAAGAATGCTCAACGCAGGTAAAAAGCGAGCAGACTCAAGCTCTCAAACCCGACACTCGTCACAGATATCAGCGGTAGGCAATTGTGCGAAACTTTTCGCTAGGAGGTGACGCAATGGTTTGTCGCAGTAGTGCTTTTTGGTCACATGCGGGTGCGAGCGTAGGCGCCCTTTTAACACGTTATTCCCTACGTCTGTCAGCAACGGATTGTTGGGGTCAATCGTCGGGCCCGATGCACGCGTTTTAAGTTCCGCTGGAAGGCTGAGCACCGGCACTGTTGCCGAAAGCTGCGCCGCCATAAAGAAGGCAATCGAATAACGCTCAACGCCTTGGGTAGGACTTTCCACTTTGTGGTTAGTGGCTTTTAAGAAACCATCGGAGGCCAGCTCTAGGAGCTCGCCAATATTGACGACAAGCGCGCCAGGAATAGGTTTCACGTCAATCCAATCGTTACCACGCTCCACCTTCAGGCCACTCTGGCCGTCTTGCATGACTAAGGTCAGATAACCTGGATCTTTGTGCGCGCCCACCCCTTGCTGAACAGCTTCTTGGGCTGGATAGCGGATAAGTTTGGCATGAGTATAGGGTTGCTCGCCGATGGTCGCATCGAGCGCGTTACGTTCAACACCCAACGACTCGCAGAGCTTCTGAAGTAGATTTACGGTGATGTGACTCATGTCCTGCTGAAGCTGTAAAAGCGCAGGCTTGAGTGCTGGCATTGCGGTTGGCCACACATTGGGACCGATAAGTTTTTGCCACGGATAGCGCAGATCTTTCGTCGCCAGCGCTGGCTCTTCATTCATCCAATCAAATTGCTCGCGAGCATCGAGTCGACCTGCGGTCATCTCACTACCGACCGCGTTATAGCCGCGAAAATGCGGCGAATGAATCATATCAACTTGCTGCTTGTCAGCATTTGAAAGCTGAAAGAACTCTTTGCTGAGCGTAAGGTACTGCTGCTGTTGATCGCTGTCCAGGCCGTGATCAACAAGATAGAAGAAGCCCACCTCACTTGCGGCATAACGCAATTGCGCCAGCCCTTCAGCAGAATCCAGCGATGTCATTGAAATAATCGGTAATGTCGCAGCGTGCATAAGCGCTCCTATCGTTGCCTGTCGTCACGTATCATTTCGTGACGCATCTCACTATAGGCCGCTGCGGGCAATTTATGAACGAACCAATCTTTCTAACTTAGATTGTTTCGCTATAGCGCTTACCAGTAGTGCTCTACCGTGACATTCCCCGGCTTACGCCGTAAGTTTTTCGGTAAGCCTTTATCGGCGAGTACCTGCTTCGCGTCGCGGATCATGTCGGGATTGCCGCAAAGCATTACCTGAGCATTTGTATCCAACTTGTCGCCGAGCGCTTGCTCGAGTTGGCCATCAAGGATCAATGCCGGGATGCGACCACGCAATGCCCCCGTCGAATCCTCGCGGCTGACGACAGGTTGGTATGAGAGCTGCCCTGGGTGCGCGGCTACCCAATCGAGGATTTGCGCTTGATAGGCTAAATCGTTGGCGTAACGGACGGCGTGGATCAGGTGAATACGTTTAAAGCGCTCATACGGGATTTTCGTGCTAAGCATCGATAAATATGGGCCAATCCCGGTACCGGTAGAAATAAGCCACAAACTGTCGCCTTCCGGCACTTCGTTTAGCGTAAAAAATCCAGTTGGCGGCTGACTGACTTGAATTTCTTGCCCAGCGCGCAAGTCATGCAACTTAGGTGAAAACTCACCGTCATGCACACGGTTCACTAAAAAGTCGAGAATCGGTTCTTGCGGGCCGTTGACCAGTGAGTAGGCGCGCTGGAAGCGTTGCTCGCCCTCCTGCAGGCCTAAACGTACAAATTGCCCGGCGATGAACTCAAAAGGTTCAGGAACCTTGACGCGCAGGCTAAAAAGCTCGTTATTCCACGCATAGTTCTCAACGACTTCGCCAGTCATCCATTGGGCCATGTTTTCACCTTTTGTGTTTCGTGTATCACTGAGCTAACTTTATTGATAGAGTACGCTTTTCTTTAATTCGGGGCTAGGTTATGCGCGGGAAAATATGGCTAGTTGCAGTGTTAACTAGCATTGCCATCAGTGGTTGTGGTGAACAGCAAAACCGTTCAGTGGTGCGCTATTCGCAACCGCAAGTGTGCGAGTTTGCCGACACCTTAGCGGCCCTCGATAGCGCGCAGCCCGATCCGAAGCAAATGCGCTTTTTAAATGAAACGTGGCGTAGCCTCGACCGCGAAGATCGCTTTCGCCCAGACGAAAAACGTGTCGCTGCCGAGCGTATGCAAGCACTCAATTATTACTTAGCGCAAGACACCTTACAGTTATTGGACAAAGTGCTGGGGATTACCGCAGAAACCTATGAAGAAATAGAAGCTCTACGCAGGTTTTCCAGCAACCCCAAAGAAATGAAAGTGCCTGATTCGATGATTCGTAATTACCGCAATGCGGTCCAAGCCTGTTGCGCCGATGCCGTGAGTCGCAATGCGACCGCGTTGTTGCGTGCCGACAAAGAATCGGGGTTATATGCAGTCGGCCGCCGCGCGTATTTTATGCAGCGCGACGTCAATGCCTTGCTCGATAGCGAACTTACGTTTGCCGACTATCGCCAGAAAATTGCCGCTGCCGCAGCGAAATTACCACCGGCGCCAGAGTTGCAGCTCAGTGCTGATTGGGTCACTTGCCGCAACTAAAATTAATCTTTGCTATTCGCGTCTTGCTGCAGCTGCTGGATCTGCTGCTCTAACTGCTCTACGCGTTGACGCAAGCGCAACAAAAGTTGCTGTTGGACGTCGAGCTCTTCGTGGGTGACCACGTCGAGTTTACCTAATTGCTGCTGCAGAATCGTTTTAATCCGCTGCTCTATGTTGCCAGCGAAGTCTTTTACGCCAGACGGAATGCTGTCGTTGATTTGCTTGGCGATGTCTTCAATTTTTTTCGCATCCATTTCAAACTCCTAGGGCGAATGTCGGAATAGTCTTTTAGCTTAGCAGGAGTTTGCGCTAAAATCTGCTGTTCTGTCGTTCAGCCACTAGGCTCTGTTGATAACCTTCTGTTGATAACCCAAAGGAACCTCATGCAGCTTAACCCGCGCCAGCAAGAAGCCGTGCAAGCCATAAGCGGCCCCGTTCTCGTATTAGCCGGCGCTGGTAGCGGTAAAACGCGGGTGATCACCGAAAAGATCGCTTATTTAATTACCAAGTGTAATTACCAAGCACGCCATATTGCTGCGGTCACGTTCACTAACAAAGCCGCGCGCGAGATGAAAGAGCGCGTGGGACAAACGCTCGGACGTCAGTATACTCGCGGTCTTACAGTTTCAACGTTTCACACACTTGGTCTCAGTATCATCCGCAAAGAAGTGGGGCAACTGGGGCTTAAGTCAGGTTTTTCGTTGTTCGACGATCAAGATTCTTTTGCACTGTTAAAAGCCCTGACTGAACCTGAACTTGATGGCGACAAAGAGCTATTGAAGCGCTTGCAAAGCACCATCAGCAACTGGAAGAACGCAATGTTGTCGCCGCAGCAGGCGCTGTCGCACGCGAAAACGCCCGACGAAGAAGAGTTCGCTGAATTCTATCGTCGCTATCAGCAGAACATGCGCGCCTGCAATGCGCTCGATTTCGATGATTTGATCTTGCTGCCGACCCAATTACTCGCCAGCAACGAGCATTCGCGTCAGCGCTGGCAGAAGAAGTTTCAATATCTGCTGGTGGACGAATATCAGGATACCAATACGTCACAGTATCAATTGGTGAAGCTGCTCGTCGGTGAGCGTGCTCGTTTCACTGTGGTAGGTGACGACGATCAGTCCATTTATTCATGGCGTGGCGCACAGCCACAGAATCTCGCGCTGCTGCAAAAGGACTTTCCCAGCCTGCAAGTTATCAAGCTAGAGCAAAACTACCGCTCACACGGGCGCATTCTTAAAGCCGCAAACATTCTCATAGAAAACAATCCGCATGTGTTTGACAAAAAGTTGTTCTCTGAAATGGAGTATGGGGTGCCATTACGGGTCATTTATGGCCGCAATGAAGAGCATGAAGCCGAGCGTGTGGTCGCTGAAATCGTCCGCCGTCGCTTCTTAGAACGCACGCCTTATTCGCATTTTGCTGTGCTCTATCGTGGCAACCATCAGTCGCGAATTTTTGAAAAGGCACTGCTTACCAACCGCATTCCGTATCGTATGACTGGCGGTCAGAGTTTCTTCGCGCGTGCTGAAGTCAAAGATATCATGGCGTATTTGCGACTATTGATGAACCCAACCGATGACACCGCCTTCATCCGTATCGTCAATGTTCCTAAGCGTGGCGTCGGTCCGCATACGGTCGAACGTATTGGCGAGTTGGCTCACGAGCTGCACTGCAGTTTACTTGAAGCGGCGCAGCACCAAGCGCTGAAGACCCGCCTTGGTAGCCGCGAGTATCAGTCTGTGCAGCTTTTCACGCATTTGATGGGGCAAACAGCTCGCCGCTGTGACGATAATCGCGACGTGATGCCCGCGCTCTATCATCTAATCAAAGAGATCGGCTACGAAGAATGGCTCTACGAAGCAAGCCCTAGCCAAGCTGCCGCGGAAATGCGCTACAAAAATATCAGCGAGCTCTTACGTTGGGTGGGTGAGATGCTTAAGGGTGACGATGAGCATGACCCGCTCAATTTTGAGCAAGCTGTTGCCAAACTCTGTTTACGCGACCTCATGTCACGCAATGAAGAAGAAGATGTTGGCGATCAGGTGCAACTGATGACGTTGCATGCGTCCAAAGGCCTCGAATTTCCTCATGTGTTTTTGGTCGGTATGGAGGAAGGTTTGCTCCCTCATCAATCCAGCATCGACGACAATATGGTCGAAGAAGAGCGTCGCCTGGCGTATGTGGGGATCACCCGCGCTCAACAGTCGCTGATTTTCACGATGGCGAAAGAACGCCGCCAATACGGTGACGTGATTCGCCCGGAACCCAGTCGTTTTCTGTTTGAGTTACCGCAGGATGACTTAGAGTGGGAAGGAAAAACACCCGTGACGGCAGAAAAAGAAGAAGAAACACGAGCGAGTGGTCTCGCTATGCTGCGCAGCGCCCTCAAAAATTAAATCGCTTCCTGCTTCGCCCGAGCAGGTAACCATCTTGGCTCGCCTAACTCTTTACCTACACCAATTTGCACGCCGGCTTTGCGTATGGCCGTTAATTGCGCCTGAGTATCGACCCCTGCCGCCGCTACCGTGATATCAAGTTCCTGGCAAAGGTTAACCACGTTGCGCACCATTACCCCAGCGCGCTCCGATGCTGCGGTTTCACTGACAAAGCGCGGATCAAGCTTGACATGCGTAAACGGATAATTAAGTAAATATTGCAAGGCTCCTGAACTACGACCAAATTCATTCAAAGCGAGTCCTACGCCGGCATCGGCTAAGGTTCGCAAGGCAGTAAGTTGGCGTTTTGAATTGTCACTCAGCTCGGTCTCACTAAACTCAAATACTAAGAGCTCTGGCCGTACGCCAGTCTTGCGGATGATTTCCAGTAAGGCTTTTACGTCCGCTAACTTATAAAGATGCTTGGTCGATAGACTGACGTAAATGGGGATTTGCAGCTCTTCGTCACGCACGATTTCGCAGCAGCGCGTCAACATCCAATGGTCTAGCTGCAAGATCATGCCGGTTTTTTCCGCGACATTCAGAAAACTTTGTGCGGTAAGCAACTGCTCGCCACGTTGCCAGCGTACGAGCACTTCGCGGGCACGTGCTTGACGTGTCGACAGCGAGACTAAATCGAACTGCTGTAATACGAAGTCTTGGTCAAACTGCGCATGGCGTAATTCAGTTTCACGATGCAAAGAGGCAACGAGATCTTTGTGAATACTTTCGTCAAATACCACGTATCGGCCACGCCCCATGCTTTTCGCTTGATACATGGCGGCATCAGCATCGCGCAATAAACGTTCGGCGGAATCGTTACGTGACTTGCACTCGGCAATCCCGACGCTGGCACCGGAGTAATGCTCGGTTTCACCGAACACGAACGGCTTGCGCATATGTTCAATGATGCGGCTCGCAACTTCACGTGCGTCGTCCATGTGCCGTATGAGGTTCAGCAAGATAACAAACTCGTCACCGCCTAGTCGCGCTACTGTGTCGTTATCGCGCACGCACTCCCCGATTCGACGACTGGCTTCAAGTAAGAACTCATCGCCCGCAGAGTGTCCAAGTGAATCATTGATATCTTTAAAACGGTCAAGATCGACAAATAACACGGCAAAATTATGACTCGGGAAGCGCCGCTTCTGATTCAGCGCTTGCTGCAAGCGCTCAGTGAACATCGAGCGATTAGGTAAGCCGGTCAAGGTGTCATGATGCGCATCGTAAAAGAGCTTTTCTTCAATCTTCTTACGGCGCTCAATTTCGTTGACTAACTCTTCGGTACGCTCTGCTACTTTCTTCTCGAGGAAGGCGTTCACGCGCTTCACTTCGTCGGCATTGCGGCGACGCTCTAGCGCAACAGCAACATGCTGGGAAACGAAGTTCAACACCTCAAGGTCATCTTGTTTGTAGTTGACCTCGTCTTTATAGGTTTGCACCGATAGCACGCCTATCACTTCGTCATCGACCACCAACGGCGAGCCGAGCCATTGGGTCGGTCGGCTACCGTAGTATTTGGTTGGACCCTCAACTTCCCCGGCTTTGACTAACTTACTGTAAGCCGCTTCGTCAATGTAAGCCGGCTGTTGAGTTTTAATCACATACTCTGTCATTCCCTTGCCTAACGGGCGGCGATCCACAAGTTGCTGATCACGTTCGTCGACATAATATGGGAAGTGGATATGACGCCGATCGTCGTCTAAGAGCGCGACAAAAAAGTTGTCGTTGTTCATGAGCTTGCCAATTTGCCCATGTAATTGCGAAAAGAACGTACTCATGTTTTCAGAGGTATTCGTTAACTCTGATATGGCGTACAACACCGCTGAAAGCTTCTCAGCACGTTTACGCTCTGCAATCTGCTCTTCTAAGTTGCGGTTAATGTCGCGTAAGTTTGCCGTTTGCCGATCAATCTCTTCGCGCATGAATTCACGTTGTTGGATACGCTCTAGGGCGTTAACGATATGCTGCGAGACGAACATAAACAGCTCTTTATCATTCGTCGTGTAGCCCACCTCTTCGGTGTAGCTTTGCACCACCATCGCACCAATCACGCGATCTCCGCTGCGCAGTGGCACCCCTAACCAGTCGACCGGTGGTGAGCCTAAGTCGCGGATTTCGCCACGCTCAACCAGTTCATTGAAGTTTTGTTCACTTAACAAAAAAGGTTCACTGGTACGCATGACATAGCCAGTGAGCCCCTGCCGAAGAACCTCAGCGGGAAATTCCTCATCGCTTGGCATGGCGTCATACTCGTCAACAAAGTAGACAAAGCGCACGGTATCGTCGGCATGATCGTAGACGCAAACATAGAAGTTCTTTGCCATCATAAGTTCATCAATGATGGCATGTAACGCTGGGTAGAACTCAGACATGTCGCGTGCCGACGAGGCAAGTTCAGAGATTCGGAACAGTGCCTTTTGCACCACTTCAGACTGGCGATACTTCAGAGCAATGTTTTTCAGGCGTGCAACAGCCTTGCGCAGGCGCGCAATTTCAGGATTGGCTACTTTCTTCGTTTGGCTGTTGCTCATCGGCTTATTGCAAGCTCTTTGTTCGTTTTTTAATCTTATTTTATGTTTTTTTGTGAACAAACATTCCTTCGATTATATCTTTACATTTATTTACAAGAAAGCATTTTGCCGAGTTTTTCGCCATTAAGTTCGTTATACAACATGCACAAAAAAACCGCCGAAGCGGTTTTTGATGCATGATTTTGTCAATTTCAGCCCTAGATATCGGCAATCATGTAGTCGATAGCAGCTTGAATTTCGTCATCGCTACAGTCACCACAGGTACCTTTCGGAGGCATCGCGTTATAGCCTTCAATGGCGTGCTTCAATACGGTATCCATGCCTTGTGCAAGACGTGGTTCCCAATCGGCTGCATTGTTAATTTTTGGCGCGCCCAAAACGCCGCCAGTATGACAAGCGGCACAATAAGTATTATAAATCTGGTCACCCGAACGTGCGCCACCCGCGCTTGCACCACTGTCAGCGGTAGCTGCAGCGTCACCGGTACGAACTTGACCGATTGGCGCGATACGTTTTGCAATGTCTTCATTGCTATCTTGCGGTAACATAGTGGCACCCGCGCTGCCGACTACAAAGGCCATTGCAGCGGCGAGGAAACGACCCGATTTTACGACTTTAAATACGTTCACAGTGGACTCCTGTTGCATATCGATGAGCTTGCACGCTCACAAAGTTGTTGCGATTATAGCCAGATTCCGTCCAAGGTTAAACATTTCGTTGCATGTCTTCTCCAGCAAATAATGATACGCGGAAAATTGCCCTTTTAGATCTCGATGCTTTTTTTGCCAGCGCCGAGGTTTTGCGTGACCCTAGTTTGCGCCACAAGCCCTTTGCGGTCGGGGGTGGCAGTGAGCGCGGAGTGGTTGCCACCGCGAATTATCTGGCGCGGCAATTTGGCGTGCGCAGTGCTATGTCGGGTGCGCACGCGCGTCGCTTATGCCCACAGTTGCATTTTGTCGCCCCTGATCATCGCTATTACCGCGAATTGTCCAAACAAGTGCTCGCGGTCCTTCGTCAAGTTACCGAAATTGTTGAACCTGCATCGATCGATGAGTTTTATCTTGATTTAACCGACAACCAAGAATATCAAGGGAGTGCTTCGTTAACTATGGCAGCGATACGCGATCAGTTACGCGACATGGGGCTGACCGCATCCGCAGGGATTAGCTGCCAGAAGATGGTGGCAAAAATTGCCAGCGAGGAGCAAAAACCCGACGGCCAATTTGTCGTGCCTCCCGATCAGGTCGTTGCCTACCTTAGTCAGCTGAGCCTTAAGCGCATACCTGGGGTGGGTCCAAAGAGCCTTGAGCGTCTACAAAACGCCGGCTATTACCTCGGCAAAGATATTCAACAAGCCGACCTAACACGACTGCAGCGGTTATTAGGTGATAAGTCGGGTTGGTTACTGTATCAACGTTGCACCGGTAACGACCCACGCCCAGTGGTGACTGAGCGCACGCGCAAAAGTATCGGCTGTGAGGAAACCTTACGCCACGATTTTCAGCATTTACGTCAGTTAGAAAGCTTTCTCGATGAGGTGTTGCTTCCGCAATTGCAAAAGCGCGCGGGAAAAAGTCGCTGGCAAGACGTTTTGATCAAAAGTCAGACGGTGAAACTAAAGTTTAGCGATTTTCAACAAACCACCGTTTCCAAGACCGCTAAAACAGCCTCTCCGAGCTTGTTTTATCAGCTATTACGCGAAGCTTGGGAGCGCCGCCAGCAACGCGGCGTACGACTGATTGGGATTAGTATCACCCTACCCGACCCAGACGAGCAGTTACAGTTGGAACTTGAGCTTGATTAACGGTGCGCGCGACGACGCCACCAAAACCAAACGCCAGTTAACGGTAGCAGCATTAGCGCCAAACCACCTAACAACACCGCTGCTAACCAGGACCATCCCCCCACAGCTGCAATATGTAATGGATAGACCATTTGTGATAGCTGAAAACCCAATGACTTCGCCCGTACGTCATCAGCACTAACCAGCGAGCCCTGTGAGGCAAAAACTAAATAGCTACGACCATTCGGGTGCCATTCGTCGGCGTGTTGCAAGCGCATGCGGTAGTTGCCTTCCTCTGTGGGCGCTAGATAGACTAAGCGCGGCGTTTGCTGCGGCCAGAACTGGTTGGCAATCGCAAATCGTTGTTGCCAATTGGCCGCAGTCGTTTGCGGGAGTAGCTTTGCCTGCCGTGGCACGTTTTGCGGCACTTTCTGTGGCAATAACTGCGACAAGCCGGCGTTTACGGAGGCAGCGTACATAATTGCTGTGCCGGTAAGCAACAGCACGGCAATCGGCACCAGGAAAAGCACGCCGCTACTGCGATGTAACTGCCACAAAGTCGCTATAAACTGTCGCTGTCCAGGTCGCACAAAACGTACGCTCAGAACGCGCCAGCTCCAATGACGCGGCCACCAGCGCACGACACCCGCAATCACTAATAGCAAGCTCAGCAACCCCAAGATGCCCATGATGTCTTTGCCAAGTTCGTGCAATAGCAAATGGTGGTGAAATTCGACCATCCATGACACCCAATCACCTAACTGCGGACGCGCGAGCAATTCCTTACCGGAGCCATCGAAATAGAAGGTCGTCCCGGCCCCATCCACCACTTCGATCCATGGTTTGTCGGCACGCGGCAAATAAGCATAGCCTGCATCGAACCGATTAAAAACAGCAGCAGCTTCGGTTGCGGAGGGGATTTCAACAAGTCGCAGTTGCGGATACTGCAACTGTAAAAGTTCGGTCTTGTATAACAGCAAAGTGCCGGTCAAAGCGACCAGCACCATCCATAAAGCAAGGGAAAGGCCGAGCCACTTGTGCACTCGGCCAAAACCATGACGCCACATTAGAATTGATAGCTCCAATTCACACTGACAGTCCGTCCACGACCAGCGAAGTTACGCGAATCAGGACCCACAGTTTGGGCGTAATAGGTGAAGTAAAATTCATCTAATAGGTTTTCGACGCCTACCGTGAACTGTCCGTAATCCATGGTCTCAATTAAGATTTGTGCGTCGAGCGTTTCATAGCCGTCAAAGTTGTTGATGGCTTGTGCGCCACTGTAAATGTCGCGGTCAAACAGCATGTTGTACTGCAAACGGCTGCTTACTAAAGCGCCCCATTGCTGTTCCCAGAACAGGTTGGCGCGTTCAGGGGCAATGTTGCGACCACCTAATTCGGCGTCCACACGATCATCGCCATCACTGTCGTACTCACCATTGGTCTTGGCATAATTCACCCCAAAGCTGGTGTCTGGCGAATAGGCATAGCTTGCGCTCAGCTCGTAACCGTCGATCTCAGTGCGCTCACGTTGCACACTGTAGAAGCCGTCGGCGTCTGCTTGTAAGCGCGCACCTAAATCTGAGTCGGACATAAAGTAACTCGCGCTGAAGGTCATTGCCGAGCTACGGTACTCCACCCCTACTTCACGGTTATCCGCAATCACCGGTTGCAAATCAAGGAAACTGTTGACGCTCAAACCAGGCTCGCTGATACCACGCAGCACACGGCCTACGTCGGGCATGCTGAAGCCTTCTGAATAGCTAGCAAATACGCGCCAGTCGTTGCTTAGCTCATAGACGATGCCGGCATTAGGTAACAGTTCGTTGAACGATGGCTCACCGCCTTCGACAAAAACGCTGCCGTAACTTGCGAGGGTTGTGAAGTCATCGACATTCAGAGTGCCATCTTCATAGCGCAAGCCAGCACTTAAAGTCAGGCCGTTGGCTTGGTAACGCACTTGCGTAAACGGCGCCCAGTTTTTGAAGGTTGTTTCTGGAACCCACTGGCGACCCGTCTGTGCCAGCTCTTGGAAGGTGGTGTCATTGAGGTAATCCAGCCCCGCGGTAACGTCAATCGGCGAGTCGCCAACATTGCGCCAGTTCAGGGTCAAACGCGAGCCGTACTTCTCGGAATCGTTGCGAGACTGATCAAACAAGTTTTCGCCGTACGCAGGGTCTTGGAAGGTACCATAGGTTCCACCACCATAGAGCGCAGAAAAGTCTTGTGAAAATAACTGCCAGTTGAGGTCAGCACCCAGTAAATTCGCATGGCGATAGGTTAAGGTGGCGGTGGTCACTTTGTTGCGTGGCGCATCTCCTGCGGTTGGTTCTGCCACAGAAATCGTCGGCTCACCGATTGCGCGGTCGCCACCGAGTGAAGAAAAGTCACCATTGCCTTCCATATTGAAGTGGTTCACCATCGCTTCGATACTTTGCAGATCATCAATGCGGTAGCCCAACTTTGCAAAAACATCATAGCTTTCTGAGTCCATGGTATCGCCTTGCGCGGTATCCACACCGATAAAGTCGCCATTACCGTCGACATACATGCCAGTGCTACGCAATTGCACGCCAGCAACAGCAGAAACATCACCTGAGGCTGCACGAACGAGGTAGCCCGCGCGATAACCTAAGCCGTCACTGGTTTCACTGGTGGGCGCAGTAAAGCCCGCGGTAACTTCGTGTTGCGCGCCTTGGGTTGCTGACTTGGTGATGATATTGATGATGCCACCACTGGCGCCCAAACCTTGAATGGCACTTGCACCGTGAATAATTTCGACGCGCTCAATCATCAGTGGATCGATCGTGTACGCTGCCCGTGAGCCGTTACGCAAAGGATTGGACTGTGGCACCCCATCAATTAAATACAACGGCTCGCGACCCCGTAAGGTTTCACCCGCGCTCGTTAGCTTTTGTCGCGACGGTGAAAATGCAGGAACTAAGTTACCCAAAACGTCAGACAGTGAGTCGGCACTGGCCAATTGTTGACGCAGATCTTCGCCATCAATCACGGTGACCGTTGCTGGCACACTTGCCGCGGTCTGTTCGGTGCGGGTTGCGGTAATTTTGATCCGCTCATTGGCTTTTACCGGCTCACTGCTGGTTTGTGCAGCAGCTTGCGGAACGAAAACGGGGCTTGCCAATAAAGTGGCAATGGCCAGGCTCAGCAGAGATTTTTGCATGATCAGGAATCCTATTGACGCAAATTTGATTCTTGTGAAAAGAAAGTGCGCCAATGATAACGATTCGCATTTATAGATCAATACCTAAATAGGAATAGTTTTTATTTACTTTTGGGCTAGAACTTATTTAGTGTCCAACAGATTGTGTGAGTTCATGCTTTCTTCCAGCAACGCATCCACCTTAAGAGCCTGACACATCTGTACGTAAAGCACATGACATAAATGCTGCATACCAAGTTGCATAAGCACGCTGTCGGTGCGCACGTGCGTGTCGCCACCTAAGGCGAAGATAGGAATGTCGGCGAGGATACTCGTGGGGTTATTACCGTAGCGCGTCAATGAGATGACCTTGGCACCTTTACTCTTGGCTTGGCGCACTATTTTCAAAATGTCGCTATTTTGCCCGCCATCGGAGACCACAAATAAGACGTTGCCCTCACTCAATGTGGTCGCCATTTGGATTTGCAGCGCAGGATCGGTGCTGCTGAGCGTCACCTTGCCCATTTGCATCAGACGTAGAACAAAGTCCTTAGCAACAATCGCTGACTTGCCAAATCCCGCCACTTGAATGGTCTCGGCAGCAATGAGTAATTTCAGTGCGTGTTGAAGCTTTTCTGTCTCATTTAGGTCAGCGACGCCTTGCAATACGGCATAGGTGGCGTCACGCAGTTCGCGGAAAGAAGTGGCGATAGAGCGCTCTTGGGAGGGGTGACTTGTGACCCTTCGCTGTTGACTCGAAGCTGAAATCACCGCTTCATTCACCGCAAATTTAAGGTCAGGATAACCGCGGTAGCCTAATTTTTGGCTAAACTTAACCACACTTGATTGGCTGACACCGATGGCATCAGCTAATTGTTGCGACGAGTAGTCGCGTAATAAATGCGTGTTATCGAGAATAAAATCAGCTAATTTGCGTTCTATAAGCGACATATCGTCACGCATGGCGCGGATTTTCAGTAAACAAGACATAGGCGCACGCTTATCTTCATAATCTATGAAAGTCGGTAGACCATATTGAATAATTTATTACTCGTTGGCAATATGGTCAGCAAAAATCCACCTACAACTACAAAACCAAGGTTGCTTTTATGAGCTGGATGTCCGTGCTACCCCCATTGGTAGCAATTATCGTGGTGTTCTGGCGCAAAGAGGTTATTGTCGCTCTCTTGCTTGCCATTGTTACCTCCGAACTACTTTTAACCTGGCAAGGCGGTGAACCGTTAATCTACACGTTTGTGGCCACGATTGAACGCATTATTTCGGTGTTTGGCTCAGCCGGCAATACCCGCATTCTCATCTTCAGTCTGATGGTGGGGGCTCTGTTAGCCTATATTCGCGAGTCCGGCGGTGTCGCTGCAACCGTTGAAGCCTTATTAGCGAAAGGCTTAGGCCGCACCAAGCGGTCAGCGAGCTTAATGACGGTATTTACCGGCATTTTTGTGTTTATCGAATCGAACCTAAGCGTTCTGACCGCTGGTATTTTGTCGCGCGGTCTATTTGAAAAACTGGGCATGAGCCGTGCACGCTTGGCTTACATTATCGATAGCACCAGCGCGCCGATTTGTATTTTGATTCTGCTCAATGGTTGGGGTGCTTACATTCTGGGCATGCTCGATCAACAAGATCTGCCTGGTTCAAGTGTGAGCACCTTGTGGAGCACCATCCCATTTAACTTCTATGCGTTAGTCACCCTCATCATCGTGTTCTACACCGCCTTTAGCGGACGCGTGCATGGACCGCTACGCAAGACCGAAGAAAAGCCTGTCGAGCATAAAGATATTCCGGAACATGTGCCAAGCAACAGTAAAGCGCGCTATATGCTCGTACCACTTACCGTGATGGTGGTCGGTATGGTCGCCTTCATGTTCGGTACCGGCGGTGGCGATATCACCCAAGGTGACGGTTCTAAATCAGTGCTTTACGCAACAGTTCTGGCCTGTGTGGTGGCTTATTTTATGCTGATTTTCAGCCGCCGTAATACGCACCAACAGCTGGTTGATATTGGCTTCAAAGGCATGAGTGAATTGCTACCGCTGGTGTCTATCGTGCTGTTGTCACTTGCGCTTGGCGCCAGCTTGCGTGAACTAGGCACAGGTGTATTTTTGGCGGGCTTAGTCGGTGAATTCTTACCGTTATTCTTGATTGCGCCGATGCTATTCATTGCCGGCGCGCTGATTTCCTTCACCACCGGCACCTCTTGGGGTACTTTCGCTATCTTGATCCCAATTGCGGCACCGATGATTCTCGCACTCGACTTACCAGCGCCATTGTTGCTTGCGGCAGTGCTGGGTGGCGGTGTCTTCGGTGACCATTGTTCACCTATCTCAGACACCACCGCAGTTTCGGCGTTAGCCTCTGGCTGCGACTTGCTGGAACACGTGCGTACCCAGTTACCTTACGCGCTCACCGCTGGCACGATCACGCTGGTGCTGTACGTGGTGACTAGTCTTATCATGATTTAACGAGGGGCTTACGATATGCCATTGGTTATGCGCAAACAAACAAATAGCAAACGAACGCTGCTCAGTAGCTTAGCTCTCGGTATTGGGCTGGTGTTAAGTACCACAGCGAGCGCTGAACCTAGTAACATTTCCGCGGCGAAAATCGATGCCACTGCAGCGCGCGTCATGGATGCCTACACGGTACCTGGCATGGTGGTTGGCATTGTTGAAGGCGATGAAGTGGTGTTTGCCGGTACGTACGGCGTGCAAGAGGTGAACAAACCTGCGGCAGTTACCGAGAAAAGCTTATTTAAGATAGCCTCGGTCACCAAGAACTTCACCACCGCCGCGCTCGCTTTGTTAGTCGACCAGGGCAAAATCAGCTGGGACGATCCTGTCATCGACCATATTCCAGAGTTTCGTGTACAAGACCCTTGGATCACCCGCAACTTCACCATCCGCGACTTGCTGATCCATAAAAGTGGCTTGCAGCTTGGCGCGGGTGACTTAATGTTCTGGCCAACGCCAAATGACTTCACCCGCGAGGATATCCTCCAAGGACTTCGCTATTTGCCGATGGACGGTGGTTTTCGTACCCAATATGCCTACGACAATATCCTTTATGTGATCGCTGGCGAGCTGACCGAGCGCGTTACTGGACAGCGCTGGGAAACCTTCGTCGAGGAAAACCTCATGCGTCCGCTCGGCATGGAGTATTGCTTTGCCGGCCCCGTGCCTGACCAGTATAAAAAGCATATCGCACAACCCCACGGCTGGTTAAACGAAGAACCTACCGTTGTGCGTCGCGATTTTGCCGATGATTATCTGACTTCAGCGCCTGCTGGAGGCATCCGTTGCTCCCTGCAAGCCATGACCAAGTGGATGAAAATGCACAATGCGCGCGGTGCGTATGTGACCGCAGATGGCGAGCAGAAGCAGCTCATCAGTGCGAAGCAGCATGCTGAAATGTGGTCGCCACAGACCATCATGAACGTTGGTTCACGTGCGTACGAATGGGATAACACACATTTTGCGGCCTACGGTTTGGGCTGGCGCATGCATGATGTCGATGGCTTATTACGTATCCATCATACCGGTACGCTGCACGGTATGAACGCTTATTTATCGTTCTTCCCTGAGCTCGACACCGCTTTCTTGGTGCTGCTCAACCGCTCCCATAGCGATGCTCGCACAGCGATGATGCAAACCCTAATCAAGGCCTATACCGATGCGCCAGAGCGTGATTGGTTGGCAGTGGTGCAGGAATGGCGTGAGCAAGTCAGCCAGCGTCGTGCCGCATCATTCGAAGAGCCTGAAACCAGCGCCGTAACTGCAGAGCAAGCTGCTCGAGTGGTCGGTGAATATGTCGACCCCTGGTTCGGCCAAGTCAGTGTTACATGGCAAGATAACCAACTGCGTTGGACCTCGCATCGCTCAGAACGTATGGCGGGTGAATTATTCCATGTAAATGGTGATACTTTCGCTGCGCGTTGGGATGATCGTACCCACCACGCTGATGCGTTCGTGCGTTTCACCAGTTCACTGCGCGGGGATATCGAAGGCATGCTGATGGCGCCGATTGACCCCGACGCTGACTGGAGTTTTAACTTCGACGATTTAGATTTTACCAAGCAAACCGCGGCTGAGTAGGAACTGCATAACGCATGAGTAATGGCTTACACTTTCGCCCAACACGGGCTGAAATCGACACTGACGCGCTGCGTCACAATGCAACAATGGCTCGCAAACATGCGGGCCATTGTAAGTTAATGGGTGTGATTAAGGCGAACGGCTACGGTCATGGCGCTGTCGAAGTTGCCCATGCAATTAATGGCAGTGTTGACGCGTACGGTGTCGCCTTTATCGATGAAGCACTAAAGCTCCGTGATGCAGGGTTTATCCAGCCGATCGTGTTACTCGAGGGCTGCTTTTCTGAAGCGGAGTTGCCCGTGTGTGCGCATTACAACTTGCAACCCGTGGTGCACCAGCAGGCACAGCTGGACGCGATTTTAAATGCCCGGCTTGTGAAGCCTTTGGCGGTATGGCTAAAGGCGGACACTGGCATGCATCGCTTGGGTTTTGCGCCAGAGCAAATCGAAGCTGTCAGCAAGCAACTTGAGAACTGCCCGCAGGTCGGCAGTGTCACGGTCATGACCCATTTTGCCAATGCCGATCGCCATCAGCACCCGCTAAATGAGCGTCAACTCGATCGCTTCAACGAAGTCTGTGCCCGCACCACTCCAGCTCGTACTCTAAGCGCCGCCAACACGGCTGCGTTATTAAGTAGTGCGCTTGATTTAGGCGATAAAGCTTCGCAATGGTGCCGCACGGGTATCATGCTCTACGGCGTCGACCCTACCGAACAGCAAGAAGCGTTGCCATTATTGCCAGCCATGCGCTTGCTTGCGCCGGTCATGGCCGTGCGTGAAGTCGCCGCAGGCGAAGCCGTCGGCTACGGCAGTCAATGGGTTGCCACGCGGCCCAGTCGTATCGCCACACTCGCTATTGGCTACGCAGATGGTTACCCACGTCATGCACCGAACGGTACGCCGGTATGGCTGAATGGCGTCGAAGTGCCACTCGCTGGGACTGTTTCGATGGACATGATCACGGTTGATGTCACTGATTTAGAACACCTAGAGGTTGGCGATGAAGCGGAACTTTGGGGCCCTAACCTTGCCGTTGCTAAGGTGGCTGAGGCGATACGAACGATCACTTATGAATTATTAACGCGCGTCAGTGAAAGAGTTCCTCGCCACTATAAATAATTTATGCCAAAATAGAGCATGCGTAGGAATATTATTCCTTCATGAAGAATCAAACTGCTTGCTAGGGAGTTACTGTGAAGAAACTTGCACTCGCATTCGCCATCAGTCCGCTATTATTGGCCTGCAGCCAAGCAGAGCAAGCTGCGGTTAGCCAAAGCGTTGACACATCGGTCGCCGTCACTGCTGCCGAGACGCAGCAGTTGCCGAACTATTCCACTGATGTCATAGGGGTTGAGCAGCAGTACCTAGAACCGGAATTCTGGCTGCAGCGTCTCGAACAACCGCATGCATTGGTGATGACGGCTGACGAAATTTCCGACTTCAATGCGCGTTCGTACCGCTTGCAAGACGAGATGGTGTATTTAACCGAGCAACCCACTGAGCTAACAGCCGCAGAACTCACTGCAAAAATCGATAGTATCAGCGGCTTGCCAAGCTACCCACGCCATTTTGCCGATGGTCGCCAAGCCACCGACGACGAATTAGCCGCCTATCGCAATGCCAGTAACTTCGCAGCGATTGCGGAGCGTAACCCGGTGCGCTTCGGTTTGGTCGTACAGCGCACCCCGATGCGTACGTTTCCGACATTAGACAAACTCTACAGCGAAGATCTTGATACCGACATTGACCGCTTCCAAGAAACCGGCGTGTTCCCTGGTATGCCATTAGCTATTTTGCATACCAGCAGCGACGGCGAATGGTACCTTGCGCAATCGTTCCATTACCTTGCTTGGATTCAAGCCAAGCACGTTGCGCTGGGTCCACGTGAAGAAGTCTTAGCCTTCGCTGAAAAAGAACCATTTGCCGTGGTCACCGAAGCAAAAGTACATACTAATTACACGCCAAGTATGCCGGCGGTATCCGAAGTTCAGCTCGATATGAGTACGCGTTTACCGTTACTAAGCGCCGAACAGACCGGCCATAACGTGCATGGACAGAATCCATTCGCCAGCTATACGGTCGAAATGCCCATCCGTGATGCGAATGGCGAACTCGCCTTTACCCCAGCATTGATTCCGCGCCATAACGACGTCAATGTCGGCTACCTGCCCTATACCGAAGCCAATGTAATCACCCAAGCCTTTAAGTTCTTAGGTGAGCGCTACGGTTGGGGACATGACTACAACGCCCGTGACTGCACCGGCTTTGTGCTTGAAGTCTATCGCACCATGGGCATCGAAATGCCGCGTAATTCAAGCCAACAAGGCTATGGCGAGTATGGTCAAAATGTCGTTTATGACGACAACAGCAGTAACGAAGAGAAACTGGCGCGCCTTGATAACGCGCACGTTGGCGACTTGATTTATCTACCCGGACATGTGGTCATGTATTTAGGTAAGTTAAACGGCGAACACTACGTTATCCATGACGTACACGGCCTCAGCTACACTGATAGCAATGGTGAGTATTACGAGGGCACCTTAAATGGTGTCTCAGTGACACCGCTCACAACCCTAGGCTTCGGCAAAAATGACACCTACCTTGATCGCATCTACGCAATCAAGTCGGTACGCTAAACAGGACGCTTTATGAAAATTACCGATATCAAACTTGCTAAGTTACGCGTGCCGTTGAAAACGCCTTTTAAAACGGCATTACGCACCGTTGAATCCATTGAAGACATTGTGGTCATGGTACATACCGATACGGGTCATGTAGGCTATGGCGAAGCGCCTGCCACTGCAGTAATTACCGGCGATACCCATGGTTCTATCATTGAAGCCATCGACCGTATTATTAAGCCGAAAATCGTCGGCCAAGATGTCTCTGAACTCAACCACATCGTTGGTTTGATTCAAAACGGTATTATTCGTAACTACAGTGCCAAGGCCGCCGTCGAAATGGCTGTCTATGACCTCTGGGGCCAACTCTACGACGCCCCACTCTATAAAATGCTCGGTGGCGGCGTACCGACCATCTCAACCGACATTACGATTAGTGTCGACTACATCGATAAGATGGTTGCCGATTCACTTGAAGCCATTGACCGCGGTTTTGAAACCTTAAAAATTAAGGTTGGCAAAGACATCGGTGTGGACATCGAACGCGTTAAAGCGATTTATGCTGCAGTCGAAGGCAAAGCGTTGTTGCGCCTCGATGCGAACCAAGGCTGGACGCCGAAAGAGGCGGTCTATGCGCTAAATAAGCTGGAAGACGCGGGCGTACGCTTGGAATTGGTCGAGCAGCCTGTGAAAGCGCGCGACATCGATGGCATGAAATTTATCACCGAGCGCGTTAATACCCCGGTCATGGCGGATGAAAGTAGCTTTGGCCCACGCGAAGTTATTGAGCTTATCAAGATGCGTGCTGCCGACATCATTAACATCAAGCTGATGAAAACCGGTGGTATTTCGAATGCAATTAAGATTGCCGACATCTGCTCTGTGTACGACATGCAGTGCATGATCGGTTGTATGCTGGAGTCGAGTATCAGCGTCTCTGCAGCGGTTCACTTGGCAGTGGCGAAATCGAACGTCATCACCAAAATCGATCTCGACGGTCCATCGTTATGCGCCTTTGATCCAGTTGAAGGTAGCGTGAAATTTAAAGAGTCGGAGATCTCAATCGCCGACGCTCCAGGCCTTGGCGTCCAGTCGGTTAAGGGTCTTGAGCCGATAAACCTAGAACGCTAAGGGCTCCCAGCAGCAGGGCGTAGCGCCCTGCTTTGCTGATCCAAACGATAAGCAGAAATTGCCAAAACCTTAAACGCAGCATACCGGCAATGAAAGTCAGCGTATCGCCAATAAACGGTGCCCAGGCGAGTAGTAGTGACCATTTGCCATAACGCTCAAACCACCAATGCCCCCTTTCGAGTGACTTCCCTTTGAACGGGAACCAGCGCCGCTCTTGGTAGTGCAATAAATACCGCCCCAAGCCGTAATTGACCACGCTACCAAGCGTATTACCCAGCGAAGCCACGAGCCAGATCAGCCAAGAGTTGTACCCAAGCTGCTGCGCCGTGACCACCAGGATCTCTGATTGCGCGGGCAACAAGGTGGCCGCTAAAAAGGCCACTGTGAACAAGCTCAGGTACATAACGGTACCCTAGTCCTTCTGGTAGCGCTTAAACCAAGCAAGGGTATGCTCGATTTTCGCCACAATGCGTGACGGCTTCGCGGTGACACCGTGGTAGGCATCCGGCACGCGAACCATGACCGTTGGCACTTTTTGCAGTTGCAAGGCTTGATAGAACTGCTCGGTTTCGGCCATTGGCGTACGGCGGTCTTTCTCGCCTGTGAAGAGCAGCGTCGGTGTGGTGACATTGCCGACTAAAGACAACGGAGAACGTTTCCAATAGTGCGCCAAATCTTCCCATGGCATTGCTGGGAACTGATTCTGGATCTGTCCAATAGAGCTGTCGGCAGTCAGTGTTTTACTCACCCAGTTGATGACCGGATTGGTTGCTGCTGCAGCATTGAAACGGTCAGTTAAGCCAACCGCATAAGCCGTGGCAATCCCACCAGCAGAGCCACCGGCAATGAAAAGATTATTCGGATCAGCGATACCCATCTCGATTAACTGATCAATGCCGGACATGTGGTCGGCAAAATCGCGCTCTGAGGAATAGTGACCATCGAGCAGCATGGCAAAGTCTTTGCCATACGAGGTACTGCCGCGGTAGTTCACATACAGCACCACATACCCTTCGGCGGCATAGCGCTGATGTTCTGCAGCAAAAAACGGTCCGTAGGACAAATGGGGTCCGCCGTGGATCTCAACCATGGTTGGGTAGCGCTTACCTTTCTCGTAACCTGGCGGCAAGATGTACCAGCCTTGAATTTCGGTACCATCAAACGAAGAGGTGTAGTTAATTTCACGTACTTCACCCAACTCACGATACGCGAGCACATCGTCATTCAAACCGGTCAAAGTGCGTGCGGCGCCCTCATGCTGCACGGCAACGTTGGCAAGGTCGTAAGCTGAGGCTTGGGTATAGGCAACTGCGCCAGTATTGGCGGCGACTGAGTACATGCCCATGGTATACGGACGGCTAGCGTAGATACCGCCGACATCGCTCACGCGGGTACTGAGCTCACCGGCTAAACTTACGTCAGCGACCTTGATACGCCCGCGATCGGCATATTGCACGGTCAGCTGGTCGCTGCCTACCCACTGTGGGCTTTCCAGTGAACGGTCAAAATCATCAACAATGGCTTCCACCGCACCCGAGCTCAACACCATACGGTGCAAGCTCGCATTGCGGTAGGGTTCCGCCGCATTGCTACCATGTAGAAATGCTAACTGCGCGCCATCGGCCGACAGTGTGCTGGCGTATTCATCGCCCGGCCAGTCGGTGAGTTGCGTCAAACTATTATCGGCAAGGCTCACTTGCCACAGGTCGCTTTCACGCGACTGATATTCCCAGTCCGTGTTGCGGTTGGCGCTGAAAACGATCGCCGAATTGTCAGCGAGCCACGTTAAAGGCCCGCGATGTTGAAAAGGCCCAGTGGTGACTTGCCGCGCGCTACCGCCTTCGCTTGGCACTACAAAGATTTGGCTATACGACGACGGCATCACGCCGCGACCATCACGTTGATACAAAGTGCGCTCAACGACAATTGGCGCTTTGCCCCACTTGGCCTTTTCTGGCTTCTTCACTGACTTGACGCTTTTAGCGAAATCACTTTTCGGCTCGGGTACCGCCATCATAAAAGCCAATTGCTTGCCGTCACGCGACCAGGCTAATTGACTTGGGCTTTGCTGCACTTCAGTAACCGCCGCAGTGCGTTGCTCCTCTACCCAAAATACATGGATCTGATTGCGCCCAGAACGGTTTGAGGTAAACGCTAAGCGTTTGCCATCGGGGGACCAGCTTGGATTGCCATAACTGTGTTCATCGGCGAACAGCGGCGTGTGTTGCCCCGACTGTGTATCGACTAACCATAGGCTACGTCGCGTGCCGTCAGTCATGATGTCAAAACTGTTGCGCACATAGGCGACATAACGGCCATCTGGGGAAATTTGCACATCATTGGCGAATTCTAGGGCGAAAATATCTTCCGCCTGCAGCTTACTGGTTACCGCAACAGTGTGATCTGTAGTTGCCGCTGGTTCTTGTGCTAAAGCAGACGCGCTCGCCATGCTGCTGGCGAGCAAACTCAAAGAAAAGAAAAGTTTTGCATTCATAGGTCGCTCTCGTTGCCTGTTGATTTGCTTTTATTCGTATAGGACAGGTCATGAGCCTACCGAACAATCAGCGTTTTAGGCAACGAATAACGACCAAGGTGGCGAATTAAGAGTTTAATCGTCTTCTTTTTTGCGGGTCAGTTTATCGAGGTAGCCCATCGCGAAAGCCGACCCCACAAAAGTTAAGTGGATAATCACATACCACTTAATTTTATCCGCATCGACATTATCGGCATTCATAAACACTTTGAGTAAGTGAATTGAAGAAATCGCCACTATCGACGCAGCGACTTTGTTCTTCAGGCCACCCGAGTCAATTTTACCAAGCCACGCGAGCTTCTCGGTATCACCGCCAATATCAAGTGTCGAGACGAAGTTCTCGTAACCACTGAGCATGACCATCACTAGCAATCCGCCTACCAAAGCGATATCTATTAACGTCAGAGTAAGTAAGATTAAGTCCACTTCCGGCATAGTGAAAATTAACGGTACGGCGTGAAAAAGTTCTTGGAAGAATTTCACGCCAAGCAGCATGACTGCCAAACTAAGGCCCAAATAAATCGGCGCCAGCAACCAACGTAAACTGTACATTAAATTTTCGACCAAACGTTCCATGCAAACTCCATCCAAACGTTAACAGGGTTGATACCGCTAGTGTAACGCCTTGCTGCGTGGCTGACGAGAGCTATTATCTCAATTGCCATACTTAAGGTATGGCAACGCCTGAATAATAATCCTGCAAAAAATAAGGTTTGTACCTACAAATTTCCGACAGAGCCCCTACAATTAAGTAGTTCCTAAAATAACTAGGGGTTGTCGCATGGTCGAAAGTCTTTTCTCCAATGCCGATGCACTGTTTTTAGCGCGCGTACAGTTCGCCTTCACAGTCGCATTTCACATTATTTTTCCTGCCTTTACTATTGGCATCGCCAGCTATCTCGCCGTACTCGAAGGGCTTTATCTCAAAACACGTAATCCGGTTTATCAAAAGCTGCTTCGTTACTGGTTGAAGATCTTCGCCGTAGCTTTCGGTATGGGCGTAGTTTCCGGCATTGTGATGAGCTACCAGTTCGGCACTAATTGGGCGGTATTTTCCGATAAAGCCGGTCCTGTAATCGGTCCATTGATGGGCTACGAGGTGTTGACTGCTTTCTTTTTAGAAGCGGGTTTTCTCGGTGTCATGCTGTTTGGTATGAATCGCGTCGGTGAAAAGCTGCACTTTTTCGCCACGCTTATGGTCGCCGTCGGTACCGCAATCAGCGCATTTTGGATACTGTCGGTCAATAGTTGGATGCAAACTCCAGCCGGCTACGCCATGAATGATGTCGGACAATTCGTGGTGGAAGATTGGTTCGCGGTGGTCTTTAACCCAAGCTTCCCCTATCGCTTAGCTCACATGCTATTGGCTGCTTACCTCACCACCGCATTCGTAGTAGGTGGAGTTGCCGCATGGCACTTGCTTAAAGAACGCAGCAATGCAGCGGCCCGCAAAATGTTCTCGATGGCAATGTGGATGGCGATATTGGTTGCACCACTGCAAGTTTTCGTTGGCGACCTGCATGGTTTGAATACCCAAGAGCACCAACCGGCAAAAGTTGCGGCAATGGAGGGGCACTTCAAGAGTGAAACCCAAGCACCTCTCTATTTGTTCGGGATGCCGAATATGGAAACTGCGGAAGTCGACTATGCCATTAAAGTTCCAGGGCTCGCTAGTCTTATACTCAAACATGATGTCAATGCTGAAGTGACAGGCCTCGACGCCTTCCCACGTGAAGATTGGCCACCGGTACCTGTCGTTTTTTGGGCGTTTCGAATCATGGTAGGGCTCGGACTCCTCATGGTCGTGATTGGTATTTGGGCTGGGGTGCAACGCGCACGTGGCAAACTTTATGAGTCATCATGGCTGCATAAATCAGCGCTGCTAATGGCACCCTCTGGTTTTATTGCCGTGATTGCCGGCTGGATCGTAACAGAGGTAGGCCGCCAACCCTGGGTTATCCAAGGTTTGTTACGTACTGAGGACGCCGCATCCCCTATCGCCGCAGAAGGTGTTGGCGGTAGCTTGCTTGCCTTCATCATCGTTTACTTTTTCGTCTTCGGTGCCGGTACCTTTTACATTCTACGTAAGATGGCAGCAAACCCAGAGCAAGTACATATCCCTGACTATGCCAAACCTAAGCCGGTCGGCATGGCCGCTGAACGCCTTATGCACGAGGAGGACTAAGCATGGATTACGCACTCATATGGGCTATTTTGATTTCAGTTGCGGTCTTCGCTTACGTTGCGTTAGATGGCTTTGACTTGGGCGTCGCCATGCTCTTCCCGTGGTTCAAAAAAGAGCAAGAGCGCGACATCATGATGAACACCGTTGCGCCGGTTTGGGATGGCAACGAGACTTGGTTAGTGCTCGGCGGTGGTGGGTTGCTGGCGGTATTTCCGTTGGCCTACGCCGTGCTTATGCCTGCACTCTATATGCCGGTAATTGCCATGTTATTGGGCCTTATTTTCCGCGGCGTTGCCTTTGAATACCGCTTTAAAACAAAGCGCGGCAAAGCAGTATGGGACTGGTCGTTTATTATCGGCTCGTTTGTTGCGGCCATGAGCCAAGGCATTATGCTCGGCGCCATGCTGCAAGGCATAAGCGTCGTCGACCGCGCGTACGCCGGCGGCTGGTTCGATTGGCTGACATGGTTCACAGTGTTCTGCGGTTTTGCCGTAGTTGTTGGCTACCTCTTACTCGGCGCCACATGGTTGGTGATGAAAACTGAAGGTTCACTGCAACAACGCGCCTACTCTCTAGCGTACAAAGCGGGCGTAGGCTTATTTGCTTGCATCGTGTTTGTTAGCTTATTCCTACCATGGCAAGACGCCTATATCTACGAACGTTGGTTTACTTTCCCGACCTCGATTGGCTTGTGGGTCTTGCCGGTGTTATTGGTGGTGCTGACTATCGGGCTGTTGAACTCACTCACGAAGAAGCAGCAAGGACGCCCGTACCTATGGTCACTTGGCCTATTCCTAATTGCCTACAGTGGCTTCGCCGTCAGCATCTTCCCGTATTTGGTGCCACGCGAAATCACCTTGTGGGAAGCCGCAGCACCGGATAACAGCTTGGTGTTTCTGCTGGTCGGTGCCGCCGTCTTGTTACCGATCATCTTTGCCTATACCGGCTACACCTACTGGGTGTTCCGCGGCAAGGTTCGCGCTGACTCGGGGTATCACGACTAATGACAAAACAAACATGGCAACGCCTCGGCTGGTTTCTGCTTTTTTGGCTCGCAGGCGTTGCCGCCGTCACTTCTGTCGGCTTACTTATTCGCTGGGTGCTGCTGTAGGGTAGCTACCCAGCACCATTACCTTATTGCGTAGTTGTATGAGCGTTAGCGCGGCACGGATAGCGGTGTCGTCGCGGTGCCCCTCGCACTCGATGTAAAAGTGGTATTGCCCGAATTTCTGTCCGGTCGGACGCGATACCAATGAAGTTAAGTTCACGCGGTAAGCGGCAAACACTTGCAGATGCTCGACTAACAAGCCTGGGTGATCGGTATCATCAATGATCAGTAACGAAGTTTTGTAATTCACGCCTGTTTTTGGCGCCTCATGTTCGTCGCGCGCCTCGCGCACAGCGACAAAGCGCGTTTCATTGTGCGCGTAATCGGTAATGTCATGTTCGACATGCGCAAAGTGATGCTCGCCAAGGCAATGTTCAGGCACAACAGCGGCTGCCGGCTCTCTACTTTGTTGCAGTAGCTGCAGCGCCTCACTGTTACTGGCGGTGTTCATGATCGGTACATTGTAACGGCCCAAACAGTCACTACACTGCCCCTGCGCGACAAACTGTGCGTAGATTTTTTCCGGCTGAGCGTGATTCGCGACCAGAGAGAAGCGTACCGGAATACTCAGCTCACCGACAATCTCTAGCGGGCGTTTTACAAAGGTATCGATGACCGGCGAGACGACCCCTTCGACAATATTTTCAATCGGCACCACGGCCAGATCAGCATCCTGCGGCAAGGCTTTCAGCACCCGTGCCAGCGCGGGATAAAAAGCTAGCGTGTAATCGTTTAACTGCCGTCCAAATTCACAAGCGGCAAGTTCTGAAAAAGTGCCAGCGGGGCCCAATGTAGCAATGCGCATGAACAATCTCGTAGTTCGTTGAAGACTACCTCTTAAGGTAAACAGGAACGCTTAGGATTGCTAGTGTTGCGGCGCAAGCTTTTGCAGATAACGCTGCTTACGGCGGGGTTTAAGTTGGTGTAAGTCGACAATGAGTAGTGCATCGATACTATTATTGAAAGCTGGGTCGACACTGAAACATGCAAACTGCACGCCACCCGGCTCGCAGAGTTCACTGTACTGTTTAAACAGAGGCGGGAGCTTAACGCCTAAATGTTGCAGCTCTAACTTTAGTGTTTGCAGATCGAGTGCATAATCACGGTGCTCGAAAAGCGCTGCCAGCCATTGCTCTTCTTCCGACGTATAGATAAACGGCTGATTAGGCGTTGCAACCTCTTGCAACGGCGGGAACCATTGTTGATAAAACCACACGATCATGGCCTGCGCGGCGCGCGGAAACTCGCCAGACAAACTTACCGGCCCAAAAAGGTAACGCACTCCGGAATGCTTTTGCACATAGGCACCAATGCCTTGCCACAGATAGTCCAAACTGTAGCGGTTACGGTATTGCGGCTGTATGAAACTGCGCCCCAACTCCATACCTTGGGCAAGATAGCGTTCCATGGTCGGCTTAAACTGGAATAAGCTCGCCGTATACAAGTTTTCAGCGCTTTGCTGAACCGCCATGCGTGCCACTGGCGCTAAGCGGTAGCTGCCGGCAATTTCCATGGCTTGCGCATCCCACAACAGTAGATGGCTGAATTGCACATCATAGCGATCAAGGTCGCGCCGTTGCCCCGTACCTTCGCCGATAGCGCGAAAAGTGAGTTCGCGCACCCGACCCAGTTCGCGCATGAGCGGACAGTCGCTGCGGTAATCGGTGAAATAGAGGTCTTTGCCATCTGGCGTTGTGACTAAATACTCACATTCGTGCAGGGCATCACGTAACGCCAAACGTGGTTCAGCAAGCGCAATGCCCTGCTCGGTTGGGAACATGCCAGATTTACCACTACCAACCCGGTATAAATGTTTACGCAGCATATGGACGCGGTTTTTTAAGCTGAGATCGGTGCGATGATGATGGCGATAGGCAATACAGCGACCAATCCGAAAATGCAGCACTCCAGCTCGCTGCCGGAACATTTCTTCCACCAGCAACAGCGTCGACAATGGCTTATACATCATCGATGACGCATAAAAACTCCAAGAGTTACGACCCTCCACATGAATTGGCAAAATCGGCGCTTGGGCTTTGTCGGCAATACGTAAGAAGCCACTTTCCCAGCGCGTATCGCGCACGCCCTGCGGACGCAACCGCGACACTTCACCAGCAGGAAAAACGATCACCGCCTTGTCCTCGGCCAAATGGTCGTGAATGGCTTTGATTTGCTGCCGTCCCGCTCGGCCACCCATATTCGTAATCGGCAAGAGCATGGGCCGCAGCGGCTCAAGGCTCCACAGCATGTCGTTCGCAATCACCTTCACGTCGGGTCGAACCTCAGCCACTAACTTTAACAAGGCAACACCATCTAGCGAGCCAATCGGGTGATTCGCAATAATGACGAGCTTACCTTGGCTGGGAATATGTTCACGTTCACGATCCGCTACAGTGTAACGAAAATCAAAATAGTCGAGCACTTGATCGACAAAGTCACGGCCACGCAAGTGCCCGTAGTCAGCAGTGAATTTACGAATATCTTCAGCATGAAGAAGACGCTTAAGTAACTTGCTGACCGGACGTTTCAACCATGATTCCAGCGCCGGATGGTGAAATACCGGAGGTAATTTTTGTTGAATAAGTTGGTCAACATTTAACATAGCTACCTTTTACGCTGAGCGTTGTGAAACCAGTGATAGGCTGCCAACAATGCATGACAGTTCTGTGCAGAATGGATGAATAGTTTGTGACAGACGAACGTTGAACCGAAACGCACATGACAGCGTTTTCATCTACACTGTTACCGTTAACTCATTCTTGCTTGGGAAATTACCGCATGTCGACTTTACGCTTCATTACTCTATTGATCGCTACTGCGCTGTTTATCTCTGCTGCGCATGCGAAGCACATCTCTAACGCCACAACGCTGGTAGAAAATGTGAATGTTATTAGCTGGGAAGGTCGCCAAGCGAAAGTCCTGACCGAGCAGACGATCGCGATCCGCAATGGTGTTATTGTTGCGGTCGCTGCTGACTTGACGGCACCAGCTTTAGCGCGTGTGATCGACGGTAATAACGGTTACGTGATTGCCGGCTTTACCGAGATGCATGGCCACGTGCCCGCAGCCGTGAGCTTTGGCGGCATGCCCGAGCGCTATGCCGATGACATGCTGTACTTGTATATCGCCAATGGCGTGACCACTGTGCGAGGCATGCTAGGCTATACCAACCAGTTGCAACTGAAAGAGGACATCGCCACAGGCCAGCGCATGGGACCCACCTTAGTTCTCGCCGGACCGAGCTTCAACGGCACCACCGTCGAATCGCCAGAGCAAGCCGCACAACGGGTACAGGAACATGTCGCTGAAGGTTGGGACTTGCTGAAAATCCATCCCGGTCTAGCGTTAGAAGAATATCGCGC
Source organism: Pseudidiomarina aquimaris (assembly GCF_003987395.1). Lineage (GTDB taxonomy): Bacteria > Pseudomonadota > Gammaproteobacteria > Enterobacterales > Alteromonadaceae > Pseudidiomarina > Pseudidiomarina aquimaris. The sequence goes on from NZ_PIPT01000007.1 coordinate 33,986, forward strand.
GGTTGCGGCGGCGGCACGTGACAAGGGAATCGACTTTGCTGGGCATGTTCCTGTTGAGGTGGGCATCGACGTTGCCATGGCTGAAGGACAGCGAACCATTGACCACTTGGACGGTTATCTACGCTACGTTGACGCCATCGATCGTGCGATTACCGCAGAAGAGCTAAAACAATTAGTGGAGATGACGGTGACGAGCAACATGGCGGTGGTGCCGACGCAAGCTCTCTGGGCGACGCTCATCGGCGCGGGCGATGCAGCAGAACTAGCTGCCTATCCTGAGCTCGACTTGGTGCCACAACAAGTGCGTGAAGGTTGGCTCAATTACTACCCCAGCCAAGGCTCGAGCTACTTCAACACGGAACACGCTGCCGTACAGCAAGAAAACCGCCAACGTCTGTTAAAAGCATTGCACGACGGTGGCGCCACTATTGTTTTTGGCACCGATGCACCACAGCTGTTTAGTGTGCCCGGCTTTTCGATTCACCATGAAATTCGTTACATGCAAGATGCAGGTATGTCGTTAGAAGCGATTTACTACACCGCAACCGCGGCTGCCGCTGACTACTTTGCCAAGAGCCATGATTTGAAGGTTGGGCACGTTGCGTCGGGTTATCAAGCGGACTTTATGTTGCTGCGCAACAACCCGCTGGAATCGGCAAATGCTCTACGCGAACCCACCGGCGTTATGGTGCGCGGTCAATGGCTTGACCGCGCCAGCATTGACGCAAAACTTAGCGAGATTCGCGCCGCTTATGCGGTTAGTCGAGATTGAGTACTGCTTCGTAGACACCGGTGATGACGCTGCCGTAATTGCCGGTTTCAAACTGCTTGCCAAGGAACTCATAGCCGTCACCTTCTTCGATGATTGGCGAATGTCGAGCGTTGGTCAGCAAGATGATGCCGAGGTCGAGGGCCGGGTCGATAACTGTAGCGGTGCCAGTCCAGCCGGTGTGTCCAAATGCTTCGTTGCTTGCGTAAGGGCCAAAGTGCCAGCGCAACTCGCCGTCGGCAGCACGGCGCCAGCCTAAACCAAAGCTGCGGTCGCGCGCATGCGGTGCGGTGAAGATATCGAGCACACTGTTTTCAAATAGGTGCACGTTGCCATAACCGCCGCCGTTTAGCAGCGCTTGCACCAGTACGGCTAAATCTGGCCCCGTTGAGAACAAGCCCGCATGACCAGCAACGCCCTGCATTGAATAGAAAGCCTTCTCGTCATGCACTTCGCCTTGCAATGTATAAGTGCGGATGCCCGGAAACTCGACACGCCCACCGCGGGTGTTGCCGTTCAGCTCAGTCGCCGCAAACTCACTTGGCAGACGTCCTTTGCGCAAAGGCGTAAACATCGTGTCGTGCAGGCCAAGAGGCGCGTAAATATGTTGTTCGACGTATTGGTCCAAAGGCACGCCTGCAATGCGCTCTATAATAGTGCCAAGTAACTTGAAGCCGGTATCGCTATAGGTCGCTTGCAGACCATTGCCGACCCGAAACGGTACCTTAGTGGCGAGCAAGCGCTGCGTCTTTTCTTTGTCACGCGAATAAAAGAGCTTGCCCAGTTTGTTCTCTGGATCGAAGAAGTGCACCTGCGGACCATAACCCGAGTGGTGGTTAAGCAAGTCACGCACCCGACGAGCTTCACGCCCTTGCCCGCGGTACTCAGGCAGGTAATGATAAATCGGAGCGTTAACATCAAGTAAGCCACGTTCAACGAGGTGCATCATGGCCATTGCGGTGGCAAAGGACTTGGTGTTGGAAGCAATATCGAAGCCCGTTGCCAAGGTCATCGGTGTCGGCGCATCTAATAGCTCACCTTGTTCGTTGTAGCGTTTGGCGTAGCCATAAGCCGTTTGCTTAATAATTTTGCCGTCTTTGACGACCACCAAGACCGCCCCCGGAAAACCGTCGGCAATATCCTGTTCAATCAGCTCGTCGACTTTGCGAAAGGCGTTGCGGTACTCGGCCGTCGCATCTATCAATGTCGGGTAAGGGATCTGTACCCGAAGCTGCGATCCTTCTGGCTGTATCGATTGCACAAACAGCGTATTAAGCCCATCTTCGGTGCGGCGCTTAAGCGAATAGTTATAGGTTTTATCCCCTTGCAGCGGCGTCGCTAGGTTTAACGTCTCGCCATTAATTTGAATTTCGGCGATCACGTCCTGCTCAGCCGACAGCGTAATTTCGCTGCGACCTGCGTAGGCTTTGAAAGGTAATTTATCGTTGACCCACTCGCGGCTCGAACGCTGCTCCTCTGGCTCAGGAAAAACGGCATCGATTTGCCCGTGTTTAACCTTTGCAACCGTCGCAGGCTTCGCTTCGCTCTCTGCCGCACTCTCGGCTTGATAGCGTTGCCACAAGGGTTCAAGCTGCTTAGGGAAATAGCGTTCCAGCAGCGCAAACACGGCGGCTGTGGTTTGGCTGTCATTCTCACCGTTCACACTCCACGGCAAGAAGTGCATTTGAAAGGCTGACAATACGCTTCGCGTTTGTTCATCAAACACACCGGTTTCAGTCACGCCGTAGCCGTAGGTACGCATCGCTGCTTGCAGCAAGCCGATGTTTGCCGGCTGCTGATTAAACTGCCGCCAATAGCGCGCGAGGGTGTCTTGCTCATACCAAGCACCGACGCCTTGCTGATAAAGCTGATACCAAGGGAAACGCGGACCTGGGTCATTTTTGCGCATGAAGGCGATATCAGAATGGCCGACGACAGCGGTGGGATGAATATCTGGGTGACGCGCTAAGATCTGCTGCGACAACTCAATTACCGCCTCGATTTGCTCAGGATCGTAGTCAGGAAAGGTACAAAGCCGGTTCTCGCCATGTTCGGCACGCGTTGCCTGCTGACGAGTATCCCACTGACATTGCGGCACGTTGACAATTTCAATACCGATCGAGGTGTCGTTTAGCTCCGTACGCCCTTGCCAATAGGAATCACCGGCATGCCATGCACGTGCATGCTCGTCGACTAACTGAAACACCTTGATGTGGTCTTCTTGATAACTCGGATCTCCACGTTCGGGGACGAGGTAGTGCGAACTTAGCCCTTTCGGCTCCACTAAAGCGCGCACACTCTTTTCATAATCGATAGCGGTGTAGTGCAAAACTAACGACTTCACGCGTTGGCTTTGGTTAGCGGACGGCATTTGTTCGTAGTCAGTACTGCTACAACTGTTTAATGCCAGCGCTGACACGCTAGCCACAAGAGCTAATTTTAAAGGCTTCGATAACAACTTCATGATGCTTGGCAATGTTTCCGAATAAAATCTGCATGACTCGGCAGCTGTGCCACCGACTGTTTAAAAACGCGCTGGATTGTTGTTAAGTGCTGCTGCATGGTGGCAGCCGGCATCTGCTGGGCGATAGGATGCACTTGCTCAGGAGTTAAACCCTGACCGTGGAACATCGAGAACCAGCTAATTTCGTTAAAGAGTTCATTATTGCTGTTGCGGAAAATACTGGCATTTTCGCGATATAAGTCCAGCCGCTCTTGCAGCGAGTCTGGAATCTCCATATCGCGGCAATAACGCCAAAATTCTGAATCATCGCGATCCGTGAGTTTGTAGTGACACATGACGAAATCGCGAATATTGGTAATTTCTTCTGCGGTATAGCGGTTAAAAGCTTTGGCGCGCTCGGTCATGTTGCCACGCCCAGGTAACAAGCTAATCAGGCGCATAATTCCTGACTGAGTCAGTTGCAATCCGGTCGACTCAAGCGGTTCAATAAAACCTGCCGACAAACCAATGGAACATACGTTGTGCTTCCAGGCTTCATCGCGGCGCCCGTTGATCCAACGCAAGTGATTCGCTTTACTGTCAAAGTTACCGATGGTTTCGCGGAATTCACGCTCGGCTTTGTCACTTTCGGTGAAGCGACTGGAATAGACCCAGCCCTCACCAGTACGGTGCTGTAGCGGAATCTTCCAGCGCCAGCCTTCGTGATGCGCAATCGAGCGGGTATACGGCAAGATATCATCCGCGTTATGTTTACCCGGTAACGCCACAGCGCTGTCACAGGGCATCCATTTGCGCCAATCGTGATAACTCACGCCTAAGGTGTCACCAATCAATAACGCTTTGAAGCCACTACAGTCGATGAAAAAGTCACCATTTACTTCGCCCTGCTTTTCTAATAGCAACGAGGCAACGTAGCCATTCGCGTGTCGTTTGGCCTCGAGCATGCGGTCTTCCAGCGCTACCACACCTCTTTGGGTCGCATAGTTTTTTAGATAACGCGCGTAAGCGGCCGCGTCAAAATGGTAAGCGTACTTGATATGCCCCAGCGGGCTGCGTTTGTCCGCGATGGGGCGAGTAAATTTATGCGCCAGCGCAGCGCTCCATTCGAGATTTAGCTCCGGTAGCGGAATAGCATTGTCGCTGCCCTGCTCGCGCTCATGGCGCAGGTAATAGTGATGAAAAGGCACGCCGTTCAAGGTCACTCCATAGGTGCCGAACGGATGCATGTATTCGTCGCCAATGTTTTGCCAATTTTCGAAGGCAATACCTAACTTAAAACTACCGTGTGTCTCACGAATAAATTCGTTTTCGTCAATTTGTAGCAGCTGATTGAATTCACGGATCCCTGGAATGGTCGCCTCACCGACCGAAACGGTGCCAATCGCAGTGGATTCAATCAAGGTGATTTTGTAATGCTGACGATCAAGGACCTTAGAGAGTGCTGCAGCGGTCATCCAACCGGCCGAACCGCCTCCAAGAATGACGATGTGATAAGGCTGAGACATGGACATATCACCTGATTTATTGCGGCTAAAATAGCTGCGGCCAGCCGAAGCTGACCGCAGTCTTCTTTCCTACTTACTACAACTTAAGCTCTAACGCTTAGAAGTTGTAAGTCAACTGTAGGGTGTATGAACGACCACGCGGGTCGGCTACACGAGGGTCGAACGCTGCACCAGGCGAGTAGTCGTTCTGGTGTGCAGTGAACGGAGGATCGCGGTCAAACAAGTTCTTGATACCGAAGGTCACGTCCCAATCTTCCAACGCCATGTAACGCACGCTGTAGTTGTAGATCAGGTAGCTACCCACTTCACCGTCGTAGTACAACGGATCTGCTTCACCTGAACGTACTCCTGGTGGTGTCTCGTCGTCGTAGCTGTGACGATAAATTTGCGTCAAGCTGTGCGCGAAGTCACCTTTCGCGTAGTTAAAGGTCACGGTGTGCTTCCAACGCAGTGGAATGTTACCGCGTGAGTGTGTACCTACGAGGTTTTCGCCCCAAGGTGCGTTATCAAGTAGCTTCTTCTTATCTTCAATCAAGTAGCTACCGTTGAAGTTCACACTCCACAAGCCTTCGTTCAGCTCGCCATTGGCTTGCATACCCACTTCGATACCACTGGTTTGACGTTCACCGGCGTTAATGTAACGCGAGTCAATCGTCACCAAGTTGCCTTCGCTATCGCGAATGAAGTTATCTTCGAACAAGTCATAGTTCTCAAGAAGGTCACGGAAACCAGGGATCTGGATAGTGCCGTCGATGATGATTTCCCACCAGTCGATGTTCATTGAGAAGCTATCCGTTGGCGCATAAACCACACCAAAGCTTGATTGCTTAGACTCTTCTGGACCTAGGTCTTCTTTACCGCCAAATAAACGGGTTGGTTGAATTGGCGTATCACAATTTGGATCGCTTTGGTCAACTTCACCATTTGGACAGTCACGTGGATCGGCAAGATCCTGACCCGTGTACGGTTCTTCAGTTACACCGTTAAAGAGTTGGTTGAACGATGGCGTACGGAAACCAGTGCTGTACGCACCACGAACCAAGATTTCATCAGTCGGTGTCCAAGTGAAGCCTACTTTCGGGTTGGTGGTACCACCGAAACCGTCATAGTGGTCATAACGTGCCGCTAAGTTCACTTCGAAGTCTTGTACTACCGGTACTAATGCTTCTACGAATACAGCCTTAACAGTACGGTCCACATCGTCAAGCGCGTTAGCGTTGTCGAACGGAGCACCGTAAATGTCTGGGCGGTTTTCAGCGGCACGACGGTCGCCGTTGAACTCGTAACCTTCCTGACGGATATCAACACCACCAGCTACGAAGATGTTGTCGCCGCCAAGGCCTAAGTTAAAGCCTGAGTCACCGGTGATTGACGCATCAAACTGAGTCAATGTTGTTTTACCGCCGTACAGCATAACGCCTTCAGCTGACGCAGCAGCGAGAGCTGCCATACCTGCATCTGACTGTGTCTGACTTGGCAATAAGAATGGGTTGATTGCACCGCTACCAATGCCCTGCGCAAGCAGTTCAGTGTAGTGGTAACCACCGCCGAGCTCTGATTCAGATTCGTTGGTCGCATGACCTAAACCGACACGGTAATCCCAGAAGCCGATTTGACCTTCAACGCCCAACTGAATTTTCATTGCGGTCGTTGTGGTTTCGATTTCACGAGGACCACAATCCATACAACGCCAACGATAAGCAATCGGCGCACCAATGTTTAATTGGTCAGCACCGTAGTAATCGCTAAGCGCATCAACGATGTAGTCGTATGACTCACCGGTGCTTGGATACCAGCCTTGTGAACCGATTGACCAAGGCGTGATTTGGTTTGGTTCGAAGACTTTCTGTGAAGTCACTTCAGAGCCCATGATTTCAACAAAACCTTCGGCACTGTCGCCAAGGGTCATTGTTGCACGGCCAACGAAGTCAACGCTATCAACTGGTTGTTGCAGTGCAGCAGCGCGAGGATAGTCCCATGCACAGCTTACGCCTTCGTTACGCGCACGGTTCCAAAGTGCAGCGCCATCGTCATCCATGTTTGGATAGATGTCACAGCCTGGCATACCTGGTAACGCTAGAACGTTCAGTACATCGTTCGTTAGGCCCGTATTCGGGTTGATCAAACCAGTACCGATAAGGTTGTAGTTCGGACTTGTTGGATCATCACCACCTGGACGGTTGTTCAGTGACGCAAATGGCGTACCACGCGTATCTGGCGATAGGCCGCGCTCAGGCTGGAAAGTGCTAGTGAAATCACGGTCAACACCACGCAGAATTTCTGCCGTGCGGTAAGACAATGATGCCATCACGTTGTAACCATCTGAGTAAAGATCACCGGTACCCGCTAAGGCGTTAAAACGATAGATGTTACCGCCACCTGCTTCAGTGTGATCGGCAAAAGCACCTAGTTGTGCGCCTTGGAAATCTTTCTTCAAGATGAAGTTGATAACACCACCGATTGCATCAGTACCGTAGACCGCTGATGCACCGTCACGTAAAATTTCTACGCGCTCGATGGCTGAGAAAGGAATTGAGTTCAAGTCGACCGAACGACCTTTCAAACCGTGCGTCGCAGTACGACGACCGTTCAAAAGAACTAGGGTAGAACCGGCACCTTGCTGACGTAAGTTGGCGCTTGATGCACCGTTATTACCACGTTCTTCACCACTCACGATACCGGTGTTACTCGCCAAGTTATCGTTTGAGTTTGAAGCCACGTTCAACTGCAACATAAGTTGTTCAGCTGTGGTGATACCCTGGGCATCAATTTCTTCACGCGAAATAACGGTCAGTGGTAAGTCACCTTCCATTGCTGTGCGCTTAATACTCGAACCCGTTACCGAAATGCGTTCGACTTTTTCTGCTTCTTCGTTTTGCTGTGTGTTCTCTTCTTGATCGACATCTTGCGCATAAGCGAGGCCGCTCATACTTGTCGTCAATCCCAGCACGAGTGCTATTTTATTGAGTTTCACTTTGCAATCTCCGCTCGTTGTAAGAATCTGGTACGTATCGTCAGTACGTCTTCTTGTTATACCCCTCGCCGTCATCGACGAAGAATTACTACAACAGATGGTAGAACCATCAATATATTGAAAGTATCACATATTCTTATAATGTAAATAATAAATTATTCCAAGTAATTTTCTGTGCATTTTTTAGTCTTCGACTTGACCTCTCTGATGATACTAATGAATTTCTTCTTAAATTACCTTAACTTAAATAGTTAAAGCGAATTTGTTGCGGAATGTGACAGACATCAGTACACCGCTATGTAAAAAATTTATGCCTATAAAGTCTAACCAGCGCTCCGCTTATTACTCGCTGAAGAATAAGCACCCAACATTTCTATGGAATAATTTATTTTTTGTAAAAGCTCACGTACGATAGCTCTAGAATTTTACGTAACCTTTTTCCATCATCGAATAAAGAGTATAGCCATGATTCGTCGTTTTGCCTTACTACTTAGCCTGCTTGCTTTGGTGTCATGTAGCCCTTCCGAAACCAGCTCGCCGGAGCAGCAGCGCCTGCAATTGGGACAGAAGCTGATGCTCGATTTTCGTTACTTTTGTAGTGATGGAACGCCCAGCGACGAATGTAAAACGCCAGTTACTGAGTTGCCTGAAGAACTGGCTGAAGTATTGCGCAAGGGCAAAATTGGGGGGGTGATTCTGTTCGCTGACAATCTTCAAAATGGCGCGCAAATCGCAACGCTTATTGAAGACATGCAGACCGTGATGCGCGAAGCACAATTACCACCGCTCTTCATTGCCGTTGACCAAGAAGGCGGCCGCGTTGCGCGACTTCCTGCCGATATTTCGACGCGCTTTGGCGGCAATATGGCCTTGGGTGCGAGTTATGCCGCACATGGTACAGATTTGGCTGAGCAGGTTGCGGAAGGCATCGCTAACGAGTTGAGTATGCTTGGCTTCAACTTGAATTTCGCCCCCACTGTTGATGTGAACGTTAACCCTGAGAATCCGGTAATTAATGTGCGTAGCTACGGTGAAGACCCTGCGATTGTTGCCGAGCTTGGGCAAACCACGGTGGCGACGCTACAACAGCATGGCATTATGAGTGCACTTAAGCATTTTCCTGGCCATGGCGACACCCATGTCGACAGTCATACCGGCCTGCCGCGCGTCGAGCACGATCGCGCAACCATAGACGCCGTTGATTTAATGCCATTCCGTCGCATCATTCAAAGCGCGACGCCGCCAGCGATGGTGATGACGGCGCACATTCAGTACCCCGCCCTCGATGATACCAAGTTCACCGCCTCTAACGGTGAGCAAACCGTTGTGCCTGCGACCATGTCGCATAAGATCTTAACCGGCGTGTTGCGCGAAGAGCTTGGCTTTACCGGGGTTATCGTCACCGATGCACTGGATATGGCCGGTGTTGCCCATTATTACGCGCCACTTCAGGCCAGTATCGCCACCTTTAAAGCCGGCGCTGATATCGCCCTTATGCCTTATACCATTCGTACGCCGGGTGACATTGAAGGGTTTTGGCAGTACCTCGCCGGACTGGAAGAAGCCGTCGCACAAGGCGAAATTGACACTGACAAGCTCGCTGCATCAGCGCTGCGCATTCGTCAGCTAAAGGCGCAGTATCGACTCGACGTTCCGTCTCGCACGACGCTCGCCGAGCGCATTGAAGCGCTCGAACAGTTGCCACTTGCTGACAACCTGCAAACCGAACAAACCTTAGCTGACGCAGCAACAACGCTGGTTTATGACAACGGCGTGTTGCCGCTACAAGCTCAGCAATGGTATGCCGTCATGCCTGATACTCTGCGCTGCCAAGCGTTTACCAACGCATTAGCGCAACAACGACCGCAGGTCACGAGTGAGTGTTTGAGTTTGGCCGAGCTACCTGATGGACAACCTTGGTTAACATGGCCAGCGGACGCAGCAGTTGTCGTTGGTGATATCACACCACACCACAGCTTGGCTGAGATGGGGGGTATGGATGATATAGCCAGTTGGCGTGATCGCCCAAGCAAGGCTGATCAGCATGCGTGGCTTCAAGAGTTACTAACCTTCACCAAAGCCCGCGAACAAACAACGATTTTTGTGGCGTTGCGTACGCCCTATGTGATCACAGACTTCCGTGCGGTCGCTGACGCCGCCATCGCCACCTATGATTACAGTGCAGCGCAGCAAGCTTCGGGTCAAGTAACCAGCGCCAGCTTCAACGCATTGGTAGAAACCCTATTGACTGGCAACGCTGCAGGCAGCTTGCCCGTTACCGTTGACTAAGCTGTTCGCGCACATGCGCCAACAGCGAATTGGCAACAGCGCCTAATTGCGGGAGCTGTTGCCATTTTAAACCAGTACCTGACACCTCTTCGAGTCCCTGCTGCCCCGTACTATCACCTACGAATTCAAGCAAATAGCTTTGCTGGTGGTCAGGATCGCGGTTCAAGCAAACATCCACCTGATAGGGCGGATGCTCGCCATCGTCAATGGTGAGGTTACGAATTCTTATATCGACAAAGCCATCGCTCACGTTATCCGGAATTGCATAGTAATCGGCAAGGCTGTAGTCCTGATAAACACCGCTTAGCAACGCTGCTAAGCCCGCCTGTAAAGCCATAACATTGAGTCGGCGGGCGACTTGTCGACTTGGATCATCGCGGTGTTCGCCACTTTCAATAAGTATGGTACTGGCCCCCGTACCGGCAATGGCATCACCAAAGGAGCGCTGGGAGTATGTATCGTCGTAACGACCAATACCGTTTGGCAGCCAGTGCGACAAAACCTGTCGCATATGGGCGATAAGTTGCTTGGCCCGCAACCGTGCGCCATCCACATGTTTGTCCGGATGATAAGCCGGTGCTAGGAATGCTATGGTCGCGGGATCACCGCCCTCACCTGCCGCATAGTAAGGGTTTTGGTCGTGCAAATTAAATGCCACCGATGGTTTCAAGGTCTGCACCTGTTGCCATAACAACCGGCCTTCTGGGGTTTGCTGCGCCAGCGCATCACGATTCATATCGATGCCCTGCGCGGTCTCGCGCGTGCCGGCTGCAGCCCCATCAGGGTTGAGCATCGGAATCACATGTAAAGTGACCAGCTCCTGCCAATCCGCAGGAAGGTCTGTTGGCTGCTCATTAAGCAGTAATTGCAACCAGTCCAATACCGCTGCGGTCGCAGTCGACTCGTTGCCGTGCATTTGCGTCCACGCCAACACCACCATCGGACCCTGACCTAGTGACAGCCTTCGAATCGGCGTGCCCAAGTACGAGCTACCAATCACTGTATGCGCCAACTGCTCATTTGCTGCCAGAGCGTCGAGAGCGGGTTCGATATCATTATAGGTGAGCTGGCGTTTAGCTAAATGCGGCCAACGTTCGGTGTGCCAACGTGACTCGAGTTCAGTAAAAGTTTGATTCGGATGAGGCATAAAAATTCCTATGTCGATGCCGTTGAAGTGCTGAGCGCATCAAGCAAATAAGCGATATGGCGATACTGTACTTTGTTACTGCCCGCATGATGGCTCAAGCCGATCTCGCAGGTGCGGCTGTTACTTACCGCATGCTGACAGCCGGAGGGAACTTGTGCGGCTAATGGCGCTAATGCACTGGCATTCAGTTCTGGTTGGGTGAAGCCTTTGTCGCCAGCAAAACCACAACACTGGATCTGCTCGGGCTCAATCACTTGTTCACTGCAAAGGCGCGCGAGGGCACGCAAAGAGCTGCCCTGATCGAGGTGCCGGCTACTACAGGTGACATGCAGCAGCAGCGGCTCGTCAAGAGGCTTCAAGGTGAGCTTTTTGGCAACGTACTGCGCTAAATAAGTGGCCAGTTCATAGCTACGCAAGCCCTCAAGATCCTTGGCTTGCAATGCACATGGGCTGGCATCAAATAGCACTGGATACCGCCCTTGCTCGCTATCTTTCCAGAGCAGCTCGCGCAACTCGCGTTGTTTCGTCTGCGCTTCCTGCGGATAGCCTTTGCTTAGGTAGGGCTGCCCACAGCAGGCACCGTTGGTGGGTGCAACTATAAGCTGAATACCCGCGCGGGCGCACAGGCGCTCAACTACCTGCGGTAACGGCTCTTGGCCATCCGTGCCGAAGACGCGATTTGGGCACGTGGTGAAATAAATAGCCTTTTCTGAGCTCTCGACTGTTCGCGTCGCTTCCGGCGCCTTGGCGACGGGCGGGAATGTGGGGCGGCGCTGCTGTAATTTGCTCAGCGGGCGGCCTGCCGCGAGTGCAAAGCGAGCAATCCTCTCAGCGCCCGCTTGATGCCCCGCTAGCCATTTTGCGACCCGCGGATGTCGCGCTTGTTCGGCGCGTAGTTCTTTTATCCACGCACCGGTGTCGATACCAACCGGACAGGCCGTTGCACAAAGCCCAGTTGCTGCACAGGAATCAATACCTAAATGCTGAAAATCCTTCGCAATCTCTTGCTGCTCTGCTGGCGGGCGTTGACTCGCGCGCCGCATCAAAGCAATGCGTTGGCGTGGGCTCAAGGTGTAATGCAACGACGGACACTGTGGTTCACAGAAACCACATTCAATACAAGCGTCGACAGTTTCATTGACCGGAGGCATGGCTTTTAAGTCGCGTAAATGCGCCTGTGGGTCGTCGTTTAAGATCACCCCAGGATTCAAAATACCTCGCGGGTCGATCAACGCTTTAATACGTTGCATGACCGCTAAGCCAGCACCACCCCATTGTGCATAGAGATAGGGCGCCATATTACGCCCAGTGCCGTGTTCGGCTTTGAGCGTACCGGCAAAGCGTTCGGTAATAAGCGTACTCACCGCATCCATAAATGCGGCATAACGCTCAACTTCCTGCGCGCTCGCGAAGCTTTGGGTGAAGACAAAATGCACATTGCCATCGAGCGCATGACCGAAAATAATCGCTTCAGCATAGCCGTGTTGATCGAATAACTGTTGCAGCGCATTGACCGCTTCCGGCAAAGCTTCAAGCGGAACTGCAACGTCTTCAATAATGACCGTGGTACCACTCGCCCTGACAGCGCCAACTGCTGGGAATAGCCCTTTACGAATTTGCCACAGCGCCTGACTGGTCACCGGATCGCTGCGCATCGGACAAAGCGCTGTGAAGTCCGCCAGCAAATGTTCCAGTTCTTGTTGCGCCTGTTGCAGCGCTGCTTCGTCATCACGTCCGAGGTCGATAAGTAATGCCACCGCGCCAGGTGGCGGCGTCAATTCGGTCAATTTTGCTAACAATGGCTGTACCGATAACAACGAGCGATCATCCATCAACTCAACGGCTTCGACGCCAAGCTGCTTCAGTGCGGGAATCACCGCACAGGCCGCATGACTGTCGGGGAATAAATACAAGCCGGTGGCACTCGCCTTTGGCACGGCAACCGTTCGGTAAGTGATGTCAGCGATAAAACCTAGCGTACCCTCGGAGCCAATCAGCAAGTGGCACAGAATGTCGAGTGGATCGTGATAATCAAGTAACGCATTGAGGCCATAGCCCATGGTATTTTTCAGGCGGAACTGCGTGGCAATGGTGTGACTTAGCTCGTCGTCGTTACGTACCTGTTCGGCGAGTTCGGCTAGGCCCTGCAGTAATTCGCTGTGACTGGCACGAAAGGCTGCAACAGAGGTTTCATCCGTGGTGTCCACATAGGTGCCATCGGCTAAGACAAAACTAATCGCGGCTAGGGTGTGATAGCTATTATGCTTAACCCCGCAACACATGCCCGAGGCATTATTGGCGGCAATACCGCCCACTTGGCAGGTATTGATTGACGCCGGGTCTGGGCCTATTTTACGGCGGTAAGGGGCAAGCTTGTGATTGGCATGAGCGCCAATCACGCCCGGCTGCAGTTTGATTTTGTCGCCTTGTTCTAACACTTCTATTTGCTGCCAGTCGCGCGTGAGCATCACTAGCACCGAGTCACTGATCGCTTGCCCAGATAGACTGGTCCCTGCCGCGCGAAATGTGAGTGGCACCTGATGTTCGCTCGCTAACCGCACCAACGCTTGCAATTCGCTCACTGTCGCTACCTGCACAACAAGCTGCGGCACCTTGTGGTAAAAGCTTGCGTCGGTACTGAACGCCAAGCGCTGACTTAACGAAGTGATCATACGCGTCGACGGAAGAGTGTTCGCTAGTTGGCGTTGGAAGCTATCGAATGCTGTGCTCACAGGCGCTCCTGCATGAGTTTAAACTTGGGTTTTGCTATTCAGTCTAACTAGTTTATATTTGAATAAAAAATTCCGTTAGCTTTCGGATGCTAACGCTTGGACCCTAAAGGTGGGACACGATGTCCGCATTTGCAAAAATTAAAGCCGTACAAAATTCTCTTTCCGCCAGCGAAGCTAAATTGGCGGCCTTTACCTTGGAATCGCCGAGCGCCCTGCGCGATTTATCCTCGCAACAACTCGCAAGCACCGTTGGCGTGAGCCAGTCGAGTGTAGTGAAGTTCGCCCAAAAGCTCGGCTATCGTGGCTATCCAGCGTTCAAATTATCGGTCATTGACGCGCTAAACAAAAAGGCCCACCAAAGCGCCCGATTGCACGGCGAAATTACGCTAGAAGACGATTTTAATGAGATGGCCGATAAACTCCTTGCCGGCAAAATCAACGTCTTAAGTGAAACCCGTAACCTCAATGAAAAAGCCGCTTTTGCGCAAGCCGTGCGAAAGTTACTCGATGCGCAGCGTATTCTCATTTCTGGCATTGGCGGCTCAGCTTTAGTTGCCAAAGACCTATCTTACAAGCTACAGAAACTCGGCCTGCACGCTATCGCCGACTCCGATAGCCATATTCAGTTAGCCAATGCCGCGACCTTTAATGTCGGTGACGTCGTGGTTGCCATCAGCGAATCGGGTAGCACCCATGAAGTCACGCGCGTGGTCAAAGAAGCGCGTCGTCACGGTAGTAGCGTAATTAGCATTACCCGCTATGGCAAAACGCCGATAACTCAACTTGCCGACGTCAGTTTGTATTCGGTCGCTGAGAGCGAGCCGACACGTTTATCTTCAATTCATGCGCGTACGGCCCAGAACTTAGTCATCGACTTGTTGTTCATTGCGCTGATCCAAGCTTCTGAACTCGGTCGCGATACCCTCTCACGCACCAACCAAGCTTTTGCGCGATTGCGCAAAGGCTAATCGTTATCTGGATATAGCAAATACGGCTGACGTTGCTGCTTAAATTGCGCTAAATCAGCCTGCCAACTGGCACGAATTTCAGCCTCACTCTCCCCGGCAATAATCGCCTTGCGCAGCTTGTCGGTGCCGCTCAGCTTATCCATAAAATCGGGCGAGGTGAAAAAGTCATCAGCTTGCCCTGCCGCTTTAAACGCTTGGTAGGCCTGAAGTAACGGCTTGAGATCGAAGCCTTGTATTTGACTGTTGCGAAGGTCTCGGCCTTGTAGCGATTCGCCTTCTAACTTAGGATTAGGCGCGCTGTTCGGCATGCTACGCGGACTGAACTGAAAGTCGCCCAACGCCACTTGATGATGCCCTAGCACTTGGAACGGAAAGTCCGTGCCGCGGCCAATACTTACTGCGGTAGGCTCAAACAAACAGAGCGACGGATACAGCTGGATAGCCTGGGCATTCGGCAAATTAGGGCTTGGTGCAACAGGCAAGTCATACGCCATGTCGCGGCGATAATTGGTGACTGGGACCACCGTGAGGTCGAGTGCTGGTGCCTCGTTGATCCAGCCTTCGCCTTTAATCATTTGTGCCAGTTCGCCGACGGTCATGCCGTGTAACAAAGGTATCTCGTGCATACCGACAAAGGACTGAAACTGTTTTTCGAGCACCGGCCCATCAACAAAAGCACCGTTTGGATTCGGACGATCCAGTACCAACATCTCGATACCTTGTTCAGCCGCCGCTTCCATCACGTAATGCATGGTGCTGATGTAGGTGTAAAAACGTGCACCGACGTCTTGGATATCAAAAACGATGGTATCGATGTCCGCTAACATCTCGGCGGTCGGCTTTTTGGTTTTGCCGTAAATCGACAAGATCGGTAGGCCGGTACTGGGGTCAATGGCGTCATCAATGGTTTCTCCGGCGCCAGCATCGCCTCGGAAGCCGTGCTCGGGGGCCAGCACTTTGGTGACATGGATATTTTGCGCGAGTAAATAATCCACCAAATGCTGGTCGTGGGCGCGCGAAGTTTGATTCACCACCAGTGCGACATTCTTGTCAGCCAGCTGAGGCAAATAGCGCTCGGCTTGTTCAGCGCCTACCGTAAGCTGGGTATTTGGAGCCGACTGTTGAGACTGATCGGCACAAGCTGTGAGCGCCAGTGCAGCAACTAGGAGGGTCAACCAGCGTTTCATTGTTGCGACTCCACGGCGCGGCGCAAAAAGCCATGCTTTTCTTGTAGTAAGTTTTCAGCTTGTTCTGCTGGCAAACCAGTAAGAATCATTAAAATTGCTAACTTTGCACGATTATCGGCGCTTTTGAGTGCATTTTCGGCGACGTTGCGCTCGCATGAGGTGGCTTGCATAACAATTCTAATGGCCCGCGCACGCAGTTTTTCATTACTAGCATTCACATCAACCATCAGGTTTTCGTAGGTTTTGCCTAAGCGAATCATGCTTGCGGTGCTCAGCATATTTAGCACCAGTTTTTGTGCGGTACCTGATTTCATCCGCGTTGAACCCGTTAAGGCCTCAGGCCCCACCACCGCGCAAATACCTATTTTAGCGGTGGTCATTAACGGCGAATTCGGATTACAGGTAATTGACGCAGTAGCGCAGCCGATGCTGTTCGCATACTCAAGTGCGGCCACAACATAAGGGGTGCGACCACTAGCCGAGAGCCCGACGAGTACATCATTGGCGCTTAAGTTCACAGCTTTTACATCGTTAACACCCGCTTCGCGATCATCCTCAGCACCCTCTACGGCGAATTGAATCGCATGCTCACCGCCGGCGATAATCCCCTGCACCAAGTCATCAGGAACACTAAAGGTCGGCCGACATTCAACCGCATCAAGAATCCCTAAACGACCACTGGTACCAGCGCCGATGTAGAATAGTCGCCCGCCACTTTGCAACTTGTCGACGATGGCATCGACCGCTTGTGCGATTTGCGGGATCTGACTTGCAACGGCTGGGGCAACTTGAGCGTCTTCGTGATTAATCTTTCGGAGAATCGCCTCGCTCGACAATAAATCAATGTCGAGCGTGTCGGGATTACGCCCCTCCGAAACAATACTGTTAAGTTGTGCCAACAGGTCTTCAGTTTTATTCATATCTTCCATGGTTATGCTTCACTTACTTTGCGCTGATTTGTTGGTGCCGTATTCGATTGACTACCGGCCAAACAAATCAGCGTTGAAATTGCAGTACCGATCATCAATTGCCAGGTGAAACCAATATCGGTCACCCAGTCTGCCGGTAATAATAGTTGCTGCGTATACGGCTGCATCACTAATGGGACAAAGAAGCCAACAACGAGTGCGGTGGTTACCGAGCGACTACTGCCTCGTTTGCTAAACAGCGTGACAAAATAGACGCCAAGCAGACCGCTGTATGAGAACACCATCACGCTCAAGGCAAACTGCAGTAACGGGGTTTCGGTATATTGCTGCCAGTAATAACATAGGCACGCCATCAGTCCGAGCGCAGCAGCGACCACCGCCATCCCCACGCGGCCCGCCTTCACATAGTGCTCGTCACTATACTGTTTACCTTTGCGTTGCTGCCACGGCCGGTAGATATCTTGAATCACCACACTCGACATAGAATTGAGACCTGAGTTAAGCGTCGACAATGCCGCGGCGATAATACCGATGGTCACCAAGCCACGCACGCCCGCAGGGATTTCGGTCAATACGTAGTACATAAAAATAGTGACCGCTTCACCCGCAAAGGTCGGTACTGGACCGTCGGCTTGACCGCTCGCCATAATATCGGGGCGCTGGTAATAGATGAACAACAGTAAACCGATGATAATAAACAGCAGCATCACCGGAATCACCATTACCACCGACATCAAGATAGCCTTGCTACCCTCTTTAGCATCTTTACAGGTTAGCACCCGTTGGGTCATATCTTGGTCGAGGCCGAAAGCTGCAATGTTCAACAAAACAAAGCCGGTCAATACCGACCAAATATTGAATACCCCAGAGCTACTGAAATCCACGTTGGTATCAATCAAGGTCAGTTTCGACGGCTCGCCTGGCGCTGGATTTTGCAAAGCGCTCACCAGCTCACCGAAGCTTACTGGGATGGCATTGTAAAGCACGATTATTACAGCTATTGCAGCGCTTACGTATACCACAGCTTGCAACACATCCGAGTAAATAACCGTACGAATCCCGCCATACACGGTGTAAACGAGACCAATGAAGGTGAGTAACAAAGTAGCGGTGATGACGCTATCGGCATCAATATTGCCGAACAAGATCATGGCCACCGCAATAGCCGCCATATACAGGCGCGCGCCGCTGGCAAATACCCGACCAAACAAATACATCAGCCCGGCTTCGCGTTTGGCTCGCTCACCAAAGCGTTGCTCAAGTAACTCGTAGACCGTGTAAACGCGCTGCTCGTAGAACTTAGGAATGAGAAATAGTGCGACAAACCCGACCGCAATAAACGCACCAATATTGGTCGCCAAATAGGTGAGATCGCCGCGGTAGCCCTGATCAGGACCACCGAGGAACGTCGCCGCCGATTGCGAAGTGGCGAGCACCGAAATCGCCACCACCCACATCGACATTTTGTTACCGCCAAGAAAGTAGTCTTGTGTCGAACTACTCTTACGATTAAACAACCAGCCACTACCCAGCAGCACTAAACCGTAAGCCACAAAGACCAGAATATCGGCAAAGGAATATTGACCTAGCATCGTCCGTCGCTTCTTTGAGTCATCATACGCCTAAAATAAATTATTCCACTACGAATGTATATACGGAATATAAATTTGGAATAAAAAGAGAGGGCTGCCCTCTCTTTTTACGCTGGTGTGGGTTGCGGGCGCACATGGGTTAGGGGCGTTCGCTTATGAGTTGTTGGACGGTGCGGCGTAGCAGAGTCTCGAGTTTGGCACCGGCGTGGCCGACGTTGGCTTCGGTGTTTTCCGGTACGCTGGCTTGTGCGGCAACGGTGAACTCGCGGGTACCGTCAGCCAATGGTAGACAGATGTGGGCTAACGCTACGACTTCACTGGTGCCGCGGGTTTCACTTGGGCCTGCGCCAAGTTTATGGAAAATACGCCAATTGCCGTTAGTGGCGGTGTCGAGTGTCTCTTGCACGCTGAGGTCAGCCAGCTCTGGGTATTCAGCCTGCAACGCTTGCGCGACGGCGCGGTGCGGGGTTAGGCTTGCGCCCGCCATCATGCCCCCAGCATCTGCGCTATTCTCGCTGTGCCCAGGACCATAAAAGAGCATCATCACCGCGTCATCACTCAGTCCAGGCATACGCGTTGAAGGGACGCGTTTATGGGTCGCCAAACGCTTCAGAAACTCGGCGGAAGCGAGGGTCGTCATCGGTTTATTGCCAGTCAGGCCACACTCTTCACAGCGGTAGCTGAGTGCGCCCGGATCGCTATCGCGAGCAACAATTTGTGCACTGACGGAGCGCGAGGCCGTGCGCCAATAGGTATCACTCGGAGCAAACGCAGAAGGTCCATAAGCACCGCGAAATTTCACTTCCGACTGGCCGATGTTGAGCCAGGCGTCATGAAATAATGCGGTCAAATAATCGCGCCCGGCGACATTGGCAAAATAATAGGCAATCGCGTTCGAGTTGCCGTCAGCAGCGCCAGAAGCCTCGTAGCTATGCACGCTGGTAATGAGATCGGCTAGCTTGACCTCACCCACGACTGTATCAGGCTGAGCGAAATTGTCGCTAAACAAAGACATCGCACCGGCATAGGCCATAATTTTTGAGGAGCTCCAAGGCTCATAGAGATCATCGTGGGTTTCGTCGTTTGCGAGGTAGCGAAAGGCAAGCTCATCACCTTTTTGGGCATAATCAATCACCAACACCTTGCCGGCATCGTCACTGAAGTCAAAGTGCTCCCAATTATGCGCACTGCGCTCGACCCAGCCACGCTCACGCCCTACTTCACTAACAGTGGCATAGCGCGCGTCGGTTGCACTGATATTAGGTGCGCAGGCCTGCCAACGCTGCTCAGCATTTGCCGGCTTCAATGGTGCTGCCCCCATAACCTGTTCGTAATAAGCAAGCCCCGTCGGCTCTTCGGCTGTGCAAGCAATGAGTGGCAGCAAAGCGCAGCAGCTTAAAACGTATTTTGTTGTTTTTTTCATCGTTTGATTCCTTATTATTCCCAGATTAAGAATAAAGTATTACAAAACAGGTGGCAAAGTATGGCAGTATGTCTGCTATAACAAAACACGAACACTTAAAGAAAGATAGTTTATGTCGCAGAAGAAATCGTCAGAGCCTACACCGCTGTATTTTGTCGGAATCGACGGCGGCGGCACCAAGTGTCGCGCCGAGCTCTATGACACAACAGGAAACCTGCTGGGTGCCGGTGTGGCGGGTGCTGCTAATATTGCGCGCAACGGCGACGTCGCAAGGCAATCAATTCTTGATTCAGTCAAGGCTGCTATCGAACACGCCAACCTGCCACCGGAAACACTGGCAAGTACGCTCGCTTGTGGCGGTTTCGCCGGGGCAAACTTGCCGTCAGCCAGTAATGCGCTGAAACAATGGCAGCATCCATTTCATAGCTTTTATTTCACCTCTGACCTACACACCGCCCTCTACGGCGCCCACGACGGAGCGAACGGTGCAGTTCTCGTTATAGGTACGGGCTCTTGCGCCGCGGCACTGAAAGATGGCGAGCTGACACAGTTTGGCGGTCACGGCTTTCTACTTGGCGACAAAGGTAGTGGTGCATGGCTCGGCAAGCAGGCTGTAGTGCACACCCTCGAGGCTATCGACGCTATCCAACCCAAAGGGCAACTGGCCGAGGCCGTTTGCGACCACTATCAAGCGCATAGCGCAACCGCTCTGGTCGACAAACTGAACCAAGCGAATCCTGGCGTGTTTGGTGAACTTTGCCCGATCATTCTCGAGTTAGCCCATCATGCGGAGCCCACTGCGCAAGCGCTCGTAAAAGAGGGCTGTGAGTACCTTAGCGCAATCGCGCGCAAGGCAATACAACAGAGCAACGGCGCGCTCGTGCTGGCAGGTGGTGTCGCGCATGCCCTGCAACCGCTGCTCGATAGCGACGTTCAAGCAAAACTCACCAGTAGCACCCACGGGCCGGAATGGGGTGCCATCATGCTTTACCAGCATGGCGCATTTAACCAAGGAGCAAATGCATGACTGAGAGTCGTATGCAGATTGAGGCGCAAGCCACGCCTGCTATCATCCGTGCACAACTTGCCGCAAACGCACCGATTTGTGAACAACTTGGCGCTGAGTTGCGCCAACAGCCACCGACCGGGATCATGATGATCGGCCGCGGTACTTCTGACCATGCCGGGGTGTTTGCCAAATACCTCTTTGAAGTCGAAGCTCATACGCCGGTGTTTGCCGCCGCACCTTCGGTTGCGGGTGTTTACGATAGCCAGTTGCAACTTAACGGCTATCTGGCGATTTGCATCTCGCAGTCGGGACAAAGCCCCGACATCGTTGAGCAAGCGAAGCGCGCGAAAGCTGGTGGCGCACGTCTTGTTGCGATTGTGAATGTCACCGACTCGCCGTTAGCGCAACTCGCCGATACCGTGCTCCCCCTGCACGCCGGCCCTGAGCTGGCCGTGGCCGCAACAAAAAGTTACCTCGCCAGCCTGAGTGCGCTAAGCCAAATTTGCGCCTCTTGGCAGCAAGACCAAGCGCTAAAAGACGCGCTCAACGCACTGCCAGAGCAGCTCGAACAAACCCAACGTGCACCGGCTTGTCTTCACGCAGAGCAATTACAGGACTTGCGCCATTGCGTGGTGCTCGGTCGCGGCTTCGGTTATGCCATCGCGCGTGAAATTGCGCTCAAACTCAAAGAAGTGCTCGGCATTCACGCCGAAGCTTTCAGTAGCGCTGAATTTTTGCACGGCCCAGTAACACTGGTCGAGCGCCATCTCACAGTTTTCAACGTGCATATTCATGATGAAGGCAGTGACATGCACCGACGCCAGTTAGCCGATATCAAAAAACGCGGCGCACACCTGGTGCAAATGCCTGCCACCGAGACACTTCACCCGCGCCTGCAACCGCTTGCGGTAATGCAGCGCTTTTATCTTGATATTGAACACGCCGCGCGGCAGCTCGGACTGAATCCCGATGCACCGCCTGGCCTGAAAAAAGTAACGGAAACACACTAATGTTTGTTTGCGACTACGTACTTACGCCGCAGGGCTGGCTACACAATCAGCAAGTCATCCTCGAACACGGCCGCGTGAAAGCGATTCACGATGCGCCCGCACAGCACGACTTGCCGGTCTATCACGGCCGACTGGTGCCCGGTTTTATCGACGTGCAAGTCAATGGCGGCGGTGGTGTGCTGTTTAACCAAGAACGTACACCGAAAGCGCTGCAACAAATCATGGCCGCGCACCTGAAGTACGGCACGATCGGCATGATGCCTACGTTGATTACCGATAGTGTTGAGGCCATGCTCGACGCCGCCCAAGCGGTGAAAGATGCCAAGCAACAAGGCATCCCCGGTATTTTGGGTGTGCATTTCGAAGGCCCTTGGCTGAGCGTTAAGCGCAAAGGCGTGCACAGTGAAAAGTATATTCGTGAACCTAGCGACGCCGAACTCGCGCTGCTGACCGACCCTGAACTCGGGCTGGTCATGGTCACCTTGGCCCCAGAAACCGCCTCAACGCAGGTCATCAAAAAGCTGAGTGACGCAGGGATCAAAGTCTTCTTGGGTCACTCGGATGCCAACGCAGAGCAAGTTAACGAAGCGCTCGATGCCGGTGCTATTGGTTTCACGCACCTCTTTAATGCGATGTCGCAGTTGCACTCTCGAGCGCCAGGCATGGTCGGTGTGTGTCTTGCTCGCGACGCCTATGCCGGCCTCATTGTTGATGGCTACCATGTCGACCCGCAGGCGTGCCAAATTGCCTTTCGTGCAAAAGGCAAACAGCAGATGATGCTGGTCACCGATGCCATGGCTTTGGCCGCAACCGAGGCAACCGAAGTGCCATTTTTTGACACTAAGATCCTCCGCGACGGCGACAAGCTAACAACGCCAGACGGTACCCTTGCGGGCTCCTGCTTAACCATGCTGGACGCCGTTAAAAATACCGTCAACATGTGCGGCGTACCCCTCGCCGATGCTGTCGAAATGGCAGCGACGACCCCCGCAAAAATGCTTGGCCTCGAACATGAGTTCGGTTGTATCGCCGCCGGTCATGTCGCCAATTTCATGTTATTAGATGAACATTTAAACATTGCGCAGCTCTGGCTGCACGGTGAACCTACGCAACAGGAAGGGTAACCATGGCCACTTTTATTCCGATGCTCGTCATTGGCTTATTATTCTTTATTTTCGGTTTTGTGACCTGGCTTAACGGCGCTTTGATACCGTTTTTACAGATCATTTCTGACTTGAACGAGTTTCAGGCCTTGCTCATCGCCTTCTGTTTTTATATCGCCTACGTTGTCATGGCATTGCCGATGTCGTGGGTGCTTGACCGTACTGGCTACAAAAACGGTATGGTCGTTGGCTTAGCGCTCATTGGTTGCGGACTTTTGCTCTTCGTACCTGCCGCGCAAACCCATTACTTCAGTATCTTTCTGCTGGCCCAGTTTGTTGTCGGTTCGGGTCTAACGATTTTACAAACCGCGTCGAACCCCTACATTGTGCGTATCGGTCCTCACGAATCCGCCGCCGCCCGTATCGCCATTATGGGGATTCTAAATAAGATAGCTGGCGTGATTGCGCCGGTCTTCTTTACTTGGCTAGTGCTGGCCGACTTTCCGAATGTCACCGCCGCCAGCATTGCCGAGCTCAGCGCCAGCGAGCGCGCTGACCAAGTCGCGGCAATGGCCGCGAAGATCATTCCACCTTATGTTGGCATGGCCGTCGCCATGTTTGTGCTCGCAGTCGCGTTTTTCATGGTGCGCCTGCCGAAAATAAAAGAGGAAGCGCCTTCGGGTGCTGCGGTACACGAGTCGGTTTTAAAATACCCACAGCTCGTACTCGGCGCGATCGCGCTGTTTTTCTACGTAGGTGTAGAAGTCATTGCCGGCGACACCATTGGAATGTATGGCTCGAAGTTAGGTCTGGCCAATTATTCCAGCCTGACCTCTTACGTAATGGCAGCCATGGTCGTCGGTTATGTGCTTGGCTTGATTCTAATTCCGCGCTGGCTCAGCCAACAGGGTGCCCTAACCGGCTCAGCGCTGCTTGGCTTAATTTTCACTGGCCTGTTGTTGATTAGCTCCGACGCCAGCACCACCATTGCCAGCGTATTGTGGGGCTGGAGCGGCGTACCGTTAGTGCCCGATTCTGTAGCTTTCTTAGCGCTTCTCGGCTTTGCCAATGCCATGGTGTGGCCAGCGATTTGGCCACTGGCGTTGGCTGACCTAGGCAAGTTCACCGCGCGTGGCTCAGCGATTTTGATCATGGGGATCGCCGGTGGCGCAATTTTACCGCTGGTCTATGGCGCCATGGCTGAAGGGCTAGGCAACAAAGGCGCGTACAGTTTATTGCTCGTTGGCTACCTTATAATCGGCTGGTACGGCATCAAAGGTCACAAAAAGCGCAGCTGGTAACAACTTTTTACTGGGTGCTCCCGTCTTTCTTAAAAAACGGAGCACCCACCATGAATTTTCGCGTATTTCTAATCGTTTGCCTGAGTAGTCTACCCATTACGGTCGCCGCGCAGTCACCCGCATTTACCCTGCAAGGCAACACCATCCACGATTACCAACCGAGTTTAGAGCAGGCTAGCAAGCAACTTGCTCAACTACTCGCAATCGAGCCAAGTGAAATCCCCCACTTACAGATTGTGCTCAATAAGACCGCGACCGAGAATCAAAACTACCAACAAAATGCCCCAAGCGAGCCGCTCCTGATCTTGTCGGAAGATTTGCTCGAAAAGAAACAACGGGCAAACGAAACCATGGCCTCGGTAGTCGCTCATGAAGCATGCCATTTGTGGCTTATCGAACTCGCTAAGCAGCGCGGACTTGAACAAGTCAAACAAGGCTACCTGCCCAGCTATGGCCACAGTCAGTTCAATGATTGGTTTGACGAAATGGTTGCCGTAGCATGCGAGCAAGGCGCCCTCGCCGAGCAACGTCGGCAAGCCGACTTCAGCTTTATTCCTCTGGCCACTTACCTGACCCAAATGCATCCCGTGTACGAGCGCATGCAGGCGCAAATTGCAGCGGCTGTTGCAGCCCAGAAGGCGAAAAAGAGTGGCGGCCAGAGCGTCGTCAAGTTAACCGTTGAAGATGAGAACTTTGCCGACTTTTATCGCCAGTCCGCCTATTTCGCCGAGTTTCTAATGCGTCAACCAGAACAAATTTCAATTGATAAATGGTTACACGTGGCGCAAGAAAAAGATCCCGAAATTATCGCGTCAAAATTGGGCTTCGAAAATCTAGCTAAATTTGAGCAGGCGTTTTATCAATTTATTCCGTGGTAAGCTTTGTTAAATCGGGCCTTTCGGGCTATCCTTTCTCCATTATAAGAAGTAGAAAAAAGAGCCCGTGCGCCCGTGGAAATGCATCTGCCAACCCTGATCATTACAACCATTACCCTCAACGTCTTGTTGGCTGGGGTGATGTTTATTATTTATCAGGTCCGACGTTCGCAAAAAAGTTTTCTTACTTGGGCACTCGCTTGTGCGGTTTTTGCTGTTGCAGTTATGCTCACCAGCATGCGCGCAATTGTTGATGACCAGCCTTGGTTAACTGTCTTTATGGCTGACCTTTGCATCATTTTTGCGCCATTACTGGCACTGCATGGACTCCGACAATACCAAGTGCAAGGCCCAGTATCGTTGAAGCTGGTCGCACTGGTTATGAGTTACAGCGCCTTGCCGCTGGTCTATCTCTATACCTCACCGCTGCATGCTCAGACTTTAACCGCAGTTATCACCGCTGCAATTTACCTCTTTGCTGCGGCCTATATGCTAACGATTAAGCAAGCGCCGGCACTTTCACGCAATGTCTTGTTTTTACTGTTTTTGCTGCATGGGGCGTTAATGCTCGGTATGGCAGGCATGCTGTTTCAGAATCTCGGCGCCAAACAGTTAATTACCGTTGAGCCGATTTTAAAATTGATCCTCATTACTCACCTATTACTCACCACCGGTACCGTCACGCTGTTTCCGGTGTTTGCATTCGCTATGAGTGAGCGTCGATTACTTGAAATCGTCAACTTCGATGAACTTACCCAGCTTTATAATCGCCGTGCGTTCTTCGAACGCGGCAGTATGTTGCTGGCCAAAAACCGCGTACTGCGCAGACCTTTCTGTGTACTCATGCTCGACTTAGATCATTTTAAGGAAATTAATGACCGTTTCGGTCATGCCGCAGGTGATGCTTGCTTACGAGAAGTGGCCCGCATTATTCACGAAAGTGTGCGCGATAATGACGTTGCCGCGCGTATCGGCGGCGAAGAGTTTGCGTTGGCGTTAAGCGATGTCGATCGGAACCAGGCCGAACTCCTCAGCTACCGACTCTGCCAACGAATTGCGCAGCAGGTGTTTGAGCACAATGACGAAAAAATAGAATTAACCGTCAGTATTGGCGGTATCTTCAGTATCTCCAGCCGTCGCGAACTCAGCGACTTGCTCAATGCCGCCGACTCGGCACTTTACGAAGCGAAGGCCGGCGGCCGCAACCAATTCAAATTCGCTTAAACTCTAAACGGTCACAATTCCAGCCGATCGTGCATCTTGGTTAAAAAAGGAGCACGATCATGAAACACCTATGGAAAGCAGTTCTTTTCACAACGTTTGGTTTAACTGCTTGTGGCGGAGGCGGCAGCAGCACGCCACCTGATTCAGGAAACCCACCACCTCCGCCGGCAGGTTCCGCACTTCAAACCGAACTAAGCGGTACGCAAACGGTTGAGCTGCTGCAGCTTGATGGCGCTGCGCAGCTTGCGGCAACAACCAATGGCCTTTTATGGCGCGCCAACTCGCAAGCGACGTGGCAAACACGATCGCCAATAACCGATCCCGTCACCGCACTCGCCATTATTGAGCAAGGCCATTATTTACTTGCGTTCGCCGGAAATGATAGCAGCCCAGCACGGCTCTTCAAAACCATTGATGCAGGGCTGACATGGCAAGCGGTGAACCATAACTTTGGTGGCAACCAAGCCACGCCGATAAGAGGTCTTCAGTACGACGCGCTCTCCGACCAAATCTATGCAATAGGTACAGACGCATTGGCAGTAGCCGATCGTAACGCTGAGAATTGGACACTTTTAGCTGGGCAGTGGGACACCTTTGGTACTGGGCTAAGCCTTTTACGCATCGACAGCATCGCTAACGTTATTTGGTACGGCGGACAAGGTGCCATTGAGAACGGCTTTCTCATACGTTATGACCGCGCCACAAGGGAGATACAACGCTGGGATGATTTATTGCCCAATCCTTCGGTCTTCAAAGGGGGTCTCGTCCACCCCACCGATCAGGGTTTGATGTTGTTCAGTGGTGAAGGTGGCATCGTTCGTAGCGACGATTATGGCGCTGAATGGACGCAGCCGCTTGGCGATGTAAATCACCGCTTCTATTTCGATATTGTGCTTGCGGAATCAGGTATACTTTATAGCGCTCGTTACGATAAAGGCTCACCGACACAAGAGCTGGTTGTCGAATGCAGCACCGACAACGGTATCACTTGGCATACCAACGACTTTAGTGACGAAACCAGCCATGGCGGCGTGAAAAGTCTGCTGCTCGTTGAAGATTCAAGTACAACCCGGCTCTATCTCGGCCTTTGGGATAATGGCATCAAGTCGGTCGACATAAGTGATTTGCAGTGTAGCTAAAATAAAGTAGTCTAACTTTCTACTTTGGTTAAACAGGTAAAGCCCATGGCTATCAAATTGTTACGTGTCCTGACACTCTCGAGCGTTATTCTTTCTGTTGCCGCAGCACCGGCCACCACCTTCGCCCAATCAGCCGAGAGTATCCGCGCCAATGCCGAAGCAGTGCTTGATGCGTTCAAGGTACCCGGCATCGCCGTGGTCGCGGTGAAAGATGGTGAGGTGATTCTGGCTGAAGGCTTTGGTGTGCGCGATATCGCCAGCGGCGAGCCGGTCGATGCCGATACTTTGTTCGGTATTGCATCAAATACCAAGGCGTTTACCAGTGCTGCCGTGGCAACTTTGGTCGAGCAAGGCAAACTCAATTGGGACGACAAAGTGATAGAATATATCCCTGAGTTTCGTCTTGCTGATGAAACCATTAGCGCCCGCCTCACCATTCGTGACCTACTCAGTCACCGCTCGGGCTTAGGCCTTGGTGCCGGCGACTTGATGATCTGGCCAAATACCGACAAAACCATCGATGATCTGCTCGAAGGTCTTGCCCATGTGCCAGTGGAGAATGATTTACGTCAGCAGTTTGCCTACAACAATTTAATGTTTGTCACCGCCGGTGAAGTGATTGCGCGAGTAAGCGGTATGCCCTACGGCGACTACATCACCCAAACGTTCTTACAGCCTTTAGACATGAACAACACCCGCGTCGGCTTTTCTAATATTCCTGCCGACAACGCTAACTTCGCTGTGGGCACTATTGAGTATGAAGGCGATTTGCATCGCTTCCCGCTCGACTATCTAGAAGACTTTAGCTCCGCTGGAGCTATGGCGAGCAGCGTGAACGACTTAAGTAAGTGGTTACTTACACAGTTAAATGGCGGCGAGGCTCCCAACGGCGAGCGCTTGTTTAGCCAAGGAACGCAAAATACCATGTGGAACGTTGCCACGCCATTACCGGCAGACAGTAATGCTGCGACCAAGTTTCGCGGTGTTGGCCTCGGCTGGTTTTTGAAAGACTACTACGGTGCTAAACACGTCTCACACAGCGGTGGCATCTTGGGCATGCTGTCACTCACTACGCTCATCCCAGAGCATAACTTTGGCATGGTTGTACTCAGCAACCAACAAGCCTTCGGTGCGCTCACGGTCGTCACCGAAGAAGCTCTAGAGGAGTTACTCGATTTGCCTGACCGTGAGTGGCTCACGCAGATGCAGGGAATTCACCAAGATTTCATGGCAAGCAAAGCTGAGTTTGTGCTTGAGACACCGGAGCAAGTGCGTGAATCACTTGCGTTAGCCAGCTATGCAGGCACCTACAATGACCCTTGGTACGGAGATGTGAAACTACAGTTGGTTGATGAGGAATTACGCATCGATTTCACCCACACCGAGCTATTAAAAGGCCGTCTCGAACACTATAACGGCGATACGTTCGTGGTCCGCTGGGATGAGCCGTTATTAGAAGCCGACGCCTTTATCGACTTCGATGTGAGCCGCGACAACGCCGTACAGGGCGCACGTATGGAAGCGGTGACCGACTTTACCGACTTTAGCTTTGACTTTCATAACTTACGGCTCGAGCGCGTCGAGCCGTAAGTTGTCGGGTTACTTATTGGCTGCGTTATAGTTTTCAACCCACTCAGCCAGTAGGCGCACACCATAACCATTACCACCGGCCGGATGAATGCCATTCGCGCCGGTTGCGTAAGCGTTACCAGCCATGTCGATATGAATCCACGGGGTATCTTTGGCGAAGTGCTGCAAGAAGCGTGCACCTGCTTGCGCACCAGGTGAGCCGACGTTCTGTACGTCTGCTAACCAACTGTCGATGATACCGTCATAAGGGCCTAACGGTAGTTGCCAAACCAGCTCACCGGTGGTTTCGCCGGCGGTTTTCATTGCCTCAAGCAATGCTGAATGATCACTGAAGACCGCAGAATAATCAGTGCCTACCGCACCCACTTTTGAGCCGGTTAAGGTCGCGATGTCTGCAATCGCACGCGCTTTCAGCTGATCGCGTGCATACCAAATACCATCGGCGAGAATCAGACGGCCTTCAGCATCGGTATTCACCACTTCAATGCGCGTACCGTCACCGGCAACTAAGACGTCACCTGGCAGGGTTGCACTACCCGAGATCAAGTTGTGCGACAAAGGTACCACGCCGGCAACGTTCACTTTTGCATCCTTACCTGCCAACGCCATCACCGCGCCCAGCACCGCAGCACCACCAGCTTTGTCGGTTTGCATGCGTACGATTGAACTGCCCGAGGTTTTCAGGTTGTAGCCACCCGTGTCAAAGGTATTGCCTTTGCCGACTAACGCAATAGGCGCTTCGTCGTTGCCACCTTGGTACTCAACCACCAACAAGTGAGCTTTGTGCTGGCTACCTTGGCTCACACCATAGAGTGCGCCCATGCCCATTTCTTTCACTTGCTCTGGCGTATAGACGGTAGCTTTGATGTCGTCATAGCCGCTCACCGCTTCTTGCGCTAACTCGGCAATGGCTTGCGGATAACCGTCGCTGCCCGGCAAATTGATAATGTCACGAGCTACAAAGACGCCATGCGCTAACGGTTGAGTGGTTGCGTACGCTGCAGCAGCCGCAGAACCATTGTCACCATGCCAATGCACGGTGTAGTCTGGCCGCGCAGCTGGCTCGCTTTTATATTTATCAAAGCGATAGTTGCGTAGGTCCATGCCGTGCGCCATTGCAGCGATTTGTGCGTCACTGTAGCCCTTGGCATGAACAACGACGTTGTCGGTTTTATCGCTCAACTGGGCCGCTAGGGTCGCACCCAGTTTCTCGGCATCCTTACGCTGCAGCGTCTCGCCCGTACCCACAACCCATAAGCGCTTGGCATAAAAACCAGGCAAAGCTAATAGCTCAACCTGCTGCCCGTTTTTGCCAGTGAACTCTTCAATCGCAAGTGCGTTCTGAATCATGTTTCGAGTGTCTTCACTCCACATTTGCGGAAGCGCAATGCTGCCATCGTCGCTCTCCGCTGCGAGCAGCACCAACACATCTACGTTGTCCATATGCTCATGAGCAAAGCTGTGTTGAGTTTGCACATAGTCCGAAAAGGACGCTTGTGCGTGCGCCGCGCTGCTCATCGTATAACTAGCTGTTAATGCAGTGGCTAACACGACTGCTAATACATTCTTCTTCATGCGTTTGTTGCTCCTAGAACGATTTAAAACTGGGCTAAAGATGCCCCACGGAGCCTATGAAAACAAGTGATTAATCGATGAAGTGGGTAGACAATACGGCGGTTTTTCCCTAGAATTCCCGCCTGCTTGTTCGCAAGCCCCAGCATTACCTTTCTAATGCGCACCCGTAGCTCAGCTGGATAGAGCGCTGCCCTCCGGAGGCAGAGGCCGCAGGTTCGACTCCTGCCGGGTGCGCCATTTCGAATGACTCTAGCGCAATCTAGTATGATTGTAGTCTGCAAATTGATTGCCCCTGTAGTTCTCCATCTCGGGGAGAAGTCATTTTTTCGTTCGAAAGATCTTACTGACCAATTTGACATCTAATATACAGGCAATAGCTAGACCAAAAATGTACGAAAGCCAATAAGTATTGGTGGTTAGAGACTCAATTTTAAGAGCTACAAGGAATTGCTCAGAAAGACTTATAAGAGCAGACAAGCACCAAGTTAGAATCAAAAAGGCTAGTGAGAAAATTGAATCGTCGTACTGCATTTCAGTAACCTTGACAATGTAACTACCGATCGCGCCGAAAGCTGTTAATAATGTTATCGGATACCTTAAAATTCTCATGGTTTTTCAAACTCTTTTTTATCGAGTGGCTTGTCATACCCTGGTGTCGATACGGTAGGGGTAGGCGGAGTTGCTCCAACTGCCTTCAAGATTCCTGAAACATAAGAATTTGAGTTATTGCCCTCTTCCGAACTACTCGGGAAAAAGTCATAGTCAGCCTTATCGTCATAATTTCCATCTAACTCGAAAAGTTTATCAATAAACTCATCTTCATTCTTAAACGAGCTAGGAACCTTAACATCTAAGCCTCCAGAGTGAGGTGCAGCATCTGCCTCTCATTGATATTACTAACTAAATTTTCTCCCAGAAAGCCTTCTGGGCCTGCTCCTAATGTGGCATATCTTTTTCCATCAGAGTCAAAATTTGAGAATATGCTTTTATCTAATCCGTTCTGGTTGTCAGGTTTTATTCTGATAAAGGTGTGAGAGTGGCCGAAGGCTACTTCATGCCATTGTACTTTAATCTCTCTACCATCAGGGTCAGTATACTTATATGGGTTGTTATTCGCATAGGTATAACGATTAAACCCTTGAACACCTTGGAGGCTTACTAGGTGACCAGTAGAGCCAACGGGAACATTCGAATAAAACCGCCCAATCACTGGATCATAGTAGCGTGCCTGCATATAACTTAAGCCGGTCGCATCATCTTTAATATGCCCGGTAAAGCCAGCTAAGTCTTGGTTGACAGTGACGTCATTAAGAGCTTCGCCATATGGCGTGTACGCTTCCTGCCAGAGAATCGCACCGCTGTTGTCCGTTCCGGTTTGCGCACTACCAAGGCTGTCGTAGCTAAAGCTGCGCAAGCGAATTCAAAAAAACCTAGATATCACAATAACTTTTATGTAGCATTTACCAACAATACATAAAATAATAACAATTATGCAATTAAAAAAATCGGCTCTTCTCGTATTCCTATTGACCTCGTTAACTGCCTGCGGCGGTGGCTCGGATACCCCAAAACCAACTCCGGAAATTTCTAAGTATACTGTAACCGTTGATCATAATTCTGGTGGTGCAGTTTCACCGACAACAGCGTCTGTTGAGTCTGGTAGTACAGCAACTTTTGAAATCTCGCCTGATGAGGGCTATTCGGTCTCATCTGCATCGGGCTGTAATGGCTCGTTAACAGACCTTAGCTATACGACAGGCGCCATTAATCAAGCCTGTACGGTGCAAGTCACATTCGCCGAATCTGTTGTCTCCACAACAATAGCGGTAAGCGATGACGTCGCAGCGCTAGGAAGCACATCCGTCTCGAGCAACTATCCGAGTGATGCTATCCAAATTGACTATGGCGAAGGTAAGCTTTCACTATCGGTTCCAGAAAGTCGTTTCACAACAGGCTTTGAAGAAGCTCTGATTGTGGTCATTTCTGGACAACTTGATGATGACCGAGCGATGCAATACGCACTAATGCTTACGCCTGATGACTTAGCCAAGCTGGAAGAACCTGATGCCCTGTCATCGGTCCGTGTTGATACCGTTTCAACCGCGTTTGCCGCCTATGCGGTTTCATATACCGAAATGGAAAGTCCGACACGCGAAGCGCTGGCCGAATTTGAGCAAGTTTTTGTACCCGATACCCTGCTCAGGCGCGGGCACCTGCTAAGCCTATACCAGTCAGGTGAGCGCGCCAACGCTTTCGGCGAGGACATTAATATCTTTGCAATACTGAGTTCAAATTTAGCCTACCGGGAAGCATTCGATGCAGCTATACAGGGGCGTCCCAGGTTGGATGTGCTTGCCCAAGAGGCAGAGCAACAGCTTTATGAAGTGCTAGATCAGAATGACGGCGTTGAGCTTCCCTATGGCGAATATTTTGAGTTTACAAACGACGCCTCAGGCGATCTGACCAAACTATATGCCGACTATTCTACTTCTGCCATAACGGCCACCGTAGGCCCTGTTGCAGAAGCTGAGCTAAGTTACACTTTAGTCGACGGAGAAATCGTCATTGACCAAGACGCCGCAACTCGACCTATGAGCACTGATTTAAGCAGTTGTACTCACGATACTACGGCTCTGACATCTGAACAGTTTTTTGTTGATGCGGCCTATTCTGCTAGCCGATATACCCTCAACTTACCTTGTGAACGTGCCATTGTTGCCTTAAAGCCATTACGCAGAATTGGCGACGCATACCTAACACTCATAACGACACGTGACTATGTGCCCCCGGCAGATTTTTCCTTCATGGGGTATGGCAATTTCACCACTGACGAAGTTGTGATCGAGAAGCAATCGTTACGATTACTTAACCAAGTAGATAGTGACTCTTTATTAACAGGTGATAGTTTTTCAATTACAGCAGGAAGTCAACTTGTCTTACCTATTGTTGATTTTTCACAGTTATACAGTTACGGCGGAGGTAGTGACCTAGCTGAATTTTCCACAACCACCAATATGTCTGGAAGTTATATAACGTCCGCGGCTGACGCTGAGGTCGACATTCCAGCTCTAGATGAATACGAAAGAAGCGGTGCGTGGACGCTAAATGAAAGCAAGACCGAATTAACATTGACGCTCGACGAACAACCTAACGTCGACGTGAGAGTTCACAAAGCAATGGTGCACGGTTCCGAGTATGCGCTGCTTAATGAGGTGAGCGTTTCGGGCTATGTTGGTTATCGTTTTCTTAGCTATGGTGGTCGTATTGATGAGCCGATGCCTCCAGAGGCAATAGTAGGTCTTAACGACAAAACCGATCCAGAAATGCTAGTTCTGGCTTTAGATCCTCGTTTTGATAGTCAACTCGAGCGGTTTTACGAGAATTCTTACGTTTATCCTTATAGTTTCCTCGCCAATGGCACTGGTAGTTACGCGTTTAGCGATTTTAGCTGCGATCCTCAATACTTTTCCTCGGAAAATCCCCACGAGCACCTTCCTAAGGGATGTTCCGCGACAGTGAGAGTTGCGCCGCAGTTTAATTGGGACTTCAGCAACGACAGCATTAGACGATTCAATGGCGGTTGGAATGGAAATCCAATGAATTGCACGTCTTCGTTCTGCAGCGTTGAGCTGTTTCGACTTCTGGAACTAACAGCGGAAGGCTCAGCGCTTGTTTACCGAGATAAGCAAAGCTACCAAATCAGAGTACAAGATGGAGTGCCCGAGATTGTTGCGCTGCCGTCGGGACCATCTTCTATTCTCCGTATGCGGGTTGTTGCTCAATAAAAGACTTAGCTGAAAAGGATTAGTCAATAAAGCTTAGGGCATGGGCGCTATTGTTAGTTCTAAGTGCCTGTGCCCCTATAACTGCCGCAAGCTCCACGAAATTAATAGGTACTCGAGGCAGCTTTCCGACTGCCGCCGGAAATCTGCCGCACAAATGCCGTAGTAGTTTTCGCGGAATCTGGTAATTTCTAAGTCATCCATTAGGTACCACAAGGGCTAGCTACTGCATGAATATAAATAGCGAAACAGTAAAACGATTGCGCGCTGAAAGAGGCTGGTCTTGTACCCCCTCCGAAAAATCGGAGCAATTACGAGTAGAATTATGGATTATTAAGTAATTTAGCAACCTTATCTAACTGTCGCTGATAATCGGCCGGCCTTTCTTTTTTAAAGTTAGCCAGATTCAACAACTTCCATTTAGCGGACGGGAAGTATTGATAATCATAAACAGACCAATCTGGCTCTAATTTATTAAAATTCAGTAGAAACTGCTTATCCGACTCGGTCAAACTCCGATGCATGATGTCGATAAGCGTGTCTCGTGTCGCTTCAAAATCGGCGTAACTGAATACAATATTACTCATACCTTCAAACTGATTTTCAAAAACAGCTCTCTGGTCAAGCAAGTTTGGTTCAAGCATTTCGTGCGTGGGTCGATTGCTACTAATGAGTGCGAATAGAAAACCGCGTTTAATTTCGTCGGTAAAACCTATGTTTTCTAATAATAACTTGGTGTCAAAGAGATCGCGTGGGTGCTGTCTATCTAAAGCTGCACAGATTTTCCCACCGTATAGTTGCCCCACCGGCACAACCGACATCGCACAAAACACGTTGTATTGTTCTTGTGCTGCAGAACAAAGTGCTAATTTTTTTGCTGGGGCAAGCAAGCCGCGCCCGACCATGTTTACTTCAACTTTAATTTGAACGCCCTGTTCACTTATTTGAAGCTTGCACACATCCGGCTTGTGCTGAACTCTAATCGTTGCCCGCAACTTATCAACACGATCTTTTATTCTCAGTAACGCAGCATTTATCTCGACAAGCGCTTGTCCCCGCGCTTCTACCCCTGCGTAAGTTAAATCAATATCCACAGACAGTCTTGGCATATTCTGCAGAAACAAATTGATAGCTGTACCACCATGCATAGCAAAGCATTCTTCTTTAGCGATTTCGGGTAACACATCGAGAAGCAGCTTCACCTGCTTTTTATAGGATTCATTCATTCCATTGACTCCAGCTCCTTTGGTACGGTTATTTGATATTTCGTGATGTAAACACCGCTGGATACTATCGCACGCTTGCCCGTGCCTAGGTTTACTCTGTTTAAATCAAGATATTGCACCCAGTCGTGATTCGCTTTATCGGCCATATAAAGAAATAAGCGTTTCACTTTTATTGAGCTGCAGACCTCTAAGAGCTGTTGCACGGAAGCGGGTCGCAAGTTATTCAGGCCCTCCATGAGCTCATACACTTCCAGTAGCGATTGTGATTTTGGCGCTAAATACAAACACTCCATGATAGCGCGCGCAGGGTCCGATACTTTGACCGTAAACTGCTTGTACGGTATTTCGGTTAAACCAACTTCGGGTGGCAAAAAGTTAGAAAGCGTACACTTGACGTTAACAGTCCAATCGTGTTTTTTAAACCACAGCGGCACGTGTTCGCCTTGAGCGCCAAATAGCTGCGCGTGCTTTGGGGAAAGCTCTAAATAATGCGCCTTCCCTTGCAACCCCAGTGCGGTTTTTCCGCCAGGATGAACCGATAACCCGAGCTGGGTTTGCATGGCGTATACACCACCTAGATAATCGACTTGGTCGCCATAGCGTATTAATGCACCTGCACCTATACTTTCAAACCACTGGCTCTTTTTATAGCGTTGCTGCAAGTCGAGGCTATAGCCATGTTCGACAAGCCAAGATGAGCAGAGCACAACGCCCGATGGTTGGGCACTCAGTAGTCGGTTTAATTTTGATGGTAGACTCGAGCTCATAGTACTAACTTGTGATTTATTTTAAACCACAGCTTAGTTTATATTTTTGATTATGTCAGTACTATTAGCGCTTTTATTTAAAATATTTTAAACCAATAACCTATCGATAAGCCAAATCAGGTGGAGTTTTTTCCACCTCAAAACTCAGGTTTTAGGTCGATGATTGAGATTTTTTGTCGCAAGGCAGAGGTCACGGGGAGACGTCACCGAAGACGAGTGCTATATTCAACTTTAGCAAGTTAAGCAGCTGTGACTATAAACATGAATAAGCGTCTAAAAAATATATTGAGAGTGATGGCTGTTTTCATAACGCTTTTAAGCGTTTATATTTTTTCACCTTGGGAATATGCCTTATATTATCTCACGCCGCTGCCCGATAATGTTCAGCAAGAGCTAAATAACTTTATCGACGAGGATGTTGATGGTGTCATTGTCTATGTTGATAGAAAAGGGGTCGAGCCGCGCTACTACACTAGCGGAGTTGATAATCGAGAGCAGCATAGTCCAATTCGCCCCAATGCATTGTTTAAGATTGGCAGTATAGCAAAACTGTACGATGCAGCTGCGATCACCAAGCTGGCTGGCGAGGGTAAGCTGTCGTTGGACCGATATTTATCAGACTACTTACCTTTTACTAAAGGACGTATAGAGAATGCAGACTCCATTACTATCAGAATGCTTGTTCAGCATCGAAGCGGCATCCCTAATTATACCGATCACCCTTCGTTTCACTGGGGTGAATTAAATATAGACGTCATGGAGCTAGTGTTGGACCAAGAGGCTGATTTTGCCCCAGGCGCGGATTACGCCTACTCCAACTCAAATTACCTTTTGTTGGCTAAAATTATTACTGCGATAACAGGCGCTCCTCACGGAGAATACATTAAGCAGACGCTACTGAGCCCGCTTGGCTTAAAGCGCACATTTTTCTCAATCAATGACGTCGATAAAGAGGAAATGATGAGTGGTTACCACTTGGGCTATGAAGATGATTTACGTCATTTAAAGCACGGCTACGTGTCGTCAGCCAAAGAGGTGGCAGTATTTTTGCGAGCCTTGAATGAGGGGACTTTTTTTACCGAAAAAGAACAGGAAATATACGCATCTCTCTACCCATATAATCACACCGGCTGGGTGTTAGGTTATCAAAGTATCGCGAGATACCATCCTGAGGAAGATATGGTAGTCATTCAGTTTGTCAGTACTACCGGTAACGACCTCGTGATGTTAACTAAAATCCTCTATGACCGCGTGGTTGAGATACTCCGCTCGACTTAAATACTGCTCTTTGCAACTGCTGCCGGCAAGCTGCCGCACAAATGCCGTAGTAGTTTTCGCGGAATCTGGTACTTTCTAAGTCATCCATTAGGTACCACAAGGGCTGGCTACTGCATGAATATAAATAGCGAAACAGTAAAACGATTGCGCGCTGAAAGAGGCTGGTCTCAAGAGCAGTTGAGTGAATTGTGTAGTGTAAACCTACGAACTATTCAGCGACTTGAGAAGAGAGGCAGTGCATCGCCAGAAACAATCAAGGCATTGGCCGCGGTATTTGAAGTCGGCGTCGATACATTGCTGCGCTCGCAGGCAAATACTCCGCAAGGCGCTGCAACAAGCGTGCTTAACACACTAAAAAACTTTGATGATTTCCAAGGTCGCTCAAGTCGTTATGAGTTCTGGTGGTTTTTCTTGTTTTTTGTATTACTGCTTGCGCTCGCTGAAACATTACACGTGGTGCTGGCGAGTATTGTGGCTATTATTTTGCTCGTTCCCTTTTTGGCAGTTTCAAGTCGCCGACTTAGAGATGCCGGGCAAAGTATCTGGTGGCAATGGCTGTATCTCGTCCCTTTCGGCGTACTGTTAGTGCTGTATTTCTTAGCTATGCCTAGTTTAGAGCCTTCACAGGCTAAAACTGATGCGTTGGATTAGAGTCAGTCATGCTCGCGCCAGATCCGAAAACGAACGACCAAATACCAGATAAAACCACCCACAAACATGAGTAACGCTAAAATATTCAGTTCATTGCGCTGTTCATACTCTTCGCCCGTGAGATAAAACCATAGCAAGCCTCCTACTGCCACAATCAACGCAATTACGCCTTCGATTTGCAGCTGTCTTGAGGTGTTCTTGGTAGTGATCTTACTTTTTTCAGGGTGCTTTTGCTGTTTCGGTTTATCTGGTTTTACGTAGCCACAGGCGGGGCAACTGTAGTTGTTATCTAACACTTGGTCTTCGCATTCAGGGCACTTCTCGAAACCCATATTAATACCTCACATTCATTTACTGAAAGCATGGTCAACTTGTTGGAAATGTTCAAGTCGAAAAACTTGATACTGCGAATGGGTTTGCGGTGAGATATGATGAGATTAATTATGACTTCAGTCGACGACCAAAATGCTTGCCACCTTACTAAAGACAACTCGCCCCGCGTTCCTGCTTTTAACTCTTGTGCTTATTGCGCTGGCTGCTGCACTAGCGGTTTATCATGGCCAAAGTATTACACCTCACTTGGTTGGCATGGTGCTACTCGGCGCTCTTTGCGCTCATGCGGGTGTGAATGTACTCAACGAAGTTCACGATGCAGCTTCGGGTCTTGATGAACTGACAACACGTACGCCATTTAGCGGCGGAAGTGGCGCGTTGCAAGCTCACCCCGAAGCACGACGCGCTGCCGCAATTTTCGGCTGGCTGCTCATCGCAGTCGTTGTTTTGCTCGGCTGCTATTTTGTCTCATTGCGGGGCTGGGAGCTACTCCCCCTCGGGCTTGTTGGCCTCGTGCTGGTCATCGCTTACACCCCACTCATTACGCGTCTTCCTTGGCTTTGCTTAATCGCACCCGGATTAGGTTTCGGTCCGATCATGCTAGGTGGGGCTTATTGGGTCTTTACTGGCACCCTAACGTTTTCGGTTTTTGTTGTTTCGCTCGTGCCATTTCTTTTGGTCAATAACTTACTTTTACTCAATCAATTGCCTGACGTTGAAGCCGACCGACAGGTGCAGCGCAATAACGTCATCACCGCATACGGGTTTAGGACCGCCAATAGGATCTACCGTGGCTTCTTAGTTTCTGCTTTTCTTGGACTTGGAGCCTTGATCGCAATTGAACAGTTGCCCCCACTTGTTTGGATTAGCTTCGCCACTTTGCCTGCCGCAATATGGTTGTATCGTGGTGTTTTGCGAACCAATACGCCTTTAAAGTTACCTCCGTCACTTCTTGCAGTTAACGTTATACTTACTCTAAGTATCCCTGCATTGATGGCGATAGCTTTATTACTTTCATAGGCGGAAATGTGTTTAAACCCAAGGTAGTCGTTCCACAGCAGTTCATACACGAACAACCTATCCGTAACGGCGAGGAATTCGGCGTGTTGTGCTGGAATACGCAGAAGCTCACCGAAAAACCTAGCTTTCAACGTGTATTAGCGGACATTTTAACGGACTTCCCCTGTCTGTTTTTATTGCTCCAAGAAGCGAAACTAAGTGCCAAAAGCAATTGGCTGCTGCCGCACTGGTCTTACGCTGTGGCACCGAACATGCAAACCCGCCGCTCGACTTATGGTGTTCTCACCGCAAGCCAATATGCCTTCGCCGAAGCCCAACCGCGACTGAGCCAAAAGCGCGAGGGCATGTTTGCGACGCACAAAAGTTACATGCTCTCGCATCATGCGTTAGTAGAAGGAGGCTCTTTGCTCGTCGTCAACGTGCATGCCATTAACTTTGTCAGCACCAAGCAATTTTCTAAAGAGATCGAGCTCATCAAAGTAGAACTATTGGGACACCAAGGCCCGCTCATAGTCGCTGGCGATTTTAACGTGTGGAGCCGTCAACGCCGCTTACGTTTGCTGCAGTTCTGTCGTAGTTTAGGGCTACGTAAAGCTATTATGGTTGACCCGCATCACATCAAAACCTATCGTCAACATCCGCTGGATTTCATCTTTTATCGCGACCTTACCCTGCAAGAAACCTCGGCGATTGATACCAGTAAAGTGTCTGACCACAATCCACTTTATGCGCGCTTTAAGCTCTAGCGATGCCGCATTTACTGAAGATAAGGGTAGGAAAAGTGTTATAAATTGGTCACAATAGCCGTATCCTTTGCAATCTAGTATTCAACTATTTGAATGTGTGGCGCGAGTTTTTATGCGGTTGACTGTTTTCGCTATTATCCTGACTATTTTTTCAACGCTGCCATGGTCAACTGCACTGGCTGCGCAACCATCATTTGACGAGTTCGAGCGACTTGCAGACCAACTTGGCGGGCGGCAGTCGTCGGTCTACGCCATTTATAAAGACCCGCAAGATTTTTTGTGGTTCGCAACCGACACTGATGGAGTACTGCGCTACGACGGTTACGAGTACTTGTCATGGACCGAGCAACTTATTTCCAGCAAAGAAAAAACCAGTTTCTCCTCGTTGCTGATGACCCCAGATACGACTCTTTGGGCCGCCACTTGGGGAAATGGACTGGTGGGTTGGCGTGCCGATAAGCAAGCGGCGAGTCAATTTTTACACGCCCCTGAGATTGACGAAAGCCTCCGCGATGACCGCGTGCAAACGCTCTTTCATGATCGTCAACAACGACTTTGGGTGGGTACGCTTAACGGCTTAAGTTATCTTGAGCTCGCCGAGGAGGGGCTGTGGCAAATGCACGGCCTACCGGCTGAACACCCGCTTCGTACACAACGCATTTGGTGGCTAGCCCAAGGTCCGTCTTACTTGTGGGTCGCAACCTCCCAAGGCTTGTATCGATTATCGGACGACCTGCGTGAGTGGCATCAATTCTTGTTAAACCCCGCTGAACAAGGCCCAAATCGGCAAAATGAAGTTCGCACCGTCGCTGTTTTTGATAGCGAAGTTTGGATTGGGACAGACTTCGGCGTCTTCTTTTTCAATCAGCAAAACGAGCAGTTTGAACCAGTCCAATATCCGGAAGGCGCCGAAGACTTGAGTCAGGTGCGCTCCAACGTCCTCGTGCAGGATCCCGGCGCACGCGAGACGCGGCAATTTTGGTCAGGCGGCTGGGGAGGCTTGTACCTCATTGACCGCGAGAGTAAGCAGTATGTAAAGCTAGGCGATAAATGGAATAAACTCGCTGATACCGATGTGCGAAGTATTGCTTTTGATAACGTGGCTGATATGTGGGTGGGCACGCGCGATCAAGGGATTTACTTCGGGCGGCGACAACAACAGACTTTTGCATCAACCCCAAGCTTAGCCGAACTTGCCGAGCTTGGATTAGCGCAACAGCGCGCAACCAATGTTGTGTATTACAGCCAGAATAATGACCTCTGGCTAGGCACTGCAGAGGGTGTATTACGCCGTGATGCCGCCACGTTGCAATGGCAGTGGCTACCTTTTCCAGCTGAAGACTTTGTCAATCAAGTAGAGACTATCTACGTTGATTCCCATGACAACCTATGGGTCGCAACTAATTCCCAGCTGTATCATGCAGATGCGCGCCAGCCCTCTGAATTGCAGCGCTATCGCTTACTTCATGAGCAGCTGAAGCTTACCGACCAAGCCGTCAATGCGATCTATGAAACCGGCCCAAATGAGTTGTTGTTTGCCTTTTGGGGACAAGGCATTGCGGCTTTTGACCCAGTGCAACAGCGCGCCGCATGGCAATCCCAA
Organism: Pseudidiomarina aquimaris; assembly: GCF_003987395.1. Taxonomy (GTDB): domain Bacteria; phylum Pseudomonadota; class Gammaproteobacteria; order Enterobacterales; family Alteromonadaceae; genus Pseudidiomarina; species Pseudidiomarina aquimaris. The sequence continues at coordinate 76,197 of NZ_PIPT01000007.1, forward strand.
GACTTGGCAGGCCTGCGTGGCAATCAGGTCTATGACATTGTCTACCTTGAGGGGTATGGGCACTTTGCCGCTACCCGTTACTCAGGCGTTTTTCACCGCCCCTTATCCAGCCGTGAATGGCAACCTTTTCCAGTAAAGCAAGATGATTTACAAGGTGCGGATGATTTCTTGTGTGTTTATGCACAACCTCCGCAAACACTTTGGTTTTGTAGTGTTGAGGGCCTGTGGCGATTTGACGCAGCTACTGGCGATCTAGAGCAAATTGGTGTTGAGCAAGGCTTACCAGCGGATCGTGTCGTAGGTGTGCAAGCAGATTCACAAGGCGTCCTTTGGCTGCTCACCAGCCAGGGCCTCGTTCGTTATGATGTAAAGCAAGGCAAAACTATCAACTTTGGCGTCAACGATGGCTTACCCGCAGAAGTGATGCTCCGCCAGTCGATTGCCAGCGATGCTACAGGCCAAATGACTGTAGGTTCGGTGCAAGGTGCGTTCACTTTTACGCCTACGGAGCTCGCTCTCGATACTGATCCACCGCAAGTTGCACTGACGAAACTCGTGATTAACGGCGAGGACCGCACTGAAAACCTTAGTTTCAATGCGCCACGAGTGACCTTGCAACCTCACGAAAAAAGCTTACTAGTGCAATACAGTGTCATGGATTTTCACGATACCTCGCGCAATAACGGCCGCTATCGCTTACTAGGGGCAAGTGAAGAATGGAGTAACTGGAGTGTCAGCCGCGAAATCTCCTTTGCGGGCTTATCCGCCGGTGATTATGTTTTGCAAATTGAGGGACGGAATAGCCAAGGCATCACCTCTGCGCAACCTACCGAGCTTGCCATAATCATCTTACGTCCGTGGTGGCAAACCACCTGGGCGCTAACGCTAGGTATCGTTTGTTTGATCTTGGCTATCTATCTACTGCTCCGTTTGCGTTACCGCAGTTTAGAAACGGCCAACAAACGGCTCGATGAGGAGGTGCAATTACGCACACACGAATTAGAGCTCTTGAATGCGCAGCTTCGCCAACAATCCCAAACCGATCCACTGACTGGCTTACTCAATCGCCGCGGCTTCAGTGAGCGCTTTATTCAGTTGCAGCAACAATTACAGGAACGAAACGAGCCTATAGGCCTAGCATTACTCGACGTCGATCATTTTAAACAAGTGAATGACCGCCATGGCCATGATGTTGGCGATAGAGTACTGCAGAAAATATCTGGCGTACTGCAGAATCGGTTGCGTAAGCAGGACATTGCAGCAAGATGGGGCGGTGAAGAGTTCATCTTACTTTTGCCCAACACCGATGCTCGCAGTGCCCAAAGCGTTTGTGAAGCACTACGCCAAGCCATCGCGGAGTTAACCATCGAAGTACAAGATGCCCCGCTTAAAGTGACGGTAACCTTTGGTGTGGCAGCTCATAACGATGCAGACATAACGCTCGGAGAGCTGTACAAACACGCCGATGACGCACTCTACCAAGGCAAAGCAACCGGTCGCGATCAGGTAGTTGTCGCCTAAATCTAGCGCGCCTGATTCAACGCCTGAATGGCGAAGCTACCTAGCCAATGTCCACCTTCGTAGCTATCACCAATCAGATTTGGATAGGAATAGGCCATGTGTTCGTCAGCGACTTCGCGCAAATGTGCGTACTGCGGATAAGCATTAGCTAGGGCGTAAAGGTTCCATGCGCGACTGAAGTTCAAGCCATCTAAGTGGACCAATTTGCCATCGCTGCGGTCACTCACACGACCCACTTCAAGACGATAGTCTTTATTCGCGAGTTGCGGCATGAAGTCTTGCAGCCACGGAAGAAACTCATCCTTAGGTAACACCCGTTGCATCAGGCCAATTTCTTCGAGACATGGCGAGATGAAATCGTAGCCACTAGGCTCCCAGCTGATGGGGCAGTTTTCATCTTGCATGAAGTAGTCACGCGCGCGTTGCTCAATCAGCTCTTTTAGCTCGGTAAGGTTCTGATTTACAGCGTAATCATAGGCAAAACTCAAACCAAACGCCGTGTTGGTATGCTCGCCTACACGTACCGGATACACCAGTTTCGGTAGAAATTCGGTGTAGCGCTGCACAATCACATCTACGAGTGGCTGTAGATTCGCGGACAACTCGCTAGCCATGGGATCATCCCAAGCTTTAAGTTCATCCGCCAGCTTGAGAAGCCATGCCCAGCCGTAGGTTCGTTCAAACGACTTGTTGATGTCTTTACTAAAGAACGCTGCTTCTTGCGCACCGTTTTCGGCGGTGATATTCCGCTTAAGGATAGTCCGCGCCTCGTCGGCGTGCTCCATGTCGGGGAATTGTCGGAGCAGCGTCACCAACGACCAATAACCATGCGCGGCGCTGTGCCAGTCAAAGCACCCGTAAAAGATAGGATGATGCTCCTCTGGTTCTTTTAAGTCTTCGGCGCTACCTAGGGTGATCCCAGTCTTATAAGGATAGGGCGTTTCGACGCAATGCAATGGCAAAGTGATGAGCTTGTCTGCTTCACTGAGAGTGAGTTGATGTGTGGATTCGGAAGTGACTTGTGCTGGGGTCAAAATTCCCGAGACTAACAATGCTGCGGTGCTTAATAACGTGCTCATAGACTTACCTTCATCGAACGGGCCAAGTGCTTATCATCATGCAACAAAACCAATCCGATGTCAGGTAAGTCTCTTCTGTACGCGAGGTCGTTAAGCTTGTTGAGCGAGGTACTCGTCGTAAGTGCCGGCAAAGTCACGCATACCGTTGTCGGTGAGCTCGATAATCCGTGACGCCAAAGACGACACGAACTCACGATCGTGGCTGACAAAAATCAGCGTGCCGTCGTAGTGCTCGAGCGCTAAGTTCAAGGCCTCGATGGATTCCATATCCAAATGGTTGGTCGGCTCATCCATGATCAACACGTTCGGGCGCTGCATGATCAGCTTGCCGAAGATCATGCGACCTTTTTCACCACCCGATAAAATTGTCACCGGTTTTTTGATGTCGTCTTGGGAGAACAACATACGCCCGAGCACACCACGCACAGCCTGCTCGTCGTGGTGTGGTTGCTTCCACTGACTCATCCAATCAAACACGGTGAGCTTTTCTTTAAACCAATCAGCGTGATCCTGTGCGTAGTAGCCAATGTTGACGTTTTCTGACCATTTGATGAGACCACTGTCGGGTTGATAATCGCCAACAAGGTTCTTCAATAAGGTCGTTTTACCAATACCGTTGGCGCCAATAATGGCAACTTTTTCGCCCACTTCGATCATGGCACTGATGTTTTTCAGCACCTGTAGGTCGTCAAAGCTCTTTTGCACACCTTCCATTTCAAGCGCTAAGCGATACAGCTTTTTCTCCTGCTCGAAACGAATGTACGGGCTGACGCGGCTAGAAGCTTTCACCTCCGCCAGTTGGATTTTTTCAATTTGTTTAGCGCGTGATGTCGCCTGTTTAGCTTTTGACGCATTCGCCGAGAAGCGGCTCACAAACTGCTGCAACTCAGCAATTTTTTCTTTCTTTTTGGCGTTCTCGTTGAGGAGTTGCTCGCGTGCTTGCGTCGCTGCAAACATGTATTGGTCGTAGTTACCTGGGTACACGCGTAACTCGCCGTAATCGATATCGGCCATGTGCGTGCAGACGCTGTTCAAGAAGTGACGATCGTGCGAAATGATGATCATGGTCGCTTGACGCTCGTTCAAAACGTTTTCAAGCCAACGAATGGTGTTGATGTCCAAGTTGTTGGTGGGCTCATCGAGCAGCATGATGTCCGGCTCAGAGAACAACACCTGCGCTAGTAACACACGTAATTTCAGGCCCGGCGCCAGCTCGCTCATCAAGCCGAAGTGAGCTTCTAGCGGAATACCTACACCCAACAGTAATTCGCCGGCACGTGATTCTGCGGTGTAACCGTCCATTTCAGCAAAGGCCACCTCGAGATCTGCAACCTGCATGCCCTCTTCTTCGCTCATCTCCGGCAAACTATAGATACGATCGCGTTCAGCTTTCACCTGCCACAACTCTTCGTGACCCATGATCACCGTATCGACCACACTGTATTGCTCGTAGGCAAACTGGTCCTGGCGTAGTTTACCCACACGCATGTTCGGCTCAATTGAAACGTTACCCGTAGAAGGTTCTTGCTCGCCGCTCAAAATGCGCATGAACGTTGACTTACCGCAGCCGTTCGCGCCAATCAGACCATAGCGATTCCCTTCGCCAAATTTCACAGAAATGTTTTCAAAAAGAGGTTTTGCACCAAATTGCATGGTGATGTTTGCAGCAGATATCACTTAAAAGCACCCGACTAAAAAATAGGCGCGTAATCTACGTGTTTTGGCGGCAAATTACAAAGGAAGTTTTGAGCAGATCGGGTTAATCTCCTGCACTGGCGTTGAAACTGCCGGCGAGCACGCCGCCGTCAATGGTGATTTCTGACGCGTTCATGTAATTGGCTTCGTCGGAAGCAAGCAGCACGCAGACCGCGGCCACTTCGCTGACTTCGCCAAAGCGGTGCATGGGGCAGTCAGCAACAATCTTCTGGATGTTTTTCTCGCGTTGCTCACCTTCACCCAGCATTGGCTCCCAAATTGGCGTCAGGATGGCGGCCGGATGAATTGAGTTGCAGCGAATTGGCAACCCTTGTTGAGCGCAATAAAGCGCAACGGTTTTCGTGTGATTACGAATGGCTGCTTTTGACGAAGCATAGGCTGCGGCTCCCGGAATACCGACCAATCCCGAACGCGATGACATGTTGACGATGCTCCCAGCACTTTTTGTACGACGCATCAACTGAATCGCATGCTTACACCCCAAGAAGGTACCGTCGAGGTTCACCGCATGTACGCGATGCCAATCTTCTAACGAGACATGTTCAGGATCATGTGGACCTGTCGCGGCTTCAAGGCCGGTAATCCCTGCGTTATTAAATAAGCCATTTAGACGCCCCATGTTTTGCTCTACCCATTGCATGAGCGACTGCCACTCGCTTTCCTGGCTCACATCGAGCGTGTAGGCGTGAGCGCGCTCGCCGAGTTCGGCTGAAAGCGCTTCAATTTCTTCGGTGAGTATATCTGTCAAAATTACGATAGCGCCTTCGTTGTGATAGGCGCGTGCAACGCCTTCGCCAATGCCTCTCGCGGCCCCAGTGATCACAATGACTTTATCTTTGAGTCTTGCCATATCGCGTCGTCTCACCCTTCGCTTGGGTTCATTTCTTAAGTATAGCTAAACATGCCGACAAATGATGTTGCCAAAAGTCGGCAGAATGCTGCAATGCGTTGCGCCCTAAAGGGATTTCGCAAACGCAATGGCCATTATGTTGAGCGCGTGGCAGGGGCAGTACCACTACATCATGCTCTTCTGCATAACGTGTCACGGCCTTAATCAACGTGGCTTCGTCTGCCTCAATATGCAAATGAAACATCCCTGCCTGTGGTTGCGTCGGATTGACTTGCACGCCAGGCAGCTTTGCCAATAATGGTGCCAATTCTTGCGCATAACGGGCCACTTCTGGCATGGCCGATAGGTTTTCTTCTAGACCTTGTTCGGCGGCAAATACATACGGATACATCGAAATCAAGTTTCCACCTGCGCGCCTTGACCAAACGCGCGCCTGTGCGACGAATTCGGTCGCACCAGCTAACACCGCACCAGCGATGCCGCCTAAGTCTTTATAAAAGCTGACATAAACACTATCGAATAACGCACAGATTTCGGCAAATGAACGCTGATAATAATGCTCACACTGCCACAACCGTGCGCCATCGAGGTGAACTGCCAGGTCATGCTCGCGTGCCCAGGCGACCTGCTCTTGCAACTCTTCCCACGTCGGTAACTGTCCGCCAATTTCACGCATGGGAAGCTCGAGCACTAACGCACCAAGTCGCTCAGGGCTATCACAAGCCTTCAGATCTTGTATCGTTAGTACCTTTTCAGGCTGCCCAACTTGGTGACCCTGCAAGCCCCAGAGTTGCTGATAGCCATTCTGTTCATGCAAGACCAGATGCGACGTTGGGTGCAGGGCCACACCCGTGCGTGTCCTTTGTTCAGCATGGATACGTAAGGCCATCGGCTGCGCCAACGTGCCGCTAGGTAAGAAGATCGCAGCAGGCTTGCCAAGCAACTTGGCGATACGAGTTTCGAATTGTTCAATAAGCTCGCCAGCGCCATACACATCTGGGCTAGTAAAGCCCTCGGCACGCTCAGCGCAGCGGCGCAGCGTTTCGGCCATCGACCGTGCAGGGTGGCGCAGAATCGAGTGCTTTGCGGCACTCGCCGCGCGTTGATAGTTGGTTTTGAGTTCGTTCATATTCACAACCACCCTTTTTGATGCGCAATCCGTGCCGCTTCGACGCGATTACTCGCATGCAGCTTGCTGATCGCCTCTGAGAGATAATTACGGGCAGTGCCTTCAGCAATAAACAATGCTTCGGCAATAGCTTGAGTGCTCATGCCCTGTCCTGCTAGGCGCAGCGCCTTGCGCTCTTTCTCCGTAAGAGGGTCATCTTGGCCAAGCGCTTGCAGTAACAGCTCGTTGCTGATCACGCGCTCTCCGGCGCAGACCTTTTGTAATGAACCAATGAGTGTGTCGATGGGCGCATCCTTAAGCAGGAAGCCACTCACGCCAGCATCAACGGCGCGTTTAATATAACCTGCACGATTGAACGTAGTAATAATCACAGTTTTAAGTTGTGGCTGATGCTTTTGCACCCATTGCACTAACTCAATGCCAGACAGGTGCGGCATTTCGATGTCGGTCAGCAAAATGTCATAGTTTTCTTGCTGCAACTGTTGTTGCGCTGCCGCGCCATCAACTGCCTCATCGACCTCGTAGTCTGCCTCTAAGCGAAGCAAACTGGCTAATGCGGTACGTACCATAGTTTGATCTTCGGCGAGCAAAACCTTCATGTCGCTGCTCCGTCGGTATTCGTCAATTCAAGCTTCGGTAACTGCAAAGCCACAGCGCAGCCCCGTGCGGTGGACACTTCGACGGAGCCGCCGAGCTCTTGTATTCGTTGTTTAACACCTAATAGGCCGTTACCACTTTGGACTTCAGCATGGCTGCCATCATCGGTAATCTGCACGCGATAGACATCGGCACTTTCATCAAAATGAATCGTACAGATCTGGCCTGAACTATGCCGGATAACGTTCGTAACCAACTCGGTTATGGCAAGCACTAAGGCGGTTTCACGTGGCGCATCCAACAGCGGCGGCTTACCTAAAATGTCGGTGCGAAAGCCGGCATCATGCAAGCGTTGTTCTAAGCGTTTTAATTCGAGCGCAAGCCCGCTATGTTTATAACCCGACACGCTCTGACGCACCTGCGATAAGCTTTGGCGTGCTATTTCGCTGAGCTCCTGTAGCTGCTGCGCTGCGGCATCGTACTGCTGTTTGCCAAGTTGCGCTTTGGCTAAATCCGACTTCAATACAATACTTGAAAGTGTATGCCCCAAGATATCGTGTAAGTCGCGGGCGATGCGCTCGCGCTCAACACTCGTTGCGAGGCGTTCGATTTCGTCCGCACTACGACGCTCTGCGGCGGCGTGCCGCTGCCGTAAGCGCTCAATCCGACCAAAAATTGCAACGGTGATGACGATGACTCCGCCATAATGAAAAAACAGGTCCCAGTGGGTTCCCACATGCCACTGAAACACTGCCAAGGTGCCGATAAGCCCCACAACTGCAGCTAAGGCATACGGCCAACGGTAGGCAAAGCCGACGAAAAAACCGACGTAGCTGAATAAGGCGACGGAACCAGGGTTCCACGGCGTGACCGCGCAGGCAATAACATACATACCGATAATCGGCCAAAGCATGCGTTGGTAAGGCAAATAGAAGCAATAAAAATACAGCCCGACAAATACCAACATGGCGAGCGAAAGCAACACAACCTCGCTGATCGTATAGGGGAATAGCACCATCGGTAGGATGTAAAAACCTAAGTTAAATAGGTAAACCCAAGCGTGTTTCGCTTCTTCGTTAGAGGCTTTTTGTGTGTTGTTATCGCTGGTCATCATCTGCTTCTTCCGCTCGAAGTCATCTCATTATGGCCATTACTAGCCCATTCGACCAGTGACATTTGTCACCTTCAATTGCTGACAAAAGCTACTGCCGCGTAAGCCCCTGCCTCCCTAAACTTTGCGATAACATTATTTACTGGAGATCGCCCATGGCAGTCGCACACTTATCTATTCAAGGCTTAAGCAAAAGCTATGGCCAACATCAAGCGCTTTGCGATGTGGATCTCACCGCCTACAGCGGCGAGGTTCTTGCGGTACTTGGTAAAAACGGCGCAGGCAAAACCTCGTTGATCAACAGTGTACTTGGCATGCACTCCTACCGAGCGGATCAGCTCGAGCTATTGGGTCAGCCTATGTTGACGCAGCAACGCTCTTTAGAAGTACGGCAGCGCTTAGGCGTCATGATGCAACTCGGTGCACTGGCAGCGAACTTAACTGTCTACGAACAGTTGGATCTGTTCTGTAGCTATTACCAAAACGGTTTTCAAGTTACTGAGCTTATTGAGAAATTCAACCTCAATAGTATCGCCAAGCAACGCTTTGGCAAACTCTCTGGCGGCCAACGCCAGCAAGTCCTTTTCGCCCTCGCGGTGGCTGGTAAGCCCGACTTATTGTTTCTTGACGAACCTACCGTGGGCATGGATGTCGAGGCGCGTCATGCGCTTTGGCAGCATATTCAGGACTACCGCTCAGCGGGCACAGCCATTGTACTGACCACTCATTACATCGAAGAAGCTGAGCGCTTGGCGGACCGTGTCGCAATGTTACGTGACGGCGAGGTGATCGCAGCAGGTACTTTGACCGAGGTGATAGCTGATCACGGTTCACTGGAGCAAGCTTACTTGGCCAACATGCAGGAGCAACGTCATGTTTAATGCGAATTTATACGCTAAAGAAGCGGGCTATGATTTACTGAGTTTATGGCGCACACCCGCGTTCTTTTTACCGGCGATTTTATTTCCGGTCACTTTTTATATCTTTTTCGGTATCGTTTTTAATTTTAGCTCGGGTAGTGGTCAGTACATGCTCGTTTCTTATGCCTGTTTTGGTATGATGGGTCCGGCTATGTTCAACTATGCGACCGCCGTCGCCAGTGACCGCGCCCATGGCTGGCTTACCTTGAAGCGTGTAGCGCCTATGCCATTGAGCGCTTACGTAGCAGCGAAGTATTTCAGTAGCTTGGTATTCGCCTTGTGCATTGCCTTAATCCTCTTTGTCACCGGCGGCGTTTTTGCCGGCGTCGAACTCTATACGTGGCAATGGCTTACGCTGTTGCTGGTATTGCTCATCGGTACCCTGCCGTTTGCCCTTATCGGCTTATTGCTCGGTCTTTGTTTGTCCGACAAAGGTGCGCCCGCGGTGGTCAACTTGGTTTATTTACCGATGGCCTTCTTATCTGGCTTGTGGGTACCCATTCAGTTTTTACCGGAAACCGTGCAATACATTGCCTATGGCCTGCCCGCCTACCACTATGCACAACTCGCACATGCTGTGATTGGCACGAGTCAGGGCCATAGCATTTGGCTGCACTTGGCTGCTCTTGTCGGCTTTACCTTGCTACTCACCGCTATCGTGCGCTGGCGTTACCAGCGGCTTTCGCACTAATTTAAATGAGCCTAATACCTATGAAAAAGATACTTCTATTAATCGCCGTTGTTAGCGCGGTACTGGCCATCGTATTGAGTTTACCAACTCCGAAACCTGCTGACGTGGGGAGCGACAACAGCTTCGTGGTCGGTCCGGTGAACATTTTTGACGGCGAAAAATGGCGCGATGAGAAATTCGTGGTTGTGCATGAAGGCTGGATTACTGAGCTCTCGGTGCAACGGCCTGACCTTGACTTACCCTACCGTGAAACCCAAGGCCAAGTGCTGATACCAGGCTTAATCGACGCGCACGTGCACGTCTGGGGGGATGCTCTAGCGCAAAGTCTCGACTTCGGTGTGACCACCGTGATCGATATGTTCGGTGACCCTAACTTTTTGCAACAGCATAAAGCCGCCCGTGCGGAAACCCAACAAGCTAAACATGCTGACATCTTTGGCGCTGGCTTATTAGTCACTGCACCTAACGGCCATGGCACGCAATACGGTATTTCGGTACCGACGTTAAGTGCTCCTAGCGCAGCCCCCGAAGCTGTTGCTGAGCGTCTCGACAGTGGCTCTGATTTTATCAAAATCGTTTACACCCATGCCGATGCGGTTTATCAACATGCGCCTTCGATTTCGTATGCGGAGCTGGAAGCCACCATTAAGGCTGCCCATCAAGCACAACAGGTTGCTGTAGTGCATGTTGCCGATCATGCTTCAGCAGTGGACGCCGTCAAAGCGGGTGCCGACGGCCTAGTGCATAGTTTCTTTGACCGCCCCGCGAGCGATGAACTGGTGCAACTGATGCGCAGCAACGGCACTTTTATCATCCCAACCATGGCGCTGTATGAGGGTATGCTGCGAGGTGAATTAAACGAAACGCTGTTAACCGCAGAAAACATAAAGCTCCCAGCGAGCGCTCAGGCCAGCCTCAATCAGTCGTTTGGCAACACTCAATTCCCGACGCATTTTTATGACAACCTGCTACTCACCACTGAGCGGCTCTACCAAGCAGGAGTGCCGATATTAGCCGGTAGCGACGCACCCAATCCAAGTACCGCTCACGGCTGGTCACTGCTGGTTGAGCTTGAAATGTTGCAGCGCGCTGGCTTACCACTCGAAGCAGTGTTGCACGCAGCAACCGCGGCGCCAGCACAAGCCTTCGCGCTGCCGCATCAAGGACGCATTGCCGAAGGAATGAAAGCGGATCTACTGTTACTTGATGCGGATACCACAACGAACTTGCGGGCGCTTTTTCACCCACAAGCCGTTTGGAAGAATGGCTTTCAACTCTAAAAAACCTATCCTGAAAAGAATTGGGTGACTAACTTTGAAAAGTTCTCTTTCTGATAATCTTGCATCGATGCGTAAAATGCGGCACACCCAAGCACTAAAACTAAAGTGCTGTAGGCAGCTGTTCTTTTGAAATTTTTACTCATAGTTAATTTCCTTGTTGCGACACAACACCGTTCCGACCCACACGAACCAAACGATTTGAGTTAAGCCAAAAGCTTCTTTCATAAAAGGCAAACTTGGAAAGACCGTGAGGGCGCCAAATACCCCGACGAATAAGCCTACAACACACAACGACCTTGAAAAGATAGGTGAACGCAGACCAACAATACTTAACAGTAGCACCCACATACCGCCGACCAGTTCAATTCCACCGCCAAGCGCATTCACAACCATGGTGTAGCTATAAAATAGGATGGCTGCCGCTTGTGGGTCTTTTGCGTACATCGCGATCATGGTGTTCATCCCCACCAGAGCGATCATTCCTGCACACATCATGAGCACGACCCAGATGAAGCCAAATAGACTGGCGCTGTTGAGTAAATGCCGACTTACGCCCGACAACTTGTTATGGATAGCTTGCACCGCAACGAGTAATAAAAATCCAAAAATGAAGTAGCCCAACAGGTAAGCAATACCAATGAGATCCTGCTCGGCCATTACATACATAATTCTCTCGTTGATATCCGGGCCTTGGGGTATCGCAAGCAATGCGCCAAAGATTATAAACATGCCGAGATAGCACACTGGCATTAAAAAGAATGCGAGCGACCCAAAGCGAGATAATTTCGAGTCACTTACCTGACAGTGACGCATCGTTTCAATCGACATACCGAACCTCATATTCGTTACTCAAGACCTACTCTCATGAGGCGATAATACGAGATGGCTTCAGCCCGTTCGCCCTTCCCACGTAAGAAGGACATTAGAGCCACCCGCCCATCAAGTGGGCGAGTGGAAACAACTTACAAGTTCGAAAAGCAATCTTGTCCACTGAAGATGCGCAACAGCTGAAATAAAAGGGCTGTGAGGGTCATCACCTCAGAAAACTCTAAAAAAATATCTCTCAGTTTAGGGGGGAGGTGGGCTCAGTGTGTATGCTATTTTTTTGCGACTTTCGATATTGACTAGGGGTCATTCCTACCGTGGATTTAAATGTATTGTAGAAAACAGATTTTGAATTGAAGCCAGAATCGAAAGCTATTTCCAAGATATTTTTTTGGGATTCTTCTTGTTGAGCAATTTGCTTTTTCACTTCATCGATTCTCATATCGTTAATAAATTCACAAAAGTTATAACCACTGGCAAAGTTTATAGACCATGAAACATCTTTCAACTTAAAACCAGTCTCATTCGCAACCTCTATTAGTGACAACCTTGGCTGTTTATAGAGCCCTTTTTCTAAGACTACTTTCTTAATGTCTGCAAATATTTGCTTCGCCAATCTCAGATCAGGTTGAACATTATATTCTCGATACCTAATTTCCAGATTTTCATAGGGGACCATGTCATTAAACAATTCGGGTTTATGAGTGGCCTTTATTATTAGAAAGCACACCAAGAAGAAAGCGACTAATAGATCGATAAAATACCACACGGCTTTTATTTCAAAAGCGTTAAATGGCTGCAAATTTAATCTGGAAAGATCGATTAGAGCGAATAGTAAAAAAACATAAATAATCTTATTTACCCAATCCAACTTTAATGAAAGTGCGTCAGAACGGACAGCCATTGATACCGAGTGATATCGCTTTACTAAAACTAGAGAAGCAATTAGGTAGGCAATTTGACTAAATGTGGCAATCAAAATAAGGAGTTGCACATTTTTCGTAAAGGGTAAAGCTAAAATCGCAGGCGTCAAGTGTAATAACTTCAATTTAGAAGTAATAGGCTTTTCATTAATTAGCGATCTTACTAAAAAGTAAACGATTGGCCCCTTAATCAATGTAAAAATAGGGGTAATGATATAGATCTCACGATTACTTCGTGTTTCTTCATATAAATTAAGCATCATTAAAATGGCGTAATATATAAAAAGGAGTAAAAAACCTCGATATCGATCCATTTTCCAAACCAAGATTGCTCCCAGCAGTGCCACTGTAGTAAAGACTATTTGCAAAACATTTACTGGTTGTAGTTGAATTATTTGCGAAAACATTATTTCCCTTATTATGCCATATAGTCGATAGCGCCTACTCTACTCCCCGAATTCAGACAGTAACTGCATCACTTGTGGTTAAGAGCTGACAGACAACCAACTGACTGTTGATGGTATTCAAACGTCGCCAAATAAAAGGGTCATCGTCATGAGTTACAAACTGTTGACCCATGGGCAACGATACCAGATCTAAGCCTATTTGCGCGAGGGTTCTAGCTTCAGGGAAATTGGCAGGCGTTTGAACGTTAGTCACAGCACCATTAGTCTTGAGGTTATGCGTAACACCTTGCATCATAATCAATACCCGCCCGAAGTTGCTCACGCAAAGGCCGTGGGACGTAAGTGTTTGGTCGTACCCTCTTTGCACCAATTTTAAATGTCCGATATCCCTAACGGGGAAACGGACAATTGGATTTATTTAGTCCTGAATCATGATTTAGGAAGACAGGCCTAAAAAAATACAAATAGTGTAGCCATTTCGATTTAACGACCAAACACGCCTGCCCCTCCAACGCTTGCAGAAAGGTAGGTTCAATGTTGGTTACCTATTCACACTGTTTTGCAGGTTTTATATGTTCAAAAATATAACTATTACACTTTCCTTAGCTTTTTACTTCTTTTTTTATGCCTGTTCAGCCATGGCAGATGATTACACAGTCTTTATCTCTGAAAGGCAACCTCGACTAGCCAAGATTAAAGCAGTTTTATATCCGAATGGCGACACTATCTACATGAATGAACAAAATGCTCATGGCTTAAAAAATGGCTGGGGCGGATTCGTAAAAAACCTTAATGTGACTAGTGATGATGGGAAAACCATTCAGATTTCTAGAGTTGAAAATAGTAAATGGCAACTAGTCGGATACGAAAAAGGAAAGATTACCCTCTCATATGATGTTGCTTTAGGTCATGACATAGTAACTCCTAAGATAAAGTTTGGCGACAATGGAGCTGCTTACGCAACCGAAGATGGCGTCATGTGGTCAGGTCGCGCACTTTTTATTGCAGGGAAGCCAAGTGAGAAAGTACATGTAAAATTCGAAATCCCCAACTTTTGGAATGTTACGACTTCTTGGGAGAGCGTTAATGATGCCTCTACTGAGTTCTATGTGGAGGGAACAAACGACTTGCAAAACTCCGCGTTATTCGCCGGTGAACATACCCAAGGGTCTTTTAAAATAGGAAATGTGCAGCTGAGAACGGCTTTCTCGGGTGAGTATACTCACAAAATGGTTGACGATATAAATCAAAGAGTTGACCAATTCTTTCAGTATTACGGTGCTCAATATCAATCACCTCTAAAATCTAGAATGATTCTTATAATTGCTGACCGAAATGATGGAGGGGGTGAAGTCATGGGTAAAGCTATATCAATATCGGTAGGTCCAGCAGACAAAAAGATGTTAGATAAAAATAGCAAAATACCCTTAGGTATTTCACGACTAATAGCCCATGAGCTGTTTCACGGTTTTGCATTTAACCAGCTAGAGGTTGATGACAAAGCAGACCAAGCATCATTATATGAGTGGTTTAACGAAGGGTTTGGAGCTGAGTACGCTTCCCAACTTGCCCTATTAAGGGTAGGAATAAAAAATGAATCTGAATTTTTGGATGGTATTGTTTATAGGATGAAAGAATATGAGAAGGAAGCCGATGGGAAGTTAACTCTTATTAGTGCTGGTGCTGATAAGTCCAATAAATCTACCACTATTTATTGGGGAGGTATGATTGCAGCTTTTACTCTTGATTTTAAAATCCGAGCCAAGAGCGAAGGGAAGCAAAATTTAGATGAGCTTTGGCGATATCTACTACAGAATTACCCAAAAGGTGGAAAAAAGATGAACTTACATGAGCTATATAAGTCGGCAGCAAAACTATATGGTGACTCAATAGCATTAGAGTTACAAGAATATGCGACCTCTCCTAGTGTTATTCCCTTTTTTGAAGCGGCTAAATTGGTGGGCCTTAAGTATGACGGTGAAAAACTGTCTAGAGATAGCTCAGCAACGAAAAAACAGCAGTTGTTATGGGAATCGTTTATCTCTGAAGGAATGTAAACTATAAGCCAACGAGAATTAAACCTATAGAAAATTTACAATAGATGGAGAAAGCAGTGTTAAAACTTAATATTAAATCAGTTTTTCCTATGCTTATATTGGCTTTGTTTTCTGCTAATTTAGCAGCGGATGACTCACAACCGTCGGAGCAGATTGTAGTTGCCACATGGCATGAGATTCAGTCAGATATTTTAAAGGAAACCCGAAGGTATGCCGTTTCTTTACCTCCTAATTATGATCAGAATGAATCCGAGCACTATCCTGTCTTATATGTTCTAGATGGCCACAGTGTAAGAATTAAAGGTGTCGTTGGTATGGTAGAGTCGTTGTCACATTACGACCTAAGTCAGCGGATCCCACAGTTCATCGTCGTTGCGATCGAAAGTGACAATAGAAACTTCGATATGACACCAACTCAAAATGACTTAGCCTACAATGGGGAAGTGTTGCAAAATATGAAGCACAACAGTGGTGGTGCTAGAAAGTTTTCTGAGTTCATTAAAACTGAACTGTTTAAAGACATCGACTCTAAGTTTCGTACCAATGACTCTAGAGGGCTTGTTGGTATGTCGTTAGGTGGCTTGCTTGCTGCGGACATTCTTTTGAATAGCCCGAATATGTTTAGCCACTTTCTAATCGCTGACGCGACTTACATTTGGGATGATAATTACCTCAACAAAACGTTTTTGAAATCTCAGCAGGTTTTGAACGACGCAAAAGCGAATGTGTTCATTGGTCTGGCAAATAATGACCATATCGGCGAAATTGGCATTAGAAACCGTCAATGGGGAAATGATTTCATCAACAATCTTTCAACCATTAATAATGAGCAGCTTAAAGTGACGTCCAAATACTTTGCCGATGAGCAGCACGGCACCGTAATGTTTCTAGCTTTCTACTACGGTCTGATCGAATTGTACGGTACAAATTGAAGATGACCCTAACTGTCGGTATTTTGTCGCCTGTTTGTCGTGGCCGACACCAAATCCGTAATGTATAGTTCGCAACGTTGAACGAAGTAGAACAAAAAAGGTACTACAGGTGAAATCATTAAGACTCGAGAAGCATTGGTCACAAGAACACTTAGCTCAACTAAGCGGTTTAAATATACGTACGATCCAACGCGTAGAGAAAGGTGAAAGTGTCGGAGTTGAAACGTTAACGTCGTTGGCTTCTGTTTTTGAGATCACGCCGCAGGAGCTTGCTCACGTTATACAAAATGACACGTCAGTCTCAACGAGGAAAGAAGAAACGGCTCCAGAGGTAGCCCCAAAGAAAGGCGAAATGAAGGCGAACGTAAGGAGTCTTAAGTATTTCTACGGTTTTTTTGCCTTCCTAATCGCAGTCTTTCTTATATTTATGCTGCCTAACTACAACGACGGCGAAAATTTAGCCCCATTACTCACTATTTTTTTGTGCTTTTGTGTGCTCATCGCTGTTCTGGCGATTTTCGTTTTTCAACCGTTTGGGCAACAATGGAAAAGCAAAGACAGTCCAAATCAAACATCGACAGAACGCGACTAAACATTCTTAACCTGAAATAAAATGTTAAAAATTAAAGTTCTCTCAATAATGGCTTTGCTACTATCTACTGTGCTCTTGGCTAATGCGCCATTTGCTATGAATAGGTATCCTGATTCTGTTTGGCTCCAATACTCGTCCCCTGAGGACGCTGGGTTTGTTCCAAGCCGAGTAGATAAAGTAAAAAAACTTTACGAAGAGAATGCGTTCTCAGCTCTTTTAGTCATAAAAGATGGCGCTATTGCCATAGATTGGGGCGAGAACGAGCGAAGATTCCCCATACACTCCATCAGAAAAAGTATTTTGAGCGCGCTCTATGGAAAGCATTCCAGCGCCATAGACTTTGAGGCCAGCTTGAAGGCACTTAATTTCAATGATAACTCGATGTTGACCGAAGAAGAGCTATCGGCAACGCTATTCGACCTTATCTCATCTCGCTCTGGTGTTTACCTGCCAGCGGCAGCCGAGAGTAACGAAATGGCATCGAATAAACCCGTTAGAGGAAGCCATAAACCTGGCAGCTATTGGTGGTATAACAATTGGGATTTTAACGCTGCAGGAGCTTTATTTTCGCAGATTACTGGAGAGGAGATCCTCGAGTCCATTCAAACTCACTTAGCTACCCCTTTGCAAATGCAGGATTATCGAATTACAGACGGCTATTATGTTAAGGCAACATCTGAGCACCCCGCTTTTCAAATTAATATGTCTTCCCGTGATCTAGCAAGGTTCGGTCTCTTATATGCGAAATATGGAGTGTGGAAAGGAGATCAACTGATTCCTCGACAATGGATTGTTCAAAGCACTAGCGCGATAAATCGCACATATATGAGCGGTAAGCACCCTCCCTATTACGGGCTTATGTGGTGGGTTGAGGAAGACGGTAGCTTTAGTGCAAGAGGAAGCGGAGGACATACTTTAGCTGTTTATCCATCTCTCAATCTCGTCGTCGTTCTTCGGGTAGATACCTTTTTAGAACAGTCTGTAGCAATCAAAACGATTAAAAAAATCTTAGCGGGTATTGTTTCTGCTTCAGAGGGCCAGCGCAATCCAAATCAAAGCTTAGTTAAAGCCACACAGCGATTGCCTCAAGTCAAAACCGTACCCAGTAAGTACCAGTTTAAAACGCAGTACATTAGTTTAGATAATCTACCGCCCATCAGAGTAAGCTTTTTAAACGGGAAATTGTTTGTTGACTGGGGAGAAGGAATGCTTGAAACCCGTCATCTACAGAATGATAGATTTGTTATTTTAGACCGTAAAGAGCCGCTCGTAATCGAACTCAGTGACAAAGGCGCAATAATCGATATAAAGACGCCCCGGCTTTTTTTCATTCGGGCAGCTAATGCCGCAAAAAAGGGTAGTCTCGCTGAAGCACAGCTATGGGTCGAACAAGCTGTGGAACTAAACCCTAGCTCTCCCATTCCTTATATTTCTCTTGCAAAAATACAGCTTGCCCGAGGTAATAAAGCGGATGCGAAAGAGACGATACGCATTGCACTTGCATTAGCTCCAGACAACAGACAAGCAAAGAAGCTTTATCAAGGCTTGTTAATTAAACAGTATGCTATGCCAGCCTTACTAGCCTTTCTTTTGCTCGTCTTGGGCGTTTTTCTGAAGGTAATAAAAGCTAAAATCTAGTCATTGTCTACCAAGGCAGCGCAAGCGCTGCCATAGGTTTATCGAGGTCATGGCCCTATTCATCCAACAAAGGTCAAATTTCGACTTATTGCTGCAAAATCGCAATCATTGCCTTCGCTACGCCCGCCGATGATTGGTAGTTTTGCCCCGTTACCACGCGGCCATCAACCTCCACATGTTCTTGACCGCGTGGGCTATACAAAAAGTTACCGCCGCGCGCCTCAATGGTTTTGGTGATATGAAACGGAAACTCTTTAAAGTACGGTCGGTCAGGGTTTTCATATTCGTCAGGGTAGCCGCTGATACGTTTGCCTTTGACCAAGTACTCGCCGTTTTGTAAGCGAAGGTGCGCAATACCTGCAGTACCGTGGCATACCGCAGAAATGATGCCATTGTGCTGCTCGTAAATTTCCATTGATATGCGCTGTATTTCAGCGTTGTCAGCCACGCCATACATGGCGTTGGTCCCGCCAACATAGTGGACCGCTCGATACTCTGCTGGCTCCACGTCGGCAGGAGTTAGCGTATTGCCAATCGCATACATAAAATCTGCGTCGTACAGGTATTTTTTATGTATGGGCTCCGAAGTGTTGATATAAGCCAAGGGCAAAGCACCACCGTCTGGACTTACAAAATCAACGCTATACCCCGCTTTAATAAACTCATCGTACGCATTCACGATTTCCGAAAAGCTCACGCCGGTCGGGAGGTTTGAGTCACCGTGAAAGTGCGCACTAGAAAGAATAAACAGAATGCGCTGACCGTTAGCGTTGCTGTCGGTTCCGGCAGCAGATTTGCTAATAATTTGCCATTTGCCGGCGACTTTCTTCAGCAGAAAGCTGTCGACATAGCGTAGTTGCTTATGCGGTATTAATATTTCAGCTTTTGCAGTCGCGAGGTTGCCTTCTACATCAATCTGCAAAACACGGCCGATACGGCCATTATCACGGCCCTTGTTCTCGTCTTTATGCCAACTCAGATACTCCTCGCTCGAAATTTGCCAAACTGGGGTATCCGCTTTTTCTAAATAAAGCAATGCGTCGGGATGAAAGGCCTGCGCCAACGTTTCAGCGTCACTGTGTGAAGATCCATAAAAATACAGCTCAAGCGTTTGCGTAATCGCAGCTAGATCATCACTCTGCTGCGGTTGAATTGCCTTCCCTTCTGAATAAGAGAGGAGAACCGATAGCGATAAAAGTATTGCCAAAAAGGTGCGAGGTTTAACCATATTTGTCTCCGGTAAATGTCCCTGAGTTGACATGTTCGTCAAACCTAGTCGAACCAGCGTGAAGATTTCGTCAAGGCTGAACTGACACGCTAGTTACCTACAGTAGGCGAAACATGTTGCTGAGCCGACCCAGTGTATTTCCCAAACATTGTCGCAGTGCCTCAATACCACCTTCTTGAACTTTATAAATAAAGCCAGAATCGAGAACGCGTGCCCCCCGTACAATCGCTTCACAAAAAACTGACATTTGCTATGTCACACTCACTGGCTCGCGCAACCTATAGGAAAGAATCATGAAAAAACTCATCTTAGTCATTCTGGCCTCTACCCTGCTTCAAGCATTGCCAGTCGCCGCTCAGTCAACCACTCCAACGGATAATTTTACGCAAGCGATTGTCGATAAAGTGGTCGCGGCTTATGGCGGTGATGCGCTTTTACTCGCCAATAGCATTAAAGTGATTGATTACAACAAAGGCCCGTGGCCTGGCGAGGGCGAAACGCCAGATATTCCCGAGTTATGGCGAATCAATGAAGAGCTAACGATAGACTTCGCGGGACAGCGCAAAAGCTTACTGTCTTATCGCGTACCGCGAACCACAATAGATTTGGAAAAGTGGATTCAACAGGGTGAGCGAACCATCGTTTACGACATCCTGCATGAGAAATACTCCGAGCAAAATTGGGCGACTTTTGCGCGACTAGGAGCGTCACTTGAACGCAGCAGCGACACGTTGCACGCTCGACGCTTGGCGAGTCTGAAAGGTGAGTTAGACTATGCTGGGAATGACTATTTCCGTGGACGTTTGCAACAGAAACTGACCTACCTAACCGACTCCGGCGAGCGTTACACCTACTTCGTTGACCAGGCAAATGGGCTTATCCACAAAATGCTTCGACAACACTCTCGCGCCGGCAGTCTTCTTTATGTTTTTGCTAATCACAGCACGGACAGCAAAGTCGCTTTTGCTCGCGACATGAACTTTTTTGTCAATGGCGAGCTGCGTTTAACTTCAGTACACCGTGCGATTGAGCTTAACCCAGATCTTGAAACCGCATTTCAAGGTTTTGACGAATTTACCCCTTGGGGCGAAACGATTGACGCTTCTGAGCTAACCGTTAAAGCGATTTCCGATGGCGTCTATCAAGCCGGCTCGGGTCGCGCACTTACGGTGTTTATTGAACAGCCCGATCACTATATCGCGATGGGTTCAGCAGATGCCTTAGCGGAGAATTTCGCTGCGGCGAAAGAGCTCTCTCAACAAGAGAAACCTCTTAACTACTTTGTCGTCACACATCATCATAATGCCAACGTTCGCGGCTTAGACAACGCCCTCGCTTTAGGTGCTTCATTAGTAGTTGCGGAACAGCATAGAGATACGATTTTAAGCCATATCACAGTCACAGAGGACGACCACAAGATCATTTCGCTCCCGCCGCGAGCAGCATTTAAATTGGGCGGTTTAGAATTATTTGATATTGCTACCGCGCACTCCAGCCATTATTTATTGGCCTATCTACCTGCCGCCAAGATGGTGCTCGCTGAAGACCATTACGTTACCGATTTAAAAACCACAAAACCACGGATCTATCACGATATGGTGCGCTTTGCTGACGCCTTAAACGACCTCGGAATTGACGTCGAGACGCTGGTTGATATTCGTGGTTGGCGCCGCTTCAGCATGGAAGAATTCACCCAATGGACGCGCGATTTTACGCCGAAAACCTGTCCACCAGGCTACACGATTTGCGCAAACGGTTGAGGAACATAGTATGCGAACACTATTTGTGCTTTCATTGACTACGATCTGTTGGCTGCCAGCGGCTCATGCTCAAGCTGACCACATTGTCCCGCCGATGGTTAATGTTCCTTCCGGTGAATTTATGATGGGTACCACTGGCGGCGAGAAACAAGCCCAGCCAGTGCACAAAGTCCGTTTGGCAGCATTTCAGCTCGGTAAGTATGCGGTAACCGTCGCTGAGTTTCGCAAGTTCGCCACTGCCACAGGTTACAACCCCGACCGTACCTGTAACGATTTCATTGATTCTGAAGGCCTAAGAGGGCCCGAGCACATTGGCAGTGGCCGCTGGGATAAACACCGTTACAGTTATAGCGACTATCAGCCAGTCACCTGTATCTCATGGCAAGATGCCAATGCCTATGCTGCTTGGTTATCCGAGCAAACTGGCCAGCGCTATCGACTGCCCACTGAGCGGGAGTGGGAGTATGCCACCAAAGCCAACACGAGTAGCCGTTATTTTTGGGGCGATGACCCAATGCAAACGGAGGCCTGCAAGTACGGTAACTTTGCTGATTTAACCGGCGAACAGGTCAACAACCAACTGTATGGCTACAGCAACAAGGGATTTATCGAACATCTAAATTGCGACGATGGCGAAGCCTACAATGCCGTTGTGGGCTTATACCGACCCAATCCGTTTGGGTTGTATGACATGGTGGGTAACGTGAGCCAATACCTGGACAGCTGTTTTAACCCACAAGGTTATGTGTCTGATCCCGCCGATACAGCATCATGCGAGTTTATCGCTACCCGCGGTGGCAATTGGCACTACCCTGCTCAGCCACACACCAACCGCGGCAGATTTAAACCTGAAGGCTGGAACGTAGCTGCGAACATCGGGTTTCGCCTAGCGATGGACGGTCATGCAAATGTCGTTGCGCCTTCAAGCCAGAAGTTTGAACTGCAACTCCACAAAGCACAGCAAAAGCGCCTAGCACGGCGTGAACAGTTACTGCCTGCTGTAACTCACCTAAGGCTCCTTGAGAACAACGCAGGCAAACTTATACTTAGCTGGTTACCATCAAAAGATAAGCGGGTAACGGGTTATGACATTTACCGATCCACGCTAAAGCAAGCGCACTTGCTTGGCGGTTTTTACCAGAACCACTACGACAAAGCCTATGCGGTTGCTGCTAATGGTACAGAGCTTGAAGTTACCCTTCCGGATAGCGGGGGCAGCTTTATTGTCGTTGCTCGCTCAGGTCAGATGCTGGGTGTGCCGTCTGCAACGGCTGTGAAGCCTGCACCAGTTGAGGTATCAGCTATTCCGGGGCGTATCGATATGCAGCAGTTAATTGAACTAAGCGATGCGCCTTTATATTACTTTCCTGCTAGCGAGGACAAACCCGAGCGTTACTTAGTGTTTAAAACTAACAAAGCGGCCAAACAAAGTATGGTGACCCTGCGGTTCGATACTGAGGTAGCTAAAACAGGCTGGTATGAATTGAAGTACAAAGGCACCAGTTTTCAAGACGGCGAATTTTTTAAACTCTGGCAGGGTAGAAAGCTTGCCGGTACTGTTCGCTTTGACCGTTCGGTTGATGATGCGCTCTCCGACCGGCACAAAGTGTATCTAGAAGCCGGACCGCAGCCGTTGGAATTGACTGTATTAAGGAAAGACTTTGATCGTTGGGGTTTAAGTTGGCTAGAATTTTCGTTTGTAACGCCATAGGAACGCAAATGAACAAACTGATATGGGTTGTTGATTCGCCATTCTCACGCTCAATTAAGTGGTTAATGTTGCAAAGTGAAATGGAACATAGTGAACACTTGCTCACTTGGGATGCCATGAAAAGTCACCGCTTGCTGGTTGAGTGCAATCCTAAGGTACAAGTTCCCACCCTCATCGCTAAAGAGGAAGTCCTTAGCGACTCACTGCTGATTATACTGCGGTTGTTGGGACACGACTGGCACCGCACCACGGACGCCAAACTGTTTCGCCTGGGCGATTGCGACTTTGAAGCGACACTGATTTTTTTGTTTCGCGCGAACCTTCTGGAACGTCAATTTGGCCCCAGCCAAGAAAGTAAATTCATGCGTGGGGCCGGCGTTGCGAACTACCAAAAAAGCGTTGATGTACTGCTTGACCATTTGTTGGTTAACACAGGGAAGGTCGAAGTGAACGTGGGTTTAGTTTTGGTTTTCTCGATGGTGCTCATTGCACGTTTCATCGGCCAATTTGATGCGATGCATGATTATCGTCTTGAGGAACTGCTGCAGCTCAATGATGCCCTAGCTGCAGATCCCGACTATCAAAAACTCGCGCAAGATTACAACGGCCGACAAGGCCAACAATGGCCGTTCTTTCTTTAAGCCGTCACCAGCCTTAGCATAGCGGTTGTGGGTGATGACAGCAGTGAGATTATTTGGGACTGATTTGAACGCCGAGCCAAGTTAAAAATATTTGACATGGTTAATTTCTGCACATAAACTCGCCATGTTAACTATTTTTAACTTGAGGAAATACACATGGCTTTTAAAGAAAAATCAGCCTGGCTAATGTTAATTGCAACCTTGGTAGTTGGGCTCTACATGACGTATGCGGTCGTGCATACATACATGGAACTTCAGCAAGTTCCTGCGGTACTTCCGGTATTTATTAAACTCACGGTCACTTTAATTATTCTAAGTGTGATCGGCCAAATCGTGCTGGCTATCGCCAATCATAAGCAGGCTGAGCAAAAAGCCGATGAGCGAGAAAAAGTGTTCATTCGTCGGGGGCAAGCTGCAGCGGGCAGTGTATTAGCATTTGGCGTTGTCGCCTCGCTCATCCATTTTCTGTTCTTAAGTGATGGCAACCTGCTCTTTTATAGTTGCTTGCTGAGCTTAGTCGTGGCTCAAGTCGTCGAATACGCGGTGCAAATTGCTAGCTTCCGTCGAGGTTATTGATCATGTTGCCTATCGGAAACTGCGTACGCGAATTACGCGCAGAAAACGGTGATATGACCCAAGGCGAACTGGGCGAGCGGGTAGGTGTGACACGCCAAACGATAGCGGCGATTGAACAACGTCGCTACTCACCGTCCTTGGAAACGGCTTTTCGTATTGCCAAAGTTTTCAACAAAAGCCTTATTGATGTATTTTGGTTTGATGAAACCTAATTTGGCTTAAACCACTGTCATGATGCTTGCACCTATCGAACTACTACCGGTGAACGTTGTTCAACTTCTCATGCTGTTCGTGAGTGTGTTAGCAATCGCCATGCTACGAGGGCAACCTCGCTACACCGGTTTGGTTTTGGCCTTTTTGGTGCAAGCCCTCGCTGTGCTCTTTAATTTTTTAGAAGAACTGCGGTTTGTGCCAGTGTTCGTTACACCAGCCATGAGCCTTGCCGGTGGGCCAAGCCTCTATCTATTTGTCAGGGTTTTGGTGCGGCCGGAGCAACCGCTCGTAGGGCGTGATGCCGTGCATTTTGTGCCGGCACTCGTTGCCCTCTTTTTCGCCAGCCACATCGGCTGGGTTCTCGCACTGGGCGCATTGAGTCAACTCATTTACTTAAAACTGTCACTGGTGTTGTTGCTGCGCTACGAGCGCGCAATTAAGGAGCGCAGGGCTGACACCGAGCGCTTGCAACTGCGCTGGCTAATGTGGTTGCTTTTCACTCTAATGGGCTTAATCGTCATTGAAATCGTGCGCGCCAACCTGCAACCTTTCCTACCCTACGAACTGCGCAATCAGTGGTATTTCATCGACCAAGTCATTCTGCTTTTATTGCTCGCCGGCTTTCTGGTTGGGATTGTTCGCCAGCCTGAAGTTTTCGATGATTTGCAGGAGTTCGAGGAAGCTGAAAAAGCCAACGCGCAAGCTTCAAATGAACAGGCGCTTGGTCTCTTCACCGAAATTGATCGCTTAGTCAAAACAGAAGAGCTTTTTCTCAAGCCGCGCCTGGCGCTGCAAGATATTGCTTCCCTCACAGGCCTCAATGCCAAAGATATCTCGTGGGCGATTAATCAGGGCGGGCAAACGAGCTTTTCCGACTACATCAACCAACTACGCATTGCGCAAGTGGTTGAGATGGCGCAATCGCAACCACAAAAATCACTGCTGGATATCGCGCTAGATGCTGGTTTTAGTTCCAAGTCTTCTTTCAATGCGGTATTCAAAAAACAGACCGGCATGCCACCCAGTCGCTACTTAAAAAGTCTAGAATCTTGATTCTGGTCGCCGTTCGGTCACCCGCAAACTAGGCTACAGGCACAAACAACAGTGCTTGGAGTCTACCCATATGAAAACTAGCAAATTGAAAACCTTTCCGCGGAGTTGCCTGCGCGGCACTGCCATACTCTTGCTCGCGCTTTTTACCCTCGCAGCATTGCTGTGGCTCTATCAAGACCTAGAGAGCGGAGAAACTAAACTGAATCTCGATAGATCGCAAAGCTTCGTTCTTACCAATGTCAACGTACTGACAATGAATGACCAGCAAGTGCTTTTAGATCAGGCGATCGTGGTGCGCGATGGTGTCATCACTGAATTAAGTCCCATGACGCAAGTCACCGCCGATGATCTATCAATCATCGATGGCAAACAAGCCTACGTCATGCCGGGGCTTATTGACGCTCACGTGCATGTCTTAGATCGTAGCTATGCTAAGTCGGCGTTAGCGGCTGGGGTGACCACTGTGCGCAACATGGGCGGTTTTCCTTACCACCTAAAGTGGCGCAAAGAGCTCGAATCCGGTGAGTGGTTCGGCAGCCGCATGGTCGTCTCTAGCCCTATATTTAATAGTATCGAACAAGGCGATCCGCTTGCACACTTCCGGGTGAATGATCCTGAGCTTGCGCGTCAGGCAGTGCGCGACTACATTGCCGAAGGCTACGATTTTATTAAAGTTTATGAAGGCTTACATGCGCAAACGTACAGCGCCATCTTAGCCGAAGCAAACACGCTTGGGGTAATGGTCGCAGGGCACCCTTCGTATGACTTAATGCACAAAAACCTAGCTGAGCATGGCGCGCTGCGGACCTTTGAGCATAGCGAAGAAATCTACGATGGCTTTTTAGCGCAAACTTTTGACGACTCAAAAGCCGAAACGGCAGCACAGTTTTTTGTCGACCACGATGTTGCGCTCGTACCCACCTTGGCGGTTAATCGTGAGCTAACCCGCCTCAGCAACGAAAAATATGAGTACTTGCAGCAAACTGACCAAGCGGCAATCACGCCTTTCGCGCGCTTTATTTATGAGCAGACATCGTTTAAACGCTGGCTCAATGCATCGCCAGAGCTAGCGGCTTACAACCTAGAAGTTGATGCGTACCTGCATCATCTGACCCAACTCATGCACGAGCGTGGCGTAACATTAGTTCTGGGTTCCGATGCCGGAGCGTTAACTGGATTGCCAGGCCCCGCCACCATTGATGAAATAGAGCTGATGGTTGCCGCTGGTATTGCACCGCACGCAGCTCTTGCCGCGGCTACAGTCAACGCTGCGCACAGCGTCGACATGGACCAACAACTTGGCCGCGTTGCGGTTGGTTTTCAGGCCGATTTGATCGTGCTAAACGACAACCCACTTAGCAAGGTAGAAACCCTGCGCGACCCGATGATGGTGATTCAACAAGGTCGCGCTTTTGACCGTGCAGACCTCAATCAACTGCAAGTTGAGGCACATCATCATTCAGGCTGGCTGTTGAGTGTCGCTCGGCATCTGAATTATCTGCTATTTGGTTAGCCACAAAAGAGGTACTAAAACGGCGCTCGCTGAACGTCGATTCGAAGTCTTGACTCGATTCGCTTTCGCTTACAAATAAATAGCCGTCATGCAGTGCATAGTGTTCTATGCTTTTACCCGCAGCGTTTACATCAAAAAAGAAGTAGGCGCTGCCATCACCATAAAAGTTAAGCTCAGCTTTAACTGGGTAAAGCTCTTCGGTAACAGTTAAGTGATAGTCGGCCTCAAACTCGTTGACGTAACCACGCAATTCTTCGTCATCGATCAGCGCATCCAGAGGCAGCGCGTACTCGAACCGCAACTGTTGTTGTTCGGGCATAGCTACCACGCGAACAAGATTACCGATGCGAATTCGCTCGATAATGGCATCACGCGGATGGAACAAGTCAACCAGTTCGGCAACGTCAAAATACTCCATGGCGAACGCAGTTTCAGAGGGTGTGTCGTCACTGCGGCCTTGATTTAACAGGCGAATCACTTCCGCTGGGTAACTGACTTGTAGGCCGTCAGCGCTGGTCCGCACCGCTGTCGTGAGTTGTCCAAACTCACGTTTGTCGTTGCGCAGGTTAAGTGCCTCAAAACTGGCATTAAGATTAACCTGTAGTGTATCCGTTGGTGTGACCGGCAATTGGGCTAAGTGCTGTTCCAGCTTTTGTTGATAAGCACTGGCATCCAGTTCACTAGCCATAGCTGCTGCTGAGCCGAAGAGCAAGGCGCTGCCAAGCAATAAGATAGAAGTGAGTTTTAACATTTTGAATACTCAATCGACATAATGAACTTACAGACCCTGAGTGATTCAAAGAGTTCATAGGAAAAGGTAGGAAACCCGTTAGATGGACCAAGATAATGCAACGCCCGTCTATTTTGACGACGCCACCGGCACTCTGGTATTCGCTGATGAGCGCATTGAGTTGCGTCCGAAAACCTATGCGGTAGCGAAGTTCTTAGCCGCACACCCACAACAAGTCTGTTCCAAAGAAACGATCATGAATGCGGTGTGGGAAAACAGCTTTGTTGAAGATCAGGCCGTCTTCCAATCGATTAACGAGATCCGGCGGAAATTTGCGCCCACTGCGGTGATTCAAACCTATCCGCGTCGTGGCTATGCGTGGTTACTTCCCACTACCTCACAACCTGCCATTCAATCGCAAACGCAAACGGCTACGAAGCGCTCAAAACCGCGCTGGCTGCTTTTGTCCGTTCTTGTGCCTGTATTGCTGGGTTCTGTGACCATCGGTTGGTTTTCTTTCGTTGATACCGGCGAGAGGTCATCGTGGCTACAAGAAAGGCCGCGCTCGAAAACAACCAAACACCAAGCCTTGATGGTATTGCCTACGGATACTACCGCGCTCACCAACGACGACCGCGGCCTAGGTTTTGGTGCCTTGCAAACCGTTCTCCAGCGGCTACCGACCGACAGCGACCGTACCGTTTTTCAGGCCAGTGATGTTTTGGACATCATGGACCGTAAGCCGGTTGCCGAGCCAGCGGACTATTTTGCCGTCTCGGGGGCAACACAAATCATTAGTAGTAAGCTAAGTGGCGTACCCGGTGAATACTCGTTGCTTTTTACCGTGTGGCATAGAGACGGTACGCAACGCCATGGCGTGTTACACGGCGGAACCCTTGAACAGGTCATTAGCGATTATACCGAAGCGCTGATGCTGCAGTTGTTCGGTGAATTAGCGCGCCCTCATCGCGGCGCTTCCTCGCTGTTAACCACGACTTTAACGCATCGAGCGATGACACTGCTTGCACAGGGCGAAACCCAAGCGGCGATTCCCTACCTCGAAAGTGCGGTGCTTGAGCACCCTGAAGAACCCATGCAGCGCTTTTTGCTCGCGCGCAGTTACTTGCATTTGGGCCAAGCGGAATCCGCGCTGCCGCATATTGAAGCCGGACTTACGGCGCTTGACGCTCTGCCCCCACAGCCACTCCGTGGGCGACTTCTTTATTTGAAAGGTGTTGCGCTTATGGCCAATAACCTGCCAGCGGCGAGTCATTTTCTCCGCGCCGCACAAGAAACAGCCGAGGCTCAACAGGACTGGCTATATCATGCGTATGCAAAGGCAATGCAAGGTCAGGTACTTATTCAACAACAGCGGTTTAGTGAAGCGGAGCCTCTTCTAGCCGAGTCACTTCGCTATCAACAGCTCTTGAATTGCCCACTTGGTATCGTGCAAGGGCATTTGGACTATTTTGACTTTTACTTCGCGCAAGGAAACACCGCGAAAGCGCGCGCTGAGTTACAACTCGCTGAACAAATAGTTCTTGAACGCAACCTCGAAATGGTCCAGTCCACCATTGAAGACTACAAGATTAAATCAATTAAATCATAAACCTATAAATTATAGAGTTCTTATAGAGGAGTTCTAAGCCTTTCCCTTCATGTCTTGCCATGCTGTTCCGACAACGAACAGAGGATGTAAACATGAAAATAAAGTCTCTCGCTAAATCACTTATGTATTGTGGTCTTGTCACCGCGCTTACGGCATGTTCTAGCTCGGGTATCGACCGCTCAGATCTCGATGAAACAATTCAGCGCTACCATGCAGTGGTGCTGGACCAAGAGCCAGTAACTTTAAACTCACGCGTACCTGAAGGGATGGTAACGGGAGCAAGTTATGGTTTATTCGATGAACTTGATGGTGATTCCGAAGATATGATTTCTGGTGTGCTCGCCGGTGTTCTCGTCGGTGGCGTCGTCAGCGCCCTCGCTGATGGCTCGAATGAAGCGATTCGCTACCGCCTTTACCATCAAGGCAAAGGCGAATTTGCCGTCATCAGTAAACAACAGCTCGATGAAGATGTTCAGTGCGTTGAAGTACATCAAGCGCAACAGGTCAAACTCTATGCTGTCGATGCGGAATTTTGTCAACAAGCCCAGAACGAAGCGTCAGTAAAAGCGGTTTACGGCGCTCAAGTTCAGCGAATGGGTAGCAACGATTGGCGCACCGCAACGGTGATCATCGAAGGCGATAGCATCGCCGCAGTTACCGAAATCAATGAGGAAATTCCCGCCGGAGCACAACTGATTGATGCGCGGGATACATGGCTCATTCCAGGCCTCATCGATGGCCATGTGCACTTATCGCAGAGTGGTAGCGCCTTCACGCGGCCTGATATTATTGGTGCAACGGCGCTACACAGCTATGACCAAGATCAGGCATGGCTTACCAATCAGTTGCCAGATATCTTGCATGACTACCTTCGCCTCGGAATCACGACCATCGCAGATTTAGGCGGTCCGACGCAACGTCTTCACAGCCGTAATCAGCTTGACTGCACGACAGGGTGCCCCACCATTTTAAGCGCTGGCGAATTAATTAGTGTTGTTCCCGTAGCCCCGCTGACCGGTAACGACGGTCCGACATTTATGACGACCCAAACGCCAGCAGAGGCAACGGCCGCGGTCAAAATGCAACGCGGCTTTGGCGCACAAATTAGCAAGTTTGTCTTTACTAACGAAGGAGGTTTGAGTCCGCAGCAGTTGCAACAGCATTTTTATGCCGCAATGGCTGAAGCGAAAGCCCATGGCCAGATTGTTGCCGTGCATGCGCAAGACTTGGACTACGCCAAGGCAGCGATACGTGCAGGTGCAGATATTTTGGTGCACGGCGTTATGACTGCAGCTATCGACCGCGAGTTTATCGAATTAGCGCAAGCGCATGATGTTACCTACATGCCCACGCTCACGGCTTATGAGCACTATCTTTCGATTTTTAAACAACAACTCACGTTTACTGAGTTCGAACAGCGGTTTGCCGACGCCTATGTGCTGAATTCCTTCGTCGAATTACAGGAAAATCTTCCTGCGACGGAACAGATGTTTCAGATCTTTACCCGCTATGTGCCTTTAGTCGATGCCAGTCCAGAAGAACGTAGCGCGTTATCAGCTCAAGAACAAGCCATCGTACAACAGCTCGAAGCCCTCTTCTCACAACGCATATTGCAGGTGCAATTCAGCAATTTACGTGCTGCGCTTGAGGCCGGCTTGAAGGTTGGTTTTGGTACCGATGCAGGAAATCCGGGAACCCTACACGCCGTTGCTGTCGCAGAAGAAATTCGCGCATGGCAGCGCGCAGGGGTTGATGCTGCGGCGATTTTTCAGGCTTTAACCATTGGCAATGCTTTGGCTTTCGACATGGCACAGCAGCAAGGTGGTATCGCACAAGGCAAAACGGCGACGTTTAACTTGCTGCAACGTGATCCCTTAGAAGATCCCCAAGCCTTGTTAGCTCCCACACACGTTTTTCAGGGCGGTAGCCTGGTTTATGTCGCGGATGACAGCTTATGAACAGCAAATTCAGTTTATCTGTTTGGCTCTATGGCATGCTCGGTATCGGCCTGTGTCTATTCGCAATCAATGCTTTGGCAAAACCCATTGTGATTCGCCATGACGTTAAAGACACTCACTATTTGGCGACACAGGACGACTTCCCTCCTCTCGCGACGCTCTACAAGATTGGTGCGCACGGCACGCTGGTAAAACCGCAATGGGTTGTGACCGCAGCGCACACGGTTTTTTGTGTTACGCCAGGGACCGCGATTCGCATCGGTGACCAGATCGTCGAAGTGAAAGCGCGATACAGCCACCCTGACTACCGACGCGGTGGCGACAACGATATCGCACTCATCGAACTAGCGCAGCCACTCACATCGCCAACCCCTGCCCGCCTCTATGCAGGAAGTAACGAGGCAGGCAAAGACGTTTGGTTTATCGGCTCTGGCGCAACCGGCAACGGCTTAACTGGGCCAACGGTCAATTACAAGGCCAACGCCGGCGTGCTGCGCAAGGCACAGAATCGCGTGGAAAAAGCCCGTGGCAATGAAATTTCATTCGTTTTTGACCGTGGCGACAAAGCACTGCCACTAGAAGGTGTTTCGGGCAACGGTGACAGTGGCGGGCCAGCCTTTATGCGACGCGGCAACACCTACTGGCTCCTCGGCATTAGTTCCCGTGCGGACTCTTGGTTCAAAGACGTCGGCGAGTATGGCGTGAACGAAGTCTATACCCGTATTTCTGCTCACTTACCGTGGCTCGAAGCCATGTTCGCGGCTACGCGCGCACAACGATTACAAATGAGTTCAGCTGAGCGCTTCGTGCAACCTGGGATCGAGGATATCGATAGCGTGTGCAGCCAGATCAACTATAGCCCTATTAAGGACATCTAATGTTTAAAAGAATTGTTTTAACGCTGCTGTTAGCGCTAAGTATGATGGCGCCCAGCGCAACACTTGCAGCCAACCAAGAAGCGAAATTTTACGCTGGTGGTAGCTGCTTTAAGGCCTTCCCCACCTACGATGCTTGGATCGACCTGATGCGTGAACGCAATGGTTGGTTCAAAACGTGGATCATTTCCTGGCGCTACGATGAAGAACGCTTTAACGATGCCGTTGCGAGTGTAGATTGCACCGTTGGCATCTACCCCAGTACCGATGGCACCATGGTACAAGCCTTTATCGTCAAACCTAAGCAAGTGAAAGAACCGCTACCTATGGTGCTTTACAACCGCGGCGGCAATCAGGGGTTTGGTGCGGTAACACTGGCGCAACTTTTGGATTTTATCATTCCTTTATCCAAACAAGGTTATGTCGTCGCTGCAACGCAATACCGTGGCGGGAGTCGCCGCTCAGAAGGCCAAGATGAATTTGGCGGCCGCGACGTGCAAGATGTTCTCGCGCTTAGCGAACTGGTGGCAGCAATGCCTGAAACCGATAGTTCGCAACGCTTCATGTTAGGCGTGTCGCGAGGAGCGATGAACACCTTTATGGCCTTACGCGATGCACCAAAAGAAACGACGAACAACTACCGCGCAGTGGCGGTGATTGGTGGCCTTGTTGATTTGATCGAGATGAAAGACTTTCGCCCAGAAATGGAACGTGTCTATCGCGCCCTCATTCCCAATTACGCCACGCAACAAGCAGAGCAGCTTTACACACGTTCGGTGAGCCTATGGCCGGAGAAATTACCCGCTCACGTTGGTGTGTTGCAATTGCACGGCGAGGATGACGAGCGCGTCTCAGTACAGTCAGCGCGGACGCTTTCCGAGCGCTTGCACACTCATATTAGGTCGCATAATCTCAAAGTGTTCAGCGGTGAAGATCACATGATTCGTGGTGAACGTGAGACGGTTGTTGCTGAAATCGATCGTTGGTTCCAGCAGCATCTTAAATAATCATGCAGCCATCGCTGCTCAAGGAGCAAACTAATGTATGAACTAAGTGTGATTTTATCTTGGGGTTCGCCTGTTGGGATCGGGTTATTCCTGTTCTTAATGGGCTGTGGTTTGGGCGTATTCTTTTGGGGAATTTCGCGCTTGCCGCAAAAACCATGATTGGATACGTTGGAGAACTCTCTACCCTACGCTTCGTCGTAGGGTAGCTCCAATGCGCGGCACCGCTCACGAATACGATCCGTTATCGTTGCATACATTTTGTCCGGTAGTGGCGTTCGAAAACCGCTTTCGATCACCTTTAATAGCTTGCTCATGAGCTGTTTTAGTTGTTTTTCCACGAGTGCTTGCGGCAGACCCACGTTCACACCAAGCTGCACAAAGTCGCTTTGGCTATAAAAGCCAAACTGCTCGTAGGCATCACTGAAATAGCCCTCGTCTCCCTCTTCGGTTGCGAGAACACCAATCGACATAAAGCAAGCGCGATCAAAACTGGGATAAGGGGCGAGGCTGAGTACGTCATAGATGGGCGCGATACTATCCATCTTTGCGTCTTGTCCAGAAGGTTTGCGCACCAACGAAAAATTCTTCAAGTGCAAATCATTGTTGCCAACAAGGTACGAATACACGACTTGCAAGTATAAGTTGAGCGTCACCGCTTTGCTGTTTCCGGCTGCCTCACTTAGCCTTTTTAAAACGGTTTCATAACTTAACGCATCGCTGTCCTTATGCTTTGGGTGTACCAAGCATAAAGAAGCACCATCTTCGACAAAGTAACGCTTGTCGTTGCTAAGAATATCGAAACGCTTCGTCACATAAGCGAATTCTCCGTCTTCAAAGGGGACAAGGCCACATTCAGCAGTCTTAAGGCCAATCTTATTGGCTAAACTCATGACAAAAAACTCATTTTCAGGGCAATGTGGCACACCTTCGGGGGCGGGTTTGACAATATATTGTCCGCCACGAGTCGTTGGCACCAGTTTTTGCCCCTCAAGTTTCATCATCAGCTTTCGCTGCACACCTGATATGGAATGTCCGTTGGCGTGATCGACGGCATACTCATTGAAAGAGCGTGACGTGCCAACAATAGTAACGCCCTTATCTTTTAAAGTGCTTGGTTTCGGTATTGGTAGCTCAATCAATCGCGGGTTTGGTAATGCGTCGACCTCTCCCGCTACCACTGATACGGCACCAATAAGTTCTTCGCCATTAGCGCACAACAAACCAAACTCGTCACTTTTATCGAGTCGAGCCTTCTGCGCTTGGTGAATTCTTAGCCAACCCTCTGAAAGTAAATTGGTAAAGAAAGGCGGTAAAGCATCAAACTCATACTGGGCTTTGGTAAGCGTGAGATGATGCCCAATTGGCGCGCCTTGCAAGAGGTAATCTTCCGCATAAACAAATGTATAAGACTCTCGAGCAGATAAATCCTGCGAGGCCCGATATTCGGTGAGTAGGCCCGCCTTGACACCGTTAACGAAAACGGTCGCGATGCGATTAACGTGCATCGGAGCGGCCTACATACAATGTATAGTTGCCAAATACAGCAATAATTGACTCAATGGTTGAGCACTTCGTTGAGCTAGGTGAATTAAACGCTGCGTAAAGTGTTGTCTTACTTATCATCGCTAAGTCGCAAAAGGTGTCGATGGTAATATCGTTCTCTTTCACGTATTGAGTCACACGATCCTTTAATTCAGACAGCGGAAATAGCTCTTTATCTTCAAGTTCGGCTGCCTCGATTCGCTCGAGCTCCTGCAAAAGCCTGCGCGTCTGCTGCTTTAATTCTGTAATATGACCCTTCATGTACTCGCCCAATAAAGTTGCTTTTAGTGAACTAAATTATAAATATCGATCATTTAGTTTGATATAGCAAACTTATATTGCAATAAGTACACTAAGGCGTACTTTTTGATCAAAAACTCTATTTTAGTCATTTAAATTGAACTACAACCCGAAAAATTGGCGGCTCAACCACTGTCTCAAGCTGCCATTGACTGAGTTCACAGATACGCTTCACCAAATGCAGTCCTTGCCCAAGACCTCGGCTAGCAGGCCCTTTTACGCTGCTTTCAGTGACATTTTCTGGCGTTTGATCGCCTACTGGGTTACTCCAATGCAATGCGTGTCCCTTCAGCTCAATATGCAGCACCGGTTCGCTCGCATGCAATATTGCGTTATTGATAAGGTTGGTCAGAATTAACTGCAGTAGATTCTGGTTGGCTTGAATACGATAGCTGCTCGGTACATTGATGTGCAGCTCAAAATCGTCAAGACCGGATAGCTTTCGGTGGCTCACAACGCAGCTTTCCAGCTCAGCCAACAGGCTTAAAGATTCAGTTTGTACCGATTCTTCGCGCGCTAGCGCGAGCAGCACTGTGGTGGTTTCTTCAATGCGCGTAACCATTTCTCTGAGCTGCTTACCCTGCTGTGCAGTTAGCCCTTTGGCGTCATCAACGCGCTCAACCAGAAACTTCAAAACGGTGGTCGGTGTGCGTAACTCATGGCTAATGTCACGAGTAAAGTCGGCCTCGCGTTGCAACGCAGCTTGCAGTTTGTCGACGCTGCTTTTCACCACGTCGGCAAGATAGCCTATTTCGTTAGGCGGTAAATGCTGGGGCAGCTCTATCGGCGCAGCGGTGTCGCTTGACTGTTTAAAGCTGTTGGATAGGCGTGTTAATGGCTGGGTAATGCTTCGCCCTAAATAGAAGCTCAGTAACCATGCTGCCCCGAGCACGATGGCAAAAATCAATCCGATCCAGGGCACTAAACGCGGTAAGTAATCGCGTGACACTTCAAAGCCAGTTACATCGGCCACAAGAATCCACTCGTTACCGCCTAATTGCAGAGTTTGCACATGCAGTGTGCCGCCTGTTGCAGTCGGAAATTCGACACGTTCGGGTGAACGTTCGCGAAGTTCGTAAACGCTCGCCGGCAACTCGTGCCAGCTTGCGTAAACCGTCATGAACGGAAAACGTGGTTGTGTTATTCGGTCCTGCTCGGCATAAACTTGCTCAAGGTAGGTCGCTTCGCTGTTTACCAGTCGATTGAACACATTGTCCTCAACCACATAGGCATAAGCGATAAGTAAACCCACCAAACAGACTGCGAGGATAAGCGCGAAGCTTACGACCGCGGTCTGTAAAGTGCGATTGATGCTCGTACTTTTACCGGTCACATCCACTTTGCTATTCACTCTCACTGGTTTGCAACCGAAAGCCCACCCCGTGCAAGGTAGCGAGCATCGGTGTAGCGAAGGGCTTATCCAGCGCTTGTCGCAAAGTATAAATATGCGAACGCAGCACATCGCTATCGGGCATGTCATCGCCCCAAATTTTACTGATAACCTGCTGGCGACTGACCGCGTTTGGAAAGGCGCGGACCAACAACAGCAAAATTGCGAAATCCGTGCTGCTCAACTTGAGTAGTTGCCCCTCACGTTGCGCCCACTGCTGCCGTTCATTGACTTCGAGTTCTCCAATTTTCACCGTCTGCGCCTGATGTAACTGCTGACGACGTGCCAAGGCCTGACAGCGCAAGTACAGCTCCTGCAGGTCAAATGGTTTGGTCAAGTAGTCATCGGCACCGGCCGCAAAGCCCACGGACTTATCAGAAATACTGTCGCGTGCAGTCAGTAGCAGCACCGGCGGCACCGGATCGCAGGTCAACTTAATACTTTCACAGACCTGAATACCCGTCATGTCCGGCAACATCACATCCAAAATCACCACATCGTAATTTTGCTCTTGCGCTAATTGCAGCCCATGCCGCCCAGTTGCGGCAAAATCGACTTGCACGCCCTGCTCTTCAAGGTAGTCACAGACCTCAGTCGCAATAGCTAAGGTATCTTCAACCAGCAAGACCGTTAATGAGGTCATTGCACCAGCTCCTTTATTTTTGTCAGCGCGGTATCACTGCCGCTTGCCATGTCGGGCTGCACCCTTACGTCAGGCATAACAGGCGTAACCTCACTCGCGCCATTCGGGCGCACCAACAGTCGTGTGGCAACATACGCGCGCAACTGCGAATGCGGTAAGTTAAATAGATTCCCTTGCGCAGTCTGATTTGCATAGCCGCCGGTCGGCTCACCGACAAGCGTACCCATCTGGTTGTCCTGCACTGTGGTTGCGAACACAATGGCTGCCGAATAAGTCACCGGCCCTACCAGCACATAGACATCGCCAGCAAAGCGTTTGGCTTCACTTTTTGGACTCACTTCATCAGTCCACGGCGTGTGAATCATATCGCCTACACTTCCTTTATAGCCGAACCAACCGCGATTGTCCTCGTTGAGTCGCTCGGTAACGTGCGACACCAGCTTGAAGGGTGCGTCGGCAAGGTAGCTGGCTAGCTCAGTCGCGGTATCGGTGTTACCACCGGTGTTATCGCGAATATCAATGATCAGGTGCTGAACCTTTTGCTCTTTAAGCGTGGCAAAATGCGTAGCAACCGCGCCGGCAAATTGTTCCGGATCGACATCAAAAGATCCGACACGCAAATAAGCAAGGTTTGGCTCCAAAAGCTGTAGTTCTAGATCTTCATTTGCGGCTTGCGCAGTTTGTGACTGCCACTGCTCATCACTTGTGATTGTGACCGAGTAGGTTTGTGCTTCATGCTTCAGCACTAGCTCAAACTCGCCGAGCATTCCAAACACTGCCCACAGCATATATGGAAAACGCTCCGCAACGAATGCATCGCGCAGGCGTCGGGTTTCGCCACCCACGTAGAGTTGCCCCTGCTCGATAATGTGCTCGGCTGCTACACCGTTAATCGAGAGAATCTGGCTGCCCGCCGGAAGGGATTGCGTTCCGTTTGCTGCTGTTTGAGCATAGCCCCGCGCGAGGTAGAGCGCACCGTTCTGCTCTTTAACAGCAAAAGGAAATGGCTGTTGTCCAGCCGCAACTGCCGCGGTGTACTCCTGATAAGGCCAAAGCAAAAAGCTGTGTCCGTCATTGAATAAATGTGACAACTGTCCGACGTAGCGGAAGAACTCGACGCGCGTCATGGGTTGGTCAATTTGCTGCTTCAGTTCCACCACCCGCTGCTGTAGCACTTGCTCGTCAGCATAACCATCGAAGTCAGGATGCCGGGCACGCACGCCAGCTACGTAGGCATCAATGTCTTGGTGAAGTTCTGCCACTGAGATTTCACGGTCCATTAAGCTTGGATCTTCAAGATCCGGAAAAATATCTAAATGGGACTGCGCGCAGCCACCAAGGAATAAAACGGTGAAAAGTAGAATCGCTTTTAATGTGTTCATGGTCGTCTCCTAATGCTTTCGGCACAGACTACGCGAACCTATGTGAAGACTTTGTCGAGGCTGTGCAATTTTTCTTCACATTCTCACGACAGCGCGCCCGCTAGGATGCTCGAGAACCTTAACCAGGAGACACACAATGAAAAACGTCATTCTATTTTTAACCGCAGCAGCGTTGATACTTGGTAGTTGCTGTCTGAAGACTGCCATGGCGCAGACACCTGCGCAAACACCTGAGGGTGGCGATAGTCAAAAACGCGTAGTTATGCTCATCTCAAGTAACGGCACCGAGCAGGCACTGGAACTCAGCTACGATCTTGAAGAACTCGCGCAAGCTTATTTAGTGCTGCACGACAACGGCGTTCAGGTCGACATCATGAGCCCGAAAGGCGGTCCCGTGCTAGTAAAGAACAACAAGGACGATTTGGCTTATATTCAACGCTTTAAACAGCTTGCCCTGAGCCAGCTTGAGAACACCTTGGCGCCAGCCTCTGTAAACCTGAGCGATTACCACGCTGTTTTTGTGATTGGTGGTGCAGGGGCCATGATTGACTTGCCTGCCGATGCCGCAACACAAACGCTGCTGAGTTCGGCGGTAGCTCGCGATATGACCATTACTGCCGTCTGTCACGGCCCTGCAGCATTAGTTAATTTGCACACTGCCGATGGCAGTTGGTTTGTCGAAGGCAAACGCATGAATAGCTTTACTAACACTGAAGAGCATGCCTTTTCAGCAGAGCATATCGAACACTTCCCGTTCTTACTTGAAGATAAACTAAAAGAACGTGGCGCTATCTTCGTCAATAACGCACCGATGTTGCCTTATGTTGCCGTAGACGGAAATTTGATCACTGCACAAAATCCGGGTTCCGTTGCTAAGGCCGCCGAAGCGACAGTATTGGCTCTTGGTTTGCCGCTACAAACGCGTGAAGCCTTTAAGGATGAAGCGACAATGGAATTAATTTCCAAAGCTCGTGAAACCGGTGCCGCCGTGCTTGATCTTGCACTCGCTCGAGACACAGACAGCTACGACATGAACTACCTTGCGCTGTACGGTTTTTACGCCTATCGCATTGCTGATACGCAAGACAAACCTCGCGAACTAACTCTTATGCAAACCATTCGTAAGTACTTTTCGCACCCAGAATATGACACGCAGTTGATTTTGAATTTGCTTGAGCAAGGTCAGCGTGACGCTGCATTAGAGGTATTCGAGGAGTTCAAAACTCGCTTTGCCGGTCATGCCAACATTGCGAAGCTTGAATCCGCTTTTTAGGTCACCGATTTAAGTGAAGCCTCGCAAACCTCTTTCCTGGCGTCAGGTTTGGGGTTTGCTTCATACTGAACTACCTTTAAACCTCAATTCAACACTTATAGAGGTTTCCATGAGCACTGCCCTCGATCTGGTTCAAAACGTCTACCGCGCGTTTGCCAAAGGTGACATTCCCTCTGTTCTCGGAAGACTTGCACCCAACATTCGCTGGACCGAAGCCGAAGGCGGCCCCTACGGTGGTGTTTTCATCGGTCCAGATGCCGTGCTTGAGAATGTATTTATGAGGCTAGGCGGCGAGTGGGACAATTTTACCGCTGTTCCGCACGAATTCATTGCAGAAGGGTCGACCATTGTTGCGTTGGGCGAATACAGTGGTTCGTATAAGGCGACCGGCAAAAGCTTTAAAGCGCCTTTCGCCCATGTCTGGAAACTTGAGGGCGGCAAAGCCGTGTCCTTTCAGCAATACACCGACACCGCTGTGCACCAACGTCCGCTGCGATAACAATTTAAACGACCCTCCATGCATCGAAAAAACCTATTAAAGCAGTCGCTTTAATAGCGTTTACTCCTTTGGTTTCACCGACTACAGTTGAATCATAACTTTAATAAGTAAACGCCAAAGGAGTCTCAAATGAGCAACAGTAGTGGCAAGTGCCCAGTGATGCATGGCGGTCATACCGCAGCGGGCAAATCGAATATGGATTGGTGGCCAAATGCCCTCAATCTCGACATTTTGCATCAGCACGACACCAAGACCAATCCGTTAGACCCCGATTTCAAATACAGCGAAGCCCTCAAAGAGCTAGATGTTGAAGCATTGAAGAAAGACGTCAAAGAGCTCATGACCGACAGCCAAGATTGGTGGCCAGCCGATTGGGGTCACTATGGTGGTTTAATGATCCGTATGGCTTGGCACGCAGCAGGCTCGTATCGTGTTGCTGACGGTCGCGGAGGCGCCGGTACTGGCAACCAGCGTTTTGCGCCGCTGAACTCATGGCCCGATAACGCCAACCTCGATAAGGCACGGCGCCTGTTATGGCCGATTAAGAAGAAGTACGGCAACAAAATTAGTTGGGCGGATTTGATTATCCTCGCCGGCACCATGGCTTATGAGTCAATGGGCTTGCCTGCTTATGGATTTGCTTTCGGTCGCGAAGATATTTGGCATCCAGAAAAAGATATTTACTGGGGCTCAGAACGAGAGTGGCTCACCAAAGAACGTTACGGTGATTCAGACGACGGTAAATCACTCGAAAACCCTCTAGCAGCGGTGCAAATGGGCCTTATCTATGTCAATCCAGAAGGTCGCGACAGCATTCCCGATCCGTTGAAGAGCGCCGAAGACGTGCGCGAAACCTTCAAGCGCATGGCGATGAACGACGAAGAAACCGTAGCCCTGACCGCCGGTGGTCACACTGTCGGTAAATGTCACGGTAATGGCAAAGAAGAAAACCTAGGACCTGATCCTGAAGCTGCTGATATCGAAGAGCAAGGGCTTGGTTGGAACAACCACAAAACCCGAGGCATTGGCCGTGATGCGGTTACCAGTGGCCTTGAAGGTGCATGGACCACAGAGCCGACCAAGTGGGACAATGGCTACTTCTATTTACTACTCAACTACGAGTGGGAATCGAAGAAGAGCCCTGCCGGTAAATGGCAATGGGAACCTATCGATATTAAAGAGGAAGACAAACCGGTTGATGCCGAAGATCCGTCGATTCGCCATAATCCGATCATGACGGACGCCGATATGGCCATGAAGATGGACCCTGAGTATCGCAAGATTTCAGAGCGCTTCTATAACGACCCTGAGTACTTCTCGAAAGTATTTGCGCGGGCTTGGTACAAACTTACCCATCGGGATATGGGCCCGCTGGATCGCTACATTGGCCCGGATGTACCAGACGAAGAACTGCTATGGCAAGATCCTATTCCTGCCGGTTCGAAGGACTACGACGTCAACGCAGTGAAGGCGAAAATTGCAGATACAGGGCTTTCGATTAGCGAACTCGCCGCAACGGCTTGGGACAGTGCACGGACCTTCCGTCACTCCGACATGCGCGGTGGTGCCAATGGTGCGCGCATCCGGTTAGCGCCGCAAAAAGACTGGGAAGGCAATGAGCCTGAACGTTTGCAGAAAGTCCTAGCGAAACTCGAGCCAATTGCAGCTGAAACGGGTGCAAGTATTGCCGACGTGATTGTGCTCGGCGGTAACTACGCCGTTGAGCAGGCCGCTAAAAATGCTGGCTATGCCATCGAAGTACCGTTCACTCCAGGGCGCGGTGACGCCACACTAGAGCAAACCGACGTCGAAGGCTTCGAGTGGCTCGAACCGGTACACGATGGCTTCCGTAACTGGCAGAAAAAGCATTACGAAGTCACCGGTGAAGAACTCTTACTTGACCGCGCACAACTGCTAGGCCTCACAGCGCCTGAAATGACAGTGTTGATTGGTGGTATGCGTGTTCTTGGTACTAACTACGGCGATAGCAAGCATGGTGTTTTCACGGACCGTGTTGGCAGCTTAACCAACGATTTCTTCGTGACCTTAACGGACATGAAGTACAGCTGGAAGCCAACAGGCTGGAACTCCTATGACATTGTTGAACGTAAGTCTGGTGAGACCAAATACACTGCGTCACGTGTCGACCTTGTGTTTGGTTCAAACTCGGTACTGCGTTCTTATGCCGAGCTCTATGCCCAAGACGACTCGCAAGAGAAGTTCGTTAAAGACTTTGTCAAAGCATGGACCAAAGTGATGAACGCCGACCGCTTTGACCTAGTCGACTAAACCTTCACTACAGTCCTTACGTAACTTAAAACGCCCCATGCTTTCGCTGGGGCGTTTTTGCTGTCATTTGCGCGAGCTCGACAGGCAAAGTACACTCGTCGGTCCATAATTTCGATAACAAGAGGCAACAGCATGGCTGCATTTGGTTCCGTATTTATGCCCGAAATGGCACTTACTACCTTTGATGGCAACGGTTGGAGCGCTACGGAAATTGTCGATGCCGACGCCATCTCATTACACCCAGGCGCTCATGTGTTGCACTATGCCAGTACTTGTTTTGAAGGGCTTAAAGCATTTCGTCATGACGATGGGTCAATCAATATTTTTCGCATGGACGCCAATATTGCTCGGATGATCCAGAGCAGCCGTCTACTTTCGTTGCCGGAACCCTCAGCGCAACAACTTGAAGAAATGATCATTAGCATCGTCAAGCGTTTCGCTGCTGATGTGCCTGAGCCGCCGGGCTCAATGTATATCCGCCCTACGCATATCGGCACCGAGCCAGCGATTGGCAAGGCAGCTAACCCAAGCCTCACCTCTATGCTCTATGTTTTGCTATCACCAGTAGGAGACTACTTTTCAGGTGGTATCCGCCCTCTGCGCTTGCTGCTTGAGCAAAACGGTTCGCGCTGTGCCGCACATATGGGCATGATCAAAAGCGGTGGCAACTACGCCAGTGCCTTACAACCTATTCTGACCGCACGCAAAGCGGTGAATGCCGACCAAGTATTATTCTGTCCTGACGGCGATGTGCAAGAAACCGGAGCGGCGAACTTTTTGCTGATCGACGGTAACGAGATCATCACCAAAGCACTTGATAGCACCTTTTTACACGGCATCACGCGCAATTCTATTTTGACCCTTGCACGCGACATGGGCATGACCGTTAGTGAACGCAATTTGAGTGTCGATGAACTGTTAGAACGCGCCAGCAAGCCTCATTCCGAAGCGGCGCTATCAGGTACAGCCGCCGTACTTACGCCTGTTGGCACGCTAATTGAAGATGGCAAAGAGTATCAAGTGGGCTCAGGCGAGCAAGGCCCCACCACCGAAAAGCTTCGTGCCGCGCTTAATGCTGTGCAGTGGGGCAAAACACCTGATACGCATGATTGGCTCACGCGTGTTTGAATCGCACATTTAGAAATCAAAAAGCTCGCCCAGTAGGCTCTTCTTTTTGTATTTCTTGTGACCATGCGAAGCACCATAGCCATGGCTACGGTCGTAACTTGGTTCACGCGACCGCTGAGGCTCTGCCCCAGCTGGTGGCGCTGAGCGTTCAATGATTTTGTCGAGTTCACCGCGATCTAACCAAACCCCGCGACAACTTGGACAGTAATCAATTTCGATACCTTGACGATCGGCCATCACTAGACTCTCTTCTTTGCATACCGGACATTTCATAGTTTCACCTTTTTTTAGCTTTCATTTAGCTATTGGACGTCTATTTTTTGGCCAAGTTCAATCACTTAAAACGTACCTTTTTTTGCTAACGGGACGCTATTGCAAACGGCATAATGATTTTATTTTAGGCTGTACTAAATTACTTTTCACCTCAAGGAAGGGGCCGGTCTGTCATGCACATGATGTGCGAGGTTATGCCTATTTAGCCCACGGAGGGCTGAATCATGAAAAAATTAGTAAGTCTCTTTCTTTTCCTTCTCTGTCTGTTTGCCATACCACAGGCAAACGCTGAACAATGTCAAACATTGTATGCTGGTCAAACGCTCGATGTTGGGACCGTCTGTGTTGCTAATGACGACACAGAAGTGACCGTCACCTTCACCACTACCGGTGCTTGGACACTAGGCGAAATGCATTTGTTCGTTGGTACCGATTTTGGCGACATACCAACAACTAAGAGCGGAAA
This sequence comes from Pseudidiomarina aquimaris, assembly GCF_003987395.1. GTDB lineage: Bacteria > Pseudomonadota > Gammaproteobacteria > Enterobacterales > Alteromonadaceae > Pseudidiomarina > Pseudidiomarina aquimaris. The sequence goes on from NZ_PIPT01000007.1 coordinate 120,524, forward strand.
CCCAAAAATAGGCTTGTTTCCCTATTCAGCAACGACTACGTCACAGAGTTATAGTTTCACGATTCCATTCAGTGAACTCGATACAACTTGCGACACAACACTGGTGATTGCAGCGCATGCGGTCGTTAGCAATGGCGACACCACCGAAACGGCGTGGGGTGCGGGAAACCGCTTTACGCCACGCGGAAGTTGGGCAACGTGGTTTAGCTATTTTGCGCCATGTGATAATGGTGGTGACCCAGGTGACGATTGCACGCGCACAGAAACAGGCTTTGCCTTCGGTCAAGCTACACTGATTGATGTTGTTGGGGGTTCGAATCGCTGGGGTTGGCAACTAACACTACAAGATGGTGAAAGCGGTTCAACACCTATCTATGCAGCAGCTGGCAATAACGTAATTGCGAACGGTGATTTAGCCGGTGAGTTACAGTACAGCTATAGCAACGGTGTTTTGCTGGCAGATTTCTTTGCCTATGCTGGCTTTGCTTGGAACGCAACCCATCTCTACGCTGATGATGTGATGATCACCACCACTGCACCCGGTCAGTTTGGTAATACCCAAGAGTTTGCGACACCGCAAACATTGGTACCCTATCAACTAGCTATTGATCCGAGCAGTGCCCAGACCATCTACGTGGTTGCACATGCCGAAGTTTGTTATACCGATTAATGCGCAGTTACCTCTTGAAAGGCAGCTCTTCAGCTGCCTTTTTTATGCAAACCTTAAGCGGATTTCGGTAGACTAGCTACATAGAAGGAGCGAAGCATGCCGTTTGTTATTCAAGAGCTGAACTGGCACAAACGCCGTAAGCCGAACGCTGAATCGAAGCCGGTCAGTGTAGAAGTCGACGATTTCAAGCTAGAGAAAAATCACTTTTGCAAAATTCATGTGACCTTTGACGATGGCGAGTGCGCGACGCTGCAAGGTCGCGTGACGCAGAACCCTGTCACGGGTGCTTGGTCGGTCAATGGAATTAATGCGAAAGGCCAGAGTGTTTCGGCATTGTATGTTGAGAATCTGTCATGAGCCCAGTGTGTACCCTATGTCAAAGTGCGGCGACAGAATTCGCGCAAGACAAGTTTCGCCGTTTCTTCAAGTGCAGCGAATGTGAGCTTATTTTCGCCGATCCTAGTGCAAATTTGGCAAAAATCGCCGAAAAAGAGATCTACGACCTTCACCAAAACGACCCAACAGATGAAGGTTACCGGTGCTTTCTCAGCCTACTTACCGAGCCACTACTCAAGCGCGTACCACTCGGCGCCGAAGGCCTTGATTTTGGTTGTGGCCCCGGCCCTACTCTGCATCTGATGCTCGAAGATGCCGGTATTCGCATGGCGCTTTACGATATTTTTTACTATCCCGATAAGGCGCCATTAGAGCAGCGTTATGATGTAGTGACCTGTACTGAGGTTGTGGAGCATTTTAATGCGCCAGCGACGAGTTGGCCCACCTTGGTAAGTTTGCTTAAAGAGGGAGCTTGGTTGGCGATTATGACCTCGCTCTTTACCCGGGAAACACCAGAAGCTTTTTTAGCCTGGCAATACAAAAACGATCCTACGCATGTCAGCTTCTACACGCCAAAAACCATGCAATGGCTAAGTGAACGCTTCGGCCTCACGTGCGAGATCATTAGTCAGCGCGTGATTTTCTTTCAGCGAGCTCCTGTGGACAAGCATACTGCGCCTGCAATCGGCGTTTAAGTTCTTCACACAGTCTAAGTGCCCCCGCCTCATCGCCAGTTTGCTGCAAAACGACGGCAAGGCCGAGCGTTGCTTGTTCATGTATGGGAGCGAAGCTTAACACGCGTCGAAACCAGCTTTCTGCTTCTTGATAGTCTTCTTTGGCAAGGTATTGATCGCCAATAAGGTTGCCTAAGTCGGCATACCAAGGCCTGATTTGTACTTCATCGTTTTGGTAGCGGGTGGTCATGGCCTTAAACGCTGCAATGAAACCATCTAACGCCTCAGCTTTATGACCTAACGCATTCTGCAGTTCAGCTTGATTTAACCATACTTGCCAGGCCATCGGGTCGACCTGCAAGGCTTTATCATAGGTTGCGATAGCCGTTTGATAGTCGCCTTGTGCCGATTGCACAAACCCCAAAGCTTTTAAGGTGGTGGCATTTTCTGGTGCCAAGTTGACGGCCTTTTCCGCGAGGACTTTCGCCCGCTGTAACTGGCGCTGTGCCGTCTCGGTTGCTAACGCACCGGAGGCAACCCGTTCAGTCAGTTTTACCGGCGTATCGCCGGTGTCTCCCGACCACCGCACCACGCGCTGAACCAATGAGTTTGCGAGGCCTGCATAGGCGAGTGCGGCATCTGGATTGAGCTCGATTTGTTGTTGATAGAGCGAAATCGCCATCTCATTATCGGCTAGCCGCATTTGATGGTAGTAGTCGTCAGCGCGCGTGAGCAACTCATCTTGTTTTTCGCTTGTTGGCGAAACAGTGTCATCACCCGACGCACTAAACAAATTCAAATTCGCAATAATCACCAAAACCAGCGCAGCAATCAGGAGCACGCCTACCGCCAACATGCGTCGCGGTCGTCTTTCAGCTGGCGCTTCTGCAGCAGGTGTTGCTGCCGCAGGCGACGCTCCCGCTAACGGTTGCACCTCTGCTAACAGACGGTAACCACGCTTCGGCAAAGTTTCGATATAGCGCGGCGCCCGCGAATTATCACCAAGGCTTGTCCGCAGGCGTGAAATGGTTCGCGCAATCGTATCGTCACTCGCGTAGGTGTCACTCCATACCGCCTCTGTAAGCGCTTGCTTGGTCACCAGCTCGCCTGGATGCGCAGCTAAATAGGCGAGCACTTGGCAGGATTTAGGCTCCAAACGTCGTGATGCGTCATCATTTTCTATTGTTTTGGTGGCATCTGCACTGAGTTGACCACTATCAAAGTCAACCTGCCAATCGCCTATTTTTACCTTACCAGTAAGGAAATTTTGTTCCATTTCAGTCTGTTAACCTTGTCAGGTTTTTGTCCGAAAGATCCGTTAGTATTGTCAGGACTCCTATGCATGCATTTTCTACTATTGCGGCCGAACTATCGAGCCTAACTAACAACAAAGGATATTTGAAAATGCGCCGTTACTTAACTTTATCGCTCTTACTAGCTGCTGTCGCCTTTATTTCACCACCAACACATAGTAGCGAAAGGGATACCAAGACTACGCCAAAGACTTACCAAGCCGAGCAAGTTCGTGCCGATCTAACACAGCTATATGAAAACTTGCAGCAGGGTAGTTACGATCTTTTTGTGCACACGTCACAAGCTGAGTATGAACAAGCCTACCAGACGTTGATGCAACAAATACAAGGGCCAATGACACAACTCGAAGCCCACAAACTCTTTATGCAGTTTGCAGCTCTCGCCAAGATTGCACACACCCGAATCGATTTCCCTGTTGATGCTTATCGAGCTTTTATGCAGGGCAACGGTAAAACGCTGCCCATGGATTTTTCAGTTACCCCTAGCAGAATTACAATCAGCAACTATTACGATAGCGATAGCAAAAGCCCGATTAAGGTCGGCGACGAAGTTATTGCCGTCGATGGGCAACCGGTCCAAGACTGGCTTGCGGCGATTCAAACCTATATTGCCGCCGACAATACTGAGATCATGGCTTCGTTGACAGAAGGCCAACTTGTACCTCTATTATGGCTGCATGAAGGTGAGCGTGATAGCTATCAATTACGCTTGCGCAGCGCTACGACTGGGGAAGTTTATGAATACACGCAGGCGACGTTAGCGCAAGATCAACAAGTCGCAGCGCTCGACGGCGCCACAGCGACATCGCCAAGCGAAGAAAAAATCCGCGACTTTGCCATTATGCGAGGCAGCATTGGCTATCTCAAGCCTGGTCCTTTTTACAACGTCTACGCCACCTCGCATGCGGAAATTTGGGACACCGAAGAGTTTCATGCGTTTATTGATGACGCCTTTGCCACCTTTGTCGCCCATAACGTGAAGCAAATTCTTATCGATGTTCGCAATAATCCTGGCGGTTCCAATAGTTTCAGCGACCACATGCTGGCTTGGTTTGCTGACCGACCATTTAAGTTTGCTGCAGATTTTCGCATCAAAGCATCTGAGCTATCGCGCGCCTCGAACCAGCGTCGGCTCACTGGTGATGACTCTAACAATGAAACCTCGCGTCAGCTTGCCGAGCTTTTTGCCGCACATGAACAAGGGGATATTGTTTCCTTTCCAGTCGAGGAGTCTGTGCCCCATGGAGCGGACAAATCGGTGGGTGACACGCCCGTCTATGTATTGATTGACCGCTATTCCTATAGCAATGCGGTTTCAGTCGCGGCCATCACGCAAGATTATGGTTTTGCTACGGTGATTGGTGAAAAGACCGCGGACTTAGCAACCACTTACGCAGCCATGGAGAGCTTCACATTGGATCACACAGGTGTCGAGGTAGGGTATCCGAAAGCGCATATCATCCGCCCTAATGGCGATCTGAAAGCCGATGGGGTAACGCCTGATGTTTCACTGGATTTCATGGCCGCGACCGAGCTTAGCTCGCAAGCTAAACTCGAACGCGTGCTGGACTACCTTCAGCAGGAGTGATTTAGCGTGCTTCACTTGTCAGTGGCGGATAGATTGCACTATCGCCGCTGGCAAACTGCGCTAAGCGCATCGTACGGTCTTCAAGGCCCTCAACAAAAGCGGTGAACTGTGCAAGTTCTTCGCCCTGTAAACGCTCCGTCGTGAGCTTTTTCAGGTTGAGCGGATTCACGCTTTTACCGTTGCGGTAGACTTCGTAATGCAGATGGCGCGCTTGCGATAAGCCGGTGTTACCCAAAAAGCCAATTATCTGCCCTTGCTTAACTTTCACGCCCGGTTTAATGTCGCTCGCAAAGCCTTTCAAGTGGGCGTAAAGCGTTTCGTAACCGTCATCATGTTGCAAAACGACAGCGTTACCGTAGGAGCCATACCAGTCGGCACGTTTAACGGTGGCGTTACCCGCAGCCATAATGGGTGTGCCTGCCGGCGCACTGAAATCAATGCCCTTGTGCATGCGCGTATAACCCAACAGTGGGTGTTTACGCTGGCCGTAATGCGATGATAAGCGTGCGCCGTTTAAAGGGGTTTTCAACAAAAAGCTCTCAGCGAGACGACCATCCTCGAGATAGAACGCATCGTTGTAGCGATACAAACGTAAATCATCTTCGCTATTTTTAAAGCGCAAGTACGTAGGTTGTAATGGCGTTTGCTGATGGGCAAACAAAGCTTCATCTTCGGTCACAAGGGTGCGCTCGAAGACGACTTCAAACCGGTTACCATTGTAGACTTGTCGTTGGAAATCAATGAAATGTGAGAGCGCCAGCAAGGCACTGTTGATAACATCTCCAGGAATACCTGCTGCTGCACCGTCACCATACAAGCTATGGCCGATCACGATGGCATGCTCTGCGACTTCAATCCGGGTTGGAACCTTACTTTTGGTTACCAGCCATTCATCACCAGTTAACGTTGCGTCCACTCGCACTGCATATTCACCGGCTAGACTGACTTGTCGCTGTCCAGCGACCTCATCAATCGCGAGGATACTGCCGGCTTGCAATTTGTTGAGGGGGACGACTTTACGCAGCGCAATCGCTAAATTAGCAATTTGTTGGGCGCTAAAGCCTTGTTTGGAAAGCAATGAGGAGACGGTTTGTCCGCTTTTCAGCGTCACCAGCTGTACTTCGTTGGACATAGCTAAAAAATCGCGTTCTCGCGCAGTAATGCGCGGCTCAGCCGAGCTAGGGCTAGCGAGTTGAATCGTGGGCTTGGGCTTTTCAGTAGGCTCTAAGGTGTTGTGTGCTACCTCAGAATCTTCGCGTGCTCCTGCCTGAGGCGTGCTATTTCGTTCCTCAGCCGCATTCTCCGTAACATTCTCCGTAGCATTCTGCGCAACATTCTCAGGCGCATCGCTACAGCCTAACAGCAACATGGCAGTTGTGAGGCTGAAGCTAATTAACAATCGTCGCATTCGGTATCCTAGCTCTTTTTAATCAAGCGCCATTCTACCCAAAAACCGCCTGTGAACAACAGCAGGCTTTACTTCCGCTTTACTGTGCTTCGTCGTCTTTTGTTGTGCTTTCGTCTTCACGCGCTGCGCAATAGCTATAATCCGGTTGCCCCGTTTCATTATCGAGTTCTGCTCCAGCGCAAGGTGGCTGTGGACCTAGCTCTTCATGGGTGTCCCAATAGCTTAATTTCTTTTCGCCCATTTTTACGACCCTCTTTTACGGCTGTGGTCATAAAATAAACGGCAGCCTCACAGAAAAGGATCTAAATTTAAGCAAGGCGTGATCTCCGTTGATGCCGCTGCGTAATGTAAAGCATTAGCTGGAGAACGATTATGCGCTCCAGAACTTGCTCGCTATGATCCGCCGTGGACATTACCGTTCTTGCGTCGTAACGAGGTCAAAATACGCTATCAACCTGCCGCATAAGCCCATAGCCAACGTGCGTATAGGCCTAGAGGGGTTGTGACCCCAGCGGTAAAAGAATGAATTTCACCATTGCGAACAATGGCGAACGCCGGTGTCACAGGCACGCCCCACTGCCCTGAAATTGCTGCATCGGGGTCGTTGACCACCGCTAATTGGTAGTCGTTGCTCTGCAAATAGTTTTGTACTTGGTGGGCGGAGCCCGAGCTCATCGCGACACTGACGACCGGCAGATAGTTATCAACCCAATCAACCGAAGGTGTCAGCACATGACATACCGGACACCAAGAGCCCCAGAAATAGACAATCACCGGCTCACCATAACTTTGTTCCACGAGATCGATATGTTGCGCGTCCAGAGTGACCCAACGCGTATCAGGCAACGCGCCCTTGGGTAGATCTTTGCCGCGCCATAAGTCCATCACCGTCACTACGACCAATGCCAACAGTAAAAAGAGCAGCGTCTTACGAATCAATTTTTGTTACTCCTAATTTTTCTGCAGCCGCTTTCGCCCAAATAGCTGCAGCTTGTGCAGAGGGGTGATAGCCGTCAGCTGCAATGTACTCTGGTTCATAAGGTAAGTCGAAGTTTAACAGTTCGGTGTTGGTATGTGTTTGGCAATGCTCAGCAAGGTGATGATTTAATTCGAAAGCTTGCTGTCCAACAAACCAACGCAAGGGTTGCGGAAGGGCAGGAAATTTATGCATCGGCGGCAAGGCGGTATAAATGATCTGCTTGGCGTGCAATTGCTCCGTCAGATACTGCGTTAGCTGCTCCAGATCACAACGCCATTGGGTTATGCTGGTGCGCCGTGTCACATCATTGACTCCGACCGACACCAGCACCGCATCCGGTGCTTTAACGTACACCTCATGCTCTTGTAGTAACGCCAGAACTCCTGCGCAGGTTAAACTCGATTTCGCAATCAGTTGCCAGCGTAACGCTCGTTCTGCAGGAGTGAGCGCAACCCATTGGCCGGCTACCGCATCTTCTTGTGTCTGACAGCCCACACCCGCGATTGCGGAGTCGCCAAGTAACAGCAGTTGCAACGCAGGTTCGTCACCCTCGCGCGCCCCATGTCTCGCCCCAGGAGGCTCCGGCAGACGCACTGTTTGTTTTCGCACCCGCTTGCCTTGCAACAGCAATAAAGGTGCCGCAAGGGCAAATAATAATTTACGCATTCCACTAAGGTCCTTAAGCTCTCATGCTATGCTACTGAGACTACCTCAATAAGAGTCCATCATGAAAATCTATGTAGATGCTGACGCCTGTCCAACGGTCATCAAAGAGATTTTGTACCGTGCGGCAGAACGTAAAAGACTTCAGCTTATACTTATCGCCAACCAGCCTTTGCGCGTGCCGCCCTCAAAGTTTATTCAAACACTTACGGTCAGCAGCGGATTTGATGTTGCCGATGACGAAATCGTCAAGCGGTGCGAAGCAGGCGATCTGGTCATCACCGCCGATATCCCGTTAGCTGCCGAGGTGATCGCCAAGGGCGGACAAGCACTGAGTCCGCGTGGCGAGCTTTTCACCAAAGACAACATCCGAGGCCGCCTAAATGTACGTGACTTTATGGACACCATGCGCGCCAGCGGCGTGCAAAGCGGCGGTCCACCGCCGTTGAATCAACGCGATCGCATGGAGTTTGCCAATCACCTTGACCGTATTTTGGCGCGCGCTTAACGACTCTCCATAAAAAAAGCCCGCCAGCAGGCGGGCTTCGCGGTTTTATTCCTCAGTTTTCAGGTACATATCCAACCAACGGGTTTGTTCCCATAGCATATGCAGCACAGATTTGCGGGCGCGGTAGCCATGCGACTCATGCGGTAGCATCACCAAACGAGCAGTGCCGCCAAGGCCTTTCACTGCTTGATAAAGGCGCTCAGACTGCATCGGGAAAGTCCCCGAGTTATTGTCGTTACTACCATGGATCATCAACAACGGCTCGTTGATTTTGTGCGCATGGAAGAATGGCGACATGCCGATGTAGAGGTCTGTATCATCCCAAACAGTGCGCTCTTCACGTTGGAAACCAAACGGCGTCAAGCTACGGTTATAAGCGCCACTACGGGCAATCCCGGTGGTGAATAAATCGCTGTGCGCCAGCATGTTCGCCGTCATAAATGCGCCGTACGAATGACCACCCAACGCGACCCGGTCAGGATCGGTAACGCCACGGTCGACCCCAGCCTTAATGGCAGCACGGCCGTTCATCACCAACTGTTCGATAAAGGTATCGTTAGGGCGATTCTCCCCCTCACCAACAATCGGCATGGTGGCATTGGCTAATACTGCGTACCCTTGCGTGGCGAGGTACTGCGGCCCCCAATAGCTAATACGCACGAACTCATACGGCGAACCAGAAACTTGTGCCGCCGCAGAGGAACTCTTGTACTCACGAGGGTATGCCCAAACCATGGTTGGTAAAGGACCGTCTGTTTCTTTGTTGTAACCCGCAGGAAGATACAACTCTGCTGACATCGCTAAGCCGTCTTCACGCTCGTACGTGATCATTTCGCGGGTGATGCCTTTGGTATGCGGCATAGGGTGCGCGGTTTCGGTGAGTGCAGTCAGTTCAGCATCATCAAGGTCACGCACAAAGAAGTCGGCAGGATCGTCCACGCCTTCGCGTTGCGTTAAGAACGTTAGCTCTTTAGCGTCAATCAAATCCAAAGGACGTTCAAAATAAGGCGCTTCGCTTCGCCATAAGCGTTCTTTCTCGCCACTGGCCAAATTAAAGCGGTCGACAAACGGACGATCGCCTTCCGCCGACGCACCGGTGCCGCTTAGCAACATGTTGCCGTCTTGCACATGCAATAAACGCCGCCCGTCAACTTGTACGGTAAATGGCTGCCCCGGGTCGTTGTAGCGATCTTCCCATGAACGATCCCACACCAATTTGGGCTCAGCGTCCGAAGTCGCATCTACGAGCCAAAGCTTCTCATCGCGGTCCGCCCACCAACGCTCCCAAATCAGAATCGTCTCTTCGTCGGCCGCCAATACGCGACCTAAGCGCTTGCTCAGATCAATCAGCTTCTGCGGTTCAGCATCAAAGGGAGCTGCCTGCTGGAACACTTGGTCGCGAATTTCTGCTTCGACCGCTGGGTCACCTTGGTCGGTCGCTTCGGCCCATACCAACGTAGCATCCGCATCGTTACGCCACTGCACTGAACGACGTCCTTGTACGACCGCATCAAAGGCAATCGGTAGGTTATCGGCCAGACCTTGTTCTACCACGGTATAAATGTTCTCACCGGCGGGGTTCCAGACCATCGTGGTTTCCGGGAAGCGATAATAAGGTACCGCGTAGGAATATGGTCGCTTGATTTCACTTACTAATAAATAATCGTCGCTTGGCGAGACACTTACACCATTGTACAAAGCTTGCGGGCCAACTTTTTGCTCTTCACCATTAACGTTGAAAAAGCGAATTTGGCTGGTGAAGTAATAGTCAAACAAGGCTTCGTCCGTCTTGTTTTGCAGCAAATCTTGGTAGGTTCGCGCGGGTGCGTTGCGCCCTGCACTTTCAGTCACCACCGGTCCCGTTGGAACATTCGAAGCTTGCGGCTTCGTTAAGCCCTCAGCCACGGTGTAGCTGTAGAGTCCACTACTATCGTGACGCCACTCGAGGCGCGGGCCCCAAACGGCATTTAGTGGCGTGCTTGACCAACTTGTTGCCTTGCCGTTGGTGGCATCGATGAGCCACAACTCAACGCTATCCGTGGTTTGCTGAGCTGCCGCAATGTAGTCTCCGTTAGGTGACCAACTGGCGCCGAGAATCTTTAAGTCACTTGGCAACCCCTTAATCTCTAACTCACTACCGTCAGCGACGTTGAGTAGCTTTAACTCGCTGATATAACGCGCTTGGCTGACCGTGTAGTTCGCAGGGTTAATGCGGCGACCAGCTAATTTAAGCTGCTCGGCAGCAACATCCTCAATAGTTGGCAGCGCAGGATAGCCAGTGACCATTAAGATATCGCCGTCAGGACTCAGGCTTCCACCTGGTGACGGTGCTGCATCCACGATATCAATAATTGCTTGCGCAGGTTCTTGATAGGTCAGCTTGACCGGGTTGGCATGACTTGGAGCAACAGTACTCACGCTCAACAAGGCGCCGGCTCCGATAACCAACGCTAATGAGCTTACTTTCAACGTTTTAAGCATTGTTATTATCCTTTCTAGTGTTTACTTTAAGCTAACACATAAACGCACTTACACGGTGTTTAGATGCCTGCGTCAATCGCAGCAAATTGTGCTTTAACCGCATAGTGAGCATGTCATGTCTTATGAACAACAGGTAAAAGAGCGTTTCGAACGTATCGCTAAACTTAATCCGAAGCTGAATGCGTTTGTCGAGTTATTCCATGAGCAGGCGTTGCAGACCGCACGCCAATGCGATCAAATAGAGCCCCGCGGTCCGTTGCACGGTGTCCCTATTTCAATCAAAGAGTGCTATGCACTTCAGGGCACCGCAACCACCATCAACTATCCGCCACTACGCAACTATCGCGCTGACAAAACCTCAATGTTAGTGCAGCGACTCATCGATGCCGGCGCCGTGATTGTTGGCAAATCAAATGTGCCAGCCTTATTGGCCGATGCGCAAACCTTTGGGCCGCTCTACCCCACCGCAAATAACCCTTATGACCTCAGCTGTACACCCGGTGGGAGTACCGGCGGAGGCGCAGCAGCGCTCGCTGCGGGCTTAGTTGACCTGGAACTCGGTAGTGACATTGGTGGCTCGATCCGTAATCCTTCGCACTTTTGCGGATTGTATGGCTTAAAGCCTACGGAAAATGGTCATGCGCACGATGGCCATATCCCACCGTTACCCGGTCACGATGTCGGTATCCACATGATGAATAGCACGGGGCCTTTAGCACGCGACGCTGTGCGCTTGCAGCAGGCTTACGACATCCTTTATCAACCGGATTGGCAACAGCGCTTTTATCTCCCAGTGGCATGCCCGCAACAGCAGCCCGAGAGCCTCGCCGGGTATCGTTTTGGTTACCTCGATAATTTCATGGGGCTGGGTGCCGGCAGTGATGTCTCACGGGCAATGGATAAAACCATTGCCGATTTACGGGCCAAAGGTGCAACAGTCGAAAAAATTAATCTCGACGAGCAGTTGGCGCGAAGGCTACTCACACTGTGGGTCGAACTGTTTGGTTTCGTCATGGGGCAGACGTTAAGTTGGCCGGTACGAAAACTGATTTACTGGCAATACAGCAAGCTACTCAAGCGCTCAAGTTTGCCGGCAACGAAAGCCCTACGTTCGGGCTTAGGTTTAAGCCTGAAGCGGCTCAGTGCGGCACTCAAAGAGCGCGATGAAGTGATTGCCGAAGTGAACCGTTTGTATGCGCACGTCGATGTGGTCATCAGCCCTACCTCATTAGGGCCAGCCTTCCCGCATAATCATAAACATGAATCGATAATGCTCGACGGCGAAAAGGTGCCTTATGTTGATTATTGCTTCCCTTTTGTGATGCTGTATAACCTAACCGGTCAACCGGTGCTGACCGTCCCCACGGGGCTTAACGACAGTGGCCTGCCTGTCGGTCTTTCGTTTGCCGCCAAGCATCACCAAGAACATACTTTGCTGCACCTAGGTAAGTTACTTGAGGCCGCAGGTTACCAACACACTCCACCACAACTCGAGGTTTAATTTTATGCTGTCTAAAGCCGTTGCTTTATTGCTTGTTGTTAACTTCCTTTTGCCCTTTTCTGCAGCGACAGCTACCGAGAAGCCATACTTTACCGGTCAGCAACCGAGCTTGGCTGATATTAAACAAGCGCAGCAAGAAGCTGCTGCTGAAGACAAGCTCCTAATGCTGGTCCTGGGCGCTGACTGGTGCCATGACAGCGTGGCACTTATGGATCGGTTTAACGAACCCAGCTTGCAGGCTGAATTGCAGCAGAAGTTTGTTATGCGCAAGGTGGATGTAGGGTATTTAACGTACGGCTTTGAGATAACGGAAGCCTATGGGCAGCCCACCTACTATGGTACGCCCACCGTTATGATCATTGATCCGGAAAATGGTCAGGTGCTGAACAAATCCGACTGGCAGTATTGGACCAATGCCGCCTCACACGATGCGCAAACCTTTGCTAATTATTTTGTGCATGGCACGTTTTCGCAGCCAGCCAGCGCTACAGAATGGCAACAACAGGTGCAGGCATTTGAACAGCGCCAGGCGCAGCGGGTCCGAGCTGGCTTTCAAGCAGTAAGCCCGTTATTGGAGACCTATATAGAGTCAAATCGAGGCCAAGCCAAAGCAGAATTCCAGGCATTGTGGTCTGAACTCGCTAAGTTCCGTAATGAAGTATTTGCAACGACTGTTAAACTGAATCAACAGTCAAACGCATCTGAGTTCCCAGATTTTGCCTTGCAAAGTTGGGAGAAAAACGAGCAGTAAAAGGAGCAACAACTATGTCCGCAGAGCAAAACGAAAAAGTATTGATGATCACAGGCGCCTCGAGTGGTATCGGCAAAACCACCGCACTGACGGCCGCACGTGAAGGGTTCAAACTGATTCTTACCGCACGCCGGAAAGAGTTGCTAGATGAGCTGGTGGCCGAGATTGGTAGCGAGCAAGCGCTGGGAGTTGCTGCCGATGCTGGTGACTACAAATCGCTCGAACAAGTGGTAGTGAAGGGTCTCGAAAAATTTGGCCGTCTCGATGCGGTGTTCGCGAATGCCGGTACCGGGGTGCAAACACCTGGCACTGAGAAAGGCGATGCCAACGAATGGAAGACCATGATTGACGTCAACATTAATGGTCTGCTGTATACCGCACGCCTTACCTTACCGCATTTACGCAAAACCACCGGCCATTTCTTGATGACCGGTTCAGCCGCAGGGCGCAATACCATTAAAGGTTCGGTCTACGGTGCGACCAAGTGGTTTGTGCATGGCTTTGCGCAGAACTTAGCAGAAGAAATGAAAGAATGGGACGGCCGTTGTACAACGATTGCACCGGGTATGGTGAATACCCCATTCTTTGATGAGCCAAAGCCTGACAAGCTTGACCCTCAGGACGTTGCCGACGCAGTGCTGTATGCGCTCAACGCACACCCACGCAACTGCGTCCGCGAAGTTTATCTGATGCCAGCGTACCGCAACTAAGCGGAAGCGACCTCACGATCATAGTGGTCGAGTAACAAGGTTTGTGCGTGCACTAACGGTTGCTCGGCCGCAATGATCTCGGCCTGATGTTCGCTTAACAAACGCATCATCACTTCGTTATCTTCTTCGCCGTGCCACATTTTGATGTAAGTGCCCTGTTTGTAACCGCGCTGCTGGCGCAAGTTATTCAGCGCATTTTTGCCAATATAGGTCAGGTAGACGCTATCCGCATCGCCATACGCGTCAACCAACATGGTCATCAACTTATCGAAGAACACTGCGCCGCAAACCAGCGGGGTTGCGTCATCGCCATCGGCTGCTAAGGCTGCGACTAATTCTTTACCGTCGCGCACGTTGCCATGATGTTCAGCACCGGCCAACAAGATCTGTGCGACATATTCTGTCGCAGTTACGACATCTTTGCCTTGCTCACAGGCATGCTCAACCGCATCAGAGATCGCGAAGTGAAGAATATCGATAAGCTCCATATTGGCTTGCGCCCAATCGGCCTCTTGCTTCTTCCACCACTTATAGGCCGTGTGCTCAAAGTATTCGCCAAGCTCAACTAAAATGGCTTTAACGTCATCGCGCTTTACTTTAGGAGCTTCAGGATAATCGGGGTCTATCACTTGATTGAAGGCAATTTGCATTGCCACCAGTTGGCGCGCTTGCGCTGGCGTCATCGGAATGTCCTCTCGTATGATTTTCGATAACGCCAAAATAGCATAAGTGCTGTTTAGTAGGCGAGTTCTGGCACCGGTAAATGGCCTGTTTTTACGTAAATAATGGTTTCTTCATCAACACGAGGTGTATGTTTGCTGGCGTGCGGGCTGCGCAGCCAAGTCCCCTGCGGATAGTGACCGTGCTCATCAATGAATTCACCACTGAGCACAAGAATTTCTTCACCCGCATAATGGCGATGCGGTTTAAACGCCTCACCCGCAGGCCACTTCACCAACGCCACATGCTCGGTTTCGAAACTATGCAGCGGCATCACTTGTAACCCGCCTTGCCCGGGTAGCCAAGGCGCAGTGTTGGTATTGATGCGCACCACCTCACGGTCAGCACGTGAAAACTGGTGCAATTTCACAAACAGCGTACAGCCCTGTTCGCTAAAGGGCGCATGCGACGAACCTGGTGGGTTACGCAAGTAGGTCCCCGCAGGATAGTCACCGGTCTCATCAGAAAATACGCCCTCAAGCACAACAATCTCTTCGCCTAATGGGTGCTCATGAGTTGCGAAGTGCGAACCTGGCGCATAACGGACAATACTCGTTGCCCGCCCCCGTTCAGCCTCTTCGCGTTCCAACAATTTGCGCTCAATGCCCTTGGCTGGACTAGGCTGCCATTGCGCCGTCGCGGTTTCAATGACGACGCGCTTCGAGAAATCCATATTTAACATGGAACAACTTTCCCCTTTAAATTAGCTTGCTACTAATACTCGTAAAGATAGCTAACGGATCGCTGAAAGCAACTTGAAACGCGCAAAATTGACACTATATTTCGTGGGTAACTAAATTAAACGGAATCGACGCTCATGTCAGACTCAATTATTGTTGCATGCCCTCATTGTAATAAGAAAAACCGTCTGCCGGAGTCCCGCGCGCGGGCAGAAGCCAAGTGTGGCGCATGCGGACAAAAGCTTTTTAGTGGCGAGGCTTTCGGCGTCACTGCCGATCAGTTTCGCGCCCATCGCGATGGCGAGCTGCCGCTGGTGATCGACTTTTGGGCAAGTTGGTGTGGACCGTGCCAGCAGTTTGCGCCGACCTTTAGCGAGGTGGCTAAGTTGTACGCCGATCGCGCACGTTTTGTGAAAGTGAGTACCGAAACCGAGCCGCATTTAGCTCAGCATTTTGCGATTCGTAGTATACCTACCTTAATGATCATTAAAAACGGACAGGAAGTTGCACGACAAGCAGGTGCGTTGCCGCCACAGCATTTTAAGCAATGGCTGCAACAGCACCTCGGCTAATGCTTAGTCGCGCTCAAGCAGATGATTTACCAGCGCAAAGTAACGCTGTGACTCTTCTGGTGAATGCGGCGCAGTGGCGGTAATAACGTATTTTCCGTTAACCACTAGCGTCGGCACACTGGTGATTTCCGCGTCCATCATGTCAGTCATGATTTTACGCAGCTTGTCAGTTTGCGTGGGATCTTCGAAGGCGCTAGCGAAAGCCTCACCGTCAATACTGTGTTCAGCGAGGAAGCTCTGAATGTCCTCGGGGCTCGGTAAACGGTTTTGGTTTTCACGCGTACGCTCGTAGAATTCGATCATTTCATCATCAAGATTCGTATCGGCAACTTGGCGCAGCGTATAAAAAATCCGCGAATCATAGGCCCAACGCTCGTTCGCCGGCGCCGCACGCTTCACGATAGCAACATCTGAATATTCCAACGCAAAGGCATTAATCGTCGGATTAAAGTGCTGGCAATGGGGGCACCCTGGCCACAAAAACTCCATAACAAAGCCTCGTTCACCAGGCGCTTTTTCAAAGTCGGCTAAGGTGAGTGCCGTATCGAGTACCCGATAGTCTTTGCCCTCGACAAAATCTGTCGCACTAAATTCCTGTGCGACATTAGGCGTCGGATCTAACTCGATTGCGACACCAGATGTCGCACCGGCGTTCTCTGTGCTTTGTTGTGCGTCATTTTCTGTCGCGCCATTGTTATTCTCTGCGGGCTGGCAGCCTAAAAGCAGCAATGTCGCAGCCGTGACGACAAGTAACTTATATGTAGAAGTCATAACTTTCCTCGTTGTTATTCTGTTGTCCCATTTCAACGCAGACTAGGCCAAAAGTCACGTTTTAGATCGTGACCCATGGCACTCACCTTTCCTCGCACCCCTGCTTAAACTAGCTCTATCATCAATTGGAGGGTGCTGTGATGAGTCATTTTTACCAACTGCTATTTTACTTTCATGTGACCGCCGGCGTCATGGCGATTATTTTGTTCTGGGTGCCAGTCTTTGCGCTTAAAGGTGGGGAACAGCATAAGCGCTTTGGCCGTTATTATCGCCGACTTATGTATATTGTTGCTGCGTGCGGTATTGCTATGTCTGCGTTGATGCTCGCTGTGCCAACCGCGGTCAAACCCAATCTACTTAATGCCAACGATTTACAGGCCGTGCTAAACAACGTCCGCTTCTTTGCACTACTGCTGTTGTTCTTGGGCTATATTACCTTTTTTACGGTCTATAGCGGTCAACTCGTTTTGCAAGCCAAGCAGAGCCGTGCGCTCTTTAGAACCCCCTTGTTTCTCACGCTTACCGGCATTCTTGCGGTCTTAAGTGTGCTGATAACCTATTTCGGCTGGCAAGCGTCCCATCCGCTACTACTGATTTTCGGGGCCCTTGGTCTGTTTGGAACATTCAGTACCTTGCACTTTGTTTTTAAGCGTGAGGTTTCACGCAAAAAGTGGCTGACCGAACATCTAGGTAATTATATTGGCTCTGGTATTGCAGCATACACTGCCTTCATCACCTTTGGCGCGCGGCACCTTATTTCGCTACCCGGTAATTGGCAGATCCTGTTTTGGGTACTGCCAGGCGTGATCGGCGCTATTTTTATCACCTATCTCACCCGCAAGTACGATCCCAAAGCAACAGCCAACAAGGTGACGTCATGAATCTAAATGCCTTGATGCTGCGAGTAAAACTTCTGATAAGGAGTTTCTGGCCCTCGTAAAACAACTGCAAAAGGACAATAATAGAGTACCGCTATCGCAAACACTAGGTGCCTAATATGTCAGTTTTTCGTGGTTTAACTGTCGCGCTCGTAACGCTTCCCCTGCTAGCCTGCAGTCCAAGCGACAACGTTAGCAAACAAGTGAGCTATCACTGCGGCGCGTTGCCGTTAACCACCGAGCTAGAGGGTGAAACGCTCACCTTACGCTTTGGTGCGCAAGGCGCCCAAGAACTCACACTAACCCAGAGCCGCAGTGCATCTGGCGCGCGATTTACCGATAGCGCGAGTGGTACCGAGTTCTGGAGCAAAGGCAACGAGGCACAGTTTAGCGCCGAGGGTTTTTCGCTACCGTTATGCGTGGTCGATGGCACCTTGCCGCAACAGCTCAATGCCCGCGGCAACGAACCGTTTTGGCTCCTTGAAATCAATGGCGATCAAGCCATCTTGCGCCAACCGGGCAGTGAGTCCAGCCATACTTTTACCCGCAACGAACCTGAGCAAGTTCAACCTTTGCGGACGTCGCTCGATTTCGACAACGGCTGGTCCCTCAAGCTGCTCGAGGAAATCTGCTATGACAGTATGAGTGGGCAAAGCTTTCCGTTCACGGCCGACCTACATACCGAAAAAGAGGTTCTGCAAGGCTGTGCCGGAGATCCCAACCGACTCATAGCAGGCGCAAGCTGGCAAGTGATTAACGTACCAAGTGAGGTTACAGAACCACCGTCATTGACCTTCCACTCAGATCAAAGGGTTAGTGGTTTTGCCGGCTGTAATTACCTCAATGGCGGCTATGAAATAACCGGTGAAGGGCTACGCTTCAGTCCGCTCGCGGTCACTAAACGCATGTGCCCACCTGCGGCAATGGACTATGAAGCTCAATTCTTGCGTGAGCTGCAGCAAGTCTCTAATGTTAAAGTGTTTAAAGATGGTACGCTGCAGTTACAGTTACCTAATGGCGACTATGTGCAATTGCAACAGGTTCCACTTAAGCTGTGGCAAGACTAACTCGCAACAAGGATTCCAACGATGAAGCTTTACGAAACCAAAACCGCCCCCAATCCGCGCCGCGTCCGCATGTTTTTGGCCGAAAAAGGGTTGCTAGATAAAGTCGAGTGCGTCGAGGTTGATATTCAAAAAGGCGAAAACTTGAAGCCTGAATTTGTCGCCAAGAATCCAATGAAAAAAGTGCCGGTACTTGAATTGGATGATGGCACGTGCATTGCCGAAACCATGGCGATTTGCCGTTATTTTGAAGAGGCCTACCCTGATACGCCGAAATTACTCGGCGAGTCGGCCACCGAGCAAGCCCTCATTGAGCAGTGGTCGCGCTGGTTGGATTACTATTATTTTGTGCCTTGCGGCATGGGCTTTCAGCATACCAGCGGCTACTTCAAAGACCGCATGACGCCCAATCAAGCGTGGGGGGAGTCCTGCGTCGCTGAGACCCGGAAGTTTATGGAGTTTCTCAACGAACACCTCGCCGAGCGCGAGTTTATTTGTTGTGACAAGCTCACCGCTGCCGACCTTACCGCCTTTGCGGTGACAGCTTTCGCACGTGTGATCCAGTTAAGAGTCGATGAAAGTCTGCCCCACCTCAACAAGTGGTACCAGCAGATGAAGGCGCGCCCATCGGCGCAGGTGTAATGCGTTACCCTTGGGATTCCTGCGTCACATCAGTTAGGTAGAGTAAGCCCGTGGTTTCTGGAAAATAACGTAAGGAAAACAGAATCCGGCGATGGCAGTCAGGTTGTTGCGCGATTGCCTCTCGCAACTCTTCACGATGGGCTGGACGTGCTTGAAAAGGCTTTTCTGAGGTCTGCACAAAGGCTTCGTTGATCAGCACTACCTTGCAACCAATGGCCGAGTTCACGTGGGTTCAGATCAGCATTTATAAACAAACTTATCGCTGGGGGTGTTGTTCCCAAGCGTTGCTTCAACGCGGCCAAGAAGCTGTATAACTGCGCCCGCTGTTGTTCGGTAGCAAAGTAGGCATCGCTCAACTCTAAGGGGGCATACCAACCGAGAAAGCTCTCTTGATGCTGCTGCGTCCACAACTGCCATTGCGCAGCGCTGGCATTTACTTTGCGCAAATAGGTGTCGAAGAATGTCTGTTGCGCCTCAACACCTTTTGCCATTTCAGCAAAGTAATCAGGCTCAGTATGCAACCCTAACCACAGCGGCATTTCGTGTTGCCATAACGTCGCCGTTTCAAACAGCCAAGGTCGCGGACTTTGAAACGACTCAGTACCGTACTGTGTCCACTGTAACACGCCAAAGTCGATATTGCGGGCAACCACTTGCTGGAGCAGATAACGCCAGCCGTGCGCGCCTAATTCGGCATCACCGATCGCGACCAGATCACGAGACGTATCCCCCTGCACGAAACCATACAGGCGCAAGGTCTGCAGGTGATTCTGCGCTAGCGTTAACTTGTGTTTCGGGGTCCGAATAGTCGAATTTTCGATAGATCGTTAACTTACGATAAAGGTTGCGAATCCAGTAGTAGCAATCGATGAAGAGATCATCGAGGCCAAAGATAAACAATACCACCATGACGCCGATGGCGAGCCATTTGAGTCCGTATAAGTATATATCAAACCATGTCATATCGAATCCTCCGACAACGGCTTGAACGCTTGCAACTTACACTTTTCTTTTGCCATATTCTGCTGAGAGGGTGTTAGATCTTTGCAAGTACGTTACAGATAAAAACAACAACTGATAACTCTAAAAATCTGTTGATTTCACGAAGGATCGTAGTACAAATTTTGAAATATGCTATCTGACGGTAGCAATACCCGTAAATCAACTCTATAACATTTTTTATAATTTATGCGCTGAGTCGACAAATTCTTAAAAAATAAGCTTTCGCATTCGCTTTTAGCTCATGGAGGGAAAGGTTACCTCTGGCAGACCTTTAAATTCGGGACGTGCAAATAAATACCCTTGCATATAGCGCAGGCCTAAGGATGCCAAAGTTTGCATTTCTGCTTCAGTTTCAATGCCCTCGGCCAATAATCGCGTTCCTTGCAGTTCACATTGAGCGAGAACTTGTTTAACTTCTTGTTGTTTTTCAGGGCTCTGATCAATGTCGATGATCAAGGTTCGGTCCAATTTTAAGATATGTGGTCGTAATTCCACCAACCATTGGTGACTCGCATAACCTGAACCATAATCGTCAATGGCCGTTTGAAAGCCGCGCGCCGCATAACTAGAAAAAATACGCTGCAAATGCGACTTACTAATAATTTCTTCACCCTCGGTCACTTCAAAGACGAGTTTAGTGAGGTCAAAACCATACAAATCAGCGGCTTCAATGGTCGCTTTTATACATGTTTCAGGGCTATAAACTGCATTGGGTAAGAAGTTGATGTGCAAAAACTCTTTGCAGCCGAGCTTTGCGGCTGTTTCGATTGCTTTCACACGGCAGGCTTGATCGAAGTAATAGCGGTTATCATGCGTAACCTGCTCAAACACCCATCCCGCTCCCTCCCCGTTTGGGCCACGGACAAGCGCTTCATAAGCGATAATTTTTTGTGTCTGCAAGTCGACAATGGGCTGAAACGCCATTTCGATGGCAAAGCCGAGATCCTTTCCAGCCAAACAGTCTCGACAGGTTTGTTGGCGGATACTTTCAGGTATCGTCATGTAAAGTCTTTCTCTGTTTCTCTTTTTTAATTAAATGAGCAACCAAGCGAGGCTTCCTACAGCAATCACCAGCCACAAAATAATGGCCAATAACAAAGGTTTAAATCCTGCGGCGCGGATTCTTTTCAAAGTTAAGCTTAGCCCAATTAAGAACAAACAGAAAACCAAAATCCGTTTACCGGCTAAGAACATGCCATCGTACACGGCCTCGCCTTGCGGTAAAAAGGTGGCAATGCAAATGGTTACGATAAAACCCACAATAAACCATGGGAGCGCCCACGTCGACTGTCCAGGTTTGTCACTGAAACGCGCAGCAACCAGCGCCGAGACAAAAGCCACCGGGATAATCCACAGCGCGCGCGCGAGCTTGGCCGTGGTCGCCACCACTAAAGCCTCGTCACCATAGGCTTCGGCCGCACCGACCACCGACGAAGTATCATGAATTGCAACAGCAGCCCAAATACCAAAGGTGTGTTGGTCGAGTGCAAAATAATGGCCCACTAGTGGAAAAATGAACAGCGCCAAGGCATTCAAAATAAATACTGCCGCTAGCGCCAATGCCATTTGGTCGCTGCGCGCTCGAATCGCTGGGCCTACCGCAGCAATAGCACTGCCGCCACAAATAGCAGTACCAGAGCCGATAAGGTGTGCTGTACTCAGCTCCAGTTTGAGCGCCTTACCAATAAGCAACG
The DNA here is from genome assembly GCF_003987395.1 of Pseudidiomarina aquimaris. GTDB lineage: Bacteria > Pseudomonadota > Gammaproteobacteria > Enterobacterales > Alteromonadaceae > Pseudidiomarina > Pseudidiomarina aquimaris. The sequence goes on from NZ_PIPT01000007.1 coordinate 142,129, forward strand.
CCAATACCAGTGTGGCCACCAGCGACACCGCTATCAAGCCCAATGCATCGCCCGTCACTGCTAGCGCTGTATCCAAGTGAATACCAAAGCCGAGCAAAACGATGGCAACGCCTAGCAATTGTTTGGCGTACTTAGCAGGATTGAAATGCCGCGGCACCCAACCGAAGCCTGCCAAGACAAAACCTATCAGTAGCGCCAGGGGCGATGAAATCCAGCCACCGAGCGCTAATACTGCAATTAAAACAACGCCAAACCAAGCCAGCATAGACACCTACAATTGGTTAATAGGGAGCTTCAAATAGACTTTACCCTGCGCATCGGCAGGTGGCATTTCGCCCGCACGAATATTGACCTGTATTGAGGGTAAAATAAGCCGCGGCATTTCTAAAGTTGCATCGCGCTCTTCACGCATTTTGACAAATTCGGCCTCACTGACACCGTCGTGCACGTGCTTACTCTCCTGGCGTTGGGCCGCAACTGTGGTACAAAACTCATGTTCGCGTCCGGCTGGCGGGTAGTCGTGACAAATATAGATTTCCGTCGTTTCCGGCAAGGCCAGCAACTTCTTAATTGAGCGATACAACGTGGTCGCGCTACCACCGGGGAAGTCACAACGTGCAGTGCCAACATCCGGCATAAATAGAGTGTCACCGACAAAAGCTTTGGCGCCGTCAATAATATAAGCGATATCGGCTGGGGTATGGCCTGGGGTATGCATGACTTCAAACTGCATGTTGCCCACCGAAAAGGTTTCGCCGTCGGTGAACAGGTGATCAAACTGCGCCCCATTGGGGAGAAACTCTTTTTCCAAGTCAAAAACTTCTTTGAATATCTTTTGCACATCTTGGATGTGTTCGCCGATACCAATGCGACCGCCTAGTTCGCTTTTGACAAACGGCGCCGCCGATAGATGATCGGCATGCGCATGCGTTTCGAGGATCCACTCGAGCTGCAAATTATTAGTGCGAACAAAATCAATCAATCGTTGCGCACCCGTGGTTTTTGTACGGCCCGATTTATAATCGAAATCCAACACCGGATCGATAATGACCGCGGCTTGCGAAGCGGCGTCCCACACCACATAGCTAAAGGTTTCGCTGTCATCATCCAAAAATGCTTTGACTTGTGCTTGACTGGTAGCGCTCATGTTTACTTCTCCTTCAAATGCATTAGCTACAGCTAAAATACGTGATTCGCAGCAAGAGTTAAACTGGATCCCTTTGCATTGTTTCGCATAGTGCGTATAAAATTGCGCCTTTCTTATTAACAGCAACGAGAGTTCACTATGGGTCGCGCCTTTCAAAACCGCAAGGAGTCGATCGCGAAGACCGCGGCGGCTAAAAGTAAAGTTTACAGCAAATACGGCCGAGAGATTTATGTTGTGGCGAAGCAAGGCGGCGTTGAACCCGATGCCAACTTGCAATTACGCAGCTTAATCGACCGCGCTAAAAAGGACCAAGTTCCAGCGCACGTTATCGAAAAGGCCATTGATAAAGCCAAAGGCGGCGCTGGCGAAGACTATGCACCGGCGGTATACGAAGGCTTCGGACCGGGCAACTGCATGGTCATGGTGGAGTGTTTGACAGATAACAACGCCCGCACCTACGGTGAGGTTCGTAACTGTTTTACTAAGACCAAATCAAAAATCGGTGCACCGGGCAGTGTTGCGCATATGTTCGACCACTGCGCTATCTTAAAATTTGCCGGTGATGATGAAGATGCCGCATTAGAAGCATTGATGATGGCTGATGTTGATGTAACCGATATTGAAGCTGAAGAAGGTCATATTACAGTTTTTGCGCCGCACACCGAGTGGCACAAAGCGAAAACGGCCTTACAAGAAGCTTTCGCCGACCTCGAGTTCGAAGTCGACGAAATTCAGTATTTACCGCAAGTCATGACCGACATCGCCGGTGACGATGTGGCCATGATGGAAAAATTCCTCGATATGCTGAACGATTGTGACGATGTCCAAAACATCTATCACAACGCTCAGTACTAATTACTCTTCAGGATTTTCCAGCAAGTCTAGAATAAATGCATATTCTTCGGCGGTTTCCTTCAGGCGCGCAAAGCGTCCTGAAGCGCCGCCATGACCCGCTTCCATATTCGTCTTCATCATTAGTGGATTATCGCCGACCTTCAAATGGCGTAACTTGGCGACCCACTTCGCAGGTTCAAAATACTGCACCTGAGAATCATGCAGGCCCGTCGTCACGAGCATTGCGGGATACTCTTGCGCACTGACTTGGTCATAAGGCGAGTACGACAGCATATAGTCATAATACGGTTGGTTCTTTGGATTACCCCATTCATCAAACTCATTGGTGGTCAGCGGAATGCTCTCATCTAACATGGTGGTCACCACATCAACAAACGGCACATGCGCGACTAAACCACGGTATTTCTCAGGGGCTAAGTTCGCTACCGCACCCATCAACAAGCCGCCAGCACTGCCGCCCATACCAAACACCTTATCAGGATCTGCATACTTCTCAGCGATCAAGTGTTCGGTTACGTCAATGTAATCAGTAAAGGTATTTTTCTTGTTTTCGAGTTTGCCATCTTCATACCAATGCCGGCCCATTTCTTGGCCACCACGAATATGCGCGATGGCATAAACAAAGCCACGGTCAACAAGTGAGAACACCGACGAACGGAACCAAGGCTCAGACGTTGAACCATACGACCCATAAGCATATTGATAGAGTGGCGCGGTACCGTCTTGTTTGAAATCCTTTTTGTATAACAGTGAAACCGGTACTTGCGTGCCGTCATCAGCAGTCGCCCACGTGCGTGCGGTGGTATACTTGGAAGCATCGTAGTTCGGCACTTCGGTCGCTTTTAAGACTTCACGCTCTTGGGTTGCCATATTCATTGCGTAGGTAACCGTTGGCGTGACTAACGAGGTGTAGTTATAACGCAACACGTCCGTGTCTTGTTCAACATTCCTTTCAAACGTCATGACATAGCTCGCTTCGTCAGCATTGACGACATAGCTTTCTGCTGGCTCTGCCCATGGTACGACGCGAATTTGTCGTAAGCCTTCACGACGTTCATTCAACACCAAGTAATCGGCAAACAATTCAAAGCCATGAATAAAAACCGCTTCGTCATGTGCGACCAACGGCTGCCACTTGCTCTTGTCGCCGATATCCGCATGGGCAACTTCCATGACTTGGAAGTTTGGTGCTTGGTAGTCGGTTAGGATAATCCAGCGACCGTCGATATGGTCAGCAGAGTATTTAAAATCACGCTCACGTGGCGCCAAAACTTGGAAATCTTCATTCGGCGTGTCTGCGTCGAGAACATGAACCTCATCAGAAACCGTCGCGTCGAGCTGGATCATCACATACTCATCGTCTGAGCTGTTACTCACCCACATGTAGAAGGTATCGTCTTGCTCTTCATAGACAACTTCCGCAGTTTCCAGCGGTGCGCCTAACGTATATTTGATGACGCGCTTCGACAGTAGCGTTTGCGGGTCATTTTCAATCACAAACAAGGTTTCGTTGTCTTTCGCCCAAGCAATTGCCGCTGAAATTCCGGTGATACCGGTCTCAGTCACAGCTTCGGTGGTAAGGTCTTTCACATGCAGTTCGTATTGACGACGCCCAATGTTATCGACAACGTAGGCGACTTTGTTCTGATCTGGGCTGACCTGCAGGTTCGAAACCTGCATAAACGACTCACCTTCAGCTAAGACGTTGACGTCCACGAGGATCTGCTTTTCGCCTGACTCAATGTGCGTGCGCGAATAAATTGGATATTCTTTACCCGCCTCGTAATCGGTTTGATACAGATAGTCGCCACGCTGATAAGGCACGGAGCTATCATCTTGCTTCACACGGCCAATAATCTCCTGCTCCAGTTCATCAGTCAGGCCTTGGTACTCGGCACGATAAGCATCGTAATAGGCATTTTCGGCATCTAAGTAAGCGATGACCTCAGGGTCTTTGCGTTCATCGTCGCGTAACCAGTAATAATGATCAACGCGCTCTCCATGAGGTGAAACAATTGTGTAAGGTTCACGCTTGGCGACCGGAGCCTCGTCTTGAGTTGCGGCTGCGCTCTGTTGTTCTGTTGCTGGTTGGCACGCAACGAGCAAGGTCAGTGCTGTTGCTACTAGCCATGGCTGAGTGTTTTTCAACAATGTTTTAGGCATTGGGGGCCTCTTTTTTGGTAGTAATAGTTATAGCTATTCGCAAAGGTACTCTAGCTGTTCCCGAATTTATCATCGACATCTATGTAAAGATGACATAGATTAACACGAATAAAACATTGCTCTCGGTCAACGTTCATACATGTCATTTGTCGTATACTTATTGAACTGATCCGACCAGATGGTATGCTGGCACCAGATATGTCGTTCGGAATAATTTAATTGTCATCTTTACAAAACAACACAACAGTTATAACCCAACTCAAGGGTTGGAGTACATTTTTGTTTGCCCTGTTGCTCACTATGAGCAGCAGCTTTGCCTATGCCCAAACGCAAATTCCTATCAGTGCCGATAGCGCCGATGTCGCAGTCAATGAAACGCCAGCCCCTCGGCTCGACGCGCCAATTGAAGCAGAGCTAGATCGGTTGCTGCAGGCTGCTGAATCAGAGCAAGCCATGCTTGATGCCATGCGCGAACTTGAAGCAACTATTGATAGTAATACCGCGCCAATGAGTCAGGTCCGTCTACAGTCCTACATTGCCTTATCGCTCGGTTACCTTGAACGGCTGGACGAGGCGTATACGGTTCTCGACAAAGCGGCCGAGTTTGCACGTGCGACCCAGCTACCCGATGCGCAGACAGAGGTCGCTGCGACACGTATTTTGCTGAAGAATATTGAAGGCAAGTTGACCGAAGCCTATACCTTGATTAATAGTGCGACCGTTCATTTAGAAGACGCACAGTTGCCACGCGTGCGCTACTTTGCACATAACCTTATCGCCAGCATTTTTCGCGCCAAGAATAATACCGAGCGCGCTCTCGAGCACCTCATCGCCGCCGCAGCGGCCGTCGACGAGACGCAAAATGATCGTACCCCGATTCGCCGTATTTTCCTTAAATTGCGAATTGCCGAAATCTATAACGAGCAACAGCTTTTTGCGCAGGCTTTAGAGCAAATTAACGAAGCCGAAAAAGCCATGTTAGCTGCCAACTTAGAGAGCATGTACGGCCCTGAAATCTCCTTCTTGAAAGCGGTCACTGCAACCAATCAAGGTAAGTACGACTTAGCGTTCGATATCTACAGCGAGCTCGAGCGCCGTATCAAAGCGGACGCTCAATGGCGTTACATGCATACGTCGGTGCTCAATAATATAGGTGATTTAGCGATTCGTACGCAGCGTTTTGAGGCTGGAATTCAGGTGTTGAATGAAGCGCTTGTACTCGCTCAAGAAACCAACGACGTGCTAAGCGAAGAACTCATCCGCTTCAACTTAGGCTTTATTGACGTCCATTTAGGCCAATATGAACAAGGCTTAGCAGCCATGCAGCGCGTGGCCGACGAAGCACGTGGTACATGGAGCAATAGTGAGTTTGAAAAATTGCTCGGAGAGTATGCCGAAGCGCTCACCATGGCAAATCGACATAAGCAAGCCAACGAAATTCTTGTCGAACAACGCCAGTTACGCGAGAGTGTTTTTAACACCGAGTTGCAGAAGAATGTGACCGAGCTGCAAAACCTGTATGACTCGAAAGACAAGGCGCAGCAAATCGAGCTGCTACAACAGCAAAACCAACTCAGTGATCAGCTGCTAGAAAACGAGCGCCAGCGCCAATTGATTCTTGTTCTAGGCGTCGCGGTAGCGCTGTTGCTCTCCGCGCTCGCATTTTATCTGTACCGTTCGGCACGACGCTCGAATCAGGCGTTGCAGCATGCCAATGCACAACTCGCAGATCAATCCTTGCGTGACCCTCTCACCGGCCTACTCAACCGCCGCGCCATGCAACAAGAGCTGCAACGGCAAGCAACCGAGCAACAACCGTTAAACGACGCGATGGTGCTGCTGGATATCGACTACTTTAAGCGCATTAACGATCATCACGGGCATAGCGCCGGTGACGAGGTCATTCGATCGGTCGCTCAACGGCTACTTGATATTTGTCGTGACGACGACAAAGTTATCCGCTGGGGTGGCGAAGAGTTCCTGATTTATCTGAAAAACACCGATAAAGAGGCGCTCCCAAGATTTGTCTTGCGCATGCTTAAAGCCATTGGTGAAAAGCCCATCACTACCGACAACGCCAACTTATCTATAACCGGTACGGCTGGCTTTATCGGCTACCCATTCGGCGATCTCAATCAAACAGAAATGGACTGGGAAGCCACGCTGCAACTGGTAGATAAAGCGCTCTATGCGGGCAAAGTACATGGTCGCAATCAGGCATGGGGCATTGTCAGCCTGAATGTGCCATTTGCCGAAGCGCACAAGGTGCTCGATACCGATTTAGCCAAAGCGATCGAGAAAAACTACGTTTCTGCGATAACCTTGCACGGACCCAAGCAATAGTAACGCCGCAAAGCCCCATCAGAAGCCCCGTGCGGCTAATCAATACCACTTTCTTGGTCGACCGATGTCGGTTGTTCTCTGTCACTATCAAAAAGGCCTCCTAGTGGAGGCCTTTGTTACGTCTATCCCTAGCTTTCCTGTGTTTAATTCAGCTCTGCTAGGTCTTTTACACCCATGTTGTAAAGGGTGAATCCATAGATATCTGCGTATTGTTCGATAGTTTTTGATACAGGCGTACCGGCACCGTGACCTGCGTTGGTCTCAATCCGAATTAACTGTGGATTCGGGCCTGTGTTCTTCGCCTGTAACTCAGCAGCAAACTTAAATGAATGCGCAGGTACTACACGATCGTCATGGTCGCCAGTGGTGATCAAGGTCGCTGGATAGCTTTCTCCTTGCTCAACATTATGTACCGGCGAATAACCGTAAAGGTACTCAAACATCTCTTTGCTGTCTTCCGCCGTGCCGTAGTCATATGCCCAGCCTGCGCCAGCAGTAAAGGTGTGATAACGCAACATATCGAGTACGCCGACCGCCGGCAATGCGACTTGCATCAAATCAGGACGCTGAGTCATCACTGCGCCCACCAGCAAACCACCGTTTGAGCCACCGCGCACTGCTAAACGCTCACTTGAGGTATAGCCTTCTGCAATCAAGTACTCACCAGCAGCGATAAAGTCGTCAAAGACGTTTTGCTTTTGCATTTGCGTGCCAGCGTCGTGCCAAGCTTTGCCGTACTCACCGCCACCACGCAAGTTTGCCACAGCATATACGCCGCCCATTTCTAGCCATAAGGCATTGGTGATGCTGAATGACGGCGTCAAACTGACGTTAAAGCCACCGTAACCATACAAAATGGTCGGCGTGGTGCCATCGAGTTCTAAGCCTTTCTTGTGCGTGATAATCATCGGTACTTCGGTACCATCTTTCGAGCTGTAGAAGATTTGCTTCGACACATAAGCTTCGCTATCGAAATCGGCCTTCGATTTTTCATACACGCTCGACTCGCCTGTCTCAGGGTCGAATTTATAAATCGTGCTTGGTGTATTGTAGTTAGTGAACGTGTAGTAAAGCTCTTCCGCTTCTGCTTTGCCACCCAGACCACCGACGCTGCCAACGCCCGGCAAGGTCACATCACGTACCTTGTTGCCGTCGAAGTCGTATTGCTCAACCTTTGAAATCGCATCAACCATGTACTCGGCGAAGATATAGCCCGCACCGGTACCTACACTTAGCACGTTCTCGGTTTCCGCGATAAAGTCTTGCCAATTCTCCTGCCCTGGGTTGCTTGCATCAACAGTAACAACACGCTTGTTTGGCGCATCCAAGTCGGTTACGAGGTAAAGTGTTGAACCTTTATTATCCAGCGGATAAGTATCGGCGTCGGTATGTCCTTGGACCGTCACTAGCTCGCCATTTTCTTGGCTCAAATCTTTGATAAACAGTTTATTGCCAGAGGTTGAGACGGCCGCCGTAATGTAGAGGTAATTATCGTCTTCAGATACATAACCACCTACGTAACGGTGCTTCTCGGCGTCAGTACCGCCAAAAATAACTGGGTCATTGGCTTGCTCGGTGCCCAATTCATGGTAGTACAGCTTATGCTGGTCCGTTTTCGCTGAAAGCTCGCTCCCTTCAGGCTTGTCGTAGCTTGAATAATAAAAGCCTTCGTTGCCATACCAAGAGATACCGCTGAACTTCACATCAACCAGTTCAGGTTCAAGCTGCTCTTTCGTTTCCGCATCAATAATGATGATTTTACGCCAGTCGCTGCCGCCCTCAGAGATTGAGTAAGCTGCAATTGAACCGTCTTTCGAGAAGCTAATGCTCGCCAAAGAGGTGGTGCCGTCTTCGCTAAAAGTATTTGGATCTAAGAAGACTTCGGTATTGCCTTCTGCGTCGGTACGATACAACACGCTTTGGTTCTGCAGACCGTCATTTTTGTAGAAGTAGGTGTAATCGCCTTCTTTGAACGGCGCACTGATTTTCTCGTAGTTCCACATCGCCGTGAGACGTTCTTCAATCTCTTGGCGATAAGGAATTTGCTCTAGGTAATCAAAAGTGACTTCATTCTGCTTTTTAACCCAAGCTTCGGTTTCTTCGCTACGATCGTCTTCCAGCCAGCGGTAGGGGTCGGCAACAACCGTACCGAAATACTCATCGGTCACGTTGCCACGGAATGTGGTTGGGTACGTCATTTGCGTGTTTACCGTTGTTGTCTTTTCCGCCACTTCTGGAGTACTCGTTTCTTGTTGCGGTGAGCAAGCTGCTAACACAGCTACACTCGCCATAGTGATCATAAAACGCATGAGATTTACCTTCTTCTTATTATTTAACTTAATGCTGGATGAGTGTTGGCGAACCAAGGCTGTTGGTTCACGCTGGCCAAAAAGTTCTGCAAATTCGGCCACTGATGAATATCCAAACGCTCACGGAACTGCGCCCAACTCAAGAAGCAGGCCAAGCGTAAGTGGGCGTCGTTTTCAGGATCCGCTTCGGGCCAATCGCGGTCGTTTAGTTCATCGAGAATCGCAATCACTCGTGAATGTTGACGCTGTAAATAGCCAATTTCTTCGATAGCAACACCGTCGCGATCGAGTAGGAATAGGTTAATCGTCGTATCGAGTGCGGTATTGACCAAGCAGTAGAGGTCAAAATCCTCGATGTCTTCACAAAACCCTTGGTCTGCCAAATTGCGAAGATAACGTAAAATCGACGACGAATCGTGCAACTTTAGCCCATTATGAGTAAAGAACGGTACACGTTTCGCCGGAGAATTCTGCGCACTTTGCGCATAGTCCGTGGGCACTAATTCGAACTTCTGTTCATTGCGCGCCAAGACAATTCGACAATGACGCACAAAAGGTGAGGTATAGCTGCCAAATAGTTTCATGTTAGGTCCTGAAAAAGCTAAGCTAGAACAAACTCACAAGAGAGTAGCATAATGAAAAAAGCCATACAGTATTTACTTAAAGGTCTTGCGGTACTCCTACCGATAATTGTGACGATTGCAGTCGTTCGCTGGTTGCTGGTCACGATAGAAACAGGGCTCAGGCCCATCTGGGTCGCCGCCTTGGGCGAAACTTACTACTTCCCGGGGCTCGCATTTTTAAGCTTTCTCGGCCTTGCCTTCTTAATTGGCTTCAGTGCGCGCTGGGCATTACTCAATAATCTATGGGAGTTGCCCGGCAAAATTATGAACAAAATGCCCGTGCTGGATACCGTATACGGCACTATCAACGATGTCATTGAGATGATGTCGGGTAAGAACTTCGCAGATGAGTCGGTGGTTCTGGTTACGTTGCCAGGCGGCGATGTGCGACTGATTGGTATTGTCACCAAGAAAAGTAGCGACGGCGATCGCTTAGCGCAGTTTCTTGAGGATGACCACGTCGCTGTGTTTTTGCCGATGAGTTACAATGTCGGCGGCTATATGGTGATGGTGCCACGTAGCTGTATTGAAGCAATAGATATGAGTCCTGCCGATGCCCTGCAGCTGACTATCAGCGCTGGGTTAGGCAAAAAACAAGCCAAGGAGTAGTCAATGGCCCTTTTGCCATGTGTTGAAATCGAGCCGAATGAACCCGCTAACCGTGCCATTATTTGGCTACACGGGTTAGGCGCAGACGGTAATGACTTTGCCCCGATTGTCCCGCACATTCAAGCGCCAGCGGGCGCCCACATTCGCTTTGTGTTTCCTCATGCACCGCAGATGCCCGTCACCATCAATGGTGGCATGCGTATGCCTGCTTGGTACGATATTTTAGAAATGTCGATTGCACGGAAAGTGGATGATGCGCAATTACGCGCCTCGGCAGCCGCCATACGCGATCTTATTGCGCGTGAACAAGAGCGTGGTATTGCGGCCGAGCATATTATTCTGGCAGGCTTTTCACAAGGCGGCGCGGTGGCGTACGAGACAGCATTAACCCACAACGAAAAGCTCGGTGGTTTGATGGCACTCTCCACTTATTTGGCGACCCATGAATCTATCGCACTCGACCCAGCCAACAAAGAGCTTCCGATTCTCATTCAGCACGGCAGCCAAGACCCGGTGGTACCCGAGTCACTCGGCAAGCATGCCTATCAGTGGCTTACCGAGCAAGGCTATCATGCGGAGTATCAAAGCTTCCAGATGCAGCACCAAGTCTGTGCCGAACAGATCGTTGCTATCAATAAGTGGTTAAGCGAGCACCTGTAAACGCTCGCGCCATTGCTTGACCCAAGTTTTCGCAGTCGCTAAGTTCGCGGTACGAATATTCACGTGCCCGACTTTGCGACCCGGTCTAGGATCCTTGTTATACCAATGACATTGGGCGTCTTGATGGTGCCACAACCCTACTGGAATTTGCTGGGCGCCAATAACGTTCAGCATCAGCGTGGGTTCGATATGCAACTGTGGGAACGGCATGCCGGTAAGCGCGCGCATGTGTAAGTCGAATTGACTGCAATTCGCGCCACTCATGGTCCAGTGTCCCGAGTTGTGGACCCGCGGCGCCACTTCATTAATCAATAACTCAGCTTCTTTGCCTTCGCCGACGACAAAAAATTCAATTGCGAACACACCTACATAATTCAGTGCCGTGGTTAAGCGGTGAAAGGCTTCTTCAGCTTGCTGCTGCAGTGCTTCCGGCACCTCATCTATACCGCCTAAGCTGTAGCTCAGAATACCTTGGGTGTGAACGTTGGTGATCAACGGATAACAGCAAACGCTGCCATCTTTTCCGCGAGCGCCGACCAACGAAACTTCCTTATTGAAAGGAATCATATGCTCGGCAATACCTGGCTCTTTGCCCGCTTCTGCAGCGAGCGCCTGAATGTCATCGCCGGGTTTAAAGCGCCATTGGCCCTTGCCGTCGTATCCACCGCGAGCCGCCTTCAGTACCAGCGGCTGCTCGGCTTTGCTCAAGAGCTTCTCTAATTCGCTCACCGTGCCATAACTTTGCCATGGCGAGGTGCCAACGCGGCAATCGTCGAACAATTTTTTCTCTGCACGGCGGTCGGTCAGGCTTTTGATCCGTGCCGGGTCCATAAGGAATTTGTCGTGTGCCGCAGCGATAACATCAGCAGGAATCGCTTCATGTTCCCAACTCACGACATCGGCCCAGTCAATTGCTTCAGCGAGCGTCCATGGCAAAGCGACATGCGCAGAAAGTGGCTTCACTTCTTGCGTGCGCGTGCTGAATAGCAGGCATTCATGGCCATGGCTGATGCCACTGGCGCCTAACATTTGACCTAATTGGCCATCACCGACAAACAACACCTTCATGCGTCAGGTAACTCCAGTTTTGGACCGTTCATCACTTTTTCTTTTTGTGCCTTACGAAACGCATTTACATTCTCGCGCACCGCCGCGTCCGTGGTACCGATGATTTGTGCTGCCAACAAGCCCGCATTTGCGGCGCCTGCCTGGCCAATCGCCAGTGTACCAACAGCCACGCCTTTCGGCATTTGTACAATCGACAATAAGCTATCCAAGCCTTTCAATTGCTTACTTGGTACTGGAACGCCCAGCACTGGAATGGCCGTGTACGCAGCCAGCATACCCGGCAGATGGGCAGCGCCACCGGCGCCAGCAATGACGACAGGAACACCATCTTGCTCGGCTTGCGCCATCGATGATTTAAGAAGATCAGGGGTTCGGTGTGCAGACACAACCTCAGCGCGCCACTCAACACCAAGGTCTTTCAGCATTTGTGCGGCATGTTGCATAACGGGCCAGTCTGACTGTGAGCCCATAAGAATGAGAACGGGTGCCATGAGCTGCTCCTTTTTGAAAGGTGCGAATTGTAGCTAGGCACGCCGCTCGGTGCAAATTTATTGTGCGACTTTTAGCCGGTTGCGGCCTTGGCTTTTGGCTTGGTAAAGCGCAGAATCCGCGGCTTCCATCCATTCGCCCCACTGCTGACCGGCTTTTAACTCTGCGAGCCCACCGCTTGCCGTAACGGTCACTGTAAGCGACTTCACGGTAAACGGGTCGTGTCGGATACGATCGAGAATATCGGTGGCGACGTCCGCTGCTGCTTTCCTTGCCGTGTTTGGCATAATCACCACAAACTCCGCGCCACTGCTACGGATCACACTATCATGCTCGCGCGCGGCGTTGCGGATGCGGCGCGCTGCCTCTTCGAGCACTTTATCGCCGAATAGGTAGCCATAGCGATCGTTGACACTCTGGAACGAGTCCATATCAATTTGCAATAGCGAAACAGGCTTCTTCGCTCGTTCAGATTTTTGGATTGCCTGCATCACCATATCACTTAGATACTCGCGTTTAATGCAGCCTGTTAACGAGTCGGTCGCAGCTGCGGTAAAGAGCTTACGCTGCATGCTACTCATCATGATCAAAAACGCCGCACCGACACCAATAAGCACCAACATTGACACTGCGACACGCCACGCATAGTCAAAGGGTAACACTTGATAAATGACGGCGGCGAACAAGGCATAAATAAGCATGATGACCAACACAAAGATGGTCTTATCGAACATAAAGAAGACCATCGCAAGTATCGGGTACATCCAATACACGCCCATGATGCCGGCAGACTTCATCGATACGCTGACGAGCGTCCCTAAACAACAGATAACCAAGAAGTTAATCCACTGCGGTGCGAGCTCGTTGCGGTAAAGGTAGCCAATTAAAATAAAGCCAATAGCCACACAGAATAATGCGGCTGCCGCAGCATAACTTCCTTCGAGAGCTGAGTAGATAGAAGTGCCAGCGATGACCAATCCAGAACCAAAGTAGATGGTACGCATTGCCAGCAGGCGGAAGTGTTGCCACAAATCGAAGGTCGCAGATGGGCTAGTTGTAGATACTGGCGTCATAATTATGTCCGAATTCGTTTTTATGCTGTTAACTTTAACTGCTTTCTGATTATTTGCCTAGCTAGGTTATGGCCTGAGCCTCTGGCTTCGCTTTACTGACCTTACGCACTTGATTTCTACCCTTACGTTTGGCTTCAAGTAAAGCAGTATCTGCAGCGTTTAGCCACTCTACCCAGGTTTGTCCTTTGCTTAGCTCAGCGACACCGAGCGACATGGTAATAGAGACTGTTGCGTTTTTGCCGTTAAAAGCCGTATCGGCAACCAAAGCGCGCAATTTTTCCGCCGCCCGCATCGCTTCTTCGAGCTTGGTCGAGGGAAGAACAATTAAAAATTCTTCGCCGCCAACTCGAAATAATTGGTCTTCTTTCCGCAACACAGTGCGCATGCGCTCGGCAACCTGCTTGAGAATTTGGTCACCAAACAAGTGACCATGTTGGTCATTTAATTGCTTAAAATGGTCGAGATCAGCCATCACCAAGGTCGCTGCACGGCCGTAGCGCGCGTTGCTATAAATCGATTGTTCTAAAACTTGGGTGACGAGGTGCCGATTGTTCAACCCCGTTAAGGTGTCCGTCACTACCATTTTTCGTAATAGCTTTTGCAGCTCAGTGAGCAAAACGACGAACACCGAACCCAACACACAAATAATTACTAAAGTCGTGGCAATCCGCCAACCATCGTCAAGGGGCATCGTCAGTACAGCGGTCGCTGAAAAAATAAGGGTCAGCGCAACTGCGGCAACAATACCGGCTGCGCCGCTAAATACGAAAAAGCAGGCAACCAGAAGAGGGTAGGTCCAGTAAACGCCAATATGTCCGTTTAAATAAATGGACATCACGCTAATAACGGTCAGTAAGGCGACAAATACAACGCGGATAAGAATTGGAATGCGCTGGCCTTGGTAGCGCCATGCCATCATCGTAAAGAAAATGCCTGCGGCAAGAATAACTAAAGCTTGTGCGGTATTACCCAAGAGGAATTGCGCGATCGACAAAAGCAGCTCAGTGATACCACCCGCCCAAATGATGTTCCCGGTGACCTTGATTTTGAACTTCTGCAACAGCTCATCTGCAGAAGCGTGTGATTTCGTAACTGTCCGCTGCATCAGATTTCCCAGTCCTTTGTCTCAAAGCTATCGCCTAGTTCTAGGAATAGCAAGCCGAATGCGGCACAATGCTCGTATCATCATGGGTTATTTTCACGAGGTTTTATCATGCTACTCAATGCTAGCGACAGTCTTATTGTGATTGTTGATGTGCAAGAAAAGCTTGCGCCAGTTATTCATCAACGCGATCAGCTTATTGGTCGTATGCGTTGGTTAGGTGAAATCGCCAATGAATTATCTGTCTCCATGGTGGTCACCGAGCAATACCCAAAAGGGCTGGGCATAAGTGTAGACGATTTATCCGCGGTGATAGAAAACTCCCGCGTGATTGAGAAAATGCACTTCAGCGCCTGGCAAGAGCCAGCCTTTGTCGATGCTGTGCAACAAGCCGAGAAGCGCCAAATTGTACTGATGGGCATGGAAACCCACGTCTGCATTCTACAAACCGCCATTGATATGAAGGCTGCTGGTTATTCGGTGTTTGTTGTCGAAGATGCCGTCGGCTCACGTCGTGAGACTGATAAACAAGCTGGCTTAGCACGGCTACGGCAGCACAATATCGAAATCATTACTTCGGAAATGGCCGCCTACGAATGGCTGCACCGCAGTGGCAATGATACTTTCCGTCATATCACCAAGAACTGGATCCGAGGATAAGCTTTAGATCTTGCTAAAAAACTTCATTTGACAGGGGATTAATTGAGCGTATACTGAACGCCGCTAGAAAAATTCGGCTGTCTAATTGTGGCCTGTTACGAAGTCTATTGCTGTACCTCGTTTTGTAAGTCCCAAGTAATACACGTATTTTTATTAGCAAGACCCTAGATTTTCACATGCATTACGAGGAATATTCAGCATGTCTACTGTAACTGGTAAAGTAAAATTCTTTAACGAAGCTAAAGGTTTCGGTTTCATCGAGCAAGAGCAAGGCGCAGACGTATTCGTACATTTCAGCGCTATCCAGTCTGAAGGTTTCAAAACCTTAGCTGAAGGTCAAACTGTACAGTTTACCATCGCTCAAGGCCCTAAAGGTCCACAAGCTGAAAACGTAGTACCTATGTAAGACGTTGCTTTCGCAACGCATTTAGCGAAACGAATTTTAAGAAGCCGCTCATTGAGCGGCTTTTTTTATGACTTGTCCTGCTCTGATTCAGGCTCTTGTTTGCGCCGTTCAGCAGCCTCCTGTTCCGCCGAAATAAAATCCATATCGTCCATCTCGACTTCTGGTATTTCTTCGCAGACGTTCCCACCAAGCTGATTCACTGCACTGCACAGATCCCCTACTTTTTGATCGAGCAAATGTACATGGTCGAGCATACGGCCTATAGCAGTGGCAACGGGGTCAGGGTTATCTGGTGAAATCGCATAAGCATCAAAGCCATACTGCTTGGCCATCGCCGCACGCCGTTCATTAACTTCTTTGCTTACTTTGGTATGTGCCACACGCGCAGGTATCCCCACCACTGTCGTTTCATCCGGCACATCTTTCACCACGACTGCATTAGAGCCTATCCGCGCTGTTTGACCGATGGTTACTGGGCCAAGCACCTTTGCGCCGGCACCAATGACTACGCCATCTTTCAGGGTTGGATGACGCTTGCCTTGGTTCCAGCTCGTTCCACCTAAGGTGACGCCATGATAGATAGTAACGTCATCGCCAATTTCGGCAGTTTCGCCAATAACCACGCCCATACCATGATCAATAAAGAAACGGCGACCGATGCGCGCACCCGGGTGTATCTCGATACCCGTGAGCCAACGCGCCAACGTCGAAGTAAAGCGCGCCAGCCAGTAGAAACGCCAACTCCAAAGCTTATGGCTAAGGCGGTGCCACCAGATAGCATGTAGCCCTGGATAGGTGGTTAGTACCTCAAACCAATTACGCGCCGCTGGGTCACGGGCGTAAACGCTTTGAATATCTTCGCGGATGCGCTGAAACATAAGGCTCTGATCCTAAACTTGTACTTGAAGGTTAAGTATACCAATTTCCGCCCCCTTGCGTTAACCGTGCTGTTTTCTGCGGTAACTTTAAGGCGCTTTGCTTGCCATCGTTTGGCGGAAAGGCGTAAGGTGAAGAATTCATCAGCAGCAAACAGAGGACTCCAATGATGACCAAGAAAACGCCCCTAGCCTTAATAACGGCGAGCTTGCTCGCTGCGAGTACGCTTGCCCATGCCGATACTCTGATCTACGCAGGGCAGCTGATTGACGGTACGGGTGCAGCGCCGGTTGAGGATCAAACCATCATTATCGCCGACGGTCGCATCAAAGCAATTGTCGATGGTTTTCAACAGGCAACTGCCGATGATGACGTGATTGACCGTCGCAATGGCACGGTCATGCCTGGGTTTATCGACATGCACACGCACCTCACCTCTGAGATGTCACAAGGCAGTTATATTCACAAGTTCACCAAGAGTGCCGCTGATGTCACCCTCGACTCGGTCAACTACGCGAAGAAGACCTTACATGCCGGCTTCACCACCGTACGTGACTTGGGCGACTCTTATGATGCCAGTATTGCTTTGCGTAACGCGGTCAATGCCGGAAAAGTTGAAGGCCCACGGATCTTCACCTCTGGTAAATCGATTGCCACAACAGGCGGTCATGCAGACCCGACCAACGGTGCAAAGGCCGACCTCTACCCTTCACCTACCCCAGCTGACGGTGTCATCAATGGCCCGTATGAAGCGCGTGAAGCGGTCCGAGCTCGCTATCAAGACGGCGCAGATCTAATTAAACTGACGGTAACCGGCGGTGTCCTGAGTGTGGCGAAAAGTGGCCAAAACCCGCAGTTCATGATGGATGAAATTGAAGGTATCGTAAACACAGCCCGTGATTATGAAATGAAAGTCACCGTCCACGCCCACGGTAAAGAAGGCATGTTGCGTGCCATCAAAGCGGGCGTCAATTCGATTGAACATGGTACCTACATGGACCAGGAAGTGATGGATGCCATGAAAGCCAAAGGCGTCTATTACGTGCCGACCATTACCGCTGGCAAATCTGTCGCAGAACGCGCAGAAATTCCGGGATACTTCCCGAAACTGGTAGAGCCGAAAGCTAAGGCCATTGGTCCGAAGATCCAAGGCACCTTTGCCGAAGCATACAAGCAAGGGGTGAAAATCGCCTTCGGTACCGACGCTGGGGTGTTTGACCACGGTGAAAACGCCCGCGAATTTGGTTATATGGTCGAAGCCGGCATGCCTGCATTAGAAGCCATCAAAGCCGCAACCTTCGAGGCCGCTACTTTGCTGGGTACCATCGATGACTTTGGTACTTTAGAGGTCGGCAAGCGCGCCGATGTGGTGGCCACTGAAGGCAACCCGCTGGAAAACATCGACGCGTTGAGTCATCTTAACCTGGTGATGAAAGACGGTAAGGTGTACAAAAATACCGTTAACTAAAATCCTTTAACAGTTGGCGGACGTCAGCCAGTATGACGTCCTCCAACTCTTTCTCATAACCTTCCCGCTCATCATCCATTTTGCGGATCTCAGCCTTTGGATACTGCTTTCGCGCTTCATGCGTAGGCATATGCTTAATACGCTCATACATTGAGTGTAAACCGCTATAGCGCTCGGCGTAATCGATCTTGCTGGGCTCTACTCGTAGATCGAGCAGTACTACCAAGCGTAACGCTCCCTCTGACAATGGACACTGACCTTGGTCCATGGCTTTGGCGATGGTCACGATACTCTCATGCAAACGCTCGTTACGTTTGCCTATGGCCTCATCGCGGCGCTTGTTTTGGCTCTGCAATTGACTCAGTAGGCGGCCCGCAATAAACGCTAGTATGGCAATCGTTACGACGCCAACAACTAACAGCGCCCAAGTCCACCATGGTAATTCAGACATCACTATCCTCCCAGTCGTCGTCTTCATCGTCGTCGAGAGTCAGGCCTAACTGTTCAGCTAACTGCTCAAACCGCTCGGTACGTTCATCTACGTACGCTTCTTCGCTCGCACTTAGATCTTCGCCGTCTTCAATAGCCGCGAGTAAACGCTGTAATTCGGGATCATTTTCTAAACTGCGGAGTTCAGCTTCTAGGGTGGCTTGGTCAAGTCTCGGTTGCGCAGTGGCAGGCGTAACGGGGGCGTTTGTCGACACCAGCTGAATCGGCTTTTTACTGCCAAAACGCGGATCGTCAGCTGCCTTGCTGCCTGCTTTTGGCGCCTTGGAAGCCCCTGAAGCCACATTAAAGCGTGACCCCGGCTTCTTACCCTTACCTTTGTGCTTGGTTGGCTCTGGTGAGCTGCGTTTTAGCTCTTCTTTGGATTTCTTCGGCGCAGCGAGCGGGCCTGTTTTGCGCGTCTTCTTTTTACGTGTCATATACGATGAGGTTCCAATGGAATGAATACACGTAGTTTAACTTACAGCGGCGCAAAATAAAAAGGCGATGCCGAAGCATCGCCTAGGGTATTCTCTCTTTCTCACACAGCGCACGTGCGATTCACGAGAACGGTTGTCAATTCATCCATGTTTTTAATTATAACTTCCGTGAGGTTTTTTATTATTATTGTTATTTTTTCGCGCATTAACCGAACATTATGATTGTTATTGTTTGCTTGGCTAAAGGTGGCCTCCTGGCCTATTCTTATTCCCTGGATTAAAACTGTAAGTTGCTTAAGCAACCGTTGGGTGACGCTTCGCAGCAGTTCCCGTCATTTGGAATGGCATTCAGACTACTGAATCGAAATATTTATTCAATGATTTTTATGATCTAAAAAACCTCTTTTTTATACCCTATTGGTTTATAGCTTGGTTTTCAAAGGCTTTCTTACGCGTTTTTGGTAACATAAAAACAAAAAAGCAGCATTTCCATGCTGCTTTTTTCAGTCAAATCGTCTTGAAACGCACTCTAAGGCCGTTATTAATAAAGACCTTGGATATATTGCGACAAGATTTCGATATCCTTGTCAGTCAGTTTTGCGGCCACATCACGCATCATGCCGTTCATGTCATTAGCACGCTCGCCGCTGCGGAACATTTCCAGTTGTGCTTTCAAGTAAGCTGCGTGCTGCCCTGAAACGTCTGGGAACTTCGCAAGACCCATGCCATCACCGCGCGGACCGTGACATGCTACACAAGCGGCGATTTTACGTTCTTCGTCTCCGCCCATGTACAATGCTTGTCCAGCAGCAACCACATCTTCCGGTGCGCTGCCCTGCATTGGATCTTGGCTAGCGAAGTACGCCGCTAAATCAGCGATGTCTTGATCGCTCAAATTCATCACTTGGCCCTGCATGATGGCGTTCGCACGGCCTTGCTCACCGCCCGTTTCGGCCGCGAGTTTATAATCGTGCAGTTGTTTCTCGATGTACGAAGCATGCTGCCCGTTCAGTTTAGGGTACATATCTGAAGGCGAGCTACCAGTTGGACCATGGCATGCAGCACAAACCTGCGATTTTTGTTTGCCTGCTTCAGCATCACCTTCAGCGGCCATTACGGCACCGGTGAGACCAAGGTACAGCCCAACGAACAATGCGATTTTTTTCATGATCGATATCTCTGCTCTGGATGTTGTAACAGACGCTATTTTACACAAAACTTCTAAGGATTAAACGCCTAATCGTGATAGTATAAGCATTCCTTCAAAGCATTTTAGAACTCATGGAACCTACAAACCTTAACTTTCAGCCGACAGTGTTCGTCACCAGCGCCGCAGATATCCGTCAACTACCAAGTGATGACGGCGTCGAAATTGCCTTTGCTGGCCGCTCCAATGCAGGAAAATCAAGTGCGCTTAATACTTTGACGCGCCAGCGTAACCTTGCACGTACGAGTAAAACGCCGGGGCGCACGCAATTGATCAATGTGTTTGAGGTTTTGCCTGGTAAACGCCTTATCGACTTACCGGGTTATGGCTATGCCAAAGTTCCGATCGCAGTGAAAGAGAAATGGCAACGCGCATTAAGTGAATACCTACAAAAGCGTGAGTCCTTGCGCGGTTTGGTACTGCTTATGGATATTCGCCACCCGTTCCGTGATGTTGACCAAGAATTGCTGCATTGGGCGACTGACTGCGAAATCCCCGTGTTGGTATTGCTCACCAAAGCAGACAAACTCAAGCCTGGCCCACGTAAATCGACACTACTGAAAGCACGTGAAGCGGTATTGGTGTTTGGCGGTGACGTTACCGTGGAAATGTTTTCCTCGCTCAACAAGCTTGGTCTGCCACAAGTTGAAACCAAGCTAACCGAATGGTTAGTGCAGCATGACGAGTGAGACGCCACCGCTAAAGGCTTGGTTACTGCTTGGCTTACTCGCACTTATTTGGGGCAGCTCGTTTCTACTGATCAAAAAAGGCCTGCTCGGCTTCGCCCCTGATCAACTCGCAGCTATTCGCATCGCCTCAGCTGGCTTCGTGTTACTCCCCTTTATTTTAAAACGCTTCAAAACGGTGCAGCCCCATCATTGGCTCAAGCTTATTTGCGTGGGTTTGGTTGGTAGCTTTATTCCGGCGTTTTTGTTTGCCTTTGCGCAAACCGAACTCCCTTCCGGCGTCACGGGCGTACTGAATACCTTTACCCCGTTAGCCACATTAATTATCGGCATCGCTTTGTTCAAGCAAACGGCTTTAGTGCAGCAGTGGATCGGTGTAGTGATCGGTTTGGTCGGTACATTATTGCTGGTCACTGCTACGGCCAACGGCGACTTTGAATTCAATCGTTACGGTTTGCTGATTATTGCGGCGACCATCTGCTATGGCCTCAATTTAAACCTGATCAAGCACCATATTCCGGATTTAGGGGCCTTGACCATCACTGGGGTGTCGCTATTTTTAGTAGCGCCCGCTGCGCTCATCTATCTCCTTTTCGCCACTCCGTTTACCGCACAAGTCACGCAACCTGAATTATGGTTTCCGCTCGGTGCCATTTTAGTACTCGGTATAATCGGCACAGCCATGGCATTAGTGATATTCAACACGGTAGTGAAAATAACGGATACAACCTTTACTAGCTCGGTGACTTATCTCATTCCGATCGTAGCGCTAATCCTAGGTATCCTTGACGGAGAGCCATTCTTCATACAACAAGGTGTTGGACTTGCGGCAATTTTAAGTGGCGTGTGGATTGCCAATAGACGGAAGCGCCAACCGTTTAATACGCAGCGCTAGAAAAGAAAAAGCCCGGCACATAGGCCGGGCAAAAAACTTACAATCCAGGGAGAGAACATCTCTGAAAGGACTTCGCAAACGGAACAAATAAACTCGTTTAATGCGCCTTTCACTAACTCTGACTGGTTGTTTTTTGATTAGTTCAAAAAAATTCCAAATTTCTGAAAAAAGTTTTTTGGCGGAGCAAATCGTTAGTGTGCCTCGTCCCAGTTTGCGCCCACTCCAGCCTCTGCGATGAGCGGCACATCGAGCTCAACCGCTGCTTCCATTATTTCGACTAACTGCTGTTGTAGTTGTTCAACAAACTCTTCTTTTACTTCAAACACCAGTTCATCGTGGACCTGCATGATCAGCCAAGCTTGCTCGTCCTTCACCTCTTGATGCATGAACTCTGCCACTTTGATCATCGCATACTTAATAATGTCGGCTGCGGTGCCTTGCATCGGCGCATTAATCGCAGCACGCTCTGCAGCTTTGCGGCGGGCACCATTTTGCGCGCGGATTTCCGGCAAATGCAGGCGACGCCCAAATAACGTTTCGACATAGCCGTCTCGCTTTGCTTGTTGCCGCGTACGCTCCATATAGTCTTGCACCCCTGGGAAGCGTTCAAAATATTTATCCATATACTTTTGCGCTTCGTTGCGAGGAATATCCAGTTGCCGTGCTAAGCCAAAGGCCGACATACCATAAATAAGTCCAAAGTTGACCGCTTTGGCACGCCGACGTTGTTCACTGGTTACCTCTTCGAGACTCACGCCGAAGACCTCCGAAGCGGTGGCCTTATGGATATCCCGCCCTTTCGAGAATGCCTCGAGCAAGTTCTTGTCTTGCGACAAGTGCGCCATAATTCGTAGTTCAATCTGACTGTAGTCAATCGCCATAATGCGATATCCCTCAGGCGCGGTAAATGCCTGGCGCACGCGACGCCCTGCTTCAGTGCGAATCGGAATATTCTGTAAGTTTGGATCGCTAGAAGACAAACGCCCGGTCGCTGTCACGGCTTGGTGGTAGGACGTATGAATCCGCTGGGTGCGCGGATTCACCATTTTCGGCAACTTGTCGGTATAGGTCGACTTCAGTTTGCTTAAACCGCGATGTTTCATAATTACATCAGGTAACGGGTAGTCGAGCGCTAATTCTTGCAGCACATCTTCGGCCGTTGAAGGTGCACCTTTCGGCGTCTTCTTGAGAATCGGCAGTTCGAGTTTTTCAAACAAAATCGTTTGTAACTGCTTCGGCGAGCCCAAATTAAACTCTTCACCGGCAATGGTGTAAGCCTGCTCTTCTAATTTGGCCAGCTCAAGTGCAATTTCGTTACTTTGCTTGGCTAACAAGTGCGCATCGATTTGTACGCCCCGCTGCTCCATATCCACCAAGATCGGTAACAGCGGCAATTCAATCTCCATCAGCACACTTAGCAGTGATTTTTCTTTGCTTACCTCGCCCCATAACTTGTCGTGCAGACGTAAAGTAATGTCGGCGTCTTCGGCGGCATATGGAGCGGCTTCATCGAGACCGATTTGGTTAAAGGTCAGTTGCTTGGCGCCTTTGCCGGCGATATCTTCGAAGGATACCGGACGGTGGCCGAGATGTTGCAAGCTAAGACTGTCCATGTCGTGGCGCGACGCGACACTGTTGTACACGTACGAGGCCAACATGGTGTCATTCTTAATACCCGCCAACCTAATCGCGTAACGACGCAAAATATGGCTGTCGTACTTAAGATTCTGGCCTACTTTGGCTGGCTTTTTATTCTCCAACAGAGGCTTTAATTTCTTCAGCACAAGTTCGCGTGACAATTGCTCTGGTGCCCCGGGGTAATCATGCGCAACTGGAACGTAAGCAGCTTTACCCTGTTCGCAAGCAAACGATAGCCCCACTAATTCAGCTTCCATGTAATTCAAGCTGGTGGTTTCAGTGTCAAACGCCCAAACCTCGGCCTGCTCGAGCTTTCTTAGCCAACTATCTAACTTGTCTTCACTCAGAACCACTTCGTAGTTTTCATGACTGACGGCAGCGCTTGGTGTTTCGACCGCGCTCGCCTGACCTTGTTCGGTCACTGGGCCCTCTTGCAGCAACTCGTCAAGCCAACGTTTGAATTCGAGTTCGGTGTAGAGCTCAACCAGTTTGTCGCGATCGGCCGCTTGAATTTCTAATGCTTCCGGGGTGATGCCGTCGAGGTCAACATCGAGTTTAATGGTCGCCAGCTCTCGCGAGAGGAGCAAGATGTCTTTGTGCTCACGCAACTTTTCCGGCATGGTTTTAGCGCCGCGGAAACCTAGTTCGGCGACTTTTTCTGGAGCCTCATACATTGCATCGATTGACTGCATCCCTTGCAGCATCGCCAATGCGGTTTTTTCACCGACCTTCGGTAGTCCCGGAATATTATCCGAGCTATCGCCCATTAGCGCCAAGAAGTCGATAATTTGGCTGGGCGCCACGCCAAACTTGTCTTTCACGCCGGCGTCGTCGAGCAACGTGTTGGTCATCGTATTGATTAACATGACATGTTCGTTGACCAACTGGGCCATATCCTTGTCACCAGTGCTAATCAGTGTGAAACGTCCTTGCTCGCCGGCTTGTTGTGCGAGCGTGCCTATCACATCATCGGCCTCGACGTCGTCAATACAAAGGAGCGGCAAGCCGAGTGCCTTCACGATGGCATGCAAAGGCGCAATTTGTGAGCGCAGGTCGTCCGGCATCGGCGGACGATTCGCTTTGTACTCTTCGTACATGTCGTTGCGAAAAGTTTTACCCTTGGCGTCGAAAACTACCGCCATGTGCGACGGCTTGTACTTTTTGATCAAGCTACGGAGCATATTGACCACACCAAAAATCGCGCCCGTCGGTTCACCGGCACTGGTAGTGATATGTGGCGGTGCATAAAACGCACGAAATAAATAGGAGGAGCCATCCACCAGAATGAACGGGTTTTCGGGAACTTGAGGCGTTTCTTTTGCGGCCATAGTTGCATGCTTTCTAGCTGGGTTACGGATGCCGCTAAGCATGCCACAGTCACTTACGTCTCGCCAGCATTGCCGCGCGGATAAAGGTGATAGTTAGTGTGGATAGCATGTGGATAAGTCTGTTGACAATAGCTTACCCCATCGTGATAAACGGCTCGGCCGTACGATGTCGATACTGGTGTAACCTATTGGTTTTTAGGGGAATTTTGTGACTTCATATTCCCTGACAGCTTTATTTTTTTATTTTGTGTCAGTTGTGGAAACTGATCTTCTGCTTCAAGAAGGTCGTACTACTTATAACGCTTAAGTTTCGTGAAGCTTCGGCTGTTGTCTCAACCAACCGAACAGTAAGACTACCACATGTTGTTCGTTTTACTAGCTGATCGATGATTATTTTTAGAATGTTTTTCGCATATTAAAATGCGCTATTAGATTATTTTGTAATCAGACTTTGCTATTGAACTTTTCTATGAAGATCGTCATATTAGTGAGCGCATAGATCAATTTTTTAGGTCCCAAGTGCTTTTCTGACTAAGGAGTACACAGCCATGAATCATGCACTGACTGAGAGTGTTGATACTACAGTGCAAGAGCGACGTCGTAGTGCCTTTGACTCTAAAGAGTGGTGGCAACGCCTTTCGATGGATCAAAAATTTGGCGTCTATCAGCTAAGCAAGTTTGGCTTTGAACTTGCGTTTATTCGCAATCAAGCGCATGGGCCCTTGGCTGTGGTTCGACGTAATCGCGATTACGCAACAGTCGATCAACTTGGTGACGTCGACTTGAGCCCAAGCATCCAGATTCGCGATTAATTTGCTTCTAACGCGCTCCGGACAGCTGGTAACACTGGTTCCACGTTAGGCAACTGTCCATCATGCCATAACGCAAATGACAGCGCAGCTTGCTCAACCAGCATCCCCAAACCATCAGCCACCTTAGTTGCTCCAGCCGCTTGCGCTTGCTTAAGAAAAGCGGTCGATTGTTTGCCATACATCATATCGTACGCCAGCACACTCTCTTGAAACCACGCCGAATGAATAGGCAACTCAGCACCGCTAAGTGACGCCGACGTGGCATTTACCACAACCCGCTGTACTTGACCGTTTAGGCTTGGCGGCCTTGCTAACTCACTGAACGGTATAGCCTGTAAGTCGTTAAAATCGTCCTGTAATGCGCTGACTTTGGCGGCACTGCGATTACTCATTACCACTCTGGCCCCTGCTTCTTGTAGCGCTTCGATCACACTACTCGCTGCGCCACCGGCACCAATCACAAGCACTTCGTAAGGCAACTCGTCACGCTCTAAAACACGCTGCAAATCGCGCACTAAACCTTCACCATCCGTGGTATCGCCTGCCAGTTGTCCATGTCCCAGGGGTATGAGCGTATTCACTGCGCCAGCATGCGCAGCACGAGGGGTCAAATGAGTGACGACATCTGCAGCTACGGTTTTAAAAGGGACGGTGACATTAGCACCGGCGCCACCGCTGCGAAAAAACTTGGCTACTGCCGCTGCGAAGCCAGCTTTCGATGTTAAACTGCGCGTGTAGTCGAGTTCGATACCGAACTGCTCAGCAAAGCGCTGATGAATTAACGGCGATAAGCTATGTGCAATTGGATTCCCAAAAACAGTAAATTTCATCATGTTGTCATTCTTGAAAAGTAAAAAAACCAGCGGCCCCACCTCGCAGTACGACCAACTTGGTGGCGAACAGGGTGTTCGAGCCATGGCTGAACGCTTCTACGATATCATGGAAAGCGACCCGCGGGCGCAAGATCTACTCGCCCTACACCCTCAGCCGCTCACCACGATTCGCCAAAAGTTTTTCGAGTTTTTAAGTGGTTGGTTGGGTGGACCGCAACTTTTTACTGAAAAGTACGGTCACCCGCAATTGCGCGCTCGCCACCTGCCCTTTCGCATCGATGTGGAAATGCGCGACCAATGGCTGCTGTGCATGTATCAAGTGCTTGACGAGCAGGTCCACGATCAGCTTCTGCACATGCAGTTAAAACAGCAGTTCACGCGCCTTGCCCATCACATGATCAACACCGACTAGAGCTCGTTTAACCAATCTCTCGGGCGCAAGTAATCGGTGTACAATCGCGCTTCGGGACTATCTGCTTCTGGTGTGTAACCATACTCCCAACGCACTAACGGTGGCATCGACATGAGAATCGACTCAGTACGTCCGCCAGTCTGCAGGCCAAATAAGGTACCGCGGTCCCAAACTAAGTTGAACTCAACGTAGCGCCCACGTCGGTAAAGCTGAAAATCACGCTCTCGCTCGCCATAAGGCGTATTTTTGCGACGTTCGATTATTGGCAAATAAGCCTCTAAGTAGGCATCGCCAACAGCCCGCATAATCGCAAAACATTCCTCAAACGGGCGATCGTTCAAGTCATCAAAAAATAGCCCGCCAACGCCACGGGTTTCATCACGGTGTTTCAGCCAAAAGTAGTCATCGCACCAAGCTTTAAACTTCGGATAAAGCTCTGCTCCGAAGGGGTCCAAAGCAGCCTTAGCGACTTGATGCCAATGCTTGATATCTTCATCAAACGGATAGAAAGGGGTTAGATCGAACCCGCCGCCAAACCACCAAACCGGCTCGGCGCCCTCTTTTTCGGCGATAAAAAAGCGAACATTCGCATGGCTCGTGGGCACATAAGGGTTGCTCGGGTGCATTACCAAGCTGACGCCGCAGGCATTAAAGTTACGACCTGCTAATTCAGGTCGATGGGCCGTCGCCGAGGCGGGCATCTGCTCACCGAAAACGTGAGAGAAGCCAACACCGCCTTGCTCGAGAACGGCGCCATCACGCAGCACGCGGGAACGTCCACCGCCACCACCTTCGCGTTGCCAGCTCTCTTCGGCAAAATGTGCGCCGCCATCAGCTTCTTCAAGCGCGCTACAGATTCGGTCCTGGAGACCTTTCAAATAGCTGATAACTTCAGCTAATGCAGGGTGACTCATAGTTAAGCTCGATAAACCTGGTTGGTAAGTGGATCGATGATTTTAGAGGGGCTGGTTGCACCGCCCACTGCGTCATCCATAACCCAAGCAACACGCTCAGCAAAAGTATCTCTAACGGCTTGCGCTGTGGTTAACGATGGTTCACCGGTGTAATTAGCGCTCGTCGACACAATAGCACTGCCAAGCGCACGGCATAGCTGTCGGGCTGGCTCATGTGCGGTAACGCGAACGGCTATTTTGTCGCTCCCGCCGGTTAACCAATCGGGTGTTGCCGGAGCCGCCGGTAATAACAAGGTGATCGGCCCGGGCCAATGCGAAAACACACTAAAACGCTTGTCTTGGGGTATCTTCAAGTCGGCTACAAAAGGCACGAGTTGGCTGTAGTCCGCAGCAAGTAAAATCAAGCCTTTCTCGCGCGGGCGTTGTTTCAATTCCAGTAGCTTTTCGACCGCTTGTTCATTGCGCGGATCGCAGCCTAAGCCAAATACCGCTTCAGTCGGGTAAGCCAAAAGTTCGCCGTCAGCGAAGGCTTGTTTTGCGGCTTGCCAGTCCATTCGATTCTCCTACTCAACGAATCTCTGATTTGTAATCACACTCACTATTACCGCACACAAGGCGCTCACCGGCTGTGGTTCTCTTGCGCAGCAACAACGGATAATTGCAGGTAGGGCATGATTCTGCCACAGGTGGCAGCGGAACTGAAAACTTACATGCTGGATAACCATCGCATGCATAAAAAGAATGGCCAAATCGACTGGTCTTTTGGACTAACTTGCCTTGTTGGCAACTGGGGCAAGACACATCCGTTCCAGGATCAAAATCGGCTGCGGTCATATAGTCACATTCGGGGTAGCCACTACAACCGACAAAAAGGCCATAACGGCCTTTTTTGAGTTGCAGGTCCCGCTGGCACCGGGGGCAAGGTACGCCCAGTGATTGGGGTTCGAGAAAGTTATCGGTCATTTAATGCAATAGACCTTCTGGTTCCTCAAACAGGAGTCCTTCCATCTGATTATAGGCGTCTTCACAACCCGGCACATTGAATAGCACCATCAAGACCACCCACTTCAGATCGTCAAGTGTGACTTCTGGCATGTCGAGTTCCATAACGCGATCCATGACCATTTCGCGGGTTGCGAAATCAAGTACGCCAAGGTTTTCGAGATACAGTAAGAAGCCCCGACTTGCACAATCAAGACGCGCCGTTTCTTCGGCGGTGAACACACGTGTTGCACTGCTTTGAGAACGATTGAGGTAAGGTTTCGTCTGACTGTCCTGTAGGTCGGCCAAACGTTCTAACCACGCTAGCGCTTTGTGAATCTCTTGCTGACGGAAGCCCGCCCGCGTGAGTTCATCAGTGAGCTCGTCGTGATTCACTACCACCTCAACATCCGAGTGGATGAAGTTCTCGAACAGATACATGAGGATATCAAACATCTTTAGCGCCTCCCCACTCTAATATAACCACCGGTGACTGAAGCTACTCGGCCTTCTAATTCTAATAACACTAATTGCTCTGAAACCACAGCGACCGGTAGTCCGCTGCGTGCTACGATAGTGTCTATCGATGTAGCCTCATAGCCCACATTAGCCAACAATTGCGGGTTTGCCAAGCTTCGTCCACAATTATTTTCATCGGCTTCGGTCCCCTCCTCAGCATTAATGGGGGCCGTGCGTTTTAAATTCAATTCGTTAAGTACATCATCGACCTTAACGACTAAAGCTGCACCTTGCTGTAACAGCTGTAAATTGCCGCTGCGATGCTGGTTCCAAATACTGCCTGGCAACACAAACAATGCACGATTTTGTTCAAGTGCCAAACGAGCTGTAATCAAGGAACCACTGCGTAGCTTTGCCTCAATCACCACCACGCCTAACGCAAGCCCACTTAAAATACGGTTACGCCGCGTAAAGTGATCACGGTGCGCCGCCATCCCTGGTGCAAACTCAGAAACCAGTAGCCCCGCCTGCTCTACCTGTTGCTGAAGTTGTTGGTGGTGTTTGGGGAAAAATATATCGGGTCCTGTGCCGAGCACAGCCAGTGTGGGGCCGGCTTTTAACGCGCCGAGATGTGCGTGATGGTCAATACCTTTGGCCAGCCCGCTGCTCACTAAAAGTCCAGCGCGCGTAAAGTGCTCAGCAAAATAGGCAGCCTCGGCGACCCCTTCATGACTCGCTGCGCGACTGCCTACAATGGCAACTTGCGGGGCAGATAAATAATCAAGGTTGCCGGCTACAAATAACACCAGAGGCGCATCGTGAATAAGCCTTAAGCGTTCTGGGTACAATGGTGAAAACCAGTGAACGACTGCGCGCTGTGGACCAGCACTGGAGCCGCTATTCAGCCAACCTTCGAGGTTATCAACGTAGCGTGACGGGAGTGAAGCTAAATAGGGTTGCAGTAACCCGCGACACTTCGCAATCGTGTTCAGTCGGTAGACTTGACGACGATCAGTTGCAGATAGGCGCGACAGCGCCAAAAGCTCGGCGAGTGAAAATTGCATGGCACTTCCTTGTGCTAGTTATTCGTTAATCGTTAGTCGTTAATCGTTAGTCGCTATCAGTTTGGGAACGAAATAGGTACCGACTTCGAACCACTCGTGGGCTTCGACGACCATTGCCATACTGCTATTTGGAAATGTCTTTATGACAAGTAGCTCTGCGCTGGCTTGGTCGGGTAGGCGAAGCGATTCGCGCCATTTACGAGACAGATCATCGTAAGGTTTGTAGAGGTTGGCGAACTCAGGTTTCTCACCATCCATAAACACCGATACGCCAGGACGAATCGCTTGGAACATTTGTCCAACTTCAACACCGTCCGTAGCACCTTTATCCAGCACCACCATGTCGTACTTACCATGTTTGTTGCGGGCGTTTAACGAAGCAACGACGTAACCATCAACAGCCGCCCCATTGCTTGGCGTAATGATTTCCGGTAAATCGATCGGCTGCGGCTGTAGCACAACATCACCCCGTCGGATTTCACGCTCGGGTCTAATGAGCTCACCTTCGATAACGTCAACATGGTGAAGGTTAATGCGTACTCCGGCTACGTCGCGCAGAAGCACTTGATCATCAAAATTATCGACTGGTGTGAAGACGCGGTATTTGCGGTCCAGCTCGACATTACCTTTGATAAAAATAGGTGCCATTCCATTGATGCGCGGAGCACCCCGGTTATCACCCAAAATTTGCGGCAATCTTGCCACCTCGCCTCGCGAAGCAATCATATGTCCTTCAAGGAAAGGCTCGAGCTCGGCACGATCAAAGGTCGGAATTGGGTTGCCTTTGGGCTCCAGTTTGCCTTCTGGGTTGAGCGTTTTAGTCAGCTTACGGCTAAGTTGCGGGCGTCCATTCACCCAACTCAGATACAAACGGTCACCCGGATAAATCAGATGAGGGTTGGCGATATTCTCATTCAAACGCCATAACTCTGGCCAGTGCCATGGGTCGTTAAGATACATTGCGGAAATATCCCACAAGGTATCGCCCTTTTTCACCACATATTCGCGTGGGGCATCTTCACGCAAACGAATGACATCACCACGGGTTGCTGTGGTGGCTGAGGTCTCTTGTTGTTGGGTTGCGAGGGCTGTTGCTGGGGTTAACAGCAAAAAACCGATGACCGCAATCGCTTGGAATCGCCACGTAGTCATGTTGAGCTCCGTTGTAAACTCGTGTTTTCATCCCCAAATTACGTTAAAATTAAGCAAGATGAAACTAGCGAAAGACGAGTTATGACTAAATTAACTATTTTAAAATACCCTGACGAACGTTTACGCACCGTCGCGGAACCAGTTACAAGTGTAGATGATAGTCTACGCGATACAATCGATGCGATGTTCGAAACAATGTACGACTCTAATGGTGTAGGCCTTGCAGCAACACAAGTCAATGTTCACAAACGCCTTTTCCTAGCTGATTGTAGTGAAGATCAGAGCGAACCGTTAGTTTTTATTAATCCTGAGATTACAGAAAAAGACGGATTATTCGCTAATGAAGAGGGGTGTTTGTCATTCCCTGGTGTCTACGCCAAAGTTGAACGCGCCAGCAAAGTGACGGTGAAAGCGCTCGATCGCAATGGCGAAGAGTTCTCATTAACCGCCGAAGGTTTACTGGCCATTTGTATTCAGCATGAGCTCGATCACTTGAACGGCAAACTGTTCGTTGATTACTTATCACCACTGAAGCGTGACCGCATTCGCAAGAAGCTTGAAAAAGAAGCTCGTTTAAGTGCGGTGTAATCACTGATGCGCATCGTTTTTGCTGGGACTCCCGAATTCGCCGCGGGTCACCTAGCGGCCTTAATTGCCGCTGAAGAACACGAAGTGGTCGCGGTTTACACGCAGCCAGACCGGCCTGCTGGACGCGGCAAAAAGCTGCAAGCGAGCGCCGTCAAAAAGCTCGCCCTAGAGCATGGTATTGCGGTCGAACAACCGCAGACGCTTAAAGATGCCGATGCCCAAGCACAACTCGCAAACTACCATGCTGATGTGATGGTCGTCGTCGCCTATGGCTTAATTCTGCCTGAGAGCGTTTTGCGTATCCCTACCTATGGTTGCGTTAACGTACACGGCTCTTTGTTGCCGCGTTGGCGTGGTGCGGCGCCCATTCAACGCGCTATTTGGGCCGGCGATAGCCATGCCGGAGTCGCTATCATGCAAATGGAAGCAGGCTTAGACACCGGCCCAGTATTGCTTGAAAAATCACTACCTATAGGTGCCGACGAGACCTCTTCGAGTCTTTACGACAAGCTCGCTCAATTGGGTCCTGTCGCTTTGCTAGAGTGCCTTGCTGACCTACCGAGTAAGCTCAGTAGCGCACAAGTGCAAGACGAAACGCTGGTCACTTATGCGCACAAACTAAGCAAAGAAGAAGCCCAACTGGATTGGTCCCAACCCGCAGAGGTGCTGGAGCGCTGGGTACGCGCCTTTAATCCATGGCCTGTCGCGTGGCTTATCAGCGCCACGGGCGAAACGGTAAAAGTTTGTCGTACACAAGTTCACCCCGGTCAACCCGGAGCTGCTCCAGGCGCTATCCTGCAAGCAGATAAAAACGGCATTGTCATACAAACGCAAGAACAAGCATTGGCGATTCTGGAACTCCAGCCTGCTGGTAAGAAGCCTATGCCGGCAGCTGCATTTCTTAATGGGCGCGCCGAACAATTCCCAGTAGGACGGCAACTCGGCGGAGTCAGCGATGAGTAAAGGTGCCGCATCGCGTGCCGCCGCCGCACGCATTCTCTGTGATGTACTTGAGAAAGGTCGCTCCCTTAGCCAGGCTCTTCCGCAGCATACGGAAAACATGGAAAGTCGCGACCGCGCGATGGTGCAATCACTTTGCTATGGAGTCTTACGTCACCTCCCCTTGCTCAATGCGGCCATTGCCTCATTTGTTAGCAAACCACTAAAGAAAGACCTCGTTATCTTGCATCATCTGCTGTTAGTGGGCGCTTACCAACTTCTTTTTATGGGTACCTCCGAGCATGCTGCAGTTGCGGCGACCGTCGAAGCCACCGAGGTATTAAAAAAACGTCGTCAAAAAGGCTTGGTGAATGCCGTGTTGCGGAATTTGCAGCGGCAACGTGACGCTCTATTACCCAAGCTCGAAGCCAACCCGAATTTGCAGCATGGACATCCCCGTTGGCTTGCCGAGCTGATCGAACAAGCCTACCCAGCCCAAGCGCAAGAGATTTTTACCGCCAATAATGCGCAAGCCCCCATGTGGCTGAGAGTGAACACGCAACAGGTAAGTGTTACCGACTTTATTGCTGCGTTGGATGACTTTGCCCCAGAACTCCGCGGCGAAACTATGAGTGACACTGGCGCGATTCGCTTGAACCAAGCCGTCGATGTGCGCCAGCTCCCTGGCTTTGCTGAAGGCTGGTTCTCGGTGCAAGATATCGCCGCTCAACAAACTGCTCGCTTGCTTGCGGGGAAAAACGCAGAGCGCATTCTCGATTGCTGCGCAGCGCCGGGCGGCAAAACGGCACATATCTTAGAACTAACCCCTGACGCTACGGTGCATGCCCTCGACGTTGATGAACAACGCTTAGCGCGGGTGCGAGAAAACCTCCAGCGCTTGCGTTTGCCGGCAACCGTCATTTGTGGCGATGCTGCACAGCCCGATCAGTGGTGGGATGGTCAGCTCTATGACCGTATCCTGCTTGACGCGCCCTGCTCCGCTACCGGTGTTATTCGACGCCACCCCGATATTAAGTGGTTGCGGCGACCCAGTGATATCGCGCAACTGGTGCAAACTCAGCATGAGTTGCTTGATGCACTCTGGCCAATGTTGCGTCCCGGTGGTAGGTTAGTTTATGCCACGTGTTCTATTTTGCCGGCAGAGAATAAAGAGCAAATAGAAGCTTTTATGCAACGTCACAATGACGCCATTGCAGTACCCACTGCGCCAACAGGAGCCTCCTATTGGCAGCGCTTACCGGGCGAACAAGGTGGCGACGGATTCTTCTACGCAATTGTGGAAAAACAACTATGAAAATCGTCATTTTAGGTGGTGGACAAGTCGGTGGTACGCTTGCCGAGAATCTGGTCGGCGAAGACAACGATATAACGGTCGTCGATACCGATATGGCGCGCTTGGGCGAATTGTCGGAAAGCAACGATATTCGTACCGTGCAAGGTTATGCCTCACACCCCCGCGTATTGCGCAATGCGGGTGTTGAAGACGCTGACATGCTCATTGCTGTTACCCCAAGTGACGAAACGAATATGATGGCATGTCAGATTGCTTACACCCTCTTTAAAACACCCAAGCGTATTGCCCGCATTCGCTCAGAGGCCTATATCGATTTCAAAGATCGGCTTTTTCATAAAGACGACGTGCCCGTCGATCACATTATTTCACCGGAACAGCAGGTTACCAATTACATCAAGCGCCTCGTCGATTACCCAGGTGCGCTACAAGTCATGGAGTTCGCCGGTGGGCGTGCGAGTCTCGTAGCGGTCCGAGCATACTACGGCGGTAAGCTGGTCGGGCACGCTATCTCGTCACTGAAAGAGCACATGCCCAATGTCGAAACGCGCGTCGCAGCTATTTTCCGCCAAGGCAAGGCCATCAAGCCGATGGGAACCACCATCATTGAAGCCGGGGACGAGGTGTTCTTCATCACCGATACGCGCTATGTGCGCATGGTCATGGAAGAAATGCAAAAGCTTGAGCACCAGTACCGCCGCGTTATGATTGCTGGGGGTGGTAACGTGGGTGCGGGACTCGCCCGCATGCTTGAAGAAAACCACCACGTGAAGCTCATTGAACATAACGCTGAACGCGCCGATATGCTCAACGAACAGTTACGGCATACAACCATCCTGCATGGCGATGCGTCCGATTCGCGCTTGTTAAGTGAAGAACATATCGAAGACATCGACGTTTTTATTGCGGTGACCAACGATGATGAAGCCAATATCATGGCTGCAATGTTGGCGAAAAAGATGGGCGCTAAGAAAACAATGGTGCTGATCCAGCGTCAAGCCTATGTCGACTTGGTCCAAGATAACGTCATTGATATCGCGATATCTCCGCAGCGAGCGACCGTTTCGGCGCTCCTTTCGCTGATCCGGAAAGGTGACATCGTCAATGCTTACTCCCTGCGCAAAGGCGCAGCGGAGGCGATTGAAGCGATTGCCCATGGTGACGAGAAAACCTCAAAAGTGGTTGGCCGCGTCATTAGTGAAATTAAGCTACCACCAGGCACAACGATTGGAGCCATTGTCCGCGGCCATGAAGTAATGATTGCGCATGATGACACAATGCTGCAGGCAGATGACCATGTGATTCTATTCTTGGTCGACAAAAAATACATTCGCGAAGTAGAACGCCTGTTCCAGCCAAGCGCGCTCTTTTTCTAAGAGCGCCAGAACGTTGGTGTTAACAGGACTAAAATCGTAAATACTTCGAGTCGGCCAAACAGCATCGCCACAACCAGCAACCATTTTGCCGTATCCGGTATGGTGGCATAGTTTGCTGCGACATCTCCTAGGCCAGGGCCAAGATTATTCAGGCACGCGGCTGTAGCCGAAAACGCGGTAATGTCATCGAGACCCGTTGCCAGCAACCCCAGCATAATCACCACAAAGACCAGAGCATAAGCGGCAAAGAAGCCCCAGACCGCCTCTACCACGCGCTGTGGTAGCACGCGATTGCCTAGCTTGACCGAATACACCCCCGCAGGGTGAACCAAACGATTCAGTTCACGCACGCCTTGGCGGAACAGTAGCACCACCCGAACAACTTTTAATCCACCCGCGGTTGAACTTGCACAACCGCCGATAAAACTTGCGAAGATTAATAAGATAGGCAAAAACAGCGGCCAAGCAGAGAAGTCTGTCGTGGCAAAACCGGCAGTAGTGCTTATTGAAACCGCTTGGAACATGGCTTGATTAAATGCCGTGCCGGTATCTGAAAACTCTTTGTGGACCAATACAGTCGCGAATACCAAGAAAATAAGTACCGCTTGAATACCTAAGAAAGCGCGCACTTCAGGGTCACGAAAATAATTCATGATCGAATGGTTAGTTGCGGCAGCATAATGCAAAGCAAAGTTGATACATGAGAGCAATAGGAACACCACACAAATGGTATTAATAGTGCTACTGTCAAAATACCCCATGCTGGCGTCGTAAGTACTGAAGCCGCCGACCGCAATGGTGGAGAACGCATGGCCGATGGCATCAAACCAGTTCATCCCGGCCAAGTAATAGGCGAAAGCACAGGTCGCGGTTAGCGCCACATAGATGTACCACAAGTGTTTAGCGGTATCGGCAATGCGCGGCGTCATTTTGGTGTCTTTTTGCGGGCCCGGAATTTCCGCTCGGTACAACTGCATACCACCGATACCGAGCATCGGCATAATCGCGACCGCAAGTACGATGATACCCATACCCCCGAGCCACTGCAGCTGTTGACGGTAAAACAGTAAGCTGTGCGGCAGCGTCTCAATACCCTGAATAACAGTGGCGCCCGTGGTAGTTAAACCAGAAAACGATTCAAAAACGGCATCGGTAAAAGATAACGGTAGCTCTTCGGCGAACCACAGTGGCATCACCCCGACCATCCCTAGCACGGTCCAGAACAACACGGTCAGCAAAAAGCCGTCGCGAACTTTCAAGTCACTATGAATGCGGCGGTTGGGGTACCAAACAAAAAAACCAATGACTAAGCTGATGGCAAAGGCCAGCATGAAGGCCGTGCCGCCACCATCACCGAAGTAGAGCGCAACCGCTGCCGGCGGCAACAAGGTAACGCTGAACACGCAAATCAGTAGTCCCAGTACTCGTAAAATACCTCGAAAACGCACGGCGATTCCTCAACACTCTTTTAGTTCGACACGCCCTTGTGTCGCATTTTTTAACGCTTCAGCTAAATCTGAGAAGTCTGATTCAGCTACTGCGAGTTGTAGTTTTATACCAGCCGCAAAGTCCTGCTGCTCGGTTAGCGCATCATACTGGGCAAGCCAATGTGAAACTATTTTTTGATCAGCATAATCGTAGTGTATATAAGCTGCTTTGCGTACCTTTTTTTCAATAAATACGGCCGCTTGCAAGACTTCTACTGTTGCTTGCGAATACGCACGTTGTAAACCACCGGTACCAAGCTTAATACCGCCAAAATAGCGTGTCACTACCACCGAAAGTTCCGCAACCTCTTGCTTCAATAGGACATTCAACATGGGTCGCCCAGCCGTACCACTCGGTTCACCGTCGTCACTCATCGCATAGCGCTGGCCATCATGCGGCGGCCCCGCAACAGCAGCACTGCAATAGTGACTGGCTCCTGGCCACTTGTGCTGACATTCGGCAATATGCTGCTGATGTTCGTCAAGCGAGCACACCGGTTTAAGGGATGTAATAAAGCGGCTGTGCTTTATTTCAAGCTCGGTAACAACAGCTGCTTTTGGAATTAAATAGCCTTGCACTGCGCTATAAGCCTACACTTTTTCGGCTGATCGTCATCGTTGCCAAGTCAGCGAACCGATTCGGTGGCTCTTGTTCTGCGAGGAGCAAGTAGATTTGCTGATACGCCAAAACATTTTTCACATAATCACGCGTTTCTTTGTAGGGAATCGTTTCTATCCAACGATCAATTGCCATGCTCTCGCTCGGTATCCAATCAGTCACGCGATAAATACCGCCGTTATAGGCTGCTGTCGCGAGTACCCAATTCTCCCCTAACCTACGTTTCAGATCGGCCAAATAGCGGGTACCTAGAAGAATATTGGTGTTTACATTGTAGAGGTCAAAGCGGCTGTAATCGCGGCGCCCGACATACTTCGCGGTACTAGGTAAGAGCTGCATGAGTCCGTGCGCGCCAGCATGAGAGTAAGCATCGAACCGGAACGAACTCTCGCGCCGCGAAATAGCCAAGGCCCACTCCATATCGATGCCTGCCGATTGCGCATATTCGCGGTGTTCGTTCTCGTAGGCAAAGGGGAAACGTTGCTCGATAGCACCGAATTCACCTAGCTGCCCGAGCGTATAAATCACCTGATCATGCCATCCCCATTGCGAGGCCAAAACCGCCATCAGCTCTTGTTCGCGCGCGCTGGTATGCTGGAGTAATTCGTACCACTCACGGCGCGCATCTAAATAGCGTTGTAGCTGCAAAAACTCGTAGGCTCGCTGCACCCCAGGAAGCTCACGCACAGTCGCGAGTTCGGCCGCAGTATAATTAATTTTTTCGCGCGCGAGCTGTAACGGCGTGCCCAGTTTGCTCGCCGCCAGAAAGCCATAATAATTGCGTTGCCCAGCGATCTCTTCGAACTGTGCTTGTGCGCGTTGCGGTTGTGCTAACTCTTCATAGGCCCGACCGCGCCAGTAACGCCACTGAGCACTACCACTCGCGGTCGCCATTTCCGCCACTGGATTGTCGATAAATTCGTGCCAATGGCCTTCACGTACCCATTCCGCCAGTTGCCACTGCAAGGTTTGCGTGTCATGCTCGGCCGGTTCTAACCGCACCAACCAGTTGTGCGCTTGATCATGGTTTTTGGCGCTCAACGCCACCGCAAACTTTTGTTCGAGCTCGGTCCATTGCGCTGACGAAAGTTCAATTCCGCGCGGCAAATCAGAAATCGTTTTCAGTGCCACATCCGGGTCACGCCAAATTAATCGCCCGAGTCCATAAGTCACAATCTGCGCAGCACGCTCTTGTGCTACGCCCTTCTGGTTTGCGAGTTTAGGCAACTCCCGGACTAAATTGCCTGGGTTGCGGCGCACTTGTCGGTAGCTTTGAATCAATGAACGTGTCGGCTCTTCAACCAAACCTGACAAGTACGGCAATAACGTATGTTTGCCCTCTTCTGCAGCTAACTTGGCACGGCGCCAGACCAACTCCTCGGAGCGGTGTCCCGCCTTACTCCAAGTTGCCAACAATGGGTCGCACTCTTTCGGTAGTGACTCCCCGGTTTGCCATAACTGATCAACCGCCCGCATCACGGCCGCCCGCGGCTGCGTCTTTTGCGCGAGGGTATAGCGCCAGAAATAGCAGCGATGGTCGAGCCGGCCCGGATGACGGAAATCGCGCAGGAAGCGCTCTTGCTCATTATTACGAGCTAAGTAGTCCAACCATGGTGAACGCAATTGCCAGTCGAGCGGCGTTTTCTGCATGGCGTTGAAAAAGCGTAAGACTCGCTCTTCGTTGGCGAGATAGCCCACTTGCTGTAGGCGTTCAAGTTCAAGGTAAGGCGTTAGCGGGTAATCTTCGAGTTGCTCGAGGAGTTGTTGGTATTCAGCGAGTCGGCCCCGCTTGGCCGCGTACTCGGCTTTTACAAACAATTCGCGCTGTTCACTACGCTGCTCGAGGTTCGCTAATACCGGATCGTGGATTTTTGGCTCAGCCCAGCCACTCGGGATCCACAGCGAACTCAATAAGGCTGTAAAGAGAAGCGCACAACTTGTACCGGTTTTTGAACTACACAGTGACCGCATAATTTCAAACGCTCGTTTAAATAATCATTGAAAAATGAGCCTATTCGAGCCAAACTCTCGTAACGACTAATCATACGCTAACCGAAAGCAATCTGAAAATCAGGAGACCTTTTATGATTTATCAGGGTGATAGCATTCGGGTTGAGTTTGTTACTGACGGCATTGCCGAGCTGCAATTTGCAGCCGCAGGCTCAGTCAATAAATTCGACCAGAAAACCTTGGAAGAATTCAGTCAGGCTTTAGCGAAACTCGCCGAAACCAAAGACCTGCGTGGCGTTATCGTCACCAGTAGCAAACCTACCTTCATTGTAGGTGCTGATATTACCGAATTCCAAACCTTGTTTGCCGATTTAGAACAAACCAAAACTTGGGTTCACAAAGCCTCCCGCGTTTTCGACCAGCTCGAAGACTTACCGGTACCCACTGTCGCGGCCATTACTGGCTTCGCTTTAGGCGGCGGCTGTGAAGCAACCCTCGCTTGTGATTACCGCGTAGCGGATACCACCGCGACGATTGGCCTACCAGAAGTTAAGCTTGGTTTAATTCCGGGCTTTGGTGGTGTGGTACGTTTGCCGCGCATCATTGGACCAGACAATGCCCTTGAGTGGATTACCACCGGAAAGAATAACTCTGCCGTTGCCGCGCAAAAAGTTGGTTTAGTCGACGCCGTGGTGGCCCCAGAGAAACTGCGTGATGCAGCTTTAGAAGTCGTCAAACAAGCGATTGCCGGAGACTTAGACTGGCAAGCGAAACGTCAGCCGAAACTCGAAGCGTTGCAAGCCAACGATACTGAGCTGACGATGACCTTGGTCACCGCAAAAGGCATGGTGGCAGCCAAAGCTGGCAAACATTACCCAGCACCTCATGCTGCAATCAAAGCGATTGAACAAGGCGCACGCCACGAGCGCGAAGAAGCGCTTAATGCCGAGAACGCTGCTTTTGTTGGCCTAACGCAGACGGACGCGTGCCAAGCCCAAGTCGGCATTTTCATGGCCGACCAAATGGTCAAAGGCAAAGCCAAAAAAGCTGCGAAACAAGCCAGCAAAGAAATTAAATCAGCCGCAGTACTTGGCGCTGGCATCATGGGTGGCGGTATCGCTTACCAGTCAGCGTACAAAGGCGTACCGGTCGTCATGAAAGACATCCGCCAAGAGGCTTTAGATCAAGGTATGGCAGAAGCCAGCAAGATCCTTGGTAAATTGGTGGAGCGTGGCAAGATTGACCACAAGAAAATGGCCAAGATTTTGTCATCAATTACCCCAACGCTACTCGATGAAGCCGTCAAGGACGTCGATATCGTCGTAGAAGCGGTAGTCGAAAATCCAGACGTTAAAGGCAAAGTTCTGGCCGGTATGGAAGACGTTGTGGCTGACGATGCCATCATTGTTTCCAACACCTCAACCATTTCGATTGATCGCTTAGCGAAAAATTTGAAAGATCCATCGCGCTTCTGCGGCATGCACTTCTTTAATCCAGTGCACAAAATGCCATTAGTAGAGATCATTCGCGGTAAAGACACCTCTGACGAAACCGTCAATGCCGTTGTTGCCTACGCCTCGCGTATGGGCAAAACCGCAATCGTCGTTAACGACTGCCCTGGCTTCCTCGTTAACCGCGTACTCTTCCCATACCTAGCCGGTTTTGCGGGCATGGTAGATGAAGGCGTCGACTTCGCAGGCATCGACAAAGTTATGGAGAAACAATTCGGTTGGCCTATGGGCCCTGCATATTTGTCTGACGTCGTCGGTATCGACACCGCCGATCACTGTACCGTCGTGATGGCCGATGGCTTCCCATCGCGCATGCCGCGTGACACCAGCAGCGCCATCGCTAAGCTTGCCGCAGCAGAACGCTACGGTCAGAAGAACGGTAAAGGCTTCTACAACTACGGCGTCGATAAGAAAGGTCGCCCGAGTAAAGAGAAAGCACCTGAAGTCTACGAAATGCTCGGTATTTCAGGCAAAGAAGTCAGCGCCGATGAAATCATTGCGCGCACCATGGTGCCAATGGTCAACGAATGCGTGCGCTGCCTTGAAGAAGGTATCGTCGGTTCAGCAGCAGAGTGCGACATCGCCTTGCTCTACGGACTTGGTTTCCCACCGTTCCGTGGCGGACCTTTCCGCTACCTGGAAACCATGGGCTTGGCCAACTTCGTTGAATTGGCCGACAAATACGCGCATTTAGGTGAAATGTATCAAGTCACCGATGGCCTGCGTGAAATGGCGAAAGCCGGTAAATCGTACTTTGCAGGCTAACGGAGGAAATTATGAAAGACGTAGTTATTGTCGATTGTATTCGTACCCCAATGGGACGCTCGAAAAACGGCGTATTTCGCAACGTGCGCGCCGAAGACCTCTCAGCGCACCTGATGAAAGGCCTGCTTGAGCGCAACCCAGAAGTTGACGTCAACGAACTCGAAGACATCTACTGGGGCTGTGTACAGCAAACCCTCGAGCAAGGCTTCAACGTTGCTCGGAACGCAGCATTGATCGCCGGTATTCCGCATCATGTTGCTGCAGTGACCGTCAACCGCTTGTGTGGCTCATCGATGCAAGCCATTCACGACGCAGCGCGTGCCATTATGGCGGGCGACGGTGATATCTTCATCGCTGGTGGTGTTGAGCACATGGGCCACGTACCAATGACCCACGGCATCGACTTTCACCCGGGCATGAACAAATCAGTGGCGCGTGCTTCTGGCTCAATGGGCATGACCGCCGAGTTGCTCGCACGTAAGTTTGAAATCGACCGTGCCGCCCAAGACGCCTTCGGCGCACGCTCACACCAGCGCGCGCATCAAGCCACCGTTGACGGCCGCTTCGCTAAAGAAATCTTACCGATTGAGGGACACGACGCTGACGGCGTATTACGTCTCATCAAAGACGACGAAGTGATTCGCCCTGAAACCACAGTTGAAGGCTTGTCACAGTTACGCCCAGTATTCGACCCTGCGAATGGCACAGTGACAGCAGGCACCTCGTCAGCGCTTTCTGACGGTGCAGCAGCCATGCTGATCATGTCGGCAGACAAAGCCAAAGCCCTCGGCTTGAAGCCACGTGCGAAAATCCGCTCAATGGCCGTCGCCGGTTGCGATCCATCCATTATGGGCTTCGGTCCCGTGCCAGCTACCAAGAAAGCACTTAAACGTGCCGGCTTAAGCATTGATGACATCGATCTGTTCGAGTTAAACGAAGCCTTTGCCGCGCAGTCACTGCCGGTACTCAAAGGCCTCGGCATACTCGACAAGATGGATGAAAAGGTCAATCTAAACGGCGGTGCAATCGCCCTCGGTCACCCACTCGGTTGCTCAGGTGCGCGTATCTCGACCACCTTGTTGAACCTTATGGAAGACAAAGGCGCGACACTTGGCTTAGCGACCATGTGCATCGGTCTTGGCCAAGGTATCGCCACCGTGTTCGAGCGCCTCGACTAAGCCGCGCTTTTGCACGCCACGGTTTTACCGTAAAATAAACGCCGTATCCTTGTCGGATGCGGCGTTTTTATTTGTTTTGCGGATTTAGAAGGAAGCATCGTGTCAGAAACCATCACCGAAAGCCTCGATACCCTCGGCCTGCGTTGTCCAGAGCCCGTGATGCTGATCCGTGCCGCCATCCGCAAACTCGAATCGGGCGCCCTACTCGAAGTCATCGCCGACGACCCCGCCACCACCCGCGACATCCCCAGCTTCTGCCGTTTTATGGACCACGAGCTAGTGCTCGCCGAGACTGCAGCTACGCCGTATCGCTACGTGATCCGTAAG
Source organism: Pseudidiomarina aquimaris (assembly GCF_003987395.1). Lineage (GTDB taxonomy): Bacteria > Pseudomonadota > Gammaproteobacteria > Enterobacterales > Alteromonadaceae > Pseudidiomarina > Pseudidiomarina aquimaris. The sequence continues at coordinate 185,339 of NZ_PIPT01000007.1, forward strand.
GGCTGACGAACTGCGCTGTTTGCTATTCGCTGTTCGCTGTTTGTTTAAAGGCGAAAGGCGTGGTTCGTTGTTCGTACGCTACGCTGTTCGTCCGCGTTGCTGTTCGCGGATAGCGAAGGCCACTGTTCGGTGCTAAGCTATTCAGTTAAATAGGAATAGTTTCGGGGAAATAGAACAATGGAACTTTCTCAACTGCTGATGGCTTGGATCCTGTTAGGCTTTTGGTTATTTTGGTATTTAAGAAAAAAAGCCCCACCGCTCCATCTAGCTAAACCGTCAACGCGAAGGTATTATTTGCGCCTTCTTGGCGGGATGATGGCAGGCGCTTTTATCTCATTAGCCTTTAAACAAATCCCTTTTGGGATTACTGAAAGCCTTTTCGAAGGCTTACACCCCTTATTGATTTTCGTCCTGGACGCAAGCCTCTATTCTTTGATCTTTTTTCTTGTCGTTCTGCTCATGTTTGCACTAAGAGACATCCACGCCTCATTGACTAAAACCTAAACTACAGTTGCTTACTCAAAAGCGGTTTTGCTGTCGTGAGATGGTGCCCGTTGAGCAAGGCGGAACATGATGTACATATAGGTGAGCATTATTACTGCCTCGCCGGCCACAACCATATTGATGGTTACCCTGTCTCCATTTGCCGCAGTTACGTTACCCATAACCAAACAAAGTACAAATATAAAGCCGTTGCTGGCGAAGCTTGTGCGTTGATTAACCATTAGATCTCGGGTCAGCAACACGAAGGCACACAAGTAGACGAGCAACGCTGTGATTGTCGAGCCGCTGGCGAGGACTGCCATACACAGCATCGAAGCAATCCAATGGTGGGTGTTCAACGTCCTCTGTTTCATTGTTATTTCCTACGTTCGGTATTCGCCAGTCGTTAATCGAAGAGCGAAGACCGGGTGTGGAGGTAGGGAGCTAACTCAATGGGTGTGTGCCGCAGGGATGCGGCACGCAAGCCCCCAGGGAAGGGTTTACGGCGTCCCATTGAGTTAGCTCCCTACCTTCACACAAAGGTCTTCGACATCCTCCGCGCTAGATGTATTTTTGCCAGAATTCGGCTTTGCCGTTGGCTTCGTCGAGTTGGTAGGGTTTGAAGCCGAATTTTTCGTAGGCAATTTTGGCCGGCTCGTTACCTTGTAGGACTTCCAGTGTGAGCTTTACGCAGCCGCGGAATTGCGCGAGGGTTTCGACTTCTTGCAATAAACGTTTGGCGATACCTTGCCCGCGGAAGTCTTTAATGACTGCGATATCATGGATATTCATGACCGGCTTTGCCGCAAAGGTCGAGAAGCCTTCTACGCAGTTGGCGAGGCCCACCGGCTCGTCATCGACAAAAGCAAGTAACGAGAAAACGTAGTCGCGTTTGGCCATCTCGTCGACCAAGTTCTCTTTGGTCTCTTCCGGCAATGCTTCACCGCCGCCCATTGGATCTTGCGCATAATCATTTAACATCGCCACAACCGCTTGACGATGCTTCGGATTTTGATAATCCGCTAAAGTAATATCAACCATGATGCTCTCGTGCTGTTAGAGAAAAATCACGCATCTCGCGACAGACCTCGTCATAACAATGACAATGAACGACATGATCGTTGACCATGCCAACAGCCTGCATAAATGCGTAACAAATCGTTGTGCCTACAAAGCTAAAGCCTGCTTTTTTTAAGGCCTTCGCCATCGTATCAGAAACCTCATCAGAAGTCGGTATATCAGCGCCCTGTCGAGCGAAAATACGGGGCGTTCCGTCGCTGAATTGCCACAAAAAATCGTTAAACGCGACACCCTTCTCGCGGAGCTCTAGATAAGCTCGCGCATTCTTAAAAATCGATTCGACCTTTAATCTATTGCGGATGATGCCGGCGTTTTGCATCAGCTCGTCTTTGTAGCTCTCGGGTAGTTGGACAATTTTTTCCGGATCAAAATCACAGTAGGCCTTTTCGTAGTTTGCCTGTTTACGCAAAATCGTGATCCAACTCAGCCCGGCTTGCTGACCATCGAGGCAGAGCTTGGCAAACAGCTCCTGGCTATCAGCCACGGGACGCCCCCACACGGTATCGTGATAGTGCATGTACTGCGGATCTGAGCCACACCAGCTGCAACGCTGTATGTCATCTTGCATTTTTCACTAGGCTCCTACGGCCGTGCCCTGTCACCAAGGCTGAATAAAGGTTATAATTTACGCCAAATTTCCGTAAAAATCTAAGTACGAGACCATCCCATGGCTAGCTATGATGTAAAAACCTTTCAGGGGCTTATCCTCGCGCTGCAGGATTATTGGGCGCAACAAGGTTGCGCGATTGTGCAGCCCCTCGACATGGAAGTAGGTGCAGGTACCTTCCATCCGATGACTTTTATTCGTGCGGTAGGCCCAGAGCCAGCCAATTACGCCTATGTACAGCCGTGCCGTCGCCCTACTGACGGCCGCTACGGCGAGAACCCGAACCGCCTACAACACTACTATCAGTTTCAGGTAATCTTGAAGCCATCGCCAAAAGACATTCAGGAACTCTACCTGGGGTCCCTGCAAATGCTCGGTTTCGATCCACTCGTACATGACATTCGTTTTGTCGAAGATAACTGGGAGTCACCCACCTTAGGTGCATGGGGTCTCGGCTGGGAAGTCTGGCTTAACGGTATGGAAGTGACCCAGTTTACCTACTTCCAACAGGTCGGCGGTCTCGAGTGTAAACCTGTTGCGGGTGAAATTACCTACGGCCTTGAGCGTTTGGCGATGTACATTCAAGGCGTTGACAGTATTTACGATCTCGTTTGGACCGACGGTCCACGTGGAAAAATTCTTTACGGCGATGTGTTTCATCAGAACGAAGTTGAGCAATCGACTTACAATTTTGAGCACGCAGATGTCGACGTATTGTTTGCGCGATTTGATTCGTGCGAGAAGGAATGTGAGCATTTACTATCACTCAACCTCCCGCTACCAGCATATGAGCAAGTGATGAGAGCGTCACATGCATTCAATTTATTGGATGCCCGTCACGCCATTTCAGTCACCGAACGTCAGCGCTATATTTTGCGTGTTCGGACCATGGCTAAGGGGTGTGCCGAAGCCTATTACGCTGCGCGTGAAGCGCTTGGATTTCCACTGGCAGAGCAAGGAGCCTAAGTCGTGCAATCAGCTACCCTACTCGTAGAAATTGGGACCGAAGAATTACCACCCAAAGCACTCAAAGGCTTAAGCCAAGCATTTGGTGACGCGCTGCAGAAGCAACTGCAAGAGCACAACATTGCGACCGGCACGATGCATTTATTTGCTAGCCCACGTCGTCTAGCCGTGCAGTTGCAAGACGTTGCAACCCAACAAGCCGACCAAGTGGTCGAAAAGCGCGGTCCTTCGGTGGATGTCGCCTTCGATGCCGATGGCAACCCAACCAAAGCAGCAGAAGGCTGGACCCGCTCAAACGGCATTACTGTTGCCGAAGCCGACCGCTTGAAGACAGATAAAGGCGAATGGCTGCTTTACAAAGCTGAAGTTAAAGGCCAGCCGCTTGCGGGTCTACTGCCAGAGTTCGTGCAGAGGGCGTTGGCGCAATTGCCTATTCCTAAGCCAATGCGCTGGGGCACCAGCAATGTTCAGTTTATTCGCCCTGTGCACACGGTTACCATGCTTCACGGTGATCAGCTGATTCCGGGTGAAGTGCTCGGTGTAGCGTCATCAAATCATTTGTTAGGCCATCGTTTCCACTGCCCGCAAGGTGCAACCCTGACCTCAGCAGATGACTACGAAGCCACACTTGAAGGAGCTTATGTGTTGGCCGACTTCGCGAAACGTCGCCAGCGCATCGTCGACGGAATTAGCGCCGCAGCGAAGGCTGCTAAAGGTGTGATCCGTGAAGATAACGACCTACTTGATGAAGTTACGGCTTTGGTCGAGTGGCCTGTAGCGCTCACGGCGAGCTTTGATGAAAGCTTCCTAGATGTGCCGAAAGAGCCGCTGATCGTGACAATGAAAGACGACCAGCGCTACTTCCCTCTCGAAGATAGCGAAGGTAACCTGCTATCAAAGTTTGTCTTTGTTACCAACATTGAGAGCAAGGACCCAGCGCAGATTATTTCGGGTAATGAGCGTGTAGTTCGCCCTCGCCTTGCCGATGCGCAATTCTTCTTTGAAACGGATAAGAAGACACCGCTAGAAAGCCGTGTGGCGGCACTTGGTAATGTGTTGTTCCAAAAACAATTAGGTAGCATCAAGGATAAGTCGGACCGCATCTCGCAAGTTGCTGCGGGTATTGCCACTAAGCTTGGCCAGTCCGGCGATGTTGCGGCTCGTGCCGGATACCTATGTAAAGCTGATCTCGTTTCGCAAATGGTGTCGGAATTTCCAGAAACCCAAGGCGTGATGGGCATGCATTACGCGCGTAACGATGGCGAAGCCGACGGCGTCGCAGAAGCTATTTTTGAGCACTACTTACCACGTTTTAGTGGCGATTCGTTGCCACAAAGCATCCCAGGCTGCGCAGTCGCGCTTGCAGATAAATTAGATTCGCTCGTTGGCATATTTGGTATTGGACAAACACCAAAGGGGGACCGCGATCCGTTTGCTCTGCGTCGGGCCGCTATTGGTCTCTTGCGAATTATCGTTGAGAAGGACTTGCCGCTAGATTTACAAGAGCTCATCGCCTTGTCACGGGAAAGCTTCGGTGAGCTGTTAAGCAACGCAAATGTCGCAGACGATGTACTGGAGTTCTTGTTAGGCCGCTTCCGCCCTATGTATCAAGAGCAAGGTATCAGCGTCGATGTCATTCAAGCGGTGTTGGCGCGTCGCCCTACTGCACCGGTAGATTTTGACAAACGCGTGCGGGCCGTTGCTAGCTTCCGCGAATTACCGGAAGCCGAAGCATTAGCCGCAGCCAACAAGCGCGTTGCGAATATTCTCGCCAAGGTCGAAGCGCCTATCGCAGATAAAGTGGATAGTGGACTGCTTTCGGCACAAGAAGAGATCGGCCTAGTTAAGGCCCTAGAAGAGGCTGAAATGCGTTCAAGTAGCGCACTAGAGCAAGGAGATTACACGGGCGCATTAAAGGCGCTAGCGGCCTTACAGAAGCCCGTAGATGGTTTCTTCGATAACGTCATGGTAAACGCGGATGACACAGCGGTTCGCGAAAATCGCCAAGCGCTATTACAGCGTCTACGCGGTTTGTTCCTACAAATTGCTGATATTTCCGTTCTAAACAACTAGGTTATTGATAAACCAATAAAAAAGGAGCCATTTGGCTCCTTTTTTTATACCTTTTCCCTTTTTGCCGGATTAGACGTCCAGGTTTGCTACTTTCAAGGCATTGGTTTCGATAAAGTCACGACGTGGTTCAACTTCATCGCCCATGAGCGTTACGAAGAGTTGATCCGCTGCAATTGCGTCTTCAATGGTAACGCGAAGCATGCGACGTGTTTCCGGGTCCATGGTGGTTTCCCAAAGCTGTTCAGGGTTCATCTCACCGAGACCTTTGTAGCGCTGAATATAAACACCACGCTTCGACTCATTGATGAGCCATTCCACCGCTTCGACGAAATCACTTACCGGCTTCTCTTTGTCGCCACGGCGCACGAAGCCGCCCTCTTCGACCAAGCCATTAATCTTTTCGCCAATACTGACCAGTTGGTCGTAATCGCGTGACATCAGGAACTCAAAGTTCAATGGGTAATCGGTGTCGATACCATGCTGACGCACAGTCACTACCGGAAGATACATTGAGCGCTCTTCGTCAAACTGGATCGAAAGCGTGTAGGTTGCAGAATTCGTCTCACGCGTGGTGAGGTCACCCTGTAAGGTTTCCGCCCACTTCTGCATACCAGCCTGGTCTTTCAGCAACTCTTCCGTTAAGCGCGACGCATACAACAAACGCTGCAAAAAGGTCTCTGGCATACGACGCGATAAGCGTTGCTTGATCGCGTTTTGTGCGAGCTGGTAATCATTGACCAATGTCTCTAAATGCGCGCCCGAGATTCCTGGCGCTTCTGCGTTCACATGAAGTGACGCATTCTCAAGAGCCATACTGGTTAAGTAAACAATCAAACCTGGATCGTCTTTAATATAGGTTTCTTGCTTACCCTTTTTCACTTTGTACAGCGGTGGCTGTGCGATGTACATATAGCCACGCTCAATCAATTCTGGCATTTGACGATAGAAGAAGGTCAACAGCAACGTACGAATGTGCGAGCCGTCGACGTCGGCATCGGTCATGATAATGATGCGATGGTAACGCGTTTTATCTGGATCGTATTCGTCGCGGCCAATGCCACAACCCAAAGCCGTAATCAGCGTCGCTACTTCTTGCGAGGCCAACATCTTATCAAAGCGCGCTTTCTCGACGTTTAAGATCTTACCTTTCAACGGCAGAATCGCTTGGAACTTGCGGTTACGGCCCTGCTTTGCAGAACCACCCGCAGAGTCACCCTCCACAATGTAGAGTTCAGAAAGTGCAGGGTCTTTTTCTTGGCAGTCCGCCAACTTACCCGGTAGACCGGCAATATCTAACGCACCTTTACGGCGCGTCATTTCACGTGCTTTTCGAGCTGCTTCACGTGCGCGTGCCGCATCGATGATCTTACCAACAATGATTTTTGCGTCATTCGGTTGTTCTAATAAGAAGTCAGATAGCTTCTCATTCATCGCCTGCTCTACCGCAGATTTCACTTCAGATGACACGAGTTTGTCTTTGGTCTGCGATGAAAACTTAGGATCAGGGACTTTCACCGAAACAACCGCAGTCAAACCTTCACGCGCATCATCACCGGTTGCGTTGGTCTTGTACTTCTTGTTCAGGCCTTCCTTCTCCATGTATGAATTCAGCGTACGCGTTAGAGCTGCACGGAAGCCTGCAAGGTGAGTACCACCGTCGCGTTGTGGAATATTGTTTGTGTAGCAGAAAATGTTCTCTTGGAAAGAGTCATTCCACTGCATCGAAACCTCGACCGCAATACCGTCTTCGCGTTCTAACGTGAAGTGGAAAACGCTTGGATGAATCGGGTTTTTCTTGTCGTTCAAGTACTGTACGAAAGCAGCAATACCACCTTCATATTTGAAGTGGTCTTTACGATCGCTGCGTTCGTCTTGCAAGATAATCGACACGCCTGAGTTCAAGAATGAAAGCTCGCGCAAGCGCTTGGCAAGAATGTCGTAATGGAATTCGATATCACTGAAGATAGTTGGGCTTGGCCAGAAACGTAACTCCGTCCCCGTTTTGTCGGTGTCACCAATTTGTTTTAATGGCGCATCTGGGTCACCCAAGCTATAGAATTGCTCGTAGACATGCCCTTGGCGACGAATGGTTAGCTGCAACTTATCAGATAATGCGTTTACAACCGAGACACCTACCCCGTGCAAACCACCTGAAACTTTGTACGAGTTGTCATCAAACTTACCACCAGCGTGCAGGACAGTCATGATGACCTGAGCCGCAGATACACCTTCTTCTGGGTGCAAGTCGACAGGTATTCCTCGTCCGTCATCTCGAACCGAAACGGAGCCATCGGAGTGAATCGTCACAACGATGTCTTTGCAGTGTCCAGCCAAAGCTTCGTCAATGGAGTTATCGACGACCTCAAAAACCATATGATGAAGACCCGTGCCATCATCAGTGTCACCGATGTACATACCAGGACGTTTGCGTACGGCATCAAGTCCTTTTAGGACCTTAATACTGGACGAATCGTAATTATTTTCTGCCATAATGTGTTTCTCTATAGTTCCTTGACGGTTCCATGTTCCACGTGGAACATCTTTGTATCAGCACTTTTTATTAGTTCAGGCAATTCCGCCTGATTTATCGCTGAAACGAATAATTGTGCTCTTGTTGCCAATAAGGCCTCACAAAATTTCTCTTGGCTCGTACTATCAAGCTCCGCAGTTATATCATCCACAAGGTAGATACATTGTACTCCGGTTTTGCTACTTAGGTACTCTCCTTGCACTACTTTTAGTGCCGCCACTAACAACTTCAGCTGCCCTCTAGAGAGGATGTTCTTTACGTCCTCACCATTTGCTGTCATCCGTAGCTCGGCCTTATGCGGACCAACGGTGCTATGACCGTAACGGTAATCCGCGTCTTCGTGCTGAACCAAGGCCTCACTCAAACTTTGTGAGTTATCCCACCCTCTGCGAAGCTGAAACCTAAATGTGTATTGGGGTAAGAAGTGCTTCAGCCGCTCTACCAATATCGGCTCAAAGTCGGCCATGTAGTTTTGCCGAGCTGCCGCGACGCGCTCACCGTAATGAGCAAAATTCTTATCCCAATAAACATTCTCTTCAGTTCGTTGCCGACGCTTAAGCAACGAATTGCGTTGTTTTAACAAGTAAGAGAACTTTAAAGATTCATTCAAAAAGGAATGTTCCACGTGGAACACTCCCCAATCAATGAACTGTCTTCTTATCTTCGGTCCACCTAAAACAAGCTCAACCGTCTCTGGCGTCATCAATTGAACGGGAACCATTTTTGCCATAGGACCAAAGGTCCGTAGCAAGTCGCCGTCGAGCCGAATCTTCACATCTCCGGAACTCTCACGCTGAAAACCTAACGTATGAGGCTCCCCTTCTTGATCGACAACTTTGGCAAACACGACAAAACGGTCATTTTCGTGTTGAATGAGTTGTCGGAAACTTCCCGGTCGAAACGAACGCCCTGACCCTAAACAATAAATCGATTCCAACAGACTCGTTTTGCCACTTCCATTTGCACCCACAAGAAGGTTAACTTGACGCCCTGGCGTGACCTTAGCTTCATCAAAATTACGAAAGTGGGTCAGCGTCAACGCGTCAATATACATAAAGTCCTAATCTAACCTTACAACTACAGACGCATCGGCATGACGACATACAACGATGCGTCATCCTCATTATCTTCAATTAAGCCACTCGCATCTGGCCCTGACAGTGTCATTTTTATTTTTTCACCATGAATGGTGTTCAGCACATCAATCAAATAACTGACGTTAAAGCCAATCTCTAAGCTATCGCCTTGATAGTCAACTTCGATAACTTCTTCCGCGGTTTCCTGTTCAGGGTTGTTGGCCGTTAAACACATCTCGCCGGAGCTTAAGTTAACCCGAACACCACGGTATTTTTCATTCGATAAGATTGCTGCGCGCGAGCAAGCTTGCTTAAGCACATCCCGATCTGCGACCACCACCTTGTCGCCACCTTGTGGTAACACCCGGCGATAATCTGGGAAGCGACCGTCAACCAGCTTACTGGTAAACGACATACCATTGGTTTCAACACGAATATGGTTGGCGCCAATTGCGACTTTTACTTCATTGTCGCCATCATCAAGCAAGCGCATCAATTCCATAATGCCTTTACGCGGCACAATCACTTGGCGCCCCGGTAAATTTGGTTGCGGAATCTCAACTGAGCTCATCGCTAAACGGTGGCCATCTGTAGCGACAGTTCGAAGCGTGTTTGCGTCCGTTTCAAACAACATTCCATTCAGGTAATAGCGTACGTCTTGGTTCGCCATTGAGAAATGCGTACGCTCCATGAGATCGCGCAAAACACCCTGAGATGTAACCAATTGGATATCGCTATCCCAGTCATCAATATTCGGGAAGTCCTCTGCCGGCAAGGTCGCCAAGGTAAATTTACTACGCCCTGAGCGAATGGTTGCTTTCTCACCGCTTGCGCTAACTTCTACCTCAGCATGGTCAGGAAGACTACGCACGATATCCACCAACTTCTTCGCTGGCACCGTAAGCTGTCCCTCTTCCCCACCTTCAATCTCACACACCGAAACGAGCTCAACTTCAAGGTCGGTACCCGTGAGGCGAATATGGTCTGAAGCAACCTGAATAAGTACATTTGATAAGATTGGAATCGTATGACGACGTTCAACTGCTCCGCTAACTACTTGGAGAGGTTTTAAAAACGCATCACGATTGATGGTAAATTTCATCCCGTCATTCCCCTGTGTTCGTATCCCTGCAGCACCGGCCTGTCCACTAACAGCTTTGCTTAGGCTGATAACGTGCGGATTAAGTTTCGATAATCTTCTTTAATATCATGCTGCGCGTCTTTTAAGTTTTGTATTTTTCGACACGCGTGCAAAACAGTTGTGTGGTCGCGCCCACCAAATGCATCGCCAATCTCCGGCAAGCTGTGGTTGGTAAGTTCCTTGGCTAGGGCCATCGCTAATTGTCGTGGCCGCGCAATCGAACGCGTTCGACGTTTCGACAGCAAGTCGGCCATTTTTATGTTGTAGTATTCAGCGACCGTTTTTTGAATATTCTCTATAGTAACTAACTTCTCTTGCGCTGCAATCAAATCTCGCAATGCTTCACGCACGAAGTCGATGGTAATTTGGCGCCCAGTCAAGTTTACGTTCGCAGCCAAGCGGTTTAATGCCCCTTCTAACTCGCGCACATTCGAACGGAGACGCTTCGCAATAAAGAATGCGACCTCATGCGGTAAGGTAATGCCACGTTCTTGTGCTTTACGAATAAGAATCGCAACCCGTGTTTCTAACTCTGGCGGTTCGATGGCAATCGTCAGGCCCCAGCCAAAGCGTGAACGCAAACGATCTTCTACCCCTTCAATTTCTTTCGGGTAGAGGTCGCTGGTCATAATAATTTGCTGATTACCCTCAAGTAACGCATTGAAAGTATGGAAGAATTCTTCTTGAGAACCCTTTTTGTTGGCGAAAAAGTGTATATCATCGATCAACAAGGCGTCGACCGAGCGGTAGTAACGCTTGAACTCATTAATTGAGTTGTTCTTCAGTGCATTGACCATATCCTGCACGAAGCGCTCGGCGCGCATATAAAACACTTTCGCACCTTTTTTGTTTGCCATGATGGCATTGCCGACGGCATGCAAAAGGTGTGTCTTACCAAGACCCGTACCACCGTAAACGAATAATGGGTTATACACACCCCCGGGGTTTTCGGCGACTTGTGTTGCCGCTGCGCGAGCGAGTTGATTCGACTTACCTTCAACGAAGTTATCAAAGGTATATTCAGGATGGATGTTACTTTCAAATGCTGGGGCTGGAGAGGCTTCATCCCAAGGGCTTTGTCGGCGAGATGGACGCTCGACCGCTGGGCGACGCGGCTCAGCCTTGGTACTGCCATTCACTGCACCATTGCTCTTGCGCTCAACACCACCGACCGCAAAAGAAACGTTAGGTGCTTCACCGCCTTTGTCCTTGACTGCTTCGCCGAGATAATCGTTGATGAGGCTGAGGTATTTATCCTTAACCCAGTCAACGACGTACATGTTTGGCGCATAGAGCGTCAATATGTCGTCACTCAGATCCGCCTGTAATGGCCGGATCCAAGTATTGTAATGTTGCGTCGACAATTCGCTTTGTAGGCGCTCAGTACAATGTTCCCAAAGCGATTTACTCACCCTTCACTCCCTGCATCTCTGCCCTGCTTTTCCATAGTGATAGCGATCCTCACTAGTGCCCCCACTTTTGCACCAGTTCTTCATAAAAAAGCTGAGAATCGACCACGATTTTTTGTATAATTTATTGCTACTGATTGTACTGAAGTCACGCCAGATTCGCTAGTCTGTAGGGCAAATTATGCGACCAACAGCAGGACTGTTATCCACAATAAGAATCATTGTTGTTTGACAATTGTGGATAGCTTTTATCGTTGACTTTGATCCTTTTTACCGATAGAATTCGCGCTCTAAATTTTTAGGTAACTCGATTACGGAAGTAACGTCATGAAAAGAACATTTCAACCAAGCGTATTGAAGCGCAAGCGCACTCACGGTTTCCGTGCTCGTATGGCAACTAAAAACGGCCGCCAAGTTTTGGCTCGTCGTCGTGCCAAGGGCCGCAAAGTCCTGTCTGCGTAATTGAAGCAGTTTTCCTATGGTCGGGAGTTACGCCTGTTAACTCCCGCTCAATTCCAGCAAGTCTTCAATAATCCCCCGGTGAAAGCTGTCACGGCTGAACTCACCATGCTGGCAACTCCAAATCATCTTAGTCACCCTCGCCTTGGCGTCACGATTTCAAAGAAGCGTGCGAAGCGTGCTGTTGATCGAAATCGAATTAAACGCAAGATTCGCGAGAATTTTAGGCTGAAACAGCATAAAATACCGCCATTCGACATTATCGTGATCGCAAAAAGCGGTATTGCCGATTTAGACAATGATGCTTTGCAACAACGGCTCGACTATTTATGGCGAACATTAAGCAAGCGGTGCGCGCAATACCTATCGGCTGCATCCGATTCTACCAGTGGTTCATAAGCCCACTGATCGGCCCGCGCTGTAGGTTTCAACCCACCTGTTCGCAATACGCCATCGAAGCCATCCAAAAGCATGGTATGATGCGGGGCTTCTGGCTTGCCAGTAAACGCATTAGTAAATGTCATCCCGGTCATCCGGGCGGCTTCGACCCGGTGCCTGACAGCAATGCATCGGAATCAAAGAACGAAAGTAAAACAGAGACGAAGGACTTATGAATTCGCCACGTTCCATATTGTTTATTGCTTTTTTGGTAGTGAGTTTTTTCCTCTACCAAAACTGGGTGATTGATACCGCTCCAGGTACACAGAAAGCAGCCCAGCAAGCTTCTCAAACAGCGAACACTGCCTCACCTTCTGAGAGTGCAGTACCAAGCGCCGATCCAAGCTTACGCGATGAAAGCGTACCAAGTGCAACAAGTAGCGACACTCCGGCAGTTGCCGAAGCTGTATCAGGCGGTCGCGTTCAAGTTACCACTGACGTCCTCGACGTTGCGATAGCGCTGCGCGGTGGTGACATTGTCAATGCACAGCTCTTAGAATTCGCTCGCACGCAAGACTCTAAAGCACGTTTTGAGTTGTTACACGATGACCCAGCCAAGCTTTACATTGCACAATCAGGTCTCGTTGGCAAAGACGGTACCGATTCAGCTGATGGCCGTCCATTGTTCTACGTGGAACGCGATGCCTATGAAATGACCGGCGATACACTGCGTGTACCAATGACGTACACCATGGACGACGGTTCGAAAATCACTAAAACTTTCGTGTTTACCAAAGGCTCGTACGCAATTGACGTAATCTACAGCGTGCAGAATGCCGGCACGGCACACAAAGAAGTGCAGTTTTACGCCCAATTAAAGCAAGTCATTACCGAAGCCGGTGGCAGCATGATGATGCCGACCTACAAAGGCGGCGCCTACTCATGGGACGATGATCGCTATGAGAAGTACGACTTCGATGACATGCGCGATAAGCCGTTACGTATTGCTACCGAAACAGGCTGGGTCGGCATGCTTGAGCACTATTTTGTAAGTGCTTGGATTCCGCGCGCAAACGGTACCAAACAGCTTTCTTCAAGTGTGATTGGTGGCAACCAAGCCTTGATGCGTGTGATTTATCCGACCGCGACAATTGCGCCTAACAGTGAAGCCGAGATTCGCTCGACGCTATTCGTCGGTCCTAAAGACCAAGACGCGATGGCAGCCGTTGCCGAGAACCTCGATTTAACCGTCGACTACGGCTTCCTGTGGTGGCTCGCACAGCCAATCTTTAAGCTCTTGCAGTTCCTGCAAAGCTTCTTGATCAACTGGGGCCTCTCGATCATCGCAGTGACGATTATTATCAAAGCCGTCCTGTATCCATTGACCAAAGCACAGTATGTGTCGATGGCCAAAATGCGCATGATCCAACCGAAAATGCAGGCGCTGAAAGAACGTCATGGTGACGACCGTCAAAAAATGTCGCAAGCCATGATGAAGCTCTACAAAGAAGAGAAGGTAAACCCGTTAGGTGGTTGTTTACCAATGTTGCTGCAACTGCCAATCTTCTTGTCGCTTTACTGGGTACTGTTGGAAAGTGTCGAGCTTCGCCATGCACCGCTGTTCCTGTGGATTGAAGATTTGTCAGCGAAAGACCCATACTACATCCTGCCGCTATTGATGGGTGTCTCGATGTGGTTTATGCAGAAGCTGCAGCCAACCCCTGGCACGGACCCAATGCAGCAGAAGTTGATGCAGTACATGCCGGTTATCTTTACCGTGTTCTTCTTGTGGTTCCCGTCAGGTCTCGTACTGTACTGGTTGAGCAACAACTTGATCACCATCGGTCAGATGCAGTGGATTTACCGCGGTCTTGAGAAAAAAGGCATGATGGAGCGTCGTAAGAAGAAATGAGCCTCGAGCTAAGTAACGATACCATTGTTGCCCAAGCCACCCCGCCTGGACGCGGCGGGGTCGGTATCGTTCGGGTAAGTGGCCCAGCGTCTCGCGCCATCGCCGAGACGCTCCTCGGCCACTGTCCACCGCCGCGTAAAGCAGAATACTTGCCCTTTCGTGATGCCCAAGGCACCTTGCTCGATGAAGGTATTGCGCTGTTCTTCGCTGGGCCGAATTCATTTACCGGCGAAGACATCCTCGAATTACAAGGTCATGGTGGCCCTGTTCTTATCGACATGATCATTAAAGCTATTCTCGACCTACCTGACGTGCGCCCTGCGCGCCCAGGCGAGTTTAGCGAACGCGCCTTCATGAACGACAAGCTCGATTTAACTCAAGCTGAGGCGATTGCCGATCTTATCGATACCACCTCAGAACAAGCAGCTAAAGCGGCGTTACAGAGCTTACAGGGTGGTTTTTCGCATGAAATAGACCAACTCGTCGATGCCGTCATCCGCTTACGCATGTATGTCGAAGCCGCGATAGACTTCCCTGACGAAGAAATCGACTTTTTGAGTGATGGTAAAGTCACCGCCGATCTTGAAGCGATTCTCGACCATATGCAGCAAGTTATGGTGCAAGCCAAACAGGGCTCACTGCTGCGTGAAGGTATGAAAGTGGTTATCGCTGGGCGTCCAAACGCCGGTAAGTCGAGCCTGTTGAATGCGCTCGCAGGGCGTGAATCAGCAATTGTTACCTCTATTGCTGGCACCACCCGTGATGTCCTGCGTGAGCACATTCAGATTGACGGCATGCCCTTGCATATCATCGACACCGCAGGCTTACGTGAAAGCCCCGACGAAGTCGAGCAAATCGGAATCCAGCGCGCATGGGATGAAATCCGCGGCGCCGACCGCGTGCTCTTTATGGTTGACGCGACCGAAACCCAAGCCGTTCACCCCGCCGATATTTGGCCAGAGTTTTTTCAGCAGCTACCCGCCGAATTACCTTACACCGTGATTCGCAACAAAGTCGATTTGAATGAAGAGCCAGTGCAGCTTGAAGACATAGGCGGTGTACCCGTGTTACACCTTTCGGCAAAAACCGGCCACGGCGTCGAGTTATTGCGCGAACACCTTAAACACTGTGTCGGCTACCAAGCGACGAGTGAAGGCAGCTTTATGGCACGCCGCCGGCATCTTGCTGCACTGGAAAAAGCACGTGAGCACTTACTAACTGGACAAGACGCACTAGAGCAGCACATTGCTGGCGAAATTCTCGCCGAAGAACTGCGTCTTGCACAGCAACACTTAAACGAAATCACTGGCGAATTTACCTCCGACGATCTATTGGGTAAGATTTTTAGCTCGTTCTGTATCGGTAAATAAGCAACCCTACCCCACAACGAGAGCAACAATTATGGGTCTCATTCTCAAGCTAGTCCTTGGTATTGTTTTTGGTATTTTAATCGGCCTCTATATGCCGGAATGGTTTACCCAACTGCTTTTAACCTTTAAAGGCCTGTTCGGTGAGCTACTGTTTTTCACAATTCCTCTGCTGATTTTATTCTTTATCACCAGTGGCATTGCAGGCTTGCCACAAAACTCTGGCAAACTGCTTAGCCGCACCTTGATAATCGCCTATTTATCGACAATTTTAGCCGGCATCGCAGCCTATTGGCTGGCACGCTTTATCGTGCCTTTGCTCACCGCAGCAGGCGAACAAGCTGAAACCTCAACGCAAGTCTTAGAGCCCTTTATCACGGTCGATTTACCACCCGTGTTTGGCATCATGACCGCGTTAGTTTTGGCGTTTATTTTTGGTCTTGGCATCGCTGCAACACGCGCAGAACAACTTAAACAAATCTCAGACCAAGGCCGCGACATTATCGAAAAGCTCTTGGCCAAAGTGATTATTCCGTTGTTGCCGTTCTATATTGCTGGTGTTTTTGCCGCCATGGCCCACGCGGGCACCGTATTCCAAACCCTGCAAACCTTTGGCATCGTGCTGCTCATGGCCGTTGCACTGCACTGGGTCTACTTAACAACGATGTATGTGCTGGCCGGCCTACGCCACGGCCGTAGTCCGCTGACCCTGCTCAAGAACATGCTGCCAGCCTACTTTACAGCCCTCGGCACCATGTCGAGTGCCGCGACTATTCCGGTGAGCTTACGCTGTGCAAAAGCCAATAAAGTGAACGATGACGTCGCAAACTTTGTGGTGCCGCTATGCGCAACCACCCATCTCGCCGGTTCAACCATTACCATTGTCAGTTGTACGTTAGCGGTCATGTTTTTACATGATGCCTTAGCTATTCCATCATTCTTCACGGTTTTACCGTTCATTTTTATGCTGGGTATTGTGATGTTGGCCGCCCCTGGTGTACCTGGCGGCGCGGTGATGTCCGCGGTCGGTTTGCTTGGATCTATGCTAGGCTTTGGAGAAACGGCGATTGCCTTAATGATTGCGCTCTATATGGCGCAGGATAGTTTTGGTACCGCCTGTAACGTCACCGGAGATGGAGCGATTGCGCTACTCGTAGATGAGCCAACTCAAAACTAGACTCGCAAATTACGGTTTTGACTATTCCCGCTTCCGGTTCGGTACGCGAACCGGAATCGCGGCCTGCCTCGCCTTACTGTTGGCTTGGTCGTTCGGCTTAGAGCACCCGCAATGGGCCGCTATGACCGTTTGGGGTGTATCGCAGCCCACTCGTGGCCTACTCTTCGAAAAAGCCGGTTATCGGAGCTTAGGCACGCTGATTGGCACCAGTATTGGTATCTGCATTGTTATGCTTGCTGGCGATGCTGTTCTATTGAAAGGTCTCGGCCTTACGCTCTGGGTTGTCCTCTGCGTCTACGGCGCCAACCTGTTACACGGCCTGATCTCCTATGGCGCAGTATTAGCCGGCTACTCGGCGTCTATGGTAGTACTGCTATCGCGCACACCTGATGCCTTACTACCTCTTGGCCTTGACCGCCTTTTTACCGTTTTACTTGGGGTTGTCACTGCGCTTGTCGTTGGCTGGCTGTTCACCTACAAACGCGCCGAGCAAACGCTGGTCAACAAAATCCGTCGGCAAACGGCAGAAACCTTACGCACCATTGCGCGTGCCTATGAGCAAGGTTCCATAGATAAGATCCCATTGCATGACCAAATAACCAATTTAGCGCACCTTGAAACCCAGCTAGCAGATCATGGTGCCGGCTCGCCCTCTGCGCACTTGTCGGCAAAGCTTCTGCGACGCCTACTTAACGCACAGCTTGGCTTGCTCGCCCAACTCGAAACCAGCTCGGTGCAGCACCGCGACGACCTCGCTGACGCCTTGCGCGAAACCGCACAAGCTTTTACTGACAATGAAGTAAAACCCATACGGCAGTGTTTGCAACGAACCCAAGAGTTGATCACCGACAGTACGCTTAAACTGGAATTCCAAGAGTTTTGTGAAGCCATCGAAGATCGTATTCAATTCCGTGAAAGCGGTACGACTGCACGTTCACAAAACCGCTTCTCGGTGCTACTGCACCGTGATTGGCGTGGTGCCCAACAAGCAGCTATCCGAACTTTGGCGGTGATGGCGTTAATCAGTTTCGCGTGGTTTTATACGGGCTGGATGCAGCTCGCCTACCTTTTGCTCGGTGCCTCGGTGATGTTGACCTTGTTCTCGACCATGGAGAACCCCGCCAAGACCATGTATTACGTGTTTCTTGGACAAGCGGCGGGCGCCATTGTCGCGCTTACAATCCAAGCGTTTATTTGGCCGCACTTAACTACAATGCTGGCAATGTTGCTGGTACTCATGCCGGTCATATTAGTGGCGGGCTTTCCACTCTCGCACAACCGAACCGCACCTGGCGCGATGGACTTCAATTTAGTCTTTTTACTGCTCATGCAACCGGCGTTGCATTATCATTTTGAGCCGGTTACCGCAGTCGGTATAGCTATCGCCGTCGTCGCCGCACCGTTGTTAGCGATGGCGAGCTTTAAGTTGCTGTTTCCAACCAACTTACGCTCGCGTCAACGGCACGTGTTGCGATCGTTAGAACGCGAGCTTGAAGAGCTCGAGGCCCGCCGGCTGACTGCACAACAACTGAAGCGTTATCGCGCACGCTTTTACCATCGTTTATTTAAGCTTTATCAAATGGCAGATAAACTCGGCTTCAATGACAAACTTACCGCAGCACGCTATTTAATTCGAGTGCAGCAGCAATTGAATACCTATCAATAAAAAACGCGCCAAAAGGCGCGTTTTTACAGGTTCTCCAACGTTCTAATTAGGCGCGATTCGGCACGATACGCAACTCTACCCGTCGGTTCAGTTGTCGACCGCTCGCGGTATCATTGGTCGCTACCGGCTGACTTTCGCCATAACCCATAATAGTAATGCGGCGAGTATCGACGCCATTGCGCGCTAAATGGTTACTAACGGCCCACGCGCGGCTTTCCGAAAGCTGCTGGTTATATTCAGCACTACCGGTACTATCGGTGTGGCCTTCGACAACCATTGTGGTTTTTTCGTATTCACGCAGCACTCGCGCCACGTCAACCAGAATAGGGTCGAAATTCGAGGCGATCTGCGAGCTATCCGTCGCAAAGGTGATATTGCTTGGTAACTGCAGACGAATATTATCGCCATCACGAATCACTTCAACGCCACTACCCGAAAGCTCTTCACGAAATTGCTGCTCTTGGCGGTCCATGTAATTACCGATGGCACTTCCCGCTAAGGCACCTACTGCTGCACCCCAGACATAACGACTCTTATCATGGTCGCCCGTACCTTTACCGATTAACGCACCTGCAACCGCACCTATGGCAGCGCCTTTTTGCGTGTTTGTCATCGGTGTTTGGCAACCGGCGAGCACTACAGCCGAAGCTACAACTACTGGAATCCAAACTTTCATAAAGTTACCTCTCCATCGTTACAATGTGTCTTTACAAAGTAGCACAAAGGTAAATTTCTGCGTGGTAGCTTTACATAAACTTTAGGGAGCTGAAATCGCCAGTAGACCTTTAACGTCGCGACTCCGAGCCAGTTGGCGATAACCTTAATATTTTTCCTTCAGCGGCATCGGTGGCCAGCCAAACAGCGCCGTCACGCGCAACCTCGACCGCGCGAATGCGTGCCTTATTATCAACTTCAATCGTTTGTTCGACTTGCCACGTACCTTCGTTTAGGCGTAAGCGCTGCACGCGCTTTCCGGCTAGATGGCTCACCAACAAATCGCCCTGCCATTGCGCAAACAAATCACCTTTGTATAAGGCCATATCTGACGGGGCTAGCGATGGCGTCCACTGATACATCGGCTGGATTACGCCGGGCAAATCTTGATAAGGCGTGACCATTGCACCTGTGTAATCGATACCATAACTCGCGATCGGCCAACCGTAATTTTTACCGGCCTGCAGGCGATTAATTTCATCACCCCCCTTGGGTCCGTGCTCATGTTGCCAAATAACGTCGCGTGCTGGGTCGTAAACGATGCCCTGGCTATTACGATGGCCGTAACTAAAAATATAGCCTGCAGCTTTGTCAGGAAACGGGTTATCGGCGGCAACGCTGCCATCACGTTGCAAGCGCACCACTTTCCCCAAATGATTATTGAGGTTCTGCGCCTGCTCACGATAATCAAAACCATCGCCCAAGGTCAGTAGCAAGGTTCCATCAGGCAACCACGTCATGCGGCCGCCGTAATGCGCTGCGCCCTTACGCAAAGGTTGAGCGGCAAATATCTGCTTTACCTCAGTGGTCTCGTAGGGGGCATTTGCCGATAAACTAGCGCGTGCGAGACAGGTGGTATTCGCTGACAACGAGCCGCAGGCGTAGCTCAGTAGCAGCTCACGAGAAGTTTCGAAATCAGGTGCAAGCGTCACTTCGAATAGCCCACTTTGCCCGGTGACAAACAATTCCGGCAACTGCAACGGGATAGCATTCACGGAACCATCGTCGGCAATATGGAGTAACCGACCGCCACGCTCGGTTACCAGCCATCCGCCTTGCTCAGCAGGAAGCTGTTGTAGTGACCAAGGAAAGCTCAGGCCCTCGGCAACAACCTCAACTTTTACTTCATTGCTTGCCCATGCAGAATGAAACAATGCTCCTAGCATTAACGAAAAGATTAGCTTTTTCATATCAGCGGCTCCGCAAGTTCACGTGGTAGAGGATGCCATAATCTATCAAAGATCCAGCCTGCAAACGCCCCTGTTAAAGCCATGGCGCCCATCCCTTCCCAACTGCGTGTGGCGGCGATAAGGGTCGGCATAGGAGCTACATAATTGACAATGACAAAGCAACACAACAAGCCGAAGAAGCCCGCGCTAATGAACCACCAACGCTCCGTACCCCCCAATTTGCGACTACAAAGCGCAGCGATTGGCAAGGCAACCAATAAAACAACTGCCAAAAGTAACGCGAAAATCGGCGAAAAATGGATAAGATCGTGGATTATCGTTGAAATTCGAACATCAAAAGAAATAGGGACTGAGAGTTCGATAAGTGCCGCTAAGTTAAATTGCGTTTGAATAACACTGCCGACTATGGCGCCAGCAACTACTGCGATTACAAAGGCTATAAGCGTCTTTAGCATGGCACCTCCTCGGTGCTCGTCAGGTCAGGATTCGTTGGCAAAGGAAACCGTAAGCCAATCATCTTTTGCGTTGAATTGTAGACTCTTTATTTCACCTTTGCCTTCAATATTCACTAGATTTTGTTGCTCAGACCAAAGTTCCTGCAGTGCTTTTTGACGCACCGCTAAGCCTTGTAATTCTTGTGGAATCGCTGTCTCTTGATACACCCAAAAATCGCGTCCATCCACCTGGTAGCCAACCGCTTCAAGCGATAACTCTTCTCCAGCGAGGGTTGCCAAGCGAAACGATTCGAGCGCATAGACGGCAAATAAAGCCCGAGTTTCCTCGTCGGTATGAATGTCCGCTTGCCGCTTATTGAACAACTCTCCGACAGCATGCTCGGCATCATGCAAAACAAAGCGATGCATGATCTCAATATTCCCTGTTCGTTGATTGAACAGAATTATGGTGACTGCTGATTTAAGTTGGTGGGCAGCTGCGCTACCCACCGTCATTAGCAGAATAATCGCAATTAATATACTGCGCATCATTCGTCGTTATCACTCTCAACTGACTTCAGTTTTGACTTCGCTTCTTGCATCAAGTCACGACTGATGTGATCGGTGCCACGCTCAGACTTGAATGCCTCGATGCGCGACTCAATGATCTTGCGTGGATAGTAGTTGTTAGAAATATCGACATCGGCAGTTTCCCAATTCGGGTCCACGGCGAAACTAACAACCTCTTTATCGGTGACGATAAGCTTGCTGACATTTTTCGCATTCCGCCGCCAAATTTCCGCTGGAATCCGATAGTCTTCCGTACTGCCATCGGCATACGTCATTTGCAGCAAGATCGGCATGACCAAACCACCGATGTTAGAAAAGTCGAGTACGTAATAATTTTTGTCTTCAGCAATGGCGCGGTCGAAGACGCGACGTTCCCATGGTTCGAGTTTATCAAGGAACTTCTGATACTTATTCCGTTGCTTGTTGGTTACCGTAAAACGATCGTTTTCGTCATAGAAATCGCGCACATCTGGATTCATTTCTACCCAAGTTTTACGCCCTTCTGCTTCGTTACGCTGCACAAAGAATGAAACGGGTTTATCGGCTTCATTTTCGCGATGACGCTGCCAATCGATATCAGGGTCTTCGGTATCTAAGCGAAGTTTGTATGCACGATCGAGGCTAATGTCGACATGATCGGTGCTGTAGAACCAGCCACGCCAGAACCAATCAAGATCAACACCTGAAGCCTCTTCCATGGTACGGAAGAAATCCGCTGGCGTCGGACGCTTGAACATCCAGCGTTGCGCGTATTCACGGAAGGCAAAATCAAATAAGTCGCGACCAAGAATCACTTCACGCAGAATATTCAAAGCAGCTGCGGGTTTAGTATAAGCATTCGGACCCAAGCGCAGGACACTGTCCGATTGCGTCATAATCGGCACCTGTACCGACGACTTCATATAATCAATGATGCCACGCGGCTCTACGCCCCATGGAATTTGTGGGTCCCATTCACGCCCCGCTACGCCATCAAGGAAGCTGTTCAGGCCTTCATCCATCCAGGTCCACTGACGTTCGTCTGAGTTCACAATCATCGGGAAATAAATATGCCCAATTTCATGGATAACCACGCCGATCAAAAAGCGTTTCTCCGCCAGTGAATAGGTGCGTGAACCATCCTCTTGAAGCTCGGTACGCGGGCCATTGAACGTGATCATCGGGTATTCCATACCACCAACAGGACCATTCACCGATTGTGCGGTAGGGTATGGGTAGTCAAACGAGAAACGGCTGTACACTTCCATGGTGTGGATCACAGATTCGGTAGAATACTTCTTCCACAGATCCCCACCTTCTTTCGGGAAGAACGACATCGCCATTACTTCGGGCTGAATATCGCCACCCTGCTGATAGCCTTTCGCGTCCCACATGAACTTACGCGAAGACGCCCAGGCAAAATCACGTACATTTTCGGCTTTGAAACGCCATACTTTACGTTCGTCAGTGCCTTCCTTCTCGTTTTCTAAAGCCTCTTCGGCGGTCACCACGAAAACGGGACGATCGGCTGTGCGGGCTTGTTCAAGACGCTCGCGTTGGGTGGCGGTCAGAACTTGCTGCGGATTTTGTAGTACGCCTGAAGCTGAAACAATGTGGTCCGCTGGTACATCGATGGCCACATTAAACTCACCAAACTCCATGGTGAACTCACCACGGCCTAAAAACTCTTTATTGGTCCAAGCTTCGTAATCGGTGAAAGCTGCCACGCGCGGATACCACTGTGCTAACAAGAAGATGTCATTGCCGCCTTCACGGGCATCATCAGGGAAGTGCTCATAACCGGACCGTGCGCCAACAGCATCTTCTTCGACAATATTGAAGCCAAAATCGATGGCCAGTTCCGTTTGTGCACCCGGTGCCAACGGCTCAGCTAAATCGATGCGCATATTGGTACCGACAATGGTAAAGCTCAGCGCTTGGCCGTTGTCTGCGGCAACTTTATCAATCGCAAAACCTAACTCGTTATCGGCCATAAACTGCTGACGACGCAGTTGCCCTAAAGAAATACGTGCTGGTTTATCGATGCCATTTAAATCAGTTTCTGGATGGCTGCCAAAGGTATCGCTGCGCTCAGCACGTGAATCATTGCGGAAGATATTCTGATCGAGCTGAACCCAAATGTATTTCAGCGTATAAGGAGAGTTGTTGTAATAAGTAATGGTTTCTGACGCATCTAGGCGACGCTTTTCTTCGTCCAAACGGACCTGGATATCGTAATCGGCGCGCTGTTGCCAATAACGCTCACCCGGCTCGCCTGCTGCGCTTCGATAAACATTAGGCGTCGGCAAAACTTCATCTAATTGACGAAACTTGTCTTCAAAACTACCTTTTGTTTGCTTAATAGCAGAAGCGGCGACGTCGCCAACTGAGCCTAAATTGACGATGGTTATGGCCGCGCAGGCTAACCAGAAACTTGAACGATGCATGAGCACTCTCTTTGTTACGCGAAATTTATAAAGATTTTGTAGGGTTAAACTACCAAAGCTAGGCGTTTGAAACCATTGCGTTGGTCGTAAAAAGTTTCCTTTTATCGCGAACTGTGCTTTACACTAATTGATGTTTAATTAATCAGCGAAGATGGATCTCAAACGTGGCAACACCTGCTATCCAACAATTTTCGGCATCATCCTTTCGTTACTTAGCCTTTATTGCGCTTTGGATATTGGTTTGGTGGTCGGCCACGTTAATGGAATACTTGCCTTTCATTAGTTTATGGTTCCCGCCGGCAGGGCTCTCTCTTGCAGCATTCATCCTAATGGGTATGCGAGCGTTTCTGCCGATCCTCATGGCGGCAACCATTGTCGGCGTATGGATGTACGTTCTGCTTGATCGGTCAATTCCCTATCCGCAGCAGCTCTATAACAGTCTTGTTTTGGCCGCGGCACATACCCTTTCCTATGGCATCGGTGGACTCTATTTTCGCCAAACAGTCGGCAAATGGAGCGTACAGCAACTCCCCCAACGTATTCTTTATTTTCTTATCATCGCGATGCTAACCACGCTCCTAGCAGCATGGTTAGGTGTGGGTGCTTTCGTTCTTGTGGGTACGATGGATTGGCTCCAAGCAGCCCAATCTTGGCTGACCTGGTGGATAGGAGATCTTGCTGGAACAGTGGTCTTAACGCCATTCTTTATATTGGCTTTGAGTGCGCTTTGGCGTTACGACATTGCATGGCTCAAACCGACCGACGAGCGGCGCTCGAGTCAGCGTAAAAAGCGCCCCTTATGGAGCCACAAAATAACGCTCCTTTTACTCCTTGCCGGCGGAGTGATTTTGGCTGATTCCTACTATGAGCATCCTGCAGTCGCTTATTTTATTTTCTTTCTCAGCATTCCCCAAATGTGGATCGTGTTTACCGAACGTATGGAACAAACCGTGCTCTCGTTGGCCTTACTCAGCGTGGGTATCGCTGTCTGGTTTGGTTTCTATGGCGTGAGCGAAAATGCACTTACCTATCAATTTGCACTCTGCGTGATTGCCGCAAATGCCTATTTTGGCCTAGCTGTGCCGTCTATTCTGCAGCAAAACCGCCGCCTACATCATCAAACGCAAATCGATGCACTGACCCATGTTGCGACGCGGACTCACTTTCTCGAAAGCGCCTCAGCGCAACTCCAAGGTCAACGGGCGAGTGATTTTCCATTGGCACTTATCGTGTTCGATCTTGATGAATTTAAGGGTATCAACGATACCCACGGCCATTTAGTCGGTGACCAAGCATTAATTATGGCGGCACAAAGTATTCGTACCCATATTCGTAGTTGTGACTTAATCGCGCGCTTCGGTGGCGACGAATTCTTGATCCTGCTACCCGAACAAAACCTTGAACAAGCCACTAAAACCGCCGAGCGTTTGCGCCAATCCCTTCCAGCTATTCCTTCACCAAAAGGACTTATTCAAATCAAAGCGAGCTTTGGTATTGTCGAGATACAGCCCAAAGAAAGTATTGAGGAAGCTCTACAACGAGCCGATCAAGCTTTACTCGAAGCAAAACGCAAAGGGCGTGATCAAGTGGTATCATCTTAGGTATGTATTTGCTGTTTTAGGACCTAACCCATGGCCATTACCACCATTCAATTGCTCGTCGCGACCACTTCAGGCAACACCGAGTACCTTGCCGATCAGCTTGCGGAACAGCTACAAGCGCAAGGCTATACCGCACACGTGCACTACGAACCCGACTATTCTGACTTAGTTGAAGCCATCACTGATGACACCCTTTGGTTGGGTTGTATTGCCAGTCATGGAGCAGGCGATTACGCCGATAGTATGCTGGCTTTCGCCGACGATCTTCACGCCAAAAAACCGCGCTTAGAAACCCTTCATTATGCCGTGATTGCGGTTGGCGACAGCTGCTACGACACATACTGTGCCGCCGGTCGTGATTTTGACGAAAGCCTTGCTAAAGCTGGGGCCAAGCGCCTCATTGAGCGCCTCGAAATTGATATGTCGCAAGACGATCCAGAAGACAAAGCATCAACATGGCTAAGATCCTTACTAAATCGTATGTGAGTAATCGCTGTATAAGATCCTCTGAGATCTGTAGATACCCACTGTACAAAACTGTTGATAACTCACTCTGTGGATAACCAAGCAACTTACACACAAGTTGATCAGAGCAAGGATCAGGTATTGATCACAACTTAACGGATCGTTTTGATCCTTACCAAACCTGGCCTCCAGCTGCTTATCCACAGAAATCGTCCAGCTAGTAGTAATAGCAATAAAAGATCTAAAAAAAAGATCTTAAATTATTTATAGATCCTTAAGCACACGCAAAAGCAAAACTGAACGAAATTTAACCGTTTCGATCTAAGCCAATTCAGGTTAAACTATACGGCTACAATTTTTGCTCTCGATCCAGAATAGATGCAGAGCACAAAACGCATTACACAGAAGG
Source organism: Pseudidiomarina aquimaris (assembly GCF_003987395.1). Classification (GTDB taxonomy): domain Bacteria; phylum Pseudomonadota; class Gammaproteobacteria; order Enterobacterales; family Alteromonadaceae; genus Pseudidiomarina; species Pseudidiomarina aquimaris. The sequence goes on from NZ_PIPT01000007.1 coordinate 211,472, forward strand.
CTCTAGGATTACGTTTATGTCGAATACTTCTACTTACCATCAGCATTATGACGTCATCGTCATTGGTGGTGGACATGCCGGTACAGAAGCAGCACTTGCTGCAGCACGTATGGGCTGTCAAACGCTTTTGTTGACGCATAACATTGAAACCTTAGGCCAAATGTCCTGTAACCCTGCTATAGGTGGTATTGGTAAAGGTCACCTGGTTAAAGAGATCGATGCGTTAGGCGGTGCTATGGCACTTGCTGCTGATCGCGCTGGAATTCAATTTCGCACCCTGAATTCCTCGAAAGGCCCAGCCGTTCGTGCAACTCGTGCACAAGCCGATCGTGTGCTCTACAAAGCAGCTATTCGAGAATTACTTGAAAACCAAGCAAATTTACATTTGTTCCAACAAGCCTGTGACGATCTCATTGTTGAAAACGATCGTGTTGTTGGCGTTGTTACCCAAATGGGCTTGAAGTTTAGTGCGAAAACCGTGGTTCTTACCGTTGGTACGTTCCTTGGCGGTCAAATACATATTGGTATGCAAAATTACCAAGGCGGTCGCGCTGGCGATCCTCCAGCAAACGCCTTAGCCAAACGTTTACGCGAACTGCCATTACGGGTCGATCGCCTAAAAACTGGAACACCTCCACGTATTGATGCTAAATCGATCGATTTTTCTGTCATGCAAGAACAACCTGGCGATACACCAACGCCATTGTTCTCGTTTATGGGCAAACCTGAAGATCATCCGCAGCAAATCAGTTGCTACATAACGCATACCAACGATCGCACACACGATGTGATTCGTGGTGGCTTAGATCGCTCACCAATGTATTCAGGCGTTATTGAAGGCGTAGGCCCACGTTACTGTCCGTCAATTGAAGACAAGGTCATGCGTTTCGCCGATAAAAATTCGCATCAGATCTTCGTTGAACCTGAAGGCTTAAATACTCACGAAGTTTATCCAAACGGTATTTCGACCAGCTTGCCATTTGACGTGCAAGTTGAACTGGTGCGCTCAATCAAAGGTTTTGAAAACGCACACATTACGCGCCCTGGCTATGCCATCGAATACGATTACTTCGATCCGCGCGACCTACAGCAAACGTTGGAAACCAAATATATTCATGGGCTGTTTTTCGCCGGTCAAATCAATGGTACGACAGGTTATGAAGAAGCCGGTGCGCAAGGTCTGGTGGCAGGTTTAAACGCCGCCTTGCAAGCGCAAGACAAAGAGGGTTGGGCACCGCGTCGAGACAATAGTTATATGGGTGTGTTGATCGACGATCTGTCAACTTTGGGTACCAAAGAACCCTATCGTATGTTTACCTCACGTGCCGAATATCGTTTGCTGCTGCGTGAAGACAACGCCGATATGCGCCTGACCGAAAAAGGTCGTGAATTAGGTTTAGTCGATGACGCACGCTGGGCTCGGTTTAACGAGAAGATGGAAGCCATTGCGCAAGAGCAACAACGTTTGCGTAGTACGTGGATCCATAAAGATCACCCCGCGGTGAATGCAGTCAACGAGTTGGTCAAAACGCCGATCACCAAAGAAGTAAACGGTGAAGATCTGCTGCGTCGTCCAGAGATCACCTACAAAGCAATGATGGAAATTGCTGACTTAGGTCCAGGCTTGAGTGACCGTGAGGCAGCTGAGCAGGTGGAAATCCAAACCAAATACGCAGGCTACATTGCCCGTCAGCAAGACGAGATTGCCAAGCAACAACGGCATGAGAATACCCGTTTACCGATGGGTTTTGACTACGCTGGGATCAAAGGTTTGTCGAACGAGGTGATTGCTAAGCTTAATGAGCATCAACCCGAAACAGTCGGCAAAGCAGCACGTATTTCTGGGGTGACACCAGCAGCAATTTCGATGTTGTTAGTGCACTTAAAGAAACAAGGACTGTTGCGCAAAAGCGCTTAAAACAAAAAGAAAATGACAATGCAGAAGAAGTTAGCAGAGCTTATCGAACGCGCCGGTTTGCAAGTTGCGCCGGCGCAACAAGCGCAACTTGTACGTTTGGTTGAACTCCTTAATAAATGGAATAAAGCGTACAACCTAACGTCAGTTCGTGACCCACAGCAAATGCTCAGTCGTCACATCGTCGATAGTTTGGTAGTGTTACCTCATCTGCAAGGTGAACGTTTTATTGATGTTGGCACAGGCCCTGGGTTACCAGGCTTGCCACTGGCAATTGCGCAACCCGATAAAGAGTTTGTCTTGCTTGATAGCTTAGGTAAACGTATTCGGTTTATTCGCCAGGTCTGCCACGAGCTTGGTCTTAAGAATGTTAAAGCTGTGCAAAGCCGGGTGGAAGAATTTGATGACCCAACTAAATTTGATGGAGTCATCAGTAGAGCCTTTGCCTCGCTTAGTGATATGCTGAACTGGTGTCAGCACTTGCCAAAGCCACAAGGTAAGTTTTACGCTTTAAAAGGCGTCTACCCTGAAGCTGAAATCGCTGCCTTAGCAACGGATTTTCCAGCCGACACATTTCAGGTAGACGACGTTATCACGCTGCAGGTTCCTGAAGTCGAAGCAGAGCGTCACTTAGTTATTATCTCAACAAGAGGTTAAACGCCCGTGGGTAGAATCATTGCCATTGCAAATCAGAAAGGCGGCGTGGGTAAAACCACCACGGCGGTGAATTTGGCGGCGTCGATGGCGGCGACACGGCGTAAAGTGCTTCTCATTGACCTCGACCCCCAAGGCAACGCGACGATGGGGAGCGGTATCGATAAATACGACGTTGAGAATACCGCCTACGAACTGCTTGTCGACCAAAAACCATTCCAAGATGTGGTGGTGACTGAAACCAACGGCAAATATCATTTGATTGCCGCCAATGGAGATGTAACGGCAGCAGACGTTAAACTCATGGAAGAATTTGCTCGCGAACAACGTCTTGCCAGCGCCTTAAAACCTGTACGTGATAATTACGACTTTATTTTTATTGATTGCCCGCCTTCACTGAGTATGTTGACGGTGAATGCAATGGCCGCGGCGGACTCCATATTAGTACCCATGCAGTGTGAATATTACGCTTTAGAAGGGCTAACAGCGTTAATGGATACCATTGAACGTCTCGCTGAAGCAGTAAACCCGCAGCTGCAAATCGAAGGTATCTTGCGCACCATGTATGATCCGCGTAATCGCCTAGCGAACGATGTATCAGAACAACTTAAAGCGCATTTTGGTAATAAGGTTTACCGCACGGTGATACCGCGTAACGTACGTTTGGCCGAAGCGCCAAGTTTTGGTGCTCCGGCAATGTACTATGATAAGTCGTCAACCGGGGCAAAAGCCTATCTCTCGCTAGCTGGTGAATTAATTCGCCGCGCAGAACAATTAAAAAAAGCCGAAACAGCGGCTGAAGCCTGAGGATATTTCGCTCTATGTCTGCCAAAAAAAGAGGACTAGGACGCGGCCTTGACGCGTTGTTAACCACTAGTAAACATGCTCGTGACCATGAACATGAGCGCCCTGATGGCAACGACGTAGCCGACATCAGTAAAGGTGAACTGCAGAAGCTACCAATCGAGTTCTTACAGCCGGGTAAATATCAGCCACGTAAAGATATGTCGCCTGAAGCGCTTGAGGACCTCGCTGCTTCGGTTAAAGCGCAAGGCATTATTCAGCCGATAGTGGTGCGCGAAATAGAACCTGATAAATATGAAATTATTGCCGGCGAACGTCGTTGGCGCGCGGCACAAATGGCCCGCTTAAGTGAAGTCCCGTGTTTAGTTAAGCATGTGCCTGATGAAGCAGCTGTTGCCATTGCGCTTATTGAAAACATTCAGCGTGAAGACCTGAATGCCATGGAAGAAGCGACCGCCTTGCAACGTTTATTGGATGAATTCCAGTTAACACACCAAGAAGTTGCGGATGCGGTTGGTAAATCGCGTGCCACCGTGACCAATTTATTGCGGTTAAACAATCTAGAACAAGAAACCAAGACCCTCCTTGAACGTGGTGACATTGAACATGGCCACGCCAAACTACTTCTCGCCTTACAAGGTGAACAACAAAGCGAAGTTGCCCGTACTATTGCGGCAAAAGCAATGACGGTGCGTGAAGCAGAAAAACTCGTGCGTTTAACTTTAGAGCCGAAGAAACCTGCCGAGCCGAAAAAGCCGGACGCGGATATCCAACGCTTGGAACAACGTTTGAGTGAACGCTTAGGGGCAGCTGTTGCGATCAATCATGGACGCAAAGGAAAAGGTAAAGTGGTGATTAATTACAGTAGCTTAGATGAGCTCGATGGCATACTGACCCACTTTCAATTACCTGAAGACGCTTAAGCCGTTTGCATTTTGTTGCAATTAGAGCGCAAATCTTTATACTATCGCGGGCTTTTAACTGAGGTTTCGAGCCCGTGAGTGGAACGTTAACACAAGCCGGAAAACAGCTCGCTGTAAAACTGCTGCGAGCACAAGCAGGAACGGTGTTTTTATTGGCCTGCACGTTTTCTTTGGCGACATCGTATGAATATTTTTGGGGTGTTGTTGGCGGTGGTTTAACTGTCATGATTCCAACAGCACTTTTTGCATGGCGTGCTTTTGCTCAAGGCGGCGCGCGTGCGGCGCAACAAGTCGTCAGTAATTTTTTTGCCGGTGAGGCGATAAAAATAAGTCTCACAGTGATCTTGCTGGTCGCCCTGTTATTGTTGACCTCGCTCCCGCTTGTTGCGGTTTGTAGCGGCTACATAGCAGTTTTGATCGTGCAATGGTTGGCACCGATTTTGTTTTTAAAATCAACTTAAAATTGTGGGAATTAAGATGGCTGCAGAAGAGTTAACGCTCCAAGGCCACATTCAGCACCACTTAACTAACGCTAAGATGTGCTCTACCGAAAACGGTATAGCTTTCAACAAAGCGTGTAGTGAAGCCGGGTTCTGGACGTGGCACATTGACACACTCGCTTGGTCGATCGGACTAGGCATTCTGTTCTTAATGATTTTCCGTAGCGCAGCGAAAAAAGCGGATACCGGCGTGCCGGGTAAATTCCAATGCTTTATCGAAATGATCGTTGAGTTCGTTTCGGACAACGTGCGCGACACCTTCCACGGTAAAAGCAAGCTTATTGCGCCGCTGGCACTGACCATCTTCGTCTGGGTCTTCCTGATGAACTTGATGGATTTGATCCCAGTGGACTTCTTACCAGCGTTCGCAGGCTGGGTGGGTGAAACAGGCTTCGGCGTGGATTCCCATGACGTTTACATGAAGATCGTACCGACCACAGACATCAACATGACCGCAGCGCTGGCGCTTGGCGTGTTCTTATTGATGATCGGTTACGGTATTCGTATGAAAGGCATTGGCGGCTTTATCAAAGAGCTGACTTTGCACCCGTTTAGTTCTAGCAACATGGCGGTTCAAATCCTCTTGATTCCGTTTAACTTGTTGCTCGAAACCATCGCGTTGGTAGCGAAGCCGTTCTCGCTCGCACTACGTCTGTTCGGTAACTTGTATGCCGGTGAGCTAATCTTCATCTTGATTGGTGCGATTGGCCTGTTGCAGTTGCCGTTACACTTTGTTTGGGCCGTATTCCACATTCTGGTAATCGTGCTGCAAGCGTTCGTATTCATGATGCTGACCATTGTTTACTTGAGTATGGCCAGCTCAGAAAGTCACTAGTTTTGGTATTAACTTTTATTTTTAACTTCAACCTTTGAAATATCGGAGAAAACAATGGAACTAATGTTAGGTCTTAAATATATCGCTGTAGCACTATTGATCGGTTTCGGTGCAATCGGTACTGCAGTTGGTTTCGGTAACATGGGTGGTAAATTCTTGGAAGCGTGTGCACGTCAGCCAGAATTAGCGCCTTCTCTGCAAGTTAAAATGTTCATCTTGGCGGGTCTGATCGATGCGGTAGCAATGATCGGTGTTGGTATCGCCATGGTTCTGTTGTTCGTTCTGTAAGGCTCGATTAACTTTCTCGAACAACTGAACGAATAGGAGGGTGGGTCTATGAGTTTAAATATGACCCTAATCGGTGAATTAATCGCGTTTATCGTCTTCGTGCTGTTCTGCATGAAGTTTGTTTGGCCACCGCTGAACAATGCGATTGAAGCTCGTCAGAAAAAGATTGCCGATGGCCTAGCAGCTGGTGAAAAAGCTGAGAAAAGCCTTGAAGAAGCGCAAGCTAAAGTTGCTGACGAACTTAAGGACGCGAAAGCGCAAGCTGCAGAGATTATCGCCCAAGCGAAAAAACGTGCGGACGAAACAATCGAAGACGGCAAGAAGCGTGGCGAGCAAGAGCGCGAGAAAATCGTTGCTGCGGGCCACTCTGAAGTCGAAGCAGAGCGCAACCGCTTACGCGAAGAGCTGCGCAAGCAAGTGGCGGTATTGGCCGTTGCTGGTGCAAGCAAAATCATTGAGCGTGAAATTGATAAAGACGCTCACAGTGACATCGTTGAAAAACTGGTCGCTGAACTCTAACCAAAGGGGTTTGTGCAAATGTCAGAATTGACTACGGTTGCTCGCCCCTATGCAAAAGCAGCTTTTGATTTTGCACTAGAGCAAGGCGCGATCGAAAAATGGCATGAAATGATTACTTTTGCCGCCGCTGTTGCGAGCGACGAAAGCATGGCCACTTTTTTGAGTAGCGCCGAAACGCTAGAGAAAAAAGTAGAGGTTTTCATTAACGTCTGCGGCGAACAATTGGATGAAAAAGGCCAAAACTTCGTACGTTTGATGGCGGAAAATGACCGTTTGAAAGCCTTACCTGCTGTCGAGAAACTATACAGCGAACTGCGCTCAGAGCATGAGCAAGAAGTTACTGTAGAAGTTACCTCTGCGGTCAAATTGACCAAAAAGCAGCAAGACAATCTAGCACAGACGTTAGAAAAACGTTTTTCACGCAAAGTTAAGCTGAATTGCAGTGTCGATGCAGCGATTGTCAGCGGCTTATACATTAAAGCTGGTGACACCGTGATTGACGGTACGGTGCGCGGTAAGCTCGATCGGCTTGCCCATGCACTGCAATCCTAATTGGGGACTTGAGCATGCAACTGAATTCAAATGAAATCGCTGAACTGATCAAGAAACGTATTGAACAGTTCGAAGTGGTCAGTGAAGCTCGTAACGAAGGTACTATCGTTTCTGTAACTGATGGTATCATCCGCATTCATGGCCTTGCTGACTGTATGCAAGGTGAGATGATTGAGCTTCCTGGCAATCGTTACGCCATCGCGTTGAACTTAGAACGTGATTCTGTAGGCGCCGTTGTAATGGGTCCGTACGCGGACTTACAAGAAGGCGTTAAAGTTAAATCAACAGGTCGTATCCTTGAAGTACCAGTAGGTCGTAACCTATTGGGCCGCGTTGTGAACACCTTGGGTGAACCAATCGACGGTAAAGGTCCTATCGAAGCTGACGGCTTTGAACCTGTTGAAAAAATCGCACCTGGCGTTATCGAACGTCAATCAGTAGACCAGCCAGTGCAAACTGGTTATAAGTCTATCGATGCGATGATTCCAATCGGTCGTGGCCAGCGTGAGTTGGTGATCGGTGACCGTCAGACTGGTAAAACAGCTTTGGCAGTTGACGCCATCATCAACCAGAAAAACTCTGGTATTAAGTGTGTGTACGTAGCTATCGGTCAGAAAGCATCGACCATCGCTTCTGTGGTACGCAAACTTGAAGAGCATGGCGCGTTGGAGAACACCATTGTGGTTGCAGCATCTGCTTCTGAATCAGCAGCGTTGCAATACTTGGCAGCCTATTCAGGTTGTACCATGGGTGAATACTTCCGTGACCGCGGTGAAGACGCACTGATCGTCTACGATGACTTGTCGAAGCAAGCTGTTGCTTATCGTCAAATCTCATTGTTGCTACGTCGTCCACCAGGTCGTGAAGCTTACCCAGGTGACGTGTTCTACTTGCACTCACGCCTACTTGAGCGTGCTGCGCGAGTAAACGCTGACTACGTTGAGAAATTCACCAACGGTGAAGTCAAAGGTCAAACCGGTTCACTAACCGCATTGCCAATCATCGAAACCCAAGCGGGTGACGTATCGGCATTCGTACCAACCAACGTGATTTCAATCACCGACGGTCAGATCTTCTTAGAAACTGACTTGTTCAACGCTGGTATCCGCCCTGCTGTTAACGCAGGTATCTCGGTATCGCGTGTAGGTGGTGCAGCACAGACCAAGATCGTTAAGAAGCTTGGTGGTGGTATTCGTTTGGCATTGGCACAGTATCGTGAACTTGCAGCGTTCGCACAATTTGCTTCTGACCTTGATGAAGCAACGCGTGCACAGCTTGAGCACGGTCAGCGTGTTACTGAACTAATGAAACAGAACCAATATGAGCCAATGAGCGTTGCAGAGATGGCAGTGTCTATCTTCTCAGCTGAAAAAGGCTACCTCAAAGATGTGGCGCAGGACAAAATCCTCGACTTCGAAAGTGCGTTAATTTCGTACATGAAGAGCGAGCACGCCGATCTGATGGCTGATATTGATAAAACTGGCAACTATAACGACGACATCGAAGCTAAGCTGCACGAAGGTCTGAAAACCTTCAAGAACACGCAGTCTTGGTAATGAGCAGTGGCCACCTTAGCGTGGCCACACGTCGTTGAGTTAACAGGAGATTATCATGGCCGGCGGTAAAGAGATAAAAACCAAGATCGGGAGTATTAACAATACTCAGAAGATCACCAGCGCAATGGAAATGGTTGCTGCGTCCAAAATGAAAAAGGCGCAGGAACGGATGGCTTCTAGCCGCCCGTATGCCGACAGCATTCGCAAGGTGATCGGCCATGTTGCCCACGCTAACTTGGAATATAAGCATCCGTTCCTAGAAGAACGCGAAGTGAAGCGAGTTGGCTATATCGTCATTTCAACCGACCGTGGTCTGTGTGGCGGCTTAAACACCAATGAATTTAAAGCGGTAGTTAAGCACGCAAAAGAGCAACAAGACCAAGGTGTCGAGGTTGATTTTGCGGCGATTGGCAGCAAGGCAACGGGTTTCTTTAAACGCTTTGGAGGCCGTTTACTAGCGCAAACTTCAGGTCTTGGTGACAAGCCAGGCGTGAATGATGTGCTCGGCACCGTTCAAGTTATGCTTGATGCTTTCGATAAAGGCAGCATCGATCGTCTTTACGTGGTGTACAACAAGTTTGTGAACACCATGAAGCAAGACCCAACGATAGCGCAGTTGCTACCGTTGCCAAAAGCTGAAGGCGAAGAGCGTGATCGCGTGCAAGCAGGTAGCTGGGATTACCTGTACGAGCCAGCACCAGAATCGATCTTGGATACTTTGATTCGTCGTTTCGTCGAATCAACGGTTTACCAAGGTGTGGTGGACAACATCGCTAGTGAACAGGCAGCGCGGATGGTGGCAATGAAAGCCGCTACCGACAACGCCGAAGACCTCATCGATCAGTTGCAGCTCGTGTACAACAAAGCACGTCAGGCAGCTATCACGCAGGAAATTTCGGAAATTGTATCGGGCGCCGAAGCGGTTTAAGGCGAAGCTTGCAAGAATTTTAGAGTTAGAGGAAATGTCATGAGTCAAGGTAAGGTCGTGCAAATTATTGGCGCGGTTGTGGATATCGAATTTCCACAATCAAGCGTGCCAAAGGTCTACGACGCGCTGAAGGTGACCGACGGTGACCTCAAGGGTTTGACCTTGGAAGTTCAGCAGCAGCTAGGCGGTGGTATCGTGCGTGGTATCGCACTCGGTACAACCGATGGTTTGCGTCGTGGTATTACAGTAGAAAACACTGGTGAACCAATCATGGTGCCTGTGGGTAAACAAACCCTCGGTCGTATCATGAACGTATTGGGTGACCCAATCGACGAAGCGGGCGACATCGGCGAAGAAGAGCGTATGTCTATTCACCGTGAAGCACCTTCGTACGAAGATCAGTCAAACGCTACCGAGCTTTTGGAAACAGGTATCAAAGTTATCGATTTGATTTGCCCGTTCGCCAAAGGTGGTAAAGTTGGTCTGTTCGGTGGTGCCGGTGTAGGTAAAACCGTTAACATGATGGAGCTTATCCGTAACATCGCAATCGAGCACAGCGGCTACTCAGTATTCGCGGGTGTTGGTGAGCGTACACGTGAGGGTAATGACTTCTATCACGAGATGAAAGATTCAAACGTACTCGACAAAGTAGCATTGGTCTACGGTCAGATGAACGAGCCTCCAGGTAACCGTCTGCGCGTTGCGTTGACCGGTTTGACCATGGCAGAGAAGTTCCGTGACGAAGGTCGTGACGTCTTGTTCTTCGTTGATAACATCTATCGTTACACCCTAGCCGGTACTGAGGTATCTGCATTGTTGGGTCGTATGCCATCAGCGGTAGGTTATCAGCCTACTCTTGCTGAAGAGATGGGTGTACTGCAGGAACGTATTACTTCAACCAAGACCGGTTCAATCACGTCAATCCAGGCCGTATACGTACCTGCGGATGACTTGACTGACCCATCACCAGCAACTACTTTCGCGCACTTGGATGCGACGGTTGTATTGTCACGTGATATCGCGTCTTTGGGTATTTACCCTGCAGTTGATCCACTGGATTCAACTTCACGTCAGCTTGACCCGCAAGTTATCGGTAAAGAGCATTATGAAGTTGCCCGTGGTGTACAGTCTGTATTGCAGCGCTACAAAGAGCTGAAAGACATCATCGCAATTTTGGGTATGGACGAGTTGTCTGAAGAAGACAAGATGACGGTTGCTCGTGCTCGTAAGATCCAGCGTTTCTTGTCACAGCCATTCTTCGTAGCTGAAGTATTCACCGGTGCACCTGGTAAATATGTTGCGTTGAAAGACACCATTGCTGGCTTTAAAGGCATCTTAAGCGGTGACTATGATGACCTTCCAGAACAAGCGTTCTACATGGTTGGCAGCATCGAAGAAGCGGCCGAAAAAGCCAAGAAAATGTAAGAACCGGGAGGTTTAAATGGCAGCAAAAACTGTACACCTTGACGTGGTCAGCGCCGAAGACAGTTTGTTTACTGGCGCCGTAGAGACCGTGCAAGTGACCGGTAGCGAAGGTGAGTTGGGTATCTACCCTGGTCACGCGCCTTTAATTACCAAAATCAAGCCAGGTATGGTGCGAGTGGTAAAAGAAGGCGGTGAAGAAGAAATCATCTACGTTGCTGGTGGTGTGCTGGAAGTGCAGCCTCACAACGTCACGGTTTTGGCTGATACAGCCGTTCGCGGTGAAGAGCTTGACGAACAACAAGCACTTGATGCGAAAAAACGTGCTGAAGAAGCAATCGCAGATTCAAGTTCTGACCTTAGCTACGCAGAAGCGGCGGCAGAATTGTCTCGGGCGTTGGCACAATTGCAGATTATTCGCAAAATTCGCAAATAATTTGCTCCAGCCTAGAAAGAAGCGAAAGCCCAGCCATCGTGCTGGGCTTTTTTTATTGTGCAAATATTCTGCAAAGTCCGTAAGCTCGCGCGTTAGAAGGCAATTTTCCACCTGTTAATTTCCTGTAATCCCGCTAGAATAGGGCTTTCAGATTCACCAACCGAAAAAATGGAAGGATTCATGGCATTGAGTGTAGTGGTTCTTGCTGCTGGCAAAGGCACCCGCATGCGTTCGGCATTGCCTAAAGTGCTGCATCCAGTTGCCCATAAAGCGATGGTGCAACATGTGATCGACAGCGCACGGCAGTTAGATTCGAGCGCCATTCATGTAATTTACGGCCACGGTGCCGAGGTATTGTTAGATCGCCTCGGTGGGCAAGCGCTTAATTTTGTCGAACAAGCCGAGCAGCTAGGCACCGGTCACGCGGTGCAGCAGGTCGTTCCCCATCTTGCCGATGACGAACATGTACTGATTTTATATGGCGATGTTCCGTTAACGCGCGTTGAGACCTTACAAGCTTTAGCCGAAGCGGGCCAAAATACAGAGCTTGCGTTACTTACCGTCACCCTACCCGATCCGACAGGTTATGGGCGCATCTTGCGTGACGCTGATGGCAACATCACTGGCATCGTTGAGCAAAAAGACGCAACGGCTGAGCAATTGAAGGTAACTGAGGCCAACACTGGTATGATGCTGGCGCAAGGAAAGGCGCTAAAACGCTGGCTAGGGGCGTTATCGAATGACAACGCACAGGGCGAGTACTATCTGACCGATATCGTGGCTATGGCCGCGCAAGAAGGTGTACAGATTGCCTCAACCCAACCTCAAGACATTCATGAAGTTGAAGGCGCAAACAACCGCGTGCAATTAGCAGCACTTGAGCGCGCCTACCAACAACGGCAAGCCGAACAGCTGATGCTTGCTGGTGCGACCCTCCTCGACCCCGCGCGGGTTGATGTGCGCGGCACCGTTAGCATTGCTAACGACGTGGTGGTTGATGTGAATGTTATCTTTGAGGGTCATGTGGAGCTTGGCGAAGGCGTCATCATCGAAAGTAACTGTGTTCTACGCAATTGCCGCATTGCCGCCGGCACCCGGATCAAATCGCATAGCATTGTCGAAGAAGCCCAGGTGGGCGAACACTGCGAAGTGGGTCCTTATGCGCGCTTGCGCCCTGGTTCGGTGCTTGAACAAGGCGCCAAAGTCGGCAACTTTGTCGAAATGAAAAAATCAAAACTCGGCAAGGGCTCGAAAGCGAATCATCTTACTTACTTGGGCGACGCTATCATTGGTGAACACGTCAATATTGGCGCAGGCACCATCACCTGTAATTACGATGGCGTAAATAAGTCGACCACACAGATCGATGACGGCGCTTTTATTGGCTCAAATAGCTCTTTGGTTGCGCCAGTGCGCATTGGCGTGCAAGCCACTGTTGGCGCAGGATCGACCATTACCAAGGACGTCGCCGATGGCGAACTCGCCATCGCTCGCGGTAAACAACGCAATATTACGGGCTGGCAACGCCCGCAAAAGAAAGGATAAGACGTATGTGTGGAATCGTAGGCGCCACTTCTGAGCGCCGTATTAGCGAAATCCTGCTTGAAGGACTCAAGCGCCTCGAATACCGTGGCTATGACTCAGCAGGTCTGGCGGTATTGAACGAGAGCGGCGTGATTGAAAGCATTCGCCGCACTGGCAAGGTGCAAGAATTGAAAGACGCAGTGGGCGAGCACCCGCTGAGTGGCACCACTGGTATCGCCCACACCCGCTGGGCCACCCATGGCGGGGTTACCGAAGCCAATGCCCACCCACACATGTCGCACGATTGTATTGCGGTGGTCCACAACGGCATTATTGAGAACCATGACAAGTTACGTGAGCAACTGCGTGCGTTGGGTTACGAGTTCCGTTCAGATACCGACACCGAAGTGATTTGCCACTTAGTGCATCACGAGAAAAAGACCCACAGCGACCTATTTGACGCAGTACAAGCTGCGGTCAAACAGCTCGATGGCGCTTATGGCACCGTCGTTATGGATTGCCAAGAGCCAGGTCGCCTCGTCGTTGCACGTTCAGGTAGCCCACTAGTGATTGGCCTAGGTATCGGCGAGAACTTTATCGCCTCTGACCAATTGGCCTTATTGCCAGTAACGCGCAAGTTCATGTACCTCGAAGAAGGTGACATGGCGGATATTACTCGCACCGATGTGAAGGTGTATGACGCTAATGGCGCGCGTGTTGAGCGTGAAGTGCATGAGTCTGACGGCCAGTATGACGCCGGCGGCAAAGGCAACTACCGCCATTTTATGTTGAAAGAGATTCACGAACAGCCAGCAGCGGTGCGTAATGCCCTTGAAGGTCGTTTAGTTGACGGTCAAGTCGCCGATAACGCCTTCGGTGAGGGCTCTATGGAGCTGTTAAAGGGCATCGACCACGTGCAAATCGTTGCTTGTGGTACCTCATATCACGCAGGCATGGTCGCACGCTATTGGCTTGAGGCTTTGGCGGGTGTGTCGTGCAACGTCGAGATCGCCTCTGAGTTCCGCTATCGCCAGTCGCACGTGCACAACAACAGCCTATTGGTGACTATTTCGCAGTCTGGCGAAACCGCAGACACCTTGGCCGCACTGCGCCTGTCGAAAGAGCTCGGCTATAAAGGGTCTTTGACCATCTGTAACGTTGCCACATCTTCGATGGTGCGTGAATCAGATCTCGCTTACATGACGCGCGCCGGTACCGAGATTGGCGTAGCTTCGACGAAAGCCTTCACCACCCAGTTAGTTGGCTTAATGATGTTAGTGTTAGCCCTTGGTCAATCTCGCGGTCTACCAGCTGACAAGCAAGAAGTTATCGTCAAAGGCCTGAAAACCTTGCCAGCGAAGCTTGAAGAAGCGCTATTGCTGAGCGACGAGATTGAAGCCTTAGCTCCGGAGTTTGCCGACAAATACCATAGCCTCTTCCTGGGCCGCGGCTCGCAGTATCCGATCGCAATGGAAGGCGCGTTGAAGCTGAAAGAGATCTCGTATATTCACGCCGAAGCCTACGCAGCCGGCGAGCTTAAGCACGGTCCATTGGCCCTGATTGATGCTGAAATGCCGGTGATTGTGGTCGCACCAAACGACGAATTGCTTGAGAAGCTGAAGTCGAATGTTGAAGAAGTCCGCGCGCGTGGCGGCATTATGTATGTGTTTGCCGACCGTGACGCGCACTTCAAGGGCGACGCCAGCATGCGCGTCATCAACGTCAGCCACTGCGACGAGCTGATTGCTCCTATCGTGTACACCATTCCGCTGCAGTTGTTGTCGTACTTCGTTGCCATCATCAAAGGCACCGACGTCGACCAACCGCGGAACCTGGCGAAGTCCGTTACGGTGGAGTAACTTTGAGTTTCGGATTAAAAAAGGCGCTACGGCGCCTTTTTTAATGCGGGTATACGGATTTAATGGTTGATGGGGCACCTTCACCCCATCAATCTGATACCACCCTCAGATGGTTGATAGATCGACTCCGTAGTTGAGTTCCTCTGCGAAGTCCGGCAGTCCGTAACCGATGGTTTTCTTGTAGAAAGGAGAGACCTTCGCAGTCGGTGCCTTCTTCTTGTGCTTCGTGGTGTAGAGCATTCGTGCCCGCATCACCTCGAAGGAGTAACCGCGCCCTTCACGGTTCTTGTCCTTGGCCAGTCGGTTGATGGACTCCGTGTAAGCGTTGGTGACGGGCATGTCCGTCTCGAAGTAGGTCATGGTCTCTTCGCGCCAGTTTCCCACTGCCCTGACCAGATCGCTCCAGACTTCCTTTTGGCCCTTCGGGATGGTGGCTATCCACTCGTCCAGGGCGGCTTCTGCCTGGAGCCGTGTGGTGGCGTCCCAGATGCCGTAGAAGCGCTCCTTGTGCTCGTAGGCGGCCAGCAGTTGCGGGAACGCGCCTGTCCAGGTCTCCATGATGAGGCGCTCCCGGTCTGAGACTTCGTGAGCGCGTTTCAGCAGGATTTTCCGGTCTCCCTTGAGAGTCCGGCTCTGGGACGGTTTCAGCTCCTTTCTGAGGCCCTTGTGCACTCTCTCTAGGGCATCGTTGGCCATGCGCACCACATGGAACTTATCGACCACGATACGGGCCTGGGGCAGCACAGCCTTGACCGCTGCCCGGTAGGGGTTCCACATGTCCATGCTGACGATCTCGACCTTCTGCCGGTCTTTCAGCTTCATCAGGTAGTTGGTCACCACGTCCTGGCGGCGGGTGG
>NZ_PIPT01000008.1 GCF_003987395.1 Pseudidiomarina aquimaris
ATCTTTTGCCAAATCTAGTCCGATTCTGGTTACAATACTCACCTGTGTCTCCTCCAGCATGTAAATGATCACGTATCATTTTGGCACATTGCGATGCCGTATTGTTGGAGGAGACCATTACATCGGGCTACGCTTACTTGTTTAAGCGATTTTCGATTAGAGAATCTACCACACTTGGATCGGCGAGCGTAGAAGTATCGCCAAGATTTTCAAACTCATTGGCAGCAATCTTGCGCAAGATCCGACGCATGATTTTACCCGAGCGAGTTTTCGGCAAATCCGGCGCCCAGTGAATAAAGTCTGGCGTCGCAATCGGGCTCAATTCTTTGCGCACCCATTCGCGCACTTCTTTAGTCAAGTCATCGCTAACTTCGGTGCCCGACATGGCAATCAGATACACATAGATACCTTGGCCTTTCAAGTCATGTGGGTAGCCGACCACAGCCGCTTCTGAAATAGCTGGATGCTCAACCAGTACGCTCTCAATTTCAGCAGTGCCTAGGCGGTGTCCGGAAACGTTGAGTACGTCATCGACTCGACCGGTGATCCAGAAATAATCGTCTTCATCGCGGCGCGCGCCATCGCCTGAGAAATACAAATTCTTGTAGGCTGAGAAATAGGTCTGCTCAAAACGCTCATGGTCACCCCATAGCGTGCGTGACTGACCCGGCCATGAATCTTTGATCACCAGGTTACCATCGACCGCACCCTCGAGTTCATTTCCGTCAGCGTCGACCAGCGCAGGCTGCACGCCGAAGAATGGACGCGTCGCTGAGCCTGGTTTCAGGTCAGTTGCACCCGGTAATGGCGTGATCATGATGCCGCCGGTTTCCGTCTGCCACCAAGTATCGACAATCGGACAACGGCTATCGCCCATCACCTTGTAATACCACTCCCAAGCTTCAGGGTTGATCGGCTCGCCCACCGAACCCAACGTGCGTAGCGACTTGCGTGAACTGGTATCGGCAGCAGCCGTGCCTTTCGCCATCAACGCACGAATGGCCGTCGGTGCTGTGTAAAGAATATTCACACCGTGCTTGTCGACCACCTCACCAATACGACCCACACCTGGGTAAGTCGGCAAACCTTCGAATACCAACGTCGTTGCACCGTTCGCGAGCGGACCATAAACGATATACGTATGACCGGTGATCCAGCCCACGTCCGCGGCACACCAGTAAACATCTTCTTCATGGTAGTCAAACACATACTCATGGGTCATCGATGCCCACACCATATAACCACCGGTAGTATGCAATACGCCCTTTGGCTTACCTGTTGAGCCCGAGGTATATAGAATAAACAGCGGGTCTTCCGCATTCATGACTTCTGGCTGACATTCAGTAGCAACGTCCTTCACTAACTGATCCCACCAAATATCACGTTGCTCATCGAACGCCACGTCGCCATGGGTAACCTTCGCTACCACAACATG
Source organism: Pseudidiomarina aquimaris (assembly GCF_003987395.1). Taxonomy (GTDB): domain Bacteria; phylum Pseudomonadota; class Gammaproteobacteria; order Enterobacterales; family Alteromonadaceae; genus Pseudidiomarina; species Pseudidiomarina aquimaris. Next base: position 1,436 of record NZ_PIPT01000008.1, read on the forward strand.
TTCAACCGACGGACAACGATTGTCTTTTAGTGCTTCGTCGACGTTGGCTTTCAACGGCGTGGTTTTACCGCCACGACGACCTTCATCGGAGGTGATCACCACCTTCACACCACAGTCGTTGACACGATCTGCGATAGCGTTAGGTGAGAAGCCACCAAAAATCACCGTATGCACCGCGCCAATGCGCGCACATGCCAGCATGGCATAGGCCGCTTCAGGCACCATTGGCATGTAAATCGCTACGCGGTCGCCCTTCTCTACACCAAGCTTCTTCAAACCATTGGCAAAACGCGACACTTCCGCATGCAGTTGCTTATAGCTGATCTCTTCACTCACTGAAGGATCATCGCCCTCCCAGATAATCGCCGTTTTGTCACCACGCTCCGCTAAGTGACGGTCGACACAGTTGTAGCAGGCATTCAACGTGCCATCTTCAAACCATTTAATGGTGATATCGCCCGGCTTGAAGCTGGTATTCTTTACTTTGCTATACGGACTAAACCAGTCAATACGCTGGCCTTGCTCGCGCCAAAAACCTTCAGGGTCCTCAACACTCTGCTGATACATTTCAAGATAACGATCATTGTCGATGTGCGCACGGCTCTTCGCTTCCGCCGGCACTTTGTATACGTTCTGCTGCATAAAACCTCCTAAATTCGTGCGCTGCGCTACTCGCTGTTTGGGTAGCCCGTGGTTCTACCACGGGTCACACCTGCCATTTTGACCATTTTCGTCGAGTTCGAGGCTCCCCGTGGTAGAACCACGGGCTACGAATAACGAATAACGAATAACGAACAACGAATAACGTTTTTTGTATGGCTATACCTTCAGTTATTGCGGCGCTGGGGACCATTAGACCATAGTCTAGATTGATTATTTGCCCCAACCATTCGATGCTTTTCTGCACTAAATCGTTGTTCGCTATTCGATGTTTGTTTAAACCTTTTTCTTTTCGAACAACGAACATCAAACATCAAACAACGCTTTTTTCTTTAACAAGGAGCACCGCAATGCTGCCAAAAACACTAACTAAATCGCTGCTTGCCAGTGCCGTAGTAGGCGCAATCGCCATGACACCGGCTCATGCTGCTGACCCCGAATGGAGTTTCAGCGGTTATATTAAACTTGATGCCTTCATGTCAGATTATCAAGACGGCACCGCACCTTCCAGCGGCTTTATTGGTCGTCAATTTTATATTCCGAGCACCACTCCAGTCGGTGGAAACGGTGACGACGTAGTGACCGATGTGCATGCGCGCCAGTCGCGCTTTTTCTTTGACGTCAGCCAAGATCTTGATAACGGAGAAACGGTCAAAGCACGCATCGAGCTGGACTTTTTGACTGTTCCAGTCGGTGACGAACGCATCACCAACTCGTATGCGCCGCGCTTACGCCAAGCCTACTTCACCTATGGTAACTGGTTGGTGGGTCAGGCGTGGTCAAACTTCCAAAACTTGAGCATCTTGCCTGAATCAGTCGACTTTATCGGCGCTACCGATGGCATCATCTTCGCCCGTCAGCCACAAATTCGCTACACCCAAGGTGGCTTCAGTGTCTCGGCAGAGAACCCAGAAACCACAGTGACACCATTCGGTGGTGGTGGCCGCATCACTTCGAGTGACGGCGTGGTACCTGATTTAACAGCTAAATACGTCGGTAAGTCGGGAGATTTATCGTACAGCATCGCCGGTTTAGTGCGCCAGCTTGCACATGATGTGGATGGCGATGGCAGCGACGAAACCGCTTCGGGTTATGGCATTTCCGTCGGGGCAAAATGGCAGCTCGGTAAAAATGACATTCGGGCGTCGTTCCAAACCGGTTCGGGCTTCGGTCGTTACTTAGGTTTGAATACCTTTAACGCAGCAGTTGTCGATGCCAATGGCGATTTGGAAACCATCGATTCGTCAGGGATCACTCTTGCGTATCGTCATATGTGGAGCGAAAAGGCGCGCTCGAACTTCGTTTATAGTCGCGGCTGGGCCGATAACGACACCGCACTGACCGGCGTAAGTGTGACCGAATACACTCAACGCATCGGCGCGAACTACATGTACTCGCCAGCGAAAAATCTTACTTTCGGTGCGGAACTTTCACGCGCGACACGTGAGACTGAGGCTGGTGTCGATGGCGATATGACCCGTCTACAGTTCATGGCCATGTACAGCTTCTAAAAAACGTTGCTCGATGTTTGCTGTTCGCTGTTTGTTCAAACCTTTTGTTTTTCGAACAGCGAACATCAAATAGCAAACAACGCGTTTAGAGGTCTTCCAGCGGGACTGGGCGGCCGAAGTAAAAACCTTGCAGAAAATTACACCCCAACTCCGTCACAAACTCCGCCTGCTGCGGCGTCTCGATGCCCTCTGCTAGCACTGCAAAATTCAAACTCTGTGCAATCTTGATCACACTTTCAATAAGCACCCTATCGCCCTTATGATGGCGAATCCCAGCGATGAAACTGCGATCGATCTTCACCACATCAAGCGGCAAACGTTTCAAGTAACTTAAACTTGAAAAACCCGTACCAAAGTCATCTAAAGCGATGCTCAAACCATGCTTACGCAACATTTCGAGACGCTCGATGGCATACTGGCTGCCTTCTAACAGAATACTTTCGGTTAACTCGAGTTCGAGCCAGGCACCGCGACAGCCGGTTTCGGCTAGGGTATCCAAAACGAAATCGACAAAGTTAGCGCGATTGAAGTGTAGAGCAGAAATATTCACGGACATTCGCAACTTAGGTTCGCGTTGCTGCAGCTTGATGGCGTCCTCACACGCCCGCTTAAAGACCCACTCGCTAAGCGGAATAATTTGCCCGGTCATTTCTGCTACTGGGATAAATTCATCAGGCGCAATAAAGCTGCCGTCAGACTGTGGCCAACGCAACAGCGCCTCCACTTGCACAACGTGCTGATCATTACTACGCACAATCGGCTGGTAATGCAGTTCAAGCTCGTCGTTATCAATCGCCTCTTGCAAGTTACTGCGCATCGATGAGGTCGAAATAAGGCGTTTCGCCATATTCGGCTCGTATTCGAGCACGTAGTTATAACCGAGCTTCTTGGCTTGGTGCATGGCCATATCCGCACGCTGGATCAGCTCTAACGGGGTCCGCACATCCGGGGTTTGGTGCGCGACGCCAATGGTCGCCGTCAGATAAACCTTGTTATCTCCGACGCGATATGGCTGTGCAACGAGGCTCATAATATCTTCGGCTAAGTTTTTTACGCGCTCTGGGAAGGTCGTTGCACCATCGAGCACCAAAATAAATTCGTCACTGGCAAAGCGCGCGAGCTCACTGCGGCGCGGCTGCTCGCTCTCCAGCCGTTCAGCCAGCTGATTTAGTATTTCATCACCGACATGCAGGCCAAGGCTGTCATTAATCAAGGTAAAGCCGTCGAGATCGATAAAGAGTACTGTGACATCTTTGGTCTCGTAGAACTTGGTCCCGATATACTGCTCAATGCTCGAGCGGTTCCACAATCCAGTCAGTGCATCATGGTGCGCTTGATAAAATAACTGTCGTCCTTGAACCTCCAGTGATACGTTACGTTCAACGGCAAGCACTACAAGCAACACCAGTCCGATACCACCGACAATTATCAGCATCTGTAAGTTCGAGGTTTCTTGAAGGGTATCAAGTCGATACAGATACGCTTCGGTCGGGATGCCGGAACTGTAATACATGGACAGTGTACTGCTATAAAGCTTAATCGCTTTGTTTTCGAGGTAGTTTGCCGTCGGCTCGGTAACCCAAAAACCACCACGGTCCATCCAACGCCCCGGTCGCACGAGGGTATAGGTTTCGATATCTGAATCGACGGTGTTCATTACAGCAGTGCCAAGCATGGCCCGCACATCGAGTACCGCAAGTACCGAATAGAGACCACTATCACGCTGCCCCTCGGGATCGACGAAATCAATGGGTACGCGCACCACCAACTTGGCGGTCAAGTCTTTTACCGCAAACTCTGGTACTAAGATCTCAGTACTTTCGCTATTTCTGGCAAGACCTTTGAGGATCTCAGGGTCATTCATCATCGCTTCGTAATAGCTGTTACGTGATGGTTTTAACCGCTCGAACACCACACTTTTATCGGGTGCAATTAAAAACAATGCGTCGAGATAATTGATGTCCTTGAGGTAGGTGACAATATCGACTTCCATCAATTCTGAATGCTCACGCAAAGGATACATTTCCCAGCGCTGCCCCAAACGGTTGAATAACTCGATAATGCTCTCGCCAATGGCGGTCCGCGTTTGCTCCAACTGCTGCACCGCACGCTCGCCGTCAGAACGTAAATCGGCCATTTGGGTATGGAACATACCGATACCAAACACCATGACCGTCAATACCGCCAAAGTGGTGAAGTTTGCCGAGGTCGGCGATAACTTGGGCAACGGCCGCCGGCCACGGTAATGCGTCGCATAGCATGCAACACCTGCGAGCAATGCGGCGACACAGACCACTAAACTGCCGGTCGGGTGCTTGGCGAGCAGCGGCGATTTTAAGAACAGGTGCATCATCAAAAAAGCAAAGCCAATGCCGGCAAAGGCAAGACCATACCCCGCACTCGCCTGCAAAAACAGCTGCTGCCAAGGCTTGCGTTGCGTTGCTTCCGGAAAAAGACTCAAAAGGCTAACGGTAAGAGGCAAAAAGCCAAGATAGGCGAACCAGGGGATCTGTGCGTTAAACGTATCAAAGTAACTACCCGTGATGCCATCGAGAATGGCAATCGAACCCAGCAGAGCAAAAACCGCGGAGAGTCTTGCTGCAATTTGGCTCCGTCGAAAGTAACTGCGGAGCAACACGGCAAGGCCAAGACTTACCATCAAGACTTGAAACGACGAGCTAGTGGAATGGTAAAGCAGTTGTTGTGAGGGTTCTAAAATGCGATAAGCAAGTATCAGCACACCGGCGAAAAAAAGCGCCGTCGCCGTCACGAGTTGTAGAACAGCTCTAGCCTGTATGTCTGTGTTTATAATTTTCATCGGCCAGTAAGATACTTTTGGTTAACGTTACTGACTCATCTAAACACAAAATTTTTTATTTGGATAGCTTCTTTATTGAGGCCAATAGAGAGTCAATAGCGGCCAAGCTGCGCTGTTAGCTTAGGCGTAAAAGAATCCAAAAAAGTCGCATGCGGCCTGTGTTTCGACCGATGTGCCAACTTTTGCCACGAACATCAATGAGATCGGCATGAGTTAAGGTGGGGTTGCGCTTGAAATGGTCACAAATAGAGGAAATAGAGCGGAACCGAGAATCCGTACTTGGTTGCACGTAAGTCGAGACAGCCTCGTTTCCGCGATACAGATAGACTTTCCGTGTTTTCTTCCTTGGCGCCATGAGTTTATCTTGTTCCGTTGTTCGTTATTCGTTGTTCGTTGTTCGTTATTCGTTTTTCGTTATTTGGTCCAATGAGTTTACATTGTAAATGTTGTGAATTACATACTTTACTGTGAAGAATTTGCGTAGCGCAGAAACGGCTTATGAAGCATTTAAGCACAGGCACTTAGCTACGGGTATATGACATATGACAGGGGTTGGAAGGATTTCGCCTACTTCGTCGGACAATTAAACGACAAAAGTTGTATCTTTTGCGTTAAAAAACCAAGACATTTGCTACCCAGGGATTATACTAGTCACGACTTATTCATTTGGAAAAACAAAAATATATAGGGATATTCAGCTATGCTTATCATCACACGTAAAGCCGGTGAGTCACTGAAAATTGGTGACGACGTAACAATCAACATCGCCGAAGTTCGTGGCACTCAAGTCAAAATTCAGATTGAAGCGCCTCGTGAAGTACCCGTACATCGCGAAGAAGTGTTCTTTCGCATTCAACGCGAGCAAAACAAAGAGTTTTCTGACGTTTAACCCTTTGGGTAAACCCTAACGCATATGTTGCCAGATGAGATCGTTGATTTCGCCGTCGCTCGGCTGGTAGTCGGTCGGCGCATTGAGCAGCAGTTCGCGCAAGTCGTCAATTCGAAAGTTTTGGCAAGCGTCGTTCAGTTGCTCAAGTAATGCGTCCATCTGCTGCCAACTCAATGCCTGCTCGTGCGCACGACAAATGCGCGGATGATCACAGTCGGTAACATTGTCGCCAATGAGTAGCTCTTCATAAAGCTTCTCGCCGGGGCGTAAACCGGTGTAGGTTATCTCGATATCGCCATGCGGGTGTTTGTTGGAGCGCACTTCAAGACCACTCAAGTGAATCATCTTACGGGCCATATCAACAATTTTCACCGGCTCGCCCATATCAAGCACGAATACCGCTCCAGAATCGCCCATGGTACCCGCTTGAATCACCAGCTGTGCAGCTTCAGGGATGGTCATAAAATAGCGCGTGATATCAGGATGCGTGACGGTCACCGGCCCGCCCTGCTCGATTTGACGCTTGAATAGCGGTACCACCGAACCAGATGAGCCGAGTACGTTACCAAAGCGCACCATACAGAACCGGGTGTTGCCTTGCGCCGCCTTGGTGCGCTCCGCTAAGCCTTGTAACACGAGCTCGGCAAGACGCTTGGTGGTACCCATCACATTGGTCGGACGCACCGCCTTGTCCGTTGAGATAAGCACGAATAACTCGACATTGGCCTTAAGTGCCGCCTCAGCCGTATGCCAGGTGCCGAAGACATTATTGCGCACGCCTTCGACCATATTGAACTCAACGAGAGGCACATGTTTATAAGCCGCAGCGTGATAGACCGTTTGCACATGGAACGACGTCATCACGGCCTCAATGCGGTTACGCCGCTGCACCGTACCAATAATCGGATAAATATCGATTTCAGGTAACTTGTGTTTGCTGATCAGCTCCCGCAACTCTTTTTCAATACTGTACAGGCCAAACTCCGACAATTCATAAAGAATCAGCGCTTTCGGCTTTTGTAGGATAATCTGCCGACACAGCTCAGAGCCAATAGAGCCCCCAGCACCAGTGACGAGCACCACTTTACCTTTGATGTGTTTCTGCATCAGCGCCGGATCAGGTTCAACTGGGTCGCGTCCGAGTAAATCCTCGATGCGGACGTCTTGCAGCTGATCAATGGTCATGTCGCCATTCACCATATCGGCCATGCCTGGCACTGTGAGCACCTTCACGTTCAGCGTTTCAAGCGATTCAAGGATTGCCTTGCGCGTCGCTCTCGAGGCACTCGGTAAGGCGAGCAATATACGTTCAATCCCTTGTTTCTTAACGGTACGTTCCACTTCACTTGGCTCAATCACCGGGATGCCCAGCAACATCGCGCTTTGCAGCGTTTTGTCGTCATCTACGAACACTACGGGGGCAAATTCTTCACCATTCGTTAAAGCTTGCGCAAGTTGACGCCCCGCCGAGCCAGCACCGTAGATCATCACCGGCGTTTTTTTGCGGCTCACCAAACGATGATAGATCTCACGCATCGCGAAACGACTGCCGCCAACAATAAGTAGCGCCGTCAGCCCGTAATTCACGATGCCAGTCGCTGGCAGGTTAATCTTAAATGCGTAAGCTAATGCCGCGAGGAGTAGCGTCGAAATGAATGCACCGGTGAAAACCACAATGAACGCCCGTACCGAAACATAGCGCACCACCGCTCGATACAACCCCAACTTCACGAACACTGCGATTGAACCGATGATTAAATAACTGTAGACACTCAGCCAACTCACCAGATTCTCTGGAATGACCGTGTCTTTACTCAGTAACATCGCCAATAGCAAAGCGATGGTCACCGCCAAGATATCGACAATAACGCTAATCGCACGCTTTGCTGGCCGTGGAAGTTGTAGAAGTGAGGTTAACAGTTTCACGTTGGCTTACATCCGAGTAATGGGCGGTACTTGAGTTCGCATGAGCCTTGGGCTTGGCTGCGAACTGTTCCTTAGTTGTGGTCAGTATAACTTTGCCTCGCTGACGCAGCAAGAGATCACGCTTAAGTGTTACGAAAGAGTACAAAAAAATTGTTTGTATTCACCCTCTCGCGTGTTATCTTTTTGTTTGCTTCGTGTAAAGCATGATGGAAAGACCGCGAAAGAAGGACCTTGGCACTATGAAATTCTTATTAATACTGTGTGCAGGCGTAGCACTTGTAACCGCCATTTGGACCGCCAATATCTTTGTCTGGCTCTTTGTTGCGCTGGGGATAATCTGCGCCTTGTCGTTAGGCGTTATTCAGCACCACCGTGAACTTTCCAGCTTGATTGGCAGCGCCTTTTTTATTGCCGCGGGCTTCACCGCTTTGCACGCACGTATCACCACCATGGCAACAGACACGCTGGAACCACAAGTCACCACTTTCGCCGCCCCCGTTGCCTTAGTCCTGCTCTCCTGCTTATTATTCTGTATTGCGATGGTTGAACGCAGCGCGGTCAACGCCGCCGAGCTCTCGGGTAAACTGCGCGCCGGTCGGAGTTTGTAAGCGTCGCGAACAAGGGACGAGCGTGTCAGCCGTAGAGGACGAGTGTGCCAGCCGTAGGAGAAGAGTGTGCCATCGATAGGAGAAGTCATTCATCACGGCGCCTTTAATGGCGTTACCGGTTCGTGCCACGAGCTCTTCCTGAGCGCCAACGACTCGGTGCTAATCGATTGTGGCTTGTTCCAGGGCGAAGAAGCTGCTGGTTCTGGGTCTTCGGGTTCTTTTGAATCGTCTGGGTCGGCCGGTGCTCCAGAAATTGGGTTTTCGTTAGCCAATGTCCGCGCGCTTATCGTCACCCATTGCCACATTGACCACGTCGGTCGTATCCCTTATTTATTAATCGCCGGCTTTCGCGGGCCAATTTACTGCACTCGCGCCACCGCAATGTTGCTCCCGTTAGTCATCGAGGACGCCTTGCGTTTAGGACTCACCCGCGACAAGGCCTTGATTGCCTCGGTATTGGAGCTTTTGCAGTCTTTGTTAGTGCCGGTTGAATATGATGCGTGGACTGATTTGACGAAGCTAATCGGGGCGGATAGTGGTGCTGGGGCTGCTGGTGCTGTTGGCAAGAATGGTCCGGCATCGCTGCGACTGAGATTACGTCAGGCCGGGCATATATTAGGTTCCGCCTATGCTGAATTTGACTGGCCCGAACGTAGCAAAGCACTTGCGGCGACAAACACGACTGACAACACCCCTGCCGACGCCGCGAAAGCTGACAGTTACCGCATCGTCTTTTCTGGTGACATCGGCTGCCGAAATACGCCATTACTACCCGACCCTACCCCCTTAGAGCGCGCCGACGTACTCTATTTGGAAAGCACTTATGGCGACCGCCTGCATGAATCGCGCGCCGATCGCGAAGAACGCTTACGAGGTGTCATCGAACACTGCGTTGCCGACGGCGGGGCCGTATTAATTCCAGCTTTCAGTATCGGTCGCACGCAAGAATTGTTGTACGAGATCGAAGACATCATCGCCACACACGGTAGCTTTTGGCCCAAGATCACCGTCATCTTGGACTCGCCCATGGCAACCGCATTTACCAAGCTCTACCAACAACTGAACGACCATTGGGACGCCGAAGCACTAGCGCGTAACCTTGCAGGTCGTAACCCGCTCGACTTCAGTCGTTTGCACGTTGTTGAAAGCCACGCCGACCATGAACATATCGTGAACTTCCTACGCACCTCAGGAGAACCCTGCATCGTCATTGCAGCAAGTGGCATGTGCGCCGGCGGTCGCATGGTGAATTATTTACAAGCTCTTCTACCCGACCCGCGCACCGACGTCGTCTTTGTCGGCTACCAAGCCGAGGGTACCCCGGGCCGCGACATCCAGCGCTATGGCCCAGAAGGCGGCTACGTCGAACTCGAAGGCGAGCGCATTACCATCCGCGCCGGCGTTCACACCCTCGGCGGCTACTCCGCCCACGCCGACCAAGCCGAACTCCTCGACTTCGTCCTGCAAGCCTCACATATCGGCCGCGTACGCCTTATTCACGGCGCTCCCAGCGCTCAACGCGCACTCACCCACGCACTCCGCCAACACCACATCACCACCCCCTAACCCCTTTAGCACCTAGGGCAGACGTCCCCCCACCCCCACTTGCATTAGAGAGGGCAGCCCTCCCTTCTGACACAGTTTTGCTATTGACCTCTGCCCTCACGCTGCAAAAAGGTTAATGTAACCAGCGGCACGACAATCAACATGGCGCCAAGATAGAACCGCAGCTCGGGTTGCTCCGCGAAAAACACCATCCCTACAAGCACTGCGCCAATCAAGCCAGTGTATTCAGCACTTGACACCACACTGCTCTGGGCGGCGCGATAGGCAAAGACGCAGGTCGCCGCGTAGATCAATACAAACACGCTGGAGCCGAAGGCCAACAGCGCCATACTCCATGACCACGTAGCACCTTCAATCCACGCCCCAAGCGCCGCCAATGGGAGTGCCAAAAGCGTTGTGTAATAGAGCGTTTCAACCACGCCATGCTGGGCAGGAAGCTTTTTGATTAGCAGGTTATTAATCGCTAACGACAGTGCTACGACCAACGCTGCGAGAGCGAAGCCGTTCATTTCCGTAGGATTTACAATCACCAATACGCCCACAAGCCCTAAGCCAGAAGCAATAAAGGACGCCAGCGACGCGCGCTCACTAAACAGCAGCACCGCCAGCACCACGGTAATCAGCGGCGCAGCGTAAAAAACCGCATTCGCAGTCGCCAGCGGCAACGTCGTCAACGAAATCACCATGCACAGCGAACTGACCAACCACACATGTGCGCGGACCCAATGCCATCGTGTATGTGTCGGTTTCAGGGGCTTTTTCAGTAGAACCATTAGCGGCATAAGCACAACTAACGCACTGATTAAGCGCAAGAAAGCAAACTGAAACGGCGCGTCATGACTGCCGACCAGCTTGATCAGCGAGTCAGACAAAATCGCCACATTGTTGCCGAACACTAGCATGATAACTGCTTGAATTACCGAACGATCCATTGCCACCTCTGTTGAGTTTGAAGGCGGCATTTTACTTTCGTTATTGCATTACATAAAATGATATAAATTTTACGTTATATGAGATTTATAGATACCAATGACCACGCCATTTCGCGCGATACATTACTTCACTGAAGTCGCTAAATCAGGTAGCTTCTCGACTGCAGCGGAGCGTCTTTTTGTGACACAGAGCGCGGTCAGCCATCAAGTCAAACTGCTTGAAGAACACCTAGGGCAGCCCTTATTTATTCGACGCGGAAGACACCTACTTCTGACCGCAGTCGGGCGAAGCTTTATCGATAAGATCCAAACACCTATCGAGACCATACAATTGGCCACAAGAAGCATTCGCAAAGGCACCGAAGGCCCGCTGCGCCTAGCGTTATTCGGTTCGTTAGCAGTGAAGTGGCTCATTCCGGCGATAGATGAATTTCGAGAGCGGTTTCCCAATGTCGAGTTAAGCTTGCAAATTCTAACCCGCGACGGAGACTTCGACAGTAGCATTGCCGATTGCTTCATAACCACCCGTCCGCCGAAGTCCGGCTTCGTGAGCTGTCATTTGTACGACGAGACACTGAAGCCCTATTGTGCGCCGCGCCTGTGGGAAGAGTTGAGCAAAATATCCGATTTTCGCGAGCTTGCGAAATATCCATTATTGTCGGCAGCTTCAACGTTTTCTGTCGCTGAGCCGGGCCGCGATTGGCAAGAATGGTTTGCCGCCGGTGGCGCTGGTGATGGGGTTCCCGAAGGTACCCGTGTGCATCATTTTAGTCATTTATTGCTAGCAGCTGAGGCCGCGAAATATGGGCAAGGCATCGCGCTTTTGAATGAGTTCTTAACGACCGAGCGTGAACGCCAAAACGAACTGTTTGAACTGCCTTTTCACGGCATTAGAACTGCCGATAGCTTTTACTTTATTTACCCTGAAGCCTTTCGTGATAGCCCCTCCCACGAAGCGCTCCGCGACTGGCTCAGCTCCCTCTGCAAAGGCCACCCCCTCAGCTAGCCTCCCGCGGGGCAGAGGTCCCCGCCTCCCTGCTGGCATGAGAGAGGGCAGCCCTCTCTCATGCTACGGCTTTCGGAGTGACCTCTGCCCTCAAGCAGCTGGAGCCTGCACATGCTGGATATGCTCCTGTTGTAACAACCACATAGCGACTCGCGACTGACCAATCCCACCTCCGATAGTGGCGGGGAATTCGCCCGCAACCAGCTGTCGATGCCAAGGTAAATCCAAAGAGGGCAGCCCTCCCTTCAGCTCTAACTGCTTAACCATAACCTCTGGGGTCACACGAATTCCCATCGAAGAGAGTTCGAGTGCATCATCTAGACCATCATGCCAGACCAACAAATCGCCGTTTAAACCATAACGCCCATCTTCATTTAATGAAGTCCAATCATCATAATCTGCAGCACGGTCATCATGTTTTTGACCATCACTTAATTCACCGCCAATCCCAATAATAAATACCGCCTTATGCATCCGAGTAATTTCTTTCTCACGCTGTTTGGCCGAAAGCTTCGGAAACATTTCGCGCAATTCTTCACTGTGAATAAAGAAGACTTTGTCCGCATAACTCTCGCTCCAGTGACCCGTAACTTTTGCCGCTGACTTTATCGCCGTATAAATTAGCTCTACGGTTTTTCTGAGCGTCATTAATGTGCGCATTTCGGGCGCAAGAACCTGCTCCCAATCCCATTGATCAACCTGTACCGAATGACGCGCACTTAATACCTCTTCATCCGGCCGCAATGCTAGCATGTGCGTAATAACTCCCTCGCCTGGCTGCGCATGGTATTTAGCGAGAATAGCTCGTTTCCACTTGGCCAAGGAGTGCACCACCTCATAACGTTGCTGCTCGGCACGCACCTCTAAACTCACAGGCCTTTCATGACCACTGAGCGTATCTTGTAATCCGCTATCCGCTGGAACAATTAGAGGAGCCTGAACAATCGCAAGGTTCAACTTTTCACATAACTGCTTCGTTATTTCATGCTTGATTGCATACGACTGTGAATGGATTTTTAATTGAGCAATAGACATGACCGTATCCTTCTTGTTGGTTTTGTCTATACTCTTCTGAAAGCACGCTAACTTTCAATAGTGACTAACAAATAAATGCTTTACTTGTTTTTTATTTGGAATAATAATCAAATTTATTAAACATAATCTACCCCCACTTTGTTTTATGGAGTAAAAATTAAATGATCGATAATTTAGATAGAGCAATCATGAGAACTTTGCAGCAGGATGCGCGAGTTTCTTATGCTGAAATAGCTAAAGCCAATAAAGTTAGTCCTGCGACAATACATGTTCGCGTGGAAAAGCTTCGTAAATCCGGTTACATCGATGGCACGCACGTTCATTTGAATGCAAAAAAGCTTGGATATGATGTTTGTTGCTTTATCGGCATTAATTTAGCCCGAGCTGGCGATTATCCGACCACCTTGGCCAAGCTTGAGGCTCTACCCGAAGTGGTAGAAGCGCATTATACGACGGGGCAATACAGTATTTTTATTAAAGTGATGGTCCAATCTATAAGTGATTTGCAGCATCTTTTAATAGAAAAAATCCAGCCCATCGATGAGATTCAAGCGACGGAAACCTTAATAAGCCTGCAACAACCCATACTTCGCCAAGTTTCGGTATAGCCGAGCAGCCCCTAGGGCAGACGTCCGCATCACCGCCCCTGCATAAGAGAGGGCAGCCCTCCCTTTTGCAAGGCTTTGCTAGACTCACCTCTGAGCCAACAAGGAGGTGCTCTATGCCGAATCAGAAACGAAATGATATACCGGGAATAGCCTTACACATCACCCAGCGAGGCAACAATCGACAGCTAATGTTTCGGGAAAACGAGGATTATCAACGCTTTGCAGGGATGTTGATTAAGTACTCAGAAAAATATCAAGTCATCGTTCATGCTTGGATGTTGATGCCGAATCACATCCATCTGTTAGTCACCCCACAAGAAAAAAATATGGTTGGCCGCATGATGATGTGTGTAACTGGAGCGTACACCAAATTCTATAATCAAAAGTACAAGCGCACCGGTACACTTTATGAAAAGCGCTATTACTCAGCTCTTGTCGATTACGATGAATACGTGATTAACGTCTATCGCTACATCGAGTTAAACCCCGTCAAAGCACGACTTGTGCAGCACCCAGGGTACTGGCATTGGAGTTCGTATCGACACAATGCTGAGGGGCTTGAGTCCTCTATGCTTGTGCCACATTTATCGTTCATGAAGCTAGGTTTGACGATCGAGGACTGTCGTAATGCCTATCAGAAGTTGGTTAACGATACTGACGTCACAAGTGAAGACTATGAGTTCTTACGACATGAAATCCGAACTGCACAAAAGAAAAACTTCGCCTTCGGTGGTGAAGAATTTAAGAAGGAAATGGGTGCGAAGCTGGGCCTAGATGGCGAAGGGGCAGAGGTCGAGGCGACCGAGGTATGAGAAGAGAGGGCTGCCCTCTCTCATGCAAGGCGTTTGATGCAAACCTCTGCCCGTAGCGACTCAGTCGCGATAACCGTTCGGGTTCTGCGACTGCCAACGCCAAGTATCCCGCATCATATCTTCCAAGGAGTGCGAAGCACGCCAACCCAGACGCTGTTCGGAGTATGCAGGATCTGCAAAGCATTGAGCTATGTCGCCAGCACGGCGAGGAACTATTTCGTATGGAATTTTCTGTCCCGAAGCTGCTTCAAACGCTTTCACCATTTGCAGAACCGACAAGCCAACGCCCGTACCCAAGTTGATCGCATCAAAGCCTGGTTGATGCAGTCCTTTAAGCGCGGCGAGGTGCCCTAAAGCCAAATCAACAACATGGATGTAATCGCGTACGCCAGTACCGTCCGGCGTTGGGTAGTCGCCGCCATAGACATTCAGTTTCGGCAACTTACCGACCGCGACCTGCGAAATATAAGGCATCAGATTGTTTGGAATATCGTTAGGATCTTCACCGATAAGTCCTGAGACATGCGCCCCAACTGGGTTAAAGTAGCGTAAAACAATCGCCGACCACTCTGGATCCGCGTGGCAGATATCGGCCAGCACCCGCTCCACCATATATTTCGATGTGCCGTAGGGGTTCGTTGTCCCACCCGTCGGACTTGATTCCTTGATAGGCACTTCTAGCGGGTCACCGTAAACCGTAGCAGATGACGAAAAGACGATTTTCTTTACGCTATGCGCCGCCATTACGTGGCAAAGTTTGAGCGTACCGACAACGTTGTTTTCATAATAACGCAGCGGTTGCTGAACGCTTTCGCCAACGGCTTTAAGCCCCGCAAAATGAATCACCGCCTCAATATCGTGGGCTTCGAACAGACTCTGCAGAAGCTCAACATCACAGACATCCCCCTCAATAAGGAGAGGTTTGCGCCCAGTGATTTGCTCCACACGCCGCAAGCTTTCGTGCGAACTGTTACTAAAATTATCTAGGACAACGACTTCATGCCCTCGCTGCAGCAACTCCACAACCGTGTGAGAACCAATGTAGCCGGCACCTCCGGTAACTAAGATCATAGCCTTTCAATCCCTTTTTCTTAAGTCAATGCTAACGCGTGATGCTTTGGGCAGAGGTAGTAATTATACAGACTTACATGAGGGAGGGCAGCCCTCTCTTATACACACAAAACCTTGCATACCTCTGCCCCATCGCCTAAAAATAAACAAAATAAACGGAGTTAAAACAAAAATGACAAAAAGTTACACCGAACATTTTGAAGAAAGAGGAACGGCCTATGAGTGCGCCATGCGTCAGTTCCCACACGCAAGAGACGAAGAATTTCAGCAACTTATTCATGCAGCACAATTGAAAAGTGGTATGCGCGTCGCTGATGTTCCCGCAGGAGGTGGCTACCTGAAGCGCTACCTACCCAACGACACTCATTGGCTGGGCCATGAGCCATGCGAAAGCTTCACTAATCATGCGACATCAAACGGCGGTTCAGCCCCGCTTCTACCGCTGCCATGGCTCGACGCCTCTATCGACTGTGCGATGAGTTTAGCTGGCGTTCATCATTTATTAGATAAAAAACCTTTATTTAAAGAATTTGCTCGCATTTTGAAGCCCAAAGGCAAATTAATTATATCTGATGTCGAGGAAAACTCCCCCGTTGCCCTCTTCTTGGATCAGTTTGTCGGAGCTTATAACAGCACGGGGCACGAAGGCATTTATTTGAATAAACAAACTACCGAAGAAATTGCTGAACAAGACTTCGAGATCATTAAAACTGAGCGCATTAACTTAGTATGGCGGCTTCCGACGAAACAGGATTTAGTCGTCTTCTGCAAACAACTATTTGACTTAAAAAATGCAAATGAAGAACAGGTAGCTCAAGCAATTGAAGACTATCTCGGTTTTCAATCTTTGGCTGACAATCAAATTGGCATGAATTGGCAACTCACTACTATTACGGCACAACGAAAATGACGCAAAAATCACTCATCGAATTTAGCCATCATCGCTACTTGCCAGGATATTTAAGAGGACGTCGACAACCCGGTTTGATTGTGTCGCTTAAACCATCTAGCGCTCTACTGAATGGGTTAGCCAAGCCAGAAAAAAGTAGAGATTTGGCAAGGTTAGCAAACCAATTTAATGATTATTGCGGGACTGCAGAAAATCACGAAAATACTCCCTCACAATACGATTGGCTTGCTCTTTTAAAGCAAATTGGAATCTGTACATCAAGCGTACTTCAATACTTCAAGTTTCCACAACTCGATAACCCTGAGATTCTTTTCGCGCCAACTTCGGATAAGTATCTGCAAAAACCAACGCAACTTCTGATAACAATCCCACATTGCGATCCTAGCCTTAATTTAAAAGCTTTAAAGTTAGTGCTTGATATCATTTCAGATGCACTGATTCGCGAAAACTTTGAATTACCGATTACTAAAATAAGCGACGTATTGTCAGACATCAAGAAGAACCTTAACTTCAGTGTTAATGCTCTATTTTTAAAAGCCGCGTACGATAACGAAATGCCCGTACTGGTATTAAATGGAGGTACCGTTCAATACGGTTTTGGTGCTCGCTCAGAATGGTTTGAGCATACGTTTTCGATGCAAACGACCAATATTTCAGTGCGTATGGCGCGCGACAAAACTAAATGCAGCCTTCGCCTACAACAGGCTGGCCTCCCCGTCGCCCCCAATACTAAAGTACGTAGCACAGAAGAAGCACTCCAATTTGGAAAACACGTTGGTTTTCCGATCGTTATTAAACCAGCGAACCTTGATGGCGGAACCGCGGTCACCGCAAATTTATCGACCCCCAATGAGGTGCGTGCAGCGGTGCAAAAAGTGCAAAAGGTCTCGAAGCAAATTAGAGCCGAGAAGCACATTATTGGACGAGACTATCGGCTCACGGTGCTTGATGGGCGCGTCGTGTGGGCGGTCGAACGCGTACCCGGTGGAGTCTTTGGCGATGGCGAGAATACCGTCGAGCAACTCATCGCCAAGGAAAACGAAACGCTTAATCGTCGTCAGGGACCCGCACAAACACTACAGCCTCTGACCTTAAACAATGAATCGATGTCACTGTTGACAAAGCAAAAATTATCAAAAGATACCGTTCCAACCAAAGGTACATTTGTGCGGCTCAGTAGCATTGCCAATGTCGCAACCGGCGGTCGACCAGTGCCGGTCTTCGAGCAAGTACACCCCGACAATATAAAACTAGCTGAGCGAGCTGCCCGCGCCCTACGCCTTGATATAGCTGGTGTTGACATCTTGATCCGCGATATCACAAAGTCTTGGCGTGAAGTTGGTGGTGTGATTTGCGAGGTCAACGGACAACCTGATTTGGGCGCGACCACTGCCCTACATTTATACAGTGATGTACTGCGCTCACGCGTCGCCGGTACCGGACGCATCCCGATCATCGCCGTAGTTGGAGGCGCTAAAGCCGCCGCCCTTATTAAACGCGGTGTCGAGGCGACTTCAGATGCCGTCAGCCTCGGCTGGATGAGTACCTCCGCCATTGGTATAGGTGATGCGGTTCTGCAAACCGGCAAGTTTAAAAGCTTTTCTGGCAGCCAAATACTCCTGACTGACAATCAGGTCGAGGCACTAATCTTTCAGGTCTCAGGTGAAGATATTCTGCAAACGGGGTTACCTTCAGATCGCCTAGATCTCGTCATCATAGCCGACGAAATCTCTCCCCCACCACTGCATCGAGAGATCGAGAAGTCACTCATTCCGGCCTGTTCAGGCGATGTTATTAGACTTGCTGGAGACGTTAGCGAGCAAACCGCCGTAGATTCGATAATGCGATTGTTGACTTAAGGGCAGAGGTAGGTGGCTTTCCATGTCGCGAAGGGAGGGCAGCCCTCCCTTCGCAACTTGCAAAAATGATGCACCTCTGGCTTCCATTCCAGTGCCAATCCTTAGCTCAGTGCTAGACAGGAAGAAACTTCGCTATCCATGTAAAACAACACCAGACAAATCAATACAGTAGATTGCTTGCTCAGCATCATTTGTACCAACTCTACCCCAAGATTCAGAACAATGGAACAACTTTTTAACCAATGGGTTACATTATTTTATGCCGAGGGCAGAGGTTGCTCATAAATAAGTACCATTAGAGAGGGCTGCCCTCCCTCGTGCTAGCCCATATGTAGCGACCTCTGCCCCTTGTTATTACCTTTTCTTTAAATATCAGCTAACCTGTAACTTGTAGCAAATATCCTACAAAACGATTAAGTGATCACTGAAAAGAAAAGCAGATTTGAACTCACTTTTTCATAACCTATAAACCCATTGAAGAGTTACACCCATTCATTCAATGTGAATTCATCATGAATTCGTTTTGTGACTTATTTTTGAATTCAATTTGAGCTCATTTATTGAGCTCAATTATTGAGTTCAACCAAAGTCTCCCACTCGCCCTCTAGCCCTTATTACGAGCGCACCACAAGGTTTACTTCGTATACATCTATTCAACTGTGCCTTGAAGCCGGAGGTAGACTTCCCAATATCATGCGTAAAGAGTCGTCCAAGGACGATAGTCGGGAGTATGATCGACAGCCTGGGTGGTCATAAGTGATGGCGGCTGTCGTGATATCAGAGGTCGTTGAAATGATTAGTGGTAGTTGGAGTGACCCATACTCCAGAAAGGTATTCTTGAACGCGGCTGAAATGGACAACAACCACTTGGTACACCTCGCTTGGGCGTGGTGATCAGCTGTGAATTTAGTAGCGACAGGCGTAACGAGATTCGGCGCCTACGTGACCAACTCTGCGATCCGAAATAACGGGGCAGAGGTTGGCACGCAAAGACTATGCACAGAGAGGGCTGACCTCTCTCATGCAAGGAGGAAATGAGAAACCTCAGCCCTCAGGGCTAATTGCAGCACGAAACAGCACTTCAAACTTGTCCAACGCCTCCGCTACAAGGTCATCCGACATGGTCAGAGGTGGCAAAAAGCGCAGGACATTACCGTAGTAGCCGCAAGCCAGTAGAATTAAACCATGTGAGGGAGCCAGCTGGATGCAACGCTGTGTCAACGCGACATTCGGCTCACCGACATCTGCGGCAGAGCCACCACCACCGGCAGAAGCACTACTCGGCGCAAATCCCGTAACCAACTCTAACGCAATCATCGCCCCCACTTGGCGTACCTCCAAAATCAACGATGGAAATTCCTGCTGCAATGACCGTAAGCGCGAAGCAAACGCCGCGCCAATTTCACCAGCTCTGCGCATCAACTCTTCTTGCTCAATCACTCGCAATACCGCCAACGCGGCAGCGCAAGCCACCGGCGAGCCGCCATAAGTGCCGCCCAGACCGCCGGGCAGAGGTGCGTCCATGATCTCAGCTTTGCCGACCACCGCCGCCAACGGAAAACCACCAGCAATACCTTTCGCCATAGTCATCAAGTCAGGCTCAACATCGGCAT
Organism: Pseudidiomarina aquimaris; assembly: GCF_003987395.1. Lineage (GTDB taxonomy): Bacteria > Pseudomonadota > Gammaproteobacteria > Enterobacterales > Alteromonadaceae > Pseudidiomarina > Pseudidiomarina aquimaris. Next base: position 21,260 of record NZ_PIPT01000008.1, read on the forward strand.
GCTCAAACGCAAACATTTTGCCGGTACGCGCAAAGCCCGTCTGGATTTCATCAGCAATTAACAAGATCCCATGCTGGTCACAAATGGCACGCAACGCGAGCAAAAACTCCGCAGGCGCCGGGTAAAATCCACCCTCGCCCTGCACCGGTTCAATAATGATCGCAGCCACATCAGAGGGCGCAATCGAAGCCTTGAACACATGTTGCAAACCGCGTAGCGCGTCATCAACTGAGACATCATGCGCGGCAATCGGAAACGGCGCATGATACAAATCTGCGGGAAACGGCCCAAACAAATGCTTATATGGAGCGACTTTGCCGGTGAGCCCCATGGTCAAGTTGGTACGGCCATGAAAGCCCCCAGTAAACGCAATCACACCGCGCCGTCCAGTCGAAGCTCGTGCTATTTTCACACAGTTTTCAACGGCTTCTGCCCCCGTGGTTACAAACATTGCCTTTTTCGCCGAAGCGCCAGGTGCTAATCGCGTCAATTTTTCCGCCAACTCGACTGCAACCTCGTACGGATTAATCATCACGCAAGTATGCGAAAACGCTGCCACCTGCTTGCGCACTGCCTCGACCACGGCCGGATGCGAATGCCCCGTGTTACACACGGCAATGCCAGTACCTAAATCGATATAACGATTGCCCTCAACGTCCCACACTTCGGCGTTTTCGGCACGCGATACAAACACCGGATAAACGTTGCCCTGTCCGCGCGCAAAGGCTGCAAGCTTGCGCTCTTGAAGTTCTTGATTACTAATAGCTTTACTCATAATCCACCCACACTTAAATATTTAATCGAAAGATAATCATCGAGCCCGTACAGCGAGCCTTCGCGCCCATAACCACTTTGTTTCACGCCGCCAAACGGCGCCGCAGCATTGGAAATCGCGGCGTCGTTCATGCCGACCATGCCAAACTGAAGCCCCCGTGCGACACGCCACAGACGCCCGTGATCACGACTAAATACGTAGCTCGCCAGTCCGTACTCGGTGTCGTTGGCAAGCGCCAGCGCTTCAGCCTCTGTAGCAAACTTTAAAATCGGTGCCACAGGACCAAAAATTTCCTGCTGCGCAATCGCCATATCCGCTCGGACGTCAGTCAACACCGCAGCCGGCAGCCAAGCTCCATCGGCAATGTAGTCTTGACGACGACCGCCGGAATCACCCACATGCAGCCGAGCACCCTCGGCCACTGCCTGCGCCACCAGCGTCGCAACTTTACTCGCCGCATCTGCATGAATCAGCGGGCCAAGCGACAACTCCTGCAAGCGCTCCAACAAACGCTCTACAAAAGCATCATGAATTTCGTCTTGCACCAACACGCGGTTCGCACAAACGCAGGTCTGCCCGGCATTGCGGAACTTCGCCAACAGCAAGCCCTCTACCGCCTGTTCGATATCCGCATCCGCAAATACGATAAACGGTGCATTGCCGCCGAGCTCCAGCGACAAACGTTTCACCGTTGGCGCGCATTGCGCCGCCAACTTGCGTCCGGTTGCGGTGGAGCCGGTAAAAGTAAATTTAGCCACCGTCGGATGTCCGGTTAACACCGCTCCAATACTCGCGGCATCAGTGCCGACCACCAGTTGAAACACCTCTGCTGGAATCCCCGCCTGCACCGCCAAGGCTTGCAGCGCAAAGGCCGACAAAGGCGTTTCCGCAGCCGGCTTCGCCACCATTGCACAGCCAGCTGCCAACGCAGTTGCAGCCTTGCGCGCCAGCATCGCGTTCGGAAAATTCCAAGGTGTAATCGCCGCCACAACACCGACCGGCTCCTTTATTACGGCGACTTCCTTGCTTGCGGTTGGCGCCGGAATCGTGCTGCCATAAACGCGCACAGCCTCCTCGGCAAACCACTCAATATACGAAGCCCCATAGGCGATTTCGCCCTGCGCTTCGCTAAGCGGTTTGCCTTGCTCCGCGTGCAGAATCTCCGCCAGAAGTTGTGCGTGCTGCTGCAACAACTCGGCCCAGCGTCGCAACAACGTTGCACGTTCACGGGCGGGCCGCGCAGCCCATTCACGCTGCGCCTGCTGCGCTGTTTGAACGGCCTGCTCCGTAGCGTTTGCCGCAGGCTCACTGACATAAGCAACTAAGGCCGCAGCTTCATCTGGCGCATAGGCCGGATTGTGAATCGCAAAATGAGCCGTCGTCGGCTTCGGTACCGAGACCTGCGATGGCAGCAATGACAATGATTGCGCGCGTAGAATAATGTTTTCGGACATAGCGTTTTCCCTTATTTGCGAATAGCGGCATTGCAGCATGGTCCCAAACAATGTTAAATATCAACGTATCAACCTTTGGTTTTGAAACTTTCAAACTTTGTATTCAAATATTGGGAACGCCTATGTCATGGTTGCAACGAGACCTAACCGACTTCGATCTCAAACTCTTGCAAGTTTTTCGCACCGTTGTGGAATGCGGAGGTTTTACCGCCGCTGAGACAGAGTTAGGCATCAGTCGCTCAACCATCAGCATCCACATGAGTAGTCTTGAAACACGCCTTGGCATGCGGCTATGCCAGCGTGGGCGACAGGGCTTTTCGCTGACTCGCGAAGGGCAAGCAGTGTTCAATGCACTACTCTCATTGAGCGAAGCGCACGAGGAATTTCGTCACCAAGTAGCCTCGATAAATCAAGATCTTAGTGGAGAGCTAGTGCTTCTAGCCGCGGATCAGCTTGACCCTCCAAGGCAGTTGCACATCGCCCAAGCGTTGCGCCGCATTAAGCAACAAGCACCTGATTTACAGATTCATTTTGACTTGCTGCCGCTTCAGCAGATTGAACTCGCGTTGCTTAAGAACCAAGCGCACCTGGCGTTGATGCCTGGTTATCGACGCATTGATGGTTTGGCATACGCGCATGCTTTCAGCACCCCGATTTATCTATGCTGCGGGGCCACGCACCCGCTGTTTGAGGTGGCAGATGACGCCCTAGATATCGCACGTTTGGCGGAGTTCGAGACCGTGCATCCGGGCGTTAATATTAATCCGGAAGGCCGTAAGTTATTGCAAAAGTTGAAGACTTCTGGACGTGCCTACCAATTTGACAGTCGGTTGAGCATGATTTTGTCGGGCGCCTATTTAGGCTTCATGCCGAGCGCCATCAGCGCACCGTTTCTGGCACAGAGACAACTTCGCTACTTGCTGCCTGAGACCTTTAACTACCCATTTGAGCAATTTTATGTGAGTCGGAAGCAGCCACGCGAACCAGAAAAGGTAACGCTTGCGCTCGAAGCACTGCAGGGAGAAAACTAATATGTGGCTTATCGCATCCGCCGTTTTAACCCTCACGTTTCAATTTGAACATGCGGATATTCCTGATGCTGAGGTACAAGTTCTGGAGCTTGCCGACAGCGGGCAGAGGTTACCGCTGAATCCTGGCTTCAGCGGAGGGCAGCCCTACTCCTTTGCCCTCACTCCCTCCGCCACCTCGCAAGAAATCCACTTTGCCTTGCGCGAGTACAACGCCAACTGCATCCACAACGGCGTCATCGACTTACCGCAACCGTTCACGCAAACCCCATTTACCATCAGCGCAACATTCCGCATCACCCAGAACACTTGCGCTTACGCCACCTTCGCCACCGCAGGGCAGACCTCCGTCACCATCACCGCTAGCAAAGAGAGGGCAGCCCTCCCTAATGCAAGCAAAAACACGCTGACCTACGAGCCGCTGGGGCGATCTCTCAAGCATGCGCCATGGGCGCCGCAGCCGCCGCAGGCCCAGCCTACGGTCTATGGGTGGTCGCGAATCACCAATGATCAGCAATTCGAGCACTATTCATCCAACACGCACATCGCGGTACCGGCATATTCGTTAAGCAAAACATTCATTACCACAGCGACAGCTCTACTTTATCGCAATCAGTATCAGTCGGACCTTTTGCAATTGTCGCTAGATACCTGGGGGGATATTTGCCCACAAAATACATGGCAAAGTGTCACACTCATCGACGCACTGAATATGCAAACGGGCCATTATGCATCTAAGCAACATGGCCAAGACGAAGCTTCAGCCGCAATGATCGAGAACTTCTTTGAGGCAACAACGCATCAAGAGAAAATCGCCCACGCCTGCAGCTATCCTGAGCGCGAACAGCGAAATGTTGTCTACCAAACCTCAGCAACCTACCTTGCTGCGACCGCACTACAGAACCTTTTAAGTACAGAGCAAAACACCCGGCTCGATACCTTTCTTTACAACGGCCTTTGGAACGAGCTCAAGCTTAGCCCACTGGCGTATAGTATCGACACCACCAAGGACGACAAGCGCCAGGTCTGGGGTGGCTACGGCCTGACTCTACTTCCGACCGACCTAGTGAAACTTGCACATTTTGTGCAACAAGATCCGCTAAAACTTGGCTTCGAAGAAATTCTTGAGAACCCGGAAACAGCCTGCCCAATCCCAAACACGCCCAACCTCCGCTATCGCCAGAGCATCTGGTTTTGGCAGCATCCTGAAACGCAAAAATGGTATCCGTTTCTCAGCGGCTATGGCGGCATCATCGTACTTTTTCTCGATGACCAGCACATCTACTACATGGTCAGCGATCAGCATGATCATCGCTTCAAAAGCGTCATCGATAGCTTCGAAAACTATCAACGTCAGCGTACAGCGCCCAGAGCTAGCTCACCCGGAGAGTAGCAAAGAGAGGGCTGCCCTCTCTTATGCAAGCAGAAATGCGTGGACGTCGGCCCAACTGGCACCATGAGCAGCAGCAAACTGGCGCTAGCCAGTGCAGAGGGAACAAGGCAAGCTAGCCATAACAAGGCAAACTAATAACGATAACAAAGGCGAAGAGCGACATGATGAAGGTAAAAGCAAACGGCTACGCAGCGCGCGTCATGCTAGCATTCTTAGCAACGGCAGGGTTGTTCTACGTGAACATTATGCCGGCGCTGGTTTCAGGTCTCATAAGTGGACTCGAATTTAGCAACAAAGACGCTGGCCTCATCGGTAGCCTCAATATCTACGGTGCCGCCGTTGGTGCCTTCGCTGCCATCTTTATTATCCGCCGCATTGAGTGGAAGCCGGTTTGCATCACGCTATTACTCACCATTATCGCCATCGATTTCGCCTCGATGCTACTCACCACGGAAATCGCACTCATGGTTCTGCGTGCGATCCATGGCTTCGTCGGCGGTCTTCTCGTGGGCGTCAGCTTTGCCGTCATCGCGCGCACCGAAGAGGTCCATAAAACTTTTGGCATGCTGCTACTTGTGCAGTTCGGTCTCGGCGGCCTCGGCGTGTGGGCACTTCCTCCACTGGTGCCGGTTTACGGCAGTTGGATATTATTCATGGCGCTCATCGCCTTCAGTACCGCCGCGCTTATCATGACCTTCTTCTTGCCAGACTACCCAGTCAAAATGAGAGACCCAAAAGCCGTCATCGCGCCAGTTCAAAAAGGCCCATTAGCCGCATCGGTCACCGCCGTCTTTCTTTTCCAAGCCGCCAACATGGCTCTCTACGCTTACATCATCGACCTCGGCGAACAAGCCGGCTTAACCCTCGACACCATTTCGCCAGCCTTGGGCGTCTCCGCGTGGATGGGCATCCTCGGCTCGCTTGCGGTCATCGCCCTGGCTACCAAATGGGGCCGTACCTTGCCGATCATGCTTGGCATTTTCGTCACCGCCGCGGCCACCTACGCGCTGCATTATAGCTTCAGCCCAGCAGTCTTCTGGCTCGCGAATATCGCCGTCGGCATCACTTGGGCGTTTTCCATCGCGTACATGCTTGGCGTCTGCAGCGAATTCGACAAAGCTGGACAAATGGCCGCACTCGGTGGATTTGCCTCAAAAATGGGGCTCGCCTCGGGGCCGATGTTCGCTGCCTTTATCGTCAACGACAGTAATTACGAGCAACTCATCAACGTCGCGGTGGCCCTTCTGATCATCGGCGCACTGGCAACCATCTACCCATCACGCCTGCTCGACCGCCAAGACCGCCAAGCCGCCGCCAACACCGGAGCCGCAAACGAAGCCGAAAACGAAGCCGAAGCAAACGAAGCCGCGCAAACGCCGCCCTAAACAAACGCCGCCCCAGACAAACGCCCCCCTAGACAAGCGAGCCCAAGCCACCGTACACTCGAGTCCTATGATGCAGCCGCTTTTTGTACTCGACAACGACAGCCCAGCGAACCTTCAGCAGCAACTGATCCAAAAGCTGATCCAGGCCATTCAAAATGGCCACTTCGCTTGTGGCAGTAAAATGCCCTCGACGCGCAAACTCGCCGAGCAGCTCGGCATTGCGCGCAACACGGTAGTGAACGCTTACGAACAGCTGATCGACGAAGGCTACCTGATCAGTAAAGAGCGGAGTGGCATTTATGTCGCCGAAGACCTTTACGAGCAACACGCCCAAAACGCCAGCCATAAGAAGCCAAACCAAGAAAACCAGCAACACGAACAAAACTGGCAGCAGCGCATCAATAAGCTACGGCTCGACAAACTCGCATCGCCGTATCCACACAACTGGCAACAGTATCCATTTCCATTTATTGACGGCCAGTTCGACCCAAGTTTGTTCCCAGTACAGCAATGGCGTGAGTGCTCAAAACTCAGCCTCAACGTGAATGAAATTAAAACCTGGGCTTCAGACTCAGGGCACGACGATGACGCCCTACTCGCGGAAGAAATTCGCACCAAAGTACTGCCGAGGCGCGGGATTTACGCTAATCCCGACGAAATTCTTGTTACCCTCGGCTCGCAGCATGGTTTATACCTGCTGACCAAGCTACTGCTCAACAACCAAACTCTGATCACCGTCGAGGAACCCGGCTATCCAGGCATAAGACAATTGGCGCATCAGGCTTATAGCCCGATCCACCACGCCGAAGTCGACGAGCATGGCATCATTCCCGAGCAGATCCCGCAGCACACCGACCTGCTGTACGTAACCCCGAGTCATCAAATGCCGACGGCAGTAACCATGCCACAGCAACGTCGCGAAGCGCTCATCGCCAAAGCCAACGACGACGATTTCATCATCGTCGAAGACGACTACGCCAGCGAAAGCAATTTCATGTCGTCACCGCATCCTGCGATCAAAAGCCTCGATAGCCAGGGGCGCGTCATCTATGTTTCCAGTTTTTCAAAAGTCTTGGCCCCGGGCCTCAGGCTTGGCTTTATGGTCGGCCCAGCGCCGCTTATCAAGCAAGCGCGTCAGCTACGAACCCTCATATCGCGCCATCCACCGGCCAATAACCAACGCGTCATGGGGCTGTTTCTATCACTCGGCTACTACGACCAAGCCTTAAGAAAACTCAATCAAGAAATGGCGGTGCGCTGGCAAGAACTTCGCGAGGCGCTCAACCACTATTTGTCAACGCACATCGTCACCTCACGCACCATGGGCGGTAGCACGTGCTGGATCGAAGGTCCAAGCCAACTCGACGGCCAGCAATTCGCCGCTGAAGCAGCAAAACACGGCGTGCTCATTGAGCCGGTTCAGCGCTTTTTTGCCAGTACACGCAACAACGGCAACGGCGGCAACAACGGCGCACCACAAAACTACTTCCGCCTCGGCGTCAGCAGCATCCCAACCGACAAAATCCGAGAAGGTATCGAGTTGCTGGCACAAATTATGCGCCAATGGCAAGACGACAGCAGCGGAACCGACACCGCCCGCAGCACCAATCAACAAAATTGGGGCAAACGTCTCAAGGGCGAACAACTCCGCGACTTCGCCAGCCGTGTCGAGTTCATCGGCCAAACCGTATTCGGTGACCCCTACCGCATCCGCCTGTATGCCGACGGCAGCATGGCCGGTTGGGAAGGCTACCAAGATGAACGCCAAGACAAAGGCCAATGGTGGCTCGAAGGCGACCGCTGGTTCCGTCAGTGGAAGGACTGGTCGTACGGCGAAACGCTCGGTTTTGAAATCTACATCCAGAAAAATCGCATCAACTGGGTACGCGACGGCAAACGCGTCGACTCCGCATTCTACCTGCTCCACAGCAACGAACCAGCCACCGAAACCAGTAGTTAAAACCAAACTGGCACCAGAATTCCCCCCAAACTGGCTCTACTCGCCAACCAGTTACGCTTCTAGGCTAATCAGCACATTAGTTAACGGAGCGACGCATGTCAGTTTTTACCATCGCCGGCTTGCAATTGAGCTTGAGCGCACAAGGCGACAACCTGGACACGATCAAGCAGCAAGTGCTCGCCACCAAACGGCGCTATCCGAACGTGCAACTCATTATGTTGCCCGAGCTCGCCACCTTTGGTCCGGCCCCACGCCACGCGGCAGAATTTCCGAATAATACTGATCAGGCTTTGCAACAGCTGGCCAAAGAAGCCCACGTATGGCTTTGCAACGGCTCACTATTTGAACGTGATGGCGACCGTATTTACAACACAGCGAGCGTTTACGACCCGCAAGGTAATGTCGTTTGCCGCTATCGCAAAATGTATCCGTTTTTACCCTACGAAGAAGGCATATCCGCTGGCGATACACCCGCGACCTTTACCATCCCTGGCGTTGGCGAGTTCGGGCTTTCGATCTGCTATGACATGTGGTTCCCGGAGACCACCCGGGCGCTCGCATGGCAAGGTGCTGAGGTGATTTTGCATCCAACCCTCACCAACACCATCGATCGCGATACCGAACTCGCCATCACTCGAGCATCGGCGGCAACCAATCAGGTGTACATGATTGATATCAACTCCGCTGCACCTTTGGGCAACGGTCGCTCGATTGTGGCTGGCCCCGGCGGCGAAGTTATTCATCAAGCCGCCGACAACCAAGAAGTCATCGTTATTGACCTCGATCTTGATTACCTACGCCGTGTGCGCGAACGCGGTTGGCATTGCTTAGGCCAACCGTTGAAGAGCTTCCGTGACCACCCAATTAGCTTTCCGCAGTACCAAGGTAAGCCGTCACCGGCCTTGGCCAAGCTTGGGGCTCTCGAAAAGCCAAAAAATCCAGAAAAATCAAAATAAAAACTGCATAATAACCACAGGGGAATCCTGATGAAACAGAGCAACAACCACTTTAAAATCGCACCGCTGGCACTCGCTGTCGGCTCAGCTTTAATGCTTGGCGCACCGGTGTACGCGCAAGCACAAGCGCAGTCTCAAGCGCAGTCGCAGTCGCAGCAAGAGCAAGCGGAACAAGCCGACGAGCGCATTATTGTGACGGCAACTCGCCGCCCGCAAACCGTCAACGAGATCCCGTATAACATCTCGGTGGTTTCCGGTGAGGAACTGGAAGAACAGCTCATCGTCGACCAAGTTGACGTCATGCGCCAAACGCCAGGCATTACTGTCGTTGATCGCGGCTACCGCAACTCAGGCGTGATCAACAATATCGTCATTCGTGGCATGAACGTCGACTCGGCCGGTAACGGTGACTTTGCCCTAAACGCAGTACCGACGGTCAGCACCTACGTAAATGACACGCCACTATTCGCCAACTTCATTCTAAAAGACATCGACGCTGTCGAGATTTTGCGTGGTCCACAAGGTACGCTGTACGGCTCCGGCTCCCTGGCGGGGACCGTGCGCTACACCTTGAATAAGCCAGACCTTTACGGCGGCTACGCCAAAGTTGACGCGAAGCTCAGCCAAACCGAAGGCTCCGATGGCTTTAACCAGCATTATGATGTGTTGGTCAACCAACCGCTTAGCGACAGCGTTGCCGTGCGGGCCTTCTTTGGCCGCATCGATAATGACGGCATTGTCGACTACGCCAACGTTTATCGCTTGAACAGCAACGGTGCGCCAGTAGCCGAGGGCGGTGATATCGCCAACGGCGACCCAGTCTTCACCCGCGTCGAAGATGCCGATACTGTCGCCATCGATTACGGTCGTGTGAGCATGCTGTGGCAGCCTTCCGAAGACTTCTCGGCGCTGTTAAGCCACCAGTTCCAGTCCGATGATATTGGCGGTCGCCGCCAAGTCACCACCGGCACCAACTGGGTCGGCGGCACCGAAAGCAGTTACGGTGACTACGAGAACGGCGCCGTACATCGCGAACCTTCTGAGCGAGAGGTCAGCATGACCTCATTGGAACTCGAATGGGACCTCGGTTTCGCCACCTTATCTTCAACCACCTCGGACTACGAACATGACGGCAGCTCAACCAGTGACAACTCAGGCTTCTACGCACAAAACAACTGGTTCGCTTGGTTCTACGGTGGCAGCCCGCGTCCATTAGCGATCGCTGAGCGTTTTTATGAAGACTCAGGCTTCAGCCAAGAATTGCGTTTAGTGTCAAACGGCACGCAAACGTTCGACTGGATTGTCGGTGCGTTCTACTTCGACCAAGACACCGCATCAGGCCAAGACAGCCTCATGCCAGGCTTCAGCGAATGGGCCGAAGCTAGCGGCTTTGACGAAACCCTTGCCAGCTGGGGCGGTGTGCTAGGTGACCAAGACTTCTTATATCGCGACAACCGCAGCCTGCGTGATTTATCGGTTTACGGTGAACTCACCTGGAATGTCTCGGACGTATTTCGTATGACAGCTGGTCTGCGCAGCTTTAACAATGACATTGATAATGACACCGTCATTGAGCTACCGATTTATCCGGGGCCTGCTGACGTGAGCTCATCATTTGACGACAGCGGCACCTTGTTTAAATTTAATGCTTCGTACGATATCTCTGACAGCATAATGTGGTATGCCACGGTTTCAGAAGGTTATCGTCGCGGTGGCACCAGCGCCGTGCCGATCACCGGAGGCTTTGCCGAAAACCCAGCCTATTTGAGCTACGCACCAGACAGCGTGCTCAACATGGAAACTGGTGTGAAAGGCCGCATTGGCCGTCACAATTACTCGGCAACCTTGTTCCGCATGAACTGGGACGACCCTCAATTGAATGTGGCCACACCAAATTGGGGCTTCTATGCCGCGGTGAATGGTGAAGAAGCAGTCTCACAAGGCTTGGAACTCGAACTGAAAGGCTATTTGACCGACAACTTGAAGTACAACATCGGCTACGCCTATGTGGATGCTGAACTCACCGAAGACCTAGTGGTCCCTTCAGGTACGGCGGCAGATCCATCAAGCTATGTCTATGCAGAAGCCGGCGAGCAACTACCAAGCATGGCCGAGAACACTTTCAGTGCTGGCTTGAACCATTCAATGGACTTGCCGTCAGGTATGTATTTGGTCACCAATGTGAGCACCTACTATCAGTCTTCGTCACGAAATTCATTGGGCTCAAATCCTAAATTCGACATCGACCTGGATAGCTTTGCGATTACCAATCTGAGCACCAGCTTGCATGCCGACCAATGGAAGTTTACCTTATTCGCCAAGAACATCTTCAACGAAGAAGGCGTAACTGGCGTGTTATCAGAGGCTTACATGGGTACTGACCCAGACGAAAACTTCTACGGCAACAGCTCGAAACAGTACATTTCGCAGCCGCGCACCATTGGCTTGCAGGTGAGCTATCAGTTTGGCTGGTGATGCTTTGAAGGCTCGTGAGGCTTTGAAGGCTGGTGAACTTGCTAACGCCGCGCTTCGGGAAACCGAGCGCGGCGCTTATGCTTCTGCCCTCAAACTTTATGCCTCGGCGGCGGCGTTGGCGCCGTCAGACGCTGACTTACTCTTTAACTACGCTTCGTTGGCGCGCATCACAGGTTCGTTGCCGCTGGCCGAGTCATTGTTGACGCGGGTTGTGGCCTTGCGCCCTGGGGATTCTGCTGCGTGGTTGCTGTTAAGCGGGTTGCGCCGCTGGAGCGCTGGCGATAATCATGTTGCTTCGATGCGACGAGTGCTGGCTGAGATTGCTGGGTCTTCGGCTGGGTCTGGGGTTGGGGTTGGGGCTTCGGCTGGGTCTTCGGTTGGGTCTTCGGCTGGTTTGGGGTCGGGGTCGGGGTCTGGGTCTGGGTCGGGGTCTGGGTCGGGGTCGCCGCGGCAACGGGTTGAGTTGCTTTATGCGCTCGCCAAAGAGTGCGAAGACATCGAAGACTACGACGCCGCGCGCGACTATTTGCAGCAAGGCGCCGCTCTGCGCCGCAAGCACTTGCGTTATGACGTACGCGACGACGTTACAACGATGGCGGCATTGCGAGATTTGGTGGACGAACTGGCGGGGTCGCGCGCAGCATCTGCTTCAGCTTCTGCGGCGACGGAAACTGGACCGACCCCAATCTTCATCGTTAGCCTGCCGCGCGCGGGGTCGACGCTGTTGGAGCGCATGCTCAGCACCGACTCAGGCATTGAGACCGCCGGCGAATTGCCGTTTTTCCCGCAGTTACTTGGCCGCGCATTGCAGCAGGCATATATCGCCCGCAACGGCAAACTTGCACGTCCGAAGTCCAAAGCAGAACTCGTCACTTACGCCACCGAACTCGACTGGCCACAAATCGGACGTGACTACCTACAAATGCTGCGGCAAGCAGGCCATGGTGACGCACCGTACGTTATCGACAAAATGCCTTTGAACCTTCTCAACATCGGCTTTTTACGGCGCGCCTTGCCGCAAGCGCGCATCATATACTTGCAGCGCGACCCTGACGACCACGCCCTCGCGCTCTACAAGCACCTATTCAACGAAGCCTATCCATGGTCGTACGACTTAACCGAGATTAGCGCCTACACTGACGCCGCCCGCAGCCTCTGCACCGCCGCCAGCGCGGAGCCCACCAACCACATCTTCACCCTAAGCTACGAAGACCTAGTACAGAAACCTCAGAGGTCGCTACGCAACCTCATCGACTACTGCAGCATTGACTGGAGTGACGGGGCCTACGAGCGCGCTTTGCAGTTCAATGAGAGTAATAAAAATGCCTCTACCACCGGCAGCGCCAGCCAGGTCCGAAACGCCCTGCACGCCCGCTCCATCGGCCTCGCCGCCAAATACCACCTGTTTGACTAGCATGAGAGAGGGCAGCCCTCTCTCATGCTAGCCGGAAAGACGGGACCTCTGCCCCACGAGGTGCTGTTAGTATTCGGCTTGTTCAGGAATGAGGATATTCAATGCGCGAGGCTGCAGTGAAATACGGATCTCTGTATCAGCATATATTTCGCCGTCGACGGCAAATTTTAGCTCTGCGCCATCCGCACGTCGCACCCTAACTGAAGTTGCTTGTGTATGCCCCGTGTTCACACCGAGATTGTCTTCGGTCATTCCGGCATACAGTAACTCCATCAAACTCAGTACGTTTTTCTCTCCCGAGTCTTTAGGTTCCAGCCAGGTCAGATCTAGCTTGCCATCGTCCATCATCGGATTACCTCTGCCCTGCGCTAAAAGCGTGGTAATTGGGGCCGCATTTGCCACTATCAAACTACTCGTGCGCCAGCTCTCGAACGGACCATCGTCGAGCGCGACTTCAAACTCTAACACCTCGTTTTCATTGACCGCTTGCCACAACGCCTGCAAGTACGCGAATTGGCCTAGCTTATCTTTCGCCTCGCGATCGGCCTTAGAGATCATCCGCTCCTCAAAGCCCACCGCAGCGCAGAGCAACATCGGCTTATCGTTTACCAGCCCAACATCGACCGCGTGGCATCGCCCCTCGATAACCGTGGTACAGGCGGCCGACACCGGCGATAGTTTCGAGCTCAATCCCCACAGAGCTTGGCTCAGAGAGTTCGCTGTTCCCATCGGAATCATCGCCATCACCGCGTCGGTATTGCGCAGCGCGCTGGCAACCTCGGTAAGCGTACCGTCACCACCCACCGCAATCAGCAGCTTAGCACCATGTTCCATTGCCTCTTCAGCTCGCTTTGTAGCGTTAATTTCTGGCGTAGTTTCAAGAACATGGTTATTAAAATAGGGAGCTAGGAAGTCAAGCACTTCGGCTTTCGCCTTCTTCCATTTGCCGCCGCCAGAGACCGGATTTGCGATGATCCAAACATCCTTCGCCAGCAGCAGTTTATTATCTTTGGCAAAGCGCTCAAGTGCTTGTTCCTGCATGCTATTTAGCCGCGCAATCGAGCGTTCACCCTGTATCGAGTGCAGCACCTCTGCCACCTCAGACGCCTCGGTCCGCATCAACAGGTACGCAGCCACGACAAACACCGAGCGGCCGCGGCCTAACGCGCAATGCACCAGCACTTTGCGCCCCTCATCATGCTGATGCTGAATCCACTGCAGCGCTTCATGGATCTGATGATCCGATGGCGCAACATGATCCAGAACCGGCAAATTCAAATACACCATTTCGGCCTCTTCCGAAGCCCAATCTAGCGCATCAAACTCGGCGGTCACATCCAAAATTGCACCAATACCTTGCTCTTTCAACGCCTCCACATCCGACGCAAACAGTCGACGCCCGACGTACAAGCCATCGGCAACCTCATGCCACGCGGCTACATTGTCACGCCGGCGCGCCAACCAGTTATAGACACTGACGCCCGCGAGAAACGGGTACAACAGCCAGCGAATGTAAATCGGGATCTTGCCACCTTGACGCTTGCGGAACACCCCTGCCAAATTAAACCAATAAGCCGCTGACACCATCGCCAGCGCCAAAAAGCACCAAAATAACAACGCCTTAATTATCCAGTGCTGTGCGAATATCGCCGCAAATAACGCCACCAAAGCGCCAGCTAAATAAGCCGTCGGAACCACCGGGCGGATGTGCATAAACAACTCCTTGCATGAGAGAGGGCTGCCCTCCCTTTCTACCACAAAAACGCGATGACCTCTGCCCAAGAAAAACTTGACACCTAAATGCGAATGGTTATCATTTGTATACACTCACATAAATGCAGATATGGCGGCAAATATGGCAAACCGAACGACAAACCGCGCGAATCGTCTCCGCTATAAACTTATCTACATGGCGATCATCTCAGCGCCATTGGTGTTTCATCTACTGCTGGTTGGCGGCGGGACTCTCCTCTCCTCTGCTCAGCCATCCGCCGCCACCAGCAGTGATGTCTCAAAATCAACGCCTGGTAAGAGCTAGGGCAGAGGTCAGCCGTTCGCAAGTAGCATGAGAGAGGGCAGCCCTCCCTCATGCGAGCGACGCTGGCGTTGCCGAAAGCGCACACTCACGCTAAAGTAAAGCACACAAAAACAACAACAACGGAAGTTCAAAAGTACAAAATGGAAAGTAAAAAACCGAATTATTTCGTCCGCCATTGGCGCGGCGAGCTCCCGTTGTCCGTGTCGTTTTGGGGCAACGTTGTTTTCCTAAATCTGCTGATAACCATGATTTCGCGCATCACCACATTCGGCGGATTCCTTGACGGAATTAGATGGCAAACCGCGCAAATTGTCGTTCTTAGCCTCATTCTTTTCGCAGTTATCATCGGCGTCTGGCAAATCGTCGGCACTTGGCGCAGCGCCACGAGCTATCGCGCCAAAGGTGGAAGCCCCGTCATCACTGGCATCGTCAAGTTACTCATGGCATTCGGCGTACTCTCACTTATCGGTAACCTCGGCATCGCCATCGAAGACTTCAACCTGCGCACCGAAAACGCAAAAAACCAAGATTTCGACGTTTACGTCAGCGAAAATGGCTACGAACTCGTGATCACCGGCGAAATCGGCGTCACCATTTCAGATAGCGTCGTTGCACAGCTCGAGCAACATAAAGCCATTGACACCCTAGTACTCAACAGTCACGGCGGCGATCTCAACGAAACATTTCGTATCATTAATGCCCTCAAAAACTATCGCAACGACGAACATAAAATTACCACCTACGTCGACGAACATTGCGCCTCGGCATGCAGTATTTTGTTCATCAGCGGCGACACACGCATCCTCGCGAAAGGCGCCCAGCTTGGCTTTCACCAGTTGCAGTCCTACGCCACAGCCGATCCCGACACCTCCAATATCGAGCGCTTACAACGTAAAGTGAGGAACTACTTTCAGTTGCAGGGTGTCAGCCCCAGCTTTTTGCGCGATATGTATCAAGCCGCACCGGATGACATGTGGTACCCGGAAGAAGAGCTATTGCTGACAAGTAATGTGGTCCATCACCTAGTCGAACGTGAAAGCATGGTCCCGACCTCTGCCCCAACAGCACAACCAAGCGCGGCCCAAGGTGCCGAAACGGAAAGCCAGCTCGATGTTGTAGCGCTTATACGCAACATTTCGCCAGCCCAATACGAAGAACTTGAACGTCAGCTTGAAAGCATCCCAAACGACGCCAACCACACACAAAACGCCGAATTAACAATAAGCAACTTTGTCAGCAACCTAAAACTGGAGTCCCTGCGACGCGTTGATGACCAATTATTGCTGGAGGTCATCGAGAACGAAACCGCCCTCTACAACCAGTTAGCCGAACACGCTCCCGATTTATGTATGCAAACCTTGTACCCAGGCGAGTATGGCTACCCCGACTACGAGCGCGTCATGCGCTATCAAGACGATGCGTTATTTGCCGAAGAAATTACACGTATTTTCGAGCAAGGCTTGCGGCAAGGGTTACCCACCATCGACTACGAGATGGCGTACGCAGATCTCGACCATGTCTTGGCAACAATCAACCAAGACATTACCGCCCTCGACGCATTCGAACCCTCCAACGAAGGTTACCGACTGCACTGTCAGTCCATCGCACATTTCTACGCGTACCTCGCCAAGGCCTTGCCAGACGCGCGCGCCGCGAATTTAGTACGCTATTTAATCGAGCCGGAGTAACCCCCAAAATTTCTCTAACATGAGGGAGGGCTGCCCTCTCTCATGCTAGCGGAAATGCGCGGACCTCTGCCCGCGAAAAAAAAGTGGAGGTTTTGCGGCGCGATTGCGTAAAGTAAGGTATGGGTGAGAAATTGATGGTGCGGAAGGCTCGGCGAGCGGCGAGTCATGGGTTAATCGAGCGATTGCTGGCGGAGCATACTTTTGCGCTGCGCCGGTTCATTCGCGTACGTCTGCACACCGAGCAACAGCATGAGTGCGATGACGTGCTGCAAGACGTTTATATGCGCCTCAGCCAAATCGAGGACCTTCCGGCAAAGCTAGCCGGGCGCCTCGACACCACCCGCAACTATCTTTTGCAAATTGCCAGCAACTTGATCATCGACCGCGCCAGACGAGCGCAAGCACGCAAACAAGCGAGTCATATTTCAAGTAACGATGACGACGACGAGGTTCCGCTCTACTGCGAGGTCAACTCGCCTGAGCGCAGCCTCGCCAACAAACGTAAGCTGCAGCGCATCGATCATGCGTTGCAAAAGCTCAAACCCGCGCAACGGCAGGCTTTTATGCTGCATCGCATCGAAGGGTTGAGCTACCGAGAAATTAGCGATCGGCTAGGCTTATCGGTGAGCACCATTGAGAAACACATTGCCGCGGCACTCACCAGTGCCCGCCATGCCATCGCTAAGGAAGAGCATGATGTCTAAAGCGAACGCGAACGCCAACGCACCACACGCCGCCACGGCGAGCTATTGGGTCACGCGCCTGTACTCGGGCGAGATGACGGCACAAGAAGAGCGCGAACTGCAACGTTGGCGCCTGGCAGACGCTGCGCACGAGCAGGCCTTCGAAGAGGCGCTAGCGGTGTGGGATTTGAGCGCCGAACTATATCGCAGCGGCAGCGAGAGCCACAACAGCGAGAGCCACAACAGCGAGTGCCACGACAGCGAGAACCATGACAGCGGAATCAACGGCGAAATCAGCGGCGACATCGCCAACGAAGCAAACGCTACTCCGGCGCACCCCGCTCAGCAGCAACAACGGCAACAGCACGCAACAAAAGCCACAAAAGCACCAAAAGCAACAACCGCACCACAACTATGGAAAAAGCTCGCACTAGCCGCCAGTATCGCCTTCGTCAGCGTCTTACTGGCGGTGAACTTCGTGCCGACGCCAACCAGCAAGCAGCCAGTAACACAAACCGTGCAAGTGCCAACCAGCAACGGCAATAAAACCAACGCAGAAACAGGCGCGCCAGCAAACACCGACAACGATACGTTTCGCATTACACACCAAGCCGCGCAAATGCCGCTTGCGCAAAGCCGCGTATTCAGCACCAAAGTTGGTGAAGTCAGCCACATTAGGCTCGACGATGGCTCCGAAGTGAGCCTCAATACCGACAGCACGATTCGAGTGACAATGCTGAAAGAAGAGCGCCAAATAGAGTTGCTCAGCGGCGAAGCGTTCTTCGATGTCGCCAAAGACGCCAATCGCCCGTTCACCGTGGCCACCCAAGAACAGCAAATCACAGTGCTTGGCACAGCCTTTAATGTGCGCCAGCGCGATGATGAGAATGTGCTAAAAGTCGCGGTAATAGAAGGTCGTGTCGCGGTTCAACGCCGCGCGCCAAGCGCCCGTCAAGGCACGGACACAGGCACAAGCTCAGGCCGAGACCCAGCGCAAAACTCAACCCCAACCCCAGACGCTGACGCCCAAGCTCAGCAAAATAGCCAGCAATCACAGCCAAACAGCTACACCGAGTACCTACTCGCCGGCGACATCGGCGCCTTCAGCGATGACAACAAAATCATCCAAGCACAACAATTCGAGCAAGCACAAACCAGCCAAGCTTGGCGTCGCGGCGTGGTGCGTTTCGACGATGATCCATTACAAGACGTAATAAAAGAGCTTAACCGCTATCGCACCCACAAAATCGCGCTACGCGGCCAACACACCAAAGATCTCAAAATCAGCGGTGTATTCCACCTCAAAAACGGTGATGCGATTCTTGACGCCATCGCTGCAACCCTGCCCGTGCAAGTGATTAAAGACCAAGAGCACATTTATATTGCAGCAAAATGAAAATTTCTTTGAGGTTTTCTGACCACGCTGCGTAGATACCTATGAAAGAACACCTTTGAAAGAACACCTTTGAAAACTAATAACTAAAATTCCAAAACAATTACAGGAAACCAGGATGAAACAGCCAAAACTCAGCTATGTCGCCTGTTGTACCCTACTCGCGCTCGGTACCAGCGTGGCCAGCCACCAAGCCAGTGCCCAAACAAGCAACGCCCAAAACAGCGCACAAGCCAACACACAAACCAGCGCCGCAACTACCAGCACGTACCAACTCAATCTCGAAGCGCAAGCAACCAGCGACGCCCTGCTCGCGCTCGCTGAACAAACCAATACCCAAATTATCTTCTCCCCTGAGGTCACGCGAGGCAAAAGCTCCCGCTCTGTTCAAGGCAGCCTCAGTGTCGAGCAAGCACTCAACAACGTGTTGCAAGGCACTGGGCTGACCTTCGAACAACAAGGCGCCGCCACCTACGTTATCAAAACGCAAACTAACACCTCGCGGGTGCAGCAAAATTTTCGTGAGCAACTTACCAACGCCGACGACGAAAATAGCGCAACCAATGTTGAACGTATTCAGGTCGTTGGCTCGAACATTCGTGGTGCACGCGCCGCAGGCAATTTGCCGGTCACCATTCTCAGCGCCGACGACATTGAAAATACCGGCGCCGCAACCGGTGACGAACTACTGAGAACCATCCCGCAAGTCGGTGATATCAGCTTCAACAACGAGCGTACCATCGGCGGTGTGAACGACGCGCGCGGTGACGTCGCCTCGATTAACTTGCGTGGCATCGGCACTGGCAACACCCTGACCTTGCTTAACGGCCGCCGCCTAGTGTTGCACCCCGGCACGCAAACCGAGAACTTTGTTCCGGTCACCACCGTTAACTCGAACACCTTGCCAGTCGCTGGCTTACGCCGCCTCGAAGTATTGCGTGACGGTGCCGCCGCCATCTACGGTACCGATGCCGTCGCCGGCGTTATCAACTATGTGCTGAAAGACAACATTGACGGTACCCGCTTCCGCGTGAACTACGGCGCCTCGGAAGGCACCTCGTACAACCAGATCTCCGCTAGCGGCGCAACCGGCTTCAGCTTTAATGAAGACAAAACCAAAGTCACTCTGTCGATGGCTTACTACTCGCGCGACGAGATGCCAGCCAGCGACCGCGACTACTCAGCGAGCGAAGATCGCCGTTTCCATCCTGATATTCCAGAACAGTTTCAGGGCGATACCCAACTCGACAACCGTTCACTCTCGAGCCCCTGGGCGATTTTTGACACCGACAGCTTTGGCCGTATTCACCTAGCACCTGACAGCATGGGCGACTGTGAAGTCTACGATTTCGGCGGTGGCGTTTGCGCCAACGAGGGCTCACTGCCACGCAGCATGCGCTATGACGCCGCACCGGCTGATCAAAGCATGACCTCGGCAGTTGACCGCATCAACTTGTTCTCCCATTTCACCCACAGCTTCAGCGATGACTTAGAGCTGTTCGGTGAAGCTTTGTACTACGAGGCAACCGCCAAACGCCGTCGCGAACAAAACGCCAACCTTACCGCCCAACGCTTCACAATTAGTGCCGACGCCGCATTTAACCCGTTTGGTGAAGACATCGGCTTACGTAACATCCGCCCAATGGATGTTGGTGGCCGTCGCATCGAAGTGAAAGACACCAGCTACCGCTTGCTCGCTGGCCTACGCGGCTACATTGACCTGTGGGACTGGGAAAGTGCGGTGCTCTACTCGCGCGCCGACACTGAAGATATGGCTTACAACCGTATTAACGTGGCCGCACTGCAAGCAGCCATCAACGAAACCGACCCGAGCCGCGCCTATAACCCGTTCATCGGCGGCAACTTCGACCACGTCAACTATGGCGCTGGGGCGCGTAACCCTGAAGCCGTGCTCGACGGCATCCGCACCAACATTAGCCGCGACAGCAAAAGCGAGCTCGCGTTGTGGGACTTCAAGATCTCCAACCCAGCCATTACCACCTGGTATGCAGGCGATATCGGCGTTGCCGCGGGGGTTGAATACCGCTACGAAGGCTACGCCGATGACCGCGACCCGTTACTCGACGGCTCAAACCCATTCTACGACCAAGTGACTGGAGAGTTACTCTCTGACTCGTCAGTGCTAGGCAGCAGCTCAAGCCCTGACTCTGGCGGCAGTCGCAACGTGTTCTCAGCCTATGCTGAATTCTTGGTACCGCTGCACGACACCGTTGATATGCAAGTGGCTGTGCGTCACGAACGCTTTAACGACGTCGGCAATGTCACTAAGCCGAAGCTAGCGCTGAGCTGGGTGCCAGCTGACTGGGTACAACTACGTGCCGCTTATACTGAAGGCTTCCGTGCACCGAACCTACCGCAAGTTGTTGAACAAGGTATCAGCCGCTCAAACACCCGTACCGACCCGGTTATCGACCAGCGCTACGGCATTGAAGAGCGCCGCGGCGGTAACACCAACCTCGAGCCAGAGAACTCGGAAACACTGAGTTACGGTATCGCCTTGGCACCAATTGATGGCTTGCTTATCACCGTGGACTGGTGGGACATCGAGCAAGACGGCGTAGTTGGTATCCTCAACAGCCAAACGCATCTGCTCTATGATTCATTGCTGCGCTCGGAAGGCTCACGCAATGAGGCAGTGGTGCGCGACGACGACCTTGAAGTTATCTACGTTGCCAACCAATACAACAACCTCGATGTGCGCACCATCAAAGGTATCGACACCAGCATCAACTATCGCTACGACACCGAGAGCCTGGGCCGCTTTGAGTTCACCATCAATGCAGCGCACCTGAAAGAGTTTGTGCAAAAGCCTGATCCCATCAGTGCCATCGTGCTCGAAGCGCAAGCGGCGGGCAACCCTGCAGTACCCATTGACTTGCCGGTGTACGGCGCCGGTGACCTGTTACGTCAAAGCGGCAACCCTGAATGGCGCGGCTTTGCCGGCATCGACTGGCGTTTCGACAACTGGGGCGCAGGCGTACGTTATAACTACGTCAGCGACTTTATCGAAACCAGCGTTGCCACGTCTTCAGGCGAAAACATGATCATCCCGAACTGGAGCACCGTCGACATCTATGCCGACTACCGCTTCCGCGAAGGCGCGTTAGACGGCACCCGCTTACGCTTCGGTGTCCGTAACATAGCCGACAAAGAGCCACCAATTGCTGATGAAAGCTTCGGTTACTTCTCTAGCGTGCACTCGAACCGCGGTCGTTACATCTATGGGACTTGGTCATGGGCGTTTTAAGCCATTTAACTCGCTCGGGCAGCTCTCTGCTACTTAGCGTTGCCGCTCTGACTTCGGTCGGGGCGGTGGCTGCCGCGCAATGTGAGTTTGCGCAGCTAACCATCGCCACCGACTTCGACACCGCGCGTGTCGATGGTTGCGAACAAACAGGTGAGCACGCCTACCGCTTGCACCTCAAGCCAGAAGACCTGCCGATTAATCCGAGCCCTTGGTATGCCTTTCGTCTAGAACCAAACGGCCTAACGGCGCCACAGGAAGTCAAGCTCACGCTGGTCAGCCACAACGGTCCCGCGCGCTATGCGCCGAAAGTGAGCACTGACAAATTTCAGTGGCAGCCGATCCCGTACAGTGAAAACGACAACCGCATGCAGTTCAAGGTAACCTTGCAGCCGTCGCAGCCCGTGTACGTTGCCGGCCAAGAGATCATCGACGCAACGATGTACGCCAACTGGCTGGAGAGCTTGCCACAAGGGCCACAGCAACAGCTATTTACCCTCGGCGAAAGCGCCCAAGGTCGTCCACTGCCGGCGTATCAACATATTGCCGGCGAAGGCAAGCCGTGGTTTGTCATCATCGGTCGTCAGCATCCCCCCGAAGTAACCGGTGCGCTGGCATTGATGCATTTCAGCAATGAATTGATGTTTTCGGACGCGGCCGTACTCGAACGCTTACGGAAAGAGTTTAATATTCTGCTGGTGCCGCTGATGAACCCCGATGGTGTTGCCCTCGGCAACTGGCGGCATACCACCGGCGGCGTCGACTTGAACCGTGATTGGTTTAAACGCGCCGAGCCCGAGTCTCAGCAACTCCACGCGTTCTTGCAAAAACGTGAAAAAGCCGGTGAAGAAGTATTTTTCGCGCTGGATTTTCATTCCACTCATTACAACATCTACTACACCATGCCGGCCGACTATAAGCGCCCAGATGGCTCCCCTTTGCAGCATCCGCATTTGGTGACCGACTGGCTTGCCGACCTCGCTGCACGCATCGACTGGGAAGTGAAAGACAAGCCGGGCTCGAACCCTGACCGCGGTGTGTTCAAACAGTACGTGGCCGACACCTTTGCCGTGCATTCAGTCACTTACGAAGTCGGTGATAACACGAATAGGCAGGAAATTAAAACAACCGCTGAAGCAGCTGTAGTTACACTTGCTGAAACGTTATTAGAACACTTACCTAAATAAAGCTCTGCCCCACGAAGGGGCAGAGCTTTTCTTTTACTTGATTACGATTGGATTAATCGGTGAACCCGAACCGCGCTCCATTTTCAACGGTGCAGCGGTAAACATGAAGGTGTATTGACCATCTTCAGCGCTATCAGCCGCTAGGTCATCAAGCCAATACAGTTCGCTCAACACCACACCTAGGTCACGAATTAATGCGCCATGCAATGGAATCACGTAGTCAACGCCATCAATGTTCTGCGGTACTAATTCTACCGCCAAGTTATCAGCTGCAATCACTGGGATTTCCATATCGTCGATCCAATTCACGAGTTCTTTGCTGTAACACAAGCCTGGTTCAGTTGTTGCGGTCCACTCAGCATCAGGTGTATCGGTATAGAAACGGCCGACAGAGCCAGTACGGATAAGCAAAATATCACGTTTTTCAATAGTAACGCCTTGCGCTTTTGCAGTCGCTTTTAGGTCGTCCAAGGTTACACAACTACTCGGTGCTAAACGACCTGATTCGCCACCGTTTTGCAGACCTACATCCAATAAAACACCGCGGCCGACAATACCGTGGCTTGCCAATGCACCAATATCGACATGGTCATGGCCATGCACAGTGCTATCGGCACTGACACCACCATAAACCTCATCGCCATACCAAGCATGGCCCAAAGCGTCCATGTGCGTGGTACCTTGCAAATACATGAATACCGCGTCATCAGAGTATTTAACGCCGCCCGCAAGCTCATCCAGCTTACCCGTTGAGTACATGCTTTCGTCTTGTGTCATGTAATGCATTGCTGGCACGCGCCCAGGGAAAACAGGGCCAACACCGTGAATCATTGGCAACTGTAAGGTGAATTTTTCGCCCTGCTTCACCGCTTGTACGCCACGCAAAGCTTGCGCATCGTCTAAGTAGTTCAATGCACCAATTTGGTCGTCATCGCCCCACTTACCCCAGTTCTTTGGCATGTCGGCTTGCAGCTTCTCAATCGCTGTTTGCTCGGCAACAGCACTTGCCGAAAGGCCTAAAAGCGCAGTAGC
Source organism: Pseudidiomarina aquimaris (assembly GCF_003987395.1). GTDB lineage: Bacteria > Pseudomonadota > Gammaproteobacteria > Enterobacterales > Alteromonadaceae > Pseudidiomarina > Pseudidiomarina aquimaris. The sequence goes on from NZ_PIPT01000008.1 coordinate 45,386, forward strand.
AATGGTGAGTGATAAAAGACTCTTTGTTGTTTTCATGGATTGCATCCTTTTTCTTATTGGAATTGTGGTTAGTTGTTCAGTTTGATGTACTTCGTTTCGAGGTATTCCTCGATGCCTTGTCGACCGCCCTCGCGGCCCATACCCGACGCTTTGACGCCACCAAAAGGTACTGCTGCATCCGAGATAATACCGGTGTTGAAGCCCACCATGCCTACCTCTAAATGCCGCGCAAAGCGTTGAATTTTTTCTAGGTTTTGACTGTACACATAAGCGGCTAAACCAGCTTCCTGCGCACGTAATTGCGTTAATAAGTCCTGCTCATCGGTAAAGCGAACCAATGGTGCAATAGGGCCAAAAATTTCTTCTCGAACACACTGCATGGCACTAGTGGCATCGGTTAGCACGGTAGGCTGAAACCAACGCTCAGACCAACGCTCGCCACCACATTGAACGGTGGCACCACTCGCGACTGCCGCCGCCAATAGGCCTTCAACTTTTTGCAAGGCCGCGCGATTAATTAGTGGACCAATATTGACCCCCTCCTCATCACCACGGCCCAACTTTAACTGTTTGACCTGCGCCACCAGTTTTTCAGCGAAGGCTTGGTAGACCTCGTCCGCCACGTAGATAGCATTAGCGCAAACACAGGTTTGTCCGGCGTTACGGAATTTTGCGAGCATGGCTCCTTGCACCGCAGCATCAATGTCGGCGTCAGCGCACACAATAAACGGAGCATTACCTCCTAGTTCCAACGACAGACGCTTCAAGGTAGGCGCGCACTGTGCCATGAGCGTGCGTCCAACTGCGGTTGAACCGGTAAAGCTTAACTTGCGAACTGTTGGCGATCCGGTGAGTCGCTCACCGACTTCCTGAGCATCCCCTGTCACAATGTTCAAAACACCTGCTGGAATTCCAGCCTCAGCCGCTAATTCAGCCAAAGCCAAAGCGGTAAACGGTGTATCCGGCGCCGGTTTTACAATCATCACACAACCCGCGGCAAGCGCTGGGGCGACCTTACGGGTGATCATGGCAGCCGGAAAATTCCACGGCGTAATGGCTGCACAAACACCGACAGGCTCGCTGATCACCATCATTGACAATGGCTCCTCGGCAAACGGCAGCGTCGCCCCCGTGTCTAAAAGGCTGGGTTGAGCAAACCAGTGAATGTAGCTTGCGGCATAATCGATTTCACCAAGCGCTTCGGCATAAGGCTTGCCTTGTTCAAGCGTAAGAATGCGCGCAAGCTGTTCACGCGCGGCCCGTATCTGTTCATACCACGCCAATAACCGTGCACAACGCTCACGCGCAGGAACCTCGCGCCAACGGTAAAATGCGCGTTCAGCAGCCTCAATACAGGCTTCTATTTGTACCCCACTGAGCAGCGGTACCGTGCCAAGTGTCTCGCCCGTAGCAGGATTAACAACCGTTTGCTCGCGCTGATCTTCAGCCACAAGCCATTGCCCATTCACGTAGGCTTGCTGACGTACTGCGTTAGCGTCGCTTTCGAACATCATCTGACTCCACTTCCTCGTTTTGAGTTACATCATTTGCTTTTTGCTGTGCTCGCCAGCGCTGTTGCTTTTTCACCAAAGTAGATTGATCAATATCGAGCGCGGCGGCAGCCTGACGCGTCGTACCATAGCGCTCTAGCGCTTGCTCGATTAACTGTTGCTCTAGGGCCTCAACCTGCTCTTTTAGGCTTACCCCAACACGCCCCATGCCATTGTCCGCACGCATTTCACGCGGCAACTGGGCCGTCGTTATCAACGACTGTTCAGCGGTTACCACTAAGCGCTCGGTGAGGTTGATAAGCTCGCGAATATTGCCCGGCCACGGGTACCGACAAAGCAAGTCAATAACGTCACGATGCCAGCGGCAATCAAGCTCATATTTGCAATTAAAATGGTGGAGATAGTGATTCAACAACGCTTCAATTTCTTCGGTGCGCTCACGTAATGGAGGGAGCTCGAGCGGAACCACACTCAGGCGATACAAAAGGTCCTCACGGAATGCGCCCGCTTGTACCAATTCACGCAGGTTGTGATGGGTTGCTGAAACCAAGCGCAGATTGGTGCGCTTGAACTGGGTACCGCCGACCGGAATAAAGCGATTTTCAGCAACCACTTTAAGTAACTTGGCCTGTAGACTCAGCGGTAAGTCGCCAATTTCATCCAAAAACAACGTACCGTTATTGGCCGCTTCGAGCAGGCCGGTTTTCCCTTTTTGTGAAGCGCCAGTGAACGCCCCAGGCTCGTAGCCAAATAATTCAGCCTCAAGCAGGCTTTCTGGCATCGCCGCACAATTTATCTCGATAAACGGGCCTTGCGCCACCGCACTATAGTCATGGATAGTTCGCGCCAGTAACGTTTTCCCGGTACCTGTCTCACCTTTAATCAAGATTTTCGCCGCGGTCGGCGCAACCCGCTTGGCTAAGTCGTAACACTGCTGGGTGGCGCGACTAATGACAAAAGGGTCACGTGCCTCGCGGCCACTATAGTTTTCACGCACCTGCAGAATCTGCTCGAGTTGTTCCTCTGCCCGCTTGGCCTGCAACAGCTCAGTCACATTGCGCACCGTTGTCACGATATATTCGAGCCGCCCCTGCCGATCAAACATTGGGGTACCCGAGACAAGAATTTTATGATCGTCACCAATGGTTTGTGTGAGCGTTACCGGGCCCTTCTCTTTTAGTACTTCGAGCGAGACCGAACGCGAAATATAGCCACGGTTTACCACCTCTGACATGTGCAGTCCCACCAAGACCTTGCGCGGAATACCCGAGATCCGTTCATAGGCTTTATTGACTGTAACCGTCACCCCGTTGCCGTCAGTGATGTAGACACCATCGCTCATGGCGTCGATCACACGCTGAAGATTATCACCTGACATCATGCGCGTTGCTCCCGTAACCGCCACCCATAGACCAAGAAGCAAAGCAACAGACCTGCCGCAAACGCCCAGGTCGCGCCTTTCACCACAAGAATGGCGGCAATCACACCAGCGATACCAAGATCACGCTCTGTTTGCGCCTCTTGAATACCAATACGAACACTTACATAGCCTTGAATAAGTAGGGTTAGGGCCAAGGCAATACCAAGAATCGGCTGAACTAGACTCACGACCGGAAGCAATAGCAAACCGGTATTAGTGCCCCAGCGGAAAGAGCCAGCACCACCAAAGATCGAGTCCATCGCCTTACGACCTTTTTTGAAGCGTTCGACGATAACCACGTGCATTGCCGCCCACAGCGGCCCACACATGGTGACATCCGGACCAATCACACTCATACCAAGGTTACGCGCGCCAAAAATCATGTGCGCGCGGTTAGGGTCATAATCGATCTTCTCATCTTGACGAACCTCATCGGCCTCATCAAGAATCGCTTTGCTCTGCAGCACGTCACCGAACAATACAATGTAGGCGGCAAGCACCGTAGGAATCGCACTTAGGTACATGCTTAAAGGCGGGAAACCTACACCAAACAGGGTGTATTGGCTAAACATTGTAGCGAAGTCTGGCGCGGTAAATCCCCACTCGATCTCGGGCCACGGTGCTTCAGAAAACAACGGCGCCACTACAATAGCCAATGCAATAATTGGGAAAATACCGAGTTTGCCGATGGTGGCAAAAACCCAATGCCGTGATTGCAGGCCAGCAAAGTGCTTGGAAAAGATCAGATAAAAAGCGATACCCACCGCAATGGAAATTGTAAATGGATAACTCTCAAAACGTCCGCCATCATCAAACACCACAGCAACGGCCGCGAGCCCTGCGCCCATGATAATCCCAGCTTTGATGGCACTCGGGATAAGCTGAACCACACGTTTAGCCGCGCCTGAGGCGCCAAGCACAATCGCGAATAAACCAAGCAGCATTTGAAACGCAATCAGTGCGTGTACGCGAGCCTCCCCCTCGGGAAACATCGACACATACATCATTAATAGCGGTATTGCTGGTGTTATCCAGCCGGGCACCACTGGGTCACCCAACAGGTGATGGAGTAGATAAAATAGACCGTTTAGTACGACGATTGCTAACGCCGCTTCGAACGGCATACCTAACAACTCGGTCATCAATGAGATCGCAGCCAAGTCGACTGCGCACATCAATAACCCTTGAAAATAGTCCGGCCACTCAAAACGATAGTGCACAAACGGCAAACGTACTTTGAACGGTCCTAGCGCAAAATACGGAGCTTCGGCACCCGCAACACGTTGTTTCCATAGCGACATGATGCGGCTCCTTAGTAAGCTTCGCGATAAATCGCTTCGATATCATTCAGCGATAGCTCTCGCGGATTATTCCGCAACAAGCGCGTGACGCCACTTGCCGCAACCGCCAACTCGGGGAGCTCTGACTCAGGGATATCAAAGGTCCGCAGAGTACTAGGGATATTCACGGCCTCGCACAGCTCTTTAATTTGCGCGATGACAAAATCCCCCGCCGCCATGGTTTGGATCGAATCTGGCGCGCCAAAGGCTTTGGCCAACTCCACAAACTGTTCGGGGCAACTCGACTGGTTCCAACGCATCACGGGTACAAACATCATTGCGTTACTTAAACCATGGGATAAGTGATAGCGGCCACCGAGCGGATAAGCCAAAGCATGCACAGCGCCAACGCCGGCGTTACCAAATGCCAAGCCAGCCATTAAACTGGCAGTCGCCATTTCTTCACGCGCCAGCATGCATTCGGGATCTTCATAAGCTCGGACCAAGCTGGCCTTTATTTTTCGTACGGCGGCGAGCGAGTACGGTTGCGTGAGGGCGGTTGCGAAATTTGAAAGGTAGCTCTCAACCGCATGCACCAACGCATCGATACCACTTGCAGCAGTCACCGACGGTGGACAACTCAAGGTGAGTTCGGGAGCAACAATCGCTACGTCAGGCAGTAGCTCATTACTGACAATCCCTTTCTTAAGTTGCGCTGCCGTGTCAGCCAAAATAGATATATTAGTTACTTCTGAGCCAGTACCCGCAGTCGTGGGCATACAAATCAAAGGGTAGCGGCGTGGACGCACTTGCTCTTCGCCGAATAACTCGACTAACGGTCGATCGTCACCAGCGTAGACAGCGACTGCTTTGCCGGTATCCATGGCGCTACCGCCACCAATCGCGACAATACCATCACAGGATTTTTCGACGAACAGTTGACGACAGGCTTTTACTACGGCCATCTCAGGCTCAGCATTAATCGCAGCAAAAATTTCCAGCTCGGTAATTCCTGCTTGCTGTAATTGTTCTTTGATCGTGTCAATGATGCCAGCCTCGCTGACACCGCGGTCAGTTACGATCAATGGCCGCTGCATATTAAGTTGCTGCATTTCGCGAGCCAACTCGTGACTTGCGTGGGCTCCGGTCAATAACCGACGCGCCGTTTTAAATATTTGAACGGTTGAAGTACGCATAGTCTTCCCTTGTTGTTCTAGTTCTTAGCGTTCGATGCCCAAATAGAGTGCAAGCACCGTACCAATTTTACAATATTTTATAAGACTCTGTTTTATATGCACTTTTATAAATGTTAACGGAGAAAACAGACAAGAATTGATGAAATATTTCATCAAGATAGCCTTATCGATGAATGCTATCATCATTGTTAACGTAATGTGATGATGTAAACAGCTTTAAAAACAATAAGTTAAAAATATGAACTAAGTTGGCACAGCCATTGCACCAACATGATGCACCAGAGGTCACCAGACGCTGACATCTGTCATCAAAACGATAACAACAACTACAAGAGGCAATGGTAATGACTCACAAAACAACTCGGCTCTATTTACCCAGCATCATCGCAGCACTCATGGCAGGCAGCGCTCACGCAGCCACCGAAAACGCAGCTTGGGATTTCAACTTTCATGGCTATGTGAACGCGCATGCCGTGTTTGCCGACTGTGATGATTCTGGCGCAGTTGTCGCTGGTAATGCGCTTTTGTGTACTGGCGAAGATGCGACATCAGTTTCGAATGGCTACAGCCCAGCGAGCTTTCAATTTTCTGCAAGCACACAACGCGAAGGCTTTGACATCACGGCAATGCTCGCCGTTGAGCCTGGCACCACCGATAATAGTGCTTTTAATGGCAACGGAGATAACCGCGCCTACCGCGCCTTCTTTACTGTTGGCAATGCTGAGATGGGAACGCTGAAAGTCGGTCGTGACTACGGCGTCTTCGGTATTGATGTGGTTTTGGAAGATATGGCACTCGGCGGTGTTGGTGCCCCGGCAGCAATTCGGAGCCCGCTGAATACAACTCTTGGCGCAGCCGGTTATGGTTATGTATTTGCCGACCGGCTGTCACAAATCACCTATAGCCGTCAGCTAGGTGATAACTTTCAAGCAGACATCGGTATTTTTCAGCCTCTTGATCCAGTGAGCTTCGGTGGCAACGGCTACGTCGGCGACTCAGGTTCAGAGCGGCCAGGGATTCACGGGCGCTTGCGTTATAATCACGACAAGGGCTACATCTCCAGCACCTTCTATAGCCAAGACGTAGCAACACCGAGTGGTGACTACACCGCACGCGGTATCGACGTAACTGCCGCCCTGCAATTAGGCGACACGCGCCTGGCAGCATCGGCATTTGACGGTCAAGGTTTTGGTTACTACGGACTTCTCGTTGATGGCGCAGACATTAACGGCACGCCACGCGATACCTCAGGCTGGTTTACCCAAGTTACGCACATGATGGGCGCAACTAAGTTTGGCTTTAACTATGGCGTATCGAAAGTTGACCTCGCCGGTGTCGACACACAGATCCAAGTCGAACAACAGACGAAAGCTAGCCTAGGTGTTTACCACACGCTATGGAGCATGTTCACAGTTTCAGGTGAGCTATCACGCATGGAAGCTGAAAGTCATGCCAATGAAAGTATCGAAAATACTGCCTTCAGTGTCGGTCTTGCATTGAGCTTCTAACGCATAAAAAAGCACCTCTGCCGCGGCCGGTAGAGGTGCTTCTCGTATAAGGCTAGCGGCGCTGATGCTCTAAATCAAAATACTCAGCGGATTTATACGTCGCCACTAACTGATGCAGTTTAGTGTCATCGGAGTCACGCATAAGGAGATACTTTAGAATTGCACTCAGCGTAACCATCACCTCTTTACAGCATTTATTCGCATCTTGCTGACGGTCACGACCGAGGATTAATACCTGCGCAAAAAGGCGATGCGGATTACGTTGCAACTGTCCAATCAAGCTCACACAGATATTGATAAAACGTGAGCGATCAGACTCTTCCATTTCGGCTAACGAAGTGGTGTTGGAAATCGAATGCAAAAAGGCCTCGTGCTCTTCGTCATCAATAAATGACTTGGTCCAATGATAATATTTTTCATCGTAAACCACCGAAGCCGCGAGGGGCATTAACTGACCCCGTACCTCATCGTTTTGGATAAGCGCTTCAGCTGACGCAATGTTGTTTTCAGCGCATAATTTTTCAATCTGTGCCGATAAGTCTTTCAATTCGCGAATCAATAACTGGATTTCACGCCCCTGTTCGCCATGTACTGCGGCAATCTTAAATAGCTGCTCAAGAAACTCGCGAACCAACTGCGAATCATCTTCAATGGAGTCAATCACCGGAATGATGTTGTACCGTTCAGCACTCAAGATCTCATAAAACTCACCGTTGGCGGCACGCATTTCAGATAGCAGTTCCAACACCCGCTCAAAACGCTCAGGATCTTTTAACGCTTCAATTTCTCGGTCCAAGTGCGACACGTTCTGGTTCACCCGCAACGCGCTATCGTATTCCGCGAGCGCTGCAATCAGTTTATGGATGAAAAGATCAGAAAGCTTAGAAATCGACGTTCGCAGCTGCTCTGCGGCAACACCACGGACTTGCTTATCAAAGCGCTGCTGACGCTCTTCGCGGATACGCTTGCGCATGGAAATAACGAAATAAGTTAAAGAACCGATAATAGTGAGTGAGGTAGCAATATCAAAACCAAGTTGAATGGGAACTTGAAAATAACTCTCCATGAGTGCGTTCACGGGTTTTCCTTTAATTATTAGATGGTTGGGACAGGAAATATAAAAGTTTGTTGACGTATTGTAAATACTAAATAGCCGCGATTCAGAGCTGGGCACCATGAAACGCGTCGGCAGTATCACTCCCAGAATTAGCCCGCGGCGCTCTCGCGGGACCCACCTCTGCCCCAGCAAAACCCACACCCGAACAAACACTTAGCTGCCCAACCCCACCAAAACCACCGAAAAACAACAGAGAGGGCAGCCCTCCCTTCCCATAGATTGACACGGCGACAGGTCTCGAGCTAAATTGGCAACAAATCAATAACATTGGATCGTTATGCTCAAACAACTCACCTCAGTACTCATGCTCATCGCGCTGACGGGCTGCGCAACGCAGCAGGCGCAGAAACAGGAGCCGAAAACCGAGACTGACGAGCGCAATGCCGTCGTCACAGCTACGCTAAATGACATCGGAGAAGTCGAAGTGCTCAAAGAGCACGCGCCAGAGTATTATCAAGAATTACGCACATTAATTGATCAGGTTCCGTATGAAGACGACTTTCAGCGGGCTATTGACCGGCTCATCGTTGATTATATGGTGAGCCTTCGTCGTGAATCCGTCATGCGCGTCTCAGATCTGCTGCTGCTGGAACTCTACACACGCGAGACAGATTTCTATGAAGCAATGGCCTTGGAAGAACCATTCTTGTGTGTCCAAGTCATCGACACTTCGACCTACGGTGAAGGCGATTTTGAGAAGATAATCGCTTATAAAGGTGGCCATGCAGATGAGATAGCTTTTAACACGCGCTTGCTCAAAGAGGGCTTACAAAATGACTACTATCCGATAGATTACGAACTCGCTGCATTTGACCAAGATCTGCTTTACAACACCCTCGATATGAGCGGCTTCGACGAGCGCAGTGAAACGCCTGAAGGTTTTGCCAAGCGTTGCATGGCGTCAGTCGATTACTTTCGCTTCGCCTTCTCGGCATTGCCGGCACCGAGAGTTGCGAATTTGATGCGCTATATGATGTTGGACGCTCCTCATGCGCGAAAAGATGCAGATTAGAGAGCCCGTGGCCACAACCACGGGCTACAGAGCTAAAGCTTACGGCCGAGTTTGCGCTCAACGAGCCGCTTTTCCCAGCCGGGGCTTAAGAAGCTAATCTTCTCAAAGGCAATCAGCCCCTGCACGACCAGGCCTAAACCGATACCACCGAAAACCCAATACAGCAGTGGCTCGTCGTAACCGAAGTAGAAGAATACCGCGGCCATGACAAGATAGGTGATTAACCCTTCGTAAAAGCTCTTTACTCGCTTGGCGTATTGCAGAGCGCGTTGTTCGTCGTGTTGTAATATTGCGTCGTCTTTCATTGTGTCGTCCTCAGGTTGAAGTTGAGATAAGTCGACCTCCAAGACTGCAGCAAGCGCTTTGTTTGTTTCCATACTGGCCGGGTGGCCGCGTTCAATGCGTTGAATGGTGCGTGTCGTTACACCCGCCATCTCCGCCAATTGAGCTTGTGACCAGCCGTTTTTCAAACGTAATTTCCTAACTAACATAATTCGCTTACCTTGTGTGCTTGAGGTGACTGCAGTCTGCCCCAAAAGCGACAACCGCAACACGTAATGAACACGAAATGTCGACGAAACCGATACGACAGTTTCTTAAAATCAATAACTTACTCGAACATCGGAGGGAGTGCTAGTATAGTGAACCTAAAATAATTAAGACGAGGCGGACATATGCCGCAAGTCACAGTTTGTATTTGAAGGGTACTCCCAGTGCTTAATCATTTCAGCTTCTTACTATTATTCACTCAAATCATCGCATCAGAGCCAAGTTGGTACACAGAGCCGAACACACGACAGGCGATTACGTTTGCAGTCGACTCCGTTGAACATGGATTCAAACTCACACCGAAGGACGCAGAAGCATCCGCTGGATTCGAGATCCGCTTCAATGCTGACCTTAAGTCAAATGGCTATTTCGTGGCCCCCGAAACACTCGCGATTCGAGCGTTAAACAAACAACACAAAGATACTTTGAGCTTCATGTTGCCGCGTTTTGGCTACCATTATTCAGCTGAAGTGCAGGTTCCTGAAGCGGAGTTCTCAATTCAGGCTCGCCAGCTGTTACAACCAAGCACAAACGATGTCGTGAAAATACTTATCTTCATTAACGAATCCGAGCCGGTTGCCACTTTAATGCTAGACCTGACGGCTAACGAAGCTATGCTCATCGAAAACCGCCCGTACTCGATGGCTCCGTTTTTGCTCGAGCTGATCGCGTTTGAACCGCGTAAAGACGACAACATTGGTAGTTGCTTGCAACGCTATTCAAACGATAGCTATATCTGTAAAAAACCCGGAAATTTAACCCGATTTCAAATGTAACCAAAATGGGTTACATTTTTGATTGTAACCTTATTAGGTTACACCTCGAACCCTAGCGCTACCCGTGCCAAAATACCTACCAGTAACACAATCCCAAAGCTTGCGAGCGTGCCGAGTAAAACATATTCATTCAGTTTGGTATTATTGCCACCGCTTTCGCCATACCGAAGTACCGATTTTGCCGCAATGATAAAACCAATTGCAGTGTACTGATCCACAAAAATCAGAGTCAGTACCACCGCACGTTCAATGTACCCGATCAGCTTGCCAGCCTTGGGGATCTGATTGTCGCCATTTTTAGGGGTATGGGGTGAGAGTAACAACATGACTAAGATTGACGTGGGTCTCAAAACCAGCAGGTAAGCGCCGAAAATAACTAAATGATTGACGGTCAGCAGGCCGGAAAAATTATTCAGGTCGTCGAACAGCCAAGCCCATACAATCAATATCCACATCAGATGTGCCATCTGGTCACCAACTAAGGTAATTACGGCGTTGTCGTCCGACATCATTTTAAGACGCCATCCTGACTTAAGTAGGTCAATGACAAGGTGACCTAACGCGATCGCTAGGATGGCAAGATACAAATTTGTATCGCTTAACCTAATGACTTCAATCCCTCGCAGGAAATATAGCACAAACGCCATAACCAGTGCGTGAAGAGCAATATGCAATAGGTGCGCTATCATAACGCCGAGCTCTTGGTCGAACACAATAAGCGGCTTTCGTTTTTGGCCAAAATGCTTCGCATCAACCATTGCCTTACTCTGCAAGTAAAAGTCGCCCAGAATATGGCAAATAAACAAGCTCGCCAGGATTAAATAGTCATTCATTGATTATCTCCAGCATGTTGTTCGATCAACGCTTGGGTATAAGCCAAATAGGTGTCAACGACGCTGTAAGCGCTAGCGTTTAATAATTTAGTAGTGTTCACGCGGCTTTTATCAAGACGCTCGGCTAGCGACTTATGCGGTTCATCAGGGTGAAACAAATAACAGGAAAGTACCAGCGCTTCGGTCTTGGTTAACGACGTTAAATGCGCATCAAACAGCAAGATGGTAACGCTCAAATGCCACTCCAACTCAGGCTGCGATGAGGAGAATCGAAATAGCTCCGACTTCATTTCTTCCAGTTGATGCCCTGAGCGAACAAACGCATCGCCGGTTGAGCTTTTTACATTATCCCGCAATTGATCAATCGGCCCCACCGCAATACTCTGGCGCACATCTATCTGCTCAGCTAGTAATGTTAAGCGAATTAAGGTGGCGACCCGCAGTGCGTGAGCAGGGTGCGGCAAAACCAATTGAAACTCATCCCCCCGAAAAATATCAAACCGCAGTTGATAACGTTCTGAAAGGTCATCAAACAGATCTTTTAAGCGCTTTAAGATCTGCTCATATTTCGTTTTATCGACTTTTTGCGAAGCAACAATATCGCCGGTGATAACCGCCGCAAGACACGTAACCATAGCTAACCTATTGATTAAAATTTAATAGACACTTTTAAAAGTAACCTTATTTAGTTACTTTTGCAAATGTAACTAAATAAGGTTACTTAAATCAAGTATGGTTAGTGGTTTCTTGAAGCCAGGTGTAATCCCCTGATGGCCGACTTTCCTAAAAAAAACACCTCTGCCCTATTCAGACAGAGGTGCTTGTTTACACAGCAAAGCTAGGTTTTAACGATCACCAGTAGAGCTTGCAGACTCATACAAAGCTTCACGCAACAAACGCGCTTCTGCGTATGAAATCACACCGTCAGCAACCAAGTCGTACGACACAGCTTTTTCGCACGAAGATGGACCGCTGCGAACTGAGCGAATACCACGGCGTGGCGCTTCTTCTTCAACAGCTTCACAAGCCGCATAGTGGTCAGCAATAGAACAGCCATTCGCATCAACGTAGTTGGTTACGCCTGAGTCGTACCAGCCGTCGAACAACATTGTTTCATCAAGAATCGATACAGGGCATGTATCCACATTGTCGACAACACCATCGCCGTCAGCGTCCAACACCAAATAGGACAATGTCGCAACTGGACCAAATGCATCAATGTGCACGTAAGTTTGTTCCAAGCTGTTATAGCCAAAATGCGTGTAGCCGTTCATTACGTTGGTTACAGCACCTTCGTTAAACTGCGGAAAACCGGTGGTAAAGTCACTGAAAATTGAACCTGACGGTCCGCTCAACAGAGGATCTAGCCAGAAATAAGAACTACCATTAAAGCTGATATCCCCCATTACCATAACACGATCAAATGAGCCGTTGTTACCATAGAAAATAACGTCCGGACGCGCTGCTACGTTTTCCGGTAAGTCACCATCAAAAGTGATCGTTGGGCCAGGTACCAGTTGGTCCTGTGCGTCGTAGTACTTGATATCAAATAGCGTTACCGCGTTGTCGTACTGCTTTACTTGCGGGTCTGAGTTAAGCAAAGTGGCAGACGTATCGAATTCAATAAAAATACGATAAAACGATGCCGTTGGATATACCGAAAGCGCATCACTCGCATCACCAAGACCAGTTCCCTCAATTACAAGAGTTTGGCGATTTTCTTCTTGCGCAGTGGCGTTCAGACTAAATGCTAGTGCCGCCGCAGCAAGTGTTGCTGTAAGTAGTTTCATTATTATTGTTCTCCAATGGAAGTAAACCGACACTCGTCAGTATCGGCTGCACAAGTGATTAAATCCTGCGCTCCAGTAAACTTCCACATTCCCGACCTCTGCACAAGAAAAAACGACCGCAGCATAACAACTTACATAGGAAAAGTGGACAAAATCGTTGGAAAACATGAGGGAGGGCTGCCCTCCCTTATTTAATTTTACTTTTCGGTGATATCCATGGTCTCAGGATTCGGAATCAGCCCAATAAAACGCGCCAAACTCAGCAGCGTCATAAAGAGACCGATGACCGCTTGCGCAATAACAATGGTGTAGGCCAGCACACTGAGCGGTGTGACGTTGTAAAAACCGAAGCTGGTCATGACTACGAAGCTGGTGTAAACCGCGCCGAACACGCTCTCGTTGGAACCGGGCACGGTAAAATCGAAGATTTGACTGAAAAACGCATACTGGGCAGCGAACCAGAAGATGATTTCGAAGTAGTTCTGCATCAAGAGCAAAATCATCCGTCGGTAGCCGTGCAGCGCATAACTGCGCCCTGCGCGCTTCGCGCGATACTCGTCGAACAGCAGCACGTTCATCTGGTACACGACGACCTCGAACACACGCAAAAATGCATAGCCCGCGATAATGCCGCCCACCCAAACGCTCGGCACATAAATCACCAACGGCACCGCGGCGACCGACAAGAACACATGGCTCAGCGCCCAGGCATCAACAAAACGCCCAGTTCGCGCGCCAGCAAAGAGCTTGCGCACTAGATTAAATACAGAAAGCTTGCCGAGCCAACGGAAAACCGTTTCCCAGAAGTCGACGATGAAGGTAGGTTTGGGTGGTTGTGGTTTTTGTTCTGTCACGGGCTACACTCGATGTTATTGATGTTCAATAACTTACTCGAACATCGGCGTGAGTGCCAGTAACGCGTAAGCTGAATCGCTAATCTTCCCGCGCCAACTCTTTAAAGATATAAGCCAACAAATGAACAATCAGCAGCGCTTGAGCTGCGTACGACAGCACACCGGCTAAAATGCCCAACGATTCAAATCCTAAGGTGATCGCAAGTTCAGGGGCACTCAAGAAATACGAGGCGAGGAACAATAATCCGGCAATGCACAGACCTCGAAAGAGCTTCTTGTCTGCAGCGCGCAAAGAAAAGACACGTGGTTCGGCGTTTTGTGGGGTCATGAAGAGCCCTGCCCTATTGTTTTAGTTGTCATTTAAACATGGCAGTAAGCGCATAAAACGGCAATAAAACAAAAAGCATACTCCACATCGAGTGAAAAGTTACCTTTTGGCAACGCAAATGATACTGTTAGTCTAGGTAGGAGAATAGACAAACGAATCAATTGCGATATAAAAATGTTATTGTTCATCGACAACTTTAGGTAGAAACGGACCAAAAATGCTAAGCCACGACAGCTTAAACGAACTTGAAGCGATTGCGCGCAAAGCCGGCGATGCGATTATGAGGATTTATGATGCGCCGGATTTCGCCGAACGCATAAAGGTGCAGACCAAAGGCGATGATAGTCCGCTCACGCAAGCTGACCTCGCGGCGCACGAGATCATTAAAGCGGAACTGAAAAAGTTAAGTGATTCAACCTTAGCTGAACTACCGCAACTGTCTGAAGAATCAGCCAACATCGACTGGCAAGAGCGCCAGCAATGGCAGACATACTGGCTCATCGACCCGTTGGACGGAACCAAGGAATTTATTAAACGCAACGGTGAATTCACGGTGAATATTGCGTTGGTTCTTAACGGCCAACCGATTGCCGGCGTGGTTTACGCGCCAGCGACGCAAACCATGTATAGCGCCACTCAGCAACTCGGCGCCTTCAAAAATGGTCAACCTATCAAAGCGCGCCAAGACGCCAACGCCGAAACACTCAAAATCGTCGGCTCACGCTCGCATCCGTCGGCCGACACGCAGGCATACCTTGACCAGCTCGACAAACCTTACGAGATGGTGCCAATGGGGAGTTCGCTAAAACTCTGCTTGGTCGCTGAGAGCAAAGCGCACCTGTATCCGCGTTTAGGCCCGACGAGTGAGTGGGATACTGCTGCGGCGCATGCCGTGGCGCTGGCTGCTGGGGCAGAGGTTGTGACGACTGACGGAGAGCCGCTGACCTACAACCAGAAAGAGTCGTTGTTGAATCCGTATTTTATCGTGAAGTAGCCCGTAGTTTTACTACGGGTCCACCCACCCACGATTTCGATGAAAATAACAACCTGTTAAGTGTGCCCCGCAGCATCCCCCGCACTAGAAGTGCGGGCTACGACAAGGTAGAATCGCTAAGCACAACAAGGGGCACACATAAGAATGAACCATAACCTGACCCATCTGCAGCAGCTCGAAGCCGAAGCCATTCACATCATGCGTGAGGTGGTGGCCGAGTGCGAAAAGCCCGGCATGCTCTACTCGGTCGGTAAAGATAGTTCGGTGATGCTGCATCTCGCACGCAAGGCCTTTGCGCCAGGCAAGCTGCCCTTTCCATTGCTGCACGTTGACACCACGTGGAAGTTCCAAGAGATGATTGCCTTCCGCGACCGCATGGCGGCCAAGCACAAGTTTCAGTTATTAACGCACACCAACCCCGAAGGCCTGAAGCAGAACATCAGTCCATTCGAGCATGGCAGCGCCGTGCACACCGACATCATGAAAACCCAGGCGCTCAAGCAAGCGCTGAACGAGCATCAGTTTGATGCCGTGTTCGGTGGCGCCCGCAGAGACGAAGAAAAATCCCGCGCCAAAGAGCGGATTTTCAGTTTTCGTGACGAGCAGCACCGCTGGGACCCGCGCAACCAGCGCCCCGAGCTGTGGAACATCTACAACACCAAGCTCAAACCGAAGCAAAGCCTGCGGGTGTTCCCACTCAGTAATTGGACCGAGCTCGATATCTGGCAGTACATTTATCAAGAAAACATCGAAATTCCAGAGCTTTATTTCGCCAAAGAGCGCCCAGTCGTGGAGCGCAACGGCACTTTGATCATGGTCGACGATGACCGTCTTAAGCTTGAGCCAGGCGAACAACCGCAATACAAGATGGTGCGCTTCAGAACCCTTGGCTGCTACCCGCTGACCGGTGCCATTGAGTCAACTGCAACCACACTGCCAGAGATTATTCAGGAAATGTTGCTAACCCGAACCTCAGAGCGCCAAGGCCGTGTGATTGATCACGACAGCAGCGGCTCGATGGAAAAGAAAAAGATGGAGGGGTACTTCTAAACGAAGTGCCGAACAGCCATGAGCCATCAATCGCCTCTCATTGCCCAAGACATCGAACAGTACCTCAAGCAACACGAAAGTAAGCAGTTACTCCGCTTTATCACCTGCGGCAGCGTCGACGACGGCAAAAGCACACTCATCGGCCGACTATTACATGACAGTCAGTTGATCTATGAAGACCAACTGCAAGCGATCACCCAAAACGAAGAAGTAAACTTCGCTAATTTGGTCGACGGCTTGCAAGCCGAGCGCGAACAAGGCATCACCATTGACGTGGCCTACCGCTATTTCAGCACCGCCAAGCGCAAGTTCATTATTGCCGATACCCCAGGTCACGAGCAGTACACGCGCAACATGGCGACCGGCGCCAGCACTAGCGACTTAGCGATCATCCTTATCGATGCTGAAAAAGGCGTGCAAACACAGACGCGTCGCCATAGCTTCATTGTCAGCTTGCTCGGCATTAAGCATGTGATCGTTGCCGTTAATAAAATGGACAGCGTCGACTTCAGCCAAGAACGCTACAAAGCTATTCAGCAAGAGTACATTGAGCTAGCCGGTTTATTGACGATTCCGGACATCCATTTCGTGCCAATCAGTGCGCTTAACGGCGACAATGTTGTAAACAAAAGCGCCAATACGCCGTGGTTCCGCGGTCGCACCTTAATGCAATACCTTGAAACCCTAGAAATTCAGCAGGCGCAGCAAAAAGCCTTCCGCTTGCCAGTGCAATGGGTGAACCGCCCCAACGCACAGTTTCGCGGCTATGCCGGAAACATCGCCTCGGGCGCAGTACAGCCAGGCGACACCATTCGCGTGCTGCCCTCGGGCAAAGTCACCACAGTGAAAAGTATCGAGACCTTCGACGGTGCATTAGAGCGTGCGCAGGCGCCGCAAGCGGTCACGTTAACCCTCAACGACGACATCGATATCAGCCGCGGCAATATGATCGTCGAGAAAGACGCCCTGCCCCAAATGTCACGGCGATTGCGCGCCAAACTGGTTTGGTTGCATGAGGACGCGCTGCAACCGCAGCGGGAATATCTGCTGAAGATGAACACCCAGACCACCACCGCGCAGTGTGAGAAGGTACGCTATCGCATCGATATCAATACGCTCAAAGAAGTTGAAGACAACCAGCTTGGTTTGAACGAGATCGGCATGATTGACCTGCAGGCAACGCAGCCGCTGGTGTTTGATAGTTACCAACAAAACCGTGCCACCGGCGCGTTCACTCTGATCGACAAGCTTACGCAAGCGACGGTGGCAGCGGGTATGGTCACCCAGGCGCTGAATGATAGCATTGAAGCGCGCTCGCCTCGGGTGGGCCCGGTTACTTGGCAGACGACCACCGTCAGCGCTGCAGAGCGCGCGGCGTTGAAACAACAGAAACCGGTGGTGTTGTGGTTTACTGGGCTTTCGGGCGCGGGCAAGTCAGCCATTGCCAATGCAGTCGAAAAGCGATTACTGGAAATGCACAAACACACCTACCTGCTCGACGGCGACAACGTGCGCCACGGCCTCAATACAGGGCTGACCTTCAGTGAGGCCGATCGCATCGAAAACATCCGCCGCATTGGTGAAGTTGCCAAGCTGATGGTCGACGCTGGCTTGATTGTGTTGACTGCATTTATTTCGCCACTACGTGCGAACCGGGAATTCGTGCGCTCGCGACTTGCCCAAGACGAATTTATTGAGATTTTTGTCGATACGCCGCTCGAGGTGTGTGAACAACGCGACCCGAAAGGCCTCTACGCCAAAGCCCGCCAAGGCGAAATTGCCAACTTTACCGGCATTAGCTCACCTTACGAGCCGCCTGAAGCGCCGGAGCTGACGCTCGACACCACGGCATTGAGCATCGACGAAGCCGCCGACAAAGTCATCGCCTATTTGGCAACACGTAGCCCGTAGTTCTACTACGGGTCAAACCTGCCACCACCGCCATACCCTGAACAACCACCCACGTGTGCCCCGCAGCTTCCCCCGCAGTAAAACTGCGGGCTACTGTTATTGAAGCGTTAGCGTTATGATAGGCGCTACGGACGAATTGGACGAAGAGAATGAAGAAGCTCAGCCTAAAAGCTTTAGAAGCTTTCCAAACAGTATTTCGCACCGGCTCAACAACAGCTGCTGCCACTCAATTACAATTAACGCAGCCTGCGGTTAGCCGGTTACTCGCGAGTTTTGAGGAGTATGTCGGCTTTGCGTTGTTTTATAGAGAGCATGGGCGTCTGATCCCCACTGAAGAGGCGCATGCGCTAAGTAACGAAGCAGAGGTTGCACTGGGTAGCGTCGAGCGTTTGGGGCAACTGGCCCAAAATATTAAAAACACCAGTATCGGTTCGTTAAAAGTGGTGGCCCCAGTAAGTTTTGTCGCAGGCCTATTAGCCGACGTTGTTGCCGAATTTATGCGTTTACACCCCAATGTGACGATCAACCTCGACTCTCGCAGTCCTGACTCAACCCGCGAACTAGTAGCGCATCGCGCTTTTGATTGTGGGTTTATTCAATTGCCTGAGCGCCATCCAGGAATCAATGCCACCCCACTCTTTCAAAGCCAGATGATGTGCGTGCTCAACCGTAACCACAAACTCGCACAAGAGCCACAGCTCACCCCCAGCAATCTAGCCCAAGAACACCTTATATTGCTAGGCAAAGGGCGCACTTCACGCGGGCAAATAGAACAGGCCTTTCGTGATCACAACTTGTCACTAAGACCAAAAATCGATACGCATAATGTGGCCACGGCTTGTGCCTTTGCTAGGCGGGGCCTTGGCATCGCCATTGTGAACGGCGCGCTGGCACAACAATATCTAAATCAAGAGCTTATTTTACGACCGTTTGCCCCCACTATTCCCATCGAGTACGGCTTTATTACGTCCAAGCACGCACCTATGTCACTGCTTACGCAGCGCTTTATGGAGCACTGCCAACAAGCAATGACGGTGAGTGCAAGTCGAAGTATTCATATATAACAAAACCGCATAGCTGAATGACAAAAACAGATAACATTGCATAGCAATTTAAGTATTTGGTAGCTTGCCTGCGTCGTAACAAAATAACTTATAACGCATTGCGGAGACGCATTATGAACAACCCTATTTTTATGAAGACGCTCGTAGCAAGCGGCATTACCCTCGCATTATCGGCGGCGTTAAGCGCGCCAGCGCAAGCACAAGAGCAAACCGAGCCAACGGCGGAACAGACACAAGTACAAGAAAAAATCACCGTTACAGGTTCGCGGATTGCCCGCCGCGAAGAATCCGGCGCACCTGTACAAGTAGTCGACCAAGAAGACCTGGAAATTCGTGGCGCACTTAGCTTAGGTGAAGTATTGCAGGAGCTGCCGTCAGTCGGCGCCAGTTTAAATGGAAACGGCTCAGCCGGTACGTCACATGGTTCGAGCACAATCAACCTTCGCAACCTCGGTGAAAACCGTGCGTTAGTGCTGGTTAATGGTAACCGTTGGGTTAATGGTGCCGGTACCCGTGGTTTTCGTGACTTTGTTGATCTCAACACTATACCAAGCGCTATTGTGAAGAGCGTCGAGGTACTCCAAGACGGTGCGACGGCCATCTATGGTGCCGACGCCATCGCCGGCGTCGTCAATATCCAAACCTACAAAGACTATGTAGGGACGCAAGCAAAAGCTTATTACGGGCAAGCCAGCGAAGGCGATCGTGAATCTGTCAACTTTGACTTTCTTCATGGCAGCGACTTTGGCGCCAACAATCTAATGATTGCGATCAGCTATACCGATCAACAACCTATCTATAGCCAAGATCGTGCTCTCACTCGCGTCCCCTTGAACGGCCTTACCACCGGTACCACCGAAGGGATCTTCCTTGAATCGGATCTTGCCTATTTGCCCTATTACGAGAACGGCGGCATCACCCGTGATCCAAACACCGATGGCAGCAACCCTGATAACTGGCGCGCCGCGACAAGCTCTGATGAATACAACCGTTGGGACAACAACTACGTAGTGGGTCCACTCGAGCGCAGCGCGGTATATGCGCAGTGGGTACAACCGTTTCAAGATGTCACCATGCGCATTGAAGCGCTTTATAATAACCGCAAATCCGATCAGCAATTTAGTCCCGCACCGCCCGTTATTCGGGGCAGCCGCGGCTTCATGATTGCCAACGACGCGCGCGTTAATCCGTTTGGCGTTGAGTTCTCTGGCAGCGACTTTCGAGTGTTGAACTTCTTCGACGAGGTAGGGCCGCGCGTCAACTCACAAGACGTAGACACCATGCGCTTTGGTATTGGTTTTGACGGTTATCTCGGCGCTACTTGGAGCTGGGACGCATTCGCTAGCTACGCCAGCAACGAAGCGACCTTCGTCAGTAATAACCAGCTCGATCTCGACCGCTTAGCGCTGGGATTACGCGCCTGTGACACCACGGGTATTGCCGCTGATGTCAGTGATTTAGCAGCCAACTGCACACCCGTGAACCTCTTCAACCCACTGACAGCCGACATGGTCGATTACATTCGTTTTCAAGGGCATGACCAAAACGAATCCAAGCAAACCCACGCGCGCATCAACTTTAGCGGTCCGGTAGCCGAGCTCGATGCCGGTGAAATTTTGGTTGCGACCGGTTTTGAATACCGTAAAGAACAAGGCGTTGATAACCCAGATGCGCGTATTAGCGCTGATCCACGGGTCAACAGTTATCGTGCAACTACTTCGTCACCACGTGAAGGCACCCGCGGCGAATACGACCTATACGAAGCCTATGCTGAAGCCACGATCCCGCTCTTAACCAATGCTGCGCTGGCAAAAGATCTTGAACTGAACCTAGCCGCGCGGTTTAGCGACTACTCCACCTTTGGCAGTACCACCAATACCAAAGTGGGCGTGCTCTGGCGCGTGAACGACGATCTGATGTTCCGCAGCAACTGGGCTGAAGGCTTCCGTGCGCCAAGCATTCTGGAGTTATTCGAAGGCCAGCGCGCAACATTTGCACCGGTCATCGACCCATGCTCCGGCGGTAGTAACTTACCCGGCTGTCAAGGCGTAGCAAGCAGTTACGTACAGACCGACTCGCTCCAGCCAGTTACAGTAGGCGGTAACCCCGATCTGCAACCGGAAACTTCAGATAACTTCAATATCGGCATGGTGTGGAGCCCTGCAGCGATAGAAGGCTTCAGCTTAAGTTTGGACTACTATGATATTGAAGTGAGCGACACTATTAGCACGTTCGGTGCGCAAAACTTACTCGACCTATGCGCCAATACTGGTCGTAACTGCGGCGTCATCACGCGTAATAGCAACGGTGAACTGGTAAACATCGTCGATGGTCCAGTGAACCTTAACCGCACCGCTACCAGTGGTGCTGACCTGCTCGCTAGCTATCGTTTTGACAATCACTATGGACGCTTCGACATGACTTTGAACATGTCCTATTTGAGTGAGTTTGAGCAAGCAAGCACACTGGCTGATGGCTCGGAAAATGTCGAAGACCTCGTAGGCATTGCGCGTTCACGTGAAGCGTTCCCTGAACTGCGCAGTAACTTCCAAGTGCAGTGGCAGCGTGATGACTGGAGCGCAACCTATAGCGCACGCCACATTGGTGATACCACTGAAACCTACAAAGGTGAGGACTATCACATTGGCACCGTGGTCTATCACTCAGCTTCGGCCGGTTATGACTTCGGCAATGGTTTGCGAGCTAAGTTCGGCGTCAATAACATTGGTGATAAACAACCACCAGCGAGTCGTACCAACTTGAATATCAACTTTGATATCAATACGTACAACGCAATTGGTCGCTTCTACTACACCCAATTGACTTATAACTTTTAAGGAGTCACAGGTGTCAAACGAACAAGCATTTACCATGTGGTTGCCCCCAACGGGGCAATCACAGCCGTTGGTATTCGATTCACCGCATAGCAGCTGTCGGTTTCCATCACATCCACTACTCGCCGCCACCGAAGCGCAACTGAAAACCGGTTGGGACGCCTACGTCGACGAGCTATGGCAACCGAGTGTGGCGCGTGGCGCCAGCCTAATTGCGGCCAACTTTTCACGCATGTTCATTGATCCTAATCGGGCGGCGACAGATATTGACGCGGCGCTCTTGGCTGAGGCTTGGCCCGAAGATTTACAGCCAACGCCGTATAGCGATCGCGGGATGGGCTTGATCCGGCGCTTTGCCTTACCCGGCGTGCCAATGTATGCAGGACGATTAAGTGTTACCGATGTACAAGAGCGCATTAGTGCGTATTATCAGCCGTACCACGAGGCCCTTGCTACGCGCTTAGATACCCTTAAAGCGCAATTTGGTAGCGTTTGGCATGTTGATTGTCACTCCATGAAGTCGACCGGTAATGCCATGAACATAGATGCGGGCATCGCCCGCCCTGACGTGGTGATCAGCGATGCCAATGGCACTTCGGCGTCGCGCGAGTTCAGTTCGGTGGTGATCAACGAGTTTCAGCGTCTTGGCTTGCGCGCCGCATTGAACCACCCCTATCAAGGTGGCCACATTGTGCGCCACTATGGCTTACCCTCGGCCGGAATGCATAGTATTCAGATCGAGTTAAATCGTGCGCTTTATATGAACGAGGCGACCTTTGAAAAATCAGCGAACTTTGCGCAGTTGCAGCAGGACTTGGCGCAAGTAACGGAGACGATTCTTGAGTACATCAAAGCAAACACGTAATCCACTAGTCGTGCTGTTTGGCATTTTGCTCTTGGCCGGCCTGCTTACTTATTTGGTTGACTCGGGCAGCTATGAACGCGAAGGTCGTCTCGTCTTGCCTGGCAGCTATACGGTGCTTGATAAAGATGCCAGCGTCAGTAATCTTTGGCGCGTATCCCCTGTCGCCGACGGCGCCGCTCCCGTGAGTATGGCTGAGCTGTTTCTAGCCATTCCAGAGGGCTTAGAGCGCGGTGCTGGCTTAATCTTCATGGTACTGGTGATTGGCGGTATGTTTGGCATCTTAAAGCAAGCTGGGGCAGTCGATGCCGGTCTGGAGCGGCTATTGAGCTCAGTGCGGGGTAATGTATACGTGCTGGTGCCAACACTGATGGTAGTGTTCGCCGCCGGCAGTACCTTTTTGGGTCTAGCGTCTGAATATTTATTGATTATTCCACTGATGGTGGCCATGGCCGAGCGTTTGGGCATGACACGGATCATCGGCTTGGGCATTGTGACCGTTGCGGTAAAAGCCGGCTATTTAAGTTCGGTCACCAACCCACTACCACTGACCATCGCGCAACCCTTAGTGGGAGTACCTATTTTTAGCGGCGCCGGGCTGCGTTTTGTATTTTTCTGTATCTTCACTCTGGTTGGCATCGGATTTATGCTGCTGGTCATTCATCGCTACAGTAAACACCATGCGGTACGCGAAGAAACCGTTATAAGCTTTGACGCCAAGCCTTTGTCAGCACGTCATACCTGCATGTGGTTGGTATTATTAAGTGGCATTGGTTTTCTGGTCTATGCATCGAATACCTGGCAGTGGAACAAAGAAGAGCTGACTGCGTTTTATCTGTTTCTGAGTGTGATTTTAGCTTTTATCAGCGGCCTAGGCCTAAGCGGCGCCGCCGATGCTTTCGTTGCGGGCATGAAAAAGATTTTGTTGGCGAGTTTTTTAATTGGCGTCGCCTTTGCTATTGCAGTAACGCTGGAACGCGGGCAAATTCTCGACAGCGTGATCTTTGGCCTCACCAGTATTATCGGTGAAAATAATTCCTGGCTAGCCGCCCAAGGCATGTTGCTGTCACAGCTGAGTTTGGACTTTTTGATCCCATCAACCTCAGGGCAAGCTGCGGTCTCGATGCCGATTTTAGGTCCCTTAGGCCAAATTGCCGGGGTCGGCCCACAAACAACCGTATTGGCGTTTTTATTTGGTAATGGCATCACCAACATGATCACCCCCACATCAGGAACCTTGCTGGCATACTTAGCCACCGCGCAAGTTCCCTGGACCCAATGGGCGAAGTTTATCTTGCCTCTGTGTGTGGTGTTCATTGGCTTGGCAATGCTAATGCTTACGTACGCGGTAAGCCTTGGGGTGTAGTCAAAGCCTATTTATCGACGCATTCCTGATACCCGCGAGGCGTTCACTTTTAGCGTCAATGAAATAAGCGGTGAGTACCTACTGGTGTCGAAGCGTAATACCGATACATCTGGTTTTCGAGTCAGTTTTGACTCTGAGCTTGAGTCCGAAGGTTATTTTAAGGCACCAACTATTAAGATCTTAATCTACACTGGTGAGCGCGACGCGGTTGCCACACTGATGCTTAACTTAGCAGAGCAGGAAGCTGTGCTGGTCGAAAACCGCGCCTATTCAATGGCACCATTTCTACTTGAACTTATTGCTAATGACAAGCAATCGAATGAAATAGTCGCCTCTTGCTTGAGACGGTATTCGAATGATGATTATGTTTGTGTGAAGCCTGCGTCGCTGCGTTAGATTGCGAGAATAGGTATTACGAAGTTCGGAGTTGCAATAATAAAAAAGCAGTACCCACAAAACAGATACCGCTACACTCTGAAAAATTCCCCCGCAGTAGAACTGCGGGCTCCCCTTGATTTCACCACTTTCGCCCAAAGGTAATAAAGAGCACGCAAATTCAATCAACGAGATAAGCGAGGTTCTAAATGCGAGTTGCAGTGGTAGGAGCCAATGGAAAAATAGGTCAACAGCTGGTAGAGCTGTTGCACAATGATGCCGAGCATGAGGCCGTGGCGCTGGTGCGCAAAGAAGCGCAGCAAAAACAGTGGCAGGATAAAGGTGTGGAAACACGCCTAACAGATTTAGAAGGCTCAGTGGCGCAGCTGGCCGATGCATTCGCAGGTGTTGACGCCATCGCCTTTACCGCAGGTTCAGGTGGTAATAGCGGTGATGACAAGACCTTGCTGGTCGATCTCGACGGCGCCGTGAAAACCATGGAAGCCGCGCAAGCTGCAGGCATCAAACGCTTTGTAATGGTCAGCGCCTGGCAGGCCAACAATCGCGAGAACTGGGCGGACGAACTCAAGCCCTACTACGCCGCCAAACATTACGCCGACCGCGAACTGATGCGCAGCGGCTTGGAGTGGACCATCGTCCGACCAGGTGCGCTCACCGACGACAAAGGCAGCGGCCGCGTCGACATTGGCGAGCATCTGCCCGCCGGCAAGATACCACGCGAAGATGTCGCGCATGTGCTGCTCGGCTGTCTGACAACTGATGGTATGGTGGGTAAGGCGTTTGATGTGATAAGCGCCTACGAGTAGCCCGTGGTTCTACCACGGGCCCACCCCGCCACCACCTCGGTGGCTTTAATAATTACCCGAGTGAGTCCCAATGCGTAACCCGCACTACAAGTGCGGGCTACTTTTTATGCTGGGCAGCTTCCGTTATCGGCCATCCGAGCCGTGTGGTGTGGTCGAAGGTAAAGCAATGCTCAGTCGGATTATTATGACAAGCACCGATCACGACATGTGAGGATTTAAAATGGGGCTTACGTAGGCGAATCACACCACCGCACACTGGGCACGAAGAACCAGCGCTGATGACTTCTAATGTTGGGGCATTATCGAGGTTAGTTTTCATTACTACCACTGACTGCGGTGCAGAAATTCTTGCTAGCGCATCATGTGTCAGCGCAATACGATGTGTCATGAAGCGGTCAAATGCGCGTAGCCAACGTAGCGCAAAGTAACCAATCAGCAGGTAGGCAGCAAGCCCCATCAATGAGTTCGTAGACATAACGCTCAACGCTGCCTCGACTAGAAAAACCCCTACCGCAAAATAGCCCATAATCAAAAGCCACAGCACTATGCCAGCTATTATCATAGGCCCGGTGCGCAAGCGCAGCCCCGATATAAATCCAAACAAACGCCATAATTCATGTTTTTCTTCAAATGTATAGCGTATTGCGCCTGGAGGTATCTCGTTTGCGCGGGGAATATCCCCCTCGGGAGTTTCGACAGCACTGAACTTCGCAACATTGATTCGCTCAGATTTATCTAGTGACACCTTTGGAATGAACGCAAAGTCGCTGTCGATGGCAAACTCTCGTAAGCCGTCATAAAACTGCTCTAGCTTTTCTTCAAATTTTGAGAATGCTTTACCGTGCGCGGAGTTGCTTTCAGACTTTGCCACTTCGTCGACGACGTCCGTTAGGTTAAAAGCCAACTTCTCTCCGTCAGAGTCAATAACCTGCTGACTCATACTGTGAAGCAATTGATGAAATGCTTGTGTGGGCTTTTTGTTCTTTTTCAGCGCTTCAACCCATTCCTTCGCACAGCGCGCAGCAATTATAAGCCTTTGTTTTTCCATGGCGATTCTCTGAGATTCTCTGTGTTTCGCTAACTTTTCTTCAGTTTCTGCGGTTATCTGGTTCCCGTCAATACGACATTTATTAACACGAGGAAGCAGATATGAAATACCCACTCATCCCATTTGCCATTCACAAGTTCTCAGGACGCTGGCTAGAGGTGACAGAGGTAGAGCAAGGACTTGAATGCGACTGTATGTGTTCCGGTTGTTTTGGCGACTTGATAGCCGACCAAGAACAGCCAAAGTACTGGCACTTTGCTCATACCTCCGATGATGCCGAGCAATGTTGTTATTACGCATTCGCAGAGTCGCTTTATGGCGTCATTCATCAGCTGCTGAATCAGCTCAGTGAGTTCATGACGCCCAGCTCGGCGTTACTTTGTAATCGCCCTGTCGCAATTGACGCCATTGAAGCTGGCGTTGAATTTGACGAGTACCAAGTAGATTTCGTCATTCATACCGAAGACACGCAAATTGCTGTTGTCATGACCCACACTCGGCGTCCGTTCCGCCAGGACTTACTCACTGCAATTCCGAAAACATACCCAGTTTTAGAGTTGATATTGAGCGAGTACAACGAGGAGTTCAGAAATACCGAACCGGAAAACTACCGAACTCGTTTACTTCATTTACTCAGCCAATCGATAACCGCAAAAGCTTGGCGGCGCATCCCAGAAAAATGCGAGTTCCCGCTGCGACCGCAATTCGACTACCACTGCATCGGTTGTGGTTCGCGTTGGCAAAGTCATGCCTGCGCGCACATGTGCGAGACCTGTCGGAGCCCTCTGCTTGCGTTACAGGAGCCATCGTCATGATGATTTATGGTATAGCTAAAGAAAGTAGGGAACGTGTTCACGTTACTGAGGCAGTCAACGGCGGTGATTTTATTTGTGCACTTTGTCGTACAAAGGTCATCGTCGTGAGACGAAATAACGAGCCCCATCACTTTCGTCACCATTCTGGGACGCGTCAAGCAGGAGGTGGCGGTAAAACCCGCCTCCACGAGGACGCCATAGATAAGATTAAAGAATTGGGTGAATTAAAGTTACCTAACGGAGAGATTATACGCTTCGATAAGGTTGACACTGGTGCTCGTCTAGGAAGAGACGTAGTTCCTGATGCAATAGGCTATGTCAACGAGCGCGCCTATGCGATTGAGATTTATGTCACGCACCGTGTCGACGAGGAAAAGATTGCGAAATTGGAGCAACACAACGTGGATACCGTTGAAGTTGATTTGAGTCATTGGTACCGCGCGTGTCCCTCTTTCTCAAGCCCCATCGGACTGGAAGAGCTGCTAGTAAAGTATGCACCTCGGAGGTGGATTGTGCGGCGGCGGAGGTTTCCGCGTTTACAACGATGGTGGACACGAGTGACAAATAGAGTCTTAAGGAACACTAGAGCCAAAACCGGTAACTACCGAGCTCCGAAGCAGCTGCATCTTGGAATATAGCCTCGGCATTAAGCTCGACGTCAGAATGATACTTCAAAACGAACTCGGCACTTAGCGCAAATAGTTTTTGTGCACTTATTGTAACTCTCCGTTGAACACACACTAGCAATATGGGTCTCACACTGGTTCCGGCCCCACTGGCAAGAAGACCTTAGGCTCTATACCCAAAGCAAAACAGAAGTCTGAAAGCGAACCTAATGTCATGTTGCGGGAGCCACTCAAGACCTGCGTCACATAAGCCCGAGATTTTCCTAAACGACGAGCTAACTCCGACTTTGAAACGCCCTTATCTTCGAGAATCACTAGGAGATCCTCCGTAACGGTGTAAATCAGGCTCTCACGCGCATATAAGCGCTGTTCTGCGTTGCTCATCTATGCTCTCCCTATAGGCGATAACGTGATCAAGTAGCTGTTGCGAAGTACTCACAACACACCTGTTAACATATATGTTAGCGGAGCGATATTATCAAGGTCTCTGTTCAAAATTGCAACTTCCTTTTGCTTAAGGTCCACTGACCTAAGGTGTCAGCACGGTCATAAATGGTCAAGACAACGAACTAAAATAACTCACGCCTGCGTCAGCTATTACTTCAGCAGCGCCCCGCGCACTAAATATTGAATTACTGCCGCGAACAAGATAAACCCGGCAACCATATTCAAGAACCCACGAATCAATTCGAACATGGGTTGCAGCGTTTCGGCGGTGATAGTGTCTGGCGATGACTCGTCGGGCGATACGAAGAGCTGGAAGAAAAAACCTGAGGCCCAAATGGCAATCGCCAAGAGTACGCCGGACACCAAAGCTTCAGCTGGTGGCTTGTTCAACAATAGCGTGAGAAGATCTTTGTTACGTCGAGCCATGAGCAACACCTCGAAAAAAAGCGGTACCCGCTGACGTCACCGTCAAAAACAGATACGACTTCATTCTGAAAATTGGAGTCAATGTTATAAAGCAACCATGCCAGCGAACGCAGCGTTTAGGATTCAGCTTATGACAAGGCTGGCTCTATTCGTCTGAGGTTAGCTCTGAAAATATATAAACGACCAAGTTCACCAATAAAAGCGCCTTAGCCGCACCAACGAACAACGAAAACTTCACTTGATTTAAACTTCTTATTAAGCAATTATTCGTAGCTTATTTTTTGCAAACGAAAACAAATAATAGGGAAGAAAATGCAAAACAATACGAAGCTTGGAGTGCTCCTTTCGCTGACTGCAACGCTGCTTATTGCCGGGTGCTCGAGCACCGCAACAACTTCGACAGGTGAATCAGTAGGTCCAATTTTTATGACTGATTACATCGATCTCAAGTTGGGATTATGTCAAGTTCCGGTGAGTTACGATCAAGCGACGGAATATGCCGGTGTCAATGCAACCATGTCTCCAGCGGAACGACAGGCAGAGAAAAAAGAGGCGTGGGAATCATGGATGACAGTGATTCAAGAGCATAAAACAGACGTCACCGCCAAACCTCAAATTTTCAACGTTGACACAGTTGCAGTGTTTGAGCGCGATTCCGACCAAGACGGCGTTGTTTATTTCCAAGATGATAGATCAACATCTAACTCATCACAGAGACAAAAATTTAAGTGGATCGATTATCACTCGAGTGAATCCACAATGCCGTCGCAAATACTAACCATTCTGCGCGGTGAGGGCTACCATTTTCCCATCCCATACGGACTTGTAGATTGGCAGGTTCATCCCAACATGGAGTTCCGAAGAGAAGCAATCATCAATCAACGCAAAAGCAGCGCAATAGAAGACTACTATCAGTCATATTTCTCCACAAGTGCTGAACAAGTTCACGTGGTAACACATAACTTTAATGCCAGAACTAAAGTCACATCCGATAAAACATCGATTGGCTCGGATCGATACGGACATGGAGTTCTGATCAATGTCGGCGAATGGTTTGAACATCCTGACTCGCTAATTAAAAAGACAGAGAACGGAGAATTCGTTTTTGATTTCAGAAATATCGATTTTGTTGAAAAGTTTGGATTCTATCCCGATGCTAAAGATCTATTTGTCCGAGTTTCATATATTTATCAAATCTCTCGCTGCGAGGGTCGAAACCTAATGGGAGACATTAAAGAAGTAGTCGTTTATACGCCAAACAATACTGAAATTTTTAGGATCTCAATTTAACGATTTCACGTGAGGCGGGTTTAACCGACCGCCTCACGTCAGCTTAGAGCACTGAACGCGCACAAAAACCTGCGACTCTATGGCATTTGCGCTATGGCAACGAGCAATCTGACACTGTCATCGGAGGCATTCCGTCCAAACAATTAACGCAAGCCTCTCACTTCTATGGAAATCTCATCGATGTCATGGTCCTATTTTTAGGGTAGAGGTCACGGCGCCGTCAATGGGACACTTACAGCCAATACCTCTAGCGCGGCAGATTATAATCCTAGCTCATCCAACCGAACCAAACGTACCCCTACGTCTGATTCGGTCTATTGCTAACACTTAATTAAACTCGCCATTCTCATACAACGCCAAAAATGCACTGGCTTTCGTTTTACTAATCTCAGCCATTGGTAAAACCAGTTGGGTAACCCCATCGTTGAGCACCATATCTAAAGAATCAGCGTCAACTAGGCAACGAAGGAAGGACAAGCCTTCATTTTTTGAAGGTACACTTTCGCCTCTATCAAATGTCCCCGAGACGCTTACCCCATCACTATTCCAGTATGAGTAATCTGATGCGTTCGACACTGGCACTTGTGATAAACAATTTGCCGAATTCGAAACGATACTAAAATTCGGTCGCAAAGCAGCCTCGATTCCTTCTGCATGTCCATACAGCCCGAGAGACAGTCCTGGAGCCCCCTCCCCCAACGCCGAAGAGTATGCGGCAACAGTTACCCCTATATTTCCATCGATACTTGTAAAAGTAGTATAAATAAAAGAGGAATTGCTTGAACATGCAATAAAGTCAGCCTCTGGCTCAAAACCATTCGACGCACAATATTCTCGAGCTATATCAACAGGGATACCGCTCCCCTCAGAAAAGCTCAAAAGCTGCTCTTCAGTCAAGGGAATCCGTTCAAAAGTAAGTCGACGCTTATACTGATAGGTCATCTCAATCAACTTAGAGATGCTCTCGTAGGCATCAGGGGCATCAGCCTTAATAATAGGCCGTGATCCGTCAACTAGCTCCACGACAAAGGAAGTGTCTGCGAATGTCTTTAGCTCTGGCAAGTTTTGCCGAGCAAGCTCATAATCAAAGTCGGAAGTTAATGTATCATTAGTAGTCACAAGGTGAAAAGTAGCAGATTTAGTAACAGTTTCATCGCCCACCTCGGAAACTTCCAAGTCATCTCTTAATTTTAGTCCTACCCCCTCGTTAACCACAAACCAGCTGTCAAGCCAAGCTCCAGAAAAACCAGAATCCTTCGGCGTAACGACTGTGATTGCGTTATGTTTCTCGCGCACCCTTTGGTCGTAGGGTTGTATAATTGGCGACTTGACTGAAATGGAA
Organism: Pseudidiomarina aquimaris; assembly: GCF_003987395.1. Lineage (GTDB taxonomy): Bacteria > Pseudomonadota > Gammaproteobacteria > Enterobacterales > Alteromonadaceae > Pseudidiomarina > Pseudidiomarina aquimaris. The sequence continues at coordinate 76,837 of NZ_PIPT01000008.1, forward strand.
TACTCTCCTGACATTAATTCAGCAATCAAGACAATATTACCGAGATAATCTTCCTCTACATTAGGGTTTTCTGTCCGAAAAATTTCAATACTGCAACTAAAATTCGGCGTCTTATAACAGTCTTCATAAAGCTCCAACTCGGTAAACCCCGTTTTTTCGGCAATGTGCGGAAGCCAACTTGGGCCCACCTCTATGATTTTACTTTCCTCAGCCAAAACTCGTTGAAGCTGGTCTAACATAGCGACTTTCAACTCGTATCGCCCTTCTATATCTGGCACAAAGCTTAGTTTTTCAGACGACGCATCAGCCAAAATCAGCTCGCTTTCATCCGGCCGACTCGCTAACTCCCAAGAAATCTGACTTGTCTGCGGAATGCCGCCACTTTCGCCAATCGACAGTGTGATTTCTTCGTCAACAAGAGGGAATTCATCGGGTTGGATAGAGCTTTCAATGGTTAATGCAAAAGCTGGGTATTCTATAAATGAAACCTCAAATGTACAGTTTTCAGCGCCCGCAACAATGTTATACAGCATTCCATCTAAATCACCATCGCACCCAGAGATAGTATCTAAATACCAGCCGATATCTGGCAACAATTCAAAGCGATGCTCGCCTCCTATAGATGTTGTTACACTACTCGGTGTAACCGTACCGCTACCAATGACTTCAGCGTCAATGGTCACTTCAGAGGCTGTAAATTCGGCTGATACTGTGCAATTACTAGTAAGCGAAGCTATTACATAATTATTACCATCCAATGAACCGCCACATCCAGAAATTTCACTTAACTCATGCCCTGTATCTGGTGTAACTGTTAGCGACACGCGGGAACCTTCTATCACGGTCACAGTTTCCGGAGCGAGAGCTCCATTTCCTGTCACAGTAGTTTGTACAGTATATCTTCTGACCTCAGGCTCTGACGTGCTCCCCCCGGAACCACCACAACCAATAATCGAACTGACAAATAGAAAACAAAATATTGCACGCGCATAGATTGGGCCACGTTTTCGAATGAGACGTTTCATGACTTTTTTATCCAATGAGTTCTTTTCAAGTGAGAAGCTTAATTGTATACACTATCCCGTTACAAAAAACATAAATAATGTCACAAATTTAAAAACAATATTATTAAGCGAGGCTCTAATGCGAGTCGCAGTGGCATAGAACGGCTTAAAGTATACACAATTGTTACAAGTAATTAGAGATTAAGTATACAATACCACTAATGTTTGAATTTCTGGCGGGTACAGTGCAATGGCGCACATTATAAGCATAGTTATTTTACTAGCCGTATTCGGTACGATTGGCTACTTTATTTATTCGTTAACTATAGATTATGTCTGGCCTTTTTTGACATCTTTTTGGGTCGGGTTCCAATGGTTCTCATGGTTCGTAGTCATTTCAGTTCTTTTTTTGTTGCTTTACCGAGTAATACTTTTGTTGGCGTTTTACGCGAATAAACTTAGAGGCGGCGAAGTTGGGCAAGCTCAACGTATAGCCCAGCTCTGGTATCGACAAGAAACAACGACATCGTGTGCAATTGCCTGCCAAAGGATCATTTTACAGCTCTACGGTCTAGTTCGCTCAGAAGAAGACCTGAGTAAACGCCAAGCTGCAGTGGGAGCATATAAAGAAGGTAAAGGTGCTACCTCTGTTACTCAATTACTTCATGGCTACAAGCTCAAGTTATCGGGGTATACAGTCGATGAGTTGAAAAGCTTAGAACGAACGCTGTGGAGTGAGTTGGTCCGCTCTAAAGTGATCATCACATCAGTAAACTCTTACCTATTAAACAACCAAGATTCAAATTTCGAAGCAAAAAATCCAATTCCTGACCATGCCATTCTTATTACAGGACTCGTTTTCGAGCGTACCAAACCATATGTTTTATATTGCGACCCAGGAGTTGAAGGTGGCGCCTTAAAAAAAGTCTCTCTTAGCTTCTTTAAAAATGCATTGGGCTCAAAGATTTTTAGCGTTTCAAAACAACGCAAAATACCGATAGAATTGCCCACTTTTTTCTCGTCTTGGTTGTTAAAACGCGAGCACAAGAGTGCCAACAGTTCTAGCCAAAGCTCAGCCAAAGCCATCGGCACTTGCAACCAGTGCGCACAAAACTTCAAGATACCTGCCACTGGGAACATCATCGCCCGATGCCCAAAGTGTGGAGTTAAGTCACAGTTTGTTGACGGTCAAAGCGTTCAAAACTAAATGCTAAGTCCTGTGCAGAGTTTGAACGCTACAAGCAAATTAGTTCATCGGCAACCGCACCGACTTAAATGGTGTCCTCTGCAGAACACTCTCACCTAAAAAGTGGCTAATGATGGCGTTGCGGCGTCTTACAATCCATTCGTTGTCGAGCAGAGACTGTTTCATGTCCTCTTCGCTTGTCTCTTTTAGTCTCCACTAATCATTTCTAAATTCGGCATCCGCGTTTTAAGGCACTCGGTTTCAAGTATGCCCGTCACTAACTTATTAAATGTGACACCGCTCTCCACAGCTCGGATTGTCAGCTTTTTATGAACTTCAGGTGTTGTGCGAACCTGGAAGGTGCCACTAAATGGTTTCTCGGGTTCTACACCTAATGCCTCGCAATCAGCAATGTAGTCTTCTACTTCTTCTTCAAAGCTAGTACGCAACGCATCGGGGTTATCACCACAATAGGTAATTAGACTTTTAATATGCAGAACCTTGCCAGTAAGCCGGTTGTTTTCAAAGTCGACCTCAACAGTGCCTTGATAGCCCTTGTGTTTGAGTATTTTAGTCATCGTTTAGTCCAAAAATCCCATTTCTTTGAGTTGCGCAATGGTCGCTTTCAGCGCACCGCGATCTACAGGAGTACTACCGTGAGCCTTATGCAAACGGATTTGCTCACTTTTATTATGTGGATTAACAAACCTGATCCTAGAACCTGAAGTTTTTCCCATCGATATCTCTTCGAGACCAAGTTGTTCAAGAAAGGTTTTGAGCTCTTGATTGGTGATGTCGCTGGGTGTGGGCGAGCTCAAGATCCTTCTTCTAAGCTTTTCGGCTTTAGTCATTTAGTTTCGTCCGTTGATTTTAGCTCACCGCTAAATTTTTGCAATCAATTTGTAAGTGCAAAACAATTCAAAAAAGTCTCTAACCTAGTCGCTTCTGTTGGTTAAAATTAAGATCGCAGGAGCCACACTAGTGGTCAAGGTTTCAACCTCATACATTGACATCTTAGATTGCTCACATGCCTGTCAGCTATTTCTTCAGCAGCGCCCCTCGCACCAGATATTGCAGCACCGCCACCAGCAAGATAAACCCGGCAACGATATTCAAGAACCCACGAATCAATTCGAACATGGGTTGCAGCGTTTCGGTGGTGATGGTGCCTGGCGATGACTCGTCGGGCGTTACGAAAAGCTGGAAAAAGAAACCAGCGGCCCAAATGGCAATCGCCAAGAGTACGCCGAACACCAAAGCTTCCGCTGGAGGCTTGTTCAACATTAGCGTCAGAAGATCTTTGTTACGTCGAGCCATGAGCAAAACCTCGAAAAAAAGCGATACCCGCAAAACAGATACCGCCCCACCCTGAAAATTGAAATCAATGTTATAGAGCAACCATGCCAGCGAACTCAACGCCCAGCAATTAGACAAAACTCATAAAACAACAACCAAACTTGCGACGCCTTCTGTCGAAAGGTGTCAATTGAGCACAAAAGTGTCATTTGACACCTCCCACAACCAACCGAAGAACCATACAATTGACATTATAAAAACATAATATTAAAACTATGCCCATCATAAAAAGGAGTTCATCGTGTATAGACCAAGGGAAGTCGACCAAGCCGTTATCGCAATCTGGGTATCACTCGGAATATCTGTTGCTTCAGCCATTATTAGTAAATGGATGAACTACGTTACTGAGGGGTACTTCGTATTCTACGTTGTCTTATATGGGCTCTTCTGCCTGCTGCCGTATCACATAGGTCGCGGTAGTAACACGGCACGGTGGATTTACACTGTTTTGTCGGCGTTCGGCTTAGTCTTGTTTCTGGGGTTGGGTTTCGCCGATATGCCGCCGCCAGATGTGATTGCCTCGATTATCGGTATCCCTCTTACACTATTCGCGATTGTGCGGTTGTTTCAGGAGAGGTCTAAGGACTGGTTTGAAGAACAGGGGTCGAATTAATATGCGTAGTCTATTCGCGGGCCTTTTTGCCGTAACACTATTTGTTTCACTACCCGCAACGAGCGCAGAGACGCGACGTACCAATCATTACTCTCCCATGGCCGAATATACAGCCAGTATCTTCAAGGCCGTAAAGCAATACCTTCCCTCAGAATCCGAAGCAAGACGCGGTGTTAGCTGCAAAGTATCGTTTAGGCAAAACCGTTCAGGCTATGTTCAGGAGATTAAAGTGATTAAATGTAGCGACGGAACAACCAGTAACCTGCTGTTCCAAGCGATAGCAAAGGCGTCACCGATGCCACAGCCAACACGACCTGAAGATTTCCAGGAAGAGGTTACGATTACTTACGCTCCCCAACCGTAATTCCCTGCCTCATTAGGAGAGTTAACGACAATGAAATTCAGAACCTTTGCTCTTTCCTTACTTTTTGCTTTTACCTTGGCGTCATGCGCGGCGTTTGACCCCGTGAATTTAGGCGTCATCCAGTTCGAGAATGGCAACTACGATAAGGCAGCGAGTTTTTGGAATGGGCCGGCACAAGAAGGGAACATGTACGCCCAGCATAACGTAGGCTTACTGTGGCTCAACGGACTTGGAAATACCCCCAAAGACACCGGTGAGGCGTCGCATTGGTTTATACGCGCAGCTCGCCAAGGCTATGTACCGTCGATGTACCTATTAGCTACGCTGCAGTTTGAGGCCGGGTATACAGAGGCAGCCCACAGTTGGGCTTACCTCGCTGCTCGATGGGGGCATCATGAATCGCAGGTTTTGCTTCGGCAGAAAGGATATGACGTTCCAGAACCTGATCTGTTGATTGCGCAGCAACGAGAACTAGAAAGACAAGAAGCGGAAGCAGCCGAGCGTACTGAAAATGCGCTCATTTTTGCAGCCGCTCTGCTTGGGGCGGCGGGAAATTATTATACGAAAAAATCCGAAGCCCGGACCGAGGCGCTGAAGCGCAAGACCGAACGTCAGCAAACATATCCAAGCAGTAACTCACGCCCCAAGCAGCAACAGTCGGGTTATACGCCTAAACCCTTTGTTAATAGTTTTATGAATAATGAGCGTAAGTCAGTAGACGCCGAGAACACACGGCCTAAATCACATTGGTGGACAAGTAAAAGGGAACAACAAAGTACCGGCTTTTCGGAATCTACTCAACGCAAGTCAGCGCCCTCACCGATGACTGTAGATCAGGTCAGTGCAACGCAATGTACCTATGATGCCGATTGTGCTGGCGGTCAAATTTGCATCAGAGACCTGAATCGATATAAAGGTGTTTGCGCGGTACCGAGCCGGGAGTCACGCGAAACCCTTGATTTGAATCCGCGTAGCCCATTTGAAATAAAGCGAGGCAGCGAACGAGCGTGTCGTGGTAACACGGACTGCAAGATTGGCTACTATTGCAGCTCCGAGATTAATGCCTGTGTTAGAAAGGGTGACTGAACAATCGCAATCACCACTCTCCGTATTTAATTACAGCAATTTACACCCTAATTACGATTAAACTGTAATAGATGATTGATCTATCCTGCTTCTTGCGTTATAAACCAATAACTAACCAAGGAGTGAATATGCGCAAACAGAAACTATCATTTAGTGATTCGAAACGCTTAGTGGAACATGCAATGAATCATGTTTTGCAGCGAGAGTTGGCCGAAATATTGGGAGTCGCAGCATCGCGCCTATCGGAGGCCAAAAAAGGCCAGTACGCGCTGAAGCCCGAGCACCGTGAAAAAGTGGAACAGTTGTTTGGTCCTTTACAAACCGTCAAAGGGCAATGGCTTGTAGGCGAACTACTCTCAGCAAAGGAAAGCCTGGAACAACGAGTGGCCGGCACGGTCGAGGCATTTCATACGCTGCAGCGCGTTGTTGAATTCAATCAACGTCTGGGGTCAAGTTTAGGTAAGGTCATTTCATTTGTCGACACATCAGATCTTGAAGATGATGACGAACTATCAATTTCTTTTCTCGAGTCTTTGCCTGCCGAAAAGGCCATAGAAAAGTTCAACGAATTAATCTATTCGCCGGTCGTGCGAGCATTCTTTCAAGCCTACGGTGAGCAGCTTACCGATGAACGTGCATTCACAAAAGGGCACAAAAAGCTGAGTGAAGAAATTGCTTCGCTTCCTGGTGCACGTGACCAAGGCCGTCATACATTCAAAGAATATCTTTTAGCAAACTATGGCTTGATACTGGGAGCCTCTAGCGATAGCAAAATAATAGAAAAGTGCCGATTGATCCACGAGGGGGTTACTCTTACTGAAGCGTATCAAGCCACACTGGAACAATTAGCAATGCCATTACCCGGAAAACTCGTATTCACGAAGCCCCATGGCCGCTACTATTTCGGCTCATCTATGGAAAGAGAGTACATTGTTGCTGCGCAGCACATCTTGAAAGCTAACATAGCCCGAGAGCTAGTTAAAGGTCAGTGCGAAATCAACTTGGATATCTACTTAGGTGAAGACGCCACACACTACATTATTATTGAAGTTGCTGCTAAGTCGGGTTTGAACAAGAAGCTCATCAAGGGAAACGTGCCGTATCGGGAACTTATTTCGCAGCTCGATGCAATAGCTGATGAACTTGCTATCTCCCGTTCTGTTTTAGTCGATAACAAATTCAAAGAACGGCTGGCTGAACATGGGGGCTATATACCAACGGCCACAGTACTTGAGTAAACCTCCTAACGTCTTCCCCAAAACGCAAAAAGCGACACCTGCATCAGCAGATGTCGCTTTCTCAATCTAGGTAGCCCGTAGTTCTACTACGGGTCTAACCACCCAACTACAGCGATGTCAATCAAACCACCCGAGTGTGCCCCACGGCTTCCCCCGCAGTAGAACTGCGGGCTACGTTACTTCGAAGCCAGCGCCAGCACCTCGCGCACGACCGAGCAAGTCTTCTCAATCTCGGCAGAGGTTAACGTCGGATGCACCAAAAACATCAGCGACGTCTCACCCAGCTCACGGGCGACTGGCAACGGCTCAGCAGGGCGCCAGCCGGTGCCATCAAAGGCTTTCTCTAAGTAAACTTCTGAGCATGAGCCTTGGAAGCAAGGTACGCCACGCGCGACGATTTCTGAGACGATGCGGTCGCGGCTCCAGCCGTCGGCTAAAAGCGATGGTTCGACAAAGCAGTAGTGCTTGTAGCAGGCATGGTCCATGTGCGCGGGTACATCGGGGGTACGAATCAACGCAAACGACGAACAGGCCTCAACTATCGCGGCGGTATTGCGCTGACGGGCGGCGGTCCAGTCAGCCGTGCGGCGTAACTGAATGCGCCCGATTGCAGCTTGCATTTCCATCATGCGCCAGTTGGTACCGAAGCTTTCGTGCAACCAGCGGAAACCTGGTGGATGCTCGCGCTCGTAAACGGCTTCGTAGCTCTTGCCGTGATCTTTGAACGACCACATTTTGCGCCACAAAGCTTCGTCGTTGGTGGTAACCATGCCACCTTCGCCACCGGTGGTCATGATTTTGTCTTGGCAGAAGGACCATGCGCCGATGTGGCCGATGCTCCCCACTGCGCGACCTTTGTAGCGTGCGCCATGGGCTTGGGCGCAGTCTTCAATGACAAACAGACCGTGTTTGTCGGCCAATTCCATAATGGCGTCCATTTCGGCAGGACGCCCAGCCAAGTGCACCACAATAATGGCTTTGGTACGTGGCGTAATGACTGGCTCGATGGTGTGTGCTTCGATATTCTGCGTGTCACGATCGACATCAGCAAATGCAGGCGTAGCGCCTGCATTCACTACGGTCGAAATCGATGCAATGAAGGTACGTGGCGTAACGATAACTTCATCGCCCTCACCCACTCCCAACGCTTTCAACGCAACATCCAGCGCTAAAGTACCGTTGCCGAGTGCGACAGCATATGACGCATCAGCCCATGCGGCGAACTCTTTTTCAAACTCGCGGCATTCGATGCCAGTCCAATAGTTAACGCGATTCGATAAAACGACATCGTGTACCGCCTTGGCCTCTTCTTCAGTGAATGATGGCCAAGGGGAAAAGGGGGTGTTTAGCATTTAGTTGTTCTTCCTAATTAGAAGAGTTTTTTCGCCGGCGCGGTATAATATGTCCCACTGCCTTTTATAGAGCTTTGGATTGTACATCCTGCTCCGATATTAACTCTGTTTCCTATTTTTTTCTTCGGCACTACTCGAGCTCCAGAGCCTAAAAAGCAACTTTCCCCGATTTGAACAGCGCCAGTAATATCAACATGTGAACTGAGCGTTGAAAAGTCGCCTATTACTGCATCATGCCCGATTGACGTATAGCAATTGAGAGTTACAAAGTTCCCAATCCGGGTGTTCGCAGACAAAACCGAGAACGGACAAACTATCGTTCCAACTCCAATATTAGAAGTTCTCGTAATTACAGCAGTAGGATGAATTAGAGTTTGAAACTGAGCTTTATAACCCGCGAATTTTTTTAAGATATTTCTTTTGGCTTCAGGGGAACCAACCCCCAAAAGAAACCTGTCGCTTTTCTCGGGCTTGAAATTGGTAATATCACCTAAAAAATCCAAGTTGTATCCGAAAGATTTTAAGTCTGCGTGTTTATCGTCAAGGTAATGCGTTATTAAATGATTAGCGGTTATTTCATTGGTATCACTGGCCCATTCCAAAACTTCTCTAGCGAAACCTCCAGCACCAATAAGAATCAATCTAGACATCTACAGTTACCTTACCGTATAACCGCCATCAACTCTTAATGAGCTGCCGGTAATCCAATTACTTCCATCGGACAATAGAAAAATGACAGCATTAGCTACATCTGACGTTTTTCCCAGTCCGAGCAAGTGCCTATTTTCCAGCTCTTCCTGAGCGGAGCTGCCACTGTTTTTAAATCGTTTCTCTAGCATTTCTGTGAGTACAGCACCTGCGTTTACACTATTAACTCTGATTTTACGCTGCGCAACTTCACATGCCAATGATCGAGTTAATCCATCTATCGCTGACTTCGAAGCACTGTACATTCCATAACCAGCTTGTCCGGTCAAACTTGCTACCGAGGACATAAATACTAAAGATCCTGCGTCTTTCATTATATTCTTTTTGGACGCGGCGCGAGCAACGCCAAACCCAGCAAAAACACTAGCAGCAAATATTTCATCAACGTTTCTTTGTTTAACCAAACGTGCGGGTAATACCGTTTCAATTCCCGCTGAATGAAAAATACCATCGAGAGGGCCTACTCGTTCAACTGCATCCGAAATCAATTGATACGTATTATCAGCGTCGCGCAACTCACCAACCATAAGTTCGTGATTGTCGCCGTCTAGCTTTTCGCGAATACCATTGAGTCTTTCAAGGTTTCGCCCACCGAGAATAAGCTGACAACCAAGTTGCGATAATTTTACCGCTGTGTGAGCACCGATGCCTGAGCTCGCACCGGTTATGAGTATCTTCTTACCGCTAAAACTGTTTCTATCAAATAAATTCATAGTTCTATCGTTTCCACACACTTCAGTGGTCCAATATCAACAGATGCTGCGCCCCATGAATAGCCGACACCGAACCCAAACATTGCGATATGATTCCTTCGTTGTGACAGTTCAGATTGCATTCGTGTTGTCATCAAAAGAGGTATCGATGCAGAGCTCGTGTTTCCAAACTCTTCAATATTCATGGGAACTTTATCGAGTGGTAAACGAGATTTTTTGCACAAATGATTCAGCATGAACTTATTTGCTTGATGAAAAAGAAATCCATCAAATTCATCTAGCGAACCATTTGCAGCAGTCAAAAGAGAATTCACTAAAGCGGGTACTCTCTTTAACGTAAAATTAAATATAGCCCCACCATCCATATAGAGCTTATCCATATCTCGTTCCTTCAAGCGCGTATCCAAAGATACATTCCCATAAATTGGGCTATTTGGAACAATCAAGTTTGCCGCCCCAGACCCATCACTCCCTAAAACGAAAACGCTTTCTGATGATGAGTCAGTGTACTCGATAGCGGTGGCCGTTCCAGCATCACCAAATAACATCGCGGTTGCTCTATCATTTGGATCTGATATGGAACTTATGGTGTCGCCAACTAACAAAAGCACTCTTTTTAAGGATTCACCATTTATTAAACTCGAACAAAGCCAAACCCCATAAGGGTAAGCCGAACAGCCCAAATTCACGTCAAATGCTATACAACTTGATGATAACTCGAGTTGACTCTGTAATTTACACGCCGTGGCAGGCAAAACATGAGATGGCGTTTGACTCATGAATATAATTGCATCCACCGAAGAACGCTCCCAACCCAATTTATCGAGAAGCGTGTTAGCGGCTGCAAAACAAAGATCTTCTGTACGAACTCCATTGGGAGCTCTTCGTCGACTTTGCACACCAGTCATTTTTGAAACGTCGGAAATTTCCTCTGATGAGAATCGATCAAGGAAGTAATCATTTCCGACATTTATTTCTGGAACACATGATACTACCCCGACAATTGAAGTTCCCGAGGTTATGCGGACTTTAGGTTCATCAATCAAGCGCGTGTCCCCCATTATAAGCCTTAACTATTCTCTTTTATTAACTTTTCAATGTCTGCAACCGTTTCGCACTCTGCTAACTTCACACCGTCTAGCGCAACATCATACAAATTATCCACTAGCGCTATTGTCGAAACCACCGCCATGGAATCCCACTCTTGCTCGCCATTAGCTAGATCAAAAGAAGCATCTACACTATCTTCTGGCACTTCCAGGATTTCTGCAATTCCACTATATAAGTCTTTCATTTAAATCTCCTTTTAGATTGTTACTGTGCAACCTGCCCATGATAAACCTACACCAAAGCCGAGAAAAACAACTTCATCTCCGGGCTCCAACATCTTACCATCGAACATTCGCTCTAAAGCCATAGGGATGGTGGAAGAAACAGTGTTACCTCCGTCCTCCATCAAAATTGGAACTTTTTCTTTGGGAACTTTCAATTTTTTGCTCAAAGCTTCAAGCATGAATTTATTGGCTTGATGTAAAACAAAAAATTTATAATCTTCTTTGTCTCGACCACTCTTCTTTAAGATTTGATCAAGAGCCTTCGGAACCTCTCTGAGCGTGAAATTTAGAACGTTCGCCCCATTCATAAACAAGTTACATTGTGTGCGAATATTACCGGAAGAATCCGTAACTTCCTCGTAATCTTTTTCGGTGCGAATTGGTTGCCTCATGCCACCAACAGGTACTATTAGATCTTTTGCTCCGCTACCATCAGTACCGAAAACGAAATTAGATATCCGTGGACAATCACTATTACACGCCGAAATTAACGTTGCTGCTGCACCGTCACCAAAAAGAGTTCGCACACTTTTGTCCATCGGATGTATAAACTTGGTATAAGTATCCGCTGTCAAAAGCAACACATTATTAACTTGCCCTGATTCAATAAGACCTTTGGCCAAAGACAGACCGTAAACAAAACCGGAACACCCCAAATTAATGTCTACAGCACCAGCAGAACGATTAATGTTCAATCTATCTTGAATAATACAAGCCGAAGTAGGTAAAAAGTAATCAGGCGCTTGTGTGCAGAAGATAACGTAGTCAATGGATTCATGCGATACTTGATGTTCTGAAAAAAGTCGTTCAGCAGCATGACAAGCTAAATCCAATGCTGTCTCGTTTTCATCTGCAATGTATCGATTCTCGATTCCGGTCTTACTGTAGATTTTATCTGCAGTCCAATCGCTAAATACTTCTGATAAATGTTCATTCGTTAAAACAGTTTGCGGAAAATAAGACGCTATTTTTTCAATTTTTGCTACACGATTCATGTTAAATACTTAATTCTTTTTCTCTGGGTGAGTACCCTCGAAGCGATGCATGGTAACACTTCCCTCAGCCGTTATCCCTTCGCGTTTAAAAACTTTTTTCACAGTCATAAATATAATTTTAATGTCTAACCATAGTGATTGATTATCAACATACCAGACATCTAGCTTGAACTTTTCTTCCCAACTAATGGCATTGCGACCATTCACTTGTGCCCAACCTGTAACGCCCGGGCGAACTTCGTGTCGACGTGCTTGTTCGGGGGTGTACAAATCGAGATATTCCATTAACAGTGGGCGAGGACCGACCAGACTCATGTCACCTTTTAGTACATTCCATAGTTCGGGGAGTTCATCCAGGCTTGTTGCTCTTAAAAATGCGCCGAATTTAGTGATGCGCTCTGAATCTGGTAAGGAATTGCCGTTGCTATCAAAGGCATCGCGCATGGTGCGGAACTTGAACATTCGGAATGGCTTTCCATGAACACCTGGGCGAAGTTGATAAAAGAAAATGGGTGCGCCAAGATTGATGCTGATCAGTAGGCTCAATACTAGAATTAACGGAAGCAACGCTAGCAATCCAATCAGCGCAGCACAAAAATCTAAGAAGCGTTTCATCCTTTAATAATTCCCATTGCCTTAAGCATCTCGTCATTCACTCTATGAACATCGTATTTTTCACAAGCAATTTCGCGAGAGCGCTGCCCCATTGAATCGATTAACTCGGGTTGCTGAATAAAACGCTCCATTGCGGTAATTAGTTGTTCAACAGATTGTACATCGACCAAAAAGCCATTATCGCCATCGACAACTGTCTCACGACATCCTGGAGCATCTGTTGTTATGATCGCACGACCCATTGACATCGCCTCTAATACGGAGCGTGGCGTTCCCTCTCGGTAACTTGGAAGTACATAGACGTGACTATCCGAGATAAACGGACGTACGTCGCTTACCGCACCGCGCCATTGAACAATACCCTGTTGTAACCAAGATTTTACTTCCCCTTCTGAAATACCGTTTGGGTTGGTATCAAGCCCCCCCACCAAATGAAATTGGGTTTCAGGATATCTATTTGAAATTTCTCGTGCAGCGGCGACATACTCACGAATACCTTTATCTCCTAAAAGGCGAGCGATAAGGAGGTAATTGATTGTCGCCTTTGACGGGAGCGGGGCCTTCGCAAAGTTACCGGTATCTACGCCCGAACCATTCACGACTTTTGTCCGAATATCTCTAGGCAAAAGGCCGTTCGTAGTGAATTCTTCCAAATCATCAGGGTTCTGAAAAAAGACCAGCGAAGCCTTCCTCAATGAATACTTATAGAGTGACTTTGCGATTTTTTGTATAACTCCTCGTAATCCTCTGGCCTTTCCGGTAAACGCGTACCCAAGCCCAGTAATCAAAGCTACGCGACTACTTACTCCAGCATAGTAAGACGCAACAACACCCCATATTACGGGCTTAGCTGTGTACCCGAAAAATATATCTATTTTATGTAGCTTAACTAGACGATAAAGCTGATAGCAAGTTCTTATGTCGCATAATGGATTAAGGCCATTGCGCTGCATAGCAATATTGTGACAGACGACTCCCTTTTTTTCTAGTGTTTGCCTAACGCTCGCCCCCGGCGATAGACTTGGCGCAGCGACATGGACTTCTATGCCGACATCGATAAAGCTTTGGATAAGCTCGCCTCTGAAGTTTGTAAGAGATTCAGCCAAAGATGCTACTAAAACGATCCTCATTCTGACAGCGCCTTTAATTGTTCCTCGGAAAGGTCGTTTTTGACTATTCTGTATTTACCACTCTTCTCCCGAGGAATATCATTAACGTATTTCAGTTCCACCTGCATTCTAGAACCCAATCTACTTTGTAGATTATCGAGAAAGATAATTTCATCCTCCATAGAGTATAAATTGTTAGTTACAAGCAAAATTCTCACAGCATCTGGAGATTCCTGATGAACTTGGAATTGAACGATCCCCGACGTACCCTTTGTACAATTGCTGATATTGCCTAAATTTACCTTTCCATGCTCCGGTGACCAAATAAAATCTGAACTACGACCGACTATTTGCTTGACTAACGGGTGGTGAGAGCCACAATCACAATTCTGATTGGATGTATCAAGTACTAAACTGTCACCTATACGATATCGTATGAGTGGAGTGCCTCTCGTAGTAAATGAGGTAACTAATAACTCGCCCTCCGACGCCGACTTGCCATTAATGTCTACCACTTCAAAAACACCTGACAAGAGGTGTATGTGAAGATTTCCATATTCGCATTCCAAAATGAACGGCGCCCCCTCGGATGAGGCGTATTGGTCCACAAGCCTGCAACCGAGAATATCTCCGATGACGTCTCTATGTTCTTTTAAGACAACTTCTGCCGTAGGGAAAAACACCTTAACTTTATTCCTAAGTCTGAGTCCTCTCTGCTTAGCCATAAGGCAAATATCGTAAACACTCGAAGGAAAACCGACTAAAAATTCTGCCTCAAAATTTTCGAGAGCCCTCCAGTAAACATCGAAATTTTTCTGATTAATGTGAAAGGTAGAGAAAAATCTAATTTTGTTAAGCCAATCATCGCGATAGCAATAGCCTTTCGATATGTCCCTCTGTCTCACAATATCCTTACCGCTAAACCACGCAACTCGTTTTCCTAACTTGTAGCCATGTTGTTCTCTAAAATGGTCTAGAAGTGCATGTCGCTCCTGCACATCCTCACTAGTATACACAACTTTCATCGACGCCCCGGTCGTTCCCCCTGTAAGACTTACAACACCATCCGATTCAGAAATAGTGCAAATACCTTCGAGGTTTTCTATTAGGTGAGATTTTTCGAGAACATCGAAATCGGATAATTCAAGATTCCTTTTTGAACTATAATAAGTTGAATTTGTTGTCGCCCAACATAGGAAGCTTTTAAGTCTCCTCTGTTGCTCAGAAATGAGCGTTTGCAAACTTGCATTCTCGTAGTCCGCAAAGTATTTTCTATAACGGCGGTATAAACCTGTGTGCCTGCGATGATATAACCTTGAATTATAAATGCTGATCAAGAAATTCTGAATAAATATTGGTGCATACTTTAGAATATATTTCTTCACGTTTTATACCTATTCAAAACGATTAAACTTTAAGAACCAAATCTAGAAAAACAATTAAAACTTATAAAAGTGGAAAGGGAAACAGTTTTCGTTCATCCAATGTTTTTCATTTCACGAGAAATTCGCAAACGATTAATAGCTAGAGCAATTAGTGCAATCAGAAACCAAAACTCACGTTTCCTAAGATGATAGGTGTAACCCCAAGCTACAAACATAGCCAATATAAAAGGAGTTAAAATAAACAAAAAAGCAGCCCATTTATTCGTCTTACGCCATTTTCTTCCAGAAAAAGCTCCGCCTAATATGTGCGCTACAAAAAATAAATAGGTTAGAACTCCAAAGATTCCACCGTAAGCTAAAATCCCAAAATAGGTAGAATGAATTTCATGAAATTGATAAACGCCGCTCACATTACCAAGGCCTACACCGAAAAGCGGGCTATCCGTAAAAGCATTTAGAGACGATTTAATATTCTCAGCAATAAATCCATCACCAAAGCCATCCACAACATCAGAAGAAAACTTATACGAAAATCGAGAGGAGGCTTGTTCCACATTATCTAGCGCAAAAAAGAAAGCGGTTGTTATGAAGATCGAAAAAAGCCCAATGGCTAGAAGAGAAACAATTCCGAGTTTTTTGTCCTGACGTGAATTAGAGAAAATCAAGAAACACACATAAAATATACAACCCAATATAAAGGACAAAATAGACGCTCTTTTAAAGGTCAGAATCAAAGCAATCATTATCATTAATATAATAACCGCGTTTATCAGATTCCTTGGTATTAATCTAGTGACGTAAAGACTCAAAATAATAAAGAGGTGAACAACAAAAAAGGAGCCAGCCTGTCCAGTGTTTCTGAATGGACCTTGAATCCCTCCCAGATTTCGACTACTAATTAGGCCAGGCAGAAAAAAGAAGTCAATTAAACATAATAGCGTCAACACCCCGATTGAATAGGTATAGCCTAGAAGAAGCTTAGCCAGCTGACTATCTGAAAGCGTATTAATCACGTTATATATTGAAATTGAACCCACGAAACCGAATATCATTATCGCTAATTCAAAAAGTGCTGAGATCTTGTTTTGAGCGACCATAACACTTATTGATAAAGAAATGATTAATGGCACAAAAGATACAAAAATTCTGGGCAGGCTTATGATTCTTTTTTTAATTGAAGTCAACATCGTAACGATAACTATAAGAAGCAGAACAATGTCGGCTGGGACAATTCTAGCACCTAAAGTGATTTCTAGAAAGGCACTTAGAAAAACATACGATATAAATAATGAAATCGTCAAGCTAAAATTCAATTCAAGGCCTCTTTTCTAACTATTCTTCGACAATGTAGTCATAGGATAAAAGGCATAAACCCGCTTCAACACAAAACTTATAAGCGCAGTTCATAATTAAAAAACATAAAATCATCTAATATTTTGCCTGCATATTCAATGATGAGTAAACAGAACTCGCCGAAATGACAAGACGTAACAAAAAGCACAAAAATATGACTAAAGCATAGCCAAATCCATTCCATAAATCAGCAATGCAATTCGATAAAAGTAGAGATGCTACAGCTGTCACCAATGTAGAAATTACAATCAAACCCTCTATATTTCGAATGCTTGAAAACGCTTCTATAAAATTCACGAGAAAGATAAGAGGCATACAAATCAAAAGGCTAAGAATTAATAGCATTTCATGTTTTGAAAAAACGAATACATTTAGGAGCGCTAATGAATAAATCATCAAGAATAAAAAAATTATTAATAAGCAAGATAATACAGATATGATTTTAACTTTCCCTTTAAGCTTTCTAAGTATCGATCCATCCGTATGGTCGAATCTAGGAAGTAACACAGGCAGCATAGCTGATATGATTACTTGCCCTATCAAGTAAAAATACGAAATGAAACTCACCAATGATAAAATACCATCTTCGATATTCTCTGACGATCCGATAACAATCCGTGGATATGCAACTACTATACTTGATATACTTGCGACGAAGCCGAGGTAAATTGCCGATACCAATCGTATTTTTATTATTCCGTCTTGAGTCGTATAAAAATATGTATATAGACCATATAACACTAGCCAAGGCGCTGTCGAAATCATGAAATAAATGATTCCACTATTGAAAAAAGCGAGGAAAGCCACAAACATTAATAGCCTAATAATAGATATAATACAAAGACCTATTACATTCTTATCAATCTGCAACTCGAGACTCACTGCATCGATACAATAGTCATTGATCTTCCAAAATAGAATCATATAAAATACTTGACTTTTCTCTTCTGAAAGAAAAAATGCTAAGACCGTAAAGCAAAACAAACTAATGAATCGTACTAGATGAGCATTGCTCTTGGTCAACCTTTCAGATAAACGTAGTTGTCGAACTCCTAAAAGAAAAAACGTATACACAGGCAACAAGTAGGACAAAATGTAAAAAAATTCGTCAAGTAATTCAATGCTATAGTTTAGATAGATGAAGGCGATTAAGAGCCCCTGCGCGGAGATCAGTGTCAGCTGGTAAATTACATTCGCATAAAATAAATGGTTTGCATTAGGGCGCATGTTAATTACAGCTTTGTACATACCAATTGATTGTCTGCTCAAGTCCCTCATAAACATTCTCAGAGGGTGCAAACATTAGTTTATTTTTTGCTTTTGATGTATCAGCCTGTGAATGACGAACGTCACCAGAACGAAACTCTCGGTAATCTGGTCCATTATTATACTGAACACCATGGTGCATGAGAGCATCTTTAATCCCAAAAAACAATTCATTCAGCGTCGTACGGTCACCCAACGCCATGTTATAAACTTCATCTTTGGCCGCGTCATCTGCTGTCGCAGCAAGAAGGTTCAATTGCACAGCATTCGCCACAAAAGAAAAGTCACGGCTAGTCTCGCCATCACCATTAATAAACACTGGTTCGCCTTTGATCATGGCCGCAGTCCATTTAGGAATAACCGCTGCGTATGCACCATCAGGGTTCTGACGCGGACCAAACACATTGAAGTAACGTAAACCAATGGTTTTAAAGCCGTAGACTCTCGCAAATACGCTAGCATAGAGCTCATTCACGTATTTGGTCACAGCATAAGGTGACAACGGATTACCAATGTTCTCTTCGACTTTTGGCAGTGCTGGGTGGTCGCCATATGTCGAGCTGCTTGCAGCGTAGGTGAAGCTATCCACACCAGCATCTTTAGCTGCCACTAGCATATTCAAAAAGCCGTCGATATTGCTTTTATTGGTACTAATGGGGTCATCGATGGAGCGAGGCACTGAACCTAGCGCAGCTTGGTGTAAGACATAGTTAACATCACCGGCTGTCGCATGTTTCATAACAGACTTGCAGGTATCTAGATCGCAGATATCACCTTGAACGAACTGGAAGCGCTGCCATTGCGCTTCGGTCACGCTATCTTGAACTTCATCTAGATTATGCTGAAAGCCAGTGGAGAAGTTATCTAAACCCACAACATGTTGGTCCAGCTTTAACAGCGTTTCGAGCAAATTTGAGCCAATAAAGCCTGCAACGCCGGTGACAAGCCATACTTTGGGCGATGACTTTAATTGAGTCTTTATTTCTTCGTATCTAGTCATATGAATCTTTTATGGTTTCATTTGATTGCTTTATGAGATAAAGGGTGTCATTTGACACCTTTAGAGCCGGATATCAGCAATGCCTGCATCAACAATGTATTTTAGGTCATAAATGACATGTTCACTTTTCGCGAGGGCTTTCATGCCATCAATACCCATTTGCTTGAATTGGTTGTGCGCTACAGCCACCACAACGCCGTCGTAGGAACCTTCTGTTAGTTCCGCCACAGGCGTTACACTGTATTCCTGTTGCGCCTCTTCGGCATCCACCCAAGGGTCGTACACATCGACATCAACACCGTATTCCTTGAGCTCATCAATAATGTCGACGACTTTGGTGTTACGAATATCAGGACAGTTCTCTTTAAAGGTTAGGCCCATAATGAGTACTCGAGCACCTTTTACGGTAATACCTTTTTGTAGCAAGGCTTTCACAAACTCTGACGCGACATAGCGGCTCATGTTGTCGTTAATGCGGCGGCCCGCAAGAATCATTTCTGGGTGATAACCAATGGATTCGGCTTTATGGGTCAGGTAGTACGGGTCCACGCCAATGCAATGACCGCCGACAAGACCTGGGCGGAACGGTAAGAAGTTCCATTTGGTGCCTGCGGCTTTCAATACGGCTTCGGTATCGATGCCCATGCGGTTGAAGATCATCGCCAGCTCGTTAATCAGGGCAATGTTTACGTCACGCTGGGTGTTTTCAATGACTTTAGCGGCTTCGGCGACTTTAATGCTTTCGGCTTTGTGAGTACCCGCGGTAATGATGGACGCGTATAGGCTATCTACGAAATCAGCCACTTCTGGGGTGGAGCCGGCGGTAACTTTTAAAATCGTGGTCACGCGGTGTTCTTTGTCGCCTGGGTTAATGCGCTCTGGGCTGTAACCTGCGAAGAAGTCTTGGTTGAAGGTTAGGCCTGAGACTTTTTCGAGTACTGGCACGCAATCTTCTTCGGTCGCACCTGGGTACACGGTGGACTCGTAAATAACGATATCGCCCTTTTTCAGGGTTTTGCCGATAGTTTCTGATGCTTTGATGAGCGGCGTCAGGTCTGGCTGCTTGAACTTGTTGATGGGCGTTGGCACGGTCACGATGTAGATGTTGGCCGCTTGCAGATCTTGTGTGTCTGCGCTGTAGCTGAGTTTGTCGGCCTGTGCCAGTTCTTCGGGTTCGACTTCGAGGGTGTGGTCGTGGCCGCCCTGTAGTTCGGTGACGCGCTTTTGGTTGATGTCGAAACCAATGGTTGGATAGTGTTTGCCAAATTCGACGGCCAACGGCAGGCCAACGTAACCGAGTCCGATGACGGCGATTTTTGCGTTGTTTAGATCCATGAAGGTACTTCTCTTGGAGAGTTAGTTTTTGGAATGAGGTTTTAATTACCACCGTGGTGGTGGCGGATTGAACCCGTAGTAGAACTACGGGCTACCCAGTGCGTTATGCGTTGTCTGATTTATAGCTATAACCGTAAGAGTACCCATAGCCATAACCGTAGTACCCACCAGCACGGCGCTGCACGCCATTCAAAATAACGCCGCGAATATCAACGCCATTCTGTCCAAAACGCTTCACAGTAGCTTCAACTTCTTTCGCTGGAGTTTCACCGAAGCGTGCGACTAGCAGCGACGTGCCTGCGTAGCGTCCGACAATGGCGGCATCAGTTACGGCAAGCACTGGCGGTGTATCAATCAGCACGTAATCGTAGTATTCGTTCACTTTTCCGAGCATTTTTTCCATGCGTGGATGCATCAATAGCTCAGATGGGTTCGGTGCTGCGGTACCGCGTGCAATAAAGTGCATGTTGGGCACTTTGGTTTTGTGAATGATGGTCGACAGATTGTTTTTGTCGATGGGGCCACCATCAGGTGACTTATCAACGCTTGCTAAGAAATCTGACAGGCCGTAGTTGTTTTGTACGCCCACAGACATATGCAAATAGCCACGACGTATATCCCCGTCAATGACCAACACGCGTTGCCCTGCTTGCGCTAATACTGCAGCAAGGTTCAGAGTTACGAAGCTTTTGCCGACGCCAGGTGCTGGACCCGACACCATGATAACTTTGTTCTTGGCTTCGAGCATCGCAAAGTGTAGGCTGGTGCGCAGTCCACGCATGGCTTCAATGGCTAAATCGGCTGGGTCTTCCAAGGCCAAGAACGGCAAGTCGTGCACTTCTTTCGTGCGTCCTACCAACTTGCCGAGCTTCTCGTTCAAATCGACTTGGGTCGGGCTTTCAGGTATCGACGCATACACGTTAATGCCCAGCTCTTCAATTTGCTCTGGCGATTCCACCCCGCGGTTCAGTGCCGCCATTAAGAACACGTAACCTATACTCACCATACCGCCCAACATGGTCGCTAGAACCACGATAAGGCTTTTCTTCGGTGCCACTGGCTGCGGATTGGTGACGGCTTCATCAAGAATACGCACATTGCCAACGGTACCGGCTTTAAGTACGTTCAGCTCTTGCATACGGTTCAGTAGCTGCACGTAAATCTCTTGCGAGACTTCCACGTCACGGGCTAAGCGCAAGACTTCTTGTTGGGTCTCAGGTAAGTCACCGACTTGGTCGTTGATTTGCTCTTGCTCGCGCAATAGCTGCTGCTTTTGCTCTAAAAGTGACTGATAGGTTGGGTGTTCCTTGGTGTACAAGCGTGACAGTTCTTTTTCTTTCAGTTCTAACTCGTTCAAACGCTTTTCGATTTCAACCACACGCTCAAGCAAGCTTTGCGTCTCAATAGAGAGATCAACTGACTGGCTTTCATTGCGGTATTGGTTCAATTTATCTTCAGACGCAGTCAAATTACCTTTAACTTCGGGTAGTTGACGCTCAATAAACTGCAAGCTGTTCTCAGCTTCGGCTGCGTTACGGCGAATGTTCTGCAGCATGTATTCTTGTGCAATGGCATTGAGTACATTTTCAGCGTAGTCGCGATCAGGGTGTTGGAAGCTTGCGCTTAAAATACCCGTTTGTTTGCCGCGCTCGCTTACGCTAAGCGCTTGTTGCACATCGCGAACCGTGCGTAAACGATTGGCCTTGCTGATAACGAACTCCTGCGTGTCAGTTAACACGACATCATTAACCATCAGCTCGAAGCCATCCATGACCGCCAACTGGCCAACATTCCCGGCTAATACCAAGTCGCCCTCTTCGTCATGGATTTCATATTGGGTGCCGTTGTCTGCAAACTCTAAATACAACGGCGCACCTTCGTAGCCACGTGGCACGTTGAAGGTAGTAATGCTCAGCTCGTCTTGTCCCGGCGTGCGACGTGCCAACCAGCCACCGATGAACGGCATATACTGCGGCGTGACTTTATGGGTGAGCTGTAATTGATCCACCACAGCGCCAATCACCATCCGCGACTTCATGATCTCGATTTCAGTGGCGGCTTCACTGTCGCTGGTGAACATCTCACCGAATTCATCGCCTAGGGCAGGTAAACCGCTGGATTTTTTCTCGACTTGCAGCAGAGCGTCGGCTTGGTAAATCGGCGTTGAAAGCACGGCGTAGATGACACCGCATACCATAAACACAAAAGTCACGCCGATGATCAACCAACGGCGATCGAGCAGCATGCCAAACAAACGGCCGAGATCGATTTCGTCGTCGTTACGGTCCTGAGTTGCTACTGGTGGTTTCACAGGTGTGTTCACAGTTTTGTTTTCCATTGATTACAGCTCTTTTCGATGAGATCAAATACGTGGTCGTAAACTTCGTTGCTACGTTTAAATGGATCCGGTATGTCTTTGCCTTTGCCGTCGTCAGTTAGCCATTGGCCGAGCAGCATTGTTTTGGCCATGGCTTCGGGGTAGCGCTTGCCAATGTACTGGCGATGTTCGTTTTCCATGACCAGGATAAGGTCATGCGCGTTGATAAGGTCACGCGTTAGTTGTTGTGCGGCGTGCTCGCCGAATTCGTGGCCTTTGGCTTTGGCGGTTTCGCGGGCTTTGGCGTCCATGTCCCAGGCTTTGCCGTCCCTTACCATAGCGGTTATTCCCGCGCTGTCGATGTGTTTTTCGGGTAGCGCTTGTTGGAGTAGGAATTTGGCTGTTGGTGACCGGCAAATATTTCCCAAGCAGACGACTAGAATCTTATTGAACATGGTTTCCTGTAGCCCGCAGTTCTACTGCGGGTCAAATTATAACGTTTCGTGGTGGTTGTAGCATACACCGAGGTTGCGGGTGGTTGGACCCGTGGTAGAACCACGGGCTACCCGGTACCCGTTTTTCGAACAGCGAAGCGGACGAACAGCGCAGCGTACGAACAACGAACAACGCTTTTTAGTTACTAATGTCGTCCGAGAAACGGCCGATGCTGTACAGGCCGGTAATCGAAGGCAGCAATTGGCTAATTACGCGGTTCCAACGTGCCACAGGCGCGGCTGTTACATACACGATGTCGCGTTGCTGCAGCTCAAATTGCTCGGCCATGACCAAAGCGATGGCGTTTTCGGCGTTCAGCTGATACACCTGTGCGATTTTGCCGCTGTCGGCTTCGGCTTGGCGAATGACGAAAATGCCTGAGGCATTGGCGGTCGATTCGAACATACCACCGGCGTCAGCTAAGGCTTCAGCAAGGGTGGTGCCTGATTGGCCCATCATGTACGACTGTGGTTTGCGCACCTCACCCAACACAAACACTTTGTTGTCGTCGTTACGTGCTACGTGCACCACGTCGTTTGGTTGCAACAAGATGTTCTGGTCAGTGTTACCGGCTTGGTACAACTCGCGTAAGTTAAAGCTACGCGCGGTGTTGCCACGGGTCAGCGTCACTTGATTCCAGTTGGCGGCTTCGTTCATGCCACCGGCGGCGTTCACGGCTTCGATGAGCGTCATTGGTACGTTGGTGACTGGCACGGTGCCTGGCTGGTTCACGGCGCCAGTTACGTACACACGCTGGCTACGGAAGGCCGCTACAGTCACATCGACCTGCGGGCTTTCAATGTACTTGGCCAAGCGCTTGGTGATGTCTTCGCGGATCTCGGTCACGCGCTTACCCGCCACCTGCACTTTGCCGATGTACGGATAGAAGATAGTACCGTCGCTATGCACCCAGTTGCCCGCTTCTTCGGCGCTACGCATGGAGCCTGCCGGAATCGTCAGCTCTGGGTGGTTCCACACGGTAATGTTCAGAATGTCGCCGCGGCCCACAGTGTAGTCATAGTTATTGCGGGCTTGCTCGAGGGCGCTATTGAACTCCGGCTTAGTGGCTGGGGTTTGCATTTCGCTGATCAGCATTGGCGAGATCTGGTACACGTCGACCAGTTTCATCAGCTCGGCTTCGCTGAACTCTTGTTCATAGGCGCTACGGCTGTCATCACTGAACAGACCGCCGCTGCTGTCGTCGGGAATGTGCCCGCCCGGAGCTAATGCACAGCCGCCGAGCCATAAGGCGAGGGTTGATACTGCTGTCAGTTTCATGTTCATGATTGTTGTTCCTGGTTAGTTCTGCCCAGCTTTATAGCCACGCGCTTCCGTAGTTTCGTATAAATTAATACTGCGATTGAGCATCTGTCCACCGTCACGCGTAATTGGCTGCCAGCCGATGCGGCCGCGCGCCAAGGTATTCCGTACGGTGAACAGGTCAAACGGAATACTTATGTAAAAGCCTTTGGTAAAGCCACCCTCGCCGTATTCTTCTCGCGAGACATTGGTGAAAGCGGCGTAGGCACCAGCGCGGACGCCGGAGTCAAATTGGTGACTGAAGTCCACTTGCACGCCTTCGTCACCAGCCAAGAAGCGCCCTGCTTGCAGTTTGATCAAGCTTTGCGGCAAGAATTCAGGCTGCCAGTAGATGCTGGCATGGCCAGTGAGCACGTCGTAGTCTTCAAAGCCGAAGCTGTTATCTGGTTCGCGTTGTTTAGCCCAGTTCAGGTCAACACCGAAGGCGAAGCGGCTGTTGAGGGGGCGATATAGTATTTCGCCACCGATACCGCCAAAGATGCGCTCTAAATAACCGCCGTAAAGGGCGTAATAGACGCTGTCGCTGGCTTGGTCGGTGTAGACCAGTTGCAGGTTTTGCAGCCACAGGTCTTGGTTGTCGTAATATTCACGAATGCGGGTGCGCACGCGTGGCAATGGGTTTTCGAGGTCATCGACCAAAAAGTTGAATTCGTCGTAGTTGTTGACGATGTTCACGCCCACGGTACCGCTGACGCGCAGGTTCGGCGTGAAGTGGTAGTAGCCTTCGCCCATCATTGCTAACTGGTAGATGTAGAAGTCTTCGGCGCCACCGAAGGACTGGCTTAAGTTTGGCGTAATGCTGTATCCGGCTTTCGTGCGGGTGGCTTGGTAGCCCGTGGTTCTACCACGGGTCACACCTGAAGTTTCCGTTGCGCTTGAACCGACACCACCCGTGGGGGTGGTTTGACCCGTGGTAGAACCACGGGCTACGCGGACATTCGACAGCGTGAACGCGTCGTCTTCTTCGCGGTAGAAACGTTCGCCGCGAGCGGCGGATTTATAGAACGGTGCGTTGACGTTGTATTGCACGATGCCGAGGCCGTCTTTAATTTCAGCGATTTCGTAGCGGGTGACGCTTTCCGGTAGCTCGTTACTCAAAATCCGTGCGGCTTTTTCTACGGCTTCTTCACGGTCTCGGTAGCGGGTTTGCTCGGCGTACAGCGTGACGCGTTCTTGTTGCACCGCTTCGTTATTGTCATGTTCAACAGCCTTGACTGCGAAGCCGGTTTCGTTGAGCAAGGCTTGGCTTAAACGGTTCAAATCCACGTCACTAAAACCTTGCGCGCTGCTGCGTTTGGCGTCACGCAGCGGCGGCTCGGTTTTCACCTGATATGCTGTCGCTAGGTTATAACGCAAACTAAAGCCAAAGGTCATTGTGTTACCACGCTGATAACCCAGCTTTAGATTAATGAGATTGTTGTAGGCGTATTCGGCACCGAAGTTCCAGAAGCTGTCTTGCACGATTTGGCGTGGGTTTTCTGGATCAATCGGCGCTGGCAAACGTTCGCTTTGATAATCGTTCGGGTCGTATTCGGCCTTTAAGCGCAGGCCTTGAATAGGTGTACGCCACTCGACGCCACCAAAAGTCGCCGCTGGGCCTTTGAACATTTTCTCCCATTCAATATCACCGCCACCAGGCGTGGTGCCGCGCGGACGCCCGCAGAATTCGTCGGTAATTTCACAGAACGGGTTATACGAATTGTCACGTCGGCCTAAATATCCAAAACCCAAGCCTAGGTGAAAGTCGAAGGTACCGAGATTTTCGGTATGCCAGGCTTTGCTACCGACAATGTATTCACCGCCAAATAAACCGGTACCGCCTAAGTCACGTAAGCCAATCGCCACTTCTGGTAGCCATTTTGACTCTTTCAGTGCGCGGAATTTTAGGTCGAAGCCTTTGTCTTTCAGCGTCTGATCACCTGAGAACTCAGGGTCGCGGCTGTAAAACGAATAGCGCAAATCGGTATACCGCGCGGTCGCCTCCATCCAGTCAAACAACTGCAAGGTAATGCTGGTACGGCGATAGTCGTCGGTGTCGTAGTAGCCAAGGGTCAGATGCCCTTCGCTGTTCATGCGTGCGGTTGGGGTTTGCAATAAGCCGACGCCGCCGTAATCACTGGTGGTGTATGGGTCGCGCTGGAAGCTTTGGCCGGTGGGTGGCTCGCTGCGATCTTGTGCGTGTGCCGCTGGCATTAACGGCAGGAGCACCCCTGCCCCTGCGACAGAATATGTCGCAGCTAGTACTACGGTTTTCAGCATCACGAGCGCGAGCGGCTTTAATTTCATTGCGCGCTCCGTGTTTTGGCTTGGGCTTGCGTCATTAATTCCTTGGGTAGCAACGCCGCCACCGGAGCTTGCGTATAATCCCAGTGCTGCAAAAACATCGCCAATTGCGCGTTCAGATCGCGGAAACCGCGTGGTAATTGTGCTTCAGCAATGGTGGTCAGAGTCACACCCGGCATCGCGCCGATCGTTTGCGCGGGCTTGCCGGCAGTGCTCGGCTCGAGCTTGCGGATGCTGCCATCAGGCTGTACCAGCCAACGTTCGGTCGCAACCGCATCCGTTAAGGTGTTAGTCGCTTTGCTCAGGCCCGTCGCCAGCGCCAAAGCGGGTGCCAACACTATTTCATATTCTTTATCGGCGTCATGCGGGTTCAACGCCGGGTTCTCGCCGATGGTCAAGCGCATCTGCGCTGGGTCGATGCCATGCACGTAGCTGGCCCGCAATGGCCATTGCTGAAATTGCTGGGTCAGTGCGTGCGCCGCATCGGCAAGTGCCGTTTCACCGTCATGTCGATAGGTTTGCTCTAGCATGCGCAAGCGCTTCAGCATACCGGCTTTGCGCGCACTAAAACGCTGGTCGAGCTTATCGCTGTAGATGCGCAGCCCGGGCCAATAGCTATCTGGATACAGCTGACGCTGCATGGCGGTCACGAATTCGTTGAGGCGCGGCGCGATTTCTTCACCATTGATGTTGCGCACTTGCACCGGCGCTTGGAAGCGGGTGATTTGCGGCTCGCCCCGTGGCGCGTTCGGGCTAGTAAGGCTGACCATCTCGAGATTTACATAGCCGTGCATGGGGCTCAGCCATTGCTTGCTCTCGATCACGTACTTGCCGTCGGAGCTTAAGCGATAACTGTTAGTGAATTCGTACTGCTCGCGCTTGCCTTCATTTGAAGCTCCAGTCGTAACGGCCGTGCCAGTTTCGGTGATATCACGGCCGTTACGGTTGAAGCTTGAGTTGAGGGTGAGGCTGACGATTTCGTATTGCGGGTTGTGCGGGTCAAAGGTGGCGACGGGGCGTTTGAGCTGGATCGTTCGCTCAAAGTCGGTCGGGCACGTTCGCTCGCTGCTGCCTTGCGCCGCTTGGCTGTTGTGCAGATAACAACTCAGTGGGTCGTCGGCGAGGTAAGAGGTATGGATGCGGTTTTCTAGTTCGAGCTGGCTGCTGCGGATCACGCGACCTTGCCATAAAGTCAGTGCTTCGCCACCGGCGGACACCCAGTACTGGCCGTCGGTGCCATTTACAGCTGCGGCGAGAATGGTTCGAGGTGCGTCACCGATTTGTACGTACGTAACCGGATAAGGCGCTTGCAGGAGGGTTTCGCGATCAGGCGCTTGCGGCGCATCGCCGAACAGAAAATCAAAAGACGCTTGCGCAGCAGAAAGCTGACTGCTTTCTTCCGAGCTAAGCGATTTAAACGTTGAACAGCCGCCTAAGCCACTTGCAACTGCAAGCGCCAGAGCGGCTGTTATGACACCACGCATCCGTGTGACGTCCGCTTTTGCTGTCTAACTTATTGAGTAGTGATAGCGGTTGAAGAACCGTCGTCATCGCTGGTCACGATAAGCAAAGTCGCTGCTGCTAAAGCACCGGCTGCAATCGCTGCGCCAACGGTCATTTCAACACCACCGATGGTGATCATTGAGTCTTTAGCTGATTCAGCTGCCACAGTTTCTTGTGGTGCTGGCTTTGGTTCAGGCTTTGGTTCAGGGTTGGCGATTGCCGAGGTGCTGAACGCCAATGCTGCCGCTGCTGCTAATGCTGTGAATTTGTTCATGATTACTCCTTGCCTGTGGGCTTTGCTGGACCGTGATGTTGTGCTTCACTACCTCGTTACACGGTTACGGGCAACGGGTAGCCCGTAGTTCTACTACGGGTTAAACTTAAACATTACGGTAATTTTTAAACAGTTACGCTAAGTTATAGCATCTGATGATGTTTTGAACAACCGCTTTACAATCGGAATTTACATCGCGGATCAATTCGGATTTTCCCCGTGGTAGAACCACGGGCTACCAAGACCGCACAACGGGCGTGGTATCAAATTTAGTCGCAGGCACGCTACCGCCCCGAGGGTTACCGCTCCTCATCGCGCCCCGCATTCTGCGGATGTTCATGTTTTTTCGAGAAAAAGCCGCTCTAGACCAGTAAACACGGCGTTATTTTATCGTAAAATATGGGCCGATTATCTCACGCATGTGCCGTTTTTGCTACGTTTGATTAACGTTTTACGTCCGACAGCTCAAATTCTGCACGAACCTGCTTATGCAGAAAATCCAGCAGTACGACACAGCGTGACGCACCATCTAATTTCAGGATTTCAGCAAACAAGCCTTTGAACGGGCCATCGAGGATCTCGACTTTGTCTCCAGGCTGCGGCGCAGCGTAACGCTGCATCTCTTGCACCTGCGGTGAATCATCGCCGAGCGCTAACATATCTGTAACGAGTTGTTCTGACAGACGTGCGGGCGCATCACCAAACTTCACCACTTTGGTCACGCCAAAGGTACTACGAATCTTATGAAAGTTTTGTGAATAATCGGGTAACTTTACGAAAATATAACCTGGGAACAGCGGTTCTGTGGTCGGCGTGCGTTTGCCGCGCTTTATTCGCTCAAGGGTGAGCATAGGTAGGGCTACATCAAAAGCTTGGTTCTCAAGATTCGCGCGCGCTCGCAGCTCCTGCCGCGGCTTCGTCTGAACCACATACCACCACTGCTGTGAAATCTCGGACATTTTCGCTTCCTTGGAATCGCCAACCTCAATGCCCGCCATTGTACCCACAACTCGCGCTCTCTTCTACCACGGGACTGGCCGTTTGCAATCATGTAGCCCGTAGTTCTACTACGGGCCTAACGCGAACCCACCACAGTGTTTGCTACAAACTTACCGCGGCGTCTTGAGCAACCACTCGAGTGCGCCCCACAGCTTCCCCCGTGGTTGAACCACGGGCTACGGTCTGTGTATCAGCTTGAGCAGGGCGCGGCGTTCGGGGGCGGCGAAGCCGAAGAATACGACGATCACGAGGGTGCCTAGCATGAGTGCGGCGATACCGAGCAATAGCATGAGAAGACCGTCGGCAGCAAGCAAAGACGTCACCAGCCACGCGAGTCCACCGAGCAGCACGCCGACGCATACGACCGGCCAAAGCACGTCAACGGTAAAGCGGCGAGCGGAAAACTCATAGATGCGCTTAAGCATAATTACGCGCAGCAGAGCTGAAATTACCATCATGCCAAATGCTACGTAAAATACCCACTCGGGACCTGCTCCCCAAGTGAGTACCAACCAAGCGATCGGAATGTTGAGCATTAACGTCCCACCAACAACAAACTGATAAAGACGAATGCGTCCCGTTGCATATGCTGCAGTCACTAATGGCTTAGAAACGCTTTCGACTACTACTTTTGCCAATAAAATTCGTAAAAACAGTGCAGCATAGTCGGGGACTTCAACAAGCCACAAAGCCAGAATATCCGGAGTATAAACCATCACTGGCAAGGCCAAAAATGCGATGAGGAAAAAGTTATATTTGCCGCCGTAATAGATAAGTTGGTCGGTGTATTCTCGATCCTCTGCTGAATACGATTTCATCAACTGCGGATTTATCGCTGACTGCAAATTGGTAACAAATTGGTTAAGTCCCACTGAGGCTTGTGCAGCAACAGATTTTGCCGCATTAACCGCCGGTCCAAAATAGATATTCAACAGCAGTGTTGCGCCCTGATTCGCAAAAACTGATGCGGCATTCCCCCACATTGACCAACCAGAGAAAGAGGCAAGGGTCTTAAAAAGATCAGTATCCCAAAATAGCTGATAGCGAATACTTGAAAATGAATTTAGAACGTAAACAAAGTAACTTACGGTCATTGTAAGCGCGACGGCGAAAAGCAGAATTGCGTAGGCTAGAAGCGAATGGATTTCACCAATTGGTAACACCAGCACTACCACCAGTTTCAATACGGCTTCAAGGATACCAAACCAAGCGAATGTCTTCATATGTTCATGGGCTACGACAACCGCATGACACGGCAGAACCACGAGGTTCATGATGAAAGTACCGATAGAGAAGACGAAAACCCACATAACAATATCTGGGTCGGTTGTGCCATAGTTGATAACATCTAGTAGAAAAGCATACCCGAGCACCAGCGCGACCAGCGCAATCACCAGAGCAAAAAGGATATGGATATTGGTGCTCATTGAAAAAATGCGGCTCAGCTGAGAGTGGTCCTCTTTGCCAAGTTCAACCGCCACAAAGCGCTGCGTCATCATTGACAACGCGCCTTGCAAGAATCCTAATAAGACAACGACTCCAGCAAGCACATGATAAAGTCCAAAATCGCTTTCGCCGAGAACATCAAGTAATACACGTGACGTGTACAACATGATAAGTAAAGTGATAAGCATGCGCAGATATAAAAAGCCGGTATTTTGAGCTATCCTCTTTATTGATTTCATTAACTCTACTACCAACGCAGTTCAAACGAGGCAATTACATTGCCGAAGGAGTCGTCGCGGCCGGAAACGTAGGTTTCTTTCCATGCCTGTAAGCCAAGTTCGACAATGGAGTTGAAGCCGACAGGGTAAAACAGCACGGCTTCAAATTGTTGGATGCGCTCAATACCGGGGCGGTATTCTGGTACTAACTGCCAGCGTGGCGCCATGCCGTATGAATTGTGGTGGCGGCTTACGCGGGTGTCTTGGATGCGGAAATCGTAGCCGAAGCCGTTATTGGCGAAGGTGGCGTAGCCAATGGTCAACAAGCTACGTAAGTCGCTGCGGTCGTATTCGGCGTACACACGCGCCAAAGACGCTGGTTCTGAGAAACTCCAATCAAGGCCGATCATATGGCCGTTGCCACGGCGACCGTCGACATCGTGCTCGCTGATGCTGCCGTAAACATTGAACTGATACGGCAATGACAAACGCGCATCGAACACCCAGTTGTCTGAGGTGTCCGCCAATTCTGAAGCGACGTAATGCAGACCTAGCTCAAGTCGTTCATGGGCACGCCAGCCTAAGCGTGCTCCATAAGCTTCCTCTCGTTCCCAAGCATCAACCGTCGGATCCAACAAAAACTTCTCTTCCGATTCGCCCGCAAACGCCGCAAAAGAAAACTCAGAAGAAGCCGGCGCATACACCGTGCGTATGCCACGCAACGGCAAGGTACTCACGGTATGCAAGCCATCTTGCGCTGAACCCGGTGACCACCAGGTCTGCATTTGGTCGGCGGCGATCATCCAGTCACCGGCCATGGCGGCCACGTAAGAGCCCTGC
Source organism: Pseudidiomarina aquimaris (assembly GCF_003987395.1). Lineage (GTDB taxonomy): Bacteria > Pseudomonadota > Gammaproteobacteria > Enterobacterales > Alteromonadaceae > Pseudidiomarina > Pseudidiomarina aquimaris. The sequence continues at coordinate 108,544 of NZ_PIPT01000008.1, forward strand.
CAAGAGACATTCGATACATCTACGCGCGGATTCAGGCTGACACCGCTGTCGCGGTAGGTGACACGCACCCGCCCCGCTACGTTGGAGCCAATACGTTCATGGGTCAGAGCAGCAGAAGCCTTGCCTTCCATCGGCCGTGAAAAGCTTGGCTGTGCGCCGGTATCGGTCACACCGGCCAAGCGTACGCCGGTATACGAACCACCTTTGTGGTAGTTCAGTAAAGCCATCAACTTAAAATATGCGACGCGTTGTAATTCGGTCAACGCAGCAGGGTCAATGCGTTCAAGATCGGCAATCAGCGGTCGCCACATCACCGGGAACGAAGTCACCGGCGCGCTCAACAGCCCAGCGTCAGCCAGAACTTGCAACGAATGACGTACATGCAGCTCTTCGGCATCCAGCCACGGTGTAGCCTGCGCGGGCGCGGGCAGAACAGCCAGAGCCAAAACGAGCGCCAGAACCGCACCAGACAAAAAGCGCACTTATTTAAACTCCCGCTCGTGGAACCAAAGATTAAACGCCCACTTCTCGCCTTGCGTTACCGGCATCCCGGCATGCAAACTTTTCGGGTGTACGTTGGTGGTGCCATCGACCACATTGGAAAATATCAGTAGACGTCCCGGCTTGGCCGCAACATTGATGTCTAATTTAGGAAAGTAGGTCGAACCGCCGCCTTCAGGTCGATTGATGTAGCCAAGCACGGTCACCAAACGCTGCCCGCCGCGAGCGGTACAACGCTTGCCACGTTCGGTGGACATGTCATAGGCATCAAAATGCGCGCGGTATTCTTGCTGCTCGCCGTAATGAATCACTTGGTAGCTTTCCGCGTTTGCCAACGGCAACCCTACTTCGGCAGCAATACGCACACCTAGCTCGGTGGTGATCAGGTTCTGCGAGTGGCGCACCCAAGCAAGGCTGTTGGTGCGGGCATTGCTTAGCACGCCTTCTTTGTCGGAGCTGACTTTCGCACGGTCCATCAAAGCTTGAGCAGCATTGACTAACTGCTGGCCCTCAGACTCGGTAAAGAAGTCATCGACAATATAAACCTTGGGGTCATTGCACAGCACATAGGTACGCGGGTTACTCATCACAGGCTCCGTTACATGCGACTGATAATACTGTCAGTGCTTTCATCAAAGGTTTCGTCACTGGCGCCGGTCATCGCCTCTAGCACGGTTTTGGCGATCTGCTTACCACGCTCCACCCCTGGCTGATCGAACGAGTTAATGTTCCAAATCACGCCTTGGGTAAACACTTTATGTTCGTAAGCAGCGATCAGTGCACCGAAACTTTGTGGTGTTAGTTCATCAACGAACAACAGGTTCGACGGATGCTGCCCCGGATACGACGGGCCATCACCGAACCACATCAAGCGGCGGTGCGCCAAGCAGTTCGCCACTGACAATACTTGTTGCTGACGCAGACCTTCTTGCACGTCGGCGTTAAAACCGGGCGCTTTGCGATGCAGCACCGCGACAAAGTCCGCGGCAAAGTCGTCATACCCCTGGTGCAGATGCTGGAAGAACGCGTGCTGGCCGTTGGGACCAAAGCCACCCCAAATAATAGGCCCGGTGGGATAGTCAATCGCATGGCCCTGCAGGTCTTGTTGCTTGCCGTTGCTTTCCATGTCGAGCTGTTGCAGGTAGCTCGGTAGGTAACGCAAGCGACCGTCATAAGGCAGCACAGCGACGTTGTTCAGGCCCCGCTCTTCGCGGTTATACACACCGAGCAACGCCATCAATACTGGAATATTTTCGAGTAACGGCGCTTGGCCAAAGTGTTCATCCATGGCACGAGCGCCGTCAAGCATACGCGCAAATTGGTTGGCGCCAATGCTCAACGCAATTGGCAAGCCAATCGCAGACCAGAGTGAATAACGGCCGCCGACCGAGTCTGCAAAGCTAAGTTGCTGCGCGGCAGGAATCCCGAACTCAGTCATGGCCTTGTTGTTTGAGGAGACGCCAATGACGTGCTGCGCAAGCCATTGCTCTTGACTTAGCGTGCCAGAAACCCAGCGTTTGACGGTATCGACGTTGGCTAAGGTATCGATGGTACCAAAGCTTTTCGAGGCGATAATAAATAAGGTGGTTTCAGGGTCGATAATCGGCAGTACGGCATATAGTTGGCCGCCGTCCATGGAGCTGACGAAGTGCACATCAAGGTCGTGCTCAACGTTGTCGTCGGCGAACTCTTTTAAGGCGAAACTGCCCATCATCGGGCCTAAATCCGAGCCGCCGACACCGATGTTCACCACGTCGGTAATAGGTTTGCCGGTCGCGCCGAGCCATTTGCCGGCACGCAATAAGCGTACGATTTCGCTGAAACGGTTGCGTCCACCACCGGCGGCCACCACTGAGTGGCGGCTACGGTTCAACACGTGGGTGACTTTGCGCCATTCGCTCGGGTTTTCGTATTCGCCTTTCAGTAGCAACGCACGCGCTTCGTCAAAACCGGCAGGCATACGTTTGGCCGCATAGGCTTCAATTTCCGCGGCACTTAGGCCTTGGAAGGTAACGTCTAAGTTTAAGTGCTCCGTTGTTACTTGCATTGCTCATCCATTGGTAGCCCGTAGTTCTACTACGGGGTGAGTTCGACGTTTTCCGTAATGTTAAACATTTCCCGTGTGGCGCGTTTGACCCGTGGTAGAACCACGGGCTACAGGCCGCTGAGCGCCGCCAGCGCGACACCGACTTGATACATGATTTGCGTTGCGGTGGTCCACATTTCGATGTTGTTCATGTATTGGGTGTCCATCGGTACGACAATCGTATCACCTGGCTCGATTTGATCCGAACCCCCAGAGCTAAACCATGAACGACGCTCCGGCACCACCACGCTGCCGTTAGCTTTGACGATATAAATACGTTCGTCATCAGCTTTCTGGCGCATACCGCCGGCACGCTGGATGTAGTCTTCAAGCGAGACGCCGCTCTCATACTGATAGGAACTCGCCAGCTGCACTTCGCCAATAATCGACACCGTGCTCTGTACCGTTGGTACATACAGGCGGTCACCATTTTTCAGCTGGATATCAGAAGCAACCGATGCGTGCTCACCTATAACTTTTCCTAGATCGATGACCAAGCGACCGACCGCATCGATATTGGTTAGATCACGTAATAGCTGGTTCATTTCGCCGTAAGCAACCTGTGTCCCGCTATCAGTAATCACATTCGAGGCGATTTCACGGCGTAATTGCTGCGCCAGCTCGTCTAAGCGTTTCCGCTCGGCTTCACGCAAGTCAGCACGGGTGAAAATCGCACCGTCCACAAAGGCGTATTCGGTTAAGCCACCAGCTCGCTCAAGCAGGCCTTGCAGCGTTTCACCGCGACGAATGGTGTACGTGCCTGGAAAGCGTACTTCGCCCTCCAACCGAACCTGCAGGGTATTTTGCCACTGCGGAATCGGCAGTACTTGCATGCGGTCACGCCCTTGCATCGCGATGGCGCTTTCACCTTGCAACACACTAGCAAGATTAAACGGCACGTAAACCGCTTCAGCTTCGCCATCGACAATTTGCGTACGGGTGATTTCGGCTCGAGCCAAGTAGGCTGATTCTTTCAAGCCGCCGGCAGCTGCAATCGCTTGTCGTGCGTCGGCGCCCTGCACCAACGGATAGATCCCCGGATAACGCACTTCGCCGTCAACGTACACCAACGGTAAGCTACCGGTGGCGCTATATTGGTTGCGCAGCTGATACAAGATCGGCTGCAACAGGTTATGCCGCGAGAATTTCGCGTAGTAGCCGGCTTCTCGTTTTTGCTGCCCGTCGTCAATGGCAAACAAAGAGCTTAACTGGTTATCCAACTCTTCCGAGCGTTCCGGCGTAGTTTGCTCTAATAACTGACTAAAGCCGAGGTCATCGGTGATGAGCTTCTGCAGATATTGCTGGCGATACACTTCCAGCACCCGCTCCCGCTCTTCACGCTGCCGGTCGCTTTCCGACTTCAACCATGCACTCAATTGGTTTTCTTCGGCTTTAGCCGATTCATAACGGCTAAACAACACGATTTGGTCACGCGGCTGCAAAGCTAAATTCGCCGTAGCGTCGCCATGAATCGCCCGCGCCACATCAAACTGCAATACACTGATGGTACGGCGGTCATCACTGCTGCGCACCACGATACCATACGTGAGGTCAGTGATTGGTAGTAGTGAACCATCAACCGTCGGTAGCAAATCTTTAATGCGCAAATCGTCACGCCACTCGTAAACACCCGGGCGCACAGCGGCACCAACCACCATCACGCTATCAACGGTGTCTTGTGCGACTGGGAATACGGTAACTTCATCACCACCTTGCAGCGGCGTTTTCACCTTACTGGCGGTTAAATCTATGGTTTGTACGCGACGCGATCCGTTGCTGATGCGCTGTAACTGCACCGACTTGCGGTAGGCTGTGGGTAACAAACCACCGGCATAACTTAGAGCATCGGCCAAATTTTCTTCAGGAAGCAATTCATAAATCGCTGGACGTAGCACTTCACCGCTAATGCTCACCATGTCGCCACGGGTCGGAATAAACACCACGTCGCCCGCTTGCAAGCGGAAATCGTTCGAGGCATCACCTTCGGTTAACAATTTATAGAGGTCAAAGGTCACCACGGTTTCGCCAGCGCGTTTCAATTGCACATTTCGTAGGGAAGCTATGTCACTGACGCCGCCCGAAACAAAGAGCGCTTGGCTAATGGTGGTCAGCGAGCTAACGGTATAGGCACCTGGTTTGTAGGCTTCGCCCACGACAAAAATTTGCATACTGCGCAGCTCGCCCATGCTGACCGCCGCTTCCATGCCGATCATGCGCTCGCGCACAGTGCTTTTGATCAGTTCTTTCGCTTCGTTGTAGCGCAAGCCGGCGACGCTTAAAGGACCGAGGTTTTCGATAACGATTTGGCCTTCATTATCGATAGCGGCGTCAATGCTGCGGGTTTCTTTGCCATAGAGCTGAATACGCAGGGTATCGCCAACACCAAGTACGTAATTCGACGGCACCGGCGCGTTCGCCATTGGCGCAAACGTACTTGGCTCACCTTGGAATAGGTTGTAACCGAAAGGCTCAAGTTCGTTGTCGTTCTCGGCGAGGCGTTCGGCAAGTTCAGACGGGCTCAGCTCACTAAGGGGGCGGTTATCATCAGTTCCACGCTTTTCTGATGTCGCTGCACGCTCACCTAGTTGGGCTGCTTGCACATTGTTCGTCGCTCCACCACCCTTCATTAAGCTTTCAAGCTCGCTTAAATCAACACCAAACTGACGCGCAATAGCTTCTTGTTGCGCGCGGGGTAGTTTTTGAATTTGTTCAATTTGCTGTGGAGTTAAGCTCGACAAGTCTTGCGCCTGCAGAGTTTGTACAGGTACGAAAAGGACAAACGCCAGCGCGGCTGCCGTTAGCGTTTGTTGCAACCATGCTTTCACGCTATTTCCCCTATTTATAATTTTTAGTTAGATGGTTCGATGTGGCGCCGTTGGCGTACCCAAGATACAACTTTCCAAATATGCTTGAGCATCATTAAGTAGAGAACAAAAATTGCCACAAAAATAATCAAGACAATTGTTTCTGAAACTTGCATCCATTCGAGTGTCAAACCAAGCGCCAACTTAGCGACCGCAATGACACTGATAATAGCAAGAGCTTGGCGAGCAGAGAAGCCCGCGCGCATAAAGATGTGATGTAAATGTTCACGATCAGGCTTAAACGGCGACTGTCCTTTCATCACGCGACGCGAGAGTATGGCAAACATATCCATAAGTGGGACGGCAATTAGCCATAGCACGGCGACCGGTCGTACGGCTGTGACGTCAGGAGTGCTCGCAAACCAAGTTTCGAGAATACGCTCTGGATGGGTCAGCATGATGAGCATCCACACCACTACGAAACCGACCAGCATAGAGCCTGAATCACCCATGAAAATTTTACGTACTGGGCGATACTTGAAACCGATATTGCGGATTAAATAAGGAATCATCGCGCCAAACAAAATAGTGGCGACGAGGAGTGGCAACTGCTGCCCGTTCATAAATGCCAGCGCCGCAACGCCAGCAAACGCGACCATCGCCATCGAGCCGAGCAAGCCATCAATACCATCGATCATGTTGTAGGCGTTCATTGCGGCAACAATACAAAGCAAAGTAAATGGCATCGAGAAAGCGCCGAGCTCAATCACGCCAGTACCGAATAAGCTACCGAGCTGGGTGATTTGCACACCTGCGCCAAAAACCACTACCGCCGCCGCCAGCATCTGCGCAATAAATCGCACACCGGCGTCAATGTCGTAACGGTCATCAAGGGCGCCGATGAGTACCATAAAACTGGCAGAAACCAAGAACAAACGGATATTTACGTCAAGTGGCAATAGTGCAACCATCATGATCAGCATAGTGCCATAAACCGCTAAACCACCAACCAACGGAACGGGTGAGCCATGCTGTTTACGTTCGCAAGGCATGTCGACCAGCGCGGTGCGCCAAGCCATCGGTATCAGGACGTTACATAACACGCTCGAAAGTGCGGCAGCGGCTATTAACACCATCCAAATATTCATTTAATCGCTTGTCCCTAATCACTATTGTAGATATCGCGCGTATAGACTTTTTGCGCAACGTCGCTTAATTCTGCAGCCATTCGATTGCTGATAATTATATCTGATTTCTCTTTAAATTCTTGTAATTTTTTCTCAACACGACAATTGAAGAAAGTTTCTTCGCTAAGTGTCGGTTCATACACAATAATTTCGATGCCCTTCGTCTGCAGGCGTTTCATGATGCCCTGTATTGCGCTTGAGCGAAAATTATCCGAACCCGCTTTCATGACCAAACGGTACACACCGACCGTTTTCGGCTGCTTGGCGATTATAGCATCTGCTATAAAATCTTTACGGGTACGGTTGGCATCCACAATCGCGCCGATAATGACCTGCGGCACATTATCATAATTTGCCAGCAGCTGCCGTGTGTCTTTCGGCAAGCAATAGCCGCCATAACCAAAGCTCGGGTTGTTGTAATGGTCGCCAATGCGCGGATCTAAACAAACACCGTCAATAATTTGGCGGGTATCTAAGTCATGATGCGCCGCATAGGTATCGAGTTCATTAAAGAACGCCACCCGCATCGCCAAGTAGGTATTGGCGAACAACTTAATCGCTTCGGCCTCTGTCGGTTCAGTATATTGCACTGGAACATCGGGCTTCAGCGCACCTGCTTGTAAAAGTTGTGCAAAGATTTCAGCCCGTTCGGAACGCTCGCCGACGATAATCCGCGACGGATATAAATTGTCGTGCAACGCTTTGCCTTCGCGCAAAAACTCAGGCGCAAACAAAATACGCTCGGTGCCCAGCTCAGCGCGCTTCTTGGCAACGTACCCCACTGGGATGGTAGATCGTATCACAATGTTACACTGGTTATTATATTGTATTACTTGTTCAATCACTTCGTCCACCGAACTAGTGTTAAAGTGATTGGTTTTCTGATCGTAATTCGTTGGTGTGGCAATAAGCACCCAATCCGCCGACGGAAAAGCTTCAGCAGAATTTGTAGTAGCACTCAACTGTAGCTCTCGATATTTAAAAAAATATTCAATATCGGCATCTTGGATAGGGCTTCGCATCTGCTTTAGTAGCGCCACTTTTTCGGCATCGATATCAATTGCGATGACCGAATTGTGTTGAGCCAACAAGACAGCATTTGAAAGGCCTACATAACCGATACCTACAACGACAATGTTCATGGGATTCCTTTGAAGTCCTAGGGTGTAAAGTTCTACTTAACTTACCCCTATGACATTGCAGTTTTATTTAAGCCTAGATAGAATGCCTTCTCCTAATATCGAGATCAATTTTTTACATGCGTTCAACAAATTCAAAGCAGATTACCGTAGGCGGCTTGCAAGTGATGCCTTTCGCTTCAATGGCTGCTGCTGTACGTCACATTATTAAGCCCGACGGTAGCGTCGTACCTGGCTTCGGTATCGCCATCAATCCCGAAAAAGTAATGCTCGCGAGAGCAGATGCAACGCTGCGCGAATTAATCAATAATGCCACGTTAAGGTTCGCTGATGGTACCGGCGTGGTGCGGACGATGCGTAAAAAAGGTGTTGCGAATCAGCGGATTCCTGGCTGTGAATTATGGGAAGCGCTGATGCGCCAAGCGGCGAAGCAGAGCTTGCCCGTCGTTATCATTGGTGCGAAACCTGAAGTAAATCAGGCATGTGAAGCCAAATTAAAAGCACAGGGCACGCCTGTCGTTGCCGCAATCGACGGTTACTTTGACGATGAGCGCCAGCTTCACGATGCGTTAACCAAGCACCAACCTAAGTTGGTTTCGGTTGCCATGGGCTCGCCTAAACAAGAAAAGTTGATTCAGCGTTTACGCAAGGTTTACCCAGATGCTTTTTATCTGGGCGTCGGCGGCACTTATGATGTCTTTACTGGTTATGGCAAGCGAGCGCCCAAACTCTTTTGCGATTTGCACCTCGAGTGGTTTTATCGGCTTTGCTCGCAGCCAAGTCGAATCGGTCGCCAGTTAGCTTTATTAAGCTATTTGCGTTTGCACCTCATGCACAAACTATAAGAACACTATCACTGAGACTCTATGAGCAAGAAAGTTCTAATCGTATTTGGCACTCGACCAGAGGCCATTAAAATGGCGCCTTTGGTGCAGCAAATGCAACAGCTTAAGACAATTGGCTGGGACGTACGGCTTTGTGTAACCGCACAACACCGCGAAATGCTTGACCAGGTATTAGCTCTGTTTAAGTTACGACCTGACTATGACCTCAACTTGATGCGCCCAGACCAAACATTGCATGAGCTCGCTGCACGAGTATTAACTGGCATAGAGCCCGTACTTAATGAATTTAAGCCTGACTTGATTTGTGTTCATGGCGACACACTTACGACATTAACGACGGGCCTCGCCGCTTATTTTAAACAAATCCCTGTTGCACATATCGAAGCTGGCTTGCGCACCGGCAATATTTATTCGCCGTGGCCCGAAGAAGCTAATCGGCGTTTAGTTGCTGGTATTACGCGCTGGCACTTTGCCCCAACGGCGCAAGCTCGAGATAATTTGTTGGCGGAGAATATCCCTGCAGAGCATATTCATGTGACCGGCAATACGGTGATAGACGCTTTGCTTCACGTTAGTGAACAGTTAGCGAAAGACAGCAAAAAACAAGAGATGTATGCAGAACGATTCGCATCGATTCGTCTAGAACAACCTCTCTTACTGGTTACGGGGCACCGCCGTGAAAGTTTCGGACAAGGTTTTGAGCGAATCTGCCAAGCGCTCGCCACACTTGCTAAAGAAAGACCTGAGTTACAAATCGTTTATCCTGTGCACTTGAATCCCCACGTACAGGAGCCGGTGAATCGCCTGCTGAGCGACTATCCTAATGTACATCTCATAAAGCCTCAAGATTATGAGCCTTTTGTTTATCTGATGAACAGAGCAACCGTCATTTTGACAGATAGTGGAGGCATTCAAGAAGAAGCGCCTTCGCTTGGCAAACCAGTATTAGTCATGCGTGACACAACAGAGCGCCCTGAAGCGATAGCGGCTGGAACAGTTAAGTTGGTAGGCACCGACGTGAGCACAATAGTAAGTAATGTAACTGAGCTACTTGATAACAAAGAACTCTACCAAGGGATGAGTCACGCTCATAATCCGTATGGAGATGGCAGAGCTTGCGAACGCATTATTGACGTATTAAAGAGGGAACTCTAAATCTATGAGTATCACGCAGACGGTTTCAGTTATCGGTCTTGGCTACATTGGCCTGCCTACCTCAGCAATATTTGCGAAACAAGGCATGCAGGTCATTGGCGTTGACGTGAACCCACAAACGGTGAAAACCATTAATCAAGGCAATATCCACATTGTTGAGCCTGGTTTACGCGATGTTGTTGCAAGTGCCGTAAAAAGTGGATTATTAAGGGCAACCCTACAGCCTGAATCCGCTGATGCATTTATTATGGCAGTTCCGACGCCATTCAATGACGATAAAACTGGCAACCTTTCCTATATCGAATCTGCGGCGAAAGCACTCGCTCCAGTCCTCAGCAAGGGTAACCTCATTATTCTTGAGTCGACCTCACCGGTGGGTACCACCGAGCATCTCGAAGCATGGTTAAAAGAGGCTCGTCCCGAACTTACTTTCCCTTCGACCCACGGTAGTGATGCCGACATTCAGCTCGCCTATTGTCCGGAGCGAGTTCTTCCAGGCAAGGTTATGGAAGAGCTTGTCTATAATGACCGTGTCATTGGTGGGTTATCTCCGCGCGCCAGCGAAATGGCAGCTGAACTCTACCGAACTTTTCTAAAGGGTGATTGCCTTTTGACGGATGCTCGCACAGCTGAAATGGCTAAGCTTACTGAAAACAGTTTCAGAGACGTCAATATCGCCTTTGCTAATGAGCTTTCGCTGATCTGTGACAAACTTGCTATTAACGTTTGGGAGTTAATACGCCTCGCCAATCACCACCCTCGCGTAAATATTTTACAACCAGGGCCCGGTGTAGGCGGGCATTGCATCGCAGTTGATCCGTGGTTCATCGTGAGCTCAGCTCCCGAACAAGCACGACTTATTCGTACCGCCCGCGAAGTTAACGATTACAAACCTAAATGGGTACTCGAACAGGTTCAGCAACAAGTGCAAAGTCTGAGTAAGCCTGATAACGAACTCGTGATTGCCTGCTTAGGCTTGGCGTTTAAGGCTAATATTGATGATCTGCGCGAAAGTCCAGCACTCGATATTGCAAGAGGCATAGCGGCACAACATAATGGTCAAACATTAGTCGTTGAACCCAATATCTCGACACTGCCAGATGACTTCTCAAATGCTATGCTGACCGAACTCAATGACGCACTTGAAGCCGCAGATATTATTGTATTGTTAGTCGATCACGAACCATTCAAAGCCATTACTCGCGCTCAACTTGATGGCAAGGTTTGGGTAGATACCAAGGGTTTAATCGACGGATGATTTATTTGGTGGCGACAGCGGTGAAACACGGACGTGGTGGGATTAGCACAGCTCTCGTCGGATTATGTGCTTCTACAGACCTGCAAAAAGCGGGTTTAACACTCATTGAGTCGCATCGCGGCAATCAGAGCAAGCTCAAAGCCTATTACGAAGCTGTCACGCAAATACACAAGCAAGTGCAAGAAAGTGATATTGTTTGGTTGCACTGCGCACGTTGGCTGTCGATGCTACGTAAGTACTTACTTGCACGCCATGCACGCAAGCAGGGAGCGACTATTGTTTTTCACTTTCACTCCGCGGTCACTGATGATTACTTACGTTCGCCTTGGCGACGCTGGCTACTTAAGCAGATGGTTCAGCTCGCCGACGGCATTTGCGTACTAACACCTTGGTGGAGACAACGCTTTATAGATGAACTTAAACTCCCAGAACATAAACTCCACGTCGTTCCAAACACGCTCGACGAAGAGTTTTTACAAGCGACACCGAAACTCCTCTCAATTGACAACGGGCCAATCAAAATGCTCTGCATGACACGGTTGGTTGCCGGCAAAAATGTCGCTGCTGTGCTACATGCGTTAGCAATCTTGCCCACACGTTATCACCTGAGTATAGCTGGTGAGGGGCCCGAGCTGCAAAACTTACAACAGTTAGCAATCGATTTGGGAATAAAGGAGCGCATAAACTTTCTTGGCTGGGTTGACTACGACAAAAAGATAAACGTGCTGCAGCAGCATCATCTGTTTATCTTGCCCTCGCAGTTCGATGCTTTCGGGATGGGTTTTATCGAAGCAATGGCTATAGGGCTTCCGGTGATTGCTCTAACACAGGGCCCAACCCCCGACGTGGTCCCACATCAACAAGCTGGCTACCTATGCGAAGATGTTTCTACGGCAGAGTTGTTACGAGCCATCGATTTCTGCACAACGCATTACACCTCTTTGACCACAGCGGCACGCGAACACGCGCGTCAGCAATTTGCTGTTGCGCCGACAGTGCAAAGCTTGCTTAACTTCTTTTCTACGCTACCGCAGCGCTGAAATTAATCAAGTAAGCTAAAGACCTCATCCCACATCTTTTCTACGGCTTCGCGTTGCCATTGTCCTGACTCAACTATCCGTGCACGCAATTCTCCGTAGTTCGTTGCGTCGTTCAAGGTCTTGTGAATGCGCTGCCACACGGCAACCGCATTCTGTTGTGGCTCCACTAGGGCATCTTGACAAGTGTAGTCACTTAATAACTGCTCATACTTGTGACTCCAGCCGGTTGCGGTAACGGGAACGCCCTGTGATAAAGCACTCACTAGACCATGATAACGAGAACTTATCACCCAGCCACTGTGTCCAATAAGCCACTTGTTCTGTCGCGCATCACTCGGTGCAACCACTGCCACCGCTTTGCTTAGCCGGGCGTTAATGGTGGCTGCCAAGCCTTGGTCCTGTTGCTGTTCATGCAGCAGCATAAATACAGGTTGCTCGTCGTTTTGTATTGCGTGAATCAACTCGACCAGCCAATTCACATAAACATCGCCGTCTTTTCGCTTCTGCAGCATCTTACTATTGGGGATCACGCAAACACTGTTCGCTGATGGTTGATATGCCTGATAGGGTCGTGGTTTCAAGAGGTTAGTAAAGTCTGGACAACGCTTTACGCTAGCCTCCTGCTGATAGTTTAGCAGAGAGGTACAATGATCAAATGAAGTAGTATCACGCGCGTATGCCAAATTAGCATACGCAAGAATATGTTGCATCTGCCTTTGCCATTTTGCTTCACGAAATGGGCCAAAGGCCTGTGGTAACAACACCACCGGTACACGACGTTTGTGGTATCGGCGCATACTTGTTGCTAATCGATCATGAGCAACACGCCAAGGCCATTGATCTCCATAAGAAAAGCCTGAGGCATCAAGCACCAAATCAATATCGCTATCATTTACCAACCCCAGCTGTGTACGGCAACTGCGCGGTAACAACTGTAGTGGCGCTAGATAGTTGATGTGCTTTCGAATCGCTCGTGTTTTTTGCCACAAGCCGAACTGTGCACGACGCTCGTATGCTCCTTGTGGCTCCACCACAAAGCGAGCCGAAATGCCACGCTGTTGAAACTGCTCGATGATAGCATGAAGCATAAGTTCAGCTCCTTGATTAACGAAGCTGATTCCTTTGACTTCGACAGTAAGAGGCACCTTCTGCACGTTTATTAGCCTATAAAGATAAATCTAATTAATAGCTAAAGTCTAACGACTTACACAATAATTCCAAGCGCTTTGTTCACTATATAAAACTTAATTGCTACAATCGGTTCTTGCTTTTTTACCACCAACGAAGATGATGCTATGCCAGCAGTTACCGTTTACATTCCTACCAAGAATCGCGTGCAGCTTTTGCAACGTGCGGTTACTTCTGTGCAAGCACAAACCATGTCCGACTGGGAACTTATTATTGTTGACGACGGCTCAACAGACGGCACATTCGAGTACCTAACAGCGGTTACGAAATCTGACCCACGGGTGCACATGCTTCGCAACGAGACCAGTATTGGCGCTTGCGCGAGCCGTAATCGGGCAATAGAGCTTGCTGCCGCACCGCTCGTAACTGGCCTTGATGACGACGATGAATTTTTACCCGAGCGACTTGAAGTTATGCTCGCAAATTATAATGACGAGTATGCTTTCGTTTGTACCAGCTTGTATTGGGTCACGCACAACTCGCGAAAAGTGATCCTCGACGGCGAGCAAATCTTAACGCTTCGCAGCGAGCTTGGTCGCAATCACACGGGAAACCAAGTCTTGGTTCGAAAAGAACGCCTATTGAGCATTGGCGGATTCGATAGCGATTTCCCCGCTTTGCAAGACTATGACTGTTTCGTGCGTTTGATCGAAGCCTATGGCCCCGCCAAGCGGATCGGCCTCCCCTTAATGAACATATACGTCGCGCATGGTCATGAACGAATTTCATCCGGGCCAAAAGCTGTAGACGGATACGATGTATTCAGAAAAAAGCATGGCTACAAGATGAGTCTGCGGCAACGCTTTAATCATTACTTGCAAGTACTTGCCCGTAAAGGCTTCAGCCGCAGTCTACGTTATCGCATTATGTTGATGATACTCAGCATTAGCTATGTTAGGAAAAAACATGAGTTCTAATAAAAAGATCACCTTATTCTCGTCACAATTATTTTATCGAGTCACACTTAAATACTGGAAACTCTGGGTAGCTGTCCCTATCTTACTGGCATTTACATTTGCCGGCATACGCAACTTAAAGCCAACTGAATACGAAGCAATTGCGGTGTTGGCGCCAAGTGAGGAACGTACAGGCGGATTAGCTGAAATGGCCGGGGCCTTGGGTGGTTTAGCTGGATTAGCGGGGATCGATCTTGGTGCGTCGAGATTGAATAATACCCAAATGGCCGTTGAAATTATGAAGTCGCGGAGTTTTGTGTACCCGCTAATCCGAGCCAATAATTGGTTGCCCTACTTGCTAGCTGTTGATGAATGGGACAGTGAGCGTGAACAGGTTATTTTTGAAGATAATCTTTACAACAAAGAATCACAACAATGGATACGTGACGTTGATCCGCCATTAAAACCAGTACCTGAGCTATGGGAAGGATATGAAGCATTTCAAGGGCGTTTCGACGTTTTTTACGATAGAACCACTCGCATCGTTACGCTTAGATTACGTCACGAGTCGCCGGAAGTTGCTGCCAACTGGCTCAATATCATTGTTAGAGAGATCAACGAAGTGATGCGCCAGCGTGAAGCAACAAATGTAGCAGCTCAAATCGAATATCTGAACGAAAGCATTGATAACTCACAACAGACCGAGGTTCGCGAAGCATTATATCAGCTTCTACAAGAGCAGTATAAGCGAGCTATGTTAGTCGAAGTAAATGAAGATTATGTGTTCGAATTTATAGACCCTCCGGTCGTCCCTCACAAACCGTCGTCTTTCTCATGGAAAGTTTGGTTTGTGATTGGCGGATTTACTGGCTGTCTAATTATGTTTACCACAAGTTTGTTATTAAGTTATCGGCGTGTCGAACAGCAAATTAAATATTAAAAGTTACTTGCAATGGCTACTTCGTCATTGGGTAGTAACGATATTATTTGTCATCAGCGGAGCAGTATTTAGTGTGGGCTATACCCTAGGGCTCAGCCACCTATTTCAAGCGCAGGTGTTTTTTGTATTCGGTGATGAGGCTTATGCGCAGGGACTGATGCGGAAAATTGATGATAAAGTGTTGGTTTCTACAAGTGCCGAATTCTCTAAACCCGTTACAAGGCGTCCAGAAATTCGATTGGCATACCTCATGAGCAGTGAGTATTTCACACAACGCGTTGTACAAATGCTGGAAGGCAAGTATGCTCACTCAATCACAAAATACAGCTCTGCGATCTCTCAATACAGCGACTCTCCGGATAAGGCTTTGTTCCTGTATGTAAGACAGAATTTGCACTACTATCGTCACGAGCTCGATGAATTTCACAAATTGCGGTGGCACTTCTTTGAAGAAAAGCTTGCCGAGCAACAATTGCACGATATCCTTGAGCTTTTTGAGAGTGTTCTACGCGAGGAATTAACTGCTGAACTTGATTTGCGTTTATCGCGCGCAACGACCTTTAGTTTGCGCAACGCTGCAAAAACAGATTTATCTTTCGTCAGTGACTTTATTACAATTCTTAAAGCACGAAAACAAACGTTAAGTTCTAAACTTCCGCTACTGTTTAAGAGTTCCGATATCACTACCACCGCCAAAGAGGTCTATCCCAACAAGTCAGCTGTCGCTGTTATTGTGTATTTCGCTTGGATAACAATAGGGCTAACCGCGCTAAGCTTCTACTTACCTCATCGCAGGTCTAGGTCGCTATTATGAAGCTAACATCAACTGAACATAAATTGGGACTCGTGCTGTTTGCACTCTTAGTCTACCCTGTAATCTGGTTAGACACTATTTATGGACTCTTCAGTTACCTTGGCCTGGGAGGCCTACGCATCAGTCTCGCCTATCGCCTGGTGCTCATAATGATAGGTCTATACCTTGTTTTTACTCGCGAAAACTATGTTACTATCATGGTTCGCATTATGGTTCTTGCTTGGGCATGTTTTGCGGCATGGTCGACTTTTCCAACTGGCAACTTTAATCTTGTAAGCGAAATTACGCTCTTCTCTCGTTGGCTTTTTCCGTTTGCTGTGCTTGTGATCACACTAAAACTATTTGAGCGTTTTGGCGATGAGACCCGTCTGTTGCTCATGGGCATTGCATACTACGGTTTAGTTTTCGGGAGCTTTATGCTCTTTTCATTTGCAACAGGTCTCGGGATTCAAAGTTACGGTGACCACGCTTTTGGTATTAAATCATTCTATGTTGGTGGCAATGATATCGGCTTAGCTGCACTCATATCCCTTTGTTTTATTTATTATTTTCTATACCAACATGTAACATTAAGCGGTATTATAAAAGCAGCACTATGTATTGCCGGTTTAATTTTACTCGGAACTAAAGCTGGCTGGGGCGGAAGCGCTGCATTAACTCTCTTGTTTGTATTTTTAATAGTTGTATTTAAAGTTGCGAATACAGTTTTTAAGAAGGTAAGCAAGTATTTATTAATGACAGTAATCATCACTGGTGTCATAGCCGCCTACCAATATACTAATAAAAATATTGATGAATTTCGTTATCAGCTCACTCAAGTTAACCAAATTATTGAGGGCGCCAGCCCCCGCCAACGTTTGATAAATGCAGCCGATCGTAGTTTAGCTCGATTTGACGAAGAGGTGATCTGGACTGGTGGAGGCGTAAAATTCTATGAGATGGTAGGTCGGGAATACTACCTTGAGCAAAATAATATTGATGAATTTCTTACCTACAAAAACATTGAGCAGGAATGGTACGACCTCTTCGGTGGGTACGGTATCATCTTTGCGTTGCTCGTCAGCATTATGCATTTATTTTTCGTACTAATGTCTTTACTTCTCTATGTTCGGGCGCCAAGTTCACTTCACCTGTTTTTGACTACTTCAGTCGTCGTATTTTTCGCGCATGGTATGTTTGCTGGACACGCATTTGTTAGCGGACAGCCGGGGGGGCTAATAGGTGTCGTCTACGCAATTTTGTGTTTACGTTTACGCATATTTTTCGGTATTTCAACCTCGAGAGAAAGCGCATGAAAGCGCTCGCTTCACTTTTTATAAGTATCGCTCCGGGTGCGTTCCGCATTTTGGTTGTGTGGCTTGCGGCTCACCTCTATACCCCCCAATATGCGGCTCCCTTTACTGCAATGTATTTATTCGCCACAGCACTTTGCATGATTAGTGGTGGTGGTTTTGGACTTGTACTCATTCGGCATTCAGCGGGCTCCAACCGAAAAAGTAAAGTTATCATCAGCCTATTTTTATTGATTACAGGCGCCGTGACTGCTGTACTTATGACAGTAGTCACTATCCCTTTTTTACAGTTCGAACTACTGCCTTTTCTAGGCATAACCACCGCACTGAGCTGCTGGCAGATTGAACGTCACGGATGGATCGCTGAACGCAAATTTATGTTTTTAAGTCTATTAGACTTATTACTGGTGATAATTCTTGTTCTGACCCTTTGGACTAGCAAGCTATCTATAGTCACCGCTTTGGTTTCTAGCCACGTAGTGCTCATCACTGTAAGCTTCTTATGGCGCTTTCGTCAGACAAAAAGCGGAGGTCATCCAACAGTGTGGTCATGGAGCCTGATATGGAGTGCTATAAAAATAGGTGGCAGCACTTTTATAGCGGGAGGCTTTCTTATGATCCTTCCGGCACTTGTCGAATCAATGATTACGCCCATCATACTCACAAAATTGAGTTTGATGGTAACTGCTGTGGGGGCTCTGTTTGTTGTTCCGCGTTCATACTTAAACCTCTTCATCGGGTCGTTAGCCAAAGTAGTTCGCGCAAGAAAAGTAGATTCAAGAATTGTACACACTTGCGTGCGCCGCATTCACCGATTGGGTCTAATCATGCTGATCCCAGCATATCTATTCGTGTTGTTCTACCTCATAGTTTCGGGCCAACAGCTAACCCCGCACGATCTACTTCTCAGTATGACGGTTTGCAGTGCGATGGTGATTGGCCAACTATATTTAGTTGAGGGTAACCTTCTAATTTTACTTCAACGAGAGAATATTGCTTTGATCAGCAGTTCAGTGATGTTCGTTGTAATGTTAGGACTTGCTTGGTTATTGGGACAAAGTATTGAACATGATTATAAATTCCTTATAGGGCTCTTTACCTGCTTAGGACTTTGTTACAGTGTGCGCTGGGGTGTTTACTTGACTATCCTAAAGCCTTATTTTCAAAAGCCTCAAAAAACGGACAAGGTAACTAAATCATGAACTGGCTATTCCTAAACGTTTCGTTAGAACACCAACCAGAGCAAGTTAAAGAATTAACCAAAAATTTCAAACTTCATCAGGAACAGCTTTGTGACGGCAGCAAATGCGACATTATTTATGATCCGCGACTAACACTCGGTAAGCCTGTTGCTCACGGTAATCGAAGTAAGCTCCTCATTGCCGGATGGTTTTTACTCGAAGGCACCGTCAATAATTACAACCGTTTACTAGAGCGAATCGAGCAGAACGGGCTAAGTGAGGCTCTTTTTAGTATCGAACAAGGCGTCTTTATAGGGATCTTTGATGACGGTGTAACGCCACATGTCTTCGTTGATTGGTTTGGCTTAAGTGCTCATTACTTAACCCGCGTCGGAGGACAATTGCAAGTAGCACCATCGGCACTTGCCTTGCGTTCAGAATTGACCCCTATTAATCCCGTCCATCTTGGAATTATCGAAAAAAAGGGTCATATTTGGGGACACCGAACGCGCTATCAAAATATTGAGCGCATTCTACCCGGTCATATTAATAGCCTAGACAAGCAAAAGTGTTACATAGATTTTAGTCGTATTCCAGCTGTACCAATCGCAGAAATTCCGTTACACATAAAAAAAACAACGGATGCATTTGATTCTACCAGCAAGTTTGTCTCGATCTCCGCAGGCTTTGATTCGCGGTTGCTCGCGATTATTGGGAATGCCTCAAGAGGCTACACATGGGGACCAGAGCAATCTAAGGATATTATGAACTCGGGCGTGATCGCCAAAAAATTACAGCTTAAGGTACATCACTTTAGGTTCAAAGAAGAACAGCCCAATGCCGATGATGATGTTATTTGTGAGTGGATATTAGCAGGTCAAAACAAACAATTGCAGCAACAGTTTTTTGTGAACTACCGAAAGGCTTCACAATTATGCAAACCTGCTTTCGTCGCACTTGACGGCTACCTTGGAGACGTATTACAACGCGGTGTCTATTTATACGGCTCCTCCTTGCGTAGTGAGATTAAAAGGCTCTTTCCTGGCTGCTTTACCCGCGATGCAGATATACAAATTCTCCGCGAACGCTATTGTAAGCTGTCAGATAAAGAACTCAAACTACTAGAACACGATTACACGGAACTACTAGAAAAAATTAATCTCACTGGTGTAGATAGAGCAAATTACGTTACAGCATTTGAGTTCATGTTTGGTCGTGGTTTTGCCCACATCTATATGGGTGGTATTGCGCTCAATAGTGTATTTAACGTGGTTCTTCCAGGGTTTGCCGAGCGTCGCATATTCACAGCGTGTTTACGCAGTCCAGTAGAAGAAGTACTTAAATACCAAGTCTTTAAGAATACTTGGCTCCTCCTTGACTCCGACATTGTTAGGTTAAAGTCTGAAGGTCTTTATAGCCCTAAGACAAGTCAGCTATTCATTCCTTTCGCTAACTTTATCGGGAGGGTAATAACCAACTACTTACCTAAATATAAAAATTACGGCAAAGAATAAGTG
This sequence comes from Pseudidiomarina aquimaris, assembly GCF_003987395.1. Taxonomy (GTDB): domain Bacteria; phylum Pseudomonadota; class Gammaproteobacteria; order Enterobacterales; family Alteromonadaceae; genus Pseudidiomarina; species Pseudidiomarina aquimaris. The sequence goes on from NZ_PIPT01000008.1 coordinate 128,387, forward strand.
TTGGTTAATTGAATGTATTGTAATCACTTTTATTTTGACTCCCATAATCGTGAATACCTGGATAAAAACCAACAAATGTATTGTTCAGCAACAGATTGCCAGTAGAAGAATTATTAAGCTTGATCCCGCCAAAGCTCTCAGATTTTCCAAGCTGGCTTGGTCTCAAGTAGTTGCGCTTAATAAAACTTTCGGTGACGCCGTTCAGCGTAATTAAGTTCCAATTAACGGATGTCGGCGTCGCAATTAAATAGTTATTTTCAATAAATAATCGATTTTGATTGTTCGCGACTATCAATGGCCCATCGGTTGTGATTCCAGTTCTATGCCAGGTCGGGTCTTGCAATATAGTATTTTGTACCACGATGTTGTTTGAACTAACCGTTCGCGAGCGTAATGCTATGTTATTCCCAAGTACTCTATATAATTCATTTCTAACTATCGAAATACTGTTGAAATCTGCGCCCTCTATATCTTCAACGACAATGCCTGTATGACCATCGTTGATTTTATTCTCGTTAATATCAACGTCGCTTATATTTTTCCAGCTAACGAGCGCAATACCTACCGCGTGATTATCAATGCAGTTATTTTCAATTTTAATGTTCTCAAGGTAATGCCCCTTTATAGCAATTCCTGTGTCTTCTATGATGCTAGAAGTACTAGTGCTTGTATTAGTGCAATATCCTGATGGGTTAAAGTTATTATAAGCGACACGAATATCACTACCATTAATACGTACGCCATTAATCGTCCCAAGGAACGTATTGCCTAGAATTTCAAAGTTAGAAAACTCCATGATTTGATTTAGGTAAACTCCCACAGCGCCTTGAAATCCATAGCGCTTTGTTGGAACCTCATAATGCTTTAAGTCAAACAAGTTGTTCGCAATGGTAACGTTTTTGCTTACAATATGCGTAGAATCAAAGTAAATTCCAATTTTCTTAATTTCATAAAAATCATTTCGGATTATATTTGCATCAACAATATTGTTTACAACGACACCACTTCCGATTGGCCTTTCATCACCCGGTATTAGCATAACTTCTATATGGTCAGCAAGACCTGCCCGTTGAAAACGGTTGTTGTGTATACTGACGTTTGTACTATTCCACACCGCCAATAAGTCTTCGCTTGCGTTCGAAAAGTCATTATTCTCGATACGAAGCCCGCTGGTCAAATCATGACCTACTGTAGTTTTCAGCAAATACCCTTTGTTACCCAGCGTCGGCTCATAAGGTTTATACCCCTCAAACCGAAGCCCTGAAATAGACATTCGTCCATTTATAATTAAACTCATTCCCTCAGTAATTACAGTTGGTTGATTACCTTCATGAGCAACACCGACAAGATTAACAACCTCTAAGGTTGGATCGTTTAACTCAATTCCTCGCAACCAAAACTTTTCATTACCGTAGAAGTAAAGCGCATCATTCTTCTCTGCAGCGGCGTACAGTGCATCAACAAACTCACTGGAACAGTCAACACTAGCATCCGTATGTGGACAGAAATCGTTGAAGTTCGTTGCGTGAGCTGCCCCTAACGAGAAATAAAAACCTAGCGTGATAATAAGTCGATTCATTTTGGTTCTCTTATGTTCCTTCCTATACTCTCAATCAAGCTAACCTCGTAAAAGCGAGATTTATCTCTTGATCTAAAGCCCACTCTGATTTATTGATTAAGAATAAATTACGTTCGTCATCTTAAATTTTTATTTTTAGATAGCGGGTATCTTTCTATCCAAAATTTATAACCGGGTACCCTGTGAGAAAAGTTTTACTTCTGATTTCATAAGAGACCATACTTGAAAACACACACGTTTTCTTCAGTTATCGTTTTCATATTCAATTGAAATTTTAGTCTATCGCTTTTTAATCTATAGCGATAGGATAACTTCGTGTTAACCAGCCCCTTCAGAATCGGTTCTTATACAATGCAGCGAAGGCGTGAGAGACTGGCAGAGAAACACGCAATTTGCTCAACTCACTTCCTCATGAATAACCAAAAGGCATATTAAATTCAGTAACTAACAATTTTACTCGTTATAGTTCATTAGTTTTCTCAACACTATTGGCTTTCCATAATTGTGACACTTGGATTGAGACTTGCTACGTCGGCTAGGAAAAGTATGTGGGAGCCCATATCAAGTTCATAGCTTAACGAGTCCTCATCAATAGCTTGCAGGCTCGCCAGAGGCTCCTCTGCTAGTTGGCTACTCCTAAGCTCACTAACTGCATTAAGTTTTTGTCCAGCACTCACAAACTCTAAAACAGGCGCCGGGCTCCTTGTGCCAAATGCCGGCTGAACCCAACCTTGAGTATACTCTTCGTTTTCGACGCCTACAAAGTACTGAACCTCTTGCGAGATATTTGCCTTCACCTGAAGACAAAATACTTTGTCAGACGCTAAGGTAAGACGCTGACACTTAGTGCTGTCTTCGCGACCCTCCACCTGAGTTGACTCCGCCATGTGATAGATAAGCTTGAAGTCATGAGCAACACCTTCGCCCGTTAGGTCACTGCTGTTAGGTCGAACTAAATCAACAATAGTCCAACGTGGCCCCTTGTCACTCTTCACCGTTACGACTAAACGCCAGTGTTTATAGTTTACTTCTTCTATTTTACCCAAACTGTAGCAAAGCTTCCCCTGACAGTCTGCACTTAATAATAATGCATCATTTGTGAAATGCGCTTGACTGTTAACAACGACTGTATTGTGAGCGTACGCTGAGCGATAGTATTCCCTTTTAGGACTGTTGTAGAGGTAAGGTCCACCGATATCGATCAGTAATTGCTCGCCATTAATAGCCGCAATAACATTACCTGCATCATGATGGCCATGTGAGAACAACCTCTTGCCAAAATCAGTGAATGTATAAACTTCGTCATCAGTGATTAAATAATCTGGTCGCTGTATAACATATCCATCACTTTCGGCTATGTAATTGTCTTCGAGAGACTTACCGGCTTTGCCCTCTGTTAATACAAAATCGACATAGTCAGACTGAATATCACCGTCCTTTATGATTCGCTCTAAACGGTTCCACCAAATGGGTCTATTGTAATTCGTGTCGCCCATAGCAGTCGCAAGACCGTTTCGGTAGATGAAATGCGCTGCAAAATCAGCCATCTGACCTAAATTAGTGTCTAATCCAGACAATGGCTCTGAGGTCATTGTTCGAGCAAGATCATTAGCTTCGATAAAAAGCTCCATAGCGATAAAATGGTAGCTAGTTGACTGCTCAACCGACACTCCCGTTTCGTTGTTAACCATTTCATCAAACAACTCGTTAATTCGTTCAACAGCGTCCCCGCGATAGCTCTGCAGCTCATTCTCTACCGGAAATACAAAACTGAAGTTGTACAAAGACATCGCATGAAACATGCTGTGGTTATGCGCAAAATAACGATCATCCCCAAGAAGTATCTGCAATTCGTCTGCGTGCTCAAAAACATCATAGAGCTGCACCTTTTTCCCTTCGGCAGACCACTTTGCACGAAAATATTTCTGATAAAAGTAAGTCAAAGCTTCAAGACGCCATGCAACCGAATGATCATTCCAAGCCATATAATTATTTTCACCAGCTCTTGGGTTGTCTTTCAAGTAATCCATTATCAAAAACTCGATGCGCTGGAGCACTGCTACATCACCTGAGGTTTCATACTCATAGTCTAACGCATACAGCCATCCCAGCGAATGATAATAGAGGAGCCAAGTATTGTTATCAAAGGGGTCTTCTCGCCAGGAGGGATTATCTGGAATCGGCCATAGGTCGAAGTTAGTCCCGACGACTTGAAGTACGCCTTCATCCCATACGCGTTGCGATTGCTGTTCATTCGACCACTTGTTCCCGTTGGAGTTTAATAATTTATCTGCAGGAGGTGGTACAAATAAGGTAAAACCAGACGAGGATGCGTGGCTCTCATTGAGTGAGACGCGTATCTTTAACTGATGAGCGGTATCATATTGCGCCGTATCGATCTCCGGCGTAGTGAGCTGAATCAATTTGGTCTCAATACCTTCTTCAAGGTCTACTTCTTGGGTTGCAATAATCGACTGTTCCTCTACAGAAACCCACTCAATGCCGAGCTGCTGAGGAGCGTTGAGCTGACGATTGAATTGAACCGAAAGTTTAATTGTGTTTCCACTCACAATAGCTGATTCTTGGTCAACAATTTCGATATCCTCGACGCTCAGAGGAGCAACTAAGGTCTTCTCTGAAGAATTGCTCCCGCCGCATGCCGTCACCATTAGCGCAAAGAAGCAAATATAAAACTTACTCAGCGACTTCCATGTGCAATCCATTTTCAACTACCTCTTTCATTCAGGTTAAGCATTTAAATTAAAACATCTATAGCACCCATTGGAAACAAATGAGTGAATTCAAATATACAAAAAAAACGCTCCCGAAGGAGCGTTTTAGATTTACTCATATCAACTTTAACGTTGGCTTGAACCAAGTTCTTAGTCGATGATTTCGTTGTAGTCATAAAGGTCGAAGTCAACACGAACTGAATCGTTTTGAACCCAACCACGGTCTGAACCATTCACGTTGTACGCAGAGTAAACAGATACGTTAGTTGGATAATCCGCTACGTTCACAGTTAACGAGAACTTCGTACTGCTATCCAGTGCGCCTTTCTCGAATAAGCAAGAACGGATGACACCAGCTAGCTTAGTGATGCCGTAATTAGCCAAAACACCGTCTAAGTCATCGTTAGTACAACGGAAGTTAGTACCGTCTTCGCGAACAGCGTCAACCCAGATAATGCGGTTTACGTTGTTGTTGACTGGAGTCTCGCCTTCACTTACTGGATCAGGGTAAGAGCCGCCGTCAGACGCGTCATCGAAACCAGGATCACGATAGATGTTGGTTACGTAGATGATCTGAGACATCGGAACTAGTTCATCAGCTTCAGACTGAGCGCTGTAAGGCATGTAAGGGATGTGAGTGATAGAACCGTTCACGCCCCAGCCGCCAGCTGCGTCAGGACCTAGGTCAGTTGAACCAGTAGTTGGATCAGCTAACAATACACCGTCTTCTGGGAAGTCAACGCCTGGACTCATGCCTGAATCGCTGTACTGAGCTTCAGTGTTTTCCCAGTTTACAGTCGCAGACAACATGAAGTCACCGTCTTGCTTAGGATTCTGAGCTGAGTCAGGACCGCCAAGCAAATCAAACGCTAAATTCACTGGAATGTCAGTCTCATCACAATCGAATACGAATTCGTTCGCAGTGTGGCTAACGTATACACAGTTGGCCGTGTTCGGGCCTGGGAAGAATGCTTCACCTGCAAGTGGGCTGCTCGCAATCCAGCCGAACATGTTCGCACCAGAGAGTGTATAGCGAACTTGCCAATCTGCACTCACGTCTTCGTTTACTACGAAGTCCCAGCTACCGCCGTCAGGGTTCGTTGTGGTGTATACCCAGAACTCACCTTCGTCAACTCGGTAAAGATCACCGTGTGAACCACCGTCAGTGCGGAATTGACGACGGTAGTCCCATACGTCGATTTCGCCATCATACGGAGTTTCTACGTTCAATGCGTACTGGTCACCCATTTTGAACAACTGAGTTTCTTCAACGTCAGCTGTATCGAACGGCCATGGGTTAGTGTTAGTAGGCCAAGGCTGGTTGTCTAAACGAGAGAATGTATCAAACATTACGCCATTCAAAGCAACAACAGTTTCAGCGTCAAAGTTGAAACGACCGAAATCAAGTTCGATACCATAAGTAGTATCGTTTGAAGCCGTCACTTCATCACCGAAAATATTAGTTACACGATAGATAAGAACGGTGTTGTTGTCGTCGTCAGTCGTTTGAGCAACGAAATCAACAGTCATACCTTTGTTGACATCTTCTGAGTCAGCGTCATCGTTGTAGCTGCCAGGATCCGCAGCGATTGCACCGTTACCAGCGAAGTTACCTTCGTCGAACTGCTCACCAAAACCGATAGTTAGTTGGTCTGGATGGCCATCGATGTAAGCACCGTTTTCAAGACGTAGGTAGATGTAATCACCCTCTTTGTACTCATCGTTCAAAGTGATGATAACGTTTTTCGACAAGATCTCATCCATGGTGGACATGAACTGATCTGTCGCATAAGTAGTTTCAGTGAGAGAGACGTCTGCAGCCATCGCTCCCGTGCTAACGCCGGCAATTGCCATAGCGATTAGCGAACGTTTAAACATGTTTGTCATGATGTTCTCCAATTTCATGAAATAAGAGAATCAGGCATTATCCCGCCATCTTCCCTGTAGTTATCAAAATGACTTCGTTGTGATTAGCAACTCCGTCGCTTCGATTTTGTTGAACCTTCACGCTTATCCAAGTTGCAGGTCATAGGTCTTGGTTGATTAGGCCGCCTATGAACACTCTTCAAAGAGCTACAGCTCAAAGTTTAAAAACTCCTAACGCGGAGTCCCCTTAAAAGCTTTGCTGTTGAGATTGTTAATTATGGTTATATGCACTCCATAGCCTCAACATTTTTGCAAAGTTGACTGCAAGATTAGTCGTTAACCGAGATAGTTGTCAAGCCATCTGCGATAGTTTTTCTGATTTCTTCCCACTGTTCCGTGCGCTCAATAATTCGAGGTGTTATAAAAATAACCAATTCGGTTTTTTCGCTTTGTTCACTCTCGGATTTAAAAAGGTTTCCAAGCACGGGAACATCACCTAAGAGTGGAACTTTACTATCACCGCTCGACTTATTTTCTGATATCAGGCCGCCAAGTAAAACTGTTTGACCACTTTGTGCAATCACCTCAGTTTTAATAGAACGCTCAAAGATACTCGGGTTGCCTGCTACAGAGGGACCTGTCGGCGACGTATTGGAAATCGTTTGGTCAATTTGCAGTACCACGAGCCCTTGTGCGTTAATTGTTGGTGTCACTGACAGCTGCACACCGGTTTTCCGGTATTCCACCGACTGTGTCTGACTTTGTAAGTCATCCGTAAAAGTGGTGGAGCCTACGGTGGGGATGTCATTGCCAACCTGAATTGAGGCTGAGATGCCGTCGCGAACGACCAAGGTTGGATTCGAGATAACATTTACTAAATTCGAGCTTTGCTGCAGGTTCGCGATAAATCTGTCGAAGCCATCAACCCAGTTTAACCGGAAGCCACCAATATCTTGTGCGCCGAGCGCCCCAAAGGTGCCGCCACTAATCTTGCCACTGCGAAATGCGAACTCAAAACCTTGCGCAAACTCATCCGTAAGCGTGACTTCCGCAATGGTCGCATCGAGGACAATTTGCTTTGGCATGATGTCGAGGCGACGCACGACCGGCAATAGCGCCTTATAGTTGCCACCTGTAGTGTAAAAGATGATTGAATTTGAACGTTCGTCAACCGTCATTGAAATATCATCGTTGCTTGCAGAGACTGAGCCACCTTGTCCTGTTCGACCACCACTTGCGTTGCTCGGGTTGCTCGACTGCGTATCACGACTACTATTGCCCATGCCACCGTAGCCACCGATTAGGTTTCCGATGGACTCACCGAGATCCGACGCGCGAGCATATCGTGGATGATAAATATAATAGCCTTTCTCAGGGCCTTTGCTAGCTTGGTCGATTTGCTCCGTCCAATAACGGGCTCGGTCAAGGACTTCTTCATTGGAGGCAAACATCGCCACAGCGCCTAATTGATTAACCGGCACAGTTAAAATAGCCACACCCAAACCTGCCTGACGACCTACAGCGATACCTTCTGCTTCCATTAACTCTTTCAATTGTCCGATGTAATCATTTGGTGCCAGATAAGTAAGTTCAACCATTGCGATATGGCGCCCACGATTCGCCGGCACATCGAGTAACTGCACCAGGTCGATAAAACGCACAATTTCGGCACGTGAGCCTTCAACAAAAAAGGCATTTTGGGTCATGTCTGAAGAAACACGCACGCTCGATAGATCACGCAATGTGCGCTCTAACGAGGCTTTAAAGCCATACTTCAACGGTACCACTTGTAAAATCTTCTGGGCGGTATCCGGTACGTCTTGATAGCGGCGACCAAAACCAATCACGACATCGGTGCGATCTTCTGAGCGCGGATAAATGTAATAGGTGTTGTCTCGCAGCGCGACATCAAGGCCGTTATCGATGAGCAACTGACGCGACAAACTAAAGAGTTCACGTGAGCTAACTTCGTTTGATAGGTTAAGCGTGACGTTATTCCGCAGCTCACCTTTAACTGCAATGATATAGTTTACGTTCAGCGCTTTACCAAAAACGGTCTCTATAAAATTGCGGATAGGAAGGTCATTAGCGTTGAGCGAGTGGCTATCGCGTGGACTGAACTCTAAAGCAGGGTCGGAATCGCTACGTTGCAAATAGTTGTCGTAGTTAAGCGAGTTCAGCTTGGTAAAGCCCTGACTCTCCACCGTTGCGTCATCACGCACTTCTTGTTCGGTAAACTCTTCGCTTTCCGTCGACATCCGATTCGGCTTGACCTGCAACGGGTCCGGAGTTTGCGTACAGCCAACCATCGTCAGGGAGACGACAAAAGCTAGCGCTACTGTTGTGACATTTTTATTTATCATGCTGTTCCCACCCAAGCGTTGACGCGAGTCATGCTCGTCGTGTGCTAATAATCAAATACAGGTATCGTCAGCACTTCACCCTCGGCGGAGCGGAATGCGACGGTGTTAACGTCAATAGCCTCTAATTGATAGCTATCGACGGTGAAGCCTTCTTCGGCCTCAATGATCTCGACCGAACGTTGTTCGATACTTTGGATATCGAGCAGTGCCAAACGTGTTTGGCTATCGGTGGCAGTGTAAATCGCGCGAACGCGAACGCGCATATTGCCTAAGTTGGTGCCACCTTCGAGCAACGGAATTGCGGGCTCTTTGCTAGTCTCGTTTTCAGGCTGAGCTGCCGCTTGGCGCCGCGCTTCGCGCTCCGCAAGCCACTCTGTTATCGCCGGCGACATCTCGTTGGCAGCCAAAGTATAGGCCACAGGGTCGAATACCGTTGTATCACGCATACTGGCATCCGCGCTCACCCAAACACGCTGGCTAAAGTCCCAAACGCAAAGCAGAGTGAAAAGCAGCAGCGCCAATTTTGCACTTAATGGCAAGTTCAGAGCTGACTTCATGCGCCACCTCCTTGCTGCTGACTCTGCACATTGACTCGCAGTTGCAAAGTCATGACATAGGCACCGCGGCGGCGGTTATCGCGCCGTAATTCCATCGACTCATGAATGGCATTAGGCATGGCGCTTTGCAACTGAAACTGTGCTTCGGTAAGGCGTCCGATTTCGCCCGCGAAGCGCACACGCGCACGTAAATGGCCAAGTCCCGAGCCGTCTTGCTGCAAGCTGGTCAGCCAGGCGAACTCTTGTAGGCTGACTTGACTTGCTCGAAGCTGTTCTTCTATCGAGCTTTGCAATTCAATTTGTAGCAACGAGCTTTCGCTGGCAACAGGAAACTTTTCGCGAACTTCGTTCGCCAATGCAGCGGCCGTGTTCGCTGCCGTGTTTATCTCTTCTTCTGACGCCAACAGCTGTTCGCTACGCTCAATGCGCGCTTCGTTGAGCGTCAGCTCTGTGATCAGGCTGTTTTGCCAAGCTAATATCGGCTTCACCCCAAATTGCAGCGCTGCTAAAATCGCGGCTATCCACAGCAGTTGTTGTTGCGACTTGGTCATGCTGAGCCCCCCGCAGGGTTCAACGTGATGTCGATACGGAAGGTCTGCCCACCGCGACCATTGCGCAGTGGTGAGGCAAACTCTGCGCTACTAACCGCAGGTAAGGCGTGCAAGGTTCGTAACAGCTCTAAAGCATCCGGCGACTGGCCGCCCACGGTGAGTTTTTCGCCATTATAATTGCTGTAATCTAAGGTCGCTTTTGCTTGCTCGGTGGTGGCAACGACCGTCCAGTATTGGTTTAACAGGTCAGCCTTCATTAGGTTGGCGTGTAAGCTGTCTAACTGCTGTTGTGCTTGTTGCAGTTTTTGTTGTTGGGTCAGCACGTTGGTTACTTTCGGACTTATTTCTTCGAGTCGTTGTTGTGACCAAACACTGGTGCCATAAAGATAGAGGCTGCTTATAAGCAGGTACACGACACCGATACTGCCCAGCCCAATCGCCAGCTTCTGCCAAGGAAAGCTCGACTGCGATGCTTGGCCAGCACCCTGCCATCCCTGGGTCCAAAAGTGCGGAGGTAATTTGACGAGTGCTTCCGCCAAAGCTTCACGTAATTGCGGTTCGTTAAGGGAATGCTCGCTAAGGTCCGCTGCGCTGCCCAATGCTAGCTTTGCCTTTGCGACAGAATTGATGAGCTTGGAACTTAGCAGTGTTTGCCAGCTGCCATCAGGCTTTTTATGCAGAAAGTAATCCTGGCCCTTCGGCTGCACATGATAAAAAGCGTGTTCGGCGGCATTGGCGAGAACCAACGTTTCAGGGAAAATCAGCTGTGCCTTTGGCAGCTCATCTTTCAGTGCCTCGGTCACGCGGATCGTCAGAACTTCGCGTTTGCCATTTTGCCATGGGCCAATATAAAAGAATTCGCGCGCTTGGCGCTTCAGTTCGAGCACTTTCTTTAAAGCGCGCGCCGAGCGAATGGTGTAATTCGACCAAGACTCTTGGTAGCTATCGCGGGAGATTAAGGCGACGAGATAACGCTTTTTCTCGCCTTTTGCCAAGGGGGCTTTCGGGCTGCCAGTTTGCAGCGGGTGCCATTCACCCTGCGCGTTTAAGCGCCAAGCTAAGCCTGTAAGGCGCTGCTTGCTGCGCGCTAAGAGTCGACTTACTGTGCTTGGCTGCTTGGTGTTTGGCATCTTCTTTTATCGTTATTCTTGTTGGAAGTATTTTGCATAGAGACGCATCGGACTGGGGTGCCGTGGTCGATAATCTACTTCTCTATAAAGCTCAAGTCCCGAACGCTCATCGGTCAGGCGCATGCGTTGCGCGATACCAGGAAACGTTCCTGTGTCCGCCGCGTCGACTTCACCGAAGAAATCTTGTAGCAAACCTGCAGAGCTTTCGTTAGATTTTCGTAATGCTCGGATAGTATCAGCTTGCTCAGGGGTTAGCAATACGGGCAACAGCTCGTTTGGCATCCACACTGGATTGAAAAGAGGTGCACTCACCGAGGTTAAATTGCGAATCGATGCAACATCCTCCACGGTCCATGACGCAAGGTGGGCAAGGTCCGCAACATTCTGAAAATAAATCTGCTCCGGCTCACGTAAAAAGGTTCTCAATTCATCTACCATTTGCCGTGCCTGCAACGGCGACTTGCCGAGCTGCAGCAAAAGCGGCTCAATGTCATTGGTGCGGAAGTTGAGATCCAGCAAGCTGGCCTCGTTTTGCAGTTGCAGCGCTAAGCTTGGGCCCAATGGCTCGTATGCGGCGCGCTGCGGCAGCGGTATCCTGTGCGGCTGACCATAAAAGTTGATTTGGTGTAGCGGGCTTTGTGGATCGTTGCGACTCATTAACCAGTCATTACTGAGCAATAAACTATCGACATAGGCTGCCGCTGACGACAGCGCCAGCTCGCGCTCGACCCGGTCTTGTAGGAGCTGCGCCTGTTGCACGGTGGATTGCGTCTGCTTGCTCATGATAATTAACAAGACACTGATAATGGCAACCATCAGTAGCACTTGAAACAGTGCCATACCGTGTTGTTTGTGAGGCTGTTGTGTTGGCTTATGCATCGCTGGTATACCTCGCGATGGCGCCTTCGACTGCATCGGGTACTTCAATGCTCCAGTTAAAGCCATTCAGATCAATGTGTATGGCTTGGGGGTGTAACACCCGCTGCAGGCCATCATATTCGTCAAACCAACGTAGTTCGAAGGTATCCCCCATGTCGGCAGCAATGGTTTGATTGCGCTCGGTCAGAGAGCCAAAGCCGTAGTAACGGAAGTTAATTTGTTCGACGTTGTCATACAAGACACGACGAAAATTAAACGGCAGGTCTTGATTGGCGTGTGTCAGGTACTCGTGGTCGAGCACCGCCTCTTCATAAACCAAGCGATAACCGCCCTGCCCGTTCTCTTCACGGAAGATACGGTACACGGCGGTGGCGTCGGGGTTTTGCACACTCATACGCGAGGTGCCAGTAAACCCGTTGTCCCGCCCGAGAAAATAAAAGCCTAAGCGCTCTTCACCGCTATACACCACTTTCGGAAACGAATTAGCGGTAACTTTTTGTACTAGGCTCAGCAAATGATGACGCTCTAGGGTTGCGTCCGCCAAACCTTTATTGCGTTGCCAATTCTGGCTGAAATAGTCGTACGCCATGGCACCGCTGATCATCAATAAGCTCAGCAGCACCATCGCGATCAGTGTTTCAACTAAGGTGAAGCCGCGCGTTGTAGGTTTTCGTCCCATACCAGCTCCTCGTAGTTGAACACCCGTGTGGTGGTGCCGTAGTTCATAGTAAGCGTGATTGCGTACAAATGATAACGCGGCCCCATTTGCGTGTAGCCGTCGGCGTTTTCATCAAAATAAGGTGCGGGTGGCAAATAAGCGACTTCTTCTGCTTGCCAATCGACTTTTACGTCTTGTGTGTAGAGGTCTTGCCCTCTGGTTTCTTGCTCGTGTTGTAGCGAAAACTTAATTGAGCTGCGCGCCGCTTCGACTTGGCTCAGCACATGCAAGACTTCTGCGGCTTTGGCGGAGTTTTGCATGTTGTTTTGAAACGCCATCACGCCGCTAACCACGGCGGCGAACAGGATCGTCATCGCGACCAAGATTTCTATGAGGGTGAAGCCCTTACTCGAGCGGCGCATCGTTGCCTCCAGACTCGGCTTGTGCGGCGCTTTCGACGAGCTTCATGTTGAGTTCTTTACTGAGTTCCCGTTCGCCTTCGAGCCATTCAATGACACTCGGCTGCCAGAAACCATGCCGATTCAAACGAATTTGTTGCGCTGGAAATGCCAAGTACTCAAATTCGAAGGTCTCGCTAGAAACTGCGTCTGCATCCCCCTGCCACGACTTATCCACAGAGGGCAGCCCTCTGTGGATAACAATTTTGTTGTCCTCGGTGACGAGGGTGTACGCCTGATTCTGGCTGTAGGCGTTGAAGGTGTAGTGGTTGAGTAGGCGCAAGAGCGCTTCGCGTTCGGCGGTTTGTTTGCTGCGGTCGTATTGATTAACTGCGAGCGGGCCCACCAACGTAGCGGCAATCGAAATGATGGCCATCACCACCAGCAGTTCGATCAGGGTAAAGCCGTGACGACGACGGGTCATCATAAAGGTGTGTCTGTGACGGCCGAAATACTTAGCATCATGATGACGACGATCGAGCCGACCACAGCCCCCATAAATAAGATCAGGGCAGGTTCCAATAAGCTGGTGAAACGGGTCACCCAGCTATAAAAAGTGCGCCGCGAGCGATCGGCGATTTCGCCAAAGACGCGTGCCAGCTCGCCACTTTCTTCACCAATGGACAGCAGTGCGGCGAAATACGGTGGGTATAAACGTGATTCGCTTAAGCACTCGGCTAAGCTCTCGCCGCGATTGACGCGTTCAGCGGCGCGTTGGACTTCGCTGCGCAGCGATTCGGTACGTAAGGTCTTCGCGGCAAGCTTCATGCTGCGATCGATGGCAACTCCTGAGTTCAGCATCACATTCAACGCCGCATTGAAGCGAATTCGTTCAACTAAAATATTGGCCCCCGCGACGACAGGTAAACGTTCGCGGCACCAACTCCCCAGCCGCTTAACGCTGTCGTGTTCGCGATAATTCCACAAAGCAATACCGCCACCGACGATAAGCAACAGCAGCCACCATTGATAAGCCAAGAAGAACTCACTGACCGCAATCAGCCCCACGGTATAACCGGGGAGATTTTCGGCGTCTTGGAACAAGGTAGTTAAGTTCGGTACGACGAAATTAAAGATAAACACAATAGCGGCGATACAAACGGTGAGAATTACTGCCGGGTAAACCAAAGCTTGTTTGATTTTCTCACGTAATTCCATTTGATAGTGCAGTTCGTCAGCCAAGCGTTGGAAGGTGGCCGCAAGCTCACCGGTTTCTTCGGCGATTTGCACCAAACCGATATACAACGAGTTGAATACCGAGAACTTGGCCAAGCTGTCTGAGAGTTTGTGACCTTGCTTCAGTTGCTGCAATACGTCTTGCAACATGTCGCGCAACGCCGGCTTCTCGACATTATGCAGCAAAATTTCAAGGCCTTTATCGACCCGCAGCCCAGAAGTTAATAGTAGGCTGAGTTCGGCGGTGAAAAACTCGACGTCGCTAACATTCAGTCCGCGTTCGCCAAACACATTTGCGTTGAGGCCGCCGGAAGCAGATTTAATTTCGGCAACCATCAATTGTTGCTGTTCGAGTCGCGCGCGTGCGGTATCGGCATCGACCGCATCAATTCGGCCTTTCTGCTCAACGCCACTGGTGTTATAGGCGACGTACGTGAACAGTGCCATTAGCCTGCCACCCGTACGACTTCAGCGATGGTGGTTTCACCCCGCAGCGCTTTCAATACACCGTCTTCTAATAGATTGCGATAGCCACGCTCACGGTTAAGGCGGCGCGCTTTGGTTAAGAACTCGGCATCGCCCAACAAGGCAGTGAGTTGCTCGTCGCAGCGCATGTATTCGATGAGTGCAACACGGCCGCTATAGCCGGTGTGCGCGCATTTTTCGCAGCCCACGGCTTTATGAAAATCTGGTGTTACTGCGAAACGCTCTACCAGCCAATCCATTTTCAGTCGGCGAAACGCTTCCGCAGCATCGGCATCGGGTGCACGGCAATGGGTACAAAGCTTGCGCGCCAGCCGTTGGCCGACAATCACTTTGATCGCTGCCGACAACAGAAACTCTTCAACGCCAAGATCAAGCAAACGCGTATAAGCACTGGCTGCATCGTTGGTGTGCAAGGTACTGAAAACGAGGTGACCGGTCAGCGCCGATTGCAGCGCGATGCCGGCGGTTTCGGCGTCACGGATCTCACCGACCATGATAATGTCAGGGTCTTGCCGCACCACCGAGCGCAAGGCATTGGCGAAGGTGAAACCGATGTCGCTCTGCACCTGCACCTGGTTGATACCGTCAAGCTGATATTCGACTGGGTCTTCGATGGTGATGATTTTCACATCCGGTTCGTTCCGGCGTGACAAAAACGAGTACAAGCTGGTGGTCTTACCCGAGCCCGTTGGGCCAGTGAGCAAGATGACCCCGGAGGTGGCTTGAATATCGTCCAGCAATAAGGCTTCGACGTCCGGCTCGATACCGAGGGTGCGTACGTCATAAGCAAGGTTGTCTTGCAGCAAGAAACGCATGACCACGCTTTCGCCCTCACCTACCGGCAAGGCCGAAACCCGCACATCAACGTTTAAACCATCGATACGCAGCTCAATTTTGCCATCTTGCGGGCGACGTTTTTCAGCAATATCCATGCTCGACAAAAGTTTCAAGCGGGTCACTACTGGCAAGACCATGTGCATGGGAATAAAGTCGGCTTCGTGCAACACACCATCGATGCGATAGCGCACGCGGCCTTTGCCCTTCCACGGCTCGATGTGCATGTCCGATGCACGGCGGCGTAAAGCTTTTGCCATCAGGTTGTTAAGCAAGTTAACGGTCGGCGCTTCCGAGGCCATTTCCCGCAGGCGATCTTCTTCGAGCATGGTCAAACCGGCAGTATCGCCAGTACCATCAGTTTCTTGTTGCAGGCGATTCTTCAACTGGTTGAAGTTGTCTTCGCTAACTAGCAGCAATTCCAGCGGCTGCTGAGCGATAAACTCGAGCAACGATGGCTGGCTTGGATTGGTACACACCGCTTGCAGTGCACCATCGCTGTAACGCAATGGCACACAATGATGTGCTAAGCAGCGAGCTTCAAGGCCTTCAGGGAGGGTCTCGTGCAGTTGTTGCCAATGACTGTCGTCATCCAGCACCTGCTGTAAAAGAGCGTCATCGAGCTGTTCGAGGTCATACACTTGAGCATAGTAAGCCGGCAAATACTCAGAACTCAGCGCGCCCATGCGCACTAAGATCTGCTCCAATTGGCCGCCGTTACGGCTTTGGAATTGCAACGCTTTGTTTAGGTCGTCATGATTGACGCGAAAGCGTTCGGTAAACAGTTGCTCAACGTTGCTCATGCTGCATCGCTACTTATTTGTGAATAATATCAGCGTTGTTTTCTTCACCACCGGCTTGTCCGTCAGCACCGTACGAAAGTAAGGTATAGGGTGCGCCGTCATCGCCTGGCATGCGGTAAACATATTCGTTACCCCAAGGATCAGGTGGCACTTCTTTCGGGAAGTACGGTCCCTGCCAATTCGGTTTTTCACTCGCTAGCAGCTCATCGAGGCTCTCAGGGTAACTGCCCATGTCGAGCCGATAGGTATTCAACGAGGTTTCGAGCATTTTCATTTGGGTTTCGGCGGTTTTAATCATCGACGAATCAACCTTCGAAAACATCTGTGGCGCAACTAAGCTCGCCAGCAACCCCAAAATCACAATCACGATCAAAAGCTCAATGAGGGTAAAACCATTACGCGTCTGTGCACGTTTCATACCATTACTCCGTTATTCTTTATAAAACGGACTGCGCAAGTCCGTCGCATGGAACAGTTGAATACTGCGATTCAACATTTGCCCACCATCCCTAGTCAGCGGTGTCCAACCAATGTAACCACGGTTGGGACTATGCTCCGTTTGTAATAAATCGATCGGGAAGCTTATGTAGAAGCCCTTGGTAAAGCTACCTTCGCCATATTCTGCTGACGAAATGTTGGTTTTCGCCGCATAAGCACCAACTAGGACACCACTTTTAAACTTGTGTTCAACATTTAACTGCAAGCCGTTGTCTTGTGCAAGGAATTTACCGTATGCAGCCTTAATTAATGTGTTCGGTAAGAACGACGGTTCATAGTAACCGGTGATATGTCCGGTAAAGGTATCGTAGTCTAAGAAGCCGGTGTGGCTATCGTAATCACGTTGTTTGACCCAGTTTAGGTCAACCCCAACCGCCCAGTTGCTGTCTAGTTCACGATACAACAGCTCGGTACCCACACCACCAAACATACGCTCTAAGTAACCACCGTAAACACTGGTGTAAACATTCGGCGCAAGCTGGTTGACGTGGCTTAGCTGCAAGTTACTTAGCCAAATATCACTATAAGTCACGTATTCGCGCACGTAAGTACGTACCCGCGGTAGCGGTGAAGCGAAGTTGTCGACCAAGAAATTAAACTCATCAAAATTGGTCATCAAGTTACCGCTAAGCGTGCCGTGGGCAAACGTGCCTGGCGCTAACCACATCGATGCATTCACATCGAGACCAAACTGATACATGTAGAAGTTTTCTGGGTTACCGAAACTTTGGTCCAAGAACGGACGTACGCTAATACGTGGCCAGGTGCGCTTGTATTGCGCTTCGTAGAAACCTGTCTCTTCGCGCTGCGCTAAGTCCGTGTCTTTGCGCGTAAAAGAATCCTCGAGCTCAGTACTAAGATCAAGGTTTTGGATCGCTATACGCGCTTCTTCTAGGTCAATGACCGTCGTGTTGAGCTGAATTTGGTCATGCTGTTCGACCACTTCCACAAACTTATAATTTTCGGGAAGACGCTGCTCGGCAATACGCGCTATTTGGCGGATGCCCTGCGTGGAGTCACGGTAATACAGTTGCTGGCCATACACCCGCAAGGTATCGACTTCATCACTTTGCGCAGAACGGTCATCTTGCATCTCAAGCACTGACAAGCCGCCAAAGGTGTAGAAGTCGCCCGCTGCTTGACGGAAACGACGTTTATCGTCTTTGTCTTCAGCACGGGTTAAGGCGGTTTGCGTGTTCGGCGTTGGCACCCGACGATTCGCGGTTTTCACCTGCCCCATATTGTTCAGGTCGATTTGCCCTGAAAAACCAAACATGAGGGTATTGCCACGCTCATAGCTCAGTTTCAGCGTCCAGTTATCGGTCACCGCATAATCCGCACCGAAGTTCCAAGCGGAGTCGACTTCTAGCTGGCCTAAATAACGTTCATTGCTGTAATCGTTACCATCGTACTCCGCTTTGAGTACCAGCGGGTCAAATGGCGTTTGGTACTGTAAACCGCCAAACACAGAGGCTTCGCCACGGAACCATTTATCGGTTTCAAAGCGTCCACCGCGACCACTAAAGCCGCCTTCGCGGACACAGAATCGATCGGAGAGCTCACAAAATGGGTTGCTGATGTTGTCGCGTCGCCCCATGTAGCCCCAGCCCATGCCAAGCGTGACATCGAGCGGGCCAAATTGCTTGCTGGCCACAAGGTATTCACTGGCGAAAATGCCGGTGCCAGCGAGGTCACGCCAGCCGACTGCAACTTGTGGTAACCAGTAGCTCTCTTCCCATAAGCGTAATTTAACGTCGAAACCTTTGTCTTTACCGGTTTGATCACCACTAAAGTTGGGGTCGGCGCTGTATTTAATTGGGCGAATGTCGTTATAGCGAATGGTGGTTTCTAACCATGGGAACAACTGCAAGCTTACCGCTAAACGACGGTATTCTTCGTTGTCGTAATAGAGCCCTGAGAGGGTGCCATAGTCAGCGAAACGCGCGTTCGGCATTTGCATAAGACCGACACCGCCAAAATCTGATTGGCTGGCGTACTGGTCGGCGTGCGCGCTCGGGCTCACAAAGGCTCCGCAGAGGCCTAAACTTACCGCGGCAGCGACCAAGCTTTTGGTGGTTTTGGGCGTTGCTAAATGCTTCATGATTGCGGATTCCAATAACTTAAGAGTGCGCCAAGTTGGGCGTTGATACGTTGCCATTTTGCATCCATGGCACTGAGATCAAGATCAACAAAGATGATGCCGTGTACCGGCGGCATGGCCTTAGCGTCGTTATAATAGGCTACGGTGGTACGGCTGCTTAACCCCGTCAGCGAGATCAAGGTCACCTCTGCTACATCGTAATCTGCTGCAAATACGCCCGCTTCTTTAAGAATGCCACGCACGGTGTCTTCGCTACTGAAAGCCACTTGCTGCACGCCGAGCGGGCTGACCACGGTTACTTGCCAAGGGCCTAGGTTTTTCGGTGGCAATAGCTGCAGTGTACCCGCTGGCAACTGCGGATTCGCCTGCAGGTTTGCGGCGGCGTCATTAAAACTGCTGTACAGACTCGGGCGTTCCACTTGCACGCCACTTTGTACTTCGAGGCGGTCGTCGATTTTAGTTAGCCCTACCCACTCAGCACCAATCAGCGGCCAGCTCGGGAGCTGATCGGCGTAGGCTGCCGCAGCTTCTGCAAGCGCGTTATCACCTTCAATAATAGCCGACTGCTCAAGTTCGCTCAGTTGCCCCAAAACATAGCTGCGGCGTTGTTTTAGCTTATCGGTTTGTTCAGCACTGATTAAGCGGCTGCTCGGCCAGTAAGCATTGGGAGACAACTCGGCGGCTTGATACAGGTTCAACAAGCGGGTCGGTTGCGTAAAGCCCAGTACATTTTGTTCGATGATAACCTGGGTGACAGGCTCCGCTTCATTCGCTTGCTGCGCAAGTGCTGACGGCACTGCTGCTAGCACCGACCAAGCGGCGATCGTTAGGCTTAAGAGAGTCGTTTTCATTGTCCATTGCCGCCCTGTTGTTGTGGCAAGTCACCACTGTAAGGTTTCATTTCACGCCAAGTTACATAACCTAGCTGCGGCGAAACCCAATGGTGAGCGTAAACCACACGACCATTGGCTGCATAAAAAGTATTTTTGAATTCATTACTATCGGCGCGGCCCTGCTCTTCAATCACCGCCACCTCTAGCTCCGTGCCATCTGGGTGCGTATAGGAGCTGTTACCCACCACGCGGGTCGTGCTAGTGAGTTTCCACTGCTGCACTTTATTGGCGCCGTAGTTGCCGACTTCCACGATCCGCTCCCAGTTGCTTGGGCAGAGTTCTCTGCTACCACGGAATTGCTGCACCACATGGCACTTCAGTGGGTCCGCTGCAGCATTTTCGGTAAACAATGGCATACCAGGCACACCTGAACTGCCAATGACACGGCCATAGCGTGTGGTGATGGCTTCATCACCACCGGTCCGGTAGACGCGTTGGTCACCACTGACACGGTCAAGGACAGCGATGGCTTGCGGAAAATCATCGGTTTTGATGTAAGCAGCAGCATAAGGATAGGCATTGACCCGTTCAGTACTAAGTTCGACACCTTGATGACCAAACAAGGTTGTCTCGATGGTGTTTGCCATATTTTCAACACGGTTGCTGCAACCGCTCAAAAGCAGAAAAGTTAAACTGCAAACAACAAGAATGCGGGGAGAGCTGGCCATAGGCGTTCACTTCATTCAAAATTTTGGGGCGCTAGTTAAAAAAATACCGCAGTGCGCACCTGCGGTATTTTTATCTTTTTTACAATAACCTCAACAATTAGTTGGTCGTTGTGGTTACTGTTGGAGCCGTTGTGGTTACCACTGGTGCCGTTGTTGTCGTTACCGGTGGCTCTGGCTCAGGTTCTGGTTCTGGCTCTGGCTCAGGCTCTGGCTCAGGTTCTGGCTCCGGCTCCGGTGGTGGAGTCGTGTCAGAATCATCGCTGTCAAGAGTAGCAGCAAGCGTTAATGCAACGATTGCACCTGCGGCAACGGTACCTTTAGTGATGTAACCACCACCATCAGTGTCGCCATTTGCAGGAGCTGCTCCTGACTGCGCAGCGATAGCTACAGGGCTTAAGATTAAGCTTACTGCCGCTGCAATTGCAGTTTGTTTCAACATATTCAATACACCTCTATGTGCTTATTGATTGGCCAATCAAGGAATTTTCTTTCCAAGACACTGTGAGATTAGCACTTTGTACTAATCTTGTGAAGCCTGTTTAAACAAATGTACGTCCATTTGTGGGTACGGAATACCGATGTCATTTTTATCAAGTGCAATCTTGATTTCACGCATCAGGTCCCAGTAAACCGGCCAATAATCCGTGCTATTAACCCATGGGCGAACAATGAAGTCGACCGACGAGTTATTCAGGGCATGGACTTGAATATTCCAAGCCGGTTCTTTCAACAGGCGTTTCTCAGCTTTTAATACGCTTTCCAACACTTCTTTGGTTTTATGCAAATCGGCGTCGTACGAGACACCAATCAGCAAATCGACGCGACGCGTATCTTCGCGACTGTAGTTGGTGATCGGCTGCCCAGTAATTTGCGCATTAGGTACATATACAACCTTATTGTCCGGAGTTTTCAATACCGTTTGGAAAATATTTACTTCGTTAACGGTACCTGACACGCCACCCGCGTCGACATACTCTCCGGCTCGGAAGGGGCGGAACATGATGATTAGAACGCCCGATGCCATATTCGACAGTGAGCCTTGCAACGACAGACCAATAGCTAAACCAGCGGCACCCAAAATCGCGATAAACGAAGTGGTTTGCACGCCGACCTGCGACAAGGCCATAAGCACGGCGGCAATGAAGATCACACTTTTGACGATCGCGCTTAAGAAGCTAATGACTGCACCATCGACGCCTTTCTTGGTCATACCGCGACCAAGTAGTTTAGCGACACTGTTGGCGATCATCTTACCGATGATCAAGATCAGAATAGCAACGATGAACTTAATGACATAACTGACAATCAGATCTTGGTTTTCAGTTATCCAACCCATGAATTGATCCATTTGGCGACTCCTTTTTGTTATTGCCGCTGATTAAAAATTATTGATTACAGCGTGAAATTAAAACGGTACGCCCCGCTGTTGTCTGGGCGACCTAAGAAAACGAGCATTTCGGAAACTTCGCGCGGCGTTTGCAGACCTGGTTGTAATGCACCTTGAATCCGCACCCGCGGTGCCTGCTGGTTACCACTCACTGTTGTAGTAAAGCTTAAGCCGAGGCGATTGTCACCTTGCATGGTAGCAATAATTTCGTTTTGTGCCGAACAACTTAGTGTGGTGGCGAACTCGCCCAAGTCACTCCAATTATTGTTAAAGCGCACCGCGGTGCCGCGACTGCTTGCTGTTCCCTGTAACTTTGTACACCACTGACCGCCCGCAAGATCATCGAGCGTGTAGTCCGCAAGAGACAGAGCCCAACGGCCGTCTAGGGTAACTGGTACGGGTAACCGATACGCTTGGATAGCTTCTTGCAGGTTGCCATTGAACTCGCCCTGTAGATTAACGCTGCCGCCAAAGCCGAGAGTTGCCGTGCCTGAGCCCACCACAACATTGTCTTGCGGAAGGTTGAAGTCGAGTTGCGCTTTGCCGCTTAACAGCGCTAATGGGCGCAACTGCCATTGCACCTGTTGGAAATTCGCGGTGACTTGCGGGCTAACCGTTGCGCTCACCGAGGCTTGCCCATTCCATAGCGTGCCCGATACCGAGCTGAGGTTCACGCCACTTTGTTCAGGGATAAACCACAGTAACGCCCGCGCTGGAGCAAATACGATCAAGCCAATAAGATAAATCGGTATTAGCCAAAGTAACCATCTCCAACTCATGCTAACCCCACGCGTAGACGTCTTACATGTACGTGGCCGGGCGTGTTACCTCGTGTGATGTCCAGTTGTTCAATACTCAAGCCAGCTTGGCTTTGCAGTGCGTCGAGCAGCGCCAACACCTGATTAAACGGCACATCGTTCATGACCACCACTAAAGCCTGACCTTCAGGGCTCATGCGGCCGACATCGAGTTGTAAGCGGCGTGCTTGTTCAGTCACGATGCGTGGAATGTCGCCTAGCTCGGTTGCGCCAGCGTTGCTTGTCGAGCGTTGCGGTGTCCCTGATTGCTTACTTAACGCAAGGTAACGCCCAGTGTTTTCCCGCACCCAACTTAAAGTCTCTTGTTGCGCATTGCGTTGCAGTTCACGCTGCTCGATACCATTTTGTAGAGGTTGCCACAGGGCAAAATACACCACACAAATAAGCAGCACCACACCGGCAATACTCACGAGGAAACGTTCACGGCTATTGAGTTGCTGCCAACGTTGTTGAAGTTGTTCTGGTAGCATCGCTTAAGCCCCCTCTCTCGTATTCGCGGTCGTAACGTCAAGTGCGCCACTTACCACGCCGTTTTGGTTGGTCACTTGCCCTTGACTCACGGTTAATCCCGTTTGCTGGGCGGCTTCTTGAAAACGTTGTAGGACATCAAAATCTTCTGCGTTGACTTGTAGTTGCAGTGTGCCGCCGTTGTAGCGAATGCGCTCCAGTTCGACACTAGGTGTCGCACGGAAAGCTGGTTCGAGCTGGCCTAACATATTAAAACTACCCGCATTTTGGGCTGTGCCGTCACTTGCAGCACTGGCGTTCCCGCCGACGCTTGCGAGTTGTTGGCGTAACTGGCTTTTCACGTTGACGATGCGCGTGGTGTTGGGGAATGCCTCACGATAGGTTGCTTCAATCGCTTGCTGTAGCTGCTGGTTCTCTTGGCCTAGTTGGACATAGGTGACGAATTGCTGAGCAAATACTGCGACAAGGGCGACGGCAGCTGCGATGGTCGCCGGTTGCCAAGGTAAGTTTGCGCTTTGTTTACGACGCTTGCGCGCTGGGCGGAACTCGCCTTGGCGCAGATTAATCGCTTGTTTGATAGCACCGCTGGCGGCAACTTGGAGTGGCAGCTCGTAATTGTCGGTGATGTCTTCTGCACTGATATCAAAGAGCGGTGGCACGTCAATGCTGTAGGCTTGCCACTGCGCCTCACGCACCAGCATGCTTGCACCTAAACGTAACAGGCTCCCCTGCTCGGTCACCGGCAAAGCAAAATAATCTGGGTACATAGCATCCGCTTCGATACCCGCACTCTGCAAGGCCTCAAGCCATTCTTGCATATGCGCTTTACTGACCACCGTCACTGGGATCGGGGTATCCACACCTGCTGGCTTCGCGTTGCTCGGCCAGGCAAAGTGCAGGCTATCGATATCACTGGCGAGTTCATCTTCCAGACTGTTCGGGATCAGTTGCTGCAATAAACGTTGCGAACCGGCTGGCAACCGCACCTCGGTCAAGAGCACGTCTTGCCCCGGTACCAGCACTGTTACTGCGCAGCGCTGCGCTTTGTCATGCAGTTGCGGCAGCTCACTCAGGTCGTTGAGCTCGCCACTGGCGATGACCTCTTGTTGGCTGGGGTGCCACACCAACCAACGCACCGGCGTTGCCAAATGAATATAGAGCTGTTCCATTAAGGTTCTCCTAGCCCACGCAGTAAGACGACACTGTCGTTTTCTTCTACGTAGAGTTTACTTTGCCCACGTAATTCCATATCACCGAATTTTACTTGGGTATCTAACTCGAAATAATTACTTTTTACCACGAAGTCGTCAAACATACCGCCGAGTGACTCTTCAGTAATGCCGCTTGGGCGCGGCGCACCACCGAAATTTGGATTAATCTTTTGCTGACTCGCTTGCGCCAAGATACTGTTATTTCTCGCATCCTCAACAGTGCTGTAGCCTTCGTCAGGGCGGTTTTCGATGGCCGCGTTGCCAGCATCAACGGTCACGGCACCAAGCATCATCGCATGCAATACTTCGCCATGCTCTACAGTGTTGAGGTTCAATTGGTTACGGTTGCTATTTGGGATCACACAGACGAACGGCTTTAACGCCTGATAGATCGGCTGAGTGATACCGCGAACCAAGCGCAATTCGCTCTCATGCACGAAGTAATCATTTGCCGCCTGATAAGGCACGGCTAAGCTCTCGTAATCTGAGCGCTCCGCGCCATAACTGGTGTTCATCTGTTCGTCGCGGTCGAGCCAGTCAGCGATACTTTCGACGATGACATCAGCGTTATAGTCGTCCATGTCGGGCTGCGCGGCTTGTAGCAACATGCGCATTTGCACTTTACGCCTTACTAGTTGCTCGGTACTCAAGTCATCCGCTTTGAGCGCATTGACGTTAAAGCAGCTTTGCAAGTCTTTGATACCGACATTGGCCATACCACCGCCTTCCAGCGGGTAAACGCGTTCTTCTTCGGTCTGCAGGTACCACACTTGGCCTTGGTGGATCACACCGTTGCTGTCACCGACCTGCAATTGCAGTAATTGCCGCGCGATTTCTTCGGCGCTCAGCCAATACCAATAGGCTTGTTCGCTCTGCTGGTAGTTCATGGTGCGCACTACGTTCATTTGCAGGCGCTTGCTCAGTTGCACGGCCAACACGGTGACCAACGCCACCACCAGAAGCACCATGATCAGGGCCACGCCCTGCTGCTTATGGGGAAGGTTGGCTGGAACTTTGCGGTTCACGGAAATCCCCCCCATTTAAAATAAAAACGCGAACAATGGTACCCCAACGTTCGGTTTCGATGGTGACTTCAACGCCATCTGGGATAGCCATTGGGCCGTCTCCATCTCCTTGGCTGGCTTGAGCAGCTTGAGCGGCTTGGGTGCTGAAGCTATTGCGCTCAGAGCCTTTAACAAGGGGTTTCACTTGGAATTCACTGACGCCCTCGAGCATGACGCGCTCGGTCGGCTCGGTGGTTGCGCTCATATCGGCATAGGTATAGTGCTGACGCACCAGTTGCTGTTCTTCGTTGATGAAGTAACGCACCGGTTGCAATTCGCTGCGTGCCAATAGATTACCTGGGTTAAACCAGCCAGCACGCACATAATATTCTTCGGCCGGCGTACGCCGCGACACGGCTTGGCGCAGATCGGTTTCGAGCATCAGCATCGCTTGCTGCAACTGCTGCAATTGTTCGCGCACTTCGGCGCTCTGCTCGTTGGTGCGCATCATGCTATTGACCACAGCTGCACTGGCAAGGCCGATAATCGCGAACACCACAATCGCCACGAGAACTTCAACCAGCGTAAAACCGGTAGCCCGTGGCTCTACCACGGGGGCAGTCCGAATTGAACAACCAATGTTGTAGCGTCGGGGTTGTCCCGTGGTAGAACCACGGGCTACATATCTACTCATTCCGGGGCCCTCAGGTAGCGGCCGAGGATGTAGCTCTTGGCGGTGCTCTCTTCGCTGGGGCGGACGGTGACTTCGACGTAGCTAACATCGGCGGTCACGGTTTCGGTAAAGGTTACCGACCAATGCCATTCTTTGTTAGCGATGGTTTCAACGCCGGTTTCCATTTCTCTTGGGTCGTCGCTGAGCGACAAGCACGCGAGCGCATTAGCGGCGGCGTAGCGCGCCATGGTGCGCTCTTCCATGTAGGCGAGATCATTCAGATGATTGGTAGCGGCGGCCACACCCGCAAGTGCCGCCATGGCGAAAATCGCCAACGCCGCCATGACCTCCACCAAGGTAAATCCAGCCTGCTTGGTAGCCCGTGGTTCTACCACGGGGTGCGGCTGACGTTGCGGCAATGGTTGTTGAATTCGAGCTTGCCCCGCAGTAGAACTGCGGGCTACGGATGGCGTCATTCCACGTCCTCCGCGCGCTGTAGGCTGATATTGTAACCGTCTTCACTGCGCAGCAGCCAACCTTCGCCGGCAAAGCTGTTTTCCGGTTGTAGGCGAAGGGTAAATACGGATACATCGCCGCTGCCAAGGATCCACAGCTGAGGTTGCTGCGCTTCAAGTTCTTCGGCGCTTACGGTTGCGTCTTCTGGCGGTGCAAAAAATGCCTCGACCGCGTCCTCGTTCTGCCCTAGCAGATCTTCTGTTTCACTTTCGAGCTCGTAGATCACGCCTGCCGGCCAATCTTGCGGGCGCAGACCACGAAAATTCAACGGCTGCCATTCCTGCTCACGCCACTCAACAAAGGTGTAGCCCTGCTCGTCAAAACGCAGACCCAAAATGGCGTGGCGCAATAACGCGTACTCTTGGGCATAGCGCATACGCTGATACAGATCTTCCGCGGCGTCATCGAGCTGATCGTCTTGTTGATCAGGCACGACAAAGGTCACCGCCACTGCCATCAAGGCAATAATGGCAATGGTGACCATTACTTCAACAAGGGTAAACCCCTTAGTTTTGTTCAAGGTTCCAGTTACCGATGTCATCTTCGGTGCCTGGCTGACGGTCTTCACCTGCTGAGAAAATATCAATATCGCGATACTCGCCTGGGCTCAGCAACATGTACTCAGAACCGTACGGGTCGAGCGGCAAACGTTGAATGTAACCACCACGGCGATAATTACGCGGTAATGGGTCAATTGTTGGCTCATTAATCAAAGCTTCAAGGCCCTGTTCAGTAGTTGGGAACATACCATTGTCGAGTTTGTACTGCGACAAAGCGTTCTCCAACGCAATAATATCTGATTTCACTTTCTGGCGATTAGCTTGATCGGCCGAGCCCAAAACGTTCGGCAAAATAAGTGTGGCCAGTAGGCCTAAAATTACAATCACCACCATCACTTCGATAAGTGAGAAACCTTTATTTCGTATCATACTTCCTCCAGTTTATAAGCCGACTGCTTGGTTGAGCTGCAAAATCGGCTGAATAATTGCCATCACAATCACTAAGACCACTGCCGCCATGACAATGATCAGTGCTGGCTCAAATATTTTTAACGCCACACTCATGGTGTTTTCAAAATCGCGGTCTTGGTTGTCGGCGGCACGCCCCAGCATTTGCTCGAGCTCCCCTGATTTTTCGCCCGCTGCAATCATGTGGAGCATCATCGGCGGAAATAATTTCGTCTGTGCCAGCGCTGCGCGTAATGACGAGCCCTCACGCACACGATCGGCCGCTTCGGTTACCGCGTGCTGCATGGCCCGATTACCGAGCACGCGCGCGGTAATTTGCAGGCCCTCTAGCAGTGGGACCGCTGAGGCCGTCAAAATGCTTAACGTGCGCGAAAAACGTGCGGTATTCACCCCTTTAATGACGCGTCCAACCAAAGGGACTTTCAGTTGCCAAGCATGAAACTTATCGCGTCGCTTTTCGTTCTTGAGCATTTGCCCGAAGATCACCAAGCCAACTAGAATGGCCACTAGAATAAAGGGCCCGAAGGTTTGTAAGAACTCACTTACGGCAAGCAGTGCGCGGGTGATAAACGGCAATTCCTGACCCAAATCACCAAATTGCTCAACGATTTGCGGCACCACCGAAACGAGCAAGAAAATGATCACGCTGATGGCGACAAACGTCAGTACCGCAGGGTAAACCAGCGCTTGTACCAACTGCCCTTTGAGCTGATTGCGTTGTTCGGTGTAGTCGGCCAAGCGATTCAAGACTTCGTCGAGATGGCCGGAACGCTCACCGGCCGCCACCATGGCGGTGAAGAGCTTGTCGAAAATGTGCGGATAGTCACTCATCGCTACGGCTAACGAATAGCCTTCAACGACACGCGAACGCACCGCCATGACAAGTTTTTGCAAACGTGGTTTGTCGGTTTGCTCCGCCACGGCAAGCAACGCTTGCTCAATTGGCATCGCAGCAGCGACTAAGGTGGCCAACTGACGGGTGATAAGCGCGAGATCGGCCGAGCTTATTTTGCGGACTTTACGGCGTGCCCACCAACCAGCAAGGCCTTTTTGTTGCGTTGCGACATCACCGCCAGACTGCTCTGCTTCGCCCACACTTACCGGGATCAAGCCTTGGTCACGCAATAACTGGCGAACTTGGCGCTCGGTGTCAGCTTCGAGCACACCGTTTTTTTTGCGCCCTTTGGCGTCCAGCGCTTGGTAGGAAAACGCTCCCATGACTACTCCTCGCGCGTCACACGCAACACTTCTTCGCGTGTGGTGAGACCCTGCGCTACTTTATCCAGTCCGTCCTGACGAATACTTGGTGTGCTGTTGCGCACGTATTTCTCGATGGCTTGCTCGCCGTGACCGTTATGAATCAGATCGCGGATGGTTTCGTCGACCACCAGCAGCTCGTGAATCCCGGTACGCCCGCGGTAACCCGTGTAATTACACTTGTCACAACCGACCGCGCGACACTCTTGGCTGTCTGCGGCAATAGGTGCTTTACAGTCATCGCATAAAGTTCTGACAAGGCGTTGCGAGAGCACCGCTAACAGCGACGAGCTGAGCAGGAAAGGTTCTACGCCCATGTCTTCGAGACGCGTAATAGCGCCCGCTGCGGTATTCGTGTGCAAGGTCGACAGCACTAAGTGGCCGGTCAACGACGCCTGTACGGCAATTTGTGCGGTTTCCACGTCACGGATCTCACCGACCATCACAACGTCAGGATCTTGGCGTAAAATC
Source organism: Pseudidiomarina aquimaris (assembly GCF_003987395.1). GTDB lineage: Bacteria > Pseudomonadota > Gammaproteobacteria > Enterobacterales > Alteromonadaceae > Pseudidiomarina > Pseudidiomarina aquimaris. The sequence continues at coordinate 157,392 of NZ_PIPT01000008.1, forward strand.
GCCCGCAAGCCACGCGCAAAGGTCATATCGACCCGCGGGTTGACCTGCATCTGACCAATACCTTCGATGGCATACTCAATCGGGTCTTCGACGGTCAGAATGTTGCGGTCTTTGGAGTTGATGTCCATCAACCCAGCATACAAAGTGGTGGATTTACCTGACCCCGTTGGGCCGGTCACCAAGATAATGCCATGAGGCTTTTTAATTAGTTCGGCGAAAATCTTGCGATTGCCATCGGTCATGCCGAGTTGCTGCAAGTTTAACCGTGCGTTGTTCTTATCAAGGAGACGTAATACCACGCGCTCGCCATGATTCGATGGCATGGTCGAGACCCGCACATCCACTGCGCGACCGGCAATTAGCAGGCTGATACGTCCATCTTGAGGTACGCGCTTCTCAGCAATATCGAGCTGTGCCATAACTTTTATACGGCTGACCAACAATGAACTGAGCTTACGGTTCGGGCGAATGACTTCGCGCAACACGCCGTCAATACGGAAGCGTACCAGCAGGTCTTTCTCGAACGTCTCAATATGGATATCCGAAGCGCCTTCTTTGATCGCTTCCGAAAGCATCGCGTTGATCAATTTGATGATTGGCGCGTCGTCTTCACTCTCGAGCAAATCTTCGGTTTGCGGCAGTTCATCGGCTAATGAAAACAGATTGCTTTCGTTTCCGATATCTTCCATCAGTTGCTTCGCTTCCGACGAATCACGCTGGTAGGCTTGCGTCAGAATGGCGTCAAAGGCTTCGGCGCTGTGCTTACTTACGGTAAACGGCTTACCGACAGCACGCCGGACTTCCAGCAAGACTTGTGGTTCAACGTCTTCACGGCAATGCACGGTAAGCAACGCGTTAACATCGTCTGCTTCGGCATGATCCGCGACCACAACCCCATAGCGTTTCGCGAAACCAAAGGGTAAGCGCCGCGGAGTGACGCGTGCCGCTAGCTCGGCAACATCAGTCATTGCCGTTGCCTCCCTCCCGCTCGTCGAGGTACTTCTGTAGCTCTGGCGGAATGGCTAAGTCGCTATCTTTAAATTCAGGCAAAATTGGCGTCTCGGTATTTGGCATTAAGGTCACGCCTTCTTCGCTACGCTGCAACTGCTGAGCGCGCATGTAGTTGTATTTGCGGCTACTCAAGCCATTAGCGGTACCTGAATCACGTACAATTGTTGGGCGTAAGAACACCATCAGGTTGCGCTTTTGCTTCGTGGTTGAAGTGCTGCGGAACAACGCACCAACGAGTGGAATGTCGCCAAGTAATGGAATTTTTGATTCGCTCTCTTGCACGTCTTCATCAATCAAGCCACCCAACACGATAGTTTCGCCGTCATCGGCCATAACCGTGGTTTTTAGGGTACGTTTGTTGATGGTGATATCCACCGCCGTGGCGCCACTTAAACTTGAAACTTCTTGCTCAATGACCAACTGTACGGCATTGCCTTCGTTGATCTGCGGCGTGACGTTCAGCTTGATACCGATGTCTTCACGCTCAACGGTTTGGAATGGATTTTCGTTGTTAGCGCCGGCGGTTGAGCCGGTAATCGTCGGCACTGATTGACCGACTAGGAACGAGGCTTCTTCGTTGTCGACGGTCATAATGCTTGGCGTGGCCAAAATATTCGACTTGGTATTGGTCGCAACGGCTTGCAAAATTGCACCCCAGTCGTTTTTCACGACGCCGACCATCATGCCATTCACATTACCAAGCAACTGCGCCAGCAAGCTCACATCACCTGGCTCATCTGGCTCAGTGGTGGTGACCAAGTTGCCATCGACGATGGTTTGCGTGGTGCGGCCTTCGCGCTCACGCGCTTGATAGGCTGCAGCAGCCAGCGGGCCGATAGGTACTTGGCGACCGTTGTTGTACTGCACCATGCCACCATCTTCAGAAATCCACTGCAAGCCAAGGTCAACACCGTCACCCTCGAAGATTTCCACGATAATCGCTTCGACATGAACCTGAGCACGACGAATATCAAGCTGACGAATGACATTCTCGAGATTTGCGAGCAAGTCCGGCTGCGCGGTAATTACCAGTGAGTTGCTGTCTTCGTGGGCCGAAATGCTAATTTGTTGATTGCTGTTGTTATTGCGTAAGTTACGTGCCATGCGTGCTTGCTGCGGGTTACCGCCGGCACTCTGCATTTCGGCTTGAATGCTTTCACTCACGCCTTGCAGCACATCGACTAACTCATCCGCTTTTGCATATTTAAGATAATAAACGCGGGTATTGCCTTCGGTTTTAAGGTCTTGGTCGAGTTGGTTGATCAGCGCGATCACGCGCTGACGTGCACGCGGTTCACCGCTTACCACGACCGAGTTAGTACGCTCGTCGGCGACTATTTTCGGTATCAAGAGTGGCGGTGTACCTTCGTTGGTTTTTTCAAACAACGACGAAGCGATGCGCACCACTTCAGCGGCTGATGCGTATTCAAGTTTTACCACGTCGACATCTTGGTTACCGGCGCGGTCAACGCGCTCAATGATTTCTGTGAGACGCTGCACGGTCTCACTACGGCCGGTGATCATGATCACGTTCGACGGGTCATAGCTCACCACGTTGCCGCCGCCACTACTGTCGGCAAGTAACCGTAACAACGGCGCTAATTCGCGCACGCTGACATTGTTCACTGGCACTACCCGGGTGACCAATGTGTCGCCACCCAAAGAGTTATCGTCAACCACTGGAATCGCACCATTGCGCGCGTCTTTGTCGCGCATGACCTTTATCACTCCCGACTCCATCGCGACCGTTGCGAAGCCATAGACCTCGAGGACGTTCAAAAAGAACTGCCAATACTGCTCTTCACTCATTACATCGTAACTACGCACGTTAATGGTGCCGCGCACGTCAGGATCGATAATCATCGTTTTACCGAGATTACGGCCCACAACTTGGATGAATTCAGTGATGTCGGTATTTTTAAAACTCGCAGCATATTCTGCCGCTTCTTGATTAGCTTGTTGCTCAGCTTGTTGGGCGAATGCTGAAGCACTCGCGCCCATGGCGCAGGCCAAGGTAATGCTGGTAAGCAAAATAGATGCGGTGGTCAAGTTACGCATAGTTGCGTCCTATTGTTCTCGTTGTTCTGGTTACTCGCTCGGAACTGCTAGTTCTAAGTCGAGATATTCTTCGTCACGCAGCACCGTCACAATGATTTGGCGTGCGTTGCGTAGTTCTCCAATGGCGACTTGCGCACTGGAGACATCAGTTAAATCTTGTCCGTTAATCGCGACAGCAATATCGCCTGCTTTGAACCCTGCTTCAGTAAAGAGTTCCGGGTATTTGCCTGGGCTTAAGCGATAGCCCTGTAAACCATCGCCTGACATGGCTGGGCTAATGCGAATGTAATCTAGCAAAGCGGCACTTTCACCGCTACGGCGCAATTCGCGATACGCTTGTTGAGCTTCAGACACGCGGCGCAATTGATCATCACTCATCGGCGCATCATCATCTGCAGGGGCTTGCGCTCGCTGTTGATTTTCGAGAGTCAGACTCAAACCTTCGCTAAGTTCGCCGATACCTTCGAGTTCGAGGGTTTCGAGCGCACCGTTATTATTGAGGATAACGCGGTCGGCGTAGATCTCTTCGATACTGACCTGCGTGCCGGTGATTTTGTCACCGATGACGTACACTTCTTGATTGCGATCTTTCTCAATAATTGCAGCCGAGCGCTCAGGAACGTTACTTGCGGTGACGCCTAATAAACGCACGTTAAGCTGCGTTTTTGGCGCATTGCGCGTGTCGCTTGGCGTTACCACACTGGTACCGAACAAATTCAGGTCGGCAAGGCGACTTACCGAGGTAGGACGATTGCTATTATTCGCTTGCACTTGTACCTGCAGCGGGCCGCTCGCCGGTGGACTCGCAGGCGCAAACATTTGCCACGTCATTTTGGCTAAGGTCCAGACCGCATAAATAGCGAACAGCGCTGTGAGCACATATAAGAGTGCACGCAAGAAGCGTGGGCCCGTCGTGACGGCAAGTAAGCGCTGAAGTTGTGGGTTCTCAATCTGCATTTTTAATTTCGTTATAATTTTGTGACAGCACAGAGTTATCAGCCATTCTAACCCCTAAGCCACAAAGTGAACAGATCAAAATGGGGGATTGTGGTAGAATACGTACAAAATATTACATTGTGATGAAGTACTATGACTTACCCAACTGATCAACTCTTTCGCTATACCTTTTCTGAACAAGATGTCCGTGGTGAACTGGTACAATTAAGTAGCAGTTATCAGCGCATGATACAAGGCCACAATTACCCTGCCCCTGTACAGCGTTTGCTCGGCGAATTGATGTCTGCAACCGCGTTATTGAGCGCCACTTTGAAGTTTGAGGGGCATATTAGCCTTCAAGTTCAAGGCGATGGCCCAATTAATTTTATTGCGGTCAATGGCAGCCACGACCAAGACCTACGCGGCCTGGCACGAGTGCGCGGAACGATCGCCGATGACAACAATGATTTTCGCGCATTGTTTGGTAAGGCGGTGATGATTATCACCATTACGCCTGATGACGGTGAACGGTACCAAGGTGTCGTTGATGCCGATGCAGAAAGTTTAGCGCAGGTCATTGAGCGTTATTTTGCACAATCTGAACAATTGCATACCCGTGTTTGGTTGCACGCAGACGGTGAGCATGCGGCCGGTATGTTCTTACAGGTGCTGCCAGCGGCTGGCCATGACCTCACTGCGTTTGAACATTTGGAAACGCTGACCGGCTCGATGACCGCCCATGAGCTTTATACTTTGCCTGGCTTAGAGGTGCTGCATCGTTTGTACCATCAGGAACAGGTCGAGGTATATTCGCCACAGCAGGTTTCGTTCCATTGTGGTTGCTCGCGCGAGCGCACTTTGGAGTCATTGGCGGCGGTACACCCCGATGAACTACGCCAAATTCTTGCCGAAGACGGCGAAATCGTCATGACCTGCGACTACTGCCTCGCCGAATACCGCTTCCGCGAGAACGATTTGTAACTTGATTTTTTATCCAGCAATTTCTATTCTTAGTTATCGGTGAACAGAAGGAGACTGTTATGTATCGCGAAGAAGATTGGGGCTACGGTAATAAAGCCTAAACCTTAAAGAGCTCTGCGGAGCTCTTTTTTGTTATATTCAGGAAGTTCTATGGAAGGAACGATTTTGTGCGCACGAAAACAAAGCTTAAACTCTATTTTTTTCTCCTTATCTTTACACTTGCGGTGATTGGGATTTATTTTCTCCATCATGTAGACACTAGTTTCATATCTGCCGGAGCGATTTTACTCTCTGCGTCTCTAGCGTTGTGCGCTGCATTACTAAATATTTTGTTTACAAGAAAGACCGCTCGCGAATCCAATTCGCTAGAGTTTCAGCGCAATCTACTGAGCGATAAATCTTATAAAATGCATGAGCTTAGAGCTTTACGAGCGGTTAGAGAGCGGACAAATCTCCATGAACTGGCGCAAACCAAATTTCGATTTGATAAAGACTCCATTTCTATACGCTATGTTTTGAATACTTGGGAACGTGCGGCAAATGCGATGCGTCATGGCTTATACGACGAGCTCTATCTATACGAAGCCCATAAATCCATGGTTATTGCCTTGAGTATGCACTTCCGAGAATTCATCAAGGAAGCGCAGAAGAGACAACCAAGTTTTTATGAGAATTTTAGTTGGCTTGCGTTAAAGTGGGTGATCCGCAGAGATTCCCATTCAGATAAAAATCGTAAAACTAAGCTGAGACAAATTCTGGCCGAACTTGATAAAATAGCGTCACACAAGATTCATTAGGGAGGTTTTATGGAAAATGTACGACTCGACAAATGGTTGTGGGCGGCACGTTTCTATAAAACCCGCTCGCTCGCGCGGCAGATGGTGCAATCTGGCAAAGTTCAGGTGGACGGTCAGCGCCCGAAGCCAGCCAAGACTATCAGTGTTGGGCAGTTGATAAAGCTTAAGAAAGGTTACGATGTTGTCGAGGTCGAGGTTGTAGAACTGAGTGATCAACGGCGCGGGGCGCCCGAGGCGCAGGGGTTGTATCAAGAGACCGAAGCTTCAATAGAACGCCGTGAGCGCGAAGCCGAGCTGCGCAAAGCCAATGCCTTGTACAACCCCCACCCCGACCATAAGCCTGACAAGAAAGAGCGCCGTGAATTATTGAAGATGAAGCGGTAGCCGGCAGTTCTACTGCGGGGGATGTCGAATTGAACCGCTATGGTCGAAGCGTAAGATGCAACCTGTGGTAGAACCAAGGGCTACGGGCTGAATCCAACAGACATGGTCGAAACGTCAGGCTAGCCCCATAGTAGAACTAAGGGCTACTTCTTCTTCTTGATATGCTTCATTAGGCGTTTGCGCTTGCGCTGCTGCGATAACGTGAGTTTGTTTTTGCGACCTGCAAACGGGTTCTCGGATTCACGGAATTCGATTTTTATGGGAGTGCCCATCACCCCTAATGACTTACGGAAGTAATTGGTGAGGTAGCGCTGATAAGCGCCGGGCAAATCGTTGACTTGGTTGCCGTGAATTATCACGCGTGGTGGGTTATAGCCACCGGCGTGCGCGTATTTCAGTTTAACGCGGCGACCACGCACCAAAGGTGGCTGGTGCTCTTCCGCTGCCATTTCCATAATACGAGTTAGCTTCGAGGTACCAACGCGCTGAGTCGCGCTGGCGTACGCTTCAAGCACAGACTCAAATAAGTTACCGACGCCGCTGCCGTGCAGGGCAGAAATAAAATGCACGCGCGCGAAGTCGACAAAGCCTAAGCGGCGGTCGAGCTCACGTTTAATTTCTTCTTTGTGGTCGCTGTCGAGGCCATCCCACTTGTTCACGGCGATAACAATTGAGCGACCGGCGTTCAGGGCAAAACCAATCAGGTTCAAGTCCTGATCAGAAACAGTTTCGCGAGCGTCGAGTACGCAAATCACCACGTTGGCGTCTTCGATGGCTTGCAGGGTCTTAATAACCGAGAACTTTTCGACGGTTTCGTCAATTTTGCCGCGACGACGCACACCGGCGGTGTCGATCAGAATATATTCACGACCATCGCGTTCCATAGGGATATAGATCGAGTCACGCGTGGTGCCAGGCATGTCATACACGACCACCCGCTCTTCACCGAGTATACGGTTGGTGAGTGTCGACTTACCTACGTTTGGGCGGCCAACGATGGCGAGTTTTAATGGCAGGGCATCGTAGTCGATTTCGTCGTGGGTGAGATCTTCTTGCGTTTCGACATTTTCTTCGTCATCAGCATCCCCCGCAGTAGAACTGCGGGCTACGGACATATCGGGGTAGTCGTCGAGGAGCGGCGTGAAGCACTTATGCAGCAAGCTTTCTACGCCACGACCATGCGCCGCGGCGATGCCGTACACGTTACCGAGGCCAAGCTCATAGAAATCGGCTTGTGCGGCGTCAGCATCGATGCCATCGATTTTGTTCGCCACCACATAGGCCTTCTTGCCAATCGAGCGTAAATGCTTGGCGATGCCTAAATCGGCGCTGGTGATACCGTCACGGGCATCCACCATAAACAGCACGACGTCGGCTTCGTCAATGGCGCGCAGTGACTGCGACGCCATCTCTTTGTCGATGCCCTCTTCGTCGCCATGGACACCGGCGGTGTCAATAACGATAAATTGATAGCCATCGTAATCGGCTTGGCCGTATTTACGATCGCGTGTCAGACCAGGAAAGTCCGCTACCAGTGCGTCCCGAGTACGGGTCAGCCGGTTAAACAGGGTGGATTTGCCCACATTCGGGCGCCCGACCAGGGCCACAACAGGTAACATTCTTAGTTAGTCCTTACCGCGAGTAAAGTGCCGTCGCGTGTTTGTATATAGAGTTCGTTATCGGCCACTACCGGTGCAACATACACGTCGCTACCTACTTCGAGGCGGCCTTCTGTTTCGCCACTTGCGGCATCAATAAAATGCAAATAACCAAACGAGTCGCCTACCACGATAGAGCCGTTGTAATAAACCGGCGCTGTCAATTCGCGACCTTCGAAATCGGCGTTCACCCAACGCTCGATGCCGCCATCAACGTTGATCGCATACACACGGTCATCAGCGTCAGTGGCATAAATCGTTTGGCCGTACATATCGAGGTTTTGGAACGATGAGTATTCGCGCTGCCAAACCACGCGTCCAGTGCGCATTTCAACCGCAGCAAGCTGACCGTTGTAGGCAATGTTGTAGATCAGTTCGCCACGTGAGATGGGTGCAGCATCGACATCGACCAAGCGTTGCAGCTCGGTTGCCCCTTTCGGGATAGCTAAGCGTGCTTCCCAGACTTGCTGACCGTTATCAAGCACGGCCACGGTGAGTTTGCCGTTGGCGGTACCAAAGATCGCACCACCTGAAGCTAGGGTCGGCGCACCGGTTCCACGCAAGCTCAACGCAGGTACATCAGTAACCATGCTCCAACGCTCTTCACCAGTTTCAGCGTTCAAGCCAACGACTTTACCGTTGCTTGCAGTGATCACTACATGGTTCGCGTCAAGAGCAGGGTCCGAGACAACTTCAGCTTTAATGTTGGTGTGCCAAAGTACGCTACCGTCCACACCGTTCAGCATGATGACATCACCATTCTCGGTGCCGAGTACAACATTATCACCGTAGCTCACCAAACCACCGCTTATGCGCAGTGACTCAGCGCCATCTAACCAGCCTTCGCCCTGCGCAGCGAACTGCGCCTGCAGGTCACGCTCCCACACGCGGTTACCGTTGGCACGGTTGAACGCCATGATCATGCCTTGACGATCGGCCACGACTACATGGTCACCAACCACCGTAGGGTTCAAACGTGAAAAGAACTCACCAATGCCGTCACCTGCGCCGGCGTCCCACTGCACGCTTGGCTGTACGCTGGCATTAAAAGGTTGCAGTTCTTTGTAGCTCAGCTCTTCATCACCAAAAATCGAACAGCCACTCAAACCGAGGGCTGCAGCGATAACGAGACTGTGCTTCAGGTACTTAACTTGTTTCATGATGCCGCCGGAATGCTGTTGAGTTTGGTTTCGACCAATACAGTCGGAACACCCGCTTCAGTCGCTGCTGCAATCGCACTTTCATAGGCCTGGCGTGCACCTGCTGCATCGCCTTGGGCTAGCAATACGTCACCACGTAGTTCAGCAGCTTTGGCTTTAAAGCCTTCAACTTGGGCTACTTGCTCGAGCGCGGTTAAGGCCGCTGAGTAATTTTCTTGCGCCATTTGTAAGCGCGCGAGACGCAGGCTTGCAACATGCTTTAATGCGCCTTGGGCGTTGCTTTGCGCACCTTCCAGGGCAGTGATAGCTGCTGCTAAGTCACCCGCTTCTGCAGCTTTACGTGCTACCTCAAAAGCCGCCAAGGTGGCGTAGGTGCTGCCGCTCGCTTCGCTAACGAAAGACTTGGCACTATCCAAAGCTTCTGCGCCATTGGCTTCGAGCTGCGCCACCACTTGTTCATACTGCTCAGACTGCGCTTCTTGCTTCGCCAACGTCTGGGCATCGTAGTAACGCCAGCCGTAGAATAAAGCAAAACCAATGACTAGGCCGGCAACGATGCCTTTGCCGTGCTCTTTCCAGAATGCTTTTATCTGTTCGACTTGTTGTTCTTCTGTTTCCATCGGGAAATTCCTTTAAAACCGTTGTTTGCTATTTGCTGTTTGTTGTTTGAAAAACACTTGCTAGCTGCGCGAGATCGGTGATGATTAGATCGTCTTTGTCGCGGTTGCGTAGGTGTTTTAGTTCAAAATCGTTGTCGCGGATGATAATGGCATATTCGGCGCCTGATTTGTCAGCTTTTGCCAGCTTCTTCTTCATATTTTGGCTACCGCTATGCAGCTGTACCTTTAACCCCGCGAATTGGTCACGAAGCTTTTCGGCAACAGCCGGCGCCTTAAGTTCCGCGCTTTCACTTAACGCCATAAGATAAACATCGACAACTTGGCTGGCTGGGATCTTGTTCTGCGACTCAAGTAACAGCACAAGACGTTCGATACCCATGGCAAAGCCCACCGCTGGTGTTGCTTTGCCACCGAGTTGTTCGACCAAGCCATCGTAGCGGCCACCGGCACAAACCGTACCTTGTGCACCTAGTTCGGTGGTCACCCACTCGAATACGGTGCGGTTATAGTAATCAAGACCACGTACCAGACGCTCGTTCAATACGTACTTAATGCCTGCTGCGTCGAGGCGTTGCGTTAAGCCCTCGAAATGCGCACGCGATTCATCGTCCCAATAGTCTGAGAGTTTCGGTGCGTTCTCAAGTACTTGTTGCGTTTCTGGCGACTTGCTGTCGAGTACGCGCAGAACGTTGGTGTCAAGGCGACGCTTGGAATCTTCGTCGAGTTGCGCTTCGTGTGCGCGCAAGAACTCGCGCAAAGCTTCGCGATAGCGCGCGCGAGCTTCGTTCGAGGCGAGTGAATTAAGCTGTAGCTCAACTTGTTCGCTGATACCAAAGGCCTGCCACAAGCGCGCCGAAAGCAAAATAACTTCCGCATCGATGTCGGGGCCCGGCATACCAAACGCTTCGATACCAAACTGATGGAACTGACGATAGCGGCCTTTTTGCGGGCGTTCATGACGGAACATCGGGCCCATGTACCATAGCCGCTGGGTTTGATTGTACAGCAGGCCGTGTTCATTACCGGCACGCACGCAACTGGCAGTGCCCTCAGGACGCAGCGTTAGGCTGTCACCGTTGCGATCGTCAAAAGTGTACATTTCTTTTTCAACAATATCGGTCACTTCACCGATCGAGCGCTTGAACAAGTCGGTGCTTTCCAGCACTGGCATGCGGATCTCTTGGTAGGTGTAGGCTGCTGCAACGTCACGAAGCACGCCTTCAACGTACTGCCAGGCCGGACTTTGTTCCGGCAACAGGTCATTCATTCCACGAATTGCTTGGATTGTTTTTGCCACGATTGCACTTACCGTTTCGTTAAATTGAATTCAATTTGAAAAAATGACGGGTAGTATACCGCAGCTTTACGCTTGCTTCACAGGAATCTGTTCAGCTTCGAAGCGTTTTACCTGTTCACGGATGTGACGCTCGAGCTGATCGACCAGATCGTTGTTATCCAGACGCTCTTTTTGGCGTTCACCGTTGAGGTAAAATCCGCTTTTATTTTTCGCACCAGCCAAGCCAATATGCGAAATCAAGGCTTCACCAGGCCCGTTCACGACACAGCCGATAATCGACACGTCCATTGGCGTGGTGATGTCTTCCAAGCGTTGTTCGAGCGCGTTGACTGTACCAATAACGTCGAATTCTTGGCGAGAGCAGCTTGGACAAGCAATGAAGTTGATACCGCGGCTACGAATTCTGAGCGATTTCAAAATATCGAAACCAACTTTGACTTCTTCCACAGGATCCGCTGCGAGTGAAATTCTTAGGGTATCGCCAATACCTTCAGCCAATAGCATGCCAAGGCCAATGGACGATTTCACTGAGCCGCTACGTAAGCCGCCGGCTTCGGTAATACCTAAGTGCAAGGGCTGCTCGATTTGCTTGGCAAGTAAGCGATAGGAATCGACAGCAAGAAACACGTCAGAGGCCTTGACGCTGACTTTGAAATCTTGGAAGTTGAGGCGGTCGAGGATATCGACGTGACGCATCGCTGACTCTACCAAGGCTGCCGGCGTCGGTTCGCCGTATTTTTCTTGCAGGTCTTTCTCTAGCGAGCCGCCATTTACGCCAATTCTGATTGGAATATTACGGTCCCGCGCGGCGTCCACTACTGCGCGAATACGCTGCTCATTACCGATGTTGCCAGGGTTGATACGCAAACAATCAACACCGTACTCCGCTACTTTGAGAGCGATACGATAGTCGAAGTGAATATCTGCAACCAATGGCACAGGGCTTTGTTGCTTGATAAATTTAAAGGCTTCGGCGGCATCCATGGTCGGGACTGAAACACGCACAATGTCGGCGCCCGCGTTCGCGATCGCTTGGATTTGCTTGACTGTTGCTTCGACATCGGTGGTTTCAGTGTTGGTCATCGACTGCACCGCAATCGGTGCGCCGTCACCAATAGGCACATTGCCTACGTAGATACGGCGTGATGGACGACGTTTTATTGGGTTCTCATGCATCATGGTTACTTCGTGTGCCTTTCAATCTGTGCTCGTTACGCTCTTTTTTAACGCTCTTAGTTTAACGTAAGGGTCACGCTGCGGTTACGCACGTAATCATCAAGATTTACGTTGTCACCATTATACGTCAGGGTAACGGCTTCTGGTTTGCATAAGATGATATCAAAAGGTGGCTCGCCCGTCAGCGGCATGCGATAACCTGCAGCTTTTACGCCGATAGCGATATCGTCGCCGGTGGCGTCGGTGACTTTAATCCAGCACGCTTGGTTGAATTCGAACACGAGTTGTTCGGGAGCTGGTGCTGTTGTAGCTGGTTCTGTTGTAGTTGGTTCGCTGGTTGTGGGTTCGCTGGCTGTCGCTTCGTTAGTTGTCGCCTCGGTGGTTGTCGGTTCGGCCAAGTCGGTGGTGTCGGCTTCCCCCGTGGTAGAACCACGGGCTACTTCAGTGTTGGTTGCCGAGTCGACAGTATCGCTGATGTCGCTGCTGTTCGTATTCTTCGCGGCAGTCGTATTGCGGGCGACGGCTTCTTCTTCGGTCATGCGAGCTGGGCGCACGACTTGCGGAATGTTTTGCACTGTTGCACGTTCTTGTTTTGCTTCTTGCTCGGTCGGTGCATCTTCGCTGCCCGTGATGGTTTTCAGGCTGAAGTTGCTTTCTTGCCACCACCAAATCAGCACCAAGGCTAACACCGCAAGGATGATGATATAGCTAACCCATTTTAACCGGCTGTCGTTGCGTTCACGTACCTTACGCCGCGAAAAGCTTTGCATCTTCACATTGCTGGCTTGGCTGGTGTCATAGCCATGCTCATTGAATGCCTTGAAGACTTTTTCTTCGTTCACCTCTAAGGCTTTTGCCATCGAACGCAGGTAGCCACGAACGAAAGTAGTCGAGGCAAGCTTTTCATAGTCATCAGCCTCAATCAATTGTACAACAGTTAAGCGCAAGCGCAGACTATCAGCCACTTGCTGCTGGCTGAGGCCTTTTTGCTCGCGTGCTTGGGCTAAGATTTGCCCTGGCGTTTGTGCTGCTGACTGATCAGTTTGGGTGCCCTCTTCAGGCAGCTCATCATTGAGTAAATCTTTATTCGAGGTCATGGGTTACTTCATTAAGAGTTGGTTGCGGCGCGCATGCGGTAAGCGTCGGCTTGACGCGAATCCGGAAAGCGCGACAAAAGTAAATCGCCGAAACTCCGTTGCCGCGCACGGTCATTTTGTTGCCGAGCGAGTTCGCTTTCAAGCCAGAGATACTCGGCTGAAAGTTGCGGTAACTGGGAGCGGCGCTTCAAAACATCTGCGGCCTCTTGATAACGTTCTTGCTCTAACAATACCGCAGCATAGGTTTCTAAAATAGTGCTATTGCGCGAGCTATGGTTGATAGCTCGTTTAAAATAGTTGTCTGATTTTTGCTGCTGTCCGGCGCGGGCAGCGCAGCGGGCAGCATTCTCATAGGTTGCGGCAACTTTCACATAGTCAGGAATATTGAGCGCGCGGACAAAACTTTGTTCAGCTTCATCGTAACGGCCCATGTTACAAAGCAGCGCACCCAAATTATTATGGGTGTCGCCATTGCTTGGCTGCAGCTGAATCGCCTTGCGATAGTACTGCTCGGCCATGTCGAAATCCTGTACCTGCTGGTAATAAAAAGCTAAACCGGTTTGCACGGAAGGATTGTCGGGCGTGTAATCGCGAGCGCGCTCAAGGTTAACCCTCGCTTGCTCATAATTCCCGCTTTGCAGATATTGAAGACCGAGCGCCAAGCGTGTTGCTGCTGCTTCTTTTGCATTAAACTCTTGCGCAGGCTTTTCTTTACCATCCACTGTGCGCTGACTTACGCAGCCAGTACAAAGTGTTGCAAGAAGAAGAATGTAGAGCAAATTGCGCATGTCGGGTCCTCGTTGCTGAATTACCTATGCTACCCTGAATGCGCCGTGCCTGCCTATGTTTTTTGCGGCTTTTCGCGATGGATTTACGAAATCTTGACGTCGATTCCGCTACCGCCACGCTGGGCGCGTTGCTTTTTCAGGATACGTTTGGTGCGGTCGACGACATCGCCGACGAGCTGGCCACAAGCGGCATCAATATCGTCGCCACGTGTTTTCCGCACCGTCACAATATAACCCTTTTCTATCAGAACCTTAGCAAAGCGGTCAATGCGCGAGTTACTCGAGCGCCCATAATCGTTGCCAGGGAAAGGGTTGAATGGAATCAAATTGATCTTGCACGGCGTGTTTTTAAGCGTTTCGGCAAGTTCATGTGCCTGGTCCATGCTGTCGTTTACATGGTCCAGCATCACGTATTCAATGGTAATGTTCTTGTTTGCTTTCGAGCCGTCAATATAGTGGCGGCTAGCTTCAAGAAACTCTTCGATATTGTACTTCTTGTTGATCGGTACAATTTCGTTTCTAAGTTCATCGTTTGGCGCATGCAAACTGATGGCAAGAGCTACGTCGATCTGCTCTTTCAGCTTGTATAGCGCAGGCACTACGCCCGATGTACTCAGTGTTACACGGCGTTTGCTCAGACCGAAAGCGTTGTCGTCAAGCATCAGGTCCATGGCCGGAACCACGTTATTGAGGTTCAAGAGCGGTTCGCCCATGCCCATCATGACAACATTGGTGACAGGCTTGATACCGGTATCACCGAAAGGACCGAGTAACTTATTTACCCGCCAAACTTGGCCGATGATTTCCGCAACACGAAGGTTACGATTGAAGCCTTGCTGCGCCGTTGAGCAGAATGTGCATTCGAGCGCACAACCGACCTGTGAGCTTACGCACAAGGTAGCGCGGTCGCTTTCTGGAATCCATACCGTCTCGACGTCTTGGCCGTCGAATAACGTCATGGCAAATTTGATGGTGCCATCAGAAGATTGTTGTTGCATACGCACTTCTGGTGCACGAATCTCAGCGATTTCTTTGAGCTTTTCTCTGAGAACTTTGTTGAGGTTGGTCATCTCATCAAAGTTGTCGACGCAGTAATGGTAAAGCCACTTCATGACCTGATCGGCACGGAAAGGCTTCTCGCCCAGTTCTTTAAAGAACTCGCGCATACCTTGGCGATTGAGATCGAGAAGGTTAACTTTTTTGTCGACTGCGTTCATAAAATCCTAAAACGTTGTTTGCTATTTGCTGTTCGTTGTTCGCGTAGCCCGCAGTTCTACTGCGGGATATTTCGAATTCAACAAACTCAGTAGAAGCGTCAGGTTAGGCCCGTAGTAGAACTACGTATATGGTCTCCTCCAACTTTGCAAGTTAAAACCGGTCGTAAGCGAAGTTGCGTTCGTATATTCGGCCTCGAGTCACAATGTATTCACTTCTAGCTCATTGTAGGGCCTTGATGTAATCCGCGCA
>NZ_PIPT01000009.1 GCF_003987395.1 Pseudidiomarina aquimaris
ATCTTTTGCCAAATCTAGTCCGATTCTGGTTACAATACTCACCTGTGTCTCCTCCAGCATGTAAATGATCACGTATCATTTTGGCACATTGCGATGCCGTATTGTTGGAGGAGACCATTACATCGGGTGACGTCTCCCCCAAGAATAGAACCATGACATCGATGAGATTTCCATTAAAATGGGTCAAGTGGAGATCTCAACATGAAAAAACGTTACAGCGAAGAACAAATTATCAAGGCCATCAAAGAGCATGAGGCCGGAGCCAAGGTTGAAGATATTTGCCGTCGCCTGGGGATATCAAACGGGACTTTCTATAACTGGCGCAGTAAATACGCGGGTATGGAAGTCAACGAAGCGAAGCGGTTGCGCGAGCTGGAAGCTGAGAACACCAAGCTGAAGAAGCTCCTCGCGGAAAAAATGCTTGAGACGGAAGCCTTGAAGGACGTCGTCTCAAAAAAGTGGTAAAGCCCGCCAGCAAAAAGCGTGTGGTTACGCACTTAGTAACCACCTTTAGGCTTAGTGAGCGCCTTGCGTGCAAGTTGGTCGGGCTGAGTCGAACCGCTTATCGATATCAGCCTAAAAAGCGCCAAGATGAGCCTGTTACGGCTCGTTTAAAGGAGCTAGCAGTCGAGTATCCGCGTTACGGATATTTGATGCTACACGGTCTTCTGAAGCGCGAAGGTTTAGTTAAAAATAAGAAGCGGACGTACCGTTTATACACGGAGCAAGGGCTTCAGGTTCGCACTAAAAAGCGTAAAAAACTAACGCGACCACGCGTTGTGATGGACGCCCCAACCGCTGTGAATCAGCGTTGGTCGATGGACTTTGTCTCCGACCAGTTAGCCAGCGGGCGTCGTTTTCGGGTCTTAAATATTGTTGATGACTTTAGTCGAGAAGTCGTTGGCCAGCTGGTTTCAGTGTCGATATCAGGTCAGCAAGTCGCGCGATTTTTGTCACAAATAATTGAAATTCGCGCCCGGCCAGATTCGATTGTTTGCGACAACGGTACCGAATTTACCAGTAAGGCGATGTTCTTCTGGAGCAAAACCACAGGTGTTCGTCTGAGCTTCATTCAGCCAGGCAAACCAACACAAAATGCGTTTGTGGAGAGCCTGAACGGTAAGTTTAGAAACGAATGTCTGAATCAGCACTGGTTCAGAACACTGGATGAAGCAAGGTACGATATTGAGCAGTGGCAGCGTCATTACAACGAAGAGCGACCGCACAGTTCACTGAATTATTTACCGCCAGCTGAGTACGCAAAACAGGTGGCATAAAAACTGAAATCTCATTGAAAATATGGTGTTACTTCAGGGGAAAGGTCAGTGTCTATTCGATGTTTTGGATCTGAATGGATGATGTTGATATTGTTTTGTTTAAAAACAAATGGTTGCACAATTCAAGAGTGGCGATTTTTGCATTTAGGATCCATTTTTGGATCCAGTTGGTCTGTCGTTTAGGTCACTTTTATGGGGCTTTAGTTTCGGTATATATATTTTTTTCTTCTTCCAAGCCAAATACTTCTAGAAACTTCTGTTTAGCGTTTTCTAAATATTTACCCTGCTTCTCGCCATAATCGCCGCTATACCTGCCTGACTTGGGAATTAACTTCCAGCCCTTTTCAGTTTTTGAGATCTCCCCCGAAATTCTTGCTGATTTGAATGCCGCGATCGTCGGATGTCCTTTACCGTCAATTTCCTTACCAAGATGCAAAGCACCATCTAAGCCGATAACCCATATGTATGGATCATCAAGTTGTGCTTCGGGCAATTTGTCAGAAATACTAGCGCTGATTCGGCCATAAAAGGTTTGTGGCGTCTGATTATTTAAATCACCATCCGATAATTCATGTTGTTTGACTAGGTTTGGAGCTCGTAACTCACCAAACTGTTCGTCCAGATAACTCCAAAGATCGTCTCGAGAGTCGGTAAGGTGCTTGATAACCGAATGATAAAAATGCTCAGAAGTATCCGATACCGGCTCCGAATATTCATTAAGGTCTTTCATGGAATCTTTGAGAAGGTATTCCCACTTTTCACTCCGAAAGACGACGTGTTTCACGGCGTCACCTTGAGGAATATCAGTTGCATCAAAGGCAATTTCGAATGCTGTCGCTTCTTTTTCAACATAGAATGACGCTAACCATACATATTTGGGCGTATTCGTTGTTAGAATTTTATAACGATGTAACACGTCTGTCGCTTGGGCAACGCGAGAGCGAAAATCAGTTAAGCCCACTAACTCGATATCATAATTAACTTGTGTTAATTCTAATTCTTTGGAGTTTACCGCCAGCTCTTTGAAGTATCTCGCCAACTGTTCGACAACTAGCTCACATGTATTGGAAATATAAAGGCTTTGAATCCGAACTTTAGGATGAGTTACCAGCATCAGGTTATCAGGTACGATAAACTGTCTTGGTTTTTCATCCCAATCATTCTTTGAATCTTCTGTATCACGTTTTTCTTGAAAAAAAATTGCCCAATCAACGCCCTGCCTGCCAGAAGCATCAGTAACTTTAAGTTCTGTTAAATAACTAGAAATGTTACGGATCAAAGTTCGTGCGTAAGGGCCAAATCTATCATCGTGAACATAAAGAGCTTTGTTATCGGGGTGCTCCTTGTATCCTAAGACAGTGACAGCATGATTTCCCTCGTAAATTGCTTCACCGTCTTCAATCTTGTAGACGGCTCCGCCGAGGATTAACGGGATTTTACTCTTGATATGATACCGGACCGTATCAAAGAACGCTGACTCGGAAGAGTCTTTCTTTAAATCAACTTGGTGAGTTCTAAAACCGTATACATCGAACGCTCGCATTATCTGCTTTATATTTAATCCTCCATTGGGGAAGCTGTTCGACGAGTTTTCAATGTGGTTAATAGCGGCCAATGTTATACGACTGGCTGATGGCGTTTCTGGTAGTCGATAAGATTGCTTCTGAGCATGCATCAGAGACCATATCGCAGTAGTTGCGCACGCTGATACAACTTTATCCTGCTCTTGAAATGCTACCGAGTTGACAGTCAACTTCATGCCAAATAAATTCACAGTATATTCATTGGCAATAACTTTTTTGGTTTTATTGGTTGCAAGCCAAGGATAAAGTTTAAGGCAAGATTTCCCGATGAAAGTTCTTGGAATCGGCTTAATAACAATAAATCCAAGATATCTCTTTTGAAGCTCCGCTTCTAACTGTAAAGGGCCCGCAGTCAAACCTTCGCGAATTTGCTCATGACTTATCTGAAATGTGTCGTCACCACCGTCATCAAAAAAGTGAAGGCGGGCGCATCGCTCACCATAACGACTGAAACAGCGCACATAATACTGAGAATAATCTTCAAGGTAGTCGCGATCAACGTAATCAGTCTCGAGCAAAATAGTTCTAGCCTTAAGCTCGTTTAAATAGCTATACGCAAAATTTATTTGGGGTTTCTGAAAAATATCAGGAAATCCAGTCCCAAATCGCTCACGAATAATATTGCTCAGAGTTGGCTTGTCGAATTTGCAGATTAAGAATGACGCATGAACCATTTTTATTAGTCCCTTAAAAGAAAAGGCAGCTATAAGCTGCCTCTCCTAATATACTTTTTCTCAGCTACAGATTATAGCTTCTCGCATAAAAACCTTCAGAAGGAGCTAGCTTGCGAGATTCTTCAGCAAACGCTTTCTCACGCTCTTTCAGACGCTCTTTGAACCCTTCGGCTGCTCTCTTTGAAGCGTTTGTATCACGCTTTGATAGCTCGAACAGTTTATCGATGTCCATGATTTAGTCCTTGAGTAAATTCAGCGCGCGCATTATACGCACTTTAAAGGGGATTTCAAGCAAATGAGCCGAATCCCTTGGTTCTTGACAATACATTAATTGTCTAGTACGCGCTCAACTTAGCACTCAGATCTCTCGAAAACAACAAAAATCAACTCTTTCGACCATAAAATACTCACTGGTCCGACGACTCAAGGAGTAAAGCTATCATAACGCCGCGATAGCCCCTGCAAAAGTTTAAGCCATTTCTGAAGTGTGGAGGCACGTCGCGTTGCTGTATCCTCGCTTAAGCCACGCGCACATTGGTTTATAAAGTCAGCTGCTGATGCGCCATCAAGTTCGCTGATAGACTCGACTCCAGCCCACTGTGTAATCCCCTTTTTCCTGCCATAAAAAAGCCTTATGGTTACAATTTCCCTAACTCACTGCTTGCTTCCTAATGAGTTCTACAATTTGATCATCAGCAAACTGAGTCTTGAACTCGACTTTTACATCTTTGCTGATCTGATTGAACAGCTCCTGAGCATGCCTGATTTTACGCTTTTCTTCATCTCGCAAGCTGTCGTTACTATCCACATTCTTGGTTTCGATAATAAAATTAAGATAATCGCCTTCCGTCGTTTTCACAACATACGCGAAATCAGGCGAATATGTATAGCCACCAGCCACTGGTATCTTGATTGAATTTTTGGGTATTTTTGTGAACACCACCACAGAAGTGATTTCACCTTCTGTTATATTTAGTCGTTCTAGCTCGGAATCATAAAAGACCTCTTCAAATAAATACGAATCTAAAGGTGGCCGCGTTTCGTCACAATGCATGCCTAAGTCGCTAGACAAAACATCCTCCAGCGGCTTACTCTCCTCGTCGGTAAACTTTGTCGGATGAACTTTGTTGGAAATAAGGTTGTAACCCAACTCAAACTTATTAAACGAATTGTGTAGCAGATATTTACTGAAGCCGGACTTGATCTTGCGAATAGTCTGGATATTCATGTACTCAGTGATATCGATGGTAGACTTGACACCACAAAAGGCTCTATGAAGGGTCGACCGTTTTATAAAAACTTCCTGAGTTAGCTTATTCAAAAATTCAAGATACGTCATTGTGCTAAATTTAGTAAAGTCCTCATCGTCCCCAAAGCTTGTTTTATACATCGCTGTATCGTCATGAATGTAAAACTTTTCAATCCGAGTCAGGACTCCAGTTTTCTTAAATTTTTCAGACTCCGTTAACAAGAAGTTTTTAAACAATGTTAAAAGTTCACTTTCGTCCTCTATCTTGTATTCAAGCACTGCTTTTTGATTAATAATTTCCCATAGCTGGCTCAACTCCCTAAATTTACCTACTCTCATTTTGGTGCGCTTTTTCCGATCGTCTGCTCTTTTTATCTTGTTAGGTTTAACGCCTACTGGGAATGCCTGCGGAAACCTTTCTTTAAGACATCGGTACGCATCTGAATCCACGAAATTCTCGTTCTTATCAATAATCCCCTTACTTAGTAACTCCATAAGTAGATCTATTGCAGATAGGTCAGGATACTTGCCAAGTATTTTATCCTTTAATTCTTGAGTCAACTTACTCGGGATGGTCTCCTGAAACGAACTTTCATTTACCTCTTTAACTAGTGAATCAACAAAATCTTTCTCTGTGAAGTCGACATAGTAATTCAGCGTGAATGTGTGGTCTTTGACTCGGCACATATACTCATTGACTGGCAACCGAAGTCCTCGTCCGACTTCTTGAAGTTTAGATGTGGTGCTTCCGCTAGACCGCAACTTACATATCTGAAACACGTTCGGATTATCCCAGCCTTCACGCAGAGTCCACTTTGAGAAAATAAACCTTCTTGGATTATTTAACGACAACAACGATTCCTTGTCGTGTAATATCTCATTGATTTCTTTCTCGATCTTCTCATCTTTATCGCTATTATCCTTTGAAAAGTAACCGCCGTGAACGCAGGAAACATCGGCAATAGTTTGCTCGAGATAAGCTTTATAGAAAGTATCTGTCTCTGTCTTCAACAATTGTTTAGCTTCGAATACCACCCACTCTTCAAACTTCTGCTTAAGACTTCCTGAGATCTCTTTACCATCACGATAGCCCTCGATATCGTCAATAAAAAATAAAGTAAGGGGCTTTATGCGCGGCTTCTGCGTCAGAAAATCCCGCTCTAGTTTAAAATGCTCCTTGATTGCTCTACGCATCATATTGTCTTGCAGCGTTTCGGCATAGGAATAAGGATTAATTGAGCTGCCAACCTTAAGCTCGATTCCGTTACTTAAAACAACTGTAGTTTTATTTAACGCATCAATCGAAAGATCTTGAATTGCGCTATGAGTCTTAGATAGTGACTCACCTTTTAGAAGTCTAAATCGACTTTTAGAGTCGTTTTCATTTAGCTCAAATGTTGCCTCTGACCCGTCTACTCTTATTAACTTTAAGCTCGAATCATCATCCCCGATAACATCTTCAATATATGCATCAATTCCCTTAACGAGATCATTATTAAATGCATCAACGGCTGTAAGTCGATAGACTAAGTTTTTATAATCGTTATTAAAAGTTGCACCGTAGCGAATGATATACTGAGCGCTAAATCGCTCAATATTTTTCCAAGTTTCTTTCCCAGAGGGGAACTTATGCGGTTCATCAATAATTATAAACGGCTTAATAGCACTTATTGCCTTGAACGGGTTATCAAATTGATTATTGAAAATTCCAACATCATACGTTTCGTTGAGCGATGGCGAATTTATCATGCCTGAATTAATTACAAGAACATGAATATACTTTTTATTAAAGTTGCTAACTTCCACAAAGTCATGAATCGCTTGTGGCATGAAAGTCTTCGTATTTTTTTTAGACTTCTTCTGACTCTCTACAACATAAACTTTAATCTCACGTTCTTCGCTGCGAAAATGCTCTTTCAGTGCATCACTTTTGAGAAAGTTAACAGTGCCTGCTTTAATAGACAACGTTGGAACCACAACAATGAATTTGCTTAAACCAAAAATTTTGTTCAACTCAAACATTGTTTTGGTATAGGTATAAGTTTTGCCTGTGCCAGTCTCCATAGAGACATCAATAATGTTGCTTTCCGCATCATAGTGCTGCTGGCTATGTTCTATTTTATTATGCTCTTGTACAATCTTAATATTTGAATAGTATTGGGCATCTGTTATTGCAATCTCTGGGTTTGCAAGTAACCGCTTTGCTGCATCTGAATTTAGATGAGCCTCAGCTCCTGATAATACACTTAGAACCGCACTCACTCCGGCCTGCTGGTGCGGTAGGTTTCTTTCGAAAGTAAATCCATGTGACATATTAGTTTCTCACCACCAACTCTAACTCAAGAGACTTTTTATTGGCATAACTCTTCAACGCCTCATTAACCTCCATTAGTCTTGCGCTTTCAAAATTGTTGCCGAAGACAACAATTTTTGTTGGAGCGAAACTCTTATCAAAGTCTAGCTTTTGTAGTAATTCCTTTAGTGAGTTACGGGTGAAGCCAGGGGTTATAAGATACAAAATACCACCACACAAGTTCGCGATATAACCAGCTAAGTCGACATCACTTACGCGCTCGTTTAAAAAGTTTCCATCATACAAACACCAAGTAGTAAGCAGAGTTTTGAATTCATCGTCACTCAGCACTACATCGTCAAAAAAACTCAAATTTGAAAGGTTTGGTGTAACATCATCTTTGATGCGGAAGTCGTTGGTTGTCTCAAAGATCTTGAAGCCAAGGTCTCCAGCATAAGCTGGATATTGCACCTTTAATTGCTCAGAAGATCTGATAATTCGAGCTTTAGTAATCTCAAATATTGTCTTATATCCATCTTTATATGCTTGCTTTTTTTTGTCCGTTTTTTCTGGTAGCTGGATACAAACATATTTTCTCTCTACACCGTCCTCAGCATTTAGCAGAAGCACTGCGTGAGCCGTCGTACCTGAACCAGCGAAAAAGTCCAAGAAAATATCGCCATCCTTAGCTTCTATAGACCCGAGCAATGTTCTTATTAAACTAGTTGGCTTTGGATAGGAAAAATAACCCTTTGCTCCAAAGATTTTCTCGACTTCTACGCCACCATCACTTTTCGTAGAAATAATTGAGCGTAGTAGAAATTCTTCCACCTCATCCAGAAACTTAATTGAACTTGGTTGCGTTCTTTCATTTTGCGCGAACCAAATACTGCCGCAAATAACACTACCATCATGTAATTCTTGTATATCAGTATAGTCTCCATCAACGATCATGGCCGCTTCTTCGAACGTTGAACGCTTCCAACGCCAACCGCGGTCAGGAATTTTCACTGGTTGATTGGTGATTGGGTGTAAAACTTCATATTTCGGCCCAAATGTTTCAGCATTTGGCCAGCTCATATTAATTTTTCCCCAAGGGCGATAATCTCGGCTTAATCCGTTATAAAGCGTAATACCACGATCATACCCATTCATTTTATAGAATTTTTTTAAGCTCTTTTCTGCCTTATCGATAGGTGTCTTAGATTTTTTTAACTTCTCCACGAATTCAAATACATCATCAATTCCCTCTTTACGCATTAAGAACTCTTTACTAACCTCATGGCTTTTCGCGTAAACAAGAATGTACTCATGAATATTCCCGATACCCTTATCATTTTTTGGAATACGTTTGTTCCAAACAATATTCTCAACGAAATTGGCCTCTCCAAAAATCTCATCACATATAACTTTCAATTGATTTAATTCATTTTCGTCAATCGATATAAAAATTACACCATCATGCCTGAGTAACTCTCGAGCAATGTAGAGCCGCGGGTACATGAAAGTTAGCCAAGCGCTGTGGCTATTAGAGCCTTTACTGGTGAACTCAACGATCCGCTTAGCTTCTTCAGTGTCTATGCCTGCCAATTCGCTTAACTGGTCTGATGTGAATTTTTTTTCATCTGTATACGTGAAACCATCTTTACCGGTGTTATATGGCGGATCGATATAAATCATTTTCACTTTCTCTGCATATGCGTTCACCATATGCTTTAGGACTTCGAGGTTATCACCTTTGATCAGAAGGTTTTGGCTAAACTTATTTTGCGGTTGTTCATTATGAGCTGTATCTCCTCGTAACATTGTTTGAGGAGGTAGATTGGTCAATAATCGTGCGTAAGATTTTCCTAACCAGTTAAGTGAATATGTCTCTTTTGTTACTTCTACTCCTTCAGCCCCTAACATTTCTGACAGACGTTCTTGTATAAATTTTCCATCGCGATCAAAACACTGAGGAAAGTGTCTTTTTAGAGTCGATAATTGCTTACTATTTGCAGTTTCTTGATTAGTAAAAAGGGTTTCTTCTTCCATTCTCATAAGCTCACTGTTCAAAGTTTTTTGTTCTAATTATTGTATGATCAATTTAGTCAATTAATTCTATTGAAACCGATTTGATACCAATCCGTTTCAATTCAGCGATTGCGCCATCGGAACTTTTAAAGACTCTAGCCTCGTATGGCTGTCTGGAACTGCTCAGTACCAAAGGTTTGTCATTCCATTCCGTTTCATCAACGTCGAAAGCGACGATGTAATTACCTTTGGTGCCTATCAGCTGCGCAGATTTGATTTGTCCGCTCTCTACTCGTACCTTAGCCATTGAGCTAAGTATGCAGTTTCCACCATTGATACCCGAAATCATACTGTCTCTCACGATATTTAATAATGTTACGATATCACATCTTGTGATAATCAGATAACCTCAAATTCAGTAAGCAATTAGTTAGATATCTACCTATCCTACCCCTCCCACGCTCATGGAGTCAGCATCTCTATTGCCGTCCAGTTGGGAGGGGTAGTTCCTAACGCAAAAAGCACCCTCCCCATCGGAAGAGTGCTTTGTTAGTGGCCTTGGGTAAGGTGGGAAAGGTGGGTAAGGTTATTCAACAACCTCAAATGCGATTGGCATGGTGAATTTCTCCCGCTGGCTTGGGTCACAGCCTTGCACCCAGTCCGATTCATCAAAGTCGTCTCGCATATCGCGTTCACGATCGGCTGCAAACCTTGCCTCGACCTCTTCACGGGTTTGGCCCGTCAGTCTTAAGTATTTTTCGATGTACTCTTCTGACATTTGTAAAACGTGCCACATGTTCGTTCTCCTTCTTTGCGTATACGTTCACGAGCACCAACGCTTAGGAGTATTGTTATCGTTTGGAGGACTCAGAAAAAACGCGTTACCTCTAGCGATGTAGCGTTGGGGATATTGGTGTTCCAGCTACATCATTATCAATAACGCGCACTAGTCAACTAGTCGAAGAGGTCAGGGGGTTCAGCACCGATAAGTCCAGCGAATCGCTCGCGCATACCATCAACGCTACCAAATTCAAAATACCGGCCACCTCGATCTGACCGGCCATGAACTTGTTCTGCGATCTCTTTGAAAAGTTTGCCCACGGAGCTGCTGGCGCTTCCATAACTCACTTCATGATTATGGCTCTCACACCAGTGCAAAAAGTTGTTGATGGCATCGGTCGACAAGATTCGTGCTCTACCTGCAAAAGGCGCCTCGCTGCTTAGGTTCTGATACGCATACTGGTATATCAATGGCATGGCTTGCAGCTTTTGCTCCATCAGTGCCGATGTGGTCGGTGCTTTGTATGGGTTGAACTCGCTAATATCGAGCTTTAACAAGTAATCCATCAGAAACGACGTTCCGCCATTTTCTAACCACTGGTGTAGCTTACTGAAATAGCGCTGGTCTTGAGCGTATTCAGCCGATGGCTCAAGTACCAAGTAACGCCGTTCTTTTAGGCCAGCTTTCAGTACAAAGTCGCGGTTACTGGCAAATATCAGCCGCGCATAGTTGGGTATCGCTATCGGTTCGAGTCCTTTGCGTTCCAATTGCACAATTGGTTCGCTGATGAGCGCCTTGAGTTTGTCGGCCACTTGGCTCGCTGAGAGATCCACTTCATCAGCAAATATCAGCAGCTTATTGGCGATGACGCTGTTGAACTGTCCGGTAATGTGATGATGCCCGTTTATATGGGCTCCCTGAGCGCCTACCATCGCCAGCAAAGGCTTCACCATGATTTGACAGGTGCACGATGTTTTGAAACTAAACGTTAAAAGGTGGACTGGTATCGAACTCATTTCTCGTCATATAACGAACTAACTGAACTTTTCTTTCATCGCCTGACTCATATAAGTAGCAATATAAGGAGACTGATATGGCTAGACGGAAGAAACCCAAACTAGGTAGGGCAGCGCGGAAGAAGTCTAAAAGAGCGGCGCGCAAAGGTATAATGCCGAGCTTACTTTCTAGGAAAAAAAGACCAAAAAAGGAAAAGCCTCTGAATCGAGGAGCTTGTGGCTTTATCGAAGGATGTAGGGTTCCTCAGTCAAACATTCGGTGGGCTACCACTAAATAACTTCTTAATCTGCGGGGCTTGTGAGTTCGACCCGCACTAGAAGTGCGGGCTACCTGCGGACCGGTTTAAAGGTTTGTGTCGACGTAGCACATCATTCGATGTTCTGGATCTGCTCGCGCATCTGCTCAATTAGAACCTTCAACTCCACCGCGGCGTTAGTAATGTCCGTGTTGATGGACTTCGAACCAAGGGTGTTCGCTTCGCGGTTGAATTCTTGCATCATGAAGTCGAGGCGACGGCCGCAGGCTCCGCCTTTGCGCAGGATCTTGCGGGTTTCGACGACATGGGTGTCGAGGCGGTCGAGTTCTTCGGCGACGTCGGTTTTTTGCGCCAGCATGACCATTTCAGCTTCAAGGCGTTGCGGGTCGAGCTCGACTTTGGCGTCTTCGAGGCGGGTGCGTAGGCGCTCACGTTGCCATTCGAGTACTTCTGGCATGCGCTTGCGTACGACCGATACTTGTTCGGATACGCCTTCCAAACGTTCTTCAATCAAGCGCTCAAGGGCCTTCCCTTCACTCTGACGGTTGCCGATAAACTCGGTTACCGCAGCATCAAAGGCGGCAACCAC
Organism: Pseudidiomarina aquimaris; assembly: GCF_003987395.1. GTDB lineage: Bacteria > Pseudomonadota > Gammaproteobacteria > Enterobacterales > Alteromonadaceae > Pseudidiomarina > Pseudidiomarina aquimaris. Next base: position 11,733 of record NZ_PIPT01000009.1, read on the forward strand.
GTCGTTTTGCATGGCATCCATATCCGTTTCGTCTTGCGCCACCACGCCCGGCCAGCGCAGCACATCAATTGGGTTCAACTGCGCAGAAGCGCTCTGGTTAGCAATCCAATTCGCACTTGAGATCACGCTTTTCGCCAACTCTTCGTTCAACTGTAAGGCACCTTCGGCTTGCTCGTTGAAGCTCACACGCAGATTGGACTCGACTTTGCCGCGCTGCAGTTGCTTGCGTAATTTTTCGCGCAGCATGTTCTCCATGCCACGGAACTGTTCGGGCATACGGAAAAACGTTTCCAAAAAGCGTTGGTTTACCGAACGGAGTTCCCACGTCACGGTGCCCCAATCGGCTTTGTGTTCGTGGCGGGCGTAGCCGGTCATACTTTGAATCATAACGGTGCTCTCTTAACTTGAATTGGCGCTAGTTTAGCATTGTTTCGCGCAAGGCAAAATTCTGCCCTCAAAAACATGCGCTTAAATCCCACCAATCTTTGAGCTCGCGCATATCCAGTTAGCATGGTCTAATAAATCAACAAAAGCATTTATCATCAGGTGATATTCACATGGATGTGGATTATACTATTGAAGCGCTGCTGGATTTAGATGGGGCAGTGATTTACCAAGAGCTTGGCTACTGGATTGTTATCGAGGCACGAACAGTTAAACCGAGTATTCGCGTTCCTCATGGCATCAAATATTCACTTACGCTCCACGACAAGTCAGGAACAAGAATCCTTGGCATGGATAACGCCCATCCGATTAAAAAAGCAACTGCGTATGGGAAAGCTCCTAAAAATAGTGACCACATTCATACAATTAATGGAAGCATCATCCCTTATGAATTTATCAATGCTGCAAAGTTACTCGAAGACTTCTTCGATTTGGCTGATGCGTTTATGAACGAGGTACATTAAATGTCCGTCATGCATATAGGTGTAAAACCACAGGCTGAAATTCGCGCTAGACTCATTGCGATCGCCAAGGGTGAAGTAAAACCCGAGAATAACGAGCCACGAGTTTGGTTTCCCTCGATTCGCTCTCTCGCAGAAATCTTGTCGGACCAAAATCGTGATCTGCTAAAAATGATCGCGGAGAACCAGCCCCAGTCATTAAAGGAGCTGGCTGCGCTATCGGGTCGAGCACCAAGCAACCTTTCACGCTCGCTAAAAACCATGTCGCATTATGGTTTGGTGAAAATGGAAAAGCATGAAAAGTCTGTACGACCAATTGCGCTCGCGACAGAATTTCACATTCACATCTGATATAATCGCCGCCACGATTTTTCCGCAGCAACATGCTTGCGTTAACCAGTATTTAAGGAGCCAGCCATGCGTCCAAGTGGCCGTACTGCCCAACAGATTCGTCCGGTGACCATCACCCGGAATTACACCCGCCACGCCGAAGGCTCAGTTTTGATCGAGTTCGGTGACACCAAAGTGCTGTGTACCGCCAGTGTCGATCGCAACGTACCGCGCTTCTTGAAAGGCAAAGGCCAAGGCTGGGTGACGGCGGAGTACGGCATGTTGCCACGCTCAACGCACAGCCGCATGGATCGTGAAGCGGCACGAGGTAAGCAAGGTGGCCGCACGGTTGAAATCCAACGTTTGATTGGTCGCTCATTGCGTGCTTGTGTTGACCTTGCAGCGCTTGGCGAGAACACCATCACTATTGATTGTGACGTGCTGCAAGCTGATGGCGGTACGCGCACAGCTTCAATCACTGGCGCTTGTGTGGCACTCGTCGACGCGCTGAATTGGATGCGCAAGCAGGGGTTGGTCAAAACGAATCCACTGAAAGGCTTGGTCGCTGCGATTTCAGTGGGCATTTACGATGGTCATGCGGTGGCTGACCTCGATTACCCAGAAGACTCGAAAGCCGAGACCGACATGAACGTGGTCATGACCGAAGCTGGCAAGCTCATTGAGGTGCAAGGCACCGCCGAGGGCGAACCATTCTCGTTTGAAGAAATGAACGAGATGCTCGGCCTTGCGCGTCACGCCATCCGCGAGCTGATGGACTTGCAGAAGCAAGCATTGGCGTAACATTATTGTTTTTCAAACATCGAACAGCAAACAGCGAGCAACGGGTTTCATGAAACAGTATCAAAAAGACTTTATTAGCTTCGCCATTGATCGTGGCGTGCTGAAATTCGGCGAATTCACCTTAAAATCGGGCCGCACCAGCCCTTACTTTTTCAATGCCGGCTTGTTTAATCACGGCGCTGACTTGGCCAAGCTAGGTCGTTTTTATGCGGCGGCGTTGCAAGACAGTGCGGCCGATTACGATGTGCTGTTTGGCCCCGCCTACAAAGGTATTCCGATTGCGACCGCAGCCGCCATTGCGCTGTACGATACCTACCAAAAAGATGTGCCGTATTGCTTCAACCGCAAAGAGAAAAAGGACCATGGTGAGGGTGGAAATCTAGTCGGTTCGCCGTTGCAAGGTAAAGTCATGTTGGTCGATGACGTGATCACCGCGGGTACCGCGATTCGTGAATCGATGGAGATTGTGCAAGCGAACAATGCCGAGTTGGCAGGCGTGCTGATTGCCCTCGACCGCCAAGAAAAAGGCAAAGGCGAGCTCAGTGCGATTCAAGAAGTTGAGAAGGACTTCGGCACTAAAGTGGTGAGCATCGTCAAACTCAATGATGTTATTGAGTACTTAAAAGATAGCCCCGAGTTGGCTCAGCATCTCGAGGCTGTCAAAGCTTATCGTGCACAATACGGCGTGGCCTAAACCACGCCCTCACGTTTAGAAGCTTTCAGAAGGCGCGTATTGCATGCCGATGCGCGCATTTTGCACCTGACACTCGGCACCCGCTGTTTGGGTTTTGGTGTCCTCACCGCCCATCAAGGTCATGGTGAATTGCTCCCACTTCACCTCAACCACCTCACGCTCGCGACATAACAGTCGCAATGAATCATACAAGCCGCGATTGGCGATAAAGTTCGTCGTCGGCTCGACTTGCACCACTTGGGCGTCTTCCGCAAAGGTGACAACGTTCACATCATTACCAGTGAAGGTACCACTTGAGCCCGCCATCAGATAATGGAAGGTCGCCGCAACCGCACGCTCGTTTTGCTGTGCGCCAGCGGCGAAAAACACCCCACGCTCACCGGCCACTTTGAAGTCACCGCTTCGTAGACTAACCAAAAGCGCAGTTTCAGCATCGATACCGACAGCTAAAAGCACCCGATTGGTAGCTGCGACACGCAATAAGCGACCATGGTTACCTTCCTCGCCCATGCGCGTATCGAGGGTACCCCAGCGGAATAGACCGGCGCCACCAATCGGGTGATAGGCGACACTATTTTCATTCAAGTTGCGTGGGCAGGTATCGTCTTTGTGACAACCTAAACCAGGCAAGCGTGTAGCGAATACACCTTCTTTAAGTGCTTCACGACTACTACCGCCCGCGATCATCGCTTGGCTGGTCATCACATTGGCAGAACGTCCTGCAGCGGCCACCACTAACTTCTCTTCAGCAACCCGCTCCGCGATGCCAACCGCCAGCGCATTGGGCTCGTTGAGTTCGGTCACTAATAACGGGCGCAATAAGTCTGGATTACCATCGGCAAAAAACAGCACGTCGGCATTGCGGATTTGGGTAAGTGCGTCACCAGCTTCGCAGAACGCCAGTTGACGAGCATGTAACTCGGCATGCACAACATCACGGCGAAATGCGCTCATTTCGCTTGCTCGGTAGTCATTCAAGGCTTCACAAGCATTCGCTTCACGCGCCGCTTTAACGGCCGCATCAATCGGCAGCCACGAGGCATCAGCACCAGCGCCGGCGAAGGCTTGCAGGTAGTAATTGACCAAATCCAAGCTATCCCGCTGGGCGGCGGTTACCACCAACACATGCGGCGTTTCTTCACCGCTTACTTGCTGGGCCTGCGACAAAATTTGTCGCATGTAGTCGATATTCACCTGACTCTTGGTCGCGGACAGATTCACACCGAACGCAGCATCGCGCGGAACTGGCATTTCCAGATGGTCGATAATAAGGTTCCAGTCTCGCTCAGATAACTGCTGATACAAGTATTGTGTTGCGCGACGGGTAAACTCTTCGGTAAAGCTGCGCTCAGAAATCACGTCTTGCTTCACGCGGTCACGAAGCAATTCGATGGCCTCTTTCAGATCGTCACGCGTGTCACGACGCAACGGCGACCAGTTTTTATCATCGAGCAAAGCTTCAACGTAAGGCCCGCTTAAATTCACATAGCGGTCATAGCGCATGGCGTCGCGATCAATCCAGTCGGTATCGGCGCAACGCTGCCAGGCCATGCTCGAACACACTTCCAGCGCGTCACCAAGTAACACCAACGGATAGAACTCCTGCTTCTTTTCAGCTTGCGCATGGCTTGCTGGTACCAGTGCGAACACGCTCAGCAGTGCTAAGCTGCAGGTGATTAGGGTTTTGCGCATGTACATACTCCTCGTTGACGTGCGTACTTTTTATACGTTACGGCTCTCGCTTATGACGCACAGTGTAACACCTTTTTTTGCCTACCCGAGGTGCTATACTGCAAGCCTAACTTGGCATTATTTATTTCGACCTTGGTTGGGGCGCAGAAGTTGCATACGATTTTCAATTCAAAACTCCTCAGTAAGCTTATCGTTGGGATCTGTTTCGTGCTTGCACCAGCCACGTTCTCACCTATTGCCGATGCTACTGAACAGCCGCAAGAGCTGGTATTTCGTATGCCCGATCCGTCACCGATCACTGAATATGCAGTGACTGTGATCACCGAGGTCTACAAAGAACTCGGCATCGAAATAAGCTTCGTCGAAATGCCGCGCGACCGCAGTCTTACGGAGGCCAACAAAGGCCATATCTCCGGTGAGTTGGGCCGCTTGCCTAACATTGGTGACGAATTTACCAATCTCGTCCGTGTCGACTTTCCGCTATTTGACTCGCGCGTGCTATTGGTCGCTGATCGTCGCGATTGTGGTCTGTGTAATTTCGAGGCCATTGAGAGCTATGCCTATATCGGCGGAACACACTCCGTCGAGAATGTTATTGCGCAGCAGACGGTCGAAAAGCCAAGTATTAAAGTGGTCAACTTTGAACAGCTACAAATGTTGTATGAAAATGACCGCGTACAGGCAGTTATTGTTAATGATTTCGAGGCCCAGCAACTGCGCTCGATTAGTAGTCCCTACACCATTACGGTGCCCTATACTCGCAATACCGGCTATCACTTCTTGTACAAGGACTATGCCTATTTAGTTCCGCAAGTTGAAGCTATCTTGGCCCGCATGGCGGCCAACGACCGTTTGCGCGAGATCGCCCGTGCGACCGGTGCTGAAATGCTCGCTGCGCCGATGGTTAGTAACACCTCCGAATTCGGCGCAATCAGCATCACTGCGGGTCTACGGGAAAATTATATTGAGATTGATGGCAGTGGTTACTATTGGGAGCTTATGCGTCGCGTTTTCACCCCAGCCAGTAGCCAAGTGGGGCTGTTTGCTAACGGCCCTACGCGCGCTTACCTTGGCTACGTTGACGAACGTTTCGATATTTTCGTTGGCGACTACACCGTGGCCACTCAAGACCATTCAATCAGTTCACGAAATCATATCGATTTTGACGAAGGGCTATTTTTGTTTGCGCGTGATGAAGAGACCCTAACCCAGCTCCAAGCGGGCGAGCACCCACGGCCGATCTGTCACATTCGTAGCTTCTCGTATAGTTATCTATTCCCCGAATCGACCACGTTTTATGCCGCTGATGACCAGCTCGACTGCTTTGCCATGCTTGATATGGGCCGTGTTGCAGGCGTAATTGACTATGGTAATCAGGCGCCTGAGTGGGGCGAGTACCCCTACAAGGTTGCGCAACTGCGTGACCCTTTGCCACTGCATGTGAAATTTCGCAATGATGCGCGCGGGCATGGGTTACGGGACTGGTTTGATAGTGAACTTCGACGCTTGGTCGAAAGTGGCGAAATCGCTGAGATTTACACCGAAGAAATGCTGCAACGCAGCAAATTTTATTTGAATATGCCCAAGGTAAATTCGCCGCAAGGAACGCCGTAAATGTTTCATATTGCTCTACACAATCCTGTAATGCCGGCCAATACTGGCAATATTATTCGCCTTAGCGCCAACAATGGTTGTCAATTACATTTGATTGAACCCTTGGGCTTTGACTTTGAAGAAAAAAAACTACGCCGTGCTGGCTTGGATTACCACGATTTAAGCAATGTGGCGCGCTACCCTGACTTCGCAACTTTTGCGCAAGCGATGGGCGAGCGACCGATGTTCGCTTGCACCACAAAAGGTAGCAGCAACTATACTGCGGTCGATTATCCTAGCGAGTGCGTGTTACTGTTCGGCTCTGAAACCAGTGGCTTACCTGACAATGTGCTCAGCCAATTTAGCCCCGAACAACGCATTCGCATTCCGATGATGCCGAACAATCGCTCGCTCAATCTTTCCAATGCGGTCGCGATCATCAGTTATGAAGCTTGGCGGCAACACAGCTTTGCTGGGGGCGCATAATGGCCAAACAACGTGATTATGGCTTTTGGGTCAAGGTTGCTACGCGGGCCTCAGTAAGCGTCGCCTTTACCCTGATTGTCGTAAAGCTATGGGCTTGGATCGCAACGGATGCGTCGAGTATGTTGGCATCGGCAACAGACTCTATGCTCGACGGACTTGCGTCTTTGTTTACCTTCTTTTCAGTCCGTTATGCGCTGCAGCCAGCCGATCGTGAACACCGCTTCGGTCACGGCAAAGCAGAGTCACTAGCGGCGTTGGTGCAGTCGGCGTTAATCACTGGTTCTGCCATGTTATTACTGGTCCACAGTGCACAACAACTCTGGCAAGGAAGTGTGGTGCAGCAAGCTGACATTGGCGTCTATGTGTCGCTGCTGGCCATTGCCCTTACATTCGGCTTAGTTATCCTGCAACGTGCGGCTATTCGTAACACTGACTCGAAAGCCATCGCCGCCGACCACCTGCATTTTCAATCAGACTTGTTGCTCAATAGCGCGGTGATTGCGGCCCTACTGTTGAGCGCTTATGGGTGGTATTGGGCGGATAGCGTATTCGCAATCTTGATCGCGATTTATCTAGCTTATGGCGCGATTCGTATTGGCTGGGAGGCTTTTCAGGGCCTCATGGACCGCGAATTACCTGACGAAGACAAAGCACAAATAGTTGCGGTGCTAAGCGCCACCAAAGGCATTCATGGCTGGCACGACTTGCGCACCCGCGCGTCAGGCCCTACCCGCTTTATTCAGTGTCATGTAGAACTGAAAGATGAGCTGTCTCTGAAGCAAGCTCATGATATTGCGGACGGCGCAGAACAGCGCTTACGTGAGTTATTCCCGGATACTGATGTGATTATTCACATGGATCCGCTTTCAGCTACCCCAGAATCTACCGGCTTTCCTGAAACCACGCCAACGTCTGCTGCAGCGTTGGCTGACGATACGCATCCGCCTCGATAAAAAGCTCATGTCGGGCACCCGGAATGATCTCTAAGCGACTTTTCGGGTGCGACAACGCACAGACAAATTCAGCTTGTCCGCGCGGGTCGACGACGGAATCGCTGCCGGCTTGTAGTACCAACACTGGAATGTGGATATCGGCAGCTTCAGCAATCGCCCGGCGACTTGCTGACAAAGCTTGCGAAACCCAACGAAAGCTTGGTCCGCCTAGTTTGACCTCAGGATGCTGTTGATATAACTGGCGGAATGTTTGATAGCGCGCCAGACTCTGACTCAGTTCATTTTGCGCAAATGGCACTTCAACATACTCTCCAGTACCAATAATAAACCACGGTCGTTTGGGCATAAGTAAGTTGTTCAATGCCGCGCCCGCATGCGCAAAACTGGCCGCTAACCAATGCGGTATCTTGCCAGTCTGGATGCCAAACATGGGAGAACATAGCACCGCATTTTTGACCTTGTGCGGGTAACGCGCCAAGTAGAGTGCAGCAATCGCACCGCCCATCGAGTGCGCCACTAATTGCAGCGGTAACGCTTGGCCATAATGCTCCTTTACGGCGGCTTCGGTGGCGCGGGTAAAAGCGGCAAAATCATCGACAAAATCATCAAAACGGTCGACATGACCATTGTGTTCATGGGCTCCGAGTCGGTCAGAATAGCCTTGCCCACGGTGATCTACAATTGCCGTGGCGTAGCCTAACTGCGCCAACTCCCACACCAATTCTGGATATTTGATGGCGCCTTCAATGCGCCCGGGGCTGAGCAACACAACAGCTTTAGCATTTTTCGGAAATATGTGGAAATAACGCAAGGTGACATGATGGGGACGTTCCATGTCATGCATCTGCACATGCTGACGCCAAAACGGCATGATCGTGTCATTGAAAAACGCCTGCCACGCGGACTTGTTGTCGTCGCTCGGCTTTTCACCGAGCGCTGTTACTAGGTCGATTTCGGACACTTACGTGCTCCTTTGTAAAATCACCGCTACTTCTAAACCACCTTCGGGATGATTACGTGCATCAATATGGCCGCCGAGCACGGCTGCGGCACGCAGACTAAGTGCCATTCCCAATCCAACGCCAGCTTTATGATTGCGCGATGGATCAGCACGGTAAAAAGGCGTAAAGAGCTGCGCCAGTTGGTCTTCGGGGACGCCTTGGCCATGGTCGCGTACCAAAATAGTGTAACTTTCTGGCGTCGCCTGGCAACTTATTTCGATTGCTTCGTCAGTGTATTGCAGCGCATTCCGAATCAAGTTTTCGAGTATCAAGCGCAGTAATTCAGGGTCACTGTCAATGACCGGCCAGTCGTCACTCTCATGTACCTGCAATCGTTGACCGTGTTGCGCATCCACATAGCCCAAGTCTTTCACAAGCTGCGACACTAGCTGTCGCACATCTACCGGTTCCGCTTGCAACTTTACTAAGCCATTTTCTAAGCGTGAAAGCGACAGAATGCGTTCGATAATCGTGCTGAGGCGTTCGAGGTCACGGCCCAATTGACCTAAATGTTGTTCGCGATCGATACTGTCGTCGTCATCTTGACTCAGCATGAGCGCAACCTGCATACGCGCTAATGGCGAACGTAGCTCGTGAGAAACATCCGAGAGTAAGCGCCGCTGCGCATCACGCGATACCGCAAGATCATATGCGGTGGTCGATAGCGCACGCGCCAACTCACCGAGCTCATCATTGCGTTTAGGCAAGCGTTTCAGCTCTGGCTTTTCACTGCCTTTAGCAATTTCGCGGGTGGCATGGGTTAGCCGCCGTAACGGCATCACCAACCAGGCACCAAGCAAGATCGCAATCGCTAAACTACCGATTAAAAGAGCCAGTGTCTGCACCCGCTGTGTTTGCTGCTCCGAAACCACTTGTTGCTCGCGCTCATCGGCAGTGATGGGTCGGGTGACTAACAAGCTATAACCATCAAGCTTGAAGGGACCAATGAGCATGCGATTGCCAATCGGCAGTTGCTGCGGCTCTTCGGCTTCAAGTTGCGACAATAACAGACGTCGGTGTGAGGCGCTTAAGCTGCGATCAAGCTGCAAACGCTCTTGTCCACTTGGGGCTAAGCTCGCTGCTACGCGATAATCACCGGCCAACAAGCGCCCGGGAGTCAGTGACCGAAAGGTATTTACATCAGAAAGCAGCGGCGCCAGCGAGGACTGCACCGCTTCGGGTACGGGGCTTGGCGCTATCGGCTTACTAAACCATAAGGCTAGCAAGTAACCACTGCTCGCCACTGCGAACAACAGCACCCAAAACAGGAACAGCAGTCGCAGCGAAAGCGAGTGATACCAACGCATCAGGAGGCCTTACGCGAATTGGATGATACGGTAACCGCGACCACGCACGGTCTGGATGCGTTCGGGATCCGTCGGCAGCTTTTTGCGGATATTACTAATATGCACATCAAGACTACGGTCGAAAGGTGCCAGCGAACGGCCAAGAGCGGCCACAGACAGTGCATCTTTGCTCACCACTTCGCCATGAGCGCGAACGAGGGTACGCAGAATATCGAATTCGGTGGGGGTCAGGTCGAGTTGCGTTTCATCACAAATCGCCGCGTTTTGCGCGGGATCGATCGTGAACCCTGCATACTCACTTTTCTCTGGACGCACGCTGGTATGCGGCGTGCGACGCAACAGTGCTTTCACCCGCGCCACCAATTCTTTCGGATAAAATGGCTTCGGTAGATAATCGTCAGCACCTAATTCGAGACCCGCCACGCGGTCGTCGTCATCACCACGGGCAGTCAACATCAGCACTGGCGTATTGCGTGCTTGTTGACGCAGCCGTTGCAGTAATTGAAAGCCATCGATACCTGGCAACATAACGTCGAGCAGGATCAGATCGAACGACCCGCTTAATGCGCGTTCCAAACCGGTCTCGCCGTCAGCGGCGAGGGTCAGCTGAAAGCCTTCCTTGGTGAGAATTTGCTCTAGCATACTGCTTAGTTCAGCATCGTCATCAACAAGTAATAGTTTGCTCATAAGTTACCCTGTGTTGTTATTGTAGCTCTTTACAGACTAAGCATTATGTAAAGACACCTCTAAATAGATAGTCTATTTACGCATCTTTTACGAACTCTTTGAGCTTGCGCGCGAGCGTATTTCGCCCCCAACCGAGTTTCTCGGCTGCGCGTTGCTTATGTCCGTTGGTACTTGCCAGTGCGGCATCTACAGCAATACGCTCTATCGTGCTAATCAGCTCACTTAAAATTTCGCTTTCGTTGCTCGCTAAACGCTGTTCGATCTCGCGTTGCAACGCGACTTGCCAGTTCTCGTTATGCGGCGAATTCAATGCCTCCGCTGTGCCTGTTTGTTCAAGGTCTTGGGGCAGGTCGGCAACGTCAACGCGACGTCCTGGCGCCATCACGGTTAGCCAACGACAGGTATTTTCGAGCTGTCGCACGTTGCCAGGCCATGGCGCTGCCTCGAGTTTGGCGAGGGCAGCAGGGGTGAGTTGCTTGGGTTCGGCATTCAGCTCGGTGGCCGCCTTGGCCAGAAAGTGCTGTGCCAACTGCGGTATGTCACTACGACGCTCGGCGAGCGTAGGAATTTGCAAGCGAATGACATTCAGGCGATGGAACAGATCTTCGCGGAACTCTTTCTCTTGCACGCGCTGTTCGACCTGCTGATGGGTGGCGGCGATGATACGCACATTAACCTGCACCGGCTCATAGCTGCCGACGGGGTAAAACTGGCCTTCGGCGAGCACCCTTAATAACCGCGTTTGCACCGCCAACGGCATGTCCCCGATCTCATCCAAAAACAAGGTACCGCCGTCAGCTTGCTCAAACCGTCCACGGCGACGTTGCGTGGCGCCAGTAAAGGCGCCCTTTTCATGGCCAAATAGCTCTGACTCGATCAAGTCAGCCGGAATCGCCGCCATATTTAACGCAATAAATGGTTTGTTGCTGCGGGGGCTGTGCTGATGGAGGGCGCGTGCAACGAGTTCTTTACCGGTACCTGAAGCGCCGGTGATCAGCACCGTAGCACTTGAATGCGAGAGCCGACCGATGGCACGAAACACATCTTGCATGGCTGGAGCGGCACCTATCATCCCCGAGACTTCGCCGGCGCCCTCAAGCTTGTTGCTCTCAGCTTGTTCGAGTTGCAACGCGCGGCTAATGGTGTGCACCACTTCGTCCATGTCGAAGGGCTTCGCCAAATACTCAAAGGCCCCGCCTTGAAAGGCACTGACCGCAGAATCGAGATCCGAGTGAGCGGTCATGACGATCACGCGCAGTTGGGGATAATGGCTTTGCATGTAATCGAGCACTTGCAACCCGTCGTCGCCCGGCATGCGAATATCGGTCAGTAGCACCAACGGCTGTTGTTGCTCTAACGCTTGATAAAGACTCGCGGCGTCGGCAAAGCTGCGACTCTGAATGTTGGCACGCTGCAAGGCACGCTCGAGCACCCAGCGAATCGAACTGTCGTCATCTAAAAGCCAAACAGGTTGTTCACTTTGTGCGCTCGCCATGCCTTACTCCTGTACTTGTGTTTGGCGTGTCTCGATATAGGGCAGATACAGCAAAAAGCGGGTATCGCCCGGCTCCGACAACAATTCAACTTTGCCCGCATGTTGATGCACGGCATTTTGGGTAATGGCCAGTCCGAGGCCAGTGCCCCCTGCACGTCCGCTTACCATCGGGTAGAACAGCGTTTCTTTGAGTTGTTCTGGCACTCCAGGGCCATTGTCTTGGATCTCAATGACCGCGCATTGGCGGTAACGTTGGCCGTACAATGTTTGCTGATGCAGCACCCGTGTACGCAAGAAGATCTTGCCCTTATTGGAACCTTGTTGCAGTGCCTCGCAAGCGTTCATGACCACGTTCAATATCGCCTGTTCAATGGCGTCTGCTGCCATTGTTAACTCGGGCAGGCTCGGGTCGTAATCACGAATAAACTCGATGTTCGCTGCGGCGCTCAACTTGGCGACCGCAATCACGCGCTCAATAACTTCATGGACATTGGTCGTCTCGCGCTGCGGTAACTCGTGTGAGCCCAACATACGGTCCACGAGGTTCCGTAGGCGGTCCGCCTGACTGATGATGAGGTCGGTATACTCATGTAACTCTTGATCTTTGAGCTCACTCGCAAGGAGCTGTGCAGCGCCGCGTAAACCACCTAATGGGTTTTTAATTTCGTGCGCCAAGCCGCGCACAATACTGTGTGCTGCTTGCAATTGTTGCTGCTGCGAATTCTCTTGGTTAATGCGCCGAATTTGATCGACTTGGCGCAACTCTAGCAGCACCTGGAATTCTCCGTTGTGGCTTTGCAACGGCTGCGCGATAAACTCGATGGTAATGCGTTGGCCATCGTGAAAGATCCAAGTGACATCGCTATCCGAGACGCTTTGTTGATCACGTAGGGCATGGCGCAGCACTTCGGGCTCAAGCGAGCTAAAACTAAATAAGCTGAAGAGAGGCGTGTTCAGTAGGCGTTTGCGACTGCCGTCTAATAAAGTTTCAGCGGCGGTGTTCATATAGCGAATGTGCAACTGGGCATCGAGTTGCACAATGGCGGTGAGCAACTGATCAAAATCTGGTTGCACCATTTTGGTGCAATCAGTTCTGGCCACTCGCGCCACCTATGTTCACGCCGTTTGAATTCAGTGCTGGGTTATAAATCGAAGCCTGATGGATAAAAATGACGGTGGTGTCGGAAACCGCAAGCTCGCTGCCGCTTTCATCAAATAATCTGACCCGCAAACGATGTTCGCCACGGTTCAGTTCGCGCAGGGTGACACCCGCAGCAGGGCCTTGATAGGCCAACTGATTGTCGACCCACAGCTCGTAACTCAAGCGCCCTTCAACATTGCGTGTGCGTGCCGCCCAAGCCACATCGACGATACCTTCATTGCTACGAATCGTTGCTTCATGAGCCGGACTGGTGATCTCGATACTCGCTTGAACACTGCCATCTTCACTCGCCTGGTCAGCGCTCTCACCAGTGTCTTCACTGCTTGTCGCAGCACGTTTGACCGGCGCAAACTCGCTTACCACGGACTCGACTTGAACTTCTTCGGAGCCAGCTTCTTTTTTATCGGTGTACACCACAGTGCCGTCTTCCAGCACCTTTTTGTAAACCTGAGCCTGGCTGGCGGGCGCACAAAAAAGGCTCACCATGACTCCAAGTAGCAGCGCTGCTGTTAACGATGTACGGGTCATAATGAGCCTCCTGTCGTGCTTTAGTTTTTATGACTAAGCATTAGACCGAATAATAAAGATCAAATTCAATCGGATGCGTGGTCATCTTCAAAGTCATCACTTCTTTCTGTTTCAGCGCAATGTACGCGTCGATCATATCGTCGGTCATTACGTCACCTTGCTTCAAGAAGTCGCGATCTTTATCGAGTGCTTCCAACGCCATTTCCAGCGAGTGACACACGGTTGGGATCTCTTTAGCTTCTTCCGCCGGCAAGTCATACAAGTCTTTGTCCATAGCGTCGCCAGGATGGATCTTGTTTTTGATACCGTCGAGGCCTGCCATCAACAAGGCAGTGAAACACAGGTACGGGTTCGCTGCTGGGTCAGGGAAACGTACTTCGATGCGACGTGCTTTCGCGCTTGCCACAAGCGGGATACGAATCGACGCTGAACGGTTACGGGCTGAGTAAGCTAACATGACCGGTGCTTCGAATCCTGGAACCAAACGCTTGTACGAGTTAGTTGCTGGGTTGGCGAATGCGTTGATGGCGCGTGCGTGCTTGATGATACCGCCGATATAGTAAAGTGCTGTTTCGCTCAAACCACCGTATTGGTCACCGGCAAACAAGTTTTTGCCGTCTTTCGCTAGTGACATGTGCACGTGCATACCTGAACCGTTATCGCCAACGATTGGCTTCGGCATAAAGGTTGCCGTCATGCCATAAGAATGAGCTACGTTGTGCACGACATACTTGTAAACCTGAATTTCGTCGGCTTTCTTGGTCAACGTATTGAAGCGAGTGGCCACTTCGTTTTGGCCAGCAGTCGCCACCTCGTGGTGGTGTGCTTCAACCACGAGGCCCATGTCTTCCATCACTTCACACATGGTGCTACGGATATCGTGCGCAGAGTCGACCGGTGGCACTGGGAAATAACCGCCTTTCACGCCTGGACGGTGTGCTAAGTTACCGTCGGCATATTCTTTACCTGAGTTCCACTTCGCTTCTTCAGCTTCGATTTTGTAGAACGAGCCGCTCATATCGGTGTGGAAACGCACGTCGTTGAATAAGAAGAACTCTGGCTCTGGGCCGAACAATGCGGTGTCAGCAATACCCGCGCTTTGCAAGAAAGCTTCGGCGCGACGCGCAATTGAGCGTGGATCACGGTCGTAACCTTGCATGGTGTCTGGCTCAAGGATGTCACAAACCACGTTCATGGTTTGCACATTTGAGAATGGGTCCAAGACGATAGAAGAACAGTCAGGCATAAGAACCATGTCTGATTCGTTGATACCTTTCCAGCCGCTGATTGACGAGCCGTCAAACATTTTGCCTTCTTCAAAGAAGTCTTCGTTGATCTGCGACACCGGGATGGTGACGTGTTGCTCTTTACCTTTGGTATCGGTAAAGCGCAAATCGACGAATTTTACTTCGTTTTCTTCAATAAATTGCATTACGTCTTGTGGTGTCGACATGGTTTGCTCCGTTGTTCGATGTTCGATGTTCGTTTAAACAAAAACGAAGAGCGTTGTTTGCTATTCGCTGTTTGTTCTTCGTTGAAAGCAATTGCAAGCTGTGTGCCAACTTTTGACAAAGTAATTAAATTCAATACCTTACAAAAACACATAACACATAAATCTGATTTTGCTGGCTTGCTGCGGCTGCTTTGGTGC
The DNA here is from genome assembly GCF_003987395.1 of Pseudidiomarina aquimaris. Classification (GTDB taxonomy): domain Bacteria; phylum Pseudomonadota; class Gammaproteobacteria; order Enterobacterales; family Alteromonadaceae; genus Pseudidiomarina; species Pseudidiomarina aquimaris. The sequence goes on from NZ_PIPT01000009.1 coordinate 27,018, forward strand.
TTTTGTGCCGAATTTTGCACCATTATAGTGCATATCTTCGCACCATGATAGTGCAACCGTAACTTATCCAGAGAGGGCTGCCCTCTGTGGATAAGTCGGCGACTTAGCACAGAGGGCGAACGGTGGAATGCGGGGTCTAGCTGCGGCGTTTCAGCAATGACGCATACAGCAGCGGAATTACGATTAAAGTTAGGATGGTCGATACCGCAATACCGAAGATAAGGCTGACCGCGAGGCCGTTGAATATCGGATCGTCCAAGATGAAGAACGCGCCCATCATTGCCGCGATTGCGGTCAGCACAATTGGCTGAGTACGCACGGCGGCAGCTTTGATAACGGCATCGTTCAACGGCGTTCCCGCGGCCACGGCTTCACGGACGAAATCGACCAGAAGAATCGAGTTGCGCACGATGATACCCGCCAAGGCGATCATGCCAATCATTGAGGTGGCGGTGAACTGCGCACCCAGCAACGCATGGCCAGGCATGATACCGATCAACGTCAGCGGAATCGGTGCCATGATCACCAGCGGCGTACCGTAACTACCAAAATGACCAACTACCAATAGATAAATCAGCAGCAATCCCACCGCATAAGCCAAGCCCATATCACGGAAGGTCTCGTAGGTAATTTGCCACTCGCCGTCCCATTTCACCGCAGCCTGATCCCACTCGGTTGGTTGAGTGATGTAGCTTTGCGGCAAGTCAATATCTGCAGCGGCATCGAATAGACCATAGAGCGGTGAATCAAGCTCGCCGGCCATGTCTGCGGTCACATACACCACCGGACGCAAATCCTTATGGTAACGCGGCTGCTGCAATGGCACGGTGACCCGCTCGATGAACGCACTTAGCGGCACCGCTTGCCCTTGCTGATTGGTCACGGTCAAGCTTTCAAGTTGTGCTAACTGGCCCTGCCACTCCGCTGGTAAAAACAGCTGCACCGGAATCGGCTGTAACTCATTCACGCTCGCCAAATAGGTCACCGGCATACCGCTCAATGCGGTTTGCAAAACTTGCACAGCTTGCGCCGGACTCACGCCCAACTGCGTGGCGCGCGCATTGTTGATCTGCCAAATTTCTTCGACGCCATCAGCAACCAAGGTACTGTCGCTATCGACCACGCCCTCAGTTTGCTGCAACTGCGCCAGCACCTGTTGTGCCGCCGCTTGACGCTCTTGCGCTGAGGGCCCGTAGACTTCAGCTACAATCGGTGCCAACACCGGCGGTCCTGGTGGTACTTCGACCACTTTCAAACGACCACCTGCTGCTTCGGCAATAGGCGTTAACAACGGCCGCATCGCTAGGGCGATTTCATGACTCGCACGATCACGCTCCCCTTTGTCGGCCAAGGTGACTTGAATATCGCCATGGTATGGGGCACTGCGCAAATAGTATTGTCGCACCAAGCCGTTGAAACCAATTGGCGATGCTGTGCCAGCGTAGATTTGCGTGGCAGTAACTTCTGGCACTTCGTCCAGTTTTTCCGCAAGCGCCACAAGGACTTTGTTGGTTTGCTCGAGACTGGTGTTTTCAGGCATATCCAGCACCAACTTGATTTCGCTCTTGTCATCAAACGGCAGCATCTTCATCACCACCGCTTGCACTACCGCAAGACCGAGCATGGCGACAATCAAAACGATCAAGCCGAAGCCCATGAAATAACGTTTCTTGCGACTCTCAAGTAAGGGCCGCATGACGCGCTCGAATAAGCGCTGCAGACGGCCATCTTTTTGCTCGCCGCCCTCGTCGTAGTGACCTGAATCTTTCAGCAAGTGCCGCGCCAGCCATGGTGTTACCGTCAAGGCAATGATCAACGACAACAGCATACCCATCGAGGCATTGATCGGGATCGGGCTCATGTAAGGCCCCATCAGTCCACTGACGAACGCCATCGGCAACAGTGCGGCGATCACGGTAAAGGTGGCCAAAATGGTCGGCCCACCGACTTCATCCACAGCCGGCGGAATCGCTTCTTTCAGCGACTTGCCCATACCTAAATGGCGGTGAATGTTTTCTACCACGACTATGGCGTCATCGACCAAAATACCAATCGAGAAGATCAGTGCGAACAACGACACACGGTTGAGGGTAAAGCCCCAGGCCCACGAAGCAAACAAGGTGGTCGCGAGGGTCAGCACCACGGCGCTACCAACCACCACAGCTTCGCGTTTGCCAAGCGTGAACAAGACCAGCGCCACCACCGAAATGGTCGCAAAAATGAGTTTCTGAATGAGTTTTGAAGCTTTAGCGTCGGCGGTTTGCCCGTAGTTGCGAGTCACTTCGACGTCTAAGGCCGGTGGCAACCACTGTGCCTCGAGGGTCGCTAACCGCTCAAGTACGCGGGCGGCAACATCCACCGCATTTTCGCCAGCTTTCTTGGTAACCGTCATGGTTACTGCCGGCGCAACGCTACCATTCTTTTCGCGTGACCAGACGTAGCGCGATGCCTTGTTTGCGCCGGAGCTAATGGTCGCTACCTGCTCCAAACGCACGGGACGGCCATTGACGACCGCAACCACGAGCTCACGCAACTGCTGCTCGCTGTCGATAAAGCCACCCGCCTGAATCGCTAGCTGTTGGCCTTGTTGCAAACGGTAACCGGCTTGCGCACTGGCATTTTGACTCTGTAGCGCTTGTGCGACACGGTTAAAATCGAGGCCAACCTGCTCTAATGCGGTGCTATCCAAGGTCACGCCGATTTGTTCGGGCTCAGCGCCAATCACTTCGACATCACGTACACCCGCGACGTTTTGCAACGGCGCGCGCAAGGTATCTGCGACTGCCTTTAAATCCAACTCGGTCGAGGTCAGGGTTAAGCCTAAAATCGGCACATCATCGATACCACGCGCTTTGACCAGCGGTTGGCTGGTCTGCGGGTGTTGTTGCTGCCACGAAGCAAGGGTATCAAATAACTCTACTAACGCCTTGTCGCGCGGCACGCCGACTTCGAACTGAACGGTAATCAGTGCTTGCCCGGGCTGCGACACCGAATAAATGTGCTCAATACCCTGCATGCGGGCAAAATGCTGCTCCAGTGGCGTCGCCAGTTGTTGCTCTACTTGCTCGGCGCGCGCGCCAGGAAACGCCACCATAACATCCGCCATGGTCACATCGATTTGTGGCTCTTCTTCGCGCGGCGTGATCATCGCCGCCATAAGGCCCAGCATTAAACCGAACAGGGCAAGCAACGGCGTTATTTGCGAACGCTCGCCCCACGCTGCTAAACGCCCTGCAATCCCCATCTTATTCGCCATAGCTGACCACCTCGCCAGCATCTAAGCCGCTAACAACTTCAACGTTGTCGCCATAACGGCCACCTAAGCGGATTGCGCGCCAGCTCTGATCCGCCAGTTTGACTAAGGTTAATTCACCTTGGCGGTAGACTGCGGCTGCAGGAATCACGACACCGTCGTGTTCACCCACTTTTACGCTAACGGTTTGCCATTGCCCCGGTAAGAAGCCGGTATCGGCCGGAAGGTTCAAACGCAGACGCTGGGTGCCCGTTTGCTGGTCGGCGGTTGGGAAAATTAAAAATTTGCTTGGCTCAATACCTGCGACTCGCGCCCATGCAAAACGCTGAGCTGCGGCTGCATAGCGCGCTGGCAGGTCGACATGAATACGTAATTCGGCGGGTTCAAAACCGCTCATCAAAGGTGTGCCTGGCTGCACTAGCTCGCCGGGTTCAACCAAGCGTGCGCTTACCACACCGCCGTAAGGCGCTTTTACTTCGGTGTACGACAACTGTTCTTGGGCTCGCGCCACTGCAGCTTTGGCAGAGCGCTGCTGTGCTTTGGCACTATCTAAGTTCGCTTGCACTCTATCTTGCTCGGCGACAGGCACGAGTTTTTGCTCAACCAAACGAATCACGCGATCATACTCTTGTTGCGCAGCGGTTAAATTCGCTTCGGCGGCCGCTAGCTGCGACTCCGATTGGGTCAAGGCTTGATATTGATCGACCGAGGTAATGGTTACGATAGTCGCACCGGCTGGGACTTTGTCACCAACCTCGACCAGCACGCGCTCCACGCGCCCTGACACTTGTGCCGACACGGTAGCTGCGTTAGTTGCCTCCACGATACCTTGGAGCTGGACTAAGTCAGCCAAGCTTTTCTGTTCAGCTGCTATGGTGGCTGCACTGCTCGTAAAGGGTAGAAGGTACAAGCCACCCACGGCCAGAGCTAGCACGCCGATCACGCCTTGTCGTAATGTCATTATTCGTTCCTCAAAATAGTGAGCATAGCTAATAGTTTAGATTGCGCTTATTTTAGACTTTTCTAAATTAAAAGTCTAGGCTGGTACAACCTCCAAAAAAATTAGCAAAACCTATCCACACCAATGCAAAAACTAGGTATGCTGGCCTAAAATCTACTAATAATCATTCTTATTGCACCCATACAAAGTCATGCAAGTTTGATTCATAGCCAAAGAAGAATGATGCTATGTTCTATCGAGTAAGCTCCAGCGCTGCGCGAAAGTTTGTCGTCTCCGTTGCCACCTTATTTGTGGTCACTGGAGTCGTAGGCGCAATTGAGCTTGCTCTCTACCAAAATGAACTGCTTATGGCAGTCGTCCCTCAGTCGCTTGTTTACTCAGCTTTGATTGTTGGCATTGGTCTTTATGGCTTGTTGTATCGTTCTAAATGGTGCTGTTGGCTTTCGGGGCTCAGCTTGCTAGCGGTACTTGGCACGGTAGCCTGGTTGATTGAGTTTGAGGGCAACGTGCGCTTAATCGCACTCCCGCTGTCCTATGTCGCGGTACTGCTGTGCGGTACAGCCCTATTATTTTTCGTCAAACCCGACAGTAAGCTGGGGCGTGCCGTCTGGCGCTTTTGTATTGCCTGCTCAAGCCTCATTTTCTTCTTTATTCAAGCCTCCGTTTGGGGCCTCTTCAGCGACAATGCCTTAGCTATCAACCAAGCCAACTTTATTGCCCTGAGTTTAATTTCCGTGCTGGTCAGTCTCGGGGCGATAGCATTAGGCGTGCTTATGCACACCTACAATGACAACTATCGGCCGGCCTTGCGTTCGCAAGTTATCATCATTGTGATGACTATCATCGGTGTGAGTATTTGGTACACACTGAACTTGAATGAACTGCGCAGCCAAAGTGAAAAAGCCGAAACTAAAATCGACCTCATCGCCCAGATGATCGACGCCACCTTAGAAACGCAAAGCAATATCGCCAAGCAGATGCAACAGCGTTTTACCACCGCACAAGACGAAGCGACGTTGGCACGCTTGATTGAGCTCGACACCACGAACTTCGAGGCAAATAACCCAATTGTCCGGGGTTTTATTCTGTATGACGGACAGCAAAACGTACTCTTGAGTAACGGCTATGCGACTGAATTTCTCGCTGCAGACATGCTCAAATCGGACCGCTTTTCGGATTGGCTTGCCGCGGCCGAACAGGATATTCGTTTAGTCATTCATGGCGCATCGTTGGCCACTGCAGATCCCATTTTTATTATTTCGACGCCGTTTAACACACCCAGTGGTGAACCCCGTCAGTTACTGACCCTACTTGATGTAAATAAAGTCATTGCGACCCAGTATTTGAGCTATTTCGATAGCATGGAAACTTACTTGGAATTTAGTCCGCAATTGCTAATTTCGATGCAAGGTTCAGCGTCCGGTACGCTATCGCTTGCAGAGCTGATGCGGCAGGCACCTCACTTCATTACGAGTTCAGCAGCGATTGCTGGATCGGCCGAGATGAATTTTCATAGCGTATTGCGGGACTATTCAGAGATCCAAAACAGTGCGCAATTAGACCAACTGTTGCTGTGGTTAACTTTTGCTTTTGTATTTATCTACATTTTGGCTGAAGACAACTCACAGCGCGCCGCAAAACGTCAGCATGAGCTCGCTTACCTAGCAAAACACGATGATATTACTGGCTTTTTGCGACGCGACGCCTTCAATACAATTCTCGCCGAGCGCGATCGCATCGCGCTGCGCAAACTGCGCAGCATGCTCTTTATTAACTTGGACGGTTTTAAGCCCATAAACGATAGCATCGGCCATACCTTGGGCGACAAAGTACTTTATGAAACGGCGCGGCGGATTGAGCGCTGTGCACCTGCCAACTCGGTTCTTGCGCGTTTTAGCGGTGACGAATTCTTGGTTTATTTTGAGCCTAACCAAGAAAATAGTGCAAACGAATGTGCTGACTGTATTTTGCAAGCCGTTCGCAAACCCTATGAAATCGATGGTATCGATATTCATCTTTCCGCGAGTATCGGCAACGCCAACAACGAAGAACTGCCAATTGAAGCGTTGCAGTTAATTCAGCATGCCGAAATTGCTATGAGCCAAGCCAAACGAATTGGTGGTAATCTTACGCAACACTTCATGCAAGCTATGGCACGTGACTACCAGCAACAGGTCCGACTGCGTAACGCCTTGCAGATTGCTCTCGATAGGAAAGACTTTGAAGTCTACTATCAACCCATTTTCAATACGGCCAATCACACCATTACCGGTGTGGAAAGTCTGGTGCGTTGGAATTTGGATGGTGAATTTGTTTCACCTGGGGAATTCATCAAGATTGCCGAAAACACCGGACAAATCATCCCACTTGGCGAACAAGTTTTAGATATGGTCTTGGCGGATATTCGACGTTATCCGCAATTGCAAAATATCAAAGTTACGGTCAACGTATCTGCGCAACAATTGCAGCGTTACAACTTCCCTAAATTCCTCGCGGAACGTCTCGCTTTTCATCAGGTTGCGGCGCGCAACCTTACTTTAGAACTGACCGAGGGTGTGTTTGCTGGTGAAACCATGTCGACCATCGCAGCCTTGCAGCAATTACGCGACATGGGGTGTCATGTCGCCATTGATGACTTTGGCACCGGCTTTTCGAGTCTTTCCTATCTCAACCGCTTACCGGCCGATATCATCAAGATCGATCGTGTTTTCACGCATGGCATCGCTGACGATCCAGAGCTGTTCGCCGTGGTGCAGAAGATAATCGAACTCTGTCTTCACTTGCAAAAACGTGTCATCGTCGAAGGTATCGAGGACGAGGTACAACTCAATATCTTCACCCAACTTGGGGTTGAACGCGTACAAGGCTTTTTCTTCGCACATCCCATGCCAATCGAACAGTTGCTCAAGCGGTTGGTAAAATAACTGGCGTCTGCTAGGGTGACTGCGTATAATACGCCGCTATTTTAACCAATGGCGGGAAACCGTCCGCGGCGATCACTTCTCAAAAAGTTTCATCTCGCGTTTTTACAGGCTTTATTAATGACTATTCAAGCAACCGAACTTTCCAAATTACGCAATATTGCCATTATTGCGCACGTTGACCATGGCAAAACGACCCTTGTCGACAAGCTGTTACAGCAGTCTGGCACGCTCGAAAGCCGTGGTGGCGCAGAAGAGCGTATTATGGATAGCAACGATCTTGAAAAAGAGCGTGGCATTACCATTTTGGCTAAAAATACCGCGGTTAACTACAAAGACTACCGTATCAACATCTTGGATACCCCAGGACACGCCGATTTCGGTGGTGAGGTTGAGCGTGTATTGTCGATGGCCGACTCAGTTTTGTTGGTCGTAGACGCAGTTGACGGCCCGATGCCGCAAACGCGCTTCGTTACCCAAAAAGCTTTTAATCACGGCCTTAAGCCGATTGTCGTGGTAAACAAAATTGACCGCCCAGGCGCCCGTCCTGATTGGGTCGTGGACCAAGTTTTTGATTTGTTCGATAACCTTGGCGCAACCGACGAGCAGCTGGACTTCCCGATTGTTTACGCTTCAGCTTTGAACGGTTTTGCGACTCTTGACCCTGATGCGCCGAGCGAAGACATGACGCCATTGTTCGACACCATCCTTGAGCGTGTTTCTGCGCCTGACGCCGACCGCGATGGTCCTCTGCAAATGCAGGTCTCGCAACTCGACTACTCAAGCTACTTGGGTATTATCGGTATCGGTCGTATCAAACGCGGTACCTTGAAGCTGAACCAGCAGGTTTCAATTATTGGTGCGGATGGCTCGCAACGAAACGGCAAAGTTGGCCAAATCTTTGGCTACCTTGGTCTTGAGCGTATCGAAACCGACCAAGCCAGCGCCGGAGACATCGTTGCCTTCACTGGCCTAGGTGAATTGAAAATTTCTGACACCATCTGTGCTGCCGGTCACGTTGAGGCGTTGCCAGCACTGAGCGTTGACGAACCTACGGTAACCATGACCTTCCAGGTCAACACCTCACCGTTTGCCGGTAAAGAAGGTAAGTTCGTAACCTCGCGTCAGATCCTTGAGCGTTTACAACAAGAGCTTAAGCACAACGTTGCGTTGCGCGTTGAAGAAACCGACAACCCTGACCGCTTCCGCGTGTCGGGTCGCGGTGAATTGCACTTGGGCGTATTGATCGAGAACATGCGTCGCGAAGGCTTTGAACTTGCCGTATCACGCCCTGAAGTTATTATCCGCGAAGTTGACGGCGTGAAGGAAGAACCGTTTGAAAACTTGACGGTAGACATCGAAGAACAGCACCAAGGTGCGGTCATGGAAAAGCTCGGCTTACGTAAAGCCGAGATGACCAACATGACCCCAGATGGCAAAGGCCGTGTGCGTGTTGACTTCATGGTGCCAAGCCGTGGTTTGATTGGTTTCCAAACCGAGTTTATGACGCTGACTTCAGGTTCTGGCTTAATGTACAAAACCTTTGACCATTACGGCCCACACAAAGGCGGTAAAATCGGCCAGCGTATGAACGGTGTATTGATTTCAAATGCGACCGGTAAAGCGTTAACCTACGCGCTATTCAACCTGCAAGAGCGTGGTAAGTTGATGGCTTCACACGGTGATGAAGTATACGAAGGCCAGATTATTGGTGTGCACAACCGTGGCAACGACCTAACTGTTAACTGTTTGAAAGGTAAGCAGCTGACCAACGTACGTGCCTCAGGTACCGATGATGCGTTGACCCTGTCACCGCCGATCCGCTTGACACTTGAGCAAGCGCTTGAGTTTATCGATGACGACGAGCTCGTGGAAATCACGCCGAAGTCGATCCGTATTCGTAAGCGTTTGCTTACTGAGACTGAACGTAAGCGCGCGAGTCGTAGTAAAGACGGTTAAGTATTGCTTAACTCGCAGAAGTATCAGAGGCCGCGACCACACAGTCGCGGCCTTTTTGTTTGGCTTGATATAGCAATTTATCAGCGGCATCTAGCGCCTTATCGAGGCTATGCTCTGGGTCCCAAGCAATCACACCTGCGCTAAGCGAAACGCTAAATTGCTCATCACCACTGGTGAATTGCTTAGACTTAAATGCGCTTGAGAGTTGCTCGAGCTTAGCCGCCGCATCGGCCGCAGAGCTGCCATCAAGAATCAAGGTAAATTCCTCACCGCCGGTGCGTGCGCAAATATCGGTATCACGGAATTGACGCCGTACTTCATCCGCCAAAGCAACCAAGACTTCGTCGCCCATGGCATGGCCATAACGGTCGTTCACCTGCTTAAAGTGATCGAGATCCAGCATGACCACGGCCAATGCTTGACCATGACGTTTAGCTTGCGCCTGTAATTTTTCTGCTTGGGTAAACAATGCACGACGATTCAGCAGTCCGGTAAGGCTGTCAGTTGTCGCGAGCTTTTGCAGGGCTTTGTTCTTCTCGCGCAACTGCTCAGTGCGCTCCTTCACCTCTTGCTCGAGGCGCAGGTTGAGATCAGCAAAGGGCCGTGCGATGCGTCCCGCACTTATCCAGCCGACTAAGGCAAAAGTGAGTGCGACAGCAAGGCCAATCCAGGCCGCTTGCCAGCGTAACTCGGAGACCGGCTGCAACGCGAGTTCAATAGGTTGACGGACAATGATCTGCCATTCCGGTCCGCGATAATCGGAGCTACTTTTTATTTTCGCGTAGCCAACTAGGTATTGATTACCATCAATCCACTGTTGTACGTCCCAACCGCGTGCGGTGACCTGCGGATTAAGTTGTGTTGCTAACGGCTGCTCTTGCAGATTGTCGGGCCCCAGCAAGATCTGGTTTTCAGAGCTAACGAGCAATATGTCGGTCCCCGGTAGTGACTGCAAACTCGCCATTGCCTGCCGCTCCACCTGTTCCGCCCATTGCCAGTTTAAGTGACTGCCCAAAACACCCCATATTTGACCGTCGGCGGTCTGCAAAGGAACTGATACATCAACGAAGCGTAAGGGTTCATTGCCCTCTGGATTGAGAATTTTTTCTAATAGCAACGCACCATGTACATCGCCGATGTAGTACGGCTGCTGTAACGCTTGCTCGAACCAAGGCCGCCTACTTACATCTGCACCTTCCAAAACGTCTTTTGCACTTACTATCACACGCCCATTGGTGTCCGTTACCCCGATCCATGCATAGGCGTCATAACTTTCGAACACGGCCTCTACTAAGCGTGACAGCTGCTCTTGTTGTTGTTCAGTTTGTGGACGCGACATCAGCCTTGACGCAGTTTGCATGTCACGCAGTCGTTCAATCATGCCGCGTTCAAGTTGATAACTCACTTGTTGCGCGACGTTGGCTAAACTCAAACCCACTTGTTGCTGAATCTGTCGGGTGGCCGCCTGCGTTACGATAGCGGTGATAATAATCGAAAGGAGCAGGCCGAAGCCTGCATAAATCACGAACCAACGAATTTTAAGGTTCACTGGCACTAGCATGAATTACACCATGTCGGGGTGAGGCAGTACGTAGTAAAAGATAGAGAAAAAGTGCAGCACACTGCCGGCTAGAACAAACATATGCCAAATGGCGTGATGAAATCTTAACGATTTCCAGACGTAGAAAATGACGCCCAAGCTGTAAGCCAATCCTCCGGCTAATAGCAGCAATAGTCCACCACTGTCGACAAATGTCAGCATTGGCTTTATCGCAATCACAGCCATCCAACCCAAGCCCAAGTAGAGTGTTAGCGAGAGCCACTTCTTGCGGTCTTCGATGGCCAGCTCAAGTATCACGCCGATAATCGCAATACTCCAAACGATGCCTAACAGCGCCCAGCCCCAAGGGCCACGCAGGTTCACCAAGGCGAATGGCGTATACGTACCGGCAATAAGTAAATAAATGGCCGCATGGTCCATTTGCTGGAAGAAGTTTTTCACCCGTGGCCACGGAAATGCGTGATAAAACGTTGAAGCCAAATACAATATGATCAGGCTGGCACCATAGATGCTCGCGCTGACCACATGCCAAACATCACCGTAGGCCACCGCCCATACCAACATCACCACGAGACCCACGATACTGGCGATCGCGCCAATACCATGTGTTACTGCGTGTGCGACTTCTTCAGCGATGCTGTAAGCCTTCGGTTTACTCACTTCACTCTACTCCGACTCTCTTATTCGTTTATCGATGCGTTTCTTCAGGATCTTCACGGCCCGGTTTGTGGTAATCACGACTGATTTGTTCAAGCTTGCGCATGAACATATCAAAGTCGCGTTCGCTGCTGTAGTCAAAATGGTACTTATTATGGAACTCCAGACGCATTTGCACATTGTGCCCCTCTAAGAACACAGTGTAACCGTCGTGGTCAGTGTAGGCCGTTATCCCCTCAAGGGTATGCTTGCCTTGTTCCGCTTTACCATGCTCATGGATTTTCTCATAAGCATCGAGCACTAATCTTTGATCAACTTCGTTTTTCATGTTTGCGCTCCTTTTTTGTCAGTATATCTACAAAGTGCGGTCATTTCCTGTCAATTACAACCTGACTTTACATACATACATGAATGTTTGATTAATATCCTGTATAATCTTTGGCAGTTGTCTAACTTGAGGTGAAATGTGGTTCGACGTACCAAAGCAGATGCCCTTACAACCAAAAATGAGTTGCTTGACGCAGCTGAACGTTTGTTCAGTGAGCGCGGGGTATCCAACACATCGATGATGCAAGTTGCAGAGGCTGCGGGCGTTACTCGCGGTGCCATCTATCATCATTTCGAAAACAAGCTCGATCTTATCTACGCTCTTATGGAGCGAGTTAGTTTACCGGTCGACGAAATGCGTGATGAGTTGCGTGCCCAATTACCCGACGAACCGTTGCGTCAACTGCGCGAGCGCTCTTTACATGTTGTGCATCAAGTTCAACACGACCCGCACATGCAAGCGCTGGTAAATATTCTTTGCCATAAATGCGAGTACGTTGAAGACACGCTGCCGATTCACCTGCGTCACTTAAGCGGTCGTAATGAGTGTATTGAAGAGTTCGTCAAACTAGTTGAACTAGCGCAGCAACAAGGCAGTGTCCGAGCTGAGGTAGAACCTAGAACCTTTGTTATCGGTTTGTTTGCCCTGGTTGACGGCTTATTCTACAACTGGCTTCTCGATACCGATTACTTCGACCTAGGCCGCGCCGCAGAACGCACCATTGATACCTACCTAGCCGGTATTCAATAGCAGGGCATTTAGCCCTGCTTGTCGCGGCGGAAGCTGGTTTTCCAGCCCTTGTATTTTTTATGCACGCCTCGGGTCAGTGACTGAAAGTAGTCTTCCATTAAATCGACGCCGAATAACACGCCGACGACCACGACCGATAACTTAATCGAGGTTTCTAGGTGGCCGAGGCCGATCGCTACGCCGATCGAAGCCAATGCCCAAATAGTCGCGGCCGAGGTAACGCCAACAACGACTCCATCGCGCGCCAGCATAACCCCTGCACCTAAAAAGCCGATGCCAGTAATCACCTGACCGATAATCCGCGAAGGGTCAGTTGCTTCGGTCATCACCGAAGCTGCACCTACAATAAACAGGTAGGTACCAAGGGTGATAAGGGATGAGGTTCGAATCCCCACCGGCTTGCCGCGCATCTGCCGTTCAAAGCCCACCAAAGTGCCGCACAGCAGCGCGGTGCCAATGGCTGGCCACGTGAAGGGCTCGATTACAAGCAGTTGCTGCCAGTCCACGGTTGTTTAATCTCCTTGCTTCAGGAAGTTGCCAAGGAACTTCGCGTCGAGCTCAGCAATTTTCTCTGCATCGGTCTTGGCAATACTTGCCACTGCAGGCGCAACCCATGCTCCGAGGTTTGCTAGCACGCCACGTAGGTCGGTCATCGCACGCACGGCACCAAATTGGCCGGGCGAAGCACCAGCTAGCAAGACTGTTTTGCCCATCCAAGGATTGGTGTCGAGACGTGAACTCCAGTCAATCGCATTTTTCAGTAACGGTGGAATCGACGCATTGTACTCCGGCGTCACCACCACGATTTTACTCGCTTCTGAGATAGCAGTTGCTAACTTCTGAATATTACTCGGTACGCCGTTTTTTTCTTCATAGTCACCTTGATAGAGCGGAGCATCAAGTTCAGCAGGCGGGTAGACGTAGCATTGCTCGCCGTTTAACTCAGCCACCTCAGCTAAACGCTCTTGTAAGCGACGATTAATTGAAGCTTGGCGGCTGCTTCCTGCGATGATTAATAGACTCATGACTGTCCCTCTTGCATAGCTTGAATAAAGGCGTCGGACTCGGCAATGGCCGCTTCCATCTCTTTGATTAACTCGGCAACGTCAGCTTGTAAACTACGATACTCACCACGAATGGCGTCGACCGCTGCAGCGTTGAGATTATGCTTTAAGTACAACACATTATCTTGCAGCTTTTCCAGAACTGGATCCATGGTTGCGGCCGCGCGCTCCATACTTTGCAACAGCGCACTGTAGCGTCGCTCAGTGTCACGTAGTGAGCGTTCACTTTGGCGCTGCAAATTGTCATTACTGTATTCTTCTAATTCATCGCGCCACTCATCGAATAAGTCTTGGGCGACGTCATCAATCGCTTCAATGCGGTCATAAACACGCTCCGCCGCCGCGACACTCGCTTCGTAATCTGAATTCAATGCTTTGTATTGGGCTTCGAGTTCGCCGCCATCAATTTGCAGCATTTCATCGAGGCGTTCGAGTGCTGATTTAAATTCTTCTTGGGCATCCGCTTGCGCATCGCGCGCGTCATCAACGCGATCAACCAGAATGTCGCGTTTATGAATACCGACCTTTTCCATGGCACCGTAGTAGGCGCTTTGACAACCTGCTAAAAAAACCACGGCTGTCGCGATTGTTAACCAACGCATCGCGCTTCTCCTTTTAGATAGGGAAACAGATTAATAAGGCAACTCAGTTCCATCCCAGTGTAGCAGCTTACCGCTTTGCTCCGTAGTCAAATTTTCAATCACTTGCGCAATGCGCTGCGCTGACTGCTCCGGCGTGTAAAGTTTATCCGCGGGCAAGCGCTCTTGGAACGGCGCCGATAGCTCGGTATCGGTGGTTCCCGGGTGGACCGCGGCAATCACCAGTTGCTTATGGCTGCGACCGAGCTCAATCGAAGCCGTTTTTAACAACATATTCAAAGCCGCTTTACTCGCGCGGTAGCTATACCAACCACCTAAGTAATTGTCGGTAATGCTTCCGACCTTGGCACTTAACTGCACCCAGAACGCCGGCTGCTTACGCGGTAATTTCGACACCAGCTGTTGCAGCAGCAGAATTGGGAGAATCGTATTTACTTCGAACGAATGCCGTAGCTGAGCCGCATTGACCGCTCCCAAATGCTTCTCCGGCATAAAATCGTCGTTATGCAGCATACCTAAGGTACTTATCACACCATCGAGATCATTGAGATGCATGAGCTCGGGCTCAATTTGGTCTTGCCGATAATCCGCAAGCTGTCGCCAATTGAGATTGTCATGCATAAACGACGCCTCTCGCCGACTCCACGCCGTCACCAGCACCCCTTCATTCAAGTAATGTTTGACCAAGGCTTGCCCAAGCCCCCCGCCAGCACCAACCACCAAAATATGCCTCATATGCTTCACTACCCTCCCAAACATCGAACATCAAACAGCGAACAGCAAACAACGCTTTTCCTATTAAACTTTACGCAAACGCCGCGGTTTGGGATTATAGTGACTCCTTAACAGTCAACATAAGGAATAGCATGAGCGACGAAACCAGCTCTACAACGTCACCTTGGCGCGCCAAATTGGCATGCGCCATCAGCTTTCTGAAGTATTTCGGCAGACGTTGTATGGACGACAAGATCACCATTATTTCCGGGCACCTGACTTTCGTCAGCATGCTCGCGCTGGTGCCGTTGCTGGTGGTTATTTTCTCGATTTTTTCTGCGTTTCCGATGTTCGAAGCCCTGCGAGCCGAAATCGAAGCCTTTTTATTCGCTAACCTATTGCCCACCTCAGGCGAAGAAATTTCACGCTATCTGAATGAATTTGTAGGCAACGTTTCACAGATGACCGCCATCGGTGTTGTCTTTGTGATTGTCGTGGCAGTCAACCTGATTTCGACCATCGATGCCACCATGAATCGCATTTGGCGTAACACTAAGCGCCGCCGTCTTGCCGTAGCGCTCGCCGTTTATTGGATGATATTAACCTTGGGTCCGTTGTTGATGGGCTCTGGCATGGCTGTAAGCTCTTATCTGATTTCCTTGGCCTCGTTTGCCGAAGATTATGTTTCAGGCGTCCGCACAACCTTATTGAGTGTTGTGCCCATTGTGACGTCGGTGATTGCCTTTTTACTGATGTATGTGATGCTTCCTAACCGCGTGGTGAAGGTTCGCCACGCCTTTTGGGGCGCTTTGCTTGCCGCTGTCCTCTTTGAAATAAGCAAGACTGCTTTCGCTTCCTATGTGACGGCTTTTCCGTCCTATCAGGCCATTTATGGTGCTTTGGCCGCGATTCCAATTCTGTTACTGTGGATCTTCTTGTCTTGGACCATCGTCTTGATTGGGGCGGAATTGACCGCCAGTATCGAGGAGTTTTTTGAGGAAAGCGATGAAAGCACTACTGCAGAGAGTAACGCAGGCGAAAGTTGAGGTTGGCGGTGAAACCGTAGGCGCAATTGACGGTGGGCTGCTGATATTTTTGGGAATCACCCCAAGCGACAACGAGGCCACCGCCAGCAAGCTTGCTCAACGCGTCGCTGGCTATCGGCTATTCAGCGATGCTGACGATAAAATGAATCTCAGCCTCAGTGATATCCAGGGCGGTGCACTGGTCGTATCACAATTCACCTTGGCGGCCGACACCAACAGTGGCCGCCGGCCAAGCTTTTCAACCGCGGCACCACCACAACAAGCAGAACCGCTTTACCAAGCTTTTGTCAAAGCTTTGCAGCGTCTGGATATTGAGGTCGCTACGGGCGAGTTTGGTGCTGACATGCAAGTGTCGCTGACCAACGATGGACCGGTCACCTTTTTGCTCGACACGGAGAAAAATTAACTATGTATCAAGTCATAAGTCCCGCGAACGAGCAACAATGGCAAACCTATTATGACCTGCGCTATCGGGTGCTAAGGGAGCCCTTTCAGCGGCCCCGCGGCTCGGAAAAAGACGAGTATGATCAGGTGGGTTTGCACCGCATGGTGGTGAACGACGCCGGGCAGGCCGTCGCTGTAGGTCGACTCCATTTCAACAGTCCTGATGAGGGGCAAATCCGCTTCATGGCGTCAGCGCCAGAACATCGGGGCGAAGGCCATGGCGTAGCAATTGTTTACGCTTTAGAGCAACTCGCACGCCACGAAGGCGCGAAGCATATCGTTATTAACTCACGTGACAACACCCTCGGCTTCTATCAGAAATGCGGTTACGAACTCGTCGAAGAAGCGGACACTGTTAGCAACCCAGGCGCCGAGCATCAACTGCGTAAAACCTTAACCGAATACAACCGCATTATTTATCGGCCGGATTGGTGCCAGGAACTGCAAGCTACGTGGCACGAAGAGATCCCCATCTCGGAAACCATGGGCATCCGCATTAGCCAGTACACCGGACGTGAATTTGAAACCCATGCCCAGCTGTCACGCAATATTAATGTGCATGGCACTATGTTCGCTGGCAGTATTTATTCACTCGCAACCTTGACGTGCTGGGGGCTGCTGCATTTACAATTGCGCGAGCGACAACTGCCGGGGGCGGTGGTGTTAGCCGATGGCAACATTCACTACCACAAGCCGATCACCCGTGAACCGCGAGCTGTAGCGCGCTTGCTAGACATGAACGGCGATCTTTCCAGTTTAAAAAGTGGACAAAACGCACGGGTGAATCTTAAATCACAAGTATTCGATGGCGATAAACCGGTGGCCGAGTTTACCGGGCAGTTTGTTGTGCTGGCTAAAAAATAATTTCAAAAAGGACGTAAGCATGAGTGAATCTTTATCCGCCCAGCAGTTGTTACGCATCCGCAGTAAATTAGAAACTGTCGTCGCCGAACAGCCCGACAGTCGCGCTGCCACGTCGGCGAATGCCGCACTGCAACGTATGCGTAGCGGTGAGTATGGCTATTGTATTGAGTGTGGTGACGAAATATCCGCCGCACGATTAGCGGCCAAACCTGACGTTGCGCTCTGCGTCGACTGCCAAGCGCTGAAAGATGAAGAAGAGGACGCCTGAGCGTCCTCTTTCAGTTGAAGTGAGCGTTAAAAGGTCGCTCCTTCGGTAACTAACATTCCCAATTTTCCGCTGTAAATCAACGCTGCTGCCGCTTCAATATCTGGCGCAAAATAGCGGTCCTGATCATAATAAGCGACCTTCTCGCGCACCAAACCATGCGCCTGCTCAATTGCCGCCGAGGCTTTCAGCGGGCGACGGAAATCAATTCCTTGCGCAGCTTCTAAAAGTTCGATGGCAACGATATCGCGAATGTTCTGCGCGATGTCAGTCAGGCGTCGTGCCGCAAAGGTGGCCATCGACACATGGTCTTCTTGGTTGGCCGAAGTCGGCAAGCTGTCCACCGAGGCTGGATGCGCTAAGGTTTTGTTCTCTGAAGCCAAGGCTGCCGCCGTAACTTGTGCCAACATGAAACCTGAGTTCACCCCACCGTCATTGACCAGGAATGGCGGTAAGTTACTCAAATGATGGTCGATCAGCAACGCACTGCGACGCTCTGATAGCGCACCTATTTCGCTTGCTGCGATTGCCAACATATCGGCGGCCATGGCGACTGGCTCGGCATGGAAATTACCGCCAGAGATAATGTCGCCATTGTCATGGAACACCAATGGGTTATCGGTCACGCCATTCGCCTCACGAGTCAAAATCGTGCTGGCATGCTGCAATTGGTCATAAACAGCACCCATTACTTGCGGCTGACAACGCAACGAGTAAGGGTCTTGGACTTTTTCACAGTCTTCGTGGTCTGCAGCAATCTCTGAACTGTCGGTAAGCAACTGACGGAAACTCGCAGCTACGGCGATCTGACCCAACTGGCCACGCACTTCATGAATGCGCGGATCGAACGGTGCGCGCGAGCCCATTGCCGCTTCGACCGACATGGCGCCAGCGATCAAAGCACTGTGGAACACGCGCTCAATCTGGAATAACCCGTGCAGCGCTAACGCAGTGGAGGCTTGGGTACCGTTAAGTAATGCTAAACCTTCTTTCGGCGCTAAGGTCAGCGGTTGCATACCAATTTTTGCCAAACCTTCTTGGGCTGGGTAAATCTCGCCCTGATAACGCACATGTCCCTCGCCAATCAATGGCAAGACTAGGTGTGCCAGCGGCGCTAAGTCACCTGAGGCACCTACTGAGCCTTTGCTCGGCACACAGGGGTACATCTGCTCATTCAATAGCGTTAGCAAGCCGTCGATAACCTGCTGGCGAATGCCCGAAAAGCCGCGGCTGAGCGAATTCACCTTGAGTAATAGCATCAAGCGAACCACTGTATCGTCCATCAGCTCACCAGTACCGGCGGCATGTGACAGTACGATGCGACGTTGTAAATCTTCTAACTTTTCTGGCGGAATGCGGGTATTGGCGAGCAAGCCAAAGCCGGTATTGATGCCATACACCACTTTACCAGCGGCGAGAACCTCGCTAATGGTCGCTGAGGAGCGCTCGATGGCCGCCGCTGCGTCGGCGTGTAAGGCGACCTGTTGTGGTGCCTGCCACCATTGGCGCAAATGATCGAGGCTTAGTTTGCCCGGTTCCAGAGTGAATACTGCCATTACTTGTCCTCCACCATTGGTAAATCAAGACCTTGTTCTTTCGCGCAATCAATCGCAATGTCGTAACCGGCGTCGGCATGACGCATCACGCCAGTACCTGGGTCGTTCCACAGCACACGACCAATACGTGCTTCTGCGGCATCAGTACCGTCGGCCACAATAACCACACCAGAGTGTTGCGAATACCCCATACCTACACCACCGCCATGATGCAGGCTGACCCAAGTGGCGCCACCGGCAGTATTCAAGAGTGCATTGAGTAACGGCCAGTCTGAAACTGCGTCAGAGCCGTCTTGCATGCTCTCGGTTTCACGATTCGGGCTTGCCACTGAGCCAGAATCCAAGTGATCACGACCAATTACGATCGGCGCTTTCAACTCGCCGTTCTTCACCATCTCGTTGAACGCTTTAGCAATGCGTGCACGATCTTTCAGGCCGATCCAACAAATACGTGCCGGCAAGCCTTGGAAGCTAATACGCTCACGGGCCATATCCAGCCAGTTGTGCAAGTGCGGATCGTCTGGAATCAACTCTTTTACTTTGGCATCGGTTTTGTAAATGTCTTCTGGGTCACCCGACAAGGCGACCCAACGGAAAGGCCCGATGCCTTGGCAGAACAATGGACGAATATAAGCCGGCACAAAGCCCGGGAAATCAAATGCATGATCGACACCAACGTCTTTTGCCATTTGGCGGATGTTGTTGCCATAGTCGAGTGTCGCAGCGCCGCGCTGTTGCAAAGTCAGCATCGCCTGGACTTGCACAGCCATGGATTTTTTCGCTGCCAGAACCGTCGCTTCAGGTTCACTTTCTTGCTTGGCTTTGTAGTCGTCTAGGCTCCAACCCTGTGGCAAGTAGCCATGCAAAGGATCATGCGCCGAGGTTTGATCGGTCACCACGTCTGGCGTGATGTCGCGTTCCACGAGTTCGGCATAGACATCTGCGGCGTTACCTAATAAGCCCACCGAAATCGCACGGCCCTCAGCTTTAGCGTCATTGATTAACGCCAATGCTTCGTCAAGCGACGTGGCTTTATGGTCCAAATAACGGGTACGCAAACGGAAATCAATCCGTGACTCGTCGACTTCAACCGCCAGCATACAATAGCCAGCCATCGTCGCCGCCAGAGGTTGCGCGCCGCCCATGCCACCGAGACCACCGGTCAGTACCCAGCGACCTTTGGTTTCACCATTAAAGTGCTGCTTCGCAACTGCAACGAAGGTTTCATAGGTGCCTTGTACAATGCCTTGCGAACCGATGTAGATCCATGAGCCGGCAGTCATCTGCCCGTACATCATCAGACCTTTTTTATCGAGTTCGTTAAAGTGCTCCCAAGTGGCCCATTCCGGCACCAAATTTGAGTTTGCAATCAGCACTCGCGGCGCGTCCTCATGGGTTGGAAACACACCGACGGGTTTGCCGGATTGGATGAGCAATGTTTCAGTTGGTTTGAGGCGCTCGAGCACCTCGACGATTTTATCGTAACTTTCCCAGCTGCGTGCCGCGCGACCAATGCCGCCATACACTACGAGTGCGTGGGGATGTTCTGCAACTTCAGCATCCAAATTGTTCATTAACATGCGCTTGGCCGCTTCCACTTGCCAGTTGCAAGTGGTGAGTTCACTACCGCGTGGGGCACGAATCGTACGGCTGGTATCGAGTCGAGTAAAGCTCATTGTCAGTTATCCTTTATTAAAATTGCAGATGTCCGCCAAGACTGAAGCGCGAACCAGGATGCGTTAGTACCGCATAGGTCACGACGCCCTCAGCACTCCAAGTGCGACGGTTAATACGTAAGCAAGGCTCTGGCTTGGTTAACAGCAACCATTGGCAGAGCTGATTTGAGGGTGTTACCGCTTCGATTTGATGGCTCGCCTCGGTCAGTGGCTGCGCCTGACAGAGGTATTCGTGCGGCGTCAAATCGTTGTAGTTTTGCTTTAAGTAATCAGGAGCGAGCGCTGGATTCACATAACGCTCTTCAACTTGCACGGGTAAGTCGTTTTCAAAATGGCTAATCACCGAGTGAAACACCATGTCACCTGGTTCAAGATTGAGCATCTCGGCCACTAAATCAGAAGCATGTTCACGCCGCAGCACATGAACTTGGGCATGATAGCGGTGTTGGCGCGCGCGAATTTCATCGGCAATATTACGAATTGCCATGAACGAGGTCTGCGACTTGATCGGCGCGACAAAAGTACCAGAACCTTTGGTACGAATAACAATGCCTTCATTCGCAAGCTCTTGCAGAGCACGGCGCGCGGTCATGCGGCTTACTTTAAACTGCAGCGCCAAGGCGTTCTCAGAACTTACCGGATGGTTCTCGGGCCATTCGCCAGAGGCTATTTTGTTGTAGACATGCTGTTTGATTGCGGAGAATTTAGCCATGCGTCAGCTTACCCATAGGTGTCCTTGCTCAAGATGTGCTAGAGTGTAGGCAACTCGAATTGTATATACAAGCATTACAAGGGAGAAAGTTGTATGACTCAGCGCCAACAGCGTATTGAAAATGTAACAGTGGCAACCATGGATCAGGCTCACTACGGCGATGGCTATGGCTTGCTGCCCAACGCCGTGGTGTGTATCGATGCTGGTACGATCAGTTACGTTGGCAGCGCCGCAGATGCCCCTGCGACACCTCCTGACGCAGAAATTATTGATGCCCAAGGTAAATTGCTGACGCCAGGTCTTATTGACTGTCATACCCACCTTGTCTGGGCTGGTTCGCGTGCTGATGAGTTCGCGCAACGCTTGCACGGAGTGAGCTATGCCGACATCGCCGCCCAAGGTGGTGGTATTGCGGCGACCGTGCGCGCCACGCGTGCGGCGAGTGAAGCTGAGTTAATCGAGGCTGCCACGCCGCGCCTTCAGGCATTAATCCGTGAGGGGGTCACGACCTTAGAAATCAAATCAGGTTACGGACTTTCGCTTGAGCATGAGGGCAAGCAATTGCGCGCGGCGAAGCAACTCGCCGCAGCCCACCCCGTAAGCGTGCAAACCACGTTACTCGCTGCACATGCACTGCCGCCTGAGTTCAAGGACAACGCCGATGGCTACATCGATACGATTGTCGATTCGATTTTGCCAACTCTGGCAGACGAAGGCTTGGTCGATGCCGTCGACGCGTTCTGTGAAAAAGTAGGTTTTACGCCGGCACAAACTGAACGTGTCTTTAAGGCGGCGCAACAGCGCGGTTTGCCAGTGAAGCTGCATGCTGAGCAACTCAGCAACCAACACGGCAGCGCACTTGCTGCACGTTATCAGGCACTTTCGTGCGACCATTTGGAATACCTCGATGAAGAGGGCATCAAAGCCATGGCTGCCAGCGGCACCGTTGCCGTACTACTGCCTGGGGCGTTTTATTTCTTACGTGAAACCAAGTTGCCGCCGCTCGACTTGCTGCGCCAGCATGGGGTGCCGATTGCCCTCGCGACCGATGCCAACCCTGGCACCTCACCCATATTGAGCTTGCAATTGATGCTCCAAATGGGCGCGACACTGTTTCGTATGACGCCTGAAGAGTGCTTGCAGGGCGTAACCGTGCATGCCGCGCAAGCACTGGGCTTGAGCGACCGTGGTCGTGTTGCCACCGGCTTACGGGCGGATTTATGTTTGTGGGATTGTACTGAAGCAGCCGAGCTTACCTATCAGTTTGGCACCGATCGCTTACTCGGCTGTTGGCATCAAGGGGTTCGCCGTTGAAAGCCATGCAAGTAAGCAAGCACTAACTCACTGAGCACTTGAGCACAGGCCATATCGCCGGCGTCACGGCCGGCAGGATGGAGGCTTGGTGCAGCTTCTGCCAAATGTAGATAACGCGTTTGCGGTAGCTTTGCCAACTCCGCAATTAGGGTATAGCCATGCTGAATACCCAAGCCGTTAAAATTGATCGCACTGGCCGGCACGCCTTGTAGCGAATCAACATCTATTTCGATACCCAGCGGACGTTGCCAGGCTTGCGCTTGCGCCTTAAATGCCGCCAATTGTTCCGTCCAGTTTGCCTGATAAAGTTCATGCACGCTGGTATAAGTGAAACCGGCGTCGGCTAATTGACGCAAACTCTCGGCGTTATTTTTGCCTTCATGCAGACCGACCACATGATAATTCGCCAAGAAACCGTCGGTATGGGCGTAACTAAAACCGTTCCCGCTATGCCGCCCTTCACGCGCGCGAAAATCAGCATGGGGGTCCAAGTTCATCGCCGCTACTTGCTGCTCCGTGGCTTCGCTCAGACTACGCAACAGCGAGTAGGCGTTGTTATGGCCACCGCCGATGAGAATAACTTCATAACCTTCACTGAATAACGGCAACAACGCTTGCATCACACGCTGATCAAGTTGTTCGCACAGATCGCGTAAACCTTGAACGTCACTCGCATCGGTGGTGCGCAGCGCGGCCGCTTGCTGTTGTAAATCCTCGCAATCAACATGCCCCACTAACAGCAACTCGTGACTCGCAATGAATGCATTCGCCTGTAGGTTGCATAAGCCTTGCAATGCCGCCGGCCATGCCGTTTCGGCGCCACCACGACCTAAGTTACCGCGTGGACCGATGCTCTCAGGCACGCCAATAAGTGCCACCTTTGCACCCTTTTCACGGGCCTTATGCAAGGCGCTACGGTAGTTAGCGGGAGTGTCGCAATTGGGAAGGGCATGAAGGGTTTGTCCAAGACGGACTTCCCCTTGGCGTGGCTTACACCACGCCTCGGGATCACAAGGAATTAAATACATAAATTATTCGATATCAAGCGGCTCAGGCGAAAGAATGACACCGGTAGTGTCGGCGTAGAGGTGATCTTCTGGCAAGAAAGTAACACCGCCAAAATTTACCGCAACGTCAACTTCACCGATGCCTTCTGCAGGCGCACCGACGGGAATGGATGCCAGTGCCATGATGCCAATATCGAGCTCATCCAGAGCGTCAACGTCGCGCACCGCGCCGAAGCAGACAATGCCTTCCCAATCGTTGTCGAGGGCGAGTTCGGCAACAGCGATATCAATCAGGGCGCGGCGGTTTGAGCCACCGCCGTCAATCAGCAGCACCTTTCCGGTCCCCTGCTGCTGCACCACCTCTTCGATGACGCCTTTGTCTTCGAAGCATTTCACGGTGACCAACTGGCCACCGAACGATACACGTCCACCGTAGTGAACAAACATGGGCTCGACCACGTCGACCATGTCAGGGTAAAGATCGCAAAGCTCCGAAGTATTGTATTCCATTGCCGTTCCCCTGCCTGTTACATCATTGATAGAAGGATAGTTTCAGGCACAGTATAGCCGATAACGTTACAAAATGAAGCGACTCAAGTCTTCATCTTGCGCTAACTTGCCTAAGTGCTCGTCAACGTATGCCGCATCGATGCTAATTTGCTGTCCTTGCAAATCGCTCGCGCCAAACGAAATGTCTTCCATCAGACGTTCCAATACCGTGTGTAAACGCCGCGCACCGATGTTCTCAGTGGTTTCGTTAACTTGGAATGCAGTCTCAGCAATACGCTGAATCCCATCTTCAGTAAAGGCCACATCGACACCTTCAGTCGCCATCAAGGCTTTGTATTGCGTGGTCAAAGACGCATTTGGTTCGGTCAAGATACGCACAAAGTCATTGCTGGTCAGGGCATCCAGTTCGACCCGAATCGGCAAACGCCCTTGTAACTCCGGGATCAGGTCCGACGGCTTCGACATCTGGAATGCGCCCGAGGCAATAAACAAGATGTGATCGGTTTTCACCATGCCATGCTTGGTTGACACCGTTGTACCTTCTACCAATGGCAGCAAGTCACGTTGCACGCCTTCGCGCGAGACATCAGGACCACTGGTATCGCCGCGCTTACAGATTTTGTCCACCTCGTCCAAGAACACGATACCGTTTTGCTCCACCGAGTTCAGCGCTTGCTCTTTCACTTCTTCCGGATTGAGCATTTTCGCAGCTTCTTCTTCGACCAACTGCTTGAACGCATCTTTGATCTTCAGTTTGCGCGGCTTGCTTTTGTCTTTGCCAAGGTTTTGGAACATGTTCTGCAGCTGCGAGGTCATTTCTTCCATGCCGGGAGGCGCCATGATTTCAACACCCATTTGCGGCATTGCAATATCAATCTCGATTTCTTTGTCGTCGAGCTGACCTTCGCGTAGCTTCTTGCGGAACACTTGGCGTGTATTACTTTGCTCACGCTCGGTTTTATCTTCGTCCGCCCAACCTTTTGCCGGCGGCAACAAGGCATCAAGAATCCGTTCTTCAGCGGCTTCCTCAGCACGGAAGCGCACTTTCTTCATCATCTGTTCACGCGTTTGCTTCACCGCAGTATCAGTAAGATCGCGGATGATCGATTCAATTTCCTTACCAACATAGCCAACTTCGGTAAATTTAGTCGCCTCAACTTTAATAAACGGCGCATTAGCAAGCTTCGCTAGACGACGCGCAATTTCGGTCTTACCGACACCGGTGGGGCCGATCATCAGAATGTTTTTTGGTGTGACTTCTTGGCGCAAGTCATCTTGTAGCTGCATCCGGCGCCAGCGATTACGCAAAGCGACCGCGACAGCTTTCTTCGCATTGTCTTGGCCAATAATATGACGGTTTAGCTCATCGACAATTTCACGTGGGGTCATATCAGACATCGGCCACAGACTCCTGTTCTTCGATGGTTTGGTTGGTATTGGTGTAGATGCAAATCTCGCCGGCTATCGTCAGAGCTTTCTCGACAATGTCGCGGGCGCCAAGCTCAGTGTTTTCCAGCAACGCGCGCGCTGCAGCTTGGGCATACGGACCACCCGAACCAATGGCAATAAGATCGTTTTCAGGCTGAATCACGTCACCGTTACCTGAAATAATTAATGAGGTATGTTTGTCGGCAACCGCAAGCAAAGCCTCAAGACGACGCAAAGCGCGATCCGTACGCCAATCTTTGGCGAGCTCAACGGCTGCTTTAGCAAGGTTGCCTTGGTGCTGTTCGAGCTTCGCTTCAAAGCGCTCAAACAAAGTGAATGCATCTGCGGTACCGCCGGCGAAGCCAGCGATGACTTGGTTGTTGTAGAGGCGGCGTACTTTGCGTACGTTGCCCTTCATGACAGTATTGCCAAGAGTTGCTTGGCCATCACCACCGATGACGACTTTGTCACCGCGGCGGACAGAAACTATTGTGGTCACAATTACGTCCTCTTAAGTTGCTATGCCAACTTTAATGAGGGCGTAATTGCGAAATTCAATGGCTTTACGGAAATCTAATGCTTAGAGATTCCAGTTCCAGATCTGGCAGCCGTGGATACCGGCACGCTGCAGCGTATGACGGTCGGCTTCGGCCGCACGCTTGGTCTCGTAAGGACCCAATACGACGCGATACCATGTGCCACCGTTGGAAGGATAAATTTCAGACTCGAGACCTTGCATAGCAATCGCTGCTTTCAAGCGCTCAGCGTCAGCGCGCTTGCGGAACGAACCACATTGCATCAGCTTAGGCGGCCCCAGCTCACGCTCGGGGACATCGACTTCAACTTCGAGGTTCTCGAGTTCTTCAATGTACTGCCAACGCTCTTCAGGCTTTTCCGGAATGGGCTCCACTGTCGGCTGTGGCTGGCTCGGCGGTACTTCTTGCGTGACCGGTTCAGGTGCATTGGGGTTACCACCGGCGATGAAACGCAAACCAATAACCAACGCCAACACTAAGACAATAGCCAGCACCACAATACCCCATGGTACATTGCGCTCCGGTGCTTTTTTGCTGCCTTTCTTACCGCCGCCGGGTTTCCGTTGCGGCGGGCGTTTGCGGTTTGCGTAATCCATGCTTACATCTTATCCAATGTTTCAATACCAAGTAGCTCAAGGCCTTGGCGTAGAGTTTTCGCCGTTAATGCAGCAAGCTTTAAGCGACTTTGCTGCAGTGCTTCGTCTTCCGCCTGCAAAATTGGGCAGGCTTCGTAGAAGCTCGAAAAGGCACCCGCAAGTTCAAACAAGTAGCCACATAAGAAGTGCGGCATCGCTTTGTTCGCCACCGTGTGGACCACTTCGTTAAAACGTACTAATAAATTAGCCAGCGCTTGTTCCCGTTCGTCTTGCAAGACAAAGGTGCCAGAAATCGCATCAGGTTGCACGCCGGCTTTGTTAAATACGCTCATCACACGCGTGTAGGCATACAATAAGTAAGGTGCGGTATTACCTTCAAAACTGAGCATAGTGTCCCAGTCGAAGATGTAGTCACTGGTGCGGTTCTTGGATAAATCAGCGTACTTAACTGAGCTGATACCAACGACTTTAGCGACTTGCGCCTGCTCTTCTGCGGATAAACCTGTGTTCTTCTCTTGCACCAGAGCTAACGCTCGCGCTTCAGCTTGGTCAAGCAAGTCCGCGAGCTTGGTTACCCCACCGTCGCGACTCTTGTATGGGCGCCCGTCTTTACCCATCACGGTTCCGAAACCGTAATGATCCATCTGTAAGTCTTCGCGGGCAAAACCAGCTTTTTTCGCTAAGGTGAAGATTTGCTGAAAGTGCAAACCTTGGCGTTGATCGACAAAGTACATCAAGTGATCGCCTTTCAGCTGGTTCTGGCGATAACGCACAGCCGCTAAATCTGTGGTTGCATAAAGGTAACCACCGCCGGACTTCTGCACGATCACCGGCAACGCTTCGCCTTCTTTATTTTTGAACTCATCGAGGAAGACGCACTGAGCGCCTTGGTCTTCAACCAGCAAACCTTGGCTGCGCAGATCCTCGACCACTTGTGGTAAGTCGTCATTGTAGGCGCTCTCAGCCATGACGTCGTCACGCGTGAGTTTTACCCCAAGGCGGTCGTACACCTCTTGGCAATGACTTAAAGAGACATCGATGAACTGCTGCCAAAGTTGCAAGCACTTAGCGTCGCCTGACTGTAACGCCACGACAAGTTCACGGGCGCGATTGGCAAACTCCGGACTTTCGTCGAAGCGTTTTTTCGCGGCTTTGTAAAAGGTTTCAAGGTTGCTGAGCTCCATTGCCAACTCGCTACCTTCGAGCTCTTCCATATGTGCCAGCAACATTCCAAACTGGGTGCCCCAGTCACCGACGTGGTTTTGGCGGATGACGGTATGGCCCAAAAATTCGCACACGCGCGCGACAGCATCGCCGATAATCGCAGAACGTAAATGGCCAACGTGCATTTCTTTGGCTAGGTTAGGCGACGAATAATCAATGACAATGCGCTGGCTTTGCTCTGCATTAGCGACACCCACATGAGCATCTTGGTAGGCGGCTTCGAGCTGCTGTAAGAGTTGATCTTGGCTAATCACAAAATTGATAAAGCCTGGGCCAGCGATGGTCGCCTCGGCTACCAAGCTGTTCTCTGGCAGCGCGGCAATCAGCGCTTCTGCCAATGCGCGAGGGTTGGTCCCCGCAGGCTTTGCTAACATCAACGCAAGGTTAGTAGCAAAATCGCCGTGGCTCTTATCGCGTGGACGGTCGAGTTGGATACGCGGACTCAATTCGGCAGGTAATGTGCCTTGTGCTTGTAATTCGGCCACCGCGGCCGCCAATAATTGCTCCAACTGCTCTTTCATTTACGTCCAACCTTTTTCATTTACGGGAGTCGCCGCATTTTACTAGCTAAAGTCTTGTGGGTCTACGTCCAAGGACCAGCGCACGCGACGCAATTCAGGTATTTGCTCCAGCTTGGCGAGAGTGTGCTGTAAAACTTGCTGACGTAAACCGCGTTGCTGGCTCTGTACCAACAACTGGAAACGGTAGCGACCGGCACGGCGCTCCATCACTGCGGGCATCGGGCCCAAAACAATCACGTCAGGATGCTGCGGTAACTGTGCAGCAATGGCCTGCAGTGCCAGCTGCGCCTGCTCTGCATCGTTCGCTTCCGTGCGAAACAGTGCCATCTGCGTGAACGGCGGGAGCTGAGTCAGCTGGCGTTCCCGCAACAACGAGCGCGCAAAGGCGGCATAGCCGTTATGGATAAGATCTTGCAACAAATCATGTTCGGGATGGTGGGTTTGCAGCACCACCGTACCAGGTGCACTGGCACGCCCCGCGCGGCCGGCAACTTGCGTGATGAGCTGCCCCAAGCGCTCTGCCGCACGAAAATCCGAGCTGTACAGGGCGCCATCCACGTCCAGTAATGCAACCAAAGTAACGTGCGGAAAGTGGTGGCCTTTAGCGATCATTTGCGTGCCAACCAAAATGGGATATTTGTTTTCGGTAGCATCGGTCAATAGCTTCGCCAGACTGCCTTTGCGGCGGGTGCTGTCACGGTCGATTCGAAGCACTGGATAGTCGGGAAACAGCTCGGCCAAACTTTGCTCGAGCTGCTCGGTGCCGGTCCCGCGGCCAACCAGTTGGGTCGAACCACAATCAAAACACTGCCGCGGGAGGCGTTGTTGATCGCCGCAGTGATGGCACTGCAACATTTGTTGGCGCTGATGCACCGTGTAATAAGCATCGCAACGCCGGCACTGGGCGAGCCAGCCACATTCGTGACAGAGTAGCGCAGGAGCGTAACCGCGCCGATTCAAGAACACCAACACCTGTTGTCCGCGGTCAAGCTCTTTACGCATCTGTTCGATGAGCGGCTGCGAGAGCCCAGCTTTGAGCGGCAATTGTTTGATGTCCACCACGGTCTGCCGAGCGAGCTTGGCGCCGCCGGCACGCTGGGTAAGTTGCAGATGGGCGTAGCGCTTTTGCGCAACGTTATTAATACTCTCCAGTGAGGGCGTCGCCGACCCCAAAATAACGTGCACCTGTTCTTTTTGCCCGCGCACCACGGCAAGGTCGCGCGCATGGTAGCGAAAACCCTCTTGTTGCTTCAGCGAGCCGTCGTGCTCTTCATCAACAATAATCATGCCCAAGCGCTTAAATGGCGTGAATATCGCCGAACGTGTACCGATAACGATGGCAGCACCGCCGTTTTTAGCGTCCAGCCAAGCATCCAGTCGCTCGCGATCGGTTAGCGCCGAATGCAACATGACAATCGGTACCGCAAAGCGCTTTTGGAAGCGACGTAGGGTTTGCGGCGTGAGGCCAATTTCAGGCACGAGCACTAACACTTGCTTGCCTTTGCGTAACACATCGGCCATCGCCTGCAAGTAGACTTCGGTCTTGCCGCTGCCCGTTACGCCTTCCAACAAATAGGTTTGCGGCTTGCTTGCCGCCCCAATCGCAGCCACTGCGAGTGCTTGTTCAGGATTGAGCTGCAACGGTTCGCTGCCAATAGCAAAAGACCAATCAGCATTGGTTTGCGGCGCATGCTGGAAGCCTTCAATCAGCCCCTTGTCTTGCAAAGCTTTAAGTGCGGAGGCGGAAAATTCTTGTGCGGTGATATCGCGACGCAGCAAGGGTCCATTACGCAAGGCCGCCAGTAAGCGCTGCTGTTGCGGTGCTTGGCGCAAACTGTTCAACTCTATCTCAGCACCTGCGGCGGTCACTCGAAAGCCTTCAGTGGTTTTATAGCTCGCGGCCTCACCTTGGCGCAACAGTACCGGCAGCCCGTGATTTAAAACCTCGCCTAAAGGGTGGTGGTAATAGTCGGCCGCCCATTGCAAAAGCTCCCACACCGGTTGAGGTAGTAAGGGGGTTTCGTCCAACACCGCGGTAAGCGGCTTTAGCTGGTAATTACTCTTGCTTTCACTCGCCTCGCCCAAACTGAAGCCAACCAGCGACCGGTTGCCAAACGGCACCTTCACCCGAACTCCACACGCAGGCGCACTCTCACAGGCATAGTCAAAGCTGCGGGCAAGGGGCACCGGCACGGCCACTTTCACGACGGTGCTGGTATTAGGAAAGAGTTCGGTTGCGGAAGACTTGCTCATAGCCGCTATTGTGCGACCATGCGCAGCGCGGCGCAAGCGCGATCCTGTGCTTGATCATTGCACAGGGTTCAGGTAGAATCCGCGCCCTAATTATTC
This sequence comes from Pseudidiomarina aquimaris, assembly GCF_003987395.1. Classification (GTDB taxonomy): domain Bacteria; phylum Pseudomonadota; class Gammaproteobacteria; order Enterobacterales; family Alteromonadaceae; genus Pseudidiomarina; species Pseudidiomarina aquimaris. The sequence continues at coordinate 57,833 of NZ_PIPT01000009.1, forward strand.
CATTATTAACCACGTATGGTGTGCGGAGAGAGTCCGTATAGCGATGCGGCCCAATTGAGGTAACCCTTATGAAAGCAGGTATTCATCCTAAGTACGAAGAAATGAACGTAACTTGCTCGTGCGGCAACACGTTCACCACCCGTTCAACTAAAGGTGGCGAATTGCACCTTGACGTTTGTTCAGAGTGCCACCCGTTCTACACTGGTAAGCAGCGTATTATGGACACTGGCGGTCGTATCGACAAATTCAACAAGCGTTTCAGCGTGTTGGGTGGTAAGAAGTCATCGTAAAAACGATGCTTTAGCACCAGATTTAGAAAAAGGCGCCAAAAGGCGCCTTTTTTTATACTTGATCGTTCCTCAGCCTGCTCTAGTCCTCTGTTTTACGGCGGTTCGTTTTTGTACAACCTTAAAGTTTACTGAACTCTGTCGGCTCTCCATGGGCGGCCAGACCATCAGGTAAGATTTGTTATTCGTGCTCAACCCTCTACAATGGCAATTATTCACTTAATGAATGTTGACTATAACAATCGCACAACGATGCAAGAGGGTACTTACGTCCATGTCTGACTTTCGCAAGCAAGCGCTCGATTATCATGCCTATCCTACGCCCGGAAAAATCAGTATTGAGCTGACGAAATCAGCAGAAACCAGCAAAGACTTAGCGCTCGCCTACAGCCCAGGCGTTGCCGAACCGGTGCGCGCTATTGCTGAAAACCCTGATGACGTGTATCGCTATACCGCCAAAGGCAATATGGTGGCGGTTATCTCGAACGGTACGGCGATCCTAGGTCTCGGTAACCTCGGCCCCATGGCAGCTAAGCCAGTGATGGAAGGTAAAGCACTACTATTCAAACGTTTTGCCGGACTTGACTCGATCGACATTGAAGTTACCCATCGCACCACGCAAGACTTCATCAACACCGTTGCCAATATCGCCGACAGCTTCGGTGGCGTGAACTTAGAAGACATCAAAGCACCGGAGTGCTTTGAAATTGAAGAAGCTTTGGTAGAACGTTGCGACGTGCCGATCTTCCATGATGACCAACACGGCACCGCGATTGTCACTGCGGCGGGATTACTTAATGCGCTCGAAATTCAGGGCAAAGAGCTGCGTAAAGCACAAATCGTTTGCTTGGGTGCGGGTGCGGCCGCTATTGCCTGTATGGAATTGCTCATTAAATGCGGCGCGCAACGTGAACACATCTATATGCTCGACTCGAAAGGCGTCATTCACACCCGTCGCGAAGACTTGAACCCCTACAAATCGTTGTTTGCCAACAACACCGACAAACGCACTTTAGAAGACGTTATCACTGAAGCCGATGTCTTTGTGGGTGTTTCGGGTCCTGATTTGTTGTCGCCTGACGCGTTAAAGCTGATGGCTGACAAGCCGATTATCTTCGCCTGTTCAAACCCTGATCCAGAAATTAAACCCGAACTTGCCCATGAAGTTCGTGACGATTTAATTATGGCCACGGGTCGCTCAGATTTTCCGAACCAAGTGAATAACGTACTTTGCTTCCCGTTCATTTTCCGTGGTGCGCTTGATGTTCGCGCCCGTGCTATTAACGACGAAATGAAAATTGCCGCGGTAGAAGCGATTCGTCAGCTGGCGAAGGAGCCGGTACCAGAGTCGGTCTTGAAAGCCGCAGGCGTCGACAAGCTCGAGTTCGGTGTTGATTACATTATTCCGAAGCCACTCGACCCGCGCCTAAAAACCCGTGTTTCCAAAGCCGTAGCTGAAGCAGCGGTGGCGTCGGGCGCTTCGCGTATCGACCTGCCTAAGAACTATATGGCGGAGTAATCACTCCGCTTTCACCTTTCTTTTACATCACTTTCTTCTAAAACATGACCTAGAACAGGTCATGTTTTGCGTTCTTCGTCTCATTCCTAGTTATTCATGAATATTCATGTTTTTATGCTTGTAGGAATAGCTAAGAATCAGCGTTGATTTCAATCAACAAGGACAAGAACAATGACATTAGGTGATTACTTAAAACAACAACGGACCGAACAAGAATTAAGCCAGGCAGAACTCGCTGAGAAGATGGGGGTAGAGCAATCGTATCTATCAAAATTAGAAAGCGAACGGTCCTTACCCTCCACGGAAATTCTGGCGGCGTGGCTCGAAGCACTAGCACTTGAACTCGACACCGTCTTGGCTGAGCTCGATCGTGCCTACATTCACGCTAAATTAAGCCGCATTCCAAGTGTTGATGCTTGGCTACGCCAGCAAAAAGTGCAAAGTCTGGTGCGTGAGCGCATACGCATGTACGCAGCGGTGCTCTGTATCGCTCTCGCCGTACCCATGTTTTACCTAGGCTACACCAAGTTAGTATTCGACGAAGCTATTTACGAATACGAATCGCCGGGCGTGGTTTTGCCTGGCGAACCGCAAGATATCTACTTTTTAACTCCGCAGCTTCAAAGTGGAGGCTTAGCAGAACGGCAAGAGCAACACCTCGAAATGCTCAAACGGCGTAATCCTAAGATTCTTTTGCTTAGCGACTATCGTGGTGAACAGTTTAATCGCCCGATTCCGGACGCCGTAAATGATTCTTTTACCCGCACTTACTACCTTGAAGAAACGCACCAGCAACCGCGTTGGCAAAACACACTCCTGCAAGCGCTGGGACTATTTTTGGGTACCTTCGGCCTAGTACTTCTGATTATTTTGCTGAGATCGCAAAAAAGATAATACTTATTCTTGTTTTGTGCATTTTTATTCACTATAATCTGATCATCTTTTGGTCATTAGTTAGTTGTGGATGTCGAAGCAAGAAACCATACAATGCGCTGTTTTTGGTGCGAGCGGCTATAGTGGCGTTGAGCTTGCGTGGTTGTTGCATAACCATCCAGTTTTTTCGTTGACCTATGCCTTTTCTTCAAGCGCACGTGAAAAAGCAGAACCGATTTCCGTGTTGTACCCGCAACTTGCGGGCCGGTGCGAACAACTTCTGCAACCTTGGCACTCGGATCTGTTGCCGCAATTGGCGCAGCAGGTTCGAGTGGTTTTTTTAGCGCTCCCCCATGAAGCCAGTGCTGAACTGGCACCTCAATTGATTGCTGCTGGGTTGGTGGTTTTCGATCTTTCGGGTGCCTTTCGGCTTGGCGATCCTAAAACACACCTAAGCGCATACGGTTTCCAACAGCCTAAACTCGCTAAAAAAGTTCCTTATGGTTTAGCTGAATTTACGCAGTTTTCCGGGGACGAACCTTTGATTGCGGTACCGGGCTGTTACCCGACGGCTGCGGGTCTTGCACTACGCCCGCTTATGCCATTACTTGCCCCGCACAGCACGCCGATCGTGAATGCGGTGAGCGGCGTCTCGGGTGCTGGCCGCAAAGCCGCGTTAAATACCAGCTTCTGCGAAGTGAGCCTGCAAGCCTATGGCGTTGCAACGCATCGTCACCAGCCAGAAATGGCGCAATCAATAGGTCGTGATGTCGTGTTCGTTCCGCATTTAGGTAACTTTAAGCGCGGTATCTTAGCAACAATTTACGCCGAGCTTGCCGAGGGCGTGAACGAGCACACAATTGCTGATGCCCTCGAGGCAACTTACGCTAATCATCCTTTGGTGCGGCTGGTTGCAACGCCACCCAAGCTACAGCAAGTGGTAGGTACGCCGTACTGTGACATCTATTTTAAAGTCCATGGCTCCCAGCTGATTCTGTCCGTAGCCATCGATAACTTACTCAAAGGCGCAGCAGCTCAAGCGTTGCAACTTGCCAATCAGTATTATGGACTCACCTCAGCGACCGGCTTGCAGCCAAGCCCAGGAGCGGTGGTATGAGTACCCCCTTAGTTATCAAACTCGGTGGTCGGGTACTGACCGACGTCGCCGCCTTGCAGCAGTTGCTTACAACCGTCAAACGGCTAGCAGAGCTACGCCCACTGGTGTTGGTACATGGTGGTGGTGATCAAGTGCAGGCGATGCTACAGCAGCTTGGCCAAGAAAGTGTCAAAGTCGAAGGCCAGCGGGTCACGCCCGCCGCGCATATCCCAATTGTTGCAGGAGTGCTGGCCGGCGACGTGAATAGCCAGCTCTGCGCCCTCGCTCAACAACATGGTTTACAACCTGTTGGGCTAACGCTGCAAGCTGGAAACACGGTCATCTGCGAGGTCGACAGCAGCCGCGGCGCGGTGGGTATTCCGCATGCAGGGTCAGGCCAGCTGCTGCAGTTGCTGATTGAACAAAACTACTTACCTATTTTAAGTTCGCTCGGGGTGAGTGCCCAAGGCGAGCGCCTCAACGTTAATGCAGATCTCGCTGCGGCAGTGGTCGCGCAGGTGTTGCATGGCGATTTGATTTTACTTACCGATGTGGTCGGCATTCTCGACCACGACGGCCAACTCATTGACACCATTACTGCAGCCCAAGCCCCTGAGCTGATTGCCAACGGCACTGTCCGCGACGGCATGATAGTGAAGCTCAACGCGGCTTTACAGGCCGCGCAGGTGGTCCTCAACAAAACCTCGCGACGAACCATCGCGGTGGCCGGCTGGCATGACGCCAATGCGCTAACACGATTAGCGCGCGGTGAGCCAGCTGGAACCCGCGTTCGCCTTTAACGCATATACGTCGTCGATTACGCAATTTTAGTTAGGAATTCACATGCAAGATTTATTAGCAATGCGCGATTTGAGCAGCGCACAATTGAGCCATATTTTAGATTTGGCACAAACCATTAAGCAGCGTCCTAGTGCTTGGCAGAATCATCTGCAAGGCAAAAGTATCGCGCTGGTATTTGAGAAGCCATCACTGCGTACCCGCGCTAGTTTTGCTGCCGGCATTAACCGTTTGGGTGGGCACAGCATTTACTTAGATGCAGAAAACCTTATGGGCAAGCGTGAACCGGCCAGTGATGTCGGCGCCAATTTAGCTCTTTGGCACGATGCGATTGTGGCGCGGGTCTATTCGCAAGCAACGTTGCACGAGCTTGCAGCTGCTTCCGACAAGCCGGTGATCAATGCACTCAGTGACGAATGTCATCCATGCCAAGCGCTAGCAGACTTACTGACCCTTACCGAGCAACTTGGCGATTTGACGAAAGTCACGCTGACCTATGTCGGTGACGGCTGCAACGTATGCCATGCCTTGATGGCCGGCGCCGCTTTAGCGGGCATGAATTTGCAGATTGTCACCCCTGTAGGTTACGAGCCGAATGCGGAGTTGCTCGCCGACGCACAAAAAGTAGGGGCAACGAGCGGTGCGGAAATCACCCTTCATCACGACTTTAATCAGCTGCAACAAAGCGATGCTATTTATACCGACACTTGGTTCTCTATGGGGCAAGAGCGCGATAGCAATCAAGTCATGCATGACTTTGCGCCTTATCAAGTGAACCAAGACTTAATGAAGCAACTCGGTGCTAAGTATTTTATGCACTGTTTGCCTGCGTACCGTGGCCGCGAAGTCACCGCAGAAGTTATCGACGGGCCGCAATCCCTTATTTTGCATCAAGCCGAAAACCGGTTACACGCACAAAATGCTGTTTTAGTTGAATTATTTGCAGGAGCCCAAGCATGAGCACGTCCGTCAACAAAGTTGTTTTAGCCTATTCTGGTGGCCTCGATACCTCGGCGATCGTGCCTTGGTTGAAAGAAAATTATGACTGCGAAGTGGTCGCTTTTGTCGCTGATGTTGGCCAGGGTGCTGATGAGCTTGAAGGTGTGGAAGCGAAAGCTATCGCCTCTGGCGCCAGCAGCTGCTACGTGGTCGACTTAAAAGATAAGTTCGTCAATGACGTTATTTATCCGACTTTAAAGACCGGTGCTATCTACGAAGGCCAGTACTTATTAGGTACAGCCCTCGCGCGGCCGATCATTGCGCAAGCGCAGGTTGAAGTCGCTCGCAAAGTGGGCGCCGATGCTCTGGCGCACGGTTGTACCGGTAAAGGGAACGACCAAGTACGCTTTGAGTCTTGCTTTGCCGCATTAGCGCCTGACCTGCAAGTCATTGCTCCTTGGCGCGAGTGGACCATGCGTAGCCGTCCTGATCTGTTGGCCTACTTGGCTGAACGCAATATACCGTGCGCCGCCTCAGCGACTAAGATCTATAGCCGCGATGCTAACCTATGGCACATCTCAACCGAAGGCGGCGAGCTCGAAGACCCGTGGAATGCACCATCGGAGCAAGTATGGACGTGGACCGCGGAACCTGAGCAAGCACCCGACCAACCCGAATACTTAACCCTGTCGTTCGTCAAAGGCGAGTGGCAAGCACTGAATGGCGAAACGATTGAACCCGTGGCAGCGATTGAAGCGCTGAATAAACTGGCGGGTAAGCATGGCGTCGGTCGCCTTGATATGGTTGAAAACCGTTTAGTTGGCATGAAGTCGCGGGGTTGTTATGAAACTCCAGCGGGTGCGGTGCTCTACGCTGCTCTGCAAGGCCTCGAGAGCCTCGTGCTCGATCGCACGACGCAAGACTACCGCATTCGTTTAGGTAACGAGTTCGCACAGTTACTGTACGACGGCCGTTGGTTTACGCCGTTGCGTGAAGTCATGCTCGCAGCTGCCACTAAGTTGGCTGAACCTTTGACCGGTGACATCGTCGTGAAGCTCTACAAAGGCCAAGTAACGGTCACGCAAAAACGCTCACCAAATAGCTTGTACTCCAACGCGTTTGCCACCTTCGATGAAGACGAAGTCTATAATCAAAAACATGCGGAAGGCTTTATCCGCTTGTATAGCTTAGCTAGCCGGATCCGTGCGTTGCATGAACACGAAGGAGGCTCCTCATGAGTTTATGGGGTGGACGGTTCAGCGAGCCTAGCGCCGCTGAATTCAAACAATTCAATGACTCGTTACGCTTTGATTATCGGCTCGCGCCTTATGATCTACAGGCATCTCAAGCATGGGCGCAAGCGCTACACCAAGCACAATTGCTAACAGCGGAGGAAAACCAGCAATTGCAGCAAGCTTTGCAAGAGCTACAAGTTGCGGTCGACAACGATCCGCAACTGCCATTGCAGACAGATGAAGAAGACATTCATAGCTGGGTTGAAGCGCAGCTGATTGAAAAAATCGGTGCAACGGCAAAGAAATTACACACTGGACGTAGCCGTAATGACTTGGTTGCCACCGACTTACGGCTGTTCTGTAAGGCTGTGGGCGCCGAGCTGATTAGCGGCAATCTAGCGGCGATCCAGGCACTGTTGGTTTTTGCCGAACGCTACCAAGCAGCGCCATTACCGGGCTATACGCATTTGCAGCGGGCCCAGCCGATTATGGCCGGGCATTGGGCGCTGGCCTATGTGCAAATGCTGCAACGTGATGTCAGCCGCTTGAAAGAAGCGATGAAACGTATTGATGTTTGCCCGCTCGGTAGCGGCGCGCTTGCCGGCACTACGGCACCGCTGGATCGCGAGGCCTTGGCGCACTCGCTTGGCTTCCGTTATGCCAGCGAGAACAGCCTCGATGGCGTTTCCGATCGTGACTTCGCGTTGGACTTACTGCATAGCGCCAGCACCGGTATGGTGCATCTGTCACGTATCGCTGAAGATGTGATTTTTTACTGTTCCGGTGAGTCGGGCTGTTTCGCTATGAGCGACCGCATTAGCAGTGGCTCATCGTTAATGCCGCAAAAGAAAAATCCGGATCTGTTCGAATTGCTACGCGGCAAAACCGGTCGTGTATTCGGGCATCAACATGCGCTACAAACGACTTTGAAAGGCCTGCCGTTGGCCTACAACAAAGACATGCAAGAAGACAAAGAAGGCTTGTTCGATGCCTTGCATACTTACTTGCAGTGTTTGCAAATGTTGACCTTTGCGGTGCCCGAATTGAGCGTTAACGAAGCGCATGCCAAACAGCAAGCGACCTTAGGCTATAGCAATGCTACAGAATTGGCCGATTATTTGGTAAGCAAGGGTATTCCGTTCCGCGATGCGCATCACATTACCGGCGCGGCAGTGCTTTATGCGCAGCAACAAAGCAAACCTCTGGAAGCGCTAACCATCGATGAATTTAGCCAATTTTCGGCGGAAATAGGCGATGATGTCTACCCAATCCTCGAACTAGAGTATGGCGTCAATCAACGTAAAGCACTGGGCGGCACCGCTCCTGCAGCAGTGCGCACAGCAATCAAACATGCCAACGATTGGTTGCATGCGGCTGAGGCTGCAAGCAAGCACGTGCGTCAAGCACGCTTAAGCGATGCCGATAAAATCTGTGAATTGATTGCCTACTGGGCCGAGCAAGGCGAAAACCTACCACGCGATAAAGCCGATGTGTTGCAAGCGATTCAGAGCTTCGCTGTGGCAGAAATTGATGATGAAGTTGTCGGTTGCGCCGCGTTGTATGTGTACAGTACCGGCTTGGCTGAGATTCGTAGCTTGGGTCTCTTCCCGCAAGCGCAAGGCAAAGGTCTTGGCGCCGAACTTGTCGCCTTTTTGCTATGGAAAGCACGCGAGCTGGGTATCAGTCGTACGATTGTGTTAACTCGTGTACCTGAGTTCTTCGGACGTTTGAATTTCCGCCTGACGGTCAAAGACAAACTGCCAGAAAAAGTCATGAAAGACTGCGAGTTGTGTCCACGCAAAGACAATTGCGACGAGACCGCACTCGAATACTTGTTGTAAAAATTGTAAAAGCTAGAGACCTCGACTCAGTCGAGGTCTTCTTCTGCAGGGATAGGCAAGCCGCGACGGGTCAGCTCATCACGCACTGAAGCTGGGATTTTATGCGGGTTGTCTTTGCGCAAATCATCGTCCTCTGGCAGCGGTTGCCCAGTAAACGCATGCAAGAAAGCTTCACAGAGCAGTTCACTATTGGTCGCGTGGCGCAAGTTCTTCACTTGGCGACGGGTGCGCTCATCGGTGAGTACTTTTAACACTCGGGTCGGAATTGAAACCGTGATTTTTTTCACTTTCTCACTTTTTTGACCATGCTCGACATACGGGTAAATGTACTCGCCATCCCACTCCATACTGCACCTTCTTATTGAAAACCCCACATAATGTGATGAATTGTACTAGCGTCTGCGGTACAGTCAACTTTATACGCTTAGCTGTCTATACGGCTGTGATCTGCTAACCTTGCGTAAAAGTACCTTTAACGGGTCTTTATCCTAGGTAAGTGCGGTCGTATAATCGCCATTTTTCGCCCAAAACGTTGGAGAACGCAGACGCATCATGCAATTAGAGGTTTCGGACGCGCAAGTTCACGCGGTTGCTGAACAAGTACAAGTACATAAATTTGGTGGCAGCAGCCTTGCTGATGCCTACTGTTATCGCCGCGTAGCACGCATCGTAACTGAATATGCTGGCGCTAGCGATCTCGTTGTGGTTTCCGCAGCGGGCGATACCACCAACCGCATTTTGGCAATTATCGACGCCAAGCAGAACGCCGCAGATGATGATGACTTGGGCATCGCTGAAGTCTTGCTAAAACAGCTCGAGAAATATCAGCAAGGACTGATCACTGAATTACTCAGTGGTGAGCAGCAAGCACGCGTCCTTGAAGCCTCGCAACAGGACTTTAAACGTTGGTGGAACTGGCTCGACGGTGGCGAGGTGATCGACAATCGTCCCGAGCTTTTGTCTTATGGTGAACTTTGGTCGGCGCGCCTGCTGGCCGCATTGCTGCAACAACAGGGCACGCAAGCCGACTACATCGATGCTCGCACCTTTTTGGTCGCTGACGATGCCCCGGAACCCTTTATTCGCACCGAAATTTCACGTAACGGCTTGCTGAACCGAATCGCTCCGCATGCGGGTACGCGCTTTATCGTTACTGGCTTTATCTGCGCTGACCCTAGTGGCCGCTCATTAATTTTGGGCCGTAACGGTAGTGACTATTCGGCTACTTTAGTGGGGAGCTTAATCGATTCGAAGCAGGTCACCATTTGGAAAGACGTTGCCGGTGTCTACTCTGCTGATCCGCGCAAAGTCGAGCGGGTGGTCAGCTTGCCCATACTCGATTGGCGTGAAGCCGAAGAGCTCGCACGCTTGGGCAGTCCAGTGTTGCACCCACGCACCTTCCAGCCTGTGAACCGTGAACGCATGGTGATTGCCGTGCGTTCAAGCTTGAAGGTCGAAAACCAACAAACCCGTATTGGTCAGTACGAAGACACTGAGCCGAGCGGCAAGGTACTTACGGCGTTGTCTGAAGTGGTCTTGTTCCGTGTTGATTTGCGCGATGCCAAGCTCGTGCAAGCGTTCGAAGATCTCGATCTGACCCCGCTGATCAGCTGGAACGAAGTCGCGCAGCATCATGCCTACTATGCCTACCACCAAAACCATTTAGAGTTTATGGAGCGTTGGCTTGAGGCACAAGACGTGAAGAACAGTGCCAGTAAACTCACCGGCTACTCAATGCTGGCTCTCGTCGGCAATCGCATCCAAGAATCCGAGCAATATGCTACTTTCAAGCAAGAAACCGGCGAACAAGCGATTCGTCGCTTGGCGCTCACCCCAGATAACAATGCGGTGGTTGCCATTCTCGAGCAAAAACTCGATAACCGCTTGCTCAATCGTATTCACAGTCAATTGTTCAACCATCGCCGCAGTCTCGGCGTGGTCGTGGTCGGTCGCGGAAATATTGGTAGTGCTTGGTTGGCGCTCTACCGCCGTTTGCGCGAGCGCATCAACGAGCAAATGGACGTACGGGTGATTGGCATCTTGAATTCGACACAGATGTGGCTCGACTATAACGGCCTCGATTTAACCGACTGGCAAGACAACTTTGCGCGTTTGGCGCGCCCCTACGAAATGAGTCAATTGATTCCGGAACTGCCTAATGCGCCGTATGATGAACTGGTCATGCTCGATCTAACCGACGCCATTGCGGTCGCGCAGCTGTATCCAAGTTTCTTCGCCAACGGCTTGCATATTATTAGCGCTAACAAGCGCGCCGGTGCTTCAAGCGAGAGCCAATATAACGAGATCCGGACCATCCAGCGCGAGTATGAGCGAGAGTGGTATTACAACACCACGGTGGGTGCAGGTTTACCCCTGAATTACGCCCTGAATGATTTACGTAACTCTGGTGACACCATCCGCAGTATCTCCGGTATCTTCTCGGGTACCATGTCGTGGCTCTTTGAGAACTTCAATGCCGAGGTGAACTTCAGTGACTTAGTGCGTGAAGCGAAAGAACGTGGTTTGAGTGAACCCGATCCGCGAGAAGATTTGTCATGCCAAGACATCATTCGCAAGTTGTTGATTTTGGCGCGCGAAATTGGCCTGCGCTTGGACTGGAAAGATATCGATGTCGATAGCTTATTACCAGAACATCTTGCCGAGATCCCACTGGAAGAGTTTATGCAACGCTTGCCAGAGCTCGACGATGGTATGCAGGACCTTTATCAAGACGCACAAAAAACCGGAAAAGTGCCGCGCTTACTTGCCAGCTTCGCGGTACAAGACGACGACAGCGTGCGCGCTCGCGTGGGTATCGAATATATTCCGGAAGGCGACATGCTCGCCAACTTGATTCCCGGCGAAAATATTTTCGTGATTTACACCGATTGGTATCACGAAATGCCATTGGTTATCAGTGGTCCTGGTGCCGGTAAAGAGGTGACTGCAGGCGGCGTACAGTCTGATCTTAACCAGTTGCTGAGCCGCCTGAGTAAAAAGGTCTAACGCTAGAAAATCGAGTCGTCGTCACCAAACACGGTCGGCGACGACTTGGTGTCTGCATACTCGGTTGGCGCCGTGCCAGGAATAAAGTACTCAAACCGTGTGGTGTAGTCGTTTGCCCGGCTCAACTTGCCAGTAGCTAAATCGATCCGCGCTGAGACTAAGCCGGGTGGCACATCGAACGGTTCCGCAGCAACTTCTTCAACAGCCGTTTCCATAAAATCAATCCACATTGGCAAAGCCGTTTTCGCACCCGCTTCGGTGCCTGAAATGGGCTGTTCATCGCTATTGAGGTTGCTATTCATAGTGGTGCTACCGAGGGCTCGTTCGAGGTTGTCGAAGCCAACCCAACCGGTCGCTACCAAGCCACTGACAAAGCCTGAGAACCAGGTATCTTTCACGTCATTGGTGGTACCGGTTTTACCGGCAACATTACGCCCTGCCTTATTATTAATTGCTTGCGAGCGCTGAATACGCCACGCGGTACCGTTCCAACCGGTTTTGTGGGCCCAGCTACCGCCGCCCCAAACCGCTGAATTCATCGCTTGGGTGACCAAAAAAGCATTTTGTTCGCTGATCACTTGTGGCGCAGGTAAAACGTCACGATCTTTTGCTTCACATTCGACACAAGCGACTTTGGGCCGTGCTTGATAGATGGTTTGCTCTTCAGCATCGACAATTTTTTCAATAAAGTACGGCTCAACCAAATAACCACCGTTGGCAAATACCGCATAACCCCGTGCGACCTCTAACGGCGTCATTGAGGCAGAACCTAACGAGAGCGATTCGTTGCGCGGCAACTCATCGTAGTCAAAACCGAACTTGGTGAGGTGATTCACGACCGTTTCAACGCCCATTGCACGCAATAAGCGCACCGAAACGACGTTCTTCGACTTCGCTAACGCCTCGCGGACCCGAATGGGCCCCTCATACACATCAGGCGAGTTACGTGGCCGCCAAGCGATACCGCTGCCGGGATTCCATTGGTTGATTGGCGCATCGTTGACCAAGGTTGAAAGCGTGAAGCCATTTTCTAAGGCAGCCGAGTAGATGAACGGCTTGATGTTTGAACCGGCCTGACGTTCCGCCTGCACCGCACGGTTAAATTGGCTTACGGCAAAGCTGTAGCCACCTACGGCAGCGGCAATACCGCCATCGTTGGGGCGCAACGCAACCAGCGCGGCACTCGGTTCAGGAACTTGGGCGAGGCGCCAACCCTGTGGCGTCGAACGCACCCGTATCACCGCACCAGCAGTAAAGATATCTTGTACTTGTTCAGGTGCAGCACCTTGGCGTTCTTGGTTCATAAACGGTCGAGCCCAAGCCATGCCAGCCCATGGCAAGAACGCCTCTTCGCCATCGGCGAAAAGTATCTGCGCGTCGCGCTCAGTGGTACTCAAAACCACCGCAGGCCGCGTTAAGCCAATACTCTCAAAGCTCGCCAACTGTTCCAAGAGTGCTTCGCGCTCAGGCGCTTGTTGCGTGGTGTCTGACTGCCATAACTGCGCTTCAACACCACGATAGCCGTGACGTTCATCGTAGCCATGCAGGTTCTGTTGAACGGCACGCTGTGCCGCGCGCTGCTGCTTAGCGCTGGCCGTTGTGTAGACCTTTAAACCACTGTTATAGGCAGTATCTTCACCATAGCGAGCGACCATTTCAGCGCGCACCATTTCCGCCAAGTAAGGCGCAGCCATGGTCACTTCGGCACCATGCACTTTGGTTTTGATCGGTGCAGCTAGTGCGGTTTGGTACTCAGCTTCGGTTATTTTGTCTTCTGCTAACATCCGGCCCAGCACCACCGCTCGGCGGTCGCGCGCGCGCTCAGGGCGTGAAATTGGATTCATCGTCGATGGGGCTTTTGGCAAGCCGGCAATCATCGCCATTTCAGCGAGTGTTAATTGATTTAAGTCTTTACCATAATAGACCTGTGCTGCCGCACCGACACCGTGTGCACGATGGCCAAAGGTGATTTTATTGAGGTAGAGTTCTAGAATTTCGTCTTTCTCTAAGTGTCGCTCGATGTGCAGCGCGATGAACGCTTCTTTTATTTTTCGCGTCCAGGTTTGCTCCAATGTTAAGTAGACATTTCGTGCTAACTGCTGCGTGATCGTACTACCACCACTTTGGATATCGCCGGTGGTAAACAATTGGAAAAAAGCACGTCCTACACCAATCGGGTCAATACCAAAATGGTCATAAAAGCGGTTGTCTTCGGTGGCTAAAAACGCGTCGATAAGCGGTTGTGGCACTTGCTCTAGAGTGACAGGGATACGGCGAATTTCGCCGAATTGCGCGATCATTTCGCCGTCTGCAGAGTACACTTGCATCGGTGTTTGCAGACGCACATCGCGGATTTCTGCCACAGTTGGCATTTCGTCTTGGTAGTACAAGTACAATCCGCCGACCGTCAACGTTCCTAGTACAAATGCAATAACTAGGCTATACATTAGCCACTTAAGGAATTTCACAAATTTATCCTTTTTTGGATCTAGTGCTATCTTATAAAGAGTTCTTTACATTGCAATATATGCTGCAATCTGTTGCTATATCTTGCTGCCTATTATAGAAAGTAAAGTAACGATTCCTATGCATTTTGAAAAAACTGCTATGCTCTTTACATTAGTCTTACCTTTCTGTCGTGCGCAGCAAGTGGCAAGAAAAACAAAAATTTATAAGCCATTTACAATTCCCGTTGGGAGAACATTATGGGGCTGTTTGGTCTAGGTAAAAAACCTGGTCTAGGCATCGATATCGGAACTGATGCGATTAAAGCAGTGGAAATTGTACCACAAGGCGACAGCTATGAGATTGTGCGTGTCGCCGAGGCGCAACTTCCCAAGAATCTTATCACCGACGATGAAATTACTGACATTGACAAGGTTGCACGCGCCTTAAAGCAAACTCGAAAAGCTTTGGGTACGCGCGCACTCGATGTCGTAAGTTCTGTTTCCGGTAGCCAAGCGATTTCAAAGCAAATCGCTGTCGCTTTGGAACTCGATGACGAAGCCATCTCCGAGAAAATTGAAACTGAAGCCGAAGCGTTGATTCCGTATCCGCTAGCTGAAGTCCGTTATGACTTCGAAAGCCTCGGCGAGCATCCGACCATGCCGGGTCAACAACGTGTTCTGGTAACTGCAACCCGAACCATGAGTGTTGATACGCGCGTGCAAGCCCTTGAAGAGGCTGGTTTCAAAGTTCGTATTATGGATGTCGACAATCAAGCGATCCTGCGCGCCTGTGACCATGTCATGCCGCATTTGTATCCCGATTTATATGACCACAAGCTACCGCTTTTAGTTCTCGATATCAGTGGCGCAGCCGTGCAGATGATTGTCATCGGCGGCGGTGAAGTTATCTACACACGCTATCAAAGTGGTGGCCTGAGCAGTCTTATCAGTGCGCTCGATAATGATGGCGAAGTGGACCATGGCGAACTACTCGCGAAACTACGCGCCGATGAAACCGATGAGTTTTCACCACTGGTACTACAGGACTTTTTGGGCAATATGTGGGCACAAGTCAGTCGCGGCATGCAAATCTATCGCAGTAACGCGACCAAAAAAGACTTTGCAGGTATTGTGTTAGTCAACAGCGGTGCCATGCTGCCTATGATCGCCAACATGCTCGCCGAGCAAGTTGACTATCCAGTGATCAGTTTGAATCCATTCGAACATTTTCCCTTGCCAAGTAAATTGGAACATTTAACCCCCCACGGACCTCGGTTTGTTGAGGCTTTGGGATTAGCGTTACGGAGCTTTACAGAATGGCACACGTAAACCTACTCCCATGGCGCGACATAGCGCGCCAACGCGCCAAGCAAAAGTTTGGCATTCAAGCATTTATCGCGCTCGCAATAGCAGCGTTGTTGGTTTTTATTGCTTACAAAGTCATCCAAGACTTCCAACAACAACAGCGTGCACGTAATCAGTTTTTGACGTCGCAAATTACGATTCTTGATGCCCAAATAGCTGAGATTCAAGACATCAATGAGAAAAAAGACGACATCGTGAACCGTATGGAATTGATTCAGTCGTTGCATCAAGATCGCAATACCGCAATTCGCGTGATTAATGAATTGTCTGCGCGCGTTCCCGACGGCGTACACATTATGCAAATTGAAAAGCGCGGGAATCAGCTAAGTCTGCGAGGGCGTTCAGTATCAAACAACCGCGTATCCGAATTCCTTCGTGCGATGACCGAGTCTGATACTTTTGTGAATCCGGTGTTACGCGAAATCTCATCGGATGCCGGCGAAACTGAAGGCCCAACGCGCTACAGCGCATTTTCACTGAGCGTATCAATTCGTAAACCGGGCACTGGGCCAACGCCTGCAAATGGAGGTGCATCATGAGTAAATCGATGAACCTACGTGAACTCGATATTAATGAAATTCCGTTTTGGCCCGCACCATTTCGGTTTGGAGCGCTGCTGCTGCTCGTGATCGTATGTTTAGGGTTGGCCTATCACTTTTTGCTCTCCGATGAATGGGGCGCCTACAAGCGTGAACAAGCTAAAGAGCAGCAACTTAAAGATGACTATCGCGTTAAGTATCAAACAGCGGTAAATCTACCGGTTTATCGCGAACAGCTGGCACAGCTGAATAAAGATCTCGAAGTCTTACTGGATATGCTGCCATCAGACGATGAAACCGCGCGCCTGCTGGATGACATAACCTTAGTCGGCACCCGCAGTGGCTTGGAGTTCGACCGTATTGAGTGGTTACAAGCGCAACCGCGTGAGTTTTATACAGCACTACCCATTCGTATCGATTTAAGTGGCGAATATCATCAAATTGGTGACTTTATTGGTCAAATAGCTGGCTTACATCGGATCATCAACGTGAAGGATTTCACCTTACAAGCGGGTGATTTCGGTAGCGCGCTGACCTTGAATATTACTGCCGAAACCTATCGCCAGAAAACCTTGAGGGCTGAGCAATGATGAAACGTTGGCCACTCATACTTTGCACAGCAACACTGCTCACCGCTTGTAGCCAAGCGAGCCAGCAAGATTTGGTTGCGTATACAGAACAAGTAAAAACCAGTTCGGTTCCAACCGCGCCGCCTTTACCAGAGATGCCTGAATTGGAGCGCGTCACCTACACCGGTACTAATTTTCGCAACCCTTTTGAGCCAGCGCCACTCAATGCGCCAGCTCCAGGGCAGAATACACCGGGTTGTCCGCAGCCCAACCTTGAACGCGAACGTGAAGAGCTTGAGTCGTTAGGCTTGGATCAGTTCACCTTGGTAGGCTCTATGCGCACCAATAGCGAAGGTCAGGTTGCACTAGTGAGTACCAATCAAGGTCGCCTCTATCGCGTTGCGATGGGAGATTATATGGGCCTAAACTTAGGTCAAGTTACACAAATTACCCCAGAATTTATAATGATAACTGAATGGGTTCCAGCCGGTGATGGCTGTTGGCAACAACGAGATACCGCACTGCGCCTACCGGGTACACAAGGGAGTTCAGATCTATGACGTACGCAATCCGCTTCTTGATGCTCACACTGCTATTGCCAATGCTGGCAAGCGCAAACGAGCTAGTACGTATCGAACAAATTCCACTGGCTAACGATCGCTTCAACTTAGAAGTGCATTTTAATGAAGCAGTGAAGGCGCCCGTTGTTCGACGTAGTGACAACCCTTTGGTGCATGAGTTTCTGCTCATGGGAACGGCAAATGAACTTGGTGATGGCGTTCAGCAGCTCGCCAACCACCCATTGCTACGCAACGTTACCATTGAACAACAACGTGAAGACACGCTATTACGTGTTGAAACGACCCAGCCACTCGAGCATTTAATGAGTCGCTACGAAGGCGTCATGGTACTGGTGTTCGTCGAAAGTGACGAGGCCAGTGGACAACAGCAAACCGCAGCAGTAACAACGACCGAGCCAAGCGCACCTGCCACTGAACCAGAGCAAGCGCCGGTCACCGAAGCACCTGAACAATACGAAGCAGAGCCGCAACCAGCTGTTGTGACCACCTCTGCTGCCGAGCAGCGCAGCATGGACGATGCCGGTCCGCGTATTAACGACATCGACTTTACCCGTCTGCCTGATGACGTTGCGTTATTGCGCGTTAACCTTAGTGATGAAGGAATTGACCATGAGGCACGCGTGCGCGGCAACCGTCTAGAGTTGACGCTCTATGACACCGACATCGACGATGACTTGCTCTACGTGTTAGATGTCAGCCAGTTCGCAACCCCTATTGCGCACATTGAAACCTTCCGCGAGGGCGGTGATGCTGTCATTACGATTACCGGTAAGACTGCGTTCCGTCATCAGCTTGAGCAAATCGATGGATCCTTGAACCTCAAGTTTGAAGAGCCGATGGAGGTTGTGGTCGATGATGGCTCACAACGTCCTATTTCATTGAACTTCCAGAATGTTCCAGTACGTCAATTGCTGCAAATCCTAGCTAACGAGAATGACTTGAACTTGGTTGCCAGCGAGTCAGTGTCGGGTAATATCACCTTGCGCCTTGAAAATGTTCCCTGGGAGCGCGCGCTGAACACTATCTTGCGTGTAAAAGGCCTATCCAAGCGCCTTGATGGCAACATTCTCATTGTTGCGCCTGCGGACGAGCTTGCTGAGCGCGAAGCACAGGAACTGGAAGCGAAACAGCGCTTATCACAACTCGCTCCACTGGAAAGTACCTATATTCAGATCAACTATGCGAAAGCCGCTGATATCGCTGCGATTCTACGAAATGAAAGCTCCGACTTACTATCTGAGCGTGGTGCAGTTACCGTCGATGAACGCACCAACACTTTGCTAGTGCGCGATACACCTCGTCAGATCGAAGAAGTCGAAGCGATGGTGAAAACCTTAGACGTAGCGGTCAAGCAAGTGGTCATCGAAGCACGGATGGTAACGGTACGTGACAATATCAGTGACGAACTCGGTATCAACTGGGGTATCGGCAACGACAATGCTGGCGGCCCTGACCTTTGGGGTTCGAACACCAACACGTCGACTGACTTGAACGTTAACTTACCGGTCTCTAATCCAGCAGCAACTATTGGCTTCCAAATTGCCAAACTCGCTGATGGCCGTATTCTCGACCTAGAGCTCTCGGCTTTAGAACGCGAGAATAAAGGTGAAGTCATCGCCAGTCCGCGGATTACCACAGCGAACCAGAAGAAGGCCTACATCGAACAAGGTACCGAGATCCCTTATGTGGAAAGTGCATCATCAGGTGCAACCTCGGTACAGTTCAAAAAGGCCGTACTCGGGCTTGAGGTAACACCGCAAATCACCCCAGACAACCGCGTTATTATGGACTTGGTTATCACCCAGAACACGCGTGGTGAAACAGTATCAACACCAACCGGTCCTGCGGTCTCTATCGATACCCAAGAAATTGGTACGCAGGTATTGGTCGAGAATGGCGAGACCATTGTGCTGGGCGGTATTTATCAACAACAAATCTTGAATGACATTACCAAGGTTCCAGTATTGGGCGACATCCCATACGTTGGCGTGCTGTTCCGTAGCGACAGTCAAATCAATGAAAAGCGTGAACTGCTTATCTTTGTAACGCCACGGATTGTAATGTCGACGCCGTAATCCTTGCTTAAATGGCTGTGACTTGCGATAATCCCGCCTCTTTTTGGTTGGGTTAAGGAAGGTCAAACAGACACTCCGGATTCCGTGAGTCACAGCTATTAAACGAGTGATGTAAAGCAAAGATATGGCTGAAAAACGTAACATTTTCTTAGTGGGCCCCATGGGGGCAGGCAAAAGCACCATTGGTCGACAGTTAGCTCGGCAACTTCACCTCGAATTTTTCGACTCGGATGCAGAAATCGAGCGCCGTACCGGTGCAGACATTGCCTGGGTCTTTGAGCTCGAAGGCGAAGAAGGCTTTCGTGCGCGAGAAGAAAAAGTTATCGAAGAACTGACCGAGAACACGGGTATTGTGTTAGCCACTGGCGGCGGCTCGATCTTAAGTAAAGAAAGTCGCAATCGCTTATCGGCACGCGGTATTGTGGTTTATCTACAAACTCCCATCGAAAAACAACTCGCGCGTACGCAGCGCGACAAACGTCGCCCACTTATTGCTGAGGCTGACGACCCGCGTGCGGTACTCGAAGAATTAGCTGAACAACGCAACCCACTTTACGAGGAAATCGCTGATGTAGTGGTGCGCACCGACGAGCAAAGTGCTAAGTTTGTGGTCGACAAGATTATTGAACAAGTAGGCCTCTAACGACGGAGTGGCACATGACAGCGAAGCAAGCGACCGACCATAACTTATCGCGCATACGTGTTGGGCTTGCAGAGCGTAGCTATCCAATTTACATCGGTCGGCAACTGTTCGAACAGTTGTCGCAGCTCCTTCCCAAGCTCCCTAAGCAAATCTGTATTATTACTAACGCCACCGTCGCTGCACACTATCTAGAGCCAGTACTGGCATCCCTAGGGGGCGAACATACCTTTTTAATCCATGAAATCGAGGATGGTGAGCATGCCAAAAGCTTGGCGAGCTATGGCGCTATCATGGACGCGCTGATCGCGCACAGCTTTAATCGAGATTGCGCGATCATTGCTCTCGGAGGTGGTGTGGTAGGTGATTTAGCCGGTTTTGTCGCCGCGACCTTCCAGCGCGGAGTTGACCTCTATCAGTTCCCAACCACATTACTGGCACAAGTCGACTCATCGGTTGGTGGTAAGACGGCCGTCAATCATCCCGGTGGTAAGAATCTTATCGGCGCCTTTTATCAGCCGCAGACGGTGGTGATTAGCACCGACTGTCTGAGTACACTTGAGCCCCGGGATTACGCCTCAGGTCTCGCTGAAGTGATCAAGTACGGAATTATCTACGACGCTGACTTTTTTGCCTGGCTCGAAGCCAATAAAGCAAAGCTAAATGCCCGCGACAGCAAAGCACTCAGCTACGCAATCCAATGTTCCTGCCAGATCAAAGCCGATATCGTCGCCCAGGATGAGCGTGAACAAGGGCTGCGCGCGTTGCTTAATCTTGGCCATACCTTCGGGCACGCAATCGAGGCCGAACTCTATGAAGATTGGCGTCATGGCGAAGCAGTCGCCGCTGGTACCATGATTGCGGCCGAGTATATGCGCCAGCAAGGCGAGCTAGACGCCGCGGCAGTTACTCGTATCGAGACTCTGCTAAAGACATTTGCGCTGCCGATTCGTGCCCCTAAGCTAGCGGAAACACGGTGGCAAGAGCTGATGTATCGTGATAAAAAGGTTCAGGCTGGTGCGCTACGACTGGTGTTACCGACTGCGATTGGTAACGCTGAGTTACGCACAGTTACCGATTGGCCGTCCGTGTGGTCGGCGATCGAAGCCATGACAGAAACATCTCAATAGGCTTGGACCACAACCGTGAAGAAGAAACATCGCGCCTTTTTAAAGTGGGCGGGCGGCAAATACAATCTCGTAGAACCTATCACGGCACTCCTTCCTGCTGGAAACAAGCTTGTTGAACCCTTTGTGGGTGCTGGCTCGGTATTTTTAAATACCGATTACCCAAGCTATGTTTTGAACGATGTGAACCCTGACTTGATCGCACTTTTTAAGTTCATCAAACGTCGACCACAGACCTTCATTACCGATGCGCGGAAATTGTTCACCGCACAGACCAATTCGACAGAAGCTTATTACGCGCTTCGGCAAAACTTTAACGACAGTAACGATGCGTACGAACGCGCGTTATTGTTTCTGTACTTGAACCGTCACGGCTATAACGGCCTCTGTCGCTACAATCAGTCCGGTGGCTTTAATGTGCCGTTCGGGCAATACCGCAAGCCCTATTTCCCACAAGCGGAGATAGAAATCTTTGCTGAGAAAGCCCAACGGGCGACTTTTACCTGTATGAGTTTCGAGAAGGTGTTTCGACGCGCGCGTAAAGGCGACGTTATCTACTGCGATCCGCCTTACGCCCCCTTGAGTGCCACGGCGAACTTCACCAGCTACGCGACCACGGGCTTTAGCTTGGATCAGCAGCATGAGCTCGCACGTCGCGCTGCGCATGCCGCTCATAAGCGCAAGATTCCAGTATTGATCAGCAACCATGACACGGATCTGACACGCCTCCTCTATGCCGATGCTGACCTCCAAAGCTTGCAGGTATCTCGCTTTATCAGTCCGAAGGCCGACGGTCGCACGAAAGTCGCCGAATTACTCGCACTCTATACACCTAATCTTGCCGCGAGCAACGTCATTTCATTGGCACAGGTTAAACGTAAGGTTGCGCCATGACTGCACCATTAAGTTGGTTTACCAAATCCTTTGCTGAGCTCACCACTGTTGAGCTTTACGAAATACTGCAATTACGTCAAGCGGTGTTCGTTGTTGAGCAGACCTGCCCCTATCTGGATGCGGATGGGGCTGACGACCAAGCCTATCATTTGTATGCGCGCTCTGAAGATGGTGCCATCGTTGCCTATGCGCGCCTGTTCTTACCCACTGAACAGGCACCCCATAGCCGCATTGGTCGCGTTATCAGCGCAGGTACCGTACGCCGCCAAGGCCTCGGCCGCGAACTTATGCGCAGAGCCATCACTTGGTGCGAAGAGCAAGCGCCACATACCCCTATTCGCCTCGGGGCACAGGTTTATTTGCGCAAGTTTTATCAAGATTTTGGCTTCACTGAGATCAGTGCAGAATATCTTGAAGACGACATTCCGCATGTTGATATGGAGCGTCGTTCGTGACCATCACGGAAGCCTTTCAGCTTAAGCAAACGCCACAAGGGCTTGGATTAAGCTGGCGTGATCACCCTGAAATGACACCGCTCGTCATTGATTTCTTAAGTGGCAAACAAGCGTTTCGTGGCCAGCAAGCCAATCGCAAAGATGAAGCCATCGCTCGGGCCTGCCTCCTTACTAAGGCGACGAGTGAGCAGCCTTTCACTATCTTAGATGCCACCGCTGGCTTGGCGCGCGACGCATGGGTACTGGTACAACTTGGTGCGCGTGTCACACTCAATGAACGCCAGCCCATGGTGCACGAACTCTTGGTGGATGCCTTGCAACGCCTCTATAACGAACATCCTGACTATCAAGAAAGACTCGAGCTTGCGCCAACCCAGTCTCTACAGGCCTTTGCCGACGACAGTTTTGACGTGGTTTACTTGGATCCGATGTATCCCAAAGGCGAGCGCAAACAAAAAGCGGCCGTCAAAAAAGACATGCAGATGTTTCAGCAATTGGTGGGGAGTGATCTTGATGCCGATGAACTACTCGCCCCTGCGCTGCGCATTGCCCGCAAACGGGTGGTGGTCAAGCGCCCGCAACACGCAGATTTTCTTGCGCAACAAAAGCCAAGCCACCAAGTGATTAGCAAGAAGCACAGGTTCGATATCTACGTGACCCAAGGCACGACAATATGAGTCAGTGCCAGCAGTATGACGTCGTTATTATCGGTGCCGGTGCCGCAGGCCTGCACTGCGCATGGCAAGCGGCCGCCCGCGGTTTGCAAGTGCTGGTAATTGACCATGCCAAACAAGCGGGTAAAAAGATCCTCATTTCAGGAGGGGGGCGCTGTAATTTCACCAATATGTACGCCAGCCCAGAGAATTACCTCAGCGCTAACCCGCATTTCTGTAAGTCCGCACTCAGTCGCTACACTCAATGGGACTTTATTGCCCTGGTAGAAAAGCACGGCATCGCCTATCACGAAAAAACCTTAGGCCAACTGTTCTGTGACAACAGTGCGAAAGACATCGTGCGCATGCTGCTAGATGAGTGCGACCAGTATGGCGCAAAGGTGAAATTACGTACCGAGATACAAGACGTCAGCCATGACGGCGAGGTGTTCAATATTAACACTGAACACGGAGCCTTCGTTGCACCAAAACTCGTTGT
The DNA here is from genome assembly GCF_003987395.1 of Pseudidiomarina aquimaris. Classification (GTDB taxonomy): domain Bacteria; phylum Pseudomonadota; class Gammaproteobacteria; order Enterobacterales; family Alteromonadaceae; genus Pseudidiomarina; species Pseudidiomarina aquimaris. Next base: position 81,271 of record NZ_PIPT01000009.1, read on the forward strand.
GGCCTGCGGCGGCCTGTCCATGCCAAAGCTAGGCGCCACGCCATTTGGTTATCAGCTAGCGGAACAGTTTGGTCACCGTATTTTACCGGTGCGTGCTGGCCTTGTTCCCTTCACCCTGCATGACGAAACCAAGCAAGCGTTTGGCGAACTTTCAGGACTCTCACTCGATGTGGTCGCTAGCAATGAGCGCGCTAGCTTCAAAGAGGCTATGTTGTTTACACATCGCGGCCTAAGCGGCCCCTCCATGTTGCAGCTTTCCTCCTATTGGCACCCCGGTGAAACCTTTAGCGTAGATCTACTACCGGGTCACGATGCCATGCAAGAGCTGCAGCAGTTGCGCCAGCAAAAGCCCAAGCAAAGCCTCCACACCGCGTTACAGTCGTGGTTTCCGAAGCGCTTTGCGCAATTATTCGCTGACCAACAGCAATGGCCTGAACGTAAGCTCGCGGATTGCAGTAACGCTTTGTTAGCCGAGGTGGCCCAACAGCTCCACCACTGGCAAGTCAAACCGAATGGCACTGAGGGTTATCGTACCGCCGAAGTTACGCTTGGCGGCGTGGATACCGATGAATTGAGCTCAAAGACTATGCAAAGCAAGTTGCAGCCGGGGCTCTTTTTTATTGGCGAAGTCGTCGATGTGACCGGCTGGCTGGGCGGGTACAATTTTCAATGGGCGTGGGCGAGCGCCCACGCTTGCGCCGAAAGTTTAGCGTTAAACGTTGTAAAATGAGTCAGATGCTTTAACGTGAAGCTATGCAAACATTTGAACAACCGCCACAACAGCAAAACGCAGAATCAGGGGCGACCCGACAAGTCGGCTTTGAGCTAGAGTTTTCTGCTCTTGATGTCGCAAGTGCTGCGGAATGTGTCGCGCGCGCGGTGTCCGGCTCACCTTTTGCCAAGTCACCGGCAAACTGGCAAGTGGATGCCTCGTTGGGCTCGTTTAAGGTAGAGATCGATTGGGATTTCTTACAACGGTTAGCGGAAGAGCGCGGTGCGCAAGCTAATAAAGAGGCTTGGCTCGACTCCTTAAGTAACGCTGCAGCTTTGGTCGTGCCGGTCGAAGTTATCTGCCCTCCCATCGCCCTTGATGAGCTCGATGTGCTAAATGATATTGTCGAAGCGTTGCGCGGCGCCGGCGCACTCGGCACCGACGAGTCCATGATCGCAGCTTACGGTACACACATTAACCCAGAACTGCCCAATCTAGACGCAGCGACTGTCCTCGCATATATGCAGAGCTTTGCGCTATTACAGTGGTGGCTCGTAGAACAGCATCATGTGAATACCACCCGCAAGTTGAGTCCTTATATCGATTTGTACAGCGAAAGCTATGTTTGCAAGTTATTGCAAATGGACTCACCAACGCTAGCCACTCTGATTGACGATTATTTGGAGTTCAATCCCTCGCGTAACCGCGCACTCGATATGTTGCCGCTATTCTGTGAACTTGATGCCGAGCGGGTAAAGAAGGTCATCGACGATAAAAAGCTCAAAGCAAGACCTACGTTGCATTATCGTCTCCCGAATTGTCGTATCGATGTCGCAGACTGGTCGCTGGCAGATGAATGGAATACTTATTGTGTAATCGAACGCTTGGCTAATCGACCCAAAGCGCTTCAAGAGTTAGCTGGAAAGTTTCTTGCCGCACATCGCCCCATGCTCGGAGTAGCTCGGAAAGATTGGATAGAGTACGTATCAAAATGGCTCAAAGAAAACCTCGCATAGGCGTTACTGGTGCCGGCAAAAAATGGTCCCCGAGCTGGTGGAGTACCCGCTTGGCACTGTGGCTCTGCGGTGCTGAGGTAGAGCGCATCAGTGTCCACCACCGGCCTTCTGGTTTGCCGCTGCAAGGCTTGATCATTGGGGGCGGCAGCGATATCTCTCCAGAGCATTACGGTGGTACGCTTGAGGGCAAGGTTAAATATGATCCTGAGCGCGATGACTTAGAGACGCGATGGATAAAAAAGGCCTTGCGCGACAAGCTGCCTATGTTGGGTATTTGCCGCGGCGCACAGCTAATCAATGTGGTGCACGGCGGCAATCTCTATGACGACATTCGCCACCTGCGCGAACACACTTATAATCGGCCGGGTCTGCTGCCAACCAAACAGGTGTTTGTTCGTGGCGATGCGAATCTAGCGGAAGTTGTAAAAAAGCGAAAATTGCGGGTCAATAGCTTGCATCACCAAGCGGTGCATGACGTGGGGGACGGCTTACGTATCATCGCACACGATCTCGATGAGATACCGCAGGCAATTGAGAGCACCGATCAACGACCGATCATTGGCGTACAGTGGCATCCGGAATATTTATTTTATGTCCCGAGTCAACTGCGCCTTTTCCGTTGGCTCGTCAAGCAGGCGCAATCACTTCTCTGAACTCAGCAATAGTTGCTGTAACTCAGGTAAGGAGCGCACTTCATAATGCGGTGGCTGAGTTAGCGGAAATGCTTCGCCGTGATGATTAAGCCAACAGGCATGTAAGCCACTGCGTTGTGCGCCAACAATATCCGAGTGTGGATTATCGCCTGTCATCAACACCCGTTCACGTTGCGGCTGCTGCATTTCTTTCAGCGCATAGGTAAAGATTTCAGGCGCCGGTTTGGCGACGCCCACTTGTTCAGAAATCACCACTAAATCGACCAAGTCACGCAGTCCCGTTTGCTGTAAACGGGCCTCTTGCAACTCAGTAAAGCCGTTCGTCACGATGCCGACTTTTGCTGACTGGCGCGCACTTTCGAGCAATGAGCGCGCCCCCTCAAGCGGCTGACAGATTTCTGCCATAGCTGACATAAAGCCGGTATTCAGTTGATCTGCGCTTACTTCAAGCTGCGCCGCCCAGTGGGCAAAACGCTTTCGTTGCAATTGTTTGGCATTGATTGTTCCGGCCTGATAAGCGTCCCACAAAGGTTTGTTTAACGCTTGATAGTGTTCGTAATCTTGCCGCGAAAAATCGACGTGGTAGCCCTGAAATAATTTTTGTAGACCGGCAAACGCATCAAACGAGAACAGCGTTTCGTCAGCGTCGAATAATAACCAATCATATTGCTGTAGTGTCATTGCGATTCCTCGGCTTGCCATGCAAAGGTGTCGAGCGTTTGGCCGGTGTGTGGATCAACCACCGCTGGCACCGGTTTAAAATCCAAAGCCAGAAGAAGTTTTTGACTGCGCTGGTTGGTTGGACTGGTGATGGCTAATAGCGTCGACAGTTGAAACTGTTCGCGCGCAAGTTCAAGAGTTCTGGCGGCCGCACAACGGGCAAGCCCTTGACCATAATACTCAGGCGACAGCGCGAAGCCGAGATCAGGGTCCGGTAAATAGTCACGCTTCACCAAGCCACAAATACCTACCGCAACAGTTTGGTGCTCTACCAGCCACAGCCCAAATCCGTGTTTTTGATAGCTTGCGCGTATATTTTGCTCGATGTAATGACGAGCGTCTTGCAGCGACGTTATGCCACGATCCCCGATCCCTTGGCGAAAGTCAGAGCCGGTGTACAAGGCGTGAATAAATTCAGCATCCGCTAAACTAATCTCACGCAGCGCCAGCTCTGGTCTCTCACTATTACACCCGTATATTTTTTCCATGCATTTGATTTTATTCAATTTTTGTACTTTATTTATAGGGAACCCGTAAAAAGGAGATTACACATGTTACGTTGGGCTCTGATATTTCTTGTCGTTGCCATTATCGCAGCAGTTTTAGGTTTCGGTGGTATTGCCGGTGCCGCTGCAGGTATCGCAAAAATCATTTTTTATGTGTTTATTATCCTACTACTTATTTCGGTTGTTATGGGCCTTGTCGGGCGCGGAAGACCAAAATAGAAATGACCTGTTCACGGCCGCCAAGCTTGCTGGCGGCCGTTTAGCCTCACTTACCAACTCCACCACAAGCCTACCAGACCAATCACAATGAAAACGGCTGCCGCAAGCACGCGCACCACATTCAACGGTACATAGCGCATGATACGTTCACCTAAAAGAACTACGGGTACGTTTGCTAGCAACATGCCAATGGTTGTGCCGAGAGTCACCCATACGACACTCGCATATTGCGCACCAAGCACCACCGTCGCCACTTGCGTTTTATCACCGATTTCGGCAAGAAAAAACAACACAAAAGTTGCGAGGAAGGCTCCACAGGTCCCACAATTTGCTTCATCATCGTCGAGCTTATCAGGCACCAATACCCATAGACCAATGGCGATAAAGCTTACCGCAATAATGATGCCGGCGTATTGCTCGGGTAACCAGCCAGCAAACCATTGACCAAACCAGGCCGAAATAAAGTGATTGATGAGCGTCGCCGCGATAATACCGATAATGATCGGCCACTTTTTTCGATATCGCGCGACCAGCAAGAAACTCAACAGTTGCGTTTTGTCGCCTATTTCTGCTAATGCAACGGTTAAAGTTGAAGTAATAAGTGCTTCCATGATGTACTCCGGCGGGACCTGAAACCAAGGCAAACAGCAACCCCCGCCAGTTAGCGGTTGCTCTTTACCTCAGGTCTTGCCAGTTTCGGTGGCCCGAAACGAATACACCATGAGCCATTGAGGGCTCAATTATGTTGACATATTCTCTCGCGCAACAACGACGTTGCGCACGAGTTGACTACTCCCCTAAGACGGGGCGTATTTTAACCGAATTTCTGAACTAAAGACAAGTTGCTGGCGTATCAACTAAACTATGAAGAACACTCGGTTGCATTAAGTGGAGTTCAACCATGTATAAAGCGATTAAAATTAGTTTTATGGCTCTCGTTATTGCTCTCCTAACAGCCTGCGCTAGCTCAACCGCGCAGTATCAGCCGGCTGGTGAGAAAGGCTTTGGTTACAGCGATAAGCAACTCGCTAAAGATATGTACTGGGTTAGCTACAAGTCTCGTGATACGAGCGCCCAAAAGGCAACGGACTACGCACTATTGCGCGCGGCTGAGCTTACGCTCGCCCAAGGCTACGAATGGTTTGTCGTAAGCGAAAAAGATGTTTCAGGCAAGCGTTTAGCGCGCAATGAACAGACTGAGGTGCATGTCGATACCATTGCGGACTGTACTTCAGACATGTGCGGAAGCGTGCCCGCCACGCGCAAATATGGCAGTGATGGTGTCAATATCAAACAAGAAGAGCGTGCCGACTTTACTGTCGAACTCACTGTGTTGTTCGGTAAAGGCGAACGTCCTGAGCCGAAGTTTGTGTACGATGCAGAAGCAGTCATACAAGCGCAAAAGTCAGCAAAAAATTAAAAAATAACGTTAGAGAGGCGCAGCTGCGACGCCGCTGCGCCTGATTCAGCTTGTCTCATAAGTCATTCGCATATAAGCCAGCGACTCATTGATAAGTTCCTTTAAAACCTCTGAGTCGACATCACTAAGGCGCTTGATATATAAACACGACTTACCCGTTTTATATTTGCCCAAGCGATTCATAAGCTCTTCGTACGCCGAAAAGCCAGCCATAATATAGAGACTTATATTTTGCGCCCTTGGTGCAAAACCCGTCAAAAACCAATCGCCCTCGCGGCCACTCGCATAGCGGTAATGGTAACTGCCAAAACCAACAATGCTGGCACCCCACATTTGTGGAGGATCACCCGTTGCCTCTTGCATCCATGCACAAATTTGGCGGCAGTCGTCACGCCTTTGTTTGTCTTCAACCGACGCTAGGAAAGCACCCACATCTGCCGATGTGGGTTGCGTTTTTAGGTCACTCATTGCCACGCACCAATGACCAAACCGGCCAAGGTGAAGTAAACAGTGATATAGCCGCCATGCACCAACATATAAGCCAACGAGCGTTGCTCAAAAAGACTGATAACGACAAAGATCATCGACGCCCAGCCAAAGCCAGCGAGAAAGCCTGCCGTCATGCCCCATTGCCAATCGGTGCCAGGTGAAGCTAAAAAGAAAGCAAGATTAATACAAATCACCCACGAGACAATCAGGGTAATGGTAAAAACTTTGGCAGGGTTGAAGGCTTTAAGCTGTTCATCGGTGATGCCCGCACTGCGTTGCCAGACTTTTGCAAACAGCATTGGAGAGTACCATAGACCGCCCACCACGAGGTTGAGTAGGGTTGCAACTGCAACCGCCCAGTAATTGATCGCCATTGTTTCCATTGTCTTTTATCCTTTTATTGTGATTATTAGCTAGGACTGCAAAGCTAGTTATAGGTTATCTACCTACAAATAGGAAGTTTTCGGCTACTCCGTCGGAAGTCATTCTTTTTTGGCGCTGAAGGCGTATACTTTGTACTCAGCAGTCACTTTGACGTAAATCAACGATTCGTGGTGAAAATGATGACATCTCACATCCATTGTCAAAATTGTAGTATGGCAACCTTATGCTTGCCCTACCAACTGAGCCCTGAGCAAACGGAGAAGCTGGATACGATTATCCAACGGCATCGCCCGTTGCAGAAGCGCGACGTACTGATCCACAACGGTGAACCACTGAAATTTCTTTATGCTGTGCGTTCAGGCTCGTTGAAATCCTACACATTGGACAGCCAAGGCAGTGAGCAAATTATCGATTTTCACCTACCCGGCGACGTGATTGGCTTTGATGGCCTTATCGATGGTAATCATCGCAGTTACACTCAAGCTCTGGAAACCACCATGCTGTGTGAAATTCCGATTCAGTCACTCGATCAACTCTCGGCTGAGTTACCGGGGTTACGCAAGCAGCTTTTAAGGGTAATGAGCGGTGAGTTGCACGCCAGCAAAACGCTTTTAGGAACGCTAAACCACCATTCCGCACAGCAGCGGTTAGCCAATTTTCTAGTAACATTATCATCTCGCTTTCAACAACGTGGGCTGTCGAGTCGTTCCTTCCGTTTGTCGATGACTCGCGCCGATATCGGCAACTATCTTGGTCTTTCGGTCGAAACTGTGAGTCGTATTCTGACCCAGCTGCAACAAGAAGGTGTGCTTGCAGTGCAAAACAAGCTCGTGGAAATTACTGAGCTAGAGCGCTTACGCGCCCTAGCCGCTTAGTCTTACTGGCAGGAACCGCAACAAAAATCCTTACCATGTTGCGGTGTCACCTGTGGCTCACGAAACAAAACGTGGTTTTCGAGAGCGATGTGTTGCTGCAAGTCATTGATCAACTCTTGGGTACCTTCGTACAGCATGATCCATGAACCACAGGCGCCGCGGGGGGCCTTACCGTTATTCGTTAGTGTATTTAATTGCGCTAACATGCGTTCGTGTTCACCATGCTCCTCTTCCATGACGGCAATGGGCCCACTGGGATAGATGCCGCCAGCCAACATCGGGAACAGAATTTGTTCTTCCTTCATCATATGGCTTTCCAGTTCGTTGAGCATCTCGCTTAGCAGGTCTGCTAGGCCCGTTGGAACGGCTTCGTGATCGTTGTGTACTTCTTCAACTTTGCGTGCAAGCTGAATAAGTTCGGGCACTTGTTGGCGATGCTTTTCGTGGAAATTGGCCAAAATATGCTGAATTAACTCTTGGCTCGAAGCTTTCTGCCATTGTTCGATAAGTGCTTGGTACATAGTGACATCCTTACAGTTTCGTCAATTGTGTTGCTACTGAATCTGCAATTTAAATGCCAAAACTACCTACTTTGATTTATATCGGTTTAATTGTCTGCATGGTAAATTTCACCTAACTAAATACGGGTGAATCCCGCACAAATGGGTTCTTTCTACCATGCATGAAACATCATTACTTGAGACGTTAATCGCGGACCTTGTGACTGAATTGCCAGCCGTCGTGCGTCTGCAAAAGCTGGTAAGTACTTTACGCCGCCATTTTGCTTGCGGTGCCGTTGTTCTATTACAGCAAGACCAGCAAGTGCTGCGACCGATCGCCAGCACAGGCTTGGTGCGCGAAGCATTAGGGCGACGCTTTATTACCGAGCAGCATCCGCGTTTAGCGGCTATTCTCGCATCACGCGAAACGGTCCGCTTTGAACCCGAGAGCACCTTACCTGACCCTTACGATGGCCTGATTGAGGATAGCCCTGACGGCCATCTCGCAGTGCACGACTGTATGGGTATTGCACTCTATGTCGAGGGGAAGTGTTGGGGTGCCCTGACGCTTGACGCACTAGAGCCGGGTACCTTTGATGCCGATACCATGCGCGAGCTACAGCGCGCCAGCCTCCTCGTCGAAGCAGCAATTCGCATGGGGCAAATCGAGCAGGGCATTCGGGCATTACGTAATAGCCGCCGCGATGGTGAAACCGAGCTGGCACCAGCAGCTGGCAATAGCGCCGAAATCATTGGCCGCAGCCAAGCCTTACAGCAGGTATTGCAAGAGTTAGAAGTGGTAGCGAGTGCTGACTTACCAGTACTGCTTTTAGGCGAAACGGGCGTCGGTAAAGAGCTATTTGCACGGCAGTTACACCGCTGGTCGCCGCGGCGTGATAAGCCTCTGGTGTATGTAAACTGTGCTGCCTTACCCGAATCCTTGGCAGAAAGCGAACTATTCGGTCATACGAAAGGAGCATTCTCTGGTGCGACGGCTGAACGTGCCGGCAAATTCGATAGCGCCGATGGCGGTACCTTGTTTTTAGATGAGGTGGGTGAACTGCCGGCGGCGATTCAGGCCAAGCTCTTGCGTGTGTTGCAGAACGGCGAGATTCAGCGCCTCGGCAGCGATAAGTCACATAAAGTGAATGTACGTCTGGTGGCGGCCACCAACCGTGATTTACAGCAGCAAGTTAAAAGCGGCGATTTCAGGGCAGACTTGTATCACCGCTTGAGCGTGTATCCATTACCTATTCCGCCATTACGCGAGCGACGCGATGATATTCCGCTGCTCGTCGGGCATTTTCTGGAGCTGAATCGTTCGCGCTTGGGTTTACGCGCCTTGCGCTTAAGTTCCGCAGCAGAGCATGCACTCATCGGTTACGACTGGCCTGGTAATGTGCGCGAACTCGAACACACCGTGAGCCGCGCCGCCATTAAGGCACTCAGCCAAGGCGCAGACCGCCAAGCGATTGTGAGTATTGGCCCCGAGTTGTTGGATTTGCCGAATACGCCGAATGCCGCCGCGGAAGTCGACAGCACGGCTTTTACCCAGACCAGCATGAATCTGCGCGATGCGGTACAAAAGCTGCAACAGCAAATGATCGAGCAGGCGTTACAGCAAGCTGACTATAAATGGACGCAAGCGGCACGTATACTTGAAATCGATCCGAGTAACCTGCACAAATTAGCGCAACGACTAGGTCTCAAATAAGAGTTTCACATTAGCGACGTGACTGTGGAGTAATATGACCGTTTTTCTTCGTATCTTAGTTTGGCGCACCATTGCCATTTTGGCGCTTTTGCTTGGCTTGATCGGCCTGTTGCTGCCGATCATGCCGACGGTGCCATTTCTTCTCGTTGCCGCTTGGGCAGGGGGTAAAGGCTGGCCGGAGCTCGAAGAAAAGCTGCTCGCACATCCAAAGTACGGCCCGCAAATCATTGCCTGGCGGCGCTATGGTGTGGTGAAACGTAGACCGAAGGTGATTGCTATCGTGATGATGTCAGGCAGCGCCATCATGCTGAGCTTTAGTCCCGCTCCACTTGCAGTAAAACTAGCAGTGATTACCATTATGGCGACCGTGGCGATTTGGCTGGTGCTACGTCCGGAGGAGATCCCGCACAATGACCCATCCTGAAACAAGCCTACCTGAGCTCACGCGTGAGCAGTTATTGCGTTACAGTCGGCATGTGATGCTGCCAAGCTTTGATATGCAGGGGCAAGAGCGCTTGCTTGCCAGCAAAGTGCTGGTTATCGGTATGGGTGGCTTAGGCTGCGCCGCTGCGCCGTATTTAGCCGCTAGCGGTATTGGCCAATTAACCTTGGTCGATCACGACGTGGTCGACAACCATAATCTGCCACGGCAAACGCTCTTCACGGCGGCAGACATCGGCAATCCCAAGGTCACTGCAGCACAGGCCTATTTGCAACAGCGCAGTCCCGACTGCAACATTACAGCGGTGCAGGCAAAAGCAACAGACGCTAACCTCGATGCGTGGGTGCAAAGCCACGATGTGGTTGTCGATTGCTGCGACAACCTTGCCACCCGCAACCTCATCAATCAGACCTGTCGGCGCCACATAAGGCCACACGTTATGGGCGCTGCGATTCGTTATGAAGGGCAACTGAGCGTCTTTACCCACCAAGATGAAGGACCTTGCTATGCTTGCTTGAGTCAGTTGTTTGGTGAGCAGCAGTTGAGTTGCATGGAGGCGGGTATATTGGCGCCGGTTGTCGGGGTAGTGGGTGCCTTACAAGCGGTGGAAACGCTCAAGTTGCTTGCAGGTGTCGGCGCCCCCATCTCGCACAAAGTGATGCTTTACGATGGTCTCCATGGTGAATGGAGCAGCTTTAATTTACCACGCCATCCACAATGCCCAGAATGTTCGCCTTAGCCAGGACGTCCGTCGGCCCGTGGGGTGGTCAGCACTGGCAAGTACACCAGCACATAAATCAGATAGGCGATAATCCACGCAGTGCCGGCATAAAGGTACCAATCGAAGGTATACGCCGGCCATAACCAAGCCGCAAAGACCCGTAATAACGCCGCGACGATCACTAACACAAATGCCAATGACATCACTTTTTTCGGTTGCAGTGGACGGCCACTATGGCCGAGCGAAACCCGCGCCAGCATCGCTAAGATCATACTGCCCATCGCGCCGGCAGTTAGCGCATGAGTGGCGGTGCTTACTGTCACTGTCGGGTTCAGATAGTGCACGGCATAGAGCGCTAAGCCGATAGGTAAGAACCAATAAGCAATATGCAGCGACCACACCAAAGGTACTTTCAAGGTAATCCAAAGCTTCCACCGCGCACAACGCAGCGCCAACAAGACTGCCGCAATGCCGTACAAGGCGGCCATTACTTGGGCGCCGATAAAGCTACTTAGCTGAGTTATTTGCAAGGCAAAAATCAGCCATAAACTGCCAAGGCTTAAACGGTCAAGCCAGACAATCGGTTGCACTTTTTGCGTCATGGTACCGTTGGCAGTAAACATAGGAATAACCCGCCCCCCAACAATTGCCATGAGTAGGGTAATCAGCAATACCGCATTTTGACTGCCAACTTGCTGCAAATCGAAGCGACCGGTGAGCCGTCCGTAATACATCAGGCCATTGCACAGTGCCAACAACAGAAGCACGGGTACAAAGAATAAGTTGCGCTGCTGACGCACGGTAATGAGCGGCACCGCTAACAGCACTGCTGCCAAAGGCAAAAAAGCAAGATCGAGAACGATCGGCACATAAAGTGGCAAAAACTCCCCAAAAAGCAGACTAATTCGCCCCAGTAACCAAACGACGGTGAGTATGCCCAATGCACGACCATGGGTTGCCCGCAAGCCAGTCCAGTTTTGCACCGCTGTCAGTAAGAAGCCGACGATGATCGCCGCGACAAAGCCAAAAATCATCTCATGACTATGCCAAAACATCACATCGGCAAACACCGGTAGTTGTACCGTTCCACTGAGTACCCAAAGCCACAGCATCATCGCCAAAGCACTAAAGGTTGCACCCAATAAAAACATTGGACGGAAGGCTTGGCGCAATAGCGGCCACATTTTTTGTTCTACTTGAAGGTCAGTGATTTGTAACATGACGCATCCTTAACATGCATTTTGTATCTATGTTTATAGCACAAAATCACCCATCTTCGACACTGATTTCCTCGGTGTACCTCTTATTACTTTGCAACCTAACTACGGCGTTTCAGAGCTACCCAAGAAGGAGTAATTAACGTCACAATTCCGCCTCTTTGCGCCCGATTTCGGCCTTCCACTAAAGCGGTAGACACCTCTGTAACGCCTTGTTTCACCAGCGTTTGGCAGCTACTCCAGCGCGCAGAAATAAGTAGACTGAAGGCAATTAACTTCACCGTCGTACCTTGAGGAGCTTGGCTATGACAACACCGCAACAAACCGTGAGTAAGTTTGATCGCTATCGGGCGCTCGGACTCTCAACTTTTGCGTTCACACTGTGCTTTGCCGTGTGGACCATTTTTTCCATTATTGGTATTCAAATTAAAGACGACTTTAATCTGACCGATACCCAGCTTGGTTTGCTCATGGCAACACCTATCCTCACCGGTTCCATAAGCCGCATGTTCTTGGGTATCTGGACCGACCGTCTCGGCGGCCGTTGGGTGTTCGGCGTATTGATGCTGACCACAGCACTGTGTGTGTACTTGCTCACTTTTGCTAACAGTTACTACATGTTGCTCGTCGGAGCCTTGGGGGTCGGCCTTGCGGGTGGTGCCTTTATTGTTGGTGTTACTTACACCTCCGCTTGGTTTGAAAGCAAGCAACAAGGTACAGCGCTAGGTATTTTCGGTGCCGGTAACGTTGGCTCGGCGGTAACCAACTTCGGCGCACCGTTCCTGCTTGTTGCTCTTGGTTGGCAAGGCGCCGCACAAGTCTATGCCACGGTGATTGGTATCATGGGTATCGCCTTTATCGTCTTGGCGAAAGAAGACCCACTCACGCAGCAACGCCGCCAGCAACCGAAACAAAGCTTCTGGGAACAAATGGCGCCACTTGCGGAATTGCGGGTCTGGCGTTTCAGTCTGTATTACTTTTTTGTCTTCGGTGCTTTTGTTGCTTTGGCTTTATGGCTGCCGCATTACCTGATGGAGGTGTATGACCTCAGCATCAAAGAAGCCGGTATTATTGCCGCCCTCTACACCATTCCAGCTTCTTTGTTCCGCATTCTCGGCGGTTGGTTATCAGATAAATACGGCGCGCGGCGGGTCATGTACTGGACCTTTATTGCTTCAGCCGTCTGTACCTTCTTATTGAGTTACCCTTCCACTGAATACATAGTTCAGGGCGTGCACGGTGAAATCCGTTTCCAATTTGAAGTCACCCTTGCCATGTTTGTGGTGCTGACCTTTGTTCTGGGTTTCTTCATGTCGCTGGGTAAGGCCGCTGTATTCAAACACATTCCAGTCTACTATCCGAAAAGCGTCGGTGCAGTCGGCGGTGTGGTTGGTATGATCGGTGGTCTCGGTGGCTTCTTCTTGCCCCTCACCTTCGGTATGTTGAATGACGTGATTGGCGTATGGCAAAGCGTGTTTATGCTGTTGTTCGCCATTACTGTCGGTTCGTTGTGGTGGATGCACTTTGCTATCCGTCGCGCCGAGCGTATGGAGTTACGCAGTGGCTCTGAACAAACAGACTTACCTGAACTGTCGACGCCTGACCACTACACCCTTGATGATTGGCGTCCAGAAGATAAAGGCTTTTGGGAAACCAAAGGTAAAAAAATTGCCACCCGCAACCTATGGATCTCGATTCCCAACCTGTTCTTAGCGTTCGCGGTGTGGACCATCTGGAGTATCTTGGTGGTCAAAATGCCACAGCTTGGCTTTGGTTATTCATCGAACGAGCTTTTTTGGCTCGCTGCGCTGCCAGCACTGTCCGGTGCCACACTACGAATTTTTTACAGCTTCATGGTACCTATCTTTGGTGGTCGGCGCTGGACCGCAATTTCGACCGCGTCGTTGCTTATCCCCTGTATTTGGATAGGGTTTGCCATTCAGAATCCTGATACACCGTACATGATCATGCTGATTCTGGCGCTCCTTTGCGGCTTTGGTGGTGGTAACTTCTCCAGCTCAATGGCGAACATCAGCTTCTTCTATCCGCAAAAAGAGAAAGGCGGTGCCTTGGGCATGAACGCCGGTCTGGGTAACCTCGGTGTGTCGGGCATGCAACTGCTCGCTCCATTGGTTATTGCCAGCAGCGTGTTTGGTCCCTTTGGCGGCGACCCGTTAACCGTGGTTAGCGGCGCTAATGCCGGTAGCGAGTTGTGGTTGCAGAACGCCGCGTTCTTGTGGGTTCCGCTGATTGCCATCGGCGCGATTGCAGCGTGGTTTGGTATGAACGATATTTCTTCTGCCAAAGCGTCGTTTAGCGACCAAGCGGTTATTTTCAAACGCTCACACAACTGGATCATGTGTATTTTGTACTTGGGTACGTTCGGTAGCTTTATCGGCTTTGCCGCAGGCTTCCCGCTGCTATCGGGCATGTTGTTCCCAGAAGTCGACCCAACAAAATATGCTTTCTTAGGTCCTCTTGTTGGCGCTCTCTCGCGACCTGTCGGTGGTGTGATTGCCGATAAACTTGGCGGTGCACGGGTGACCTTCTGGAACTTCTTACTGATGATCGCTGGTGTGGTCGGGGTGCTTTACTACTTGCCTCTTGGCGACAGCGCTGGCAATTTCACTGGCTTCTTTGCCTCGTTCTTAGTGTTGTTCATCGCCACAGGTATCGGTAACGGTTCAACGTTCCGTATGGTACCGGTGATTTTCTTGAACCAACGCAAGCGTGTGCACGGTGACACCGACACTGCCATCAAAGAAGGTAACAAAGAGTCTGCTGCAGTTATCGGCTTTATCTCAGCCTTTGCAGCCTACGGCGGGTTCTTTATTCCGAAAGCTTACGGTACTTCAATTGCCATGACTGGCAGCGTGGCGGGAGCGCTTTATGCTTTTGTCGGCTTCTACGCGCTGTGTACCGTTATCACTTGGTGGTTCTATTCGCGCAAAGGTGCTGCTGACCCTTGCTAAAGGGTCGGCTGGCAAGCTGCACTGCAGATATAAAAAAGGGTCACATCAAGTGACCCTTTCTGCATTTGTAGCCTTATTTTTTCGGGCGAAAAGGTTTGATGACGGCTTCATCGCACTCAAGATAGGGGCCATTCATTAGGTCGATGCAATAAGGGATTGCGGGGAACACGGCATCAAGGCACTGACGAATGGCTTTCGGCTTGCCCGGGAGGTTTACAATAAGGCTCGAACCACGCAGGCCCGCAGTTTGCCGAGATAAAATTGCGGTCGGTACGTACTTCAGCGACTCAGTTCGCATGAGTTCGCCAAAGCCAGGCATCATACGATCACACACGGCTTCGGTGGCCTCTGGGGTTACATCGCGCTCAGCAGGCCCTGTGCCGCCGGTGGTGACCACCAAACAACAGTGTTCGTCGTCTACCAGTTCGCGTAAGGTTGCCTCAATGACATCTTTTTCGTCTGGGATCAGACGGTAATAAGCTTGCCAAGACGAGGTTAAGTAATCATTCAAGGTCGCTTCAATCGCTTTACCCGAAATGTCATCGTAAACACCGGCACTGGCGCGATCACTTACCGTGACGATACCAATGCGGGCGGTTGTTTCAGCTTTCATAATTCTCCACTTTTGTTGCGGACGCCTCATCTACTTGCACCAAACCCGCCAATTTCAACCAGTATCCATTGCTCTCACTACTCGCCAACGGATACGGCTGCAAACCGTCTTGATTCATTCTAAAGCGGCGTAGCCAGGTCATGTTGTCATGAACTTGTGGGCTTAAGCGTACCATATCCACTAAGCCATGCATGCTCTTGAGTTGGTTAATCAAATTATAGCGCGTGCCCGACTGCGTCTGGATACCATTCAACACAAACACCTCGGTGCCATCTTGGCTGGTGACCGTTCGCCCCTGCGGATACTTAATACAACAGAGCTCACACTGATCTTTGGCACGGTTCTCAGAACGCGCGGTAAAGCAGCGGCCAGACCAGGCGAGAGGCAAATGGCCAAAGGCAAACAGCTCTGTTTCGAAGCAATCACGCACACTCTCAATAAGTGGCTCAGCGAGGAGTTCAGCCAGCCAGTCACGCGAGAGTTCTACTGGAATGACCCAGCGCTTCATCCCCATACCCACGAGCTTGCGCAAGCTGTGCTGATTGTAGACTTGCAACGCTGCACCGCCGACAAAAGGCAACTTATTCTCGTGCAAAAAGCTGATCGCGCCCACGTCATTGGCTTCGACCATAAACTCGCCATTGTCACAGTATTTTCGCAATTCGCGTAATTCTGAGGGTGCTTCAAGAAGCGTCATAGTCGACAAACAAACCTGCTTACCCGCTTCACGCAGCATCTGTGCTAGACGAAAATAGTCTTCAAATTTAAGTTCCCGCCGCTTACTACATACGGTTTCACCTAAATACACACAATCAACGTCAGATTCGGCCACCTGCTGATAGAAGCGCTCAACTTGCTGTTGCGGCCAAAAGTACAAAATAGGTCCAA
Source organism: Pseudidiomarina aquimaris (assembly GCF_003987395.1). Lineage (GTDB taxonomy): Bacteria > Pseudomonadota > Gammaproteobacteria > Enterobacterales > Alteromonadaceae > Pseudidiomarina > Pseudidiomarina aquimaris. Next base: position 97,332 of record NZ_PIPT01000009.1, read on the forward strand.
ATGAGAACTGCATGATCACTTCCATTTTCGGTGGTAGGCGCCCAAGGTGGTTTGGCTACCTTCAGATAAATTTGCCAGCACCGCATTCCATTCGCTTTGCACAGCAAAATGCTCAGGATTTTGCATGACGCGATCGATGGCTTGCCGCCACACACGCGTAATCTGTGCAACATAAGCGGGACTGCGTTGCCGCCCTTCGATTTTCAAGCTGGCGATACCCTCTTTGTAGAGCTCGGGAAGTAAGTCCAAAGTATTCAAACTGGTGGGCTCTTCTAAGGCATGGTAGGTGGCATCGCCTACTTTAAAGCGGCCTTTGCAAAGTGTGGGGTAGCCAGCGGTTTCGTCGGCCGCAAAACGATCGATCAAGATACCGTTTAAACGTGACTCAAGCCTGCCGTCGGCGGTTTCATCCCAACGTACGTATTGTGCGGGCGAACAGGCGCCGGCGGTGTTGGGCGACTCGCCGGTCATGTAAGAACTCAGGTAACACCGGCCTTCCGCCATAATGCAGAGGCTGCCAAAGGCGAAAACCTCCAGCTCCACATCTGTGGTACGAGCCAACGAGCGTACTTGTTGCATGGAAAGTACGCGCGGCAGCACCACACGTTTTACACCGAACTGCTTGTAAAAGTCGATGGCGGCTGCGTTGGTCGCCGAAGCCTGCACGCTTAAATGCAGCTCTAACTTGGGGTAGCGCTCGGCGGCATAAGCAAGCACTGCAATATCCGCCACAATCAGTACATCGACCCCAGCTGCGGCCGCATCATCGACGGCTTGCCGCCAATGGTCCCAAGTAAGTACGTGGGCAAAGGTATTAATCGCTACGTGAATCTTTTTGCCATAACTATGCACGAGCCGCACAGCGTCGCGTAAACTCGCAGCGTCTAGATTCAACCCTGCGAAATGCCGCGCGTTGGTTTCACCTTTAAACCCCACATACACTGCGTCAGCGCCATTCTCGAGCGCTGCTTTCAAAGCTGGCATACTGCCAGCAGGACAGAGTAATTCCATGTTTTCGCCTTTACTTTTTACCTGCAATGAAGAGGTTTATTGATCTTCACCGTGAACATGCATTCATAATGGCAATTATAATGCTTCGTGACGTTGACGTGGCGCAAATGCGAGGCAATGAATGGATATCACCAAAGTAGTAGAGTGGGCACCGCGGGTGCTGGCTAAAGGCGTGTCAGTGGCACCGGCGGGACTGACTTGTAAGGTTATTGAACAATTCTTTCGACGGATGTTTGCGGCAGATAGCAGAGCCGGCGCCTTCGACTTTCTTGCCGGCCGTTGGGTGGCTATCGCCATCACCGATCTCGGCCTCAACTTTGTCGTTACCAGTCGCCCCCAAGGCGCTCAACACGTGCTTTGCGTACAACCCAACGCTAGCGAAGTAGCGGTGACCATGCGCGTTAGCTGGCCGGTGTTACTGCAACTGGCAACCCAGCAAGTCGACCCCGATACGTTGTTCTTTCGCCGCAAGCTAATGGTCACCGGTGACACGGAACTTGGCTTACAGCTCAAGAACCTGCTCGACACCATAGAAATCAAGGAACGCATGCCGGCATTTGCTTACCAACAATTGGAATTGTTGGCAGAAAAGTCCTTGACCTAGATCAAAGAAGTAACCCTTCAGGAGTATCAAATTTTTGATCTGAATCACTTAAAATAAGCTCCACATTCGCCGCTTTATTGGAGTTCGCTATGTCTGCGGTTACATGGGATCAAGCTTTGATCGACAAATACAACATTAACGGCCCGCGCTATACCTCTTACCCAACAGCGCTTGCGTTAACCAGTGACTTTGACCGCGCTAAGGTAGGGCAAACACTTGCGGGGGCGCCCAAAGCCCTGAGTCTGTATCTGCATCTACCGTTCTGCCATAAGCTTTGCTATTACTGCGGCTGCAACAAAGTGATTACGCGGCACCAGCATAAGGCTGACCGCTATCTGGATATGCTGGCTAAAGAAATGGCAATGTACCAGCCACTGCTGGGTGACCGCGTGGTCAACCAAATTCATTTAGGCGGCGGCACTCCGACGTTCCTCACCGAAGAACAATTGACACGCCTTTGGCAGTTGCTGAACCAGTATTTCACGATTACCGACGATGCTGAGTTAAGTATTGAAATCGACCCGCGCAGTTGCAGTGACGATAAGCTACGCCATTTGCGTAAACTAGGCTTCAATCGCGTTAGTTACGGTGTCCAAGATTTCGATGAGAAGGTGCAAATTGCCATTAACCGCGTACAAGACACCGACCTCATCAAACATCAGGTACAACTGAGTCGTGAGCTCGGCTTTGACTCGATTAACTTGGATTTGATTTACGGCTTGCCCTATCAACAACCGAAAAGCTTCGCCGCATCGATTGATCAGGTCATTGAGCTCGCACCAGACCGTGTGTCACTGTTTAGCTACGCACACTTGCCACAGCGCTTTGCTGGACAACGAAAAATTCCTGATAGCTCGCTGCCATCAGCGCCAATTAAACTTGAGTTATTACAACTTGGCATTACTCGCTTTAGCGCCGCAGGCTACCAGTTTATTGGCATGGACCACTTTGCCAAAGTTGAAGATGAGCTTGCGCAAGCGCAGCAACAAGGTCGTTTACAGCGTAACTTCCAGGGCTATACCACGGCCGGGCAAGACTGCATGTTAGGCTTGGGCGCTTCGTCGATTAGCCAAATCGATGGTGTACTCTGGCAGAACGCCAAAGACTTACCGGATTACTACAAAGCAATTGAAAGCGGCGAGTTACCTGTGGTCAAAGGCTTTAGCTTAAGTGCCGATGATCGTTTGCGCGCGGCCCTCATTTCGCAGGTCATCTGTCACTTTAACCTTGATCTCGAAGCGTTCAGCGAGCAGTGGCACATGGATGACTTTTGGGGGTATTTTGCCAATGCGAAAACCAAGCTTCAGCCGTTTATCGAAGATGGTTTGGTCGAGGTGTCAGCCACGGAACTCAAAGTTACTGAGCTCGGGCGATTGTGGGTGCGCAGTATCTGTGCGTGCTTTGACGCCTACCTCGACAACGAGGCAGGAATGCCTCGCTACTCGAAGGTGGTGTAACGGCTTAGGCGAACAGCTGTAAAAGTTCGCCCTGCTTGTTCACCGTAACAAAGTCGGCAATGCTGCCGGCTTTTATTTTATTCACCATGAGCGTAAGTGGCTGCTCCGCTTCGTCACTGCTCGGTGGGTGACCTGCACGACCTTCCATGCTGGCAATGAAAGCAATGTCCCAATCAATACCGGTGCGATTCGATTCATCCACCAATACGGCAAAGTCCATCACTTCTTCCGGCAACTTATCAACGCAAAGTACTGGCTCTAAAGCCCCACCTTGTTGCTCGGCAAAGCGGGCTTGTTGGCTAGCCGTGGCATCTTGCGGTAATTCGGCTTTGGCCAATACAAATAGCAAGCGCTGTGGCTCTGGCTGCTGCTGGGCTGCGGCGATCAGGTCGCTATAACTTTCAATAACCATAGGTTGTATCTCTTACAAAGATTTTCGACCTGTTATTGTAATTGTTTCATACACCACACCCCATACAACAAAAAAGGGAGCTGAGCTCCCTCTTTGTGAGTAGTTTTGCTGATCGTCGTTAACTTGCTTGGCGCCATGCAGCCTGCGCCGCACCCACCGGATGATCGACTTGAGTTTGGTGCTGACGATGATAATGCCGTTTGTTGTGTTCCCTCTGACGCCCTGAACTGAAAGCCGAAACCCGCTTCAAGTAGCCAATCACGCGGGTGCCGTAATCGATATCGGCCGAGCCACACGAAGAGCACGCATGTAACGTACGTTTGTCGATATGCTCGCAGTCGTTACAGATAGTGATCTTGATATTGATGCAGAAGTAATTACAGCCGGTACGTGCTGCAGTATTGAGTAGCGCTAGATAGCCGGCCTGATTGAGCTTCTCGTCTAAATTCAGGTGTAGAGCAGAACCACCGTCAAGATACTGAATGAGTTCGGAGCCATGCAATACAAATTTGTCGAGCGCATTTGAGTTTTCGTCTTCGACCACATAAAAATAGGAGTTGTAGCAATCACGTGGCACGAAATAGCCATCTTCACGATCCCATTTGGCATTTTTTACGCCGAGGTTTTCCGCTGGCACAAATTCAGTGTTGAACATGTAGCCATATTCTTTGCGTGCCGCTTTATTGGCATCGAAAATCACCTTCAGCCGCTCTTGCACAAAGGCGGCGTATTCCGGGTTATTACTCGCTTCAATGCCCTGTGATTCAGCAGCCTCGACCATGCCGTTAATGCCGATGGTCAAGAATTGCTTATCCAGGCTAATGAAACCGGCGTCATAGACGGTCAACAAACCTGCCGCTTTATACTCTTCCATCAACTTGCGATAGGCCACCTGATATTTCTGGATCTTGTCTACTTCAGTGGCTAAGTCGCGGCCATCTTGTACCAAACGGTTCATATTAATGGTGATCACGTTAATGGAGCCGGTGGCGACCCCGCCTGCACCCAACGTATACGAAAACGTATTGTCGCTAATTTCGCTGCGTAGTCGACAACAGGACGCTAACGAGTCGGCATTGTCAGATAAGTACACAAAAAACGAATTCCCGTCCGCAAGTTCAGCAGCGACTCCTTCGGCAAACTGCTGATCTTTACACGCACCATTTTCGGTTAGCATCGCTACCGTCACCACCGGGAAGGTCAGAATGGTCTTTTTACGTTCGTTGTTGAACCACTGCATAAAGAAATCTTGCAAGCCGCTGACCGAGCTCCACTCAGGCTTACTGAAATCTGGGAATACAAAGTCGCCAAACATGCTCTCGAAATAGAACTTGTCGTACACCGAGATATTCCAGAACACACTCTGGTAGCCACGGGCCGCAGCTGGTTGGTTTAAGGCATACACCACGTGTTGCAGGTGGTTTTCGATCTGATGGCGATGGGTGTTGAGGTAATCGTCACCGTAATCTTTGCGGGCAAAATAATCGAAGTAGGTTAGAAACTCGACGGTGGCTACGGCGCCAGCAAACTGCGAACTCACCGCAAAAACAAAGTTAACGAAGCAACCACAAAAACTTTCGAGGTGCTTCGGTGCTTGCGATTCGCCACCGAGCTTGGTTAAGCCATCGCGCAAGAACGGGTACATGGTCACCGACACGCAGTAGGGCTTAAGACTGGTTTCATCGTGTACGTAAATCTCATGGTCTTCGATTTGCCGAACGTATTCTTGCGCCAAATCATGACCAAACAGCTCAGCTATTTTCGTGCTGACCTGCTTGCGGTTCACTTGTACGAAGAAATCTTTCATAAGCTCTGCTTCAAGCGTCGCGATGTTCTTTTGGGTGACGTTGGCATTGGCGTCCATCTTCGAACCATCGGCGGCATTTTGGGCCTTCAGGTAGTCATGGATGAACTGCATTTTGTGGTCAATTTGTTCAGGTTGTAAGCGCAACATGTTGTTCTTCCTTTCTTTTTATGTCGATAAACTCCGGGCAAAACAAGGCGTTGAGCACTTCCCCGGTGCGTAAGTCGTAGTAACGTTGGTTGGTGGAGGGCGAATCAAGGCCCCCGCATTCAGGCCGCCACGGCCCGGTTTTTAAGTAAGTTAAATGCTGCATTAACGCTGCAGAGACCTGCTCGTAGCCAGTGTACAAACAGGTTTGTAGGCCTAATAACTGGGCGCGACGCAGAAGTGTTGCGAGGCGTTCGGGGTACCATTCACCGCCCAAAAACAAGACTGCGGTGATCAAGCCTTGATAACGATTCAGTTGTTGCTCGAAGTGTTCATCGGTTAGCTCCATGCCACGCTCTGCGGGCCAGCTATCCGCACTATGACAACCTTTGCAGCCCACCGGGCAACCGGTGATGGTATAGGCAAGCGCCACTTCACCTGGTACCTCTTGAAAGACAATGTCCACTGCACTAAAACGCATCATTTTGTCACCAAAACACTATATATTGTGTTTCAGCTTAGATGATAACACTAGATTTGCGTTGATCATGATCAACAAAAGTGCGGGGTGGGTAGAAACCACCCAAGGTGGCAAAATAACTGCTTTATACGCTGGGTAAAAACAACCCTAACAGCAACATAAATACAATAAAAACAAACAGATAAAAGTTGGCAAGGCAATTGCAATACAACCGGTGGAGATTAACCTCATAACAAGAAGGTGATGTATGGCCGGTTATAAAAAACTTTGGTGGACGCTGATTGCGATACTCGCAGTTACGTTCGGAATATTAGGCTACTTCGGTAACGAAGTGTATCGTGAGGCGCCGCCGATACCGGCGAAGTTCGTCACTACGAATGGCCAAACGCTCATGACCGAGGAGTCGATTCTCGACGGTCAAACCGCATGGCAATCCGTCGGTGGTATGCAGCTCGGCTCGATTTGGGGCCATGGTGCCTACCAAGCGCCCGACTGGACCGCTGACTGGTTGCACCGTGAACTCTTAGCATGGTTAGAAATTGCCGCAGCAGAAGAGTTCATGACAGACTACGACAAGCTCACACCAGTGCAGCAGAATCAGCTGCAATTTGCTTTGAAGCAGGCGTATCGGACGAACACGTACGATGCGGTAAGCAATGAGGTGGTGATCGACGAACGTCGTGCACAAGCCATCGCCGAAACAGCAGATTACTACATTCGTTTGTTTAGCGATGACGCTACATTACGTGGCACACGCGAAAGCTATGCCATGAAAGAAAACACTCTACCAAGCCTTGAGCGCCGTGAGCGCATGGCGGAGTTTTTCTTCTGGACCGCATGGGCAGCCGCTACCGAGCGCCCGGATGCTGATGTTACTTACACCAACAACTGGCCCCATGAGCCGCTGATTGATAACACGCCGAGCCCAGAAAACATTATCTGGTCAATTGTCAGTGTAATTCTCTTGATTGCCGGTGTCGGTGGTTTGATTTGGGCCTGGGCCTTTATTCGCAAACACGACGAAGAAGAGCCGGCAGCTCCCAAGCAAGACCCCATTAGCTTGGTTAAATTAACCCCGTCACAAAAAGCCTTGGGCAAATACCTATTTATTGTGGTGGCGTTGTTTACCCTACAAGTTTTATTGGGCGGCTTTACTGCGCACTACACCGTTGAAGGCCAAGAGTTCTACGGCATCAACGTATCGGAGTGGTTCCCGTACAGCCTCGTTCGTACCTGGCATATTCAAGCAGCCTTGTTCTGGATTGCGACTGGCTTCTTAGCTGCTGGCCTATTCTTGGCGCCGATTATTAACGGTGGCAAAGATCCTAAGTACCAAAAGCTGGGCGTCGATATTCTATTCTGGGCGCTGGTTGCCGTCGTAGCGGGCACCTTTATTGGTAGCTACCTTGCCATCGCGCAAATTCTGCCTGAACACCTGAACTTCTGGCTCGGTCACCAAGGTTACGAATATGTCGACCTCGGCCGCCTCTGGCAGATTGGTAAATTTGTCGGCATCGTATTCTGGCTTGGCCTGATGATGCGTGGTGTGATTGGCGCCTTTAAAGTCAAAGGCGACAAAAACTTACTCGCTCTGTTCACCGCTTCAGTGGTTGCCATCGGCCTGTTCTACGGTGCTGGTTTCTTCTACGGCGAGCGCACTCACTTGTCTGTGATGGAATACTGGCGCTGGTGGATCGTTCACCTGTGGGTTGAAGGCTTCTTTGAAGTGTTCGCCACCACTGCGATTGCCTTTATCTTCCACAGCATGGGCTTGGTCTCACGCAAAATGGCGACCACGGCGTCACTGGCATCAGCATCATTGTTTATGCTGGGCGGCGTACCGGGTACTTTCCACCACTTGTACTTCTCAGGCACCACGACTCCGGTCATGGCTGTAGGCGCAACCTTCAGCGCATTGGAAGTGGTACCACTCATCGTGCTTGGCTACGAAGCATGGGAAAACTGGAGCATGCAACATAAAGCACCGTGGATGGCACGCATTAAATGGCCACTGATGTGCTTCGTTGCGGTAGCGTTCTGGAACATGTTGGGCGCTGGCGTGTTGGGCTTCATGATCAACCCACCGATTTCGCTCTACTATGTGCAGGGTCTGAACACCACACCTACGCACGCCCACGCAGCCTTGTTCGGTGTCTATGGCTTCTTGGCGCTCGGGTTCGTCTTGCTTATCTTGCGCTACATCCGTCCGCACTTGGCCTTCAACGACAAACTGATGACCACTGCGTTCTGGTGGATGAACGGCGGCTTAGTCTTGATGCTCTTCAGCAGCTTGCTACCGATTGGCTTCATTCAGTTCTATGCCGCGGCTTCAGAAGGCCTTTGGTATGCGCGTAGCGAAGCCTTTATGCAGCAACCGTTGCTCGAAGGTTTACGTTGGGTGCGCACCGTTGGGGATGTGATCTTCATCATCGGCGCCCTAGCGATTAGCTGGCAAGTGGTCAGTGGGCTTTGGGGTAAACAGCCTCAAGTTGATGCCGCTGCCGTTAAACAAAACTAAAAACTTCTCGTTGTGGGAGGTGCACCGGTTCTCCAGGGTGCCCTCCCTTTTTCTTTGGAGGTGCTGATGTCACGGAGTCAAACACGCCAGCGCAAACCCAACACCACCGACGCCATGCGGACGTTATTGGCTACCATTCGTAATACCATTCCCTTCGGCCTTGAAGACGCCGACATGTGCCAAGGCATCTGCCGCGGCTGCTCCAAGAAAATGATGGAAATGCTCGACGCTGAAGTCAGCCAATGGCAAGTCGATCTCGACAACCAAACTGCCGAGCCGACCTTTGCCGACCTCGCCTTTATGGAAAAGCTCGCACGCCGCACCTACAAAGTGCTGCAGCGTAACAACCTGATTTAGAGTTTAGGGGGCTTACGGCGCCGCGCACTCAATTGAAACCCGCCTGGTGCAAGCACCTTATCCATGATGGAGAGCCGCGCATCGGTGGTGCCTTTCTCGATTTCGCGCAGGGTGCGATCCGAAATGCCGATGAACTCCGCATATTGCAGTTGCGTCATGCCATAAAGCCGCTTGCGAATCGCCTGCACCATCTCACCCAACGTAATTGCGTCATCTGCAAGTGCTTTCTCAAGTTCGGCGAGAATAGCTAAGCGTTCTTTTACCGATAGCTCAGTCATCGAGCACCCCCATCTCTGTCAGCTTCTCTCGTGTTCTCTCAAGGCCAATTGCCGGGAACTCTAGAATACGTTCTGGGCACCCAGCTAAGCAAAGCTCGTCTTTCAAATGAACCAGCTTTTTCGCAGTAGTTTTAAGAAAGGCAAGTAGTTCGTCGGCGGGAGCAAAAGCCTCAAGCTCTTGTACAACCCGATCAAATTTCACTATTGAGGCACTTTCAAATTGTCGAGGCCACTTAAATAGACGCACGACCATTTCTGGATCCGCTTTCATCGGTGCAAAATCATAAATAGGCGCAAAACGAATATCACCATCAAGCTTCAAAAACGAAATATTCCGCCCATGATTATCCGAATTTCCAAAGACAAGATTGAGCAAGTCGCGCACGAGGTACTGTTTGGCGAATTCGGCTTTGCTCATTTGCGTTCCACTACGAATTTTTGCCCATACTTCGCTCATCACCTCAAAGTGGTTTTGCGCGCTGCCCGGACCCGCATTAATGATCGAATAGATACTCTCGACGCCTATGCGTTTGGCTAAGCCATTTTCTTCAACCACGTCAAATCGCGGCAACCATAAACTGACTTGCCCCTCGTGTTGATGAAGCATCATATTCTCGGTATCGATGGTTTCAATTCCGCTTCCGGCTAGGAACTTCGCCAGCACCTTGTAATAGCAACTCTCCGCAGCCAGAATGTCATTGTCGAGGCGCGTTCGACGGTTCCGGGCAAACTTTGTCAAATAGGGTTTCGCAGCCAAGGGCTTGCCGGCAAAGTCACCATCGATGTAGACTTGCTCGCCCTCAACCATCAATAACAGCTTCGGCGCTACACCTACAGCACCCGTTGCACCGCCGACCGCAGCACCGTTCTCATTGGCATACTCGAGAAAGTCGTGTTGTAACTCGACCACAGCTTGCAGAGGGAAACGTTGCTCGATGTCATTGTGCCTGTTTGCAAATGCTTCCTTTACGCGCAAGTTACCGATTGGCGCCATCACCGCATGTGTGAGCAGCTCAATATTTTGTACAAACTCTGGTTCGCGCTTTAAATCCAAACGCGCCAACCACCAATCACGTGACTTACCCACGGGTAGTAGATCATCTAAGAGCGCTGGCCATGAAGGGTAGTCCACAGGGAGAACACCAACAGGTGCGTTGACCGTACATGCGCTGCTATCAATGGCTTCATACTGAAGAACTTCAGTGATATAGGCGTGCGTGTACGCAAGAGTCACGCTGCCATGCGCAACGTTGTCATGAAAAATGAGCTCCGCAGCGTCATGCCAACGACCTTGATTAAAAAGCTGTAGGGTGAGCTTTTGCATTCATCCACCGGTAGTTTAATTCCTAATATGGTTACTTATAGACCATAATACGGAATCAATCTACCGTTTCTTATCAATAGATCCCTTTTTTAGGAACTAAACTACCGATTAGTCATAAATAACATAAGCTTGTTCGGTGACGGGGCTATCAACACTGGGCTCGTTGTTCACGAAACCTTGGATGCGCGCCTTGCGTTGCACTTTGAAGCGTTGCCCGTAAGCACTTTTGACCTCGTTTTCTGGCACCGAAAACGGCGGGCCTTCACGATAACCGTCGGGGTATTCAACAGTCACCAACAAGCCGCGACTGCCACTCGGTAAGGTTTTGCGAAGCAACGCTACATAGCGTGCGCGCATTTCAGGGGGCAGCGCGACCAGGGCAGCACGATCATACCAACCATCAACATCTGCCAGATCGTTGGCAGTGAGATCAAAAACATCACCCACCCAAATCACCAGCTCATCAACCGCATACTGCTTGAACTTACCGACACAGGTCACTTGCGGCTTAAGTTGGTTTTCTGCGAAAAACGCCTGCACCGCTAGCTCGCTCAGCTCTATGCCAAACACTTTGTAGCCTTGATCTAGCAACCACAACATATCTTTCGTCTTGCCACACAACGGCACCAAAATACGACCATTTGGGCAAGCTTGCGGGAAGTACTCGGTCAATAGCTCGTGAAAAGCGTCGCGATGAAAGCCAATTTGTTGCTGCTGCCAGCGTTGATGCCAAAAGTTGTGGTCCATAAACAAGCCTCCGTAGGTTGCTACTACTTTAGCATCGGTTACCTAGAGTAATAACTTACTTTTTAGCGGCGCGGGAAACTTCACTGCTCAGCCAGCCTTGAAAACAAACCAAAAGCCAGAAAAAACAAAGCCCCGCAAGTGCAAACCTTAGGTCAGCGAGGCGAGGCTTTGGATTCAAAAGGTGGGGGCCGTAAATTTACTTCAATCAATTATGCACGTTACGGTATCACAGTTAACTTTAATCGAACCTTCATCCACAAAAAGTAATATCAAATCATAACCACTCTTTATCTCAGTCAAAGGTAAAAACCCATTCATAATGGATTTATCTTCAGGATGAAGACATCCGAATGATTCAAGAGTAGATTCGCTCTTTATGTTAGAAAAGGAAAGATAAGAGACATTATTGAATTTCAATGTCAGCTTATTTATTGTTCCTTTCACATTAACCCAATCTTCATCTAACTTTTGCCATTCAAGCTCTAGCATGTTTCGACTTTGATCGTAGGAAATGTTTACAAAATCAAAATCTGAGTGCAGATCTAGATAATCCCCACCTTTTTCAATTGCAATATTGTCACTTACAGTAAAATTAAAATCTGTCATGTTACTTTCCTCACTGACCATTAGATTTTAAATGTTCAGCTACTTTTCTTAAATCTTTAAGTGTTTCAGGAGTTGTTTCACCTGTTTTAGTTACGCTTTCAACCTCACCAGCCCTAGGTCCTTTCGGAATAACATTGTTTTTATACGCCTGAACATGAGGAGTAGGTACTTCTCCTTTGCCTTTTACAAAATGAGATTTACCTTTTAGATCAACTCTGACATGTCCATCTTTTGTTTTCATTGTAACGCTATTTTTATTGCCATTTCGTTTTACCAAACTCTTAGCGTACCGTTTAAGTCCTCGTTTTATTGCTACAGCGCCTAATTTTAAGGCTCCAACTGCGGATACCATGCCTTCAGCTTGCACTGTGCTAATATCAAGTCGCTCTTGTTGGCTCATATTGCCTTTGGCTACATCCATATCCAAATGCTTTGCCTCTACCATCAAGCGAGTTTCGCATCCATCTGGGTCAGTGTACTTATAAGGATTATTATTAGCGTATGCATAACGGTTGAATCCATGTATTCCACCTGTGCGACTGAGATGGCTTACAGAATCAACAGGATCATTCGAATAGAAACGCCCAATTACTGGATCATAGTATCGTGCATGCATATAACTTAAGCCGGTCGCATCATCTTTAATATGACCGGTAAAGCCAGCTACGTCCTGATTGGCAGTGACATCATTAAGAGCTTCGCCGTAAGGCGTGTACGCTTCCTGCCAGAGAATCGCACCGCTGCTGTCCGTTCCACTTTGTGCACTACCACAGCCCTCCGGAGGCAGAGGTCATCGACCAGTTGCTGAACTGGTCGGTGTCTTTTTGTATGGAGATGAAAAACCTCCGACGTTCGAACTCACTGCAGCAACGGAGAATCCGAAACAGCAAAATCAAAGCCTTTGATTTCAGCGGCTTGAATGAGTGTGTGGATGTATTGCGCGACGGCTTTACGTTCGACTTTCTCGTTCAAGTAGGCGGCGATTTTGTCTTTTACGGCCTCGTACGGGAGCTGCTTGCCCTCGATCTTGCGGTCGACGGCGACCACGTGGAAGCCGTAGCGGGTTTCGACGGGGTTGGGGAGTAGCCCTGCGTTGGCGGTGAAGACTTGGCGCTCGAATTCAGCGACGGTTTGGCCGCGGCTGATTTGGCCTAAGCTGCCAGCGGTCGCGGCAGAGGGACAGGCTGAATGCTGCTGCGCTAGACGCGCGAAGTCATCGCCTTCGCCTAACTGCTTGATGATTTGCTCGGCCATCATTTTCGCATTGACGCGATCGAGCTCGTCATCTGGTGCCGCAGCCAACAAAATATGGCGAACTTCCAACAACGGTGACGTGGTAAAACGCTCCGGGTTCTGCTGGTAGTAGGTTTCACAGGCTTGGTCATCGGCTTCAGGGATGTCCACTTCGCGCTCCAGCAAGGCCGCTAAAAAGTCGTCATCACTGGCGTCTTTGTTTTCGTCTTTTACGTGCAGCCCGAGTTCGGCTGCACGTTGACGGAACAATTCACCAATCACCAGTGACTCTGCGGCTTTGGCCATGGCTTGCTGCTGGCTATCCGCCGGATGGTATTGCATTTCAACCAATATCGCCGGCTCATCAATAGTGGTGTGGTTCACTTGAATCATAATGCGACTCCTTAGCGCGCCGCTTTTTGCCGCACGATTTGATGCTGACGGCGAAGGTACTGCACCGGCACGCTAAACATGTGCACCAAACGGGTGAACGGGAATACCAAGAAAATGGTGAGACCGAGGGTTATGTGCAACTTGAAGATCCAGTGCACATCGGTCATCGCCGCGACTGCTGTGGTAGCGTCAAAGGTCAGGGTATTTTGTGCCCAGGCCATCAATAGCAGCATGGTTGAACCATCCATATGACCGAGTGATACAAAAATCGACAGGAGGCCCAGGATTAATTGTGCGTAGAGCAACAACAGAATCGTGATATCCATAGTGCTGCTGTTGGCACGGATACGCGGATTTTTCAGGCGACGCACAATTAAAATAGTCATGCCATAAAAGCAAACAATACCTGCCAAGCCACCGGCAACAATAGCAATAAGCTGCTTAGTGCCAGCACTAATACCCAACACATGCCAAACCTCGCCCGGAGTTAACAGGCCGACAAAGTGACCGGCAAAGATCGCTAGAATACCGATATGGAACGCAATACTACCGCGACGCAGTTGCTTCTTTTCAAGCAGCTGGCTGGAGCTGGTTTTCCAAGTAAATTGCTCACGGTCGTAACGCATCCAGGTACCGATGATCATGACCGCCAACGCAATGTAAGGGTAGATGCCAAAGAAAAACGTGTTTAAATAACTCATGACTTGCTCCTTAGACGTCCGCGGCGTTTTTCACGTTGCTGAGTTGATCAAGATTCAATGGTACATACTGGTCCCGACGCTGACCTTCCGCCGGGCGATTTTGCGCGGTCGGACAGGTGCTGGTGGCGTCATTGCCGGTAAAGGTCACCATTTCTTCTTCCCAGACTTTGTCGAGTTCTTTCGGCGTGTCGTCACGCTTTTCAGATTCGACTTGCGCACGCACATCGCTTAAATCGATTTCAACTTGCGCCAGCTCCAACAGGCTCTTGAACAGCACCGCGTAGTCACTTTCGCGCTGCTCCAAGCGTGCCGCCAAAACTGCCAAAATGTGCGCCACTTCAGCTAAGCCCTCGCGCGCGTTGTCGTCGCCTTGGGTGGCCAAGAATTCGAGATACAACGGAATGTAATCTGGCAATTCTTTGACGCCGATTTCCAAGCCTGCTTGTTGATACTGTTGCATCAAATCAACCATGGCTTGGCCGCGATCACGTGATTCGCCATGCACGTGTTCAAACAACAACAATGACAGCGAACGGCCACGCTCGAATAAGCCGTCGTATTCCGACTGCCAATCCATAAGGTCGCCGCTAGTGCGGCGTACGATGAAGTCATCGAGGGCCTCTTGTTGCGCTGTACTCAGTGCCGAAGCACGCACCAAAGTGCGTAACTCCGGCACTACTTCGAGCAGTTCTACTTTCGGGTAGTCGAGTAACAGTGAAATCACTTGTAAAACTTGCATGGGATTACTCCTTCACCGTTACAGGGATGACTTGGCGGACGCTTTGTTTTTTCGCGCCAAACAAGTTCACGTCGTTATTGCCATCGCTACAGCCATTGCCGAAGGTAAAGCCACAGCTACCCTTCAGGTCATAGGCATTTTCAGCGTAAGCACGGTGACTGGTTGGAATCACGAAACGATCTTCGTAATTTGCCAGCGCCATGTAACGGTACATTTCTTCCACTTGCTGCTGGGTCAAACCGACTTGCTTCAAAACTTCTAAGTCTTCGACACCATCGACGTTCTGGCTACGTTTGTAAGCACGCATGGCAATCATGCGTTCTAACGCGCGCACAATCGGAAATTCATCACCAGCGGTGAGCATATTTGCCAAATAACGCAGCGGAATCCGTAGCGACTTCAGATCCGGAATTTCACCGTTCATACCCACGTGGCCGGCTTCCACCGCACTTTGGATCGGTGACAGCGGTGGCACGTACCACACCATGGGTAAGGTGCGGTATTCAGGGTGCAATGGCAGTGCAACTTTCCATTGCATAGCCATCATGTACACCGGTGAGCGCTGAGCGGCTGTAATCCAGTTCTCAGCAATGCCTTCTTTGCGCGCAGCCGCTTGTACTTCTGGATCGTGTGGATCTAAGAAGATATCTAGCTGGGCTTGATAGAGGTCTTGCTCGTTTGGTGTGTTGGCTGCTTCTTCGATGCGGTCGGCATCGTACAACAACACGCCCAAGTAACGGATACGGCCGACACAAGTTTCTGAACAGGTGGTTGGTTGCCCTGCTTCGATACGCGGAAAACAGAAGGTACATTTTTCTGATTTACCGGTTTTCCAGTTGTAGTAAATCTTCTTGTACGGACAGCCCGACACACACATGCGCCAGCCACGACACTTGTCTTGGTCAATCAAGACGATACCGTCTTCTTCACGTTTGTAGATGGCGCCTGACGGGCAAGCGGCCACACACGCAGGGTTCAAACAGTGCTCACACAAGCGTGGCAAGTACATCATGAAGGTCTTTTCAAACTGACCATAGATGTCTTTTTGCACCACTTCGTCGAAGTTCTTGTCTTTCTTACGCTTGGCAAACTCAGTACCGAGAATTTCTTCCCAGTTCGGGCCCCACTCGATCTTCTCCATGCGCTGACCAGAGATCAGTGAGCGTGGACGCGCAACCGGTTGGTGCTTGCTGTCTTTTGCGGTGTGCAAGTGTTGGTAATCAAAATCAAACGGCTCGTAGTAGTCGTCAATTTCAGGCAAATCTGGGTTGGCGAAAATATTCGCCAACACCCGACGCTTGGCACCGATTTTCAGTTCCAAGTTACCTTTTTTATTGCGGATCCAGCCGCCATTCCATTTGTCTTGGTTTTCCCATTCTTTTGGAAAACCGACGCCAGGCTTGGTCTCAACGTTGTTAAACCAAGCGTATTCAACGCCTTCGCGTGATGTCCAAACATTCTTACAAGTGATGGAGCAGGTATGACAACCAATACACTTGTCCAAATTTAGCACCATGCCAATTTGAGCTCTTACTTTCATGGTAACGTCCTCACTCCAACCTTATTCAGTGTCCAACCAGTCGACTTTGTCCATCTTGCGGACCACCACGAACTCATCGCGGTTACAGCCAACGGTGCCGTAATAGTTAAAGCCATAGGCTTGTTGTGCGTAGCCGCCAATCATGTGGGTCGGCTTCATGACCGCACGGGTCACTGAGTTGTGAATACCGCCGCGGGTACCGGTTAACTCTGAACCTGGTACGTTCACGATCCGCTCTTGCGCGTGGTACATCATGCTCATGCCTTCAGGGACACGTTGCGAGACCACCGCACGGGCGCTAATCGAGCCGTTCACGTTGAAGATTTCGATCCAGTCGTTGTCTTCAATACCAGCAGCTTTGGCGTCAATTTCACTCAGCCAGACAATCGGGCCACCGCGCGACAAGGTCAGCATCAGCAAGTTGTCAGAGTAGGTGCTGTGAATACCCCATTTTTGGTGCGGGGTGATCCAGTTCAGTACGATCTCTTTGTTGCCGTTGCCTTGCTTGTTCAGCACCGGCTCAACGGTTTTCAGGTTAATCGGTGGCTTGTAAGCACACAGGGTTTCACCGAAATCGCGCATCCACTCATGATCTTGGTAGAACTGCTGACGACCTGTGATGGTGCGCCATGGAATCAACTCGTGAACGTTGGTGTAACCGGCGTTGTACGATACATGCTCGTCTTCCAAGCCAGACCACGTCGGTGACGAAATGATCTTGCGCGGTTGTGCGACGATGTCGCGGAAGCGGATCTTCTCTTCCTCTTTTGGCTTGGCCAGATGCGTATGGTCACGGCCGGTGAATTCACCGAGTGCTTGCCACGCTTTTACCGCCACATGACCATTGGTTTCTGGCGCCAATGACAAAATCACTTCACAGGCATCAATGGCACTATCAATGACAGGGCGACCTTTGTTGGCGCCTTCTTCATGATGAACACGGTTCAGTTTGCCTAAGAAGTCAACTTCTTCTTGGGTATTCCAATTGATGCCTTTACCACCATTGCCAAGCTTGTCCATCAGCGGACCGAGCGAGGTGAAACGGTGATAGGTATTCGGGTAATCACGTTCAACCACGTTGATGTTCGGCATGGTGACGCCAGGCACAGCTTCACACTCGCCCTTCCACCACGCTTTCACGCCATACGGTTGGGCAATTTCGCCCGGCGAGTCATGCATGATAGGAGTGGTCACTACATCTGTTTCGACCCCTAGGTGGCCTTGGCACACACGCGAGAATTCTTTTGCGATGCCTTTGAAAATATCCCAGTCACTGCGCGCTTCCCACACTGGATCAACAGCTGCGGTTAGTGGGTGAATAAACGGATGCATGTCCGAGGTATTCATGTCGTCTTTTTCATACCAAGTTGCCGTTGGCAACACGATGTCTGAATACAAGCAGGTGGTCGACATACGGAAGTCCAACGTCACCCACAAATCGACTTTGCCTTCTGCGCCTTCATCGACCCATTCGACGTCTTCCGGTTTCTTACCACCGAAGTCACCAAGGTCTTTGCCAAGCAAGCCGTGTTTGGTGCCCAGGAAGTGCTTGAGCATGTACTCGTGACCTTTACCTGAAGAACCAAGCAAGTTGGAGCGCCAGATAAACATGTTACGCGGGAAGTTTTTTGGATCGTCCGGCTGCTCACAAGCAAACTTCAGCTTGCCGCCTTTCAGTTGCTCAACAATGTAATCCTTTACATCAACACCGGCTTTTTCTGCCGCAGCCGCAAGGCCTAATGGGTTGGTACCCAACTGTGGCGCTGACGGCAACCAGCCCATGCGTTCTGCGCGGGTGTTGTAGTCAATGATCGAGCTTTGCCACTTGTTCTTGTCGGCTAACGGCGACACGACTTCGCTCATGTCGAGTTTCTCGTAGCGCCACTGGCTTGAGTGGTTGTAGAAGAACGAAGTACCGTTCATGTGGCGAGGTGGACGCTGCCAGTCAAGGCCAAACGCCAATGGCTGCCAGCCAGTTTGTGGACGCAGTTTTTCTTGGCCTACATAGTGCGCCCAACCGCCGCCGGATTGACCGATACAGCCACACATCATCAGCATGTTGATCAAGCCACGGTAGCTCATGTCCATGTGGTACCAGTGGTTCAAAGCAGCACCCACGATCACCATCGAACGACCTTTGGTCTTGTCAGCGTTGCGCGCAAACTCAGTGGCCACACGGATCACGTCAGCGGGTTTAACGCCAGTGATGTGTTCCTGCCATGCTGGCGTATAAGGTACGTCATCTTCGTAGCTCTGCGCACGGTTCGGATCGTTGCTGCCATCGTCAACGCCGTACTGCGCCAACATCAAGTCGTAAACAGTCGCAACCAATGCGGTTTCGCCATTAGCGAGTTCCACACGCTTGGCTGGAATACGGCGTACTTGCACTTCATCATGATGGGTGTGTTGGAAATAATCGTATTCGTGCGGTGCTGCACCGAAATACGGGAAGCCCACTTCGACCACTTCGTCATGACCGTCTTTCAGACTGAGTTGCAGGTCAACATCGCCACCTTGGTCTTTTTGCTCAAGGTTCCATTTACCTTTTTCGCCCCAGCGATAACCAATCGCACCGTTCGGGCTGGTCAGACGCTGGTCCGCGGCATTAATGGCAATGGTTTTCCAATCAGGATTGTTTGCTTCGCCGAGGTTATCGACCAAGTCTGCAGCACGTAAGAAGCGACCTTGCTTGAGCACCTTCTCGCCTGGCTCAAGCATGACTAACATCGGCATGTCGGTGTAGCGCTTCACGTAGTCTTGGAAGTAGCTACTTTGTTGATTCACATAGTATTCTTTCAAGATGACATGACCGAACGCCATCGCCAAGGCTGAGTCGGTACCTTGACGCGGCGCCAGCCACGTGTCACCAAACTTCGACGCTTCTGAATAGTCCGAAGTGATAACGCAGGTTTTGGTGCCCTTATAACGAACTTCAGTTAAGAAGTGAGCATCAGGCGTACGGGTTTGCGGAACGTTTGAGCCCCACACAATAATATAGTTTGAGTTATACCAGTCGGCTGACTCAGGCACGTCGGTTTGCTCACCCCAAATCTGTGGAGAGGCTGGCGGCAAATCACAGTACCAGTCGTAGAAACTTAAGCAGTTACCGCCGATTAGCGATAGATAGCGTGCGCCAGCCGCATACGACACCATCGACATAGCAGGAATTGGCGAGAAACCACTGATGCGGTCAGGTCCGTAGGTTTTGGCGGTATACACGTTACTCGCGGCAATCAGTTCGTTGACTTCTTCCCAGCTTGCCCGCACAAAACCACCTAAGCCACGACGTTCTTTGTAGCTCTTGGCTTTCACTGGATCGGTAACAATAGACTCCCACGCTTGCACTGGGTCTTTGTGTTGCTCCTTCGCGTCACGCCACAATTCCATCAACTTTTGACGCATCTTCGGGTATTTCAAGCGGTTGGCGCTGTAGATGTACCAAGAGTAACTTGCGCCTCGTGGACAGCCGCGCGGTTCGTGATTTGGTAGGTCTGGACGTGTACGTGGATAGTCGGTTTGTTGGGTTTCCCAAGTGACCAAACCGTCTTTCACGTAGATTTTCCAACTACAGGAACCGGTACAGTTCACGCCGTGAGTCGAGCGCACTACTTTGTCGTGCTGCCAACGCTGACGATAGCCGTTTTCCCAAGTGCGATCTTGGTCAGTTGTTACCCCATGCCCATCGGCAAAAGGTTCTTTGCGGGTTTTGAAAAACCGCAATTTGTCGAGTAGATGACTCATCCTCAAACTCCTAGTAGATGTCGTTACGCGCTAAGTTTGGATCGGTCATCGTTGCAAAGCTATAGGTCGCCGGCGGTGCGAAATAGGGGGTATACGCCTTTTCTACCTCTTTTTGAGTAGGGTGTTTTTTGGCTAAATTATTGTTTTACAAACAAATTGAAAAATTGCAGAAATTTCCATCATGTCGCGAAAAGCAAAAGAGGTAGCCCATTAAAGACGCTTGCCTAACCCCACCTGATGCAAGTGCAAGAAATTACCGTTAAACTAGACTTAGTTTTTTGTTCAGCGAGTTTTTTATGCGGCAGTTTTCCATCGTCACACGCGTCGGTATTGCGCTCGGCCTTATGGTTGCGCTTACTGTGGGTACATTGCTGGCTTCGTACTGGCTTTCTGAACGCGCCGACCAAGATGCATTAGCCATCAACAAAGCCGGCTCCTTGCGCATGCAGAGTTATCGCTATGCTTGGCATCGTCTGCATCAACCCGAAGCAGAAGTCACCGCTGAACTCGCGCAACAATTGCAAGAGACATGGCAGCATCCAGTTTTCAATCGCTTTAGCCACGGCGACAGCGCGCTTGCCGCGCAATTTCAAAGCACTCGTGAAAGCTGGCTGGAGCTCCAAGAACGTATTGCGACCGAAGGCGTGGTCGCCGATCAAGTCGAATCCCTAATCGCGCCCCACATCAGTGAGCTCGATGCGCTCGTGGGTGCACTGCAACAAGAGGCGGAGTCACGGATTCGAGCCATTCGTCTGATTCAAGTGCTGAGTCTTTTTGCAACGATTATCTTGGCTGGAATCATTGCCTATTGGCTGCGTAGCCGCGTACGCAAGCCACTACAGACGCTGACCCAAACAGCACGTCGCATTGGCCAAGGCGATTTTACCGCTCGCGTGAATCATCCTATGGGCGATGAACTCGGCGTGCTCGCCGAGACGCTCAACAAGATGAACACTGCGGTCGGTTACATGTACGGTAACCTTGAAAAACGTGTTGATGAACAGACGCAAGCGATTCAACACAGCAATACCAAGCTGCAGTTTTTGTATGACATGGCACGCAGTATTATCGAGCGTTCACCGAGTTATCAAGACTTCACGCATATCATCGATGGTCTTAAAGAAGCTGCGCGGATCAATGATCTCGAGTTGTGTCTGATCACACCGGCAGGCGACAAACCCTATCTGCAAGTGCAGCCCGAAACCAGTGACGACGACCCTTGCGCGGGCGTCGACTGTGCGGAATGCGTGTCTGCTGGTGGTGGCGTGAGTGTGATGGAAGATAAGCGGGTGTATCGCTACCCGATTGAACGTGATCACCATTACTACGGCGTGCTCGTTGCCCGAGTCGAACTTGGCTCACAGCTTGACGACTGGCAACAGCAGTTACTGCAATCGGTCACCGATCAGTTGGCTATAGCGCTCAGCTTAAAGCAAGAGGAAGAGCAGGTGCGTCGTCTCGCGCTGATTCAAGAACGCACTGTGATTGCGCGCGAGTTGCATGACTCATTGGCACAAGCGTTGTCTTATTTGAAGATTCAAGTCACACGGCTGGATAAAGCGATTCAAAAGGATGATGCAGCGACCATAAACGATGTATCGCATGAGCTGCGCGAAGGTCTCAACTCGGCCTATCGCCAGTTACGTGAGTTACTGACAACCTTCCGCTTGAAGGTGGATGGTGCAGGGCTCATTAACGCACTACAAACTACGATCAAGCAGTTTGAGGAACAGTCTGGACTCGCTTTCCGCCTTGATTACCAATTGGCGAACGCGCCGTTGGAGCCACACGAAGAAATTCATTTGCTGCAAATCATTCGTGAAGCCTGCCAAAACGCCATTCACCACAGCCAAGGTTCTGAGGTAGTCATTCGCCTACAACAAACGCTCGACAAAGGAATTAGTTTGAGTATTGAAGACAACGGCATTGGCATCCCCGAAAACGCTGAAAAACTTAATCACTATGGGTTGGCGATCATGCAGGAGCGTAGCAAGCACCTCGGTGGGGAGCTACGCATTCAAAGGCGGGAACCGGGCGGTACTGGCGTCTACTTTGAGTTTCAACCCGCCTACGTGAATGACCAAAAGGCGGCAGAACTCTCCTCTTAGGTTTACGGATTAAAGTAAACACTGTGCCGGCGCAGATAGACGCCGGCGACAATCATCGCGCAAATGAAATAGAACACAGCAAAGGCTATTAGCGCCAACGCTGGTGTTCCGGTGACACTTTGCACTCCCCACATCAATGGAATATAACCTGCGCCCGCGGTTGCACATGCCGCTAGCCAACGTAAGGCAATCGGCAGTTGGGCTGCGGGAAAAAGCACACTCGCAGAACGATAGATTGCACTGCTGGCTAGCGAAGAAACCACGAAGAGCACGAAGAAAACTAACAAGAACAGCAGAAAGTACTGCTCAGGCGCACCGCTATGAAAGGCTTGTTGGGTAAGGTACGCTGCTACCGCACAAGCCAGCGCCAACAATACGGCGCAGACAAAGGTCACCCGCGCTCCACCATAAAGATCCGCAAGCCATCCGCCTAGCGGCCGCGCTACCACCCCAACCAACGGTCCCAACCACGCATAAGTCAAAGCTTGTGGCGCGTAATCGTTGCTGATGGCATTGACGAGTTCGCCGGCTTGCCACTCGCGGCTCAGACCGAATAAAAATTGCAGCACCAACGGAAACGACAAAGCGAAGCCAATAAACGAACCGAACGCCATGATGTAAAGCAGTGTCATGACCCACAAATGTGGATTTCGAATCAAGTAACGGCGATGAAAGGGCGCATGCGTTGGCCTTTCTTGGGACTGACGCTGCGCCGGATAAAGTACCGCCACGCAGGTAAAGACCAATAGCATCCAGCCCAAATTACTCAGGCTTATCGGTTGCTCGGGCCGCACACTGCCGAGCACATTACCCATACTAATAGTGGTCAGCAACGGGTCGGCATTGCCGCCAAGTACGTTTGGCAACGTCACGACCAGCGGTGTGGCTATTTGGGCGAGCACAATCCCGATACCGCCGACCGCAGCCGTCACCGCAAGCTCCCAGCCCATGGTACTCGATTCGGTACTACTTCGTTCACCTCTCACGTAGAGCTGCGCACCGCCTAAACCAGCGCAAATAGCCAGTAGCTGTAATTGCTCCAAAGAAAATGATGTTTGTATGAACAGCCAAGCCATTGCCACTGCTACCAGCGTCAATAACGCGGTGGTCGTACGAATAAAACGCCGTGATAACGAACGTGAACCGAGCGCAAACCAACTCAATTGGAATCCCGCTGCGGCAAAGCCTGTCAGTGCCAACAAGCCAAACAATTGTGCAAAATTGAAGCCAAGACCTAAGGCGTATAAAACCACCACAAGTACACTCCAGCACATCCATACGGACGTACTGGCAATGACTTGTAATGCGGTCATTTTGTCGATGGTTTCGCTAGTGGTAACAGGCTGCACAATTGGCCTTTTGATGGCGGACGACTAAGCTAAGGATCGAGTATGGAAGGCCTTTGCCGCAAGGCTTCACAGGAGTTAGCAGCAAGGTATTTAGAGATACCACAACTACTCACATGGTGGTAGAAGGTGGCATTAACATTCTGATTATTAGCTGGTTTTTAATTTTAAGATGCGTTGTTTTGTCAATCTAAATTAGCTAACTTAAGCCTTGGTAAACCATGCGCCAGCGCAACAAATATGTGAAAATAGCGGCAACTAAAGAAAGGAGAATACCATGACTGATATGCGCTCGAGCATCATGCTAGTGGACGATCACCCGCTACTGCGTAAAGGTCTCAAACAACTTATTTCACTGGAAGACGAGCTCGAAGTTGTCGCCGAGTTCAGTAACGGCAAAGACGCCATTCCCGTAGCGGTGGAGCTGGACCCAGACTTAATCATTCTCGATCTCAACATGCAGGGAATGGACGGTTTGGAAACACTTAAACAGCTACGTGACGAAGGCGTGACTTCGCGCATTGTCATGCTTACTGTGTCGGATGCCGATGAAGACGTCGTTGCCGCGATTACTAATGGCGCAGACGGTTACTTGCTGAAGGACATGGAACCTGAACAATTGATTGAGCAAATTAAGCGCGCAATCGAAGGCAAGATGGTACTCAGTGAAGTCATTACCGAAGTACTGGCAACCGCGTTGCGTCGCCCTGCGCCACAGGGTGGTGGCAAGCTTGAAAGCCTGACCAATCGCGAACTCGAAATTTTGAAACTTATTGCTAAAGGTATGAGCAATAAAGTGATTGCCCGTGAGCTTGATATCTCCGACGGTACGGTCAAAGTCCACGTAAAGCACTTACTGAAAAAACTCGGCTTACGCTCGCGCGTCGAAGCCGCAGTATGGATGGTGAATCAACAGGGCGGTAAGCATGAGTAATTCCTGGTTACCCGTCGCGGACGCTCTCGCCGCGATGCAAAGCCAAGTCAGTGCGCTCACAGAAACCGAGACAGTAAGCTTAAGCGCCGCACTCGACCGGGTGCTCGCACAACCCGTATGCGCCGATATTAATGTGCCCGGCTACGATAACTCTGCGATGGACGGTTATGCGTTGCGCGCAGCTGAAGCGACACAACCCCTAAAGGTGGTTGGCGAAGCCTTTGCCGGTCATCCGTTCGACGGCACGTTGCCAGCCAATAGCTGTGTCCGCATTATGACCGGCGCGCAAATGCCGCAGGGTGCTGACGCGGTCGTGATGCAAGAGAACGTTGAGCGCGACGATGCTGACATACAGGTACAAACCACCGTCAAATGTGGTGATAACGTACGCCTCTGCGGCAGTGATATTACCGACGGTGCAGTTGTCTTAGCAGCTGGTCAGCGTCTTAACGCTGTGCATATCGGTCTACTGGCCTCGCTTGGTATCGCGGAAGTGACGGTCATTCGTAAGCTACGGGTCGCGTTATTCTCTAATGGCGATGAACTGGTGGTGCCCGGCGAGCCACTGCGTAAGGCCAGCCAAATCTACGACAGCAACCGCTTCACTCTCACGGCCATGCTGCAGCGCTTGAATGTCGACATCATCGATCTTGGTCACATTGCCGATGACCCTGATGCACTCGAGAGTGCTTTCCAACAAGCTATGCGCAGCGCCGATCTTGTCATCAGTAGTGCGGGCGTTTCTGTCGGTGACGCCGACCATACAAAGAATACCCTCGCAAAACTGGGGCATATTGAGTTTTGGAAGATTGCCATCAAGCCGGGTAAGCCGTTTGCCTTTGGCCGCCTAGGTGATGCCTGGTTCTGTGGTTTGCCAGGCAACCCAGTAGCGGCCGTGGTCACCCTCGACCAACTCGTGCAACCCCTACTACGACGTATGGCCGGCGAACAGCTGACGCCACCGTTACAACTTGAGGCGAAGGCCGCAACGGCGATTAAAAAGCGCCCAGGCCGCACCGATTTTCAGCGCGGGCGCTTCAGTCAACGAGACGGCCAGTTATGGGCTGAGCCGGTTGGTAGCCAAAGTTCTGCAGTGCTCACCAGCGTTGCCCAAGCCAATTGTTTCTTAGTGCTTGAGCAAGAACGCGACAGCATTGCGGCCGGCGAATCAATTATTATTCAACCTTTCGATCAGCTGCTGACCTAGATCAAAGCAGTCTTGCTGAATTGACTCCACACTTGCTTGCGTTAGCAACCGTGGAGTCATTTATGAACTTTGCCGCTTTATTGGTGCAAGAATTAAAACAATTCGAATGCGAAGCACTCTTCGGCATTCCTGGCGATTTTATCTTGCCGTTACTTTGCGAACTGCAAGATAACGGCGCTTTACCTTTTTACACCCTGAATCATGAACCCAGTGTCATTTATGCCGCCGACGCTGCAGCGCGCATTCGTCAACGCCCTCAGGCCGCACTTCTTACCTATGGCGCCGGCGCCTTAAACGCCGTCAACGCTATTGCGCAAGCCTATGTGGAACGCGTTCCGCTCGTCATTTTGGCCGGTTTTCCAGCACAGCAAGAAATCGACCGTAACGTGGCGATCCACCATCAAGCCAAAGACCTCGACTCCCAACGCCGTATCTTAAGTGAAGTGACCGAATTACAGGTGCGTTTGAATAACCCAACAACCGCTAGTGGACAGTTGCGTGCAGCATTACAATGTTGTCGCGAAACCTCTCGGCCTGTGTTGATTGAAATCCCTCGCGATGCCATTAGTTTTAACTGCGTGCCGTTACCGCCATACCACCCCCCACAAATGCCCGAACGCGAGGCGGTGAAGCTTGCGAGTTACCTGTTACAGCGGCTGCAGAATGCTCGGCAACCCGTGTTTCTTGTGGGTATCGAAGTGCAGCGCTTTGGCGCCGCGCAAGCCGTTGAAGATCTCGCGTTACAGTTAAATATTCCTATAGTTACCAGTTTTTTGGCGCGGGCAAGTATTAGCCACGACCACCCTTGCTACCACGGTACCTTTATTGACGAGAGCGACACTCATGCCTATCAGCTGTTGCAGGAAAGTGACCTCATAATTCATTTGGGTGTCATCGTCACTGACAGTAATTTTGCCGCCTATCCAAGTTTTGTCCGCGGAGATGTAGTAGTGCAGTTGCATCAGGGCACAACATATCTTCCGCATGAGCGTTGTTTCGATACTGATTTGCAGGCGCTTTGCTTGCGACTCTTGTCATACCATCTACCACCCTATTCGACTTGGTTCGAGCCAACACCCGCAAGCGAATTTGATCCTCATTTAGCGTGGAATAGCACAACGGTCGTCGAACTCATTGATGCACAGTTAAGTAGTCAAGATGCCTGCGTGCCGATTATCAGTGATGTCGGTGATTGTCTATTTGCATCATTACACGCCGATGCCAGCCATGTCATCGCGCCCGCATATTACGCCTCGATGGGCTATAGCATACCGGCGGCGCTTGGAGTGCATGTGACTACGGGCCTGCGTTCAGTGGTCTTGGTCGGTGACGGTGCCTTCTTAATGACGGGACTGGAACTATGCCAGGCCATTCATTTTGGCGCTTGTCCGATTGTAGTTCTATTTAATAACCGCCGCTGGGATATGATCGAAGCCTTTGCCCCCGAGCTTACCTGTACCAGCTTGCCGGAGTGTGATTTTCAACGTTTGAGCCAAGCGTTAGGTGCTGTTACGCATCAGGCCAATGACGCACAAAGCTTTGATGCTGCTTTCAACGCAGCTTGGGCGGATTCGAATCGACTACAGGTTATCGAAGTACAGCTTGGCCACGAACGCAGTGCCCGCCTAACGCGTTTCGCTGATGCTTTCACGCAGCGGTTGGATAAAGGGATGATGCAACGCGGCAGCTTTGACGTGAGCGACCACACGTTGACCGACTCGGAGCGCTAGCTGCTGCCATGCTTCATCACTGACCAGAGCAAAAAAATACTGCCGCTGACATTCGAGTTCGACTAAATGCTCACCGGCACGATGACTCTCATGGACGGCAAAAATCACACAGGTTATTTGGTTGCGCACACTTGAGTGTGGCACTGGTTGCAAACTCAAGCTGACGTCACGGGCATAAATACGCAGTCGCTGCTGGGACGGCTCATTGAGTCCCGGCAATGGAGTACTGACCACACTCATGCCCAGCAATGAACGCAGCGGCTCTTGCCGAAGTTGCTGCGGCAACGGGCCACTGCTAAGTACCTGACCACGCTGCAGCAAAACCACATGATCACTCACTTCGGCAATATCAGAGAGTTGATGGCTCACGAAAAGCACCGGCAACTCATAACGCGTCGCAACTTGCCGTAGATAGTCTACAAACTGCTGGCGGGTGGCTTCGTCAAGAGCCGAAAACGGCTCATCGAGCAGGAGTAGCTGCGGTTGCGCGAGGATTGCACGCGCGAAAGCCACACGCTGTTGCTGACCACCGGAAAGTTGTGAGGGTTTTTGCGTCAGCAAATCGGCAACACCACAGTTGTTGATCACCTCGTCCCATGACACATAATGCTGCGCTGCGCGTTGCCAGCCGTAACGTAAATTTTCGAGCACGGTCAAATGCGGAAACAAACTTGGCTCTTGCAACACCAAGCCAATTCGCCGCGCGGCTAATGGCATGCGAGTCTGTGCATCCTGCCACAGGTGCTCATTAAAGGAGACCTCAACTGTCCCCGTTGGCGCTAGGCCGGCAATCACTTCGAGCAAAGATGTTTTGCCTGATCCCGAGGCGCCCACAATCGCCGTGATGCCAGTGCTGGGCAGCGTTACGTCCACCGCAAGTGGAAAATGTTGACGTGCTAACGTGGCTTTGACACTGAGAGTCATGCTGCTGGTCTCCGTCCGTAGACGATGGCCAATACCACCACCGCAACCGCGATGAGACCAAGCGATAACGCATGGGCCGCTGAGTAGTTCAGTGCCTCAGTGTGATCGTAAATCAACACCGACAATACTTGTGTTTCGCCAGGGATGCTGCCGCCAATCATCAAAATAACGCCAAATTCACCGAGTGTATGGGCAAATACCAAGGTCGCCGCCACCACAAAACCGCCACGGCACAACGGTAACGCTATGGTACGTAGTGCATGCCAGCGACTTGCGCCTAAACTTTCCGCCACTTGCAGCGGGCGGCGTCCCATGGCGCGGAAGGCTTCCGTTAGCGGCTGCACCGCAAAGGGTAAGGAGTAAATAATGCTACCGATCACAATACCAGCAAAGCTAAAGGCCAAATGCCGCCCGCCAAGGGCCTCGAGGCTAGCACCAATAAAGCCATTTGGACCAAGTGCCAACAACAAGTAAAAACCCAACACCGTCGGCGGCAACACCAAAGGCATCGCCACGATTGCCTGCACCCAGCCACGCCAACGCGAGCTGGTAAAGGCAAGCCACCAGGCCAACGGCGTTGCGAGCACTAGCAAGATAACGGTCGTCACTGTAGCTAACTGCAAGGTTAACGCAATGGCTTGATAATCAGTCGCTTGCAACATGGGCGAACTCTTGCGCGGCTGTTGATTGATAACCGAAGGTGGCGAGTATCTGCTGACTCTCAGCGGCTAGCATAAAGTCATAGAGCAATTGCGCGCCTCTATTTTGCTTCGTTTGATGCGTCAGGGCGATTGCTTGGGGTAATCTTGGTGCAGTTGGCAGATGCGTATAAGCGCTACTAAGCAACCCCAGCTCAAGAACTTGGGATAGCGCGACAAAGCCGACATCGGCAGCACCAACATGGACACGGTGGGCGGCTTGCGCCACGTTGTCGCCGTAAACTAACTTATCGGCATAACGATCGTGGGCAAAATGACGCTGTAAATAGGCCAAGGCAGCCTGTCCATAAGGCGCATGCTTGGGCTGTGCCAAAGCGACAAAGTCCGCTTGTTCGATGATCTGTTCAATAGTTCCCGCCTGATCGGGGTGCCATAGCACAAGTTCGCCGTAGCCAATGACCATGGGTGCGGCGAGCGTCAGATCGCGTGCATGGAGCATGTCGAGATAACGCGGCTCAGCAGAAACAAGCAACTGGTAGGGCGCACCATGGGTCACTTGCGCAACTAACTTACCGCTCGCAACATAGGCGACGGTAACGTGGTATTCGGGGTGGCGTTGCTCGAACTGGTTGCGAATTTCTTCCAATGGACCGCGCAAAGAGGACGCAACGGCTACGTGGATGGTTTCACGCGCCGACACAGGAGCCACTACGCTAATTGCAAGAAGCACTAGCGAAAGCATGACGCGTAAGTTAAGAGGCAACACGGTTCTCTGTCCCTTCGGTCCAGCGGGTTGCTGCCGTTCGGTCACTTTCCTTTGCGGCAACCCAGTAGCTGTCCGTGCTGGTCACTTCGCGTTTCCAAAACGGCGCTTGGGTTTTTAAGTAGTCCATGACAAACATACAGGCAGCAAAGCCGGCCTTGCGATGACCAGCCGCTACACCAACAAAGACGATTTGCTCGTTCAGTTTCAAACTACCCACGCGGTGAATGATAGTGATTTGCTCAACCCCAAAGCGTTGCTGTGCTTGCTGCGCGAGTTGCTCAAGCACTTGCTCGGTCATCCCGGCGTAATGCTCAAGATGCAGCATTTGCAGATCGCCATCAACCAGTTCTCGAACCAGTCCCGTGAAGGTTATCACCGCGCCACAGTTGCTGGCATTACTCAGCTTCAAGTATTCCTCGGCTTGGCAAAAATCAGCGTTCTGTACACGCACGTTAATGCTCATCCTAGCCTCCTGTGACCGGCGGAAAGAACGCCAATTCATCGCCACTCTGCACGGTGGCGGTCACATCGGTAAAGGTGAAGTTCTTCGCACACAACACGTCATTGGCTAGCAGCTCATGCTGCCAGGCTGGATATTGCGCCACGAGGCGTTCGCGGATCTGTACAACCGTGTCGTTGTGCTGGCTCTCGACATCAATTTCAGCACAGTTGAGGCGCTCACGTAGCGCCGCAAAAAACTTTACTTTAACCATGGTTCACATGCTCCCGTTGCCAGTGACCGCTCTTGCCACCGGTTTTTTCTTGCAGCTGAATGCCATTGATGACGAGTGCAGGGTCAACGGCTTTGCACATGTCATGAATGGTCAACGCTGCGACACTTGCTGCAGTCAACGCTTCCATCTCGACACCGGTAACGCCTTGCACTGCACAAACCGCAGTGATCTGCACCCGCCCTTGCTCGGGCTGCAAGGCAAACTCAACCGTCACTTTGGTCAGCGCTAGAGGGTGACACAATGGAATAAGATCGCTGGTACGCTTGGCCGCCATAATGCCGGCGACGCGCGCAACGGCGAGCACGTCACCTTTGCGTAGCGATTGCTGTTCTATTTGTGTCACCACTTCTGGTGTTGTTTGCACCGTAGCGACTGCGGTGGCCTGACGCACGGTCACGGCCTTCGCACCGACATCGACCATGTGCGCCGCGCCGGTATCGTCCAAATGAGTAAACTGTTTTTGCGTCATGATTGTTTCTCGTTAATGTTCAAGCGCTTCATGCTTACGCGCTGCGCGCGAGACGGGCATTGAAGTTACAAGGGCCTTGCAAGCCATCCAGCTGCGGTCGAATAAGCTTTTGCCAAGCAAGTTGCGCGGCAGACAATGAGCCCGGAATGGCAACGACCAAGGTGTTATTCGCTAAGCCAGCGATGGCCCGCGATTGCAGAGCCGAGCTACCTATCTGCTGGAAGCTCAGTTGACGAAACAGCTCACCAAAGCCGGTGATGGTCTGGTCGAACAACGGCTCTAATGCTTCCGGCACACAATTGTGAGCGGCAAAACCCGTACCGCCATTGAGAATGACAACCGACAACTGCGGCTCAGCAATCCAACGAGAGACCACCGCACGCAACACGTATTTGTCGGTGCCGAGAATTTGCCGTTGATAGCGGTGATGCCCAGCTTCAGCAATGGCATCTGCTAACCAGTCACCGGTTTCATCGGTCGCCGGTGTATGCCGATCGGAAACCGTAGCCAAAGCGATATGTAATGGCCGATGCTGTTTTGCTGTCATATCGAAACTCCTAACATTTCAATCGCATGCCGCCATTGTTGCGGCGTATTGGTATTTTGTAGTTGATAGCTATACGGCCATTCAACGGGCTGGGCAGCCACCGCCTGTAACATGCCACGGATGGACCAATCACCGCTTGGATTAGCAAGCTGTTCGGTCAAGTAATTCATGAGTTCCGCCGAACAGGTCACCACGCAGGGAAGCGGTGAACCGGTAAAATAGGCTGGCTGGGGTTGCGCGAGTAAGTGATACAACGCATCGGCGGTGAGCAGCGGCATATCGATAGGCACAATGAGCAGCCGCTCAGAGGCTAACTCGAGGGTGTGGAGTACGCTGCTTAAGCCGCCCAACGGCCCCCTTTCAGGCAATCGATCGACAATACCATCGGCGCTATTGCGGCTCACATAAATCTGCTGACACCCCGCTTCTCGCAGCAGTTGTTTGCAGCGTTCTAATTGCGTTAGACCAGCAATTTCAAGCAGCGCTTTGTCTTGCCCCATACGCGTGGATTTACCGCCGGCGATAACCACCCCAACCACTTGCATACTAACCACCTATCATCGCCAAGTGGCGGGTTGCACCACTTTCTTGCTCATGGAGCCCATGAGTGGCTTTTTTGCTGAGCACAAATTGCTGCAATGCAGCCTGTAAAGGGGCTGTATCGTCGCTTTGTAAGTAATGACGTAAATCTTGATGGTGTTCGGTAAACAAACATAAGAAGAGTTGTCCTAAGCTCGACACTCGCAAGCGGTTACAATCGTCACAGAAGTCACGGCTGTAGGGCATGATAAGACCGAGTTTGCCTTGATAATCTGGATGCCAGAATTCCTGTGCCGGGCCCGCGGTTTTGGCTTTGCTGCACTGCTGCCAGCCTTCGATGAGCAGCTGATCTTTAATGCTCTGGCCGCTAATGTGATGCCTTTGGTAGTAAGGCACGTTGTCGTTGGTGCGCATCAGCTCGATAAAGCGGAGGCTTACCCTGCGGGTGCGGATGTACTCTAGAAAGTCTGGCAAGGCGCCGCCATTATAGCCCTTCAGCAACACACTATTGACTTTAACTTTGGGAATACCGAGGTCGATGGCTTGATCGATGCCGTCCAAGATCGCGGGCAAGCGATTTTGCCCCGTAATCAAATGGAAAGTGCTGGGATCTAGGCTATCCACGCTGACGTTGATGGCATCTACGCCAGCCTCACGCCACGCGGGTAAGTCACGTTGTAAGCGATAACCATTGGTAGTGATGGCGACTTCTTCGATACCTGGCACCGCTTTCACCGTTTGAATCACTTCAAGCAAGTCTTTACGCAAGCAGGGCTCACCGCCGGTCAGGCGCACCTTACGCGTTCCCACCGCTGCAAACGCAGTTACTAAACGGCGGATTTCAGGCACGCTGAGTTCGGCCTGCCGAGAAGTACAATCGGGGCCATCAGGCAAGCAATAATCGCAACGGAAGTTACAGTTCTCCGTTAGCGAGAGGCGCAAGTAGGTAAAACGACGCGCAAAACGATCCATTAGCATGGTCAACACCTTTCCAAGTACGGGAGGTTAGTTCGTTTCCAAACCAACCCGGTGGCAGCTTGCCACGGCACACAGGTCATAGCTCATGTCAGAGGAACCCTCTGAATAGCGCCTTAGAACCTGCCGCTCGGCGTGAATGTGAGGCTAATAGTAGTGGTCTGCCGGGCAAATTGTTATTGCCATGAAGTAAGGGCTGGCCTACCCCTTTGGGGTTAGTTTGGTACCGATCGACAAGGCGGTTTATTGATCCGGATCAGCGTTTTTCCTATGCCATTCGTTAAACTGAGCAAGAATTTTTGCGCTGGATCAATGTTGCTGTATGACACACCTTATGAATGCCCCTGAACTGCTTTCACCGGCCGGTAGCCTTGACGCTATGCGCATGGCCTTTGCCTATGGTGCTGACGCCGTTTACGCCGGACAACCACGCTATAGCTTGCGCGTGCGCAACAATAGCTTTGACTTAGCCAATCTCGAAATAGGTATCGCTGAAGCCCATGCGCGCGGTAAAAAGTTTTATGTGGTGGCCAACATCGCGCCGCATAACGCCAAGCTCAAAAGCTTCGTCGAAGATATGGCGCCGGTCGTCGCGCTCAAACCAGATGCCTTGATCGTCTCGGACCCAGGGATCGTCATGTTGCTGCGTGAGCACTTTCCTGAGCAGTCACTGCACCTGTCGGTACAAGCTAATACCATTAACTGGGCGGCAGTTAAGTTTTGGCAGCAACAAGGCATTACGCGCGTCATCTTGTCACGGGAACTTGAGGTAAAAGAAATCGCCGAGATCCGCCAACAGTGTCCCGACATGGAGCTCGAAGTATTCGTACATGGTGCGCTGTGTATGGCTTATTCAGGGCGTTGTCTGTTGTCGGGCTACATCAACAAACGCGACCCGAATCAAGGCGCTTGCACCAATGCATGTCGCTGGCCGTACCAAGTCCATGAGGCTGCAGAAGACGAAGTTGGTCAATTCCAGCCCATCGATACTCCCGTATTGCTCGAAGAGCCACAACGCCCCGGCGAGTTGATGCTGATGGATGAAGACATTCACGGCACTTACATTATGAACTCTAAAGATTTACGCGGCGTGCAGCATGTTGAGGCCTTAGCCAAGCTGGGCATCCATTCGCTCAAAATAGAGGGTCGCACGAAGTCCGATTATTACGTCGCGCGTACTGCACAAGTGTATCGCCAAGCCATTGACGATGCGGTTGCAGGTCGGCCGTTTGATCCCGCTTTGCTAGACGACCTAGAGGGTATGGCCAATCGCGGCTTTACCGAAGGTTTCTTGCGCCGCCATGTGCCTAGCGAACTGCAAAACTACCAGACCAGCCACAGTCAGGGTGAGCAACTGCTGGTGGGCGCAATCGCATCGACCGAAGGCGCGAACGCCTGGGTCGACGTAAAAAATGCTTTCGCCACCGACGACCAACTGATTTTGATCAAGCCATCAGGCAACGTGCGTTTCACCGCTGGCATCATGTTTAACAAAGACGGCGACGAAGTTTCTCGCGCACCCGGCTCCGGCCATCACGTCGAGCTACGCCTGCCCTGCGCATTAGAACAAAGTGACCAAGGCTTTGCCATGTTACTCAAAATCGTCCCGCCACCACCCCAAACCATTAGGGTAAAGGAGGTCTATCATGCCAGTAGTCATTGATAGCGATTGTATTAACTGTGATATGTGTGTGCCCGAGTGCCCCAATGATGCAATTGAAATGGGCTCAGCACACTATGTCGTCAATGCCGACAAGTGCACCGAATGCGAAGGCTTCTACGATGAGCCTGCCTGTATTCCCGTATGCCCTGTCGATTGCATGACGCTCGTTCAGGAATAGCTCGCGCTTAGCTCGCTTGCGACGCGGTTTGTCGACACACCTGCTGCAACCACTGCAGCGGGTTACTCTCGGCTTGGCTACGTGGATAGGCCATGCCAATGGTGCGCTCCAGGCTAAGGTCGCTTATCGGCCGCAACATCACATCTTGACGCTCACGCAACGACTCTAAGTCCGGCACTAATGCACAACCCACACCCGCAGAAACCAAGCCCAACGCGTACTCGATGGTATGAATATCGGCGCGGATATCCGGCTGAATACCTTGCCGAATCAACTCCGGATACAACGCCGACCAAGCTTCGCACGGCGTGCGCTTGATCAACGCCAGGCCTTGCATCTGCGCCAGCGTTACCTGATCTTGCAAAGCCAATGGATGCCCCGCCGGCAACGCCAACACGAAACGGTCATGCCAAATCGGTAAAAATTGCTCGCCTGCCTTTAGC
This sequence comes from Pseudidiomarina aquimaris, assembly GCF_003987395.1. Classification (GTDB taxonomy): domain Bacteria; phylum Pseudomonadota; class Gammaproteobacteria; order Enterobacterales; family Alteromonadaceae; genus Pseudidiomarina; species Pseudidiomarina aquimaris. The sequence goes on from NZ_PIPT01000009.1 coordinate 132,648, forward strand.
ATCCGTGGCGTAATCACCCGTGCATCTGCCTCATCTTCCGGTTCGACCAAGTGCAGCTCAAGACCATCGACCCCAGCAGTGAAATCGCGCAACAGTTGACTCATGCGCTCAACACCCAATGCCCGAATCAAGCCCAAGCGAAATTGCACACGCGTGACACTATGGCGAAACGACGCCCGCAACGACTGCATCTGGCTGAGCATACGCCCAGCATGACCATACAAACGCTCACCATCCTCTGTTGGGGTAACCCCTCTGGATTGGCGCTGAAAAAGTTGCACTTGTAACTCGTCTTCAAGCTGCTGCAAGGCTTTCGACAAGCTCGGCTGCGCGACATGGCAGGCGCGGGCTGCAGCGCTAATGCTGCCTTGTTCGTAAACGGCAACGAAGTATTGTAGTTGGCGCAAATCCATAGTTTTAAGCTATACCTACTCTCGTATTTATATTATTTAACTCTACGCCATTTCATCGTAAAGTGGAAAAAAACAAACAGCGTTATTCGTTGTTCGTCCGTTCGGCTACGCCTCACTTTTCGTCCGCTCACTGCGTTCGCTCTTCGAGGCACTCCGAACAGTGCGAAGCACGGACGAACAGCGAAGCGCACGAATAACGAACAACGAAGTTGAGGTTTTAAATGGCTCGTTTCCCTTTTGATTGGCAAGACCCATTTCAATTCAGCGACATGCTGACCGAAGAAGAACGCATGATCCGCGATACTGCGCACCAGTACTGTCAGGAAAAACTGATGCCTCGCGTGTTGACCGCAAACCGCGAAGAACGTTTTGACCGTGAGATCATGAATGAGCTCGGTGAATTGGGCTTGCTCGGTGCAACGTTGCCTGAAAAATACGGTTGTTCAGACGTCAATTATGTATGCTACGGCTTGGTAGCGCGCGAAGTCGAGCGCGTCGATAGCGGCTATCGCAGTGCGATGAGCGTGCAGTCGTCGCTGGTCATGCACCCCATTCACGAATACGGCACTGAAGAGCAGCGCCAGAAGTACTTACCTAAATTGGCCAGTGGTGAGTGGGTCGGTTGCTTTGGTTTGACCGAACCGGATGCGGGTTCTGATCCCGCGGGCATGCGCACTACCGCGAAGAAAGTCGACGGTGGCTACGTGCTGAAAGGCACCAAAATGTGGATCACCAATTCGCCGATTGCCGATGTGTTTGTGGTTTGGGCGAAGCTCGATGGCGAAATCCGTGGGTTTATCCTCGAAAAAGGCATGCCAGGCCTGTCAGCACCGAAAATTGACGGTAAATTCTCGTTACGTGCGTCGATCACCGGCGAAATCGTCATGGATAACGTCGAAGTTCCAGAATCTGCGTTGCTACCGAACGTAAGTGGCTTAAAAGGTCCGTTCGGCTGTTTGAACAAAGCCCGCTACGGTATCGCGTGGGGCTCGCTAGGCGCGGCGGAATTCTGTTGGCACGCTGCGCGTCAGTACACGCTTGATCGTAAGCAATTCAATCGTCCATTAGCGCATACACAGCTCATTCAGAAGAAGCTTGCTGACATGCAAACGGAGATCAGTATTGGTTTATTGAGTTGTTTGCAGGCCGGTCGCCTGATGGATGCTGGCCAATTGCCGCCAGAAACTATTTCACTGATTAAGCGTAACTCCTGTGGTAAAGCGCTCGACATCGCGCGTGTCGCCCGTGACATGCATGGCGGTAACGGTATTGCCGACGAATACCACGTGATTCGTCATGTCATGAACCTCGAGGCAGTCAATACCTACGAAGGTACCCATGACGTGCATGCGCTGATTCTCGGACGCGCTATCACCGGGCTACAGGCTTTTAGCTGAGTTTCACCTAGCAACGCAAACTTTTGGAGGCGTATATGGCTGCAGCAATGCACCCATGGCTGGGCGAATTTATCCAGCGTATTGAGCAACAAGAACTACCGCGGGCGCAAGCTGCGGGCGGTATTTTAAGTGAATCGGAGCTCGTTGAACTGTTTGATTCGCAACTTGCCAGTCGTTTACTCGACCTGCAGTCGCGTCTGATGCAAGCGGCTGGGCAAAGCTTTTACACGATCGGTAGTTCGGGCCATGAAGCCAATGCCGCAGTAGCAAAGGCGATGCGCGTGACCGATCCCGCCTTTTTGCATTATCGCAGCGGCGCCTTCTTTTTGCAGCGAGCCAAGCAAAAGCCCGGTTCGACGCCGTTGTATGACATGCTGTTAAGCTTTGCAGCATCCAGTGACGACCCGATTTCTGGCGGTCGCCACAAGGTGCTCGGTAGTCTTGATCTGCACATTCCACCACAGACCAGTACCATTGCCTCACATGTGCCGAAAGCTATGGGTACGGCGTTTGCGATTGGCCTCTCCAAACGATTGCAGCACCACGGCACGTGGCCGCATGATGCCATTGCCATGTGCAGCTTTGGTGATGCCTCGGCCAATCACTCGACCGCTTTAGGTGCTATTAACTCGGCCAGCTGGGCTGCGTACCAGCAAATTCCGATGCCGTTGTTGTTCGTTTGCGAAGACAACGGTTTGGGTATCTCGACCCATACCCCGCTAGGCTGGATCCAACAGCAGTTGAGTCAGCGTCCGGCGCTCAAATACTTTTTCGCTGACGGCAGCAATCTTGCGGAAACCTATTTGGTCGCCCAACAGGCCGCCGACTATGTCCGGCAAAAGCGCAAACCGGCGATGTTACACCTACGTACCATTCGCCTCTTTGGTCATGCCGGTGCCGATGCCGAGGTGGCCTATCGTAGCAAGCAAGAAATTGCTCGTGATGCGGAGCGTGACCCGCTCTTGCATACCTGTGCAGCTTTGATTAGTCGCGACTTGTTTACGCACGAGAGTTTGGCCGCCTATATTCGCCAGCAGCAGGAACGCATTGCCCGCGTTGCGCAGCAAGCCGCCCAGCAACCAAAACTAGAAACGGCCGAACAGGTGATGGCCTCGATTGTGCCACCGAAACGCGATGAAAGCGCAGTTCCAGTACCGCTTAGTGCACCGCAACGGGAACAACTATTCAAGTTTGATAAACATAATTACGGTAAGCGCCAGCATTTGGCGAAGCTGCTGAATTGGTCGTTGCATGATCTGATGGCGCAATACGGCAATATCGTTATGTGTGGCGAAGACATTGCGAAAAAAGGCGGTGTTTACCATGTCACGCAGCACCTCATGGAAGCCTTTGGCCCGAACCGTGTACTCAACACGGTGCTCGATGAACAAAGCATTTTGGGCTTAGCCATTGGTATGGCGCAGCAGGGCTTCATCGCCATGCCGGAAATCCAATTCTTGGCTTACGTGCATAATGCTGAAGACCAAATCCGTGGTGAAGCGGCGACCTTGTCGTTCTTTTCAAACGGCAAGTACACCAACCCAATGGTGATTCGTATCGCCGGTCTGGCTTACCAACGAGGTTTTGGGGGCCACTTCCACAATGACAACTCGTTTGCAGTGTTCCGTGACATTCCTGGTGTTATCGTCCTGTGCCCATCGAACGGCCATGATGGCGCCCTGTTAATGCGCCAAGCCGTGCGTTTAGCCGCGGTAGAGCAACGCGTGGTGATTATGCTTGAGCCTATTGCCTTGTATATGACGCGCGACCTCCATAGTGAGGGCGATGGCGGTTGGCTGTGTGACTATCCCGATCCCGCGCAGCCAGTACCTGAGCTCGGTGAGCCGGGCGTTCATGGCGATGGCGAAGAGCTTGCGATCGTTTCCTACGGCAATGGCTATTACCTTAGCCGCCAAGCCGAAGCGAAGCTCGCACAGGCTGGCCACAAAGTCCGCGTACTCGATATTCGCTGCTTAGTGCCGTTGCATACCGACAAAATCGTCGCCGCCCTCGGCAACTGTAAAAAAGTGTTGATCGTGGATGAATGCCGCCGTCGTGGCTCGTTAAGCGAGGAGCTTATCACTGCGCTGCATGAAGATTATGCGGGGCGTTTCGTGACTCAGCGTATCACTGCCGAAGACAGCTTCATCCCATTAGGAAAGGCGGCCTATACGGTATTACCGTCGACCGACGGGATTGTCGAAAAAGCCCAAACGATGTTGCAAGGAGGCCAAGCATGAAAAAGACAGCCTTAGTGGTGTGCCCGGGGCGCGGTACCTACAACAAGCCAGAACTTGGGTCGATCTCCGCGAACATAGCCGCATCTTCGCCGAAAATCAAAGAAGATTTACAGAGTGTCTTAGCGACCATAGATGCCGAACGGGAACAGCAAGGACTCATGACGGTCTCCGAATTGGACCAAGCCAAGCTGTTTAAAACCTCGCTGCATCAAAAACCTGAACATGCCGCCGCATTAATTTATGCTGCGGGCTACTTAGATTTTCTCAGTATCGATCGTGAACAATATGACGTGGTCGCCTTAACCGGTAACTCCATGGGCTGGTACACAGCTATGGCCTGCGCCGAAGCATGGTCAGTGCCAACCAGTACGCGCCTCGTAACGAGTATGGCACAGCTCACTGCGGGCGGTGCCGGAGCACAGTTTATCTACCCGATTGTCGACGCCGATTGGCGTCCTGATCCGCAACGCATCGCGCTAGTTGAAGAACAACTTGCAAAGCACCAAGGCGAGCTATTTCGCTCGATTAACTATGGTGGCTATGCCGTCTTGGCCGGCACCGAGGCTGCCTGCAGCACCGCGGTGAAAGCCTTGCCGACAGCCGATGAGCGCTTCCCTATGGTATTACCTGGCCACGCTGCATTCCATACGTCGATCATGGCAGATGCTGCAGCAACGGCGCAGGAAACTTGGCCCGTGGCAGCTTTCCAGACGCCGCAAACACCGCTGGTCGATGGTCGTGGCCAAGCATGGTTAACGCCAGCGACGGATTTGCGTGCACTGCAACGCTATACCCTCGGCCATCAAGTCACAGAAACATACGACTTCAGCAAGTCGGTACAAGTCGCGGTGAAAGAGTTTGCACCTGACCACATCATTCTTCTGGGGCCAGGAAGTGGTCTAGGTGGCGCAGTTGCACAGGCCTTGATTGAAATGCAATGGCAAGGACTGACCGACAAAGCCAGCTTCAGCGAGCGCCAAGCACAGGCCAAACCTTATGTGCTTAGTATGGGCCTACCTGAGCAGCGTGCTCTGGTGACAGCTGGGCAAAGCTAACCGGCAAATCGCGCAGGCATGACTTGCCACGCGCGGTAAGATCGGTCATGAATTGGAATTGTTGTCGCGGATCGATGGGGTACGCTTTGAGTTTGTAATGCGTGCCCCAAGGCTCTTCATTGGCTACCACCACAATCGGTTTTGCCAGTTGCACATAGGGACTGGTCAGCGCCACATCCTCCAGCAGATGTTTGACGCGATTGGCGTCATGTTCAGGGTGGAGGTAAAAGTCCACCACACACATCAAGCTCGGACCGCCATTGTTGGCATTGTGAATTAAGTTCGACCAGAGTTTCAGATGCGGGATAAACACCACCGTGTCGTCCGGCGTCACTATCTCTATGGCACGCATACCGATATGCTTCACCTCACCATAGGTGCCATCGACCGAAATCCAGTCGCCGGGCCGATACGGCACTTCATACACAGCAACCACGCCGGCAATAATGCTACTGACGTAATCTTTCAAGGCAAAGCCAATGGCCAAACCGGCGGCGCCGAGAATTGCGACCATATTGCGTGCGGTCGGCTCAATAACTAATGGCACAATCCAGACAATCGCAAAGATAAACACAATGACACGGACCGTCGGGATGAGCGCCAGCACAAACAGCCTTTGCTTACCGTGCAAATGATTTGCCAGCAGCGGTAAAAGTTTTTGGCTGCACCAAATGAACACCAACGAGGCAACAATCACTACGCCGATTTCAATCAGCACCGCGCTATTGATTTCTTTGAATATGGCTAGAAACTGTTCGGTATCCATTGTTCGCCTCGCCGTTAAAATCCATCGAGCCAGTAACCGCGTGCAGCTAAGAAGTCACGCACATCGATATAGGCGTACACAGTCGTGCGCCAAACGCCTTCATCATCCAGTTCAATCACACCGTTTTGTTGTAACCTTAACAGCTGTACATCGAGTTGGTCTGGCGCCAACATGGGTAACACCCACTGCAAGTGCTCGCCACGCAGGCCATGATGAAGCAGCAGGGCATAGAGAATAAACGCGGTCCCGTCGTCGGCTTCACGCGGCAATTGCGGTGCTTGGCGCTCGCTATCGCGCTCAAGCGCCCACAGCGCAAGTGCTACCCCCATGTTGCCACGGGCTTTGGCAGCCAGTTTGCGTAAACGCTTGTCGCTACCCTCAATACAGACCTGTCGCAACAAATCCGGCGTGGCTGCAGCAAAACAGTAGCAATGCGGCAAGCTCAACGGCCAAGCGCGTTGCAAAAAGGCAAAGGTCCAACTGTCGACGACCACCACGCCTTCACCTAGCTCGCCACGCAACAAGCGAGGTAGCAGCGCACGCACGAATTGCATGTGTGAGGTAGTGCGTAACCAAAAAGACGAAAACTCATCTAGCAACCAACGTTCACATTCTTGTGCTTGCCACCAGCCTTCCGTGTCTGCACTTTCCAGTTGTTCAATGCTAGGGATCTTGAGCTGCTGATAGCCATGCTGTTGCGCCCATTGCCGGAGAATTGCGCCCGAGCCACTAAACGGTGGGCTCACCACAAATCGCACTGTGGGGACACTTTCAAGTTCAGACCATGCTTGATCAACAGCTGCTACGGCAGGTTCAATATCAAATTCACGGTAATGGGGGAAATCTTGATCTTCAGGTGTCGAATCTTCGTCCGCGTCGCCACCGACAAGGTTACGCAAGCGAATCAGCACCTTCTGCACCATCGTACTAGCCGGTGCGGAGGGGCGCGCAAAGTCTTCGAGCGGAATCAGTTGCCAATGATTGCTTTCGGCCATAAATTTAAGCCATCCTTAAGTTCACTGATGTATTACACTGTACACCATCTAGCTGAAACAAAAAGTAAATCAATGAAACCATCGCAAAAAGGTTTAATGCGCATTGTGCGCGCTACCGGCAACTCCATCAGGGGCTTTCGTGCGGCTTGGAAATCGGAAGCTGCGGTGCGTCAGGATTGCCTCTTGGCGCTCGTGCTGATCCCGCTGGCCCTCTGGCTTACTGCGGATGCTACCGAGCGCGCTTTACTTATTTTACCGGTGTTTATTTTACTCATCGTCGAGCTGTTGAATTCAGCCATTGAGGCCACGGTCGACCGTATCAGTCCTGATCTGCATGAACTCAGCGGCAAAGCGAAAGATATCGCTTCAGCCGCTGTAATGTTCAGTTTGCTGCTGATTGGCGTGATGTGGACCCTTATCCTTTGGCCACAGTTGCGCACTTGGCTTGGCTAGTCGTAGCTGAAGTGTTCCACTATTATAGCGAGTCGCCTAAATATTGGTTCACCGCCTCGCGCCACTCAGCGCCACGCACATATCCGAGCAACGCACGGTTTATTTCTTCGCGACGCGCGTCGGCGGGCGGCAGCACAATGGCATAGTCTTGCGGAGCGAACGTTTCCGGCAAGACAGATAGGTTGGCAAAGCCTTTACGCAGTTGATACTTCAGGAGCGGTGCATCATAAACGACCGCATCCACTTGACCTTTATTGACCGCCTGCAGCGCTGCCGCTAAGGAAGGATAGTTTTGATAACCGAGATTTTCACGATCGAGCCAATACGAGCTATACGAATTTGGCACACTCGCCACTCGCACCTGGGCGAGATCATCTTTATCTTGCACTCGCGTCGAGAGCTTATTAATGGTCAACGCGGAAGTAATCGAGGCAGTAAAACTTGAAATAATAATCACGCTCGTGAACATCCAAATCAGACCCACAGCTCGACCGGCTGCGCTGCGTGGTGATTTATCGCCATAACCGACGGTGGTCATCGTCACCGCCGCCCACCAGAAACCTGCGCCGATACCGCGTAACGAACGACTATCAAACTCGTCAGGATTATGACGACGCTCGGCCAACCAAACGAACACACCAGCAACCAGTAGAATTCCGATCAGGGCAACCAACACCGTTAAGAACTCGAAGCTGAAAAAGCGCTTGGTCAGCGTCCACCATGCAGCTTCTTCTGCTGCCGGCACCGCAATACCCAACCCTGCATTGTAAAAAGGCAAGGTAAAATCGATTTGCCGTTCGCGGTCAGCCGTCACCGAAATCGCCCCTAGGCCAACAGCATAGCGCTCATTGGCGACGCCATCGATCATCTCATCAAGACCAACGGGGTAATACTCAAACTCATAATTGTTGGTGCTGGCAATATCTTCCCATAAGGCAATGGTAAGCCCTTGAAACCTTCCGTCACCGTCTTGAGTGACAAAGGGTGGACTCACACGCACTGCAACTTTAAGGGGAGCGGTCGACGTATCTGCCGTTGCTTGCGCCGTTTGTGCTACGCTCACTGGCATAATGCCGCAAAGGCTTGCGACTGCGGCGAGAAGAATCATGAGTTTTCGCATTGGAACTCCTTGTTTTTCTGTTGCTTCTAGGGGCACACTTAAGCCTAGTATACAGACCTCAATTGAAATGGGTGGATTATGGAAATTTTCATCGCCGTGTTGTTTTTCGCCTTCTCAACGACGATCACGCCAGGCCCCAATAATGTCATGATCATGTCTTCCGGCGTGAACTACGGCGTGCGCGCCAGCATGCCGCATTTCCTCGGTATCTGTTTGGGCTTTCCGCTGATGGTTTTGTTGGTGGGTTTCGGCTTTGGAGTCATTTTCGAGAAGTTTCCGAACCTACACCAGTTGATTAAAGTAGTTGGGGTGGTCTACCTGCTATGGCTTGCTTGGCACATTGCCAGTGCTGAGCCAAAAGCGATTAAACGCGGCGACAAAAAGCCATTTACCTTTTGGCAAGCGGCGTTATTTCAATGGGTTAATGCAAAAGCCTGGATGATGGCTTCAGGTGCGGTTGCTGCCTATACCACAGTACAAGGTAACCCAGTTATGGAAGTCGTCGCCATCACCTTGGCCTTTTTGTTGATGGCCTTTCCGTGTGTGGGCGTTTGGCTGTTGTTTGGCTCGCTATTGCGCAAAGTGCTATCAAACTCGATCTTCCAGCGCGTGTTTAATATCACCATGGGCTTGATCTTGGTGGCGTCCATCATACCGGTACTGCAAGAGCTTTGGCGCTATTACTTCGCCAGCTTTTAAAGGCTCAACAGGGGTTCGTCTTCGGCATCTAAATACGCCGTAATCGCATCAATAAAGGCTTCGCCATAACGGGCAAACTTGGTTTGCCCCACCCCTGAAATCATCAACATACTTTGCTCATCGGTCGGGTAATGCACGGCCATTTCGACCAATGTGGCATCGTTGAACACCACGAACGGCGGTTTATCTTCGGCTTCGGCGATACTTTTCCGCAACGCGCGTAGGCGCCGGAACAATAACTTGTCGTAGTCCGCCCGGTCGGTCACTTTCGGCTTGCTGACCGCCAAGTTGATCCGTGGTTCAGCGAGTTGCAGCGCCACCTCTCCGCGCAATACGGGCCGTGCCGCTTCGGTCAATTGCAAAGTACCGTAGTGCTGAATATTTTGAAGCACCAACCCACGATGGATAAGCTGGCGAATAATGCTTAGCCAGTAGCTCTGGCTCTGCTCCGCACCAATCCCAAAGGTCGACAGCTGTTCATGACCCAGCGCGGTTAAGCGCTGCGACTGACTGCCACGCAAAACATCAATAATATGGTTTGCACCAAAGCGCTGGCCCACCCGGTAAATGCAACTGAGAACCTTCTGGGCATCGGTGGTGCCATCGTACTGACGCGGCGGATCGAGACAAATATCGCAATTGCCACAGGTCTTATCGCGGAATTCATTAAAATAATTCAGCAGCACTAAACGGCGGCAGGTCTGCGCTTCACCTAATGCCTGCATCGCCGAGAACTTATGTAGCTCAACTTGACGGCGTTGTTCATCGGGATGGTCGTTGATCATGCTGCGGATCCAGCCCGCATCACTTGGGTCATAGAGCAATACCGCCTCGGCTGGCAGTCCGTCGCGGCCAGCACGCCCAGTTTCTTGATAATAGGCTTCGATGCTGCGTGGTACGTCAAAATGAATGACAAAACGGACATTAGGCTTGTTGATACCCATACCGAAGGCCACGGTGGCAACCACGACATCGATATCATCGCGCACAAAGCCGCGTAATACTTCTTCACGTTCTTCGTGTGGCAGGCGTGCGTGATAGCCACGCGCTCGGATCCCGTCGTTGCGCAAGCGCTCGGCGAGATCTTCGACCTTCTTGCGACTGCCGCAATAGACAATACCCGAAGCGCCTTTTTGTTTGGCAATATAATCGCGTAGCTGTTTTTGCGGCTTGTATTTTTCTTCGACGATGTAACGAATGTTGGGGCGGTCAAAGGAGCTTTTAAAGATCTCTGGCTCATGCAAGTGCAAGCGTTGCACAATGTCGGCTTCGGTCGCCGCATCGGCAGTGGCCGTAAGTGCCATAAACGGAATGTTCGGCAAGGCTTCGCGAAGCTGTCCCAGTTGCCCATATTCGGGGCGGAAGTCATGGCCCCACTGCGAGATACAATGCGCTTCGTCAATGGCAATCAACGTAATCGGCCACTGTTGCAATTGACGCATGAAGTAGCCTTGTAGCGCACGCTCAGGGCTGACATAGAGCAGCTTCACAATACCCTGCGCGGCATCTTGCATGATCTCATGCTGTTGTTCGGTATCGAGACCGTTGTGCAAGGCGGCTGCGGCAACACCCATAGTTTGCAAGCTTTCAACCTGGTCCTGCATCAGCGAAATCAGCGGTGAAACCACTAAGGTCACACCATCGCCCATAATCGCTGGCAATTGATAGCACAACGACTTGCCGCCGCCAGTGGGCATCAGTACGAGTGCATCTTGGCCTGCTTGCACGGCCGCGATCACTTGCTCTTGGCCCTGCCGGAATGAGGCATAACCAAACACATCGGCAAGGGTTTTTGACAGCGCGGCTGCGGTCATTCTAGCGGGCTCCGATTGCACAAGAATTGAATAGGGTCTATTGTATGCATCCCACGCGCTAAGCACCACCGCCGAACTGTTATTTCCGACAAATCCGCGTGGTAACTGATTAAATTTCGCACACCTCTGTGCGCCCAGCCAAACAGCCTTGGGCGCCCAACTAAGTATGAGAGTTTACGGCATGACCGATGATGCTAAACGCAGTCGCCAAGGAGTTTTATTTGCGATTGCCGCGTACACCATGTGGGGCGTTGCGCCTATCTATTTTAAGTTGTTGCAACAAGTACCAGCTCTGGAAATACTAGCGCACCGCATTATTTGGTCATTCATACTCGTACTACTGCTTATCGTTGGCTTACGCCGCTGGCAGCGCATTAAGCCGGTGGTGACCAATAAAAAACAAATGTTGCGTCTAACCATTGCGACTTTTCTGCTTGGCGGCAACTGGTTCTTATTCATTTGGGCCATCAATAACGACCACATTCTCGACGCCAGTTTAGGTTATTACATTAACCCGCTCTTGAATGTCGCCATAGGTATGGTGGTATTTGCCGAGCGTATGCGCCGCATGCAACTGGTCGCCATCGCCTTGGCGGTGATAGGTGTGCTAATTCAGGTGATTTCGTTTGGCTCAGTGCCGTGGGTTGCGCTGGCATTGGCCTGTAGTTTTGCCACTTATGGTGCGATTCGCAAGCGTCTACCGGTCGACTCGATGACCGGATTGTGGCTGGAAACCACGATTCTGCTGCCGTTTATGCTGGTCTATGTGTTTTTCTTCGCCAACTCAGGCGCCAGCGACATGACGAGCAACACCTGGCAACTGAATCTCCTGCTTATTGCCGCAGGTATTGTCACCACCGCACCACTATTGTGTTTCACGGCGGCGGCGCAACGCATTCGTTATGCGACCCTCGGCTTCTTCCAGTATATTGGTCCAAGCTTGATGTTCATCTTGGCGGTGTGGGTTTACGGTGAGCCATTAGCGGCCGATAAGTTGGTGACCTTTGCCATCATTTGGGCAGCTTTAGCGCTCTACAGCCTCGATACACTGTTTCATCAGCAACGCTCTAAGCGTGCATAGGCAACCACTAACCACTTACTGCCTAAGTCATCGAAGTTAACCTGAATACGGCTTTGCGGGCCGCTGCCTTCATAGTTGAGGACGGTCCCTTCACCAAACTTCACGTGGCGTACCCGTTGGCCTAACTGGAAGCCACTTTCGGTAAAGGCTTCATGGCTAGCGCCACTGTGAAAACGACCATAACTGGCTTGATTGCCGCCAAATCCATCACTGCTGCGTGACCGCGTCTGCATGCGCACATGATTCAAGTTCTCAGGTGGGATCTCAGCAATAAAGCGGCTCGCACGATGCAGTTTTTCTTGCCCATAAATGCGCCGTTGTTCAGCGTAAGTGATCACCAGCTTCTGCATCGCCCTCGTCATACCGACGTAACACAGCCGGCGCTCTTCCGCGAGCCGACCTGCTTCGTCGAGTGACTGTTGCGACGGAAACAAACCTTCTTCAACGCCGCACATGAACACCAACGGAAACTCGAGACCTTTCGCACTATGCAGGGTCATTAATTGCACCGCATCTTGATGTTCTTCCGCTTGCTCTTCGCCGGATTCTAGCGCTGCATGCGCCAAGAAGGCGTTCAACGGCGTCATGTCCTCAGGTGTCTCGGTACCCAGTTGATCAAAGTTATCGCAAGCATTCACCAGCTCTTTTAAGTTTTCCACCCGCGTTTCTGCTTTTTCGCCTTTTTCGGCTTGGTACATCGCCATTAAGCCGCTGCTTTTTATCACCGTATCAACTTGGCGGCCAAGACTGTATTCCGCGGTTTCATCTTCAAGCTCTTGCACTAAATCAATAAAGCTCAAAACAGCGTTTGCTGCACGGCCGGTAAGCACCTTCTCGGTGGCGAGTTGCTTCGCGGCATCCCACAATGACAAGCCCCGTTGCCGAGCGCCGTCACGCACAATCTCCAGCGTACGCGCGCCAATACCGCGCGTCGGCGTGTTGATCACCCGTTCGAGTGCCGCATCGTCATTGCGGTTGGCGAGTAAACGTAAATAGGCCAGCGCATCTTTGACTTCTTGGCGGTCGAAGAAGCGCAAGCCACCATAAATTCGGTACGGAATGCGTGCGTGCAAGAGAGCTTCTTCGAGCACCCGCGATTGGGCATTACTACGATACAGCAGTGCCACATCTTGCAGAGCATTGCCTTGTTCGTGCCACGCCTCAATCTGACTGGCGATATAGCGCGCTTCATCCAACTCATTGTAGGCGGCGTACAAATCGATCGACTCACCGTTACCGCCCTCGGTCCACAGTTCTTTGCCTAAACGATCGCTGTTGTTGGCGATGACGCTGTTGGCAGCGCTCAGAATCGTGTTGGTCGAGCGGTAATTTTGCTCGAGCCGAATCGTGTCAACATTCGGATAGTCACGGGTAAACTGATGAATATTTTCGATTTTGGCACCGCGCCAGCCGTAGATTGACTGATCGTCGTCACCGACAATGGTTACATAGTTTTCGTGCTCACCACCGGCGCCACCGCCAGAAAGCAATTTGACCCACGCATACTGAATGGCGTTGGTATCTTGAAACTCGTCCACGAGGATATGGCGAAAACGCTTTTGGTAGTGTTCACGCACAATACGGTTGTCGCGCAATAATTCATGCGCGCGCAGCAATAGCTCAGCAAAGTCGACTAAGCCAGCCCGATCACACGCCACTTGGTAGGCATCGTAAATTTCTTTGTAGGTACGCTCATTAAAATCATGGCCATCAAGGTGATGGGGGCGTAGGCCTTCGTCTTTTTTGGCGTTAATAAACCATTGCGCTTGCTTCGGCGACCAACGCTTTTCATCTAAATTCATACTGCGCATGATGCGTTTGAGCATGCGCTGTTGATCATCGCTATCGAGGATTTGAAAGTTCTGCGGTAAACCAACATCCATGTAGTGCGCGCGCAACAGACGATGCGCCAAGCCATGGAAGGTGCCAATCCACATCGCCCGCGTGGAGCTGCCGACCAGCTCTTCAACCCGCCCACGCATTTCTGCCGCGGCTTTGTTGGTAAAGGTGACCGCCATAATGCTGTACGGCGATAAATGATATTCCTGCAACAACCAAGCAATACGATGTACCAGCACCCGCGTTTTACCACTGCCCGCGCCAGCAAGCACCAGCATATGGCGCTCTGGGGCACTAACCGCAGCGCGTTGTTTGTCGTTGAGTTGCTCCAGAAGAGGGTGCGATGTCATAGCAATATCCATTGGTACTTTGCTGGTCAGTGTAAAGCGCAACTACTGTATATGCAACCAGTTAGCCGCGACCATGAAGCCGTTCACTCAAGCGAGCAAGTAATCGGCCAAGTGTTGATTGTCGGCATAGGCAAAGGTCGGCAGTACCACCAGCTCATGCTCATCGTAAATACCACCACGGAACCAAGCGGCCTGCCAGCCGACACGATGCGCACCAAGCACATCGGCTAGTGGGCTATCGCCAATGTGGAGCCAGCGCGCTGGCGATAAATTAGGGTAGTGGGCCTGCGCCGCCTTAAACATGTCCGGGTATGGCTTGCCACGACGGCCTTCGCCCGGTTGTATGACATGTTCAAAGTAATCGCGTAAGCCAATCGCTTTGGTATCAACATTACCATTGCTGATGGCAATGAGCGGGTAACGCTGGCCGAGAGCCGTTAGCATCGCATGGGTTTGCGCCGGCACCATCACTTGATTGCGCGCATTGATAAAAGCTTGGAATCCTTGCTCAGCGCCGGCTCGTGCCACATGTTCTTCGACGCCCAGCTCCATCAGACCGCGTTGCAAGGTCACCAAACGCAACAAGGTCATATCACTGGCCAAGCTGGGATCGCTTTGCATCAATTGCCAGCGTCGTTGCGCCCATTGCTCTTGGGTCCAGCGTCCGGCCTCGGGGAAAAGTTCGCACAATGCGCGATAGCCTTCCGCCTCGGCGCGGCGCATGACTGGCACGTTATCGTAGAGGGTGTCATCAAGGTCAAAGCTTAACGCGGCAATGGGCTGCGGGCGACGGTAAAACTGCATGTGGAACTCGTTGTTTGCTACTTTTTTCGGGCTCTTGGGTGTGCTGCGTCATAGACTTTCGAAAGATGCTGAAAATCTAGGTGCGTATAGACTTGGGTCGTGCTTAAGTTAGCGTGCCCCAACAACTCCTGCACAGCGCGTAAATCACCGCTCGATTCTAACATATGTGAAGCAAACGAGTGGCGCAGTTTGTGCGGATGTAAATTACCATGCAGGCCCTGCTGTTGCCCCCAATGATTAAGTCGCTGTTGTACCGTGCGTGGGCTGATGCGTTTATTGCGCTGGCTAATAAAAAGAGCCACTTCGGTCAGGTTACCGCCAAGCCAATTCGCCCGAATCGGCAGCCATTTGCGTAAGGCTTCCGCAGCACAGCGGCCGTAAGGAACAATACGGGTTTTGCCACCTTTACCCAGCACCCGTAACTCTTGATGGCGAGGGTTAATGGCATCGATATCAAGCGCCACCAGCTCGGCTAAACGCAGGCCACTGCCATAAAGCAGTTCCATCATCGCCGCGTCACGCAGCGCTAGCTCATCATTATCCGGCAGTTGTAAGAGTTGGCTGATACTATCGACATCGAGATTTTTGGGTAGGCGCTTCGCGGCTTTGGGTGCTTTGGTATGGCGCGCTGGATTATCGTTGCGCCAGCCTTCGCGCATGCAGTAATCAAAACACGATCGCCATGCGGCCAAACGTAGCGCTAATGATGCGTCGCCCAAACCTTGCCGGCGCCAGTCCATAAACAAGCGCTCAAACAACGGTTGAGTGATCTCAGCCACTTGCTCAACGCCTTGTTGGGCAAGGTGCGCGATATCATTTTTTAAAACGCGGCCGTAATTAGCTAAGGTGTGATCGGCAAGCCCGCGCTCACCGGCCAAGTGGTTCAAAAAGCGCTGCCGCGCATCAAGCAGAAGCATGGTGCTGTAATAGCGGTGGCAGTACTTGGGTCAGCAACACCTGCAGTTGTTTAACGAACAAGGTGTCCATCGCTGGCTCAAAATGCCCTGCATCATGATTGCCAATGGCGAGCATGCCCAGTTCGCCTTTATCACCTAACAGCAACAACACCACCGAAGCGATGCTTTCGTCTGGGAATAGCAACCGTTGCTCATCGGCACTCAGGCGACCTAAGTAGATGCTGTCGTCACGGAAGCGCTTGCTCAACAATTGTTTGTGCGTGTCGGCGGCAAAGGTGAATTGCTCCTCGAGCTCCAGCGGGCTATCGAAGAACTTCAAGCTTAGCGCCGGCATTTGCAGTTGCTCTGAAAAGGTTTGCTGCAGGCTATCCATCACCTCTTCGAGGCTCGAGCTTTGTAGCAATTTCACATACAACTGACTGAAATAGCGGAACAACTCTTCGTTTCGTCGCGCGGTGACCATTAGTTCCGTAATTTCTTCTTCGAGCTGGTGCACGCGTTGACGTAACACCTGCTGTTGGCGCTCTACCAACGATACCGCGCCTTTGCTCTGATGCTTTACGCTGAGGCTTTGCAACAATTGCGGATGACGCTCAAAAAAGTCGGGGTTCTCTTCCAAGTAGGCCGCAATTAAACTGTCATCGACCAAGATCTCGTGAGCTTGTTTTTTTGCTTCTGTGCTCATAATTTCAAATGTCCATCATAAACATGTTCCGCCGGTCCGGTCATGCGGATCGGATGGCCTGGCCGCCACTGAATAATCAGTTGCCCACCCGGCAAATGCACTCGTACTTGCGAGTCAAGCTTGCCTTGTCGCATGCCGATCACCGCTGCTGCGCAAGCACCGCTACCACAAGCTTGCGTCTCACCAGTACCTCGCTCAAATACCCGCAACTTGATGTGCTCGCGATTGATGATTTGCATAAAACCGACATTCACACCTTCTGGAAAGCGCTCATGGGTCGCTAAAGCACGCCCCAGAGTTCCGACCGGCGCATGATGAATGTCGTCGACCTCGATCACGCAATGCGGGTTGCCAACCCCCATGACCCCGCACATTACGGTTTGCTCTTGCACCCGCAGTACGTAGGTTTGTTCTTCTTTATTGGCTTTAAAGGGCACCTCCGACGGGATAAACGTCGGCATGCCCATTTCAACGGTTACACGGCCATCACGCTCGTGGCGCATCACCATAGTGCCCGCTTTGGTGCTTACTTTTAGCTCTTGCTTATTGCTCAGCCCTTTTTGCTTAACATACAAGGCAAAACAGCGTGCACCATTGCCACACTGCGATACCTCACTACCGTCCGAATTGAAGATGCGGTAATGAAAATCCAGTTCAGGATCATAGGGCGGCTCAATCAACAATAGTTGATCGAAGCCGATTCCGCGATAGCGATCCGACCAACGTCGGATCTGCTCAGGGTTTAAGTAAATATTTTGCGTCACGTTATCAATGACCATGAAGTCATTGCCGAGACCGTGCATTTTACTGAAATTCACTCATTGTCTCCGAGCAAGTGTTCACCCTGCCACAAACTTTCCAACGGCTCACGCTCACGAATCAAGGTCGCTTGCTCGCCATGCACCATGACTTCAGCTGCGCGAGGGCGGGTGTTATAGTTCGACGCCATAGTAAAACCATAAGCTCCCGCGTTCATTACGGCAAGTAAATCGCCCTCTTGCGCGGCAAGGTGACGCGCATGCCCAAAAAAGTCACCGGTTTCACAAACAGGACCCACGACATCAACTAACTGCTCATCGACGCCGTCGTGACGCACCACCGGTTGAATCGCGTGATAGGCGTTGTAGAGTGACGGACGTAGCAAGTCATTCATACCGGCATCAACCAACAAGAAGTTTTTCTCGCTGCCAGGTTTGTAGTATTCGACCTTGGTGACCATGATGCCGGCATTGCCAACAATCGAGCGGCCCGGTTCCAGCATCAACTTCAGATCACCCAGTTCAGCGGCTTTCTCTTGCAGCGTCTGTAAGTAACCACTCACTTCCAGTTTTTCTTCATGCTGATAAGGAATACCAAAGCCGCCGCCCATATCTAAATGGGTAATATTGATACCCTCAGCACGCAAGTCTTTGACCAAGTCAAACATCCGCTCTGCGGCGTCCAAGAAAGGCTGCGGCGTAAGTATTTGCGAACCGATGTGACAGTCCGCACCACAAACATTCAGATTCGGCATTTGTGCAGCACGACGAAATACGTCGCGCGCTTCGCTCATAGCGATACCAAACTTGTTGGCTTTAAGCCCCGTCGCGATGTACGGATGGGTCTGCGCATCGACATCAGGATTGACTCGCAGTGACACCGGCGCTACCACACCTTGCTCCTCAGCAATCGCTTGTATGCGTTCAAGCTCAGCCGCCGACTCAACATTGAAACAGCCAATACCTTGTTCCAATGCATAAGCGATTTCTTCGTGACTCTTACCCACGCCAGAGAAAACCACATCGCTGGCTTTGCCACCGGCTTTCAGCACGCGCGCTAACTCGCCGCCGGAGACGATATCGAAGCCTGCGCCTAAACGGGCAAGTAGGTTTAATACAGCTAAGTTGGAGTTGGCTTTTACCGCATAACAAAGTTTGTTGGGGGCTGGCCAATGTTGGGCAAACTGTTCCCAGTTCGCTTTGATCGCAGCTTTAGAGTAGACGAACAGCGGCGTTCCATACTTTTCAGCAAGGTCCGTCACCGCACAATCTTCTGCGAACAATTCAGTATTTTTGTAATTAAAACTCATGATGTTACGTTGCTATCCTGTGCTTGCGAATCGGCTACAGCTGCCTCTGGTTTATTCTGCTCAGCCGGAGGTGGCATTTCTAATGGACCTTTTTGTCCACAGGCGACCAACAACAAGCTAGCTGCTACAATGATTGGACGCATTACTTTCAGGTTAAACATCGGTAAACTGTACCCTTGTAATTCGCGATTGAAACGTGTGCTTATCATCGCATTGCAGCGCACAAATGTCATTACTAGGAGTAGACATGCAAGACCATGAGTATCATGAACTCGCCGAAGCGACGATTTGGGCGATTGAAGCAGCTTTTGAAAACACCGGTCTCGACATCGATAGCGAGTGTGACGGTGACATGCTGGAAATTACCTTTCCAAACCGTACGGTCATGGTGATCAATAAACAGCCGCCGCTACAACAAATTTGGGTAGCCACCAAATTCAACGGTCACCACTTTGAATACCGTGACGGTCAATGGATTGATAATCGTACCGGCGCCGAATTGTGGGAGTTGCTGACGGACTCAGGCAGTAAACAAGCCGAGCAAAACATTGAATTAGATGCAGACGCTGCAGGCGGTGCTTAATATGAGCCAAGTTCTGCGTATTGCGACTCGCAAAAGCCTATTAGCCATGTGGCAAGCTGAGCATATCCAAGCACGGCTCGAAGCGCTGCACGAAGGCCTCACGGTCGAGTTAGTGCCGATGAGTACGAAGGGCGA
Source organism: Pseudidiomarina aquimaris (assembly GCF_003987395.1). Classification (GTDB taxonomy): domain Bacteria; phylum Pseudomonadota; class Gammaproteobacteria; order Enterobacterales; family Alteromonadaceae; genus Pseudidiomarina; species Pseudidiomarina aquimaris. The sequence goes on from NZ_PIPT01000009.1 coordinate 152,062, forward strand.
CATTATTCTCGATACCCCGCTGGCCAAAATTGGCGGCAAGGGCTTGTTCGTGAAAGAACTCGAAGTCGCCATGCTTGAAGGGCGTGCTGACCTTGCCGTGCATTCGATGAAAGACCTACCTGTCGAGTTTCCACCGGGGCTTGAGCTGTTTGGTATTTGTGAGCGCGAAGACCCGCGCGATGCTTTTGTATCGAATCACTACCATAATTTGGAAGAGCTGCCTGAAGGCGCGGTCGTGGGAACCTGTAGTCTGCGTCGCAAGTGCCAAATCCTCGCGCACTTTCCGCATTTAGTGGTGAAAGATCTCCGCGGCAACGTACAGACTCGCCTTGGCAAACTTGATGATGATCAGTTTGATGCAATTATTCTTGCCGCCTCGGGCCTGATCCGCTTGGAGCTGGGCGAGCGCATTCGTCAGCGTTTACCTGCTGAAGTATGTCTGCCAGCCAACGGACAAGGGGTGCTGGGCATCGAGTGCCGCACCGATGACACGCAAACCAAAGCTTTGCTTGCGCCGCTTACCTGCGCCGATACGCGCAGCTGCGTACTCGCCGAGCGCGCCATGAACCGCCGCTTGCAGGGCGGCTGCCAAGTGCCGATCGGTGCTTACGCAGAATTGCATGGGGACCAACTACATTTGCGTGGCTTGGTCGGACGCCCGGACGGGAGCGAAATCATCGAAGGCGATATCAAAGGTCATCGTGACCATGCCGAAGCATTGGGTACCGAGCTCGCTGAATATTTATTAGCGCGCGGAGCCGGCAAAATTTTGGCCGATGTATATGCGGAGAACGAACTCCACTCATGAAGCGGATCCTGATTCTTCGTCCTGAAGCCCAAGCAACCGAGCTGCAACAGTTAGTGCAGGAACACGCCCTGAGTCATGGTGTGCGCGTTGCCAGCGAAAGTGCCAGCATGCTCGAAATCAAAGGCTATGATGACCCGTCACGTAGCCTCGCTGACACCTTGCGGGCCAAGTGGGACGGAGCCATGATGGTAAGCGTCAATGCCGCCAACTATTTTGCCGAGCAGGCGCATGCGTGGGCTCCTAATCTCGCCATGCCGCGGTGTCGTTGGTTTGCCGTGGGGCCGGTATCCGCCGCCGCAATTGCTCGTGTCGTTGCACGCCCGGTGGTTTGCCCCTGGCGCGAGCACAACAGCGATGCCTTGCTTGCGTTGCCTGAACTGCAACAAGTCAGTGGTCAACGCTGGCTGATTGTGCGCGGTCGCAGTGGCCGTGAATTATTTGCAGATACACTACGCGCCCGTGGCGCTCAGGTTGAATATCTCGAGGTGTATGAGCGGGTGGCCAATCCGCCGACGGCCGCACAAATGGCAAAGTGGCAGCAGAATATCGACACTATTATGGTGAGCAGTGCGGAACAACTCGGTGCATTTTTAGCTGCAGTTCCGGCAGCCAGTCTTGACTGGCTCGCCAATTGCACTTGGATCGTGGCGAGTCATCGGCTGCAACAATTATTGCCCTCCGGCATCGGTAAACATGTAATGATTGCCGATAGTGCCGCAAGTTTTGCTATGGTAGATGCATGGCAACGCGCTATGCAGGTAGAAAAGGATCATTTATGACTGAACAGAGTACTGAAAAGAGTACAGCAAAGCAGGAAGACGCGCAGGTGGTAGAGGCGCAGAGTGATGAGGCTATCGAGCCGCAAGAGTCGTCTGCCGAACCAAAGCGTGGTTCTGCTTTACCTTGGTTACTAACACTGATTCTGCTCGCTGCGCTCATAGCCGCTGGTTGGGCAGGCTACCGCTATGTCTACCAAGAGTTGCTAGTGACCAATCAGCAACTACAACAACAGCTTGCCGAACAGGATCAGCAACTCCAAGGCTTGCAACAGCAAGTTGAGAGCGAAATCACTGCGCTTGAGCGCCAACAGCAACAGCTGCCAAGCCTCGTTGAACGACAGCTGCAACAAAGCGAACAAAGCGTGCTGCGCAGTGTGAGCGAACAGGAACAGCGGCAAGCAGATCTCGCCCGCGCCGTGGCCTCAGTGCAAGCTGAATTAGCAAGTCTAGATGTCTCGCAAGCCACCGCATGGCGTGTGCTAGAAGCGCGGCAATTGGTCGCCGAAGCCAGTAATAAATTATACATTGACCAAGCGCCGGAATTGGCCTTGCAACTGCTTGAGCTCGCCGATACCCACTTGGCGGCACTCAACAATCCTGCGTATCAAGCGGCTCGCCAAGCGATCAACGACGACAAAGTTGCTTTACGCAGCGTCGACGCCGATCGCCACCTGGCGGTAGCAATGGAATTAAGTAGCCTGCGTGCACGACTATTGCAGCAACAATGGCGCATTAATGCCCCAACGCGCACCTTAGTGGAGGAACAGGCGCCCGCTGATGCGCCATGGTACGAACACCTCCAAGCCAGTGCGAGTACGCTTTTCCAGCAGCTCATTCGCGTGCAACATCGAGAGAAGCCGATCGAACCGCAGCTTTCGGCTGCTTTTGTGGAGCTTGCTAAGCAACGGGTGTTGCTGCAATTACAACTCGCGCAACAAGCCGCGCTGAGCCAAACCGATGCGCTCTATCAGAGCAGCCTGCAAGAGGCACTGGCCTTGGTGGTGGAACTAGAGCAGCAAAGTGATCTGGAGTTGGCAGCCTTACGCAGTGACTTAACCGAGCTTGCTGCACAGTCATTGCAGCCGAGCCTTCCAGAACAATTGCGTAGTTTGGCGTTAATGAACCGCCATGCCCAAGCCGTCAATGCTGGAGTGAGCCAATGAAATACGCATGGATCATCGTTTTACTCCTTATCGCTGGGTTATTTATCGGCCCGTTGTGGGATGGCAATACCGGCTATGTGCTGATTGCCGTAGGTAATTACACGATTGAGACCAGCTTAGTCGCGGCGGTGATCTTACTGGTACTCGCCGTTATTGTGTTACGCGTCATCTGGGGCTTCATCATGCGCCTGGTACGTGGTACCGCATGGGGTATGAAGTGGTTCGGTCAACGGCGTAACAGTAAAGCGCAACAAGCGCTCACCGACGGTGCGACCGCGTTAGTTCACGGTGACCGTCGCAGTGCCTCGAGCGCCTTTAATCGCAGTTGGCAGCTGCGCCACGACGGCACCGTTGCGTTGTTTGCCAGCTATGCCGCTGCGGCAAATGAAGACTACCCACAAGCGCGCAAATGGTTGCAGCATGCTCCTAATCCGACTGAGCTGCAACTTGCAGAAACGTTATTCACCTTGCAACAACACCCTGAGCAAGCAGAACAGCGTTTAACGGAAATTAAAGAACTACGTCAGCGCTATCCGCAACACCCGCAACTGCTGCGAATTGCCCTGCAAGCGTACGAACATTTGCACCGCTGGGACGAAGTTCTGGCCAGCTTAACCGATGCTGAGCGGCTGGAGGTAATGACGGCAACGGAGCGTAGCGAGCTCGCCGAGCGCGCCTACCGTGAGCGGTTTTTGGCGATCGGTCGCGAGGGGCCTCCGGCGTTAGCAGCCTTCTGGAAGAGCTTGTCGCGTGATGAGCGCCGTACCGCAAGCATTCGCCACGCTTACTTAAATGTACTGAAAACCTACCAGTTAGTAGAAGCTGCGGATAAGATCGCCGCACGCGGCCTAAAACGGGGCGACTTAAAGCTCGCGCAATTACTCGATAAACAACTGTTGGTTGCAGGAATTGAATTGCGTGATTACCTGCAACAGCAACTCAAGCAACATCCTGAAGATGGCTTGTTACTGCAGGCGATGGGGCAGATTGCGATTGCCACGAAAGAGTGGGCACTTGCGGAGCGAGCGTTACGTCGCGCTTCTGAATTAGTGCCATCGCGGCGTGTCTGGCTCGATTTAGCTAAAGTCTACAGCGCGCAAGGCAACTCGCAGGCAGCCTTAGCTGCCTACGAGAAAGCTGAGTTGGGAACCCATTAATAGGCGTAAGCTTATTGGCGTACGCCTTCAATCGATAAATACATATCGACAGTTTTAGCCGCTGGGCCCAGGTCATAATCAATACCGAAGTCGGCGAGGGTAAGGGTCACTGAGCCCTCAAAGCCGCGACGGAAGCCCCCCCATGGATCAGGGCCGGCACCTACTTCGGTTACCGCAATTTCAATTGGCTTGGTCACACCCCGTAGAGTTAGATCACCGGCTAGTACCGCACTTCCGTCACCATTTGGTGTAAAGCTCGTAGAAGTGAAGGTTGCTTCTGGGTATTCATCCACCGCCAAAAAGTCGTCGCTGCGCAAGTGCTTGTCGCGCTCAGCGTGGTTACTATCGATGCTTGCGGTATCAATCGTAACGTTAACGCTTGCTGCACTTGGGTTGGCTTCGTCATAGCTGAACGAGCCTTCGAAATCAGTAAACTCGCCCAGCAGCCAGCTGTAACCTAAGTGGCTGATCTTAAACTGAACGAAAGCATGCTGGCCTTCGATATCAATGACATAGTCTTCCGCCTGCGCCGGCTGTACTGACGCCGACAAGGCTGCTGTTACCGCTGCAACTAAAGCTAATTTCTTCATAACATCCTCCTAAGGTGAGTTATTTTTGCGGGCGCAACATGCGCTTTAAAGTGTCATGTTTGTCCCAAAAATGGTGTCGTAAGGCGGCGAGGGCATGGATACCGGCCAGAATTACGAGACTCAATGCTGCATACCAATGCACGTCACCGGCAACTTCCTCTTGTTGCGGAATGCTGGTGATCAATGCTGGTACTTCAAACCAATCAAATACTGAGATACCACGGCCATCGGCGGTCGAGATCAAATAACCGCTGATCATCGTGACAAACAACAAGCCATAAAGGATTAGATGCCCCAACTTTGCCGCACTGCGTTCATAACGCGAGCCATGCAATTTGGGCTTGGGGTTCATCAACGTCCAAATGCTACGCAACAAAGTCAGTGCGAGCAGTGTGAGTCCAATCGACTTATGCCACCATGGCCCGAGGCGATACCAAGGGTCGTAGTAGCTCAATGTCAGCATCCAATAACCAAGCGCAAACAAGCCGATAACGGCAAGCGCCGAAAGCCAATGGATAATGATGGCGGTCCAGCCATAAGTGTTGGTGGTATTTCGTAGCATCACAGTTTCCTTTACGTCACTGTGTGCATTTTAGTTCAGGATAGTGAAATGAATAGTGCGTTTATTAGGGCCAAACTTTCGAAAAAATCGAAGGGCGAAGAGCGAAAAGCGATGTTTGATGTTTGCTGTTCGTTGTTCGTTTAAAGCGAAAACCAAGAGCGAAGAGCGTTGTTTGATGTTTGCTGTTTGATGTTCGTTTAAAGCGAAAAGCAAAACCAAGAACGCTCGTTGTTTGGCTTTATCGAACATCGAACAGCAAATAGCGAACAACGCAGTTGTCTTTGAGGCATAAAAAAACCCCAGTCCATCTGGACTGGGGTTCTCTATTTAAAGCCTGGCGGTGTCCTACTCTCACATGGGGAAGCCCCACACTACCATCGGCGCTGAAGCGTTTCACGTCTGAGTTCGGAATGGATCAGGTGGTTCCACTTCGCTATGGCCGCCAGGCATAAACTTG